>CAVQKF010000005.1:0-647820 GCA_963712955.1 uncultured Actinomycetota bacterium | reverse complement strand
TCTCGGCATTGGTGCGTGCGGTTTCCGCCTGGTCCGCGCGGGCCTGCGCGGCGGCGAGCTGCCCTGCCATCTCTTCCGCGGCTGCGTCGGCCTCGGCGCGGAACTGGACCTCCTCGGCGGCACGCTGCTCGGCAGCTGCCGCCCGCGCTTCGGCGGCCACGGCGCGCTGCTGAGCGGCGGCTCTCACGGCTTCCATCTCCACCTCGGCGGCGGTCGGGTCGGCCACGGTGGCGACGGCTTCCCGCAGCCGGTCAGCGATCCCGGCCACCCGGTCGCCTTCTGCCCGCAGCGAGCGCAGCAGCTCCGCGCCGGTCACCCGGGCCATGGTGACGGGGTCCTCGGTGTCGGCGGTATCGGTGGCCGTGCCCGCATCTGCGGCCGCCAGCCGGCGCCGCTCCCGCCAGGCCGTCACCTTGGTGTGCCCGCGTCCGTCGCAATACTCCGGTGGCCTTCCCGGTCTGTCGCCTGCGCGGCAGGCTGGTCACAGCCCGGGAACTTGCATGTCGTGCCAGCTGTTGCCTTAGCCGCGGTGCTCATAGGGCCTCCCGATAGTTACCTCTGAATCTAAGTCTACGCCATTTCGTCTCGATATACCATACTTAACTAAACGAAACTCTATTACGTAACTTATCTGTTGCATACGGGTACCCGTTGCCGGATCGCCCGCCCTCAACGGGCAACCGTCTTGCGGCCAGGGCCCCCCGCCAAACGGCAGCAATTCCTCCGCCTTGCTACGTCAGCCCGCCTGCGCTTTGGTACTTATCCGCGGCGCCCCTTGGGCGCTGGCTGCGGAACGAAGCGGCCGCGCTGCGTTTGGTTGCCCCCGTCCGGGCCGCCCACTCCTCGGCGTGGCGCCGCGTCGGCAGGGGGCCTGGACGTACGGCGATAATCTCGGCCATGGACACGTCGGGGCGGGACTGGTGACCCATCGCGGTTTCCAGGTCGGGCGCGGCGGCGGGCGCCGTCGGGGTCGATCTGAGCGGCCCGCACCAGAGCGCTGCAGCTGGCCAGCACGCAAAACCGGCAGGACAGCCGACGTCCGCTGATGCTGTCGGTGAGCACGCTGACCATCCGCTGCAGCAGCGCAGGGACGACGTTTCTCATGCTCAGGCGGAACCCTGCCAAGGTCGCGATCGCCGGGGGCATGTTCAGCGTCTTCCCGACCGGGGTTTTCCAGCCCGCTTCGGTCATTCCCGCTCCCAGCTCCCCCGACTTCGACCTGCGGCGCAACGTGATGCGCGAATACGGCGAGGAGTACCTTGGTAACCCGAGCATGACGGGGACGGCCCGGGTCGACTACCAGGACGAGGAATCCTTCCGTCGCTCGACATGGCACGCCATTCCGGGAAGGTCCGCGTGTCCTGCCCCTGGGTCGGCATCGACGCGCTGAACTACGTGGGGGACGTCTTCACGGTCGCCGTCTTCGACGCTGATGTGTTCGATTCGATCTTCGACGGAATGGTCGATAGCCTCGTACCGCAACGGCTCCTCCACGGAAATCCTGAAAACCTGGCGGACGCGAGATGGGCTGGGTGGACGGCCAGCCGAAGGTGATCTCCGAGCGCCGTCGACCACCACGCGTGGCACCGGCTCATGCGCTGGATACGCGCCAAGCACAAGGGCAAAACCGGACGTTCCATGAAGGAACTCCGCCGTCGCTTCTGCGACCAGAGGTGGAGATTCGCCAGCAACGGGGGCGTCTTCACCGGCGCATCCAGCGTCACCGTGACCCGCTACCGCTACCGCGGTAACACCATCCCGACCCCATGGACCCCGAACCGCCAACCGCCGGAAGGCGGCTGACCAGCGGCCAAGGCACGTGGAGCGCCCGGTGCGGTGACCGCACGCCGGGTCTTCACGCGGGAGGGGACCCGCGGGAAGCGGCCGGTGGCAACACAGGCAACGCGCCCGCGGGTCTACCTCACCGCCGTCACCCTGGAGCAGCTGGAGCAGATCAGCCAGGCGATCGCGCTGCGGATCGTGGAGCTGTCGGGGGTGGACATCTCGTCGGTGGCCCTCGACCAATTTCGCCACCTTCATCGATACCGGTAATGAGAAGGCGCCGATCGCGCAGCGGGGCAAGGCCAAGCAGAAGCGATCGGATTTGCGGATCGCCGGCCTGGGCCTGGTGGTAACCCGCGACGGCGGGATCCCGCTGACCTGGCACGCCTACCCCGGCGACCGGCCCGACGTCACCCAGTTCGCTACGATGACCGGCCAGCTGGCCCGCCAGTACGAAGCGACAGCCGCCGCAGCCGGCGGCGGTGCCGCGGACATGACCGTGGTCTCCGGCGCCGGGCAGACTCACAGGACAATTTCGCCTACCTGGCCGGGACCGGCCTGCACTACGTGGGGTCAGTCCCGGCGTCGGACTGCCCGGACCTGACGGCGCTGCCCGCCTCCGTGCGTACCGTCGTTGATGAGGGCCGGTTCGGCGCCCTGACCGCCTATGACACCCGCCGCGAGGTCTTCGGCGCCGGGCGCCGGGCTATCCTCACCCACTCACCCGAGCTGCACGCCGCCCAGGCGGCCGGGTTCAACGGACCACCTGGCCAAGGCCAGGCAAGAAGCTGGACGAGCTGGCCGCCACCTTGGGGCGCGGCAAGACCCGCCGTCCCCGCCGGACAAGGTGGAGGCCGAGATCGCCGCGATCACGAAGAAACCCTGGGTCCGCCGGGTGGTCACCTGGCAGCTGGCCGGCGAGCAGCCCAAGGACCTGCGCCTTTCCTGGGACACCGACCAGGCCTGGCATGGCAGCCCTGGAAGAGGAGATCTTCGGCAAGCACGTGCTGATCACCGATCACAACGGCTGGCCCGCCGCCGAGGTCATCGCCGCCTACCGGTCCCAGTCCGAAGCCGAGTTCTCCTTCCGCCAGCCCAAAGACCCCCACGTGGTGTCGTTCTCACCCGCACCACTGGACCGACCACAACATCCGCGTGCACATGTTCACCTGCGTGCTCGCCCTGCAGATCGCCCACCTGATGCGTCGCAAGGCCGCCCAGGCCCGGCCTGCGCCTGTCCGTGCGCGAGCTACTCGGCCAGCTCGCCGCCATCGGCGACACCCGTGCTGATCTACCCCTCCACCGGCGGCCTGGCCCAAAGCCTGCCGCATGACCACCGAACTCAGCGCTGACCAGCGGAACCTGTATGAGATCTTCGGCCTGGATCGCCGCGCATCCTCGCATCAAGGTCACCTACACCCCTAAACACGCCTCCTGGCTGGACATGGCTGAACTGTGGTTATCAGTGCTGGCCCGCGACTGCTGCGCCGCGGCGAGTTCACATCACGCACCGACCTCATCGAAAAGATCACCGGCTTCACGATCCGGTACAACCGGACCGCCCAGCCATTTACCTGGACCTACGACGCGGGGCCGGCCACACGGCCTATATCGCCCGCCCCGCCCGCGCTGACGCCACCAACCTCACCGGCCCTGCCACCCAGGCTCTCCCGCAGGCCGCCGCCGGACCTCAACCCTCCAAGGACTAACGCGGGGCTGCACTAGGAGCAGCGACGCTGAGGTGAGGGCATCCAGAAGTGGTGGATCTGCGACTCCCAGTTCCCCAGACCTCCGGCAGTCAGTGGTCGTGACAACGCAATCACGGTGATTGCGTGTAGGTGATGGGCCGGCCGTCGCCGGGCAGGATGGGCGGGCGGGTGTTGATCTCGGCGAGGAGCAGGGTGAGGGCGCGGGCGATGCGGGGCTGGCCGGGCCGGTCCAGCGTCACGGTGACGTTCCTGGGCGTGTAGGTGATGGTTCCGCCGAGCCCGCGGATGATCGTTTCCCGGGTGATGGCCCGGTACTCGTCGTCGTCGTCCAGGTAGGCGTTGAGGTGGCGGGCGAGGTAGTGCTCGGCGTTGGCGGCCAGCAGGCGCAGGGTCAGTTGCAGGCAGCGCCGGTTGATGTGCAGGATCGCCCGGGTCGCGGCCGGGTCGATCTCGTTGGCGGGCAGCTTCGCGGGGTGCTTTTTGCGTTCTGCCTCGGCGGCTTCCAGTTTCTGCTGGCAGGCTGTGATCTTCTGCTGGGCGCCGGGGATCAGCGCGCTGTTCTTGGCGGCTGCCGGGATCGTGGGGTCGGCCAGCAGTTCCGCCAGCCCGGTCTCGGCCTTGGTCAGCGCGGTCTTCGCGGCAGCCTCGGCTTTCCTGGCGGTGATGTAGGCCGGGTTGGCTTTCGGCTTGGCGTTGATCACCTCATCGGCGGCGTAGTCGGCGAGCATGTCGAGACCGTAATTGACCATGTCGTACTTGAACATGTTCTCCTCGGCCCACCGGCCGCGCAGCCAGCCGGCCAGCTCGGCGGGGCACGCATCGAGCCGGCCGCTGATCGCCTGGGCGGCCATCTTCCCGTGCTCGAACAGGGTCAGCTGCCGGACCGGCTTGCCGTAGTCCTTCAGAGTGGTCTGCTCGTCGGTCCAGGCCACCTGCCGCACGCGGCCGCCGCGCAGGGTGATGGTCTGCGCGATGGGGAGCAGCGTGGTGGCTGCCAGGGGGGCGCGCCGCCAGGTCAGCCAGTCGTACCCGGCGGCGTCCACCTCGGTGAAGGTGGACGGGAACGCGGCTCCCCGGTCGAACACGATCAGCGGTCTGGTGTCCTGGCCGGGCCGGGCGCCGGCGGGGAGGGCGTCGGTGAGCGCCGCCAGCGCGCCGGGCAGCGTGGTGCACAGGGCGGAGGGTTCGCCGGTGGTGAACGCGATCGCCCGGCCGGCCAGGTCGCAGATGTAGGTGTCGTCGTGTCCCTTGGTGGGCTTGCCGCGGCGCGGGTTGCGGCCCAGGGCGACTGCCTGGTGGCCGGTGTACTCGGCCAGGTGGTCATCGGCCAGGTACACCTGCGACTCGGCGGGCTCGATCGCGAGCATCTGGCTGGCGAGGCGGCGCTGCAGCGCCAGCGGGTCGCACCCGTCAGCCAGCTCGCCCAGGCGCTGCCGCCAGGTCCGCAGCGACGGCAGGCGGGTCAGTCCGGCCAGCGCTCCGGCGTCGGCGCCGGTGAGGTGCTTGGTCTGCTCCAGCGTCAGCGCGCCGAGGGTGAATGACATCTGGGTGCACACCAGGATGCCCAGGTCGTCGGCCGGCGCGCCGGCGCCCGCGGCTGAGGCGCCGGTACCGGCGCTCAGCAGGCCCCGTGCGCCGATCCGGTCGGTGAAGGCGTGCACCAGCATCGCCCCGGCATACCGGCACGCCACCGTCCCGGTCTCGATCCGCGCCGCCACCCGCCAGCCCGCGCCCTCCCCGCCGGCGTCCCCGCCCGCGCCGGCGGCGCGGTCGCCGGGGTCCTGCCCGCCGTCGTGATCCGCGGTGCCGGCCGGTGCGCCGGCGCCGGCCTGCTCGTCGTCCGCGCCGGTGCCGCCGGACCCGGCGCCGGCGGCCTCGCCGGTGTCGCCGGACAGGGGGCTGGGGGCGGGCAGCACGCCGTGCTGCTTGAGCAGCTCGGAGATCCGGGACCGGGATACGCCCAGCTTGCGGCCGATCTCGGCGTGGGTGAGGCCCTGTCCGGCCCAGGTGCGGGCCTGCCGCAGCCGGGCAGGGCTGAGCAGCGGCGGGCGGCCCATCTGGTGGACCAGTCCCCTGGCGCCGTGCTCACGGTAGCGGGAGCGGATCCGCGACACCTGGGAGGGCTGGATGCCGAACGCGGCGGCGACGGTCTTGCCCTGGAACCGGCTGCCCTCGGTGAGCGCGCAGATCGTCAGGTCCCGCATCTCCATATCGCCGGCGCGGAACGCCGACAGCAGGATCGGGCCGGCGTGCACCGCGACCGCGCGGCCGTCGCCGGTGCGGGTGACCCGCAGCGGCCACGGGTGCGGCATGCCGGGGACTGCTGGGCGTTCATGCGGGCAAGCCTATCCTTTTAAGATCACAATAAGCTTACTTTCCGACCTCAGGAATGTCACGGTCTCCCAGCTCACAGGGCCTTTCCGCACAACCGAGCCGGCCAGGCGCGACTTGATCGGGCACCAGTGAGGCAGCCCGGGCGACCCCCGATTGAGCGGGCCGTGGATTGCTGACATCCCGACATCGACGGTCGGACGCCAAACCCCCAGGTCAGGCCGGGGACTCAATAAACGGCTACCGGAGGTCTGTTCCCGGACGCGAAGCGAGGAAACTCAAAGCATCTTCTGATACAAACTTGACCAGTCGGCGCGGTAGACCTCCGCTGCAGCGGTTCAGCGAACCGAGCTGACGACCACTGGCAAACTGTCGGCCGATCATGGCAGTCTCTCGCAGCTGATGATCGATTGCCGAGCGGGCTAACAGGAGGCAGGTTCCGTGGTGTTTGCAGCCAGCGTGTGCGCCACCACTACAGCGATTCCGCAATGCGCGCGACCAGTGCCATCGTGAGCAGCGTCGACGAAATGCAGCTTACCGTGAAGCTTCGCGACTGGCAGCGCGAGGCACTTGCCAAGTGGCGAGGAGCGGACCGTGGTGTCGTAGCTGTCGTTACGGGCGGCGGCAAGACCTGGTTCGCGCTAGCTTGCGCCGTTGACCTGCTACGCCGTCGATCCGACGCACTGGTCGTCATCGTGGTCCCGACTGTCGCTCTGCTGGACCAGTGGGTCGTCGTACTGATGGATGACCTGGGAGTGAGGCCCGACGAGATTGCGATGTTCGGCGGTGGACACCACTCAACCGGTCCGCGCTTGTTCAACGTTATGGTGCTCAACACGGCGAGGCAGGTTGCGCCCAAGATCGCCTCATCCCACCCAACGTTTCTCATCGTCGACGAGTGCCACCGCGCGGCGAGCATGCACAATGCTTCATCGCTCCGTGGTGCGCACGTCGCGACGCTCGGGCTTTCGGCAACGCCCGAGCGAGATTTCGACGACCTCTTTAACGACGCTGTGGCACCAGTACTCGGGCCAGTCATCTATCGCTACGACTACAGCCGGGCGCTCGCCGAACATGTCATCACGCCATTCGCCCTCACTAACGTGCATGTGCCTCTGAGCGAAGTGGAACAGGCGCGGTATGACGCCCTCACGCGTCGGCTCGTGCCGCTGTTCCGCCAACGTGAACGTGGTCAGTTGGTTGACGATCGCCTGCATCGAGTTCTGCGAGATCGTGCACGGGTCAGTACAGGTGCCGAACTACGGATACCCGCTGCGATGAAGATCCTTGAGACGAATCGGCGCGTCCGCGCGATAGTGTTCCACGAGCAAATCGTCGCTGCAGATGCGATCGTCACTCTCTTGCTTGACCGTGGGCACCGCGTAGCCGTCTATCACAGCGGGATCGGCTCGCACCTCCGTCAAGACAACCTTCGCCTCTTCCGGCGGGGCGAGATCGACGTGCTCGTCACGTGTCGGGCGCTCGACGAAGGGATCAACGTCCCGGACGCGAGCCTGGCCGTCATCGTTGCCTCGACGGCGAGCACACGGCAGCGTATTCAGCGCCTCGGTCGTGTACTCCGGCCGTCCCCAGGCAAGCAGCACGCAGAAATCTTCACGATTTACGCCAGCGAGCCGGAGGCGGAGCGGCTCCGTCAGGAGGAGGCAGGCCTGGAGGGCGTCGAGATGGTCGAGTGGCAGTCCTTCGCAAGGGGCCGCTGAGGTGGCACGCGTTCTTTTCAACCAGGTCTGGTTCGACTCGATCCGCTCGCAGAGCTGGTATGAGGCCGACTACGAGCAGATCATCTTCGATCACTGCCAAGACCTGTTTCCTCAATGGATCCCGGTGCCGTTTAAGACAGACGTCATCGGCGAAGACGGAGCGACCAAACGCCCGGACCTGGCACTGATCGACCGCAGCTACCGCGAGTGGTGGGTAGTCGAGGTCGAGATGGCTCACCACGACCTGTTCACTCACGTTATGCCACAAGTAGAAGCGTTCCGGACGGCGACGTATGAACGCAGGCATGCCGAGTATCTGCACGCCAAGACTCCGACGCTTGACCTAAACCGACTCGCTGACATGATGCTCGGACTGCCGCCAGCAGTTCTGGTGGTAGTCGACCGCCCGGACACCACCTGGCTGCCGGTACTTCGTGCTCGCGGAGTCCATCTCAGCAGTGTCGAGCCATTTCGCGATCCGTCCGACCATCTGCTGCTGCGGGTTAACGGCCATCGGCCGGAACCTCCTCCAAGTGTCCTCACTCGATGCAGTCGGCATGCGCTGCGCCGTCTGTGGCGCGTGCACTCACCGGCCGCGCTACCGCCCCCGACGGGGGACGATGAGATCCTTGAGATCGAATTCGAAGGAAGCGTCACGCTGTGGAGGCGCGTGCAGATCGCTGGTGGAGTGATGCTCTGCGCGCTTCGCGGGGACATCCTAACCGGGTGGCGAGTCTGTCGACCTCGTCAAAGGCGAGGACGGCAGCCTGAAGTTTCAACCTGTCACGAAAGAGTAGTAAAAGAAGGGACTACCATGAAGCTCGAGCTCGGTCTGGATGTCTTGCGCTCGTACAAGCGCCTGCCATACACGGCGTGGCACGCTTTGGCCGAGTTCGTCGACAACTCAACGCAGTCGTACTTCAACAATAAGGATGCGCTCGATAAGGTACTAGCTTCTGAGGGCACTTCTCTTGAGGTCAGCATCGTTTACGAGAAGGACGGAGCAGGCTTGCTCCGAATCTCCGACAACGCTATGGGGATGAGCTACGAGGAGCTCACTAACGCGATGCATGTCGGTTTGCCACCCGCCAATATCAACGGCCGGTCTCGGTACGGCTTGGGCATGAAGATGGCCGCGTGCTGGTACGGTAACAATTGGAAGATCGTTACCAAGACGCTCGGTGAGACTACGGAATACACGGTCTCGATCGACGTCGAACGCGCGGCCTCAGGAAACGACGACCTTCAGGAGTCGACGGTCGAGGGATTGCCGCTCGACACACACTACACACGTATCGAGATCACGAACCTGAACCGCCGTCCGCAGGGCCGCACCCTCGGCAAGATCAAGGAGTTCCTGGCGGGAATGTACCGTCTGGACATCCAGCGACAAACGCTCGTGCTTAGGTGGCAGAACACACCTCTCGAAGCGCCCGATGACTGGAAATTCCTCAAGGACTCGCTCGGCAGCGAGTACCGCAAGGAGTTCGAGTTTGGTGCCAATGGCAAGAAGGCCTGGGGTTGGGTTGGCGTGCTCGACGTGGGCGGTCGGCCTAAGGCCGGCTTTGCCATCGTCCACCAGGATCGCATGGTGCAGACCTGGCCAGAGGCCTGGCACCCGGAGTCGCTTTACGGTCAGATCCAAGGATCAAACGACCTCGTAAACCAGCGGCTAGTAGGCGAAATCCACCTCGACGAGTTCGACGTCAGTCACACTAAGGACGACATTCACTGGATTGACGATGAAGAAGACCAGGTCCAAAGCAGGCTGAAAGAGATCTGCGCCGAGTACCGAGACGTTGCTCGCCAGACCAAGAAGAGCCGGACCCACCAAGAGGCCGCGATTCAGGTCGCGGCGAAAGCACTTGAGGCCGAGCTGCGCGCACCGGAGATGTCCGATCTAATCGAAGTCGATCCGCCCTCACCGGCCACCGTGGCTGCAGACGACACGCTGCTGTTGACGGAAACTGACACCTCGGATGTAGATTTCCGCGCTACTTTCCCTTATCGAGACAAGTTGATGACAGTCCTTGGCAAGCTCGACACGACCAAGAGTGCCAATGACCCATACGTGGTGAGCGAGGCGACCCAAGAGAACCGAGTCGTAGTCGTAATCAACATGAATCATCCTCATATCAACACCATCGATGAGAATGGTTTGTTGAACTACTTCCGGCATTGCACCTACGACGCGCTCGCGGAGTGGCGCGCCCGCAACCAGCTTTCCTCGATCGAACCAAGCACGCTCAGAAGGCTCAAGGACTACTTCTTGCGGGTGTCATTCGACATCGAGATGCACGACTACGAATCGTGAAGCTCCGGACGCGGATCGTCTGCAGTAGCGGCAGCTAGTCGTGGCGCACCGTCCACGACAAGCCGGGCAGGGCTTCCTCTGTCGATCTGAGCCCGATGGCAGGCCGTCCGATCGGGCCGAGGGCCTGGAATCGCGCACCTAACCTCGGGCGGCACAGAATCACACTGATGTAAGTTAGGGGGCGTGGAGGTCATGCTGGCTGAGGAGTTCGACCGGCCCGAGGGCGCTGCCCGGCCTGCGAAGGGCCGTCCGCCCCGCGTCCAGCGAGTGCCCGTCGCCCGGATCCGCCCGGAGGACGGTCTTGGCCGGAAGCGTGACCGCGAGGGCCACCGGGAACTCTGTCGGTCTATCGAGCAGTTCGGCGTACTAACCCCGGTCACGGTGCGACGCGCTCCTGACGGAACCGGCGACTACCTCCTCATCAAGGGCCAGGGGCGCACTCTAGCCTGCCGCTTGCTTGGGATCGACAAGATCCCGGCGATCGTCGTCGACGACCGCTTTGCGGAGAATGAGAAGGTTCAGCAATTTCTGGTCGAGAACGTCGCACGCCTGCGCATGCGGCCGATCGACCGCGCCCTCTTGATCGCCCGCGCCCGCCAGGAGGGTGAGGAGACCGCTGAGGTAGCGCGGCGGTTCGGGGTTTCCGCCGCTACCGTCCGTCGCCTTGAGGCTCAGCTCGAAGATGCAACCTCGAGCGAGGTAGCAGCACTCAAGTCAGGCAAGGTAAATCTTGCCCTGCACGCTGTAATCGCTCGGCATGTCGCACTCAACGAGAGACCGGATGTAGTCGCAGCGGTCGCGTCGTACTCGCTCCGGCCGAAGGAGATGGAGGCGTTGTTCGTTGCCTTGGGCTGGCGCAACCTTGTGGCCCTCGGTTCGGAGTACCGGCAGCAACGGCTGCTTCTGCTGACATGGGCTTGCGGAATCCTTGACGGCCTACCTCCCGGGCCGCCGAAGGACCGGCTCCGTCAGGTGGCGCTGCAGCTCCCTCTGAACTTCGGCACGGGTTCCCAGCCTGCATTGGCGGCCCGATGAAGCTAATCGAGCTTGAGCTGAGCGACCTGGTCGTAAGTGAGGAACTGAGCCGGTCCGGCAGCGCCAAGCAGTTCGAGGAGCGACTCAAGTCGTCGATCGAAGAGATTGGGCTGGCTGAGCCCATCAAGGTGGCACCGTTGCCAACCGGCAAGTACGTAGTTGTCGATGGAACCATGCGGCTGAAGGCGATTGCGGCGCTCCGGAAGACAGACCCTGCCGCCTTTCCGACGATTCCGGCTTACGTGATGGACTACGACCGGCGCTACGAGCTGCGGTATCAGACCGACATCTACCAAGACCTCTTGCCTAGCCAGCTGGCAGGGCTCGTGGAACACCTCCATAAGACTGAGCACATCCGTAAGGCCGATATCGCTCGCTACATCGGTGTCTCGCCTGCGACGCTCCGCAACTACACAGGCCTGTGGCGACTCCTTCAACGCGGAGGATTGTTCGCCAAGATCGTCGAGCTCATGGACGTCGAGGTAATCCCGTCCTCCAACCCGTACGCATGGTTGCGCCTGACCGCAGACGGGCTACGGTATGTCCTAGAGCACGACTTCAGTGACGGTGAGAGCGGCTGAGTCCTGGATAGAGCGATGCGTCCTAGACGCCCGGCGAGGTAAAACCGTTCGCTTTCCGATCAAGTTCGTTGAGGCCACGACCGACGTGCTGCCGGCGGAGTACTACCGCGAGGGCGAAGAACTTCGCACTGTGAAGCGCGATCTCGGCCTCCGGCGCGCCGCACAGCCCGAGCCGATACAGCCCGAGCCGACGGAGCCACGACCGGTTCAGCCCGAGCACCGCGGAGCCCGACCGTCAGCCCGAGCCGGCAGCCAGAGCCGAGCCTACCCGAGCCCGCGGAGCACTGAGACTGTACAACTCCGCACCGCGAAGCGTGATGCCGGCAGCCCGACGCGAGCCCAGCGTACAGCCCGAGCCGAAAACACACGACGCCAGCGACGCTATTCGATATCTTTCACGCGTCTCGCGCCGTTCACCAGACCCAGTGCTGCGAACTGCGGCACGCTCCCTTCAGGCTTATCTGCAATGACAACGTCATCTCATGACTGGTCGGAAGACGCTTTCTTTGACATGCCTGATCGCGACTCGCTCGACGGTGGCACCACGTCGGCCGGCGCGTTGTGGCATGGCATCAGCCCTCGGTGGGGGCACTCGCTGCATACGATGTGCTCATACCATGGGATGTTCCCGGCCAAGGTTGCGCACTACTTCATCCAGCGGTACTCGCGGCCAGGCGATTTGGTACTCGATCCTTTCAGCGGTCGCGGCACCGTGCCGCTCCAAGCCCGAGTCGAAGGTAGGCGCACGATCAGTAATGACCTCAATCCGCTGGCGTATGCTCTGTCACGAGCAAAGGCGCATCCTCCGACGTGGAGCGCGGTCGATACCTTCCTGCGGCGCATTGAGACTGCATACCGCCGAGCCGACCGCGCCGAACCAGACGTGCCCGAAGACATCCGCATGCTGTATCACCCCAACACCTTGCGGCAGATCTGCTACTTGCGCGATTACCTCCTTCGCAAAGACCTTGCGGATTGGCGTCAAGAGGAGTTCATGATTGGCGGCGCTTTGGCTGGCATCATGCATGGTTCGTTTCGCCGTGACGGCACTTCTCAATACCTGAGCATTAGCATGCCGAATACGTTTCAGCATGTCTCCAGCTTATGTTAAGAAATATATCGAGAAAATCGGCTCGTCGCGCCGGATCAGGATGTCTTCGAGTGCCTCAGAGACAAGCTTGCTCGCTTGTATCTTGATGCCATTGACGGCCCCGATGGGCGCACCTTTACGCAGGATGCCTCGTCGTTGCTGATGCGAGGCAGCATCAAGCCTGCTAGCGTCGATCTTATTGTCACGTCGCCGCCATACCTGCAAGTCGTTAACTACGGGACTGCTAACTGGATTCGTCTATGGCTCCTTGGACTTGACGAGGTTGGCCGCGAGCGCGGCGTTGGCCGACGTTCCCTTGATGCGCAACTGGATCACCGGCACACCTATAGCTCGTACCGAGACTTCCTCTTGCGGACCCTGAGAGGCATCCGGCGTGTCCTCAAGCAGGATGGCGTTGCAGTATTGGTCATCGGCGATGTTGCTGACCCGGGCAAAGCTCCGCTACCGCTAGCGGAACAGATATGGCAGGACGTTGGAGACCAGACGGGCCTGCGCCTGATCGACCTGATCGAAGACCATCTCCCGGTTCAAAATAAAGTTAGTCGCATCTGGGGCGATACGAAGGGGCAAGCAACCAACCGCGATTGCGCCCTCGTGCTGGCCCGCGAGGACGGTTGTCCTCCGGCTGGTCCTGAGATCATCGACTGGGACGAGCCCTACAAGGATGGCGGTCCCGACGCGGCCCATGCTCGCTTGAGAGAGATGCGGTTCGCATCGTGAATTCGCCCAATGTTGGGTGCTAGTGTGTCAGAACTACCGCGACACGGCAGCGAGGCTCGGGCGCGCCACGCCAGCTAGTTGCAAGGTGCGCCCAGCAGGTGGAGCGTAACGATCTGCGTCGCAGAGCAGCGTGCGTGCGGTACCGACAGTGCGCAGTCGACTGCCTCAACTAGCCGTCGTCGGAGACGGCTCGGCAGCCGGAGGGTGGGAGCCGTTGCTGACAGACCTTGATCTGCTGGACGCCTACCGCTCGGGCCGTGACTCGCTACTAGACGACTTCTACATACCTTGCCTCCAAGAGGCCGTTGTTTACGACCGGGCTGTTGGGTACTTCAGCAGCTCCCTGTTCCATGTAGTTGCAATCGCCTACTCGGACTTTGCCCGGCGAGGCGGACATATGCGACTAGTCTGCTCGCCAGCTCTCAGGCCCGAGGACTTCGAGGCCATGAAGACGGCAGACGAAATCGGTAGATTCCTTCAAGATCAAGTGCGAGATGAGCTTCAAGAGCTACTTAGAAGCCCGGAGACGGTATCGGCAACCCGCCTCCTCGCGACGTTGGTAGCCGCGGACATTGTCGAGATCCGCATCGCCTTCGCTGAGCATCCAAGCGGGATCTTCCATGACAAGCTAGGCCTTTTCGAGGACGTTGGTGGTCGGCGAGTTACCTTCGTAGGCAGCGCCAATGAGACTTGGGCTGCTTGGGGCTTGAATCACGAGGCGTTTGAGGTCTTTCGCAGCTGGCGAGATGAATCTCAGTTCCTGAGGACGCGCGCCCACGCCGATACGTACCAGGACCTATGGCGCAATCGGGAGCAGGGCGTTCGCGTCGAGACGCTTGACAAGGTCACGCATGACCATCTCCTGGCGGTCGCGGACGATGACCTCGACAGAGCGCTCGCAGCAGCTCGAACCTATAGAAGACCGCAGGGCGAAGAGCGAACTCTACTGCCGCATCAGCGGGCTGTGGTCGATGACTGGGTTAGGCACGGCAATCATGGTGTAGTCAACTTTGCGACTGGCGCAGGCAAGACGCTTACCGCCATCGAAGCCATCAGGCTGTGGACGGCAGAAGGAGGCGCCGCGGTTGTTCTTGTGCCCAGCAGCGACCTACATCGACAGTGGGCCGAAGAGATCGAGAAGACGCTGCCCGGTTGTCATCTGCTGCTGGCCGGAGCCGGTGCACTGCCGCACATCTGGCAACCCCTCCTTCCTATCTTCTCGGCCTCCAGCCGCGCGTCGGCAAATCAGAGCATCATCCTCGTAACCAATGCTACTTTCGCGACGCCGTCGTTTCGTGAGCGTCTACGCGCAGGTGAACATCTGCTCGTAGTCGCCGACGAGATGCATCGCGCAGGCAGTCCGCGAACAATCGACGCTTTGGAGTCCGGTAGCTACGGAGCGACCCTGGGCCTGAGCGCGACGTATCGCCGGCAGTACGACGTGCAAGGTACAGAGCGCCTGGTTGCCTTCTTTGGGCCGATCCTGGATCCAGTCGTCGGCCTTGCTGAGGCGATAGCGACCGGCCTGCTCGTCCCTTACGACTACCACCTCCATACGCTGACTCCTGACGACGATGAGCTGGAGCAGTACGACCTGCTAACAAAGCAGATCGCGAAGCTCGTTGCTCAAGACCACGCGGCGAACCACGTTAGCGACTACCTACAGGCACTACTTATCAAACGTGCTCGCCTTCTGAAGCAGGCCAGAGGCAAGGTCCCACAAGCCGTCGAACTGCTCAGAGCCGAATACCAGCCCGGAGACCGGTGGCTCGCATATTGCGATGACATCCGACAGTCGGAGTCTCTGGTCGGTGCCTGCATAGAAGTCGGCCTACCTGCACTCGAATATCACTCCGCCATGCAAAGCGACAGAAGCACAGTCCTCAACAGTCTCCGCGAGCACGGCGGCATCGTCGTAGCGATCCGTTGTCTGGACGAAGGGGTTGACATACCGGTAACGGACCACGCTTTGATACTCGCAAGCTCGACCGTCGAACGAGAGTACGTCCAACGAAGAGGCCGCGTTCTCCGAACGGCCCCAGGCAAATTGAACGCAGAGGTACATGACCTCCTGCTCGTCAGCGAGGCGGGCGGCGCTCTAACCCGCAGCGAAGCCCTGCGAGCACTTGAGTTCGTCCGACTGGCTCGAAATCCTGGAGTGCGTGCTCGACTACAATTGCTGCTCGCGCTAAGCCCGGACTCGAACGATATTCCTGACATTCCTATGGACGATGAGGTGCAATGAGTACTCTGGGTCAAGACGCAGATGACACCCGAACTCAGGGTCCCGCGGCAGCGCTGGACGCTCTAAAAGAGGTCAGCTACGAGCCGGAAATACTCGCGGACTATCGCACGATAGCAGGAGCGTTCACGCCAGATGACTACAGGACGATAATCGATCTGGCTTGGCGGCACCAGTTCAACGCTGAGCGACTGAACTTTAAAAGAGAGCTAAGAGAACTTCAAGAACACGTATGTTCACGAATAATGCTCGCATCGGAGAACGAAGAATGAGTCTTCACTTTGACACGGTAAGCCTCAGAAATTTCGGACCGTACCGCGATGTGAGCAATCTAGAGTTAACAACGACGCCAACCGCACCAGTTGTGCTAATACACGGCGAGAACACACTTGGCAAGACGCAGATGTTCTCTGCCATCCGCTGGTGCCTCTATGGGAGCTTCGAGCCACAGCAGTCAGTGGCTGTAGCAACAAATCAGCTGCAAAGCAGATTTAATAACATCGCCGCGCGCGAAGGCGAAGATCGACTTGAAGTTACGCTCACGTTCACAGCCAACGGCCAGCCCTATGTATTGACGAGAACTGCGAGGTGTTGGACAGGTCCCCCGCAGGTTACTGCAGACCTAAGGATCGGCCCGGCCGTGATTCAGCACGGAGCAATTAACAACGAGATTGGGCGGTTGCTGCATCCACAGATCTCTGAATTTTTCCTCTTCGACGCTGAGCTCATGAAACGTTTCTACGATCGCCTTGCTACTGAGCGAGAACGAGGCTTTATCCGAGAGAGAATTGAGTCAGTGCTGGGTATCCCAGCTTTACAGCTTGCTGAACGGGACATTTCAATCCTAGCACATGATGCTCGCGACCGGCAGACGAAGGCATCTCGTGGGGTATCCGATGCGGAACGTCTGAACAAACAGCTTCGAAGCTTGAAGAACGACCAGGAGCGATACGAACGGGAGAAGTCTGAGCTAGCTGAGGTACAACGAGATGCAAATACCGGGATCAGCGAGCTCCAAGAGAAGCTCCGGACTGTCGAGAGCCTACAGGCTGACCTTCGTGAGCAGGAAATGCTCGATGCTCAGGTAAACGGCGGCGATACAGAAGAAGCTAGGCTCAAGACGGAGATGAAACAGCTGTTGAGCGATGGCTGGCTCGCGGCTGTAAGCGGCAAGCTTCAGGGCGCGCTAGCCCTTATAGAGCGAGAGAACAACGTAGCTGTCCAGCATCAGCTACAGGTCGGCGAGGTACGTGCAGAAGTCGAGATGCTCTCAGAGCAGACGAGGGGCGGTGCTTGTCCTACTTGTAGGCAGCAGCTTCCTCCGGCGACTGATGATACGAGACGAAAGCTGGCGGAGGCAGAGCAACGCCTGGCGGCGATTCTTAGGAAGACGGGAGATCTGCCAAATCTTGAGCTTGAGCGCAAGGTCAGGTCACTCATTGATCGAACTACCGTAGCCAGATACCGAGAGAACAGGATCAGCTCAATGAACTTCGGAGCCTCCAGTACCTGCGGCGCCGTCAACTGGAGCAGATCAAAGACAGGCTTAGAGGCAATGACGCAGCGGAGATTCGCTCGTGGGCCCAGCAGCTTGAGAGGCTGGAGGAAGCGGCACGGAATACAAAGCGTCACCGGCTTTTGGAGCAGGCGGAGAAGCGGCTGTTAGAGGTGCGGTCCGACCAGCAGCGAGTCGCTTCGGCAGATCGACAGGCTCCCAGGTGCTCAGCCACAGGTCGTGCTGGAGGCCAACTTCTTCGGCTATGTCAGGCTCTACTCCACAGGACGATCGAACGCTATAAAGGAACGAACTCGGGAGCACGTCGAGCGCAGCGCCAGCCAGATGTTCGTTCGGCTGATCAGAGATCCACATGGCTATGGAGGCCTGACGATAGCTCCGGACTATCAGGTGCAACTACTTGATCCGCGTGGCGAGCCCAAGGAGACCAGCGAAGGGGGAAAGCATCTCGTAGCCCTCGCATTGATCGGAGCGCTCAAGTAGGCCGCAGTGCGCGGCGGCCCAGTTGTGTTGGACAGTCCGCTCGCGCGCTTGGACCTTGAGCACAGGCAGAACGTGCTCCAGACGTGGGTTCCGTCGCTGGGTAATCAAGCTGTACTTCTCGTGCAGTCAGGTGAACTTACAGAAGAAACCGCCCACAGGATTCTGGGATCAAATATAGCTCACGAATATCGCATCGTGAGACCGACCAATGATCCTGAGCTGGCCGTCATAGAAAGGACACAGTGATTTCGGGTGACGCAGAGTGTTGATGACAAAAAACAGATCGGGCTGGGTGTAGACGGCGGTCGCGCGCTCGATCACTCTTGGCGGAGGGACTCTTCACGACAGAGGGAGACGCCTACAAGTTCGGAATCGCCTACGCGATCGCTGTCGGGCTCGGACCTGAAGATGCACCCGAGCGGGGTTACGGAACGAAATTTAATGCAACCGGCGGACTCGACAGGGACGGCCTAATTCGAGACGTTCTAACTGTCCTTCAGATCGGAGACGTGTCCCGGCCCTACGCGACCGCCGAGCGACTGGCCGAGGTAGGGCTGGTGGCGGTAGCAAAGCGAGTAGACGCTCACGAGAGCCTTGCCGAGATTCTCGCTCAGCTCGCCCGTGGACCGAGCGAACCACCCGAGACGCCGGCGACGCCTCCGAAGCGTGACGGCCGTTATGGCTAGCTTGAACCGTCGGGACGACCGCATCGCTGATGACCTCCGGGACGTCGCGCCCGCAGTACCAGCCCTGGCAACGGAAAAAGAAGACCTCCGCAGATCACCGCGACTTGTTTCTCGCATGAGTGCCCACTGTCGTGCTCGGCCTTCGCTACGGCAGCATAGGTTTGGCTTAAGTAAAGCCCGTCCGTGTGCTAATAATCCTGTATTCCACGCTTCTGATTTTCCAGCCCAGTCCCCATCAATAGTTGTAGCCCGCGAGCGCTAGAGTCTTTTGCGAACAAGAGGTCGTAACTGTCGTACAACCGGCGGATGCACTCCAAAGTTATCGCGACTGCACGATCACGTGCAGTTACAGCGTCGTCAATATTGGCAATAGAGCCATGCACGAGACTACTTCGATTCGCATAGAGCTTGCTTAGCTCATTATAGAGGCCCGTTCTGCGATTAAATGAGTCTGGTTCAAGGAACCAAGCAATGGCCCCACATACTCGAAGCGTAGTTTCTGGTCGGCCGCTAAACAGATTCTCCCATGCGAGGATCGAGTCGATAAAGCCGTCAAGTGCGTCGGTGCGATCTGCCAACGCCGAAAGAGTTCGACGCATGGCGATGTCGAGCTTCGCCGGATGGTCAGTTGCCTTGTTCGCCCAATGCACGACACGAGAGAGAGCCTCCGAACTGATGGCCGCGATCGGTGTTGGTGATATCCCAGGAGCGCCAGATCCGGTGGCGGTCCATCGCATAAGAGGCCTGCTCTGAAATGGATCGAGAATAGTGCGAGATACTTGATGAGCAACCAGGAATCCTTCAGGTGGAGACGCAAGCAGAATTGCAAGACGCATAAGCTCACACGGCCTGTCGACATGCTGGGACCACCGGTCAATTTCCTTCCTATATTTATTCAACCGCGAGACTACAGGCTGGGCGGCGTCTTGATCGGTACCTTTCTGCACCTCTAGAACGCTAACTTGAGCCGTGGTCTGGAGCACAGCGCCGACTGGTATCGCCTTAGGGAGGAGTAGCGCATCGGCCTTACGGGGGCTCCGGAGAATCCCCCACGGAACATCAACGGCAGTGTCCGCAGGAAATTCGATGTTAGAAAGTCCATAGATTACGGGAATGTTCGCAGAGTGGTTGCTAGCAAGAGAGCGCAGCTCTTGAAAAACATCTTCGATGCACCTAATGTAGCCGGCCTGCGTTGGATCTGCGGCGGAGAGAAGAGATCGCAGTTGTCCAGAAGCCAGTAGTGTGTCGGCGAGTAGGGAGAGCTGAAAACTGGCACTTCGCCCGAGTGATATGGTCAGAACCGATGAAATGCTGAGGAATGCCTCCCTTGTGAGCGCGTCCGGCTCCGCGTCGTTGGCCGCAGGAAGAGCGTCTTGAGCTGTGGGTCGCTCAAGATGCCCCGACAGAAGTCCGCCGACCGCGGATGGCGCAATACTGGCCCGCTGATGGCGGCGTGTGATCCAGGCAGTCTCGCGCTCTGGGCGGGGCAGCAGCAGCGCCGGATAGATGTCGGTTGCCAGCACAAGCAAGTTGGTTAGAACGTCGTCGCTACGGCCAGCACTAGGGATGTCACCACCACAGCTGAGGCGCCAAGTGTTGGCAACCGTGGTGGCCGCTTCGTAGACATAAGTCAAGATCGCGTTGACTATAGTTATGTGGCGGAGGAAACCGGGCTGCGTCTGAACCTGGAGGGCTAACGCCGTCAGGGCTCGCAGAGCTGCGCTCTGTTTAGAGGATAGCCGCGATTGATCGAGTTGAAGATCGTCCTGAGCGAGCACATAGCGAAGGAATGTCTCGCCAAAGACGACCAACAGACTGTCCATCATCGGCACTCCCGGAGGGATCCGCAGCATAGCGCTTGTACGCCTCAGTATCACGCTCTACCACTGGGGGCCGTGTGACACTCGCAGCCGATGCCAACGGGTGCGAAGCCCAGTGATCTACGGTGGCTCACCGAGCAGCCCAGAGCCGTCCCGGACGCCCTGACCGGATTCTGGCAAGCAGGTGATCATGCGCAAAGGAGCCCTGTACACCATAGAGTCTGCCGCCAGCCGTACAGCACACCAGTACAGCAACACTGGCGGCCAGAAGCGACCAGCATGAGCTACCTCCGGATGCCGACCTGCCTAGATGACCCGGATTGACCGATCTGGCGCTAGTTCGCATCAAGAACACCTGACTTCCGCAGCTCGTAGGCATATTTGGCCTTGATCCATATTGTTTTGCCTGGTCAGGAGCTTGCTAGCGGTTTTCTAAGGCCAGAAAGCTGTAGGCACACGACTTGGCGTGTCATTACCGCCTGGCCAGGGCAGAGCTGGTTGAGTTGTAGTCATGTTCCTGCGGGAAACCCGGCGTCGCAACGCCGACGGCTCGGTGATCACCTACTTGTCCCTGGCGCACAACGAACGGGACCCGGTGACCGGCATGCCGAAGGCGAAGGTGATCCACAACTTCGACCGCGCCGACCAGCTGGACCGGGCGGCGCTGGCCCGGCTAGGGCGGTCGATCTCCCGGTTCCTGGACCCGGTGGAAGTGGCCGCGGCCCGCCGTGCCCGGCTCGGTCGATGACCTGCTCAATCCCCTCAGCTCCACGCACGCACGCAAACCCGCAGGTCAGTAGCCTGATCCTTGACCTTGGTGACCAGACTAAAGATTGTTTTGATCGCCACTCGGCCGTCGCGCTGGAGCCCCACCGACCGGCATCCGCCGACCCCCGCGGATGCGTGACGACAGCATTTCCGGCGAGCCGAGGCATGGTGCAGTGACCGACGCTTGAGACACTCGACGGGTGTGGCGCCGCAAGCCCCCCGTGCCCGATATCGTCACGCCCACCGACCGCGAGCGGCGCGACCGGTCGATCAAGGACAGACGCCGGTACTTCATGGTGATGGTCCCGTGCCTCACTCTGGTCTGTTCGGCTTCTTCGTCCCGGCCCCCGTCCCGGTCCGTGTGGCGGCCCTGGCCGTCGCCTGCGTCATGCCGCCAGTCGCGGCCATCGTCGGCAACCGGACCGGCCCGCCGTGAGCCAGGGCGTCAGGCCTCGGACCGCCATGTCGGTGCGCGCCCGCTTCGGCAGCCGGAGGCAGAGCAGGGCGCGGAACACATCGAGACCCACGGTGTACGGGATGACCGAACGCCGACACTGGGCGAACGGCGCCGACGCCCGGGACCGTCGGTCGCCGAGTACTCCTGGGCTAGATCTGCATGACCTGGAGGCAGCGGACGCTCCAAGCCGGCAGGACGGGTTCATCCATGGGCAGCGCCGTGTCTGCGAGCGCACCGTCTGCCCGAGCCGTCACCAGAAGCAGCGCTTCGTCCGCCTCGGCCACATCGACGACCTGCAGCAGCATGTCGCCGCCGCTGTCCGTTCCCCGGCGCCCGATCTCGACCGCGCAGTGCAGCAGGCGGTCATCGTACTCCTGTACGCCCAGCCGTGCCTGCTAGTGAGAGGCAGCGAGCAGGCAGGAGTCAGCACGCCTGCACCATAGACCAGCCGCAGCCGCGGGGCCCCGCACACCCGTAAATCCCCCGAAGCCCACTGCGACCGCTACCGTGCTCATGTGGCTGCCAAGCTGGAGACTCCGGGTATTATCACCGGCCGTCCGATTCTGGGAGCAGATTGGGAGCGGCGAAGCGCCGCCAGGTGCGGTCAGACGCGGCGATCGTTGCCACATGAAGCGATATGACCTGCGGGAACGTCGCGGAGCAGTAGCTTTGTCGGCTTGAGCGCTCAGTTCGCATCGAAGTGCCCGTCGGGAGTGGGGTGCGGCCCCCGCGAGCGTCGCTGACGATCGCGCGCAAGCCCAGTGCCCTCCGACGGATGGCGGGAGAGACTGCCCGGCATGAGCTGACCCGTAGGACCCGACGTGGTGTTCTGCATCGAGGGAGCCGCGAGCACCAACGGCGAGGAGGCACTCAAGACGCTATTTTGGCGCGCCCACCTCGACTGGTGAACGAGGAGTTGCGGCGCGGCAAGGACGGTCTCCTGCGCGGGTCACCTCGTCGCGGCGCGCGACATGGCCGGAAGGGGCAACACTGGCGTGCTGCGTGGCCCTTCTCCAAGACTGCTCTAGACATCGCCAGACCCCGGTGGACACTGACCCCCGGAGTGCGCCTTCGTTGAGCTGGCAATGTCCCCCGCCGGAACCTTAGTCCCCCCTTTTGTCCCCCACAGCCTGTTCGGAATCTTTCGAATCATAGCCTCTGAGCTGGAGCCCCCTTACGGAATCGAACCGTAGACCTTCTCCTTACCATGGAGACGCTCTGCCGTCTGAGCTAAGGGGGCGGGGCGGGCCCATAGCCCGGCCGCAGGTGACGAGGTTACCAGAACAGATCCCTCACTCGGAGTGCGACGGCATCGCAAGCGGCTATCTTGCCAGCGGCGAGGCCGACGGTGGGCGCGCCGTCACAGCCTGGCAGTTCACGCAGCACCACATCGACGAACGTTCCGGCCAGGCTGGCGCCTCCGTTCACGCCAGCACCTCAGGTGGGCTGCGCAGGCCCGAGACCCGGTTGGACCCCCGCCCGGGCCGGGGCCGCCCACTGACGGGGGCCCACCCGGCGGACCGGGATCCCGGCCGGACCGGGCCGGGGCAGGCCGGGACCCGGCCGATCAGGGCGCTGGGCAGTTGCCGTTGCACACCAACCGGGTCAGCATCTGCAGGTAGAACTTCTCGATTCCCGCCGGGCTGTCCGCCTCGTAGACGGCACCCTGAGTGGCCTGCGCGATCTGGTTCATGGCGGCGAAGTCGACGCTGTGCCCGTAGCCGACGATCAGCACGTTGACCGGCCGCTGCGGATTGAACTCGCTGTGCAAGGTAGCAATGAGGTTGCTGAGCGTGAGCGGGTTGGGCCGCGGGTCATGGTCCGTGCCGTCCGTCATCACCACGACGCCGTTGAACCTGTCCGGCGTGTAACCGCGGCTGACCTCGCGGAACGCGGAGCGGATCGTCGCGTACAGGGCGGTGACCGTGTCGACCTCGGGCTGCTCGGTCGCCAGCGCGCCAAGCAGCAGCTCACGTTGCGTGGCGGGCCCGGTCGTGGTGGTGCTGACGGACTGGTTGAGGGGACGCATCGGCAGGACGACCCGGTAGTTGAACGGATCGGCGAGGCCCGTGTCGAAAGTCCATAGGCCGATGACGTCGTTCCTGTTGAACAGGCTGATTCCCTGCGCGCCGAGCTGTGAGATCGCCTGCAGGCGGGTGACTGCCATACCTGGCACCAGCTTGCCCATGGAAGGTGACACGTCAAGCACGACGAGCATCCGCGCGCCGACAAGGATCCGCGCCCACATCTGATGAACCGCGTCCGCAACAGCGGCGCTTGGCGGCGGGAGCGTTGCCGGTGCCTTCGCGCTGACCCCGGACGCCGGTCCAAACCCCGGCCCTGCGACACCGTCAGGAGTGCGCAACCCCTGGCCGCGGATGGCCTGCTGCCCATACGGGGCGCGCAACTCGCGGGCGAAATCCGCGAGCGCAAGCCGTTTGGCAGAATTTGTGGTTGTCATGACATAGGGGAAATCCAGCACAGGCGATCCCTCTGACAGGTAGACGGCGGTTACCGCTCGTGCTGGCTCGGTCTTGTTGTGCGCCCACACCGCCTGCTCGGCGGTGAGCCCGCCGGTCGGCTGCGAGCTGGAGAACATCGCGTCGAACAGCGACGGGTCGCCCGGCTCGGTGAGGAACTGCGACGCACGCGCGACGGTCACAAAAGTGATCAGTCCGGTCTGCCCATGCCCCACCACCGACCGCATGGCGATCAAGCTGGCCATGCCCGCCGCGCTGGTAGCCGGGTCGAGGATCTTGAGCCGTAGCGCGGGGCTGGCGGAAGTCACTGGCGCGGCCGTGGCCTGGGACCCGCCGTTCGCCGCGTTGCTCGGCAGAGATGTCGGGATGAGCATCTTCCAGCTCGGCGCGTGACCGGACGCGGCGAGCTGGCGGGCGACGGTGCGGGGCACGGCCAGCACGACCGGGGAGATCGCCACCGACTGGCCGGCTGCGGCCACCCTGGCGGCACCCGACGCCGTGCTGCGCGCCTGGTCGACCCAGAGCGTTGAGTCGGGGATCCAGGCATCAGTGCTGGCCGACGTGGTGATCACGCCCTGGCCGGAGAGTGAGCTCGCCACCTGCGCGGGGTCGGACTGCTGGACGTTGACCTGCACGCAGTCGCTGCCAGGTTTCTGGTGCGCGGCGTCGTACCTCGCCGCTACGCTCTCGACCGCCGGTGCGATCTGCGGCGCCGCGGTAATGGTGAGCCGCAAGCACCCTGCTAACGCCTGCTGGCCACTCGAGCATGCGCTCGCGGCCGCCACGATCCCCATGGCAAGAACCCCCGCGATGGCCCCAGACCGGCCGACACCACGCCGCGCCCGCGTCAGCGCGTAGTCCCTGCGCGCAGTCATCCAACAATCCCTTCACCCATGGCAAATCGCTGTCCGGGACATTGACCCGGGACCGCCTGCCGTCCTGGCTGAGGGATCGGCGGCGTTACTGTGCGTACCGTGGCGCGCCACAAGATGGGGCAAACTGTACCTGGTCGTACCAATTGATCACACCGCGTTGCCGCGAACTCGGACGCGGCCACACGCACTCGACACGGCCACACGCGCTTCGGGCACGGATCCGCCATCGTCGCGGCGGCGTGAGCCAGGTCCCAGGCGGAACCAACGCACACGTGCGAGACGTCTTAGAAGCATCATGTGCATGGATGGGATCGTTCTGGGCACGACATGGGTCACATCATGGGTCACATCCAGCTCACGGCGCGGCACCCGACACGGTGCCGTGGCCGGGCGCACAATGGCCGCGGCTGCTCGGGGTGGTGATATCCGAGATGGCCTGGCAGAGGCGGCTCGGACAACTCATGGGTGACCCATAGTGTGGCGATACCGCGTGAGCGACGAACCCTCGACCGACGACCGCAGGAATGACGACCGCAGGAAATGACCACCGCAGGGAAATGGGGTCAGCCGAGTGAGCGTCCGTAGGCACAGATCAGCCGCGGCCGGTGCCGCGGCGGGTTTGTGCATCCTCGGTGCGGTCATGGCCACAACCACGGCCACCGTCGGCACAACGAGCGCATCCCGCCTGGTGGCGGCTGCGGCGGTGCAGTCATGTGTGACCGCCACGATTCCGCCGAGCCCATCTCCCACGTCGCCGTCAAAGGCACCGTCGAAGGCACCGTCGAAGGCACCGTCGAAGGCACCATCGAAGGCACCGTCGAAGTCGCCCTCGCCGTCGCGGTCACCTTCGTCTTCGCCCTCGGCGTCCTCATCGGCGTCGTCGTCGGCACCGGCACGGGCGTCAACAGCGGTGTCGGCACCGGCGTCGGGGTCCTCGAATGGGCCGACGACACCCACACCCACCCTGGCGACGCCGTCGCGGAGTGCGGCCTCACCCGCCCCGAGCGGGGCGTCCACGGCGCCGAACGGGACGTCCAAGGCGCCGAGCGGGGCGTCCCAGGCGCCCAGCGGTGCGATCCGCGTCACCGCGGTCTACGTGGCCGCGCCCACTCGGGTCAAGGTGTGCGAGAGCGTCGACGCCTTCAACGGCAGTTCCGGCGTGAAGCCAGGAGGAACCGCGAATTTCGCGATCTGGCTCTCTTCTTCAGGCGCCGCTTCCAGCGGCGTGACCGTGACCCTGGCGACCAGTCCGACCGCGGCGACCCCCCACTTTGCCGTGTGCCCAAGCGGCCACACCAGCACATGCAGGCTCAGCACGCTCGCCAACGGCCAGATATTCGAACTCCAGGCGGCGGTCGTGGTGCCCAAGTCGAGCACCAACGGCGAGCACGTGAAACTTACCGCGAAAGTGACCTCTACCAAGCCCAAGGCAACGGTGAACGCCTCGGCGACGGCAACGGCCACAGTGGCTGCGACGCCCACGACTGGTTCGACGAGCACCGCCCCAATAGACGTGACTACCACTCCGGGCCTGTCGGCCGGGTCGTTCCCGATCGTGCCCGGGGGGGTCACCACCAAACACAGCGGCGGCAACATCGGCTCGCTGCTCCCCTCGATCCCTGCGGCCACCCCGAGCCCAGCGGCACAGCCTGCGCCGGGCGTCGGTGCCGCTGCGTCCGTCGCGAACGTTGGTCCACTCGACCGGCGGCTCATGGGCACCCAACTGATCGCGCTCGCCGCGCTGTGTGCCGCGATCGGGATCGTGATCGCCCGGTTCACGCTGCGCACGCCTCGGCCCGCGACTGCCGCGGGGAAGGCCGCCGGTGGTGCCGCAGCCGCCACGGGCTCCGCTTCCCGCGTGGTAACGAGCCAAGTGAGGGGACCAGGCACCGGCGGCACGACCCCTGGGGACGCCCCCGCCAAGGACGGTTCTTCTGCCAACAATGGTGGTGCCGCCAAGGACGGTGCCGCCAAGGACGGTGCCGCCACCGATGACGGTGCCGCCGCCAAAGATGGTGCCTCTGCCCACGATGGTCCCGCCCAAAGGGGCGGCGCCCCTGACGACGACGCCACCTAGCCTCCGGTTCGGCCCAAGGCAGCGCTCCCAGCTAGAGATCGCGGCCCCCGGCGACGGCGTATCGACTTAGGCGACGGCGTATCGACTTAGCAGAAGTCAGGTGGCAGGAATCTCGACCCAGGACCGGATCGTGAGCATCACCCGCGCCAGCGAACTGGCATCCATCGTCGCCGAGACGAGGACACCAACGGTACCCCTGTCCGCCCAGACGCAGATTCCTGAGCTCCCGTTGCCCGCGCATGCCGCCTGCCCAGCGAGTGGCCCGGAAGGAACGGTCACTGGCGCGTTGCCTTCGGCGGCTTCTTGCTGCGTGAAGCCTTTGATCACGTCGGCCGGCGCGCTGTTCACCAGCCTGCCGGCGATGACAGCGACGCGATCGGGAGAACTTGCCGGTCCGCCGGTGTCGTATACGGCCGCGACGATACCTGAGACGTGTCCTGGGTCGATCTGAGTCACGTACTGTTCGCCGCCGTGGCCTAGGCCGAGCTGCTGCTCCGCCTGCTGGTCACGGGGGTAGGTGCCGATCTTCTGTGGGGTGGCTAGCGCGTGGGACGGGCCAGCACGAGGCCGGGCGGCGTGGCTGGAGTGACCCAGTCTGCCGGTGAGCACGGCTGCCGCCGCCACGACTATCACGAGCACGGCGCCGGTACCGAGCCATACTCCGCGCCGGCGCCGTCTATGGCGAGCGCGGCGAGGCGCGTCGTCAGTGAACGGCGCTGTCGGCGGTGCCGACCCCTGCGGGTCAGATCCGGACGGGCCGAACAGCGCGAACTCAAGGTGATCGGGCTCGGGCTGGCCAGCCCAATCGGGATATGCCGGCGCGTCGTCGGCTGCGGCCGGGCCGCCTTGCTGGTAGCCAGCATCTGAATGGTCAGGGTTGTAGCCATAGGTGACCACGTCCGCCGCGCCGGGCGACTGGAAGCCCAGCGGCTGATAACCGGAAGGCTGATAACCGGAAGGCTGGCCAGAGTCCCGGGGCTGCCGGAAACCGCCTGGCTGGCCAGGCGGCCGGTAGCCGTACGCTCCGCGATCCAGGTCGGCCGACGCCCTGTGAGCCTGCTGCTGATAGCCCGGTGGCTCATGATCTGGTGACTCATGATCTGGTGGCGAATTGCCCGGTGGCGCCAAA
The DNA here is from genome assembly GCA_963712955.1 of uncultured Actinomycetota bacterium. Taxonomy (GTDB): domain Bacteria; phylum Actinomycetota; class Actinomycetes; order Streptosporangiales; family Streptosporangiaceae; genus DATFVJ01. The sequence continues at coordinate 619,983 of CAVQKF010000005.1, read as the reverse complement.
CCCGGCACGTGGCCTGGCGGCACGTCGCCGGCCCGCCGCTCTCCCGACGGCCGGTAGCCCAATGGCTCGTAGCCTGGCTGCCATCGGCTGGGCGGACCGGCACCAGCGCCGGCACCGGCACTCGTACCTGGATAGCCCGGGGGCCGACACTCGTCAGGCGCACAGGGAAACTGAGGCGTGTGGTCATGCCGGGCCTCGGGCCCACATGGCTGCGCGAGGGCCGGATCGCCAGGCGGTTGCCCGTCCGGGTCGCCGAACCGGTACGGCAGATCCGGATCGTCCAGCGCCGCGTCGCCGTGCCGCGGGTTATCCGGGCCGGGATTCCATCGGTAAGTCATGGTACTGGCCGCCCCGATCTGGCGGCTCTGCCTGGTCAATGCGACCCGATCTCGACGGCAGAGCGGAACATCAGCAGGGTGATGATCAGCATACTGGTCCTCGAGGCCGCGCGAAGGGGAAACCGAAGGGGTCGATGTCAGACCACAGGCACGGCGCACCCGCCGGGCGGCCATAGCCCGTCACGGAAGACGCCGGCACCTGCCAGCACCTGCACCCCCCGAGCGAGCCGCCGCAACCGCGCCAGTGACGCTGCCCGCACCGGCGCGCCCTTTTCCAGCCGGTAGCCTCTGTTTGTGACGTAACTGTCCATAGCCCTCAATACATGTCCTTAACGGCTCCGCGGGAACTCACCCGTTTCAGCAGTTCCTGGTCCGCAGCCCAACCGGCTTCCGTGACGTGGACACCGCGACGCGCCCAGGCCAGGGGTGAGTTCGCTGATGCGGTCAGCGGGGGATGGGCGCGCCCGCACCTGGCGGCCCGCGTGGCCGCGGTCGGCAGGGAGAGCACATGGCCAAGTCGCAACGAAACCGGAGCAACGCTCAGCGAAAGCTGGAGCAGATCCGAGGTGAGCAGCGAGCACGCGCCGTCCGCATCCGCGTGCTCGCCGCAGCGGGCGTGGTCGCGGTGGTGGCGGGGGTCGTCGTCGCGATCGTGCTTGCTGGCGGGGGCGGCAAGACGCCTTCGTCGTCCACTCCCACGGCGGCCCTTGGCCCGGAGGGCATTGTCCTGCAGACCGGGCCAGCACTGGCCCCGGCCAGCACCGGGGCCACCGGGACAACCGTCGACGGGATCCAGTGCAACGCGGCCGAGCAGGTCGTCTACCACATCCACTCGCACCTGGCGGTGTACGTCAAAGGCGCGGCGCGGCAGATTCCGCTCGGTGTAGGTATCGTCGAGCCCGCCGTCAGCCAGACGCCAAACGGTCCCTTCGCGTCGGCGACGCATTGCTACTACTGGCTGCACACGCATACCACCGACGGCATCATCCACATCGAGTCACCAAGCCAGCGCACCTATACACTCGGCAGCTTCTTCGATATCTGGCGGCAACCGCTGAGCGCGAATCAGGTCGGGCCGGCCACAGGGACCGTCGCCGCGTTCGTCAATGGCAGCCGGTTCAGCGGCAACCCGCGTGCAATCCCGCTGGGCTCCCACACCGACATCCAGCTGGACGTCGGCAGCCCGGTGGTGCCGTTCAAACCGGTCGACTGGTCCAAGGGACAGCTGTGACTGACAATCCGGGCTGTCAGCCGATCGGCCACGTGTGCACAGGCGCATTGCTGTGCATATGCTCGATGTAGCGCTGAGTCATCAGGCGCAGTACCTCCGGGCGATCAAGGGTGGTTCCCTGCTCGAGCGCCTGCGCGGTGGCTATCTGCCACGCGGCGCCCGTCTGCCCAGTCAGGCAGCGTTGCTCGATGATGCCCAGCAGGCGGTCGGCGTGCGCAGGGTCCACGGCCCATCGCACGAGCCCGTCGCGGGCCAGCGGCAGCAGGCGCCTGAGCACAAGCTCGGTGGCGGGCACCTCACCTAGGCCGGGCCAGTACAGCTTCGCGTCTATCCCGTGCTGGGCCGCCTCACGCAGGTTTTCTGCCGCGGTGGTGAAGGACATCTGTGTCCAGACCGGCCGCTGGGCCTCGGCGAGCGCCCGGACGAGCCCGTAATAGAAGGCCGCATTGGCGATCGCGTCGGCCACCGACGGCCCGGCAGGAAGTACGCGGTTTTCCACCCGTAGATGCGGCTCGCCGTCCACGACCGCGTACACCGGGCGGTTCCACCGGTAGATGGTGCCGTTGTGCAGGCTCATCTCGGCCAGGTCCGGTGTGCCGCCGCGGTCGAGCATCGCGACGGGATCCTCGTCCTCGCACAACGGCAACAGCGCGGGGAAGTACCTGATGTTCTCCTCGAACAGGTCGAACACCGAGGTGATCCACCGCTCGCCGAACCACACCCGCGGCCGGACACCCTGGTGCTTGAGCTCATCCGGGCGCGTGTCTGTGGCCTGCTCGAACAACGTGATCCGGGTCTCGTGCCACAGCTTCCTGCCGAAAAGGAACGGCGAGTTGGCCGCGAGCGCGACCTGAACGCCTGCGAGTGCCTGAGCGGCGTTCCAGTAGTTGCCGAACGCGTCCGGGCTCACCTGGACGTGCAACTGCACGCTCGTACAGGCCGCCTCGGGTGTGATGCTGTCCGCGTGCGTGAACAGCCGCTCCGCCCCGTCGATCGCGATATCCATATCCTCGCCACGCGCCGCGAAAATCTGCTCGTTGAGCAGCCGGTAGCGCGGGTTCTCCGAGAGCGCCCCTTCGTGCATGTCGCTCTCCATCAGGGTCGGCAGGATGCCGACCATGACGAGCCGGCTGCCGACGTCCCTCGCCCTGGCGTCCGCGTGATTGAGGTTCTCCCGCACCTCCTGCTCGAGTCCTGCAAGCGCATCGCCGGCCAGTGTCCGGGGTGGCACGTTGATCTCGAGGTTGAACTGCCCGAGCTCGGTCGCCCACGCCGGATCGGCGATCGCATCGAGTACCCGGGCGTTCCGCATCGACGGCAACGCGTCGTCGTCCACCAGGTTGAGCTCGATCTCCAGGCCGACCAGCCGCTGCTGCGTCTGGAACCTGGCATCGCGTAGCATCCGCGCCAGAACGTCCAGCGAGCGGCGGACCTTGTCGCGGTACCGGCGCCGGTCTTCGCCGCTGATGGTGATCGCAGGAATGTCCCTGCCCATATGTCCTCCGCGCCCCCAGCTTGGGCAGCCAGTACTCTCCCACACTCGCACGCCGGACAGGTCCGTGACCAGCCGGCGACCCGCGGTGCGGGCTGGAGACCGGCCCGACTCGAGCGCACCTGGCCGGTCTTCGCGGCCTTCACGCCGCGGACCCGCTGGCTCGACGGCCATCTGGTCCTGGCACGGCGGATACCCAGCCCTCGCTTCCGCAGGATCGACATCTATTCGCCGCGCAACGTCGTCCATTCCTTTCGGATCGCCTCGCCGGGCGACGTCGACGAGGAGTTCAGTGCCTGGCTCACCCAGGCCTACCGGGTTAGTGAGCAGCGCCACCTTCGCGTTCCATGAGGCGGCCAGGCCGCGAGGGAGCGCGCCCCGGCCAGCGCCGCGGCCGGGGCGCACTCGTCGATTCGGCCTGTACGCCGGCTGCTCCCTCCCTTAGTTCAGGTAGGCGCTGGTGCTCGCCCCGCTGGAACCGGACCCACTGGACCTGTTGCCCATGTTGGGACAGTTGTGGTGGGTGGGCGTCGTCGTCCCGGGTGACCCCGGGTGCGGGCTCGCCGTCGATGTGGACGACGGGCTGCTGCCCGACGTGGACGAGCTGCCGCCCGAGGCTGGCGACGGGCTGCTGCTCGACGTCGCGGCCATCGCGACGCCGACACCTCCGGCCAGCAGACCGGCCGTGATGGCACCGCCAATGGCAACCCGGCGAAACAGGACGGGTCTCCTAGGTGACATGTGAGCTCCTTGTTTTCCGAGGGTCGCTAGCGCGACCTCGATGACACCGAGCCTCGCGGGCGAAATTCATGTGGGGCTCGCGCAGGGCTCTCAAATCCCTCTCAATGCCTCTCATGCCTTTCAATGCGGGCCGGGGTGCCCGGGCGACCGCCCGGCCGCTCAACCGGAAGCTCCGGCGCCGATCTGACCGCATCGCGGCGTGGGCGGTCGCCCGGGCGGGCGGCGCTGGAGCCTGGCATTGCGGTCGCAGCCGCATCTCCCCCACTTGGTGTGGGGCCGCAGCCGCAGGGACAGCGCTCGGTTCAGAAGCAATTGAGAAGAACGCCAGAGTGCTCCCTGCGCTCGGTCGAGCATCTTCGGAGTTGCAGGAACACAGCAGGCGCGCCCAGAAAGCCAGCACGGGCCGACGACGAAGGAAGGGAAGCTGATGCCTGTCAACCCAGCCGACGGGCCGGTCCCGGCGGGGGTGCTCCGTCGCCGCGGCATGAAACGGTTGTCCGCGGTGACGGCCGGGGTCGGTGTGGCGGGCGTGCTCGCGACCGGCGCGATCGCCGTCGCACTGCCCGGCTCGACCCACAATGTCACAAGCGCGAGCAGCACGGGCGGCTCCACAACCTCCGCAACCTCCACAACCCCACATGCGACGTCCGGGTCATCAAGCGCCGTGGCATCGTCCACGAGTTCGTCGAGCGGCGCGAAATCGCCGGTGCCGACGAGGGTCTCCGGGTCATCCGACCGGACCGACGCCACGTCCGGGGGGTCATGATGAATGCCGCGCCGCCGAGTCAGGCACCAGCGTCGGCCGACTGGAATGCGATCGGCACCTCGGTTCGGCTGCTCGTCACCGACCCGTCGAGCCTGGACGCGGGCAGGCGGCTGCTCACGGCTGACCTCGCCGCGCTTGACCTCGCCTGCAGCCGCTTCCGGCCGGACTCCGAGCTTGCCATGGCAGAGCGGGCAGCCGGGACAGCCGTACACGTGAGTCCCGTTCTTGCCGACGCCATGGCCGTCGCGTTGCACGCGGCGCAGATCACCGATGGCGACCTGGATCCGACCGTCGCCACCGACATGGTGGCACTCGGTTACGACCGCGACTTCGAACTCGTCACCCGTGATGGCCCGCCACTGCACCTGACCGTCCGCAGCCGTCCGAACTGGCGGCAGATCCGGCTGGACAGCGAGGCACGTCTGCTCACCGTGCCCGCTGGCGTGCGCCTGGACCTAGGCGCCACGGCAAAGGCACGAGCCGCGGACCTCGCGGCGGCGCGTCTTGCCGACCGGCTGGGCTGTGGCGTTCTCGTCAGCCTCGGCGGCGACATCTCGGTGGCCGGCGAGCCGCCGGACGGCGGCTGGCGGGTCCGGGTCCAGGACATCACCGGGCACCCAGACGACCCGCCGGGCGGCCAGTCAGCGTCGATCGCTATCAGCGCTGGCGGCCTCGCGACCTCGGGTACGGGCGCGCGGCGCTGGCGCCGTGGCAGCGTGACGCTGCACCACATTCTTGATCCGCGCAGCGGCCTGCCCGTCACCCCGGTCTGGCGGACGGTCTCCGTCGCCGCCGACACCGCGCTGCACGCGAACATCGCGAGCACCGCCGCCATCATCCGCGGCGATGCGGCTCCTGGGTGGCTGGAGGGCCTCGGTCTGCCCGCCCGCCTTGTCGCGGCCTGTGGCGGCGTGCGCACTGTGGCCGGCTGGCCGGTGGAGGTGCCGGCGTGAACGGGATCACGCATGCCACCGCGCTCTGGTACGTGAGCAGGGCCACCGGCGTGGTCGTGATGGTGCTTCTGTCCGCCGTCGTGGTGCTTGGCGTGCTTGTCAACAGGCAGGGCCGCCTGCCGGGCATGCCGAGGTTCGCCGTCACCGGGCTGCATCGCAGCATCTCGCTGATCGCGGTCGTATTCCTTGCCGTGCACGTGCTCAGCGCGGTCGCAGACAAGTACGTGACGATCCAGCTCATCGCCACGATCATCCCGTTCACATCGAGTTACCTGCCGCTGCAGATCGGGCTCGGCGCGGTCGCACTTGACCTGATCATCGCGGTGGTTGTCACCAGCCTGGTCCGTGCACGGATCGGCAGGCGGCTGTGGCGCGGCGTGCACTGGCTGGCTTACGCCGCCTACCCGGTGGCCCTTGTGCACGGCATCACAAGCGCGAAGGACCTGCGGTCCGGTGGCCTGCTCGCGCTCACCTCCGCCTGCGTGCTCAGCGCCGCCGCGGCCGTCTGCTATCGCCTGACCGCCACGTCCGGCACCCGCCGGCGACCGATCCGTGCCGCAGGACCACTCGTTTCCGACGGGCACAATGATCTATCCCGAACGGCTGCGCTGCGGTATCCGCCGCCTGAAGCCGGTTCCACGCGCGCGCAGGCCACGCGCGCACAGGCGGCGCGGGCACAGGCGACGCGGGCACAGGCGACGCGCGCACAGGCGACGCGGGCACAGGCTTCGCGCACACAGGCCTCGCGCGCACAGGCGACGCGGACACAGGCCGCGCGGACACAGGCCACGCCAACAGAAGCCCCGCGAACAGGAGAAGGTGCCCTGCGATGACTGACGCTGCCACGGTGACCCGGCCACGGGCCACCACAGACGCCGCAAACCTCCGCGCGCCAGGCGTTGGCGCCCCAGGCCTTGGCGCCCCAGGCGTTGGCGCCCCAGGCCTTGGCGCGCTGCCCCGCCTGCTGCCGCACGGCCACGGCCCGGCCACCCCGCAGGTCCTGGCCGATCACCTACGGTCACATGGCCACCTTCCCCATGTCGGCCGAGACCGGGGCGACCGGCCGGGCGGCGGCCTCATCGCCGAGATAGCAGCGGCCGGTCTGACCGGCCGGGGCGGCGCGGCTTTCCCTGCCGCGAGGAAGATGACGGCGGTCGCCGGCGGCCACCGTCGGCCGGTCGTCGTCGCCAACGGCGCAGAGGGAGAGCCCGCAAGCGGCAAGGACAAGCACCTGCTCTGGCTGTCACCGCATCTTGTGCTCGATGGGCTGCAACTGGCAGCGGATGCGGTCGGCGCGCGCAGAGCGTATCTGTACGCGCACGCCGGCGACAGGCTGCATGAGCGGCTGCGCCACGCACTCGCGGAGCGGTCCGCCGCCGGATCCGACCGGGTAACCGTCAGCCTCGTCTCGGCCCCGCCGAGGTTCCTGGCGGGCGAGGAATCCGCGCTTGCCAGCCGGATCGACGGTGGGCTCGCGCTGCCCACGTTCCGACCGCCGCGTATCTTCGAGCGCGGTGTCGGGGGCGCGCCGACGCTCGTGCAGAACGTGGAAACCCTCGCCCACGTGGCGCTCATCGCGCGGCACGGCGCCGCGTGGTTCCGCCAGGTGGGAACCCCCGACGAGCCGGGCAGCATGCTCACCACCTGCCACCTGGCGGACGGCACGATCGAGGTCGCCGAGGTGGCGATCGGCACGCCGCTCGCCGCCCTGCTTAGGCTCGGGTCCCTGCCCGTGCAGGCCGTGCTCACCGGGGGCTACCACGGTACGTGGATCGACGCCTCGGACGCCGCCGTCCTGCCGCTCGCGAACGGCGCGTTGCGCCCGGCAGGTGCCGCACTTGGCGCGGGTGTGCTTGCCGCGCTGCCATCCGACCGGTGCGGTCTCGTGGAGAGCGCCCATATCGCGGATTACCTGGCGGCTGAGTCCGCGCGTCAGTGCGGCCCATGCCTGTCCGGCCTGCCCCGCATCGCCGACGCGCTCACGCACCTGTCGCGCCCGAACGCGGATCCCGGCTGGCTCGAGCACCTGCGGCGATGGGCCGGGCTTGTGACGGGCCGCGGCGCCTGCCATCACCCGGACGGAACCGTACGCTTCGTCCGCAGCGCTCTGACCGTGTTCTCCGGCGAGATCGCCGCGCATCGCCGTGGCCGGTGCGCGGCGGAAGCTGCGGGGTCCACGGCCCGCGGCCGCGCGCCGTTCCTGCCTGTCCCTGCAGGCGCGCCCGCCTACGCACGGGACTGGAGGTAGTCATGAGCGTCCGTCTGAGGGTCAATCCGATCGCCTGCAGCGGGCACGGGCTGTGCGCCGAGTTGCTTCCCGAGCGCGTCGGCCTGGACGAGTGGGGCTACCCCATCGTGTCGCCCGAGCCGATAACGCCCGGGCTACAGCCGCTCGCGCGCCGTGCCGTCACCGACTGCCCGGCGCTCGCGCTGCTGCTCGAACGGGGGCAATGAGATGCCACGATCACCAGCGCCGTACCCCAGCAAATGGCCATCGCTGGGCCAGCGTCGTGGTGTGGTGCGGCCCGCCGGCGAGAAAGCCGATTCAGAAGAAGCTCAGAAGAACCGCATAGCTGGCAGCCAGCCAGGCGGGGAATGCTTTGGATATGAACACAGCCGCTGGGCCGCATGCACGAGCGCTTAGCCTCCAGCGCCCGGATGGGAGTGCCATCCGGGTGCTCGTGGTCGACGACGAACCCACTCTCGCCGAGGTACTCGCAAGCGTCCTGCGCTACGAGGGCTGGGAAGTCAGGACGGCGGGCGACGGCAGCTCCGCGGTGCGCACCGCGAGGGACTTCCAGCCGGACGCCGTCGTCCTTGACATCATGCTGCCGGACTTCGACGGCCTCGAAGTGCTCCGTCGGCTGCGCGCCACGAGCCCGAAGGTCTGCGTGCTGTTCCTCACCGCCCGTGACGCGGTCGAGGACCGGATCGCCGGCATCACCGCCGGTGGTGACGACTATGTCACGAAGCCGTTCAGCCTTGAGGAGGTTCTTGCCCGGCTGCGGGGCCTGCTGCGCCGCGCCGACGTTGCGAGGTCCGCGGGCGGTAGTGAGCTGGTTGTCGGTGACCTGACCATGGACGAGGACGCCCGCGAGGTCCGCAGGGGCGGCGAGCTGATCGAGCTGACCGCGACCGAGTTCGAACTGCTCAGGTACCTGATGCGCAACCCGCGGCGGGTGCTCAGCAAGGCCCAGATCCTCGACCGGGTATGGAACTACGACTTCGGCGGCCAGGCTCACGTGGTCGAGCTCTACATCTCCTACCTGCGCAAGAAGATCGACGTCGGCCGTGAGCCGCTCATCCAGACCGTGCGCGGCGTCGGCTACGTTCTCAAACCCGCAGGGGGGCTGTGCTAGCCCGGGGGGGCGACCACCCGGACCCCCCGAAAACGCGAGCACGGAGGGTCACAGCGTCTCCAGGGGACATCCCGGGCCCCGACGGCCCCGACCCCGCGCAGAAACGTCGCGGCCCTGGCGGTGACGCGTCGCGGCAGGCCGTTTGGGCGCGCTGGCTGGCCGGCCGGACCCTGCGGGCGCGCCTGATCGCGGGCCTTCTCGTGCTGTTCGCTCTGGCCAGCGTCGGCGTCGGGATCGTCACCACGATCGCTCTCCGGCGGTTTCTTGTCGGGCAGCTTGACCAGCAGCTCCATGTCGCTCAGGGCCTGTCCCCCGCAGCGGAGTACCAAGACTGTGACGAAAGCCCGCAAGGCGGCCCCGGATCGCCAGGCGGTGGCACCGGCCCACCTGCTGGCCAGCCCGCAGGTACGTTCGTGGCCAGGCTCAAAGCCGGGCAGCTCACTGGTGCTTGCGTCATACGTGCGGAAGGCGGCCAGGTGTCGCTGGTGTCGCTGACCGTGCCGCCCGCGGACGTGACCGTGATGCGGAATCTGCCGGCGAACAATCAGCCTTATTCGCAGAGCCTGACTGAACTTGGTGACTACAGGCTCATCGCCAACCCTGGCCGCGACGGCGACATTCATATCACCGGCCTCCCGCTGAGCGGCGTGGAGGCGATCGTCCGGCAGCTCGAGGTGATCGAGGTCATCGTGTTCGGCGCCGCGCTGGTCATCATCGCCGTTGCCGGCACCGGCTGGATCCGGCTCTCACTGCGTCCGCTGCGCAGGGTCACCGCGACCGCTACCGAGGTAACCGAGATGCCGCTGGCGAGCGGCGAGGTGACGCTGCCGCCCCGGGTGCCTGACGCGGACCCGCGGACCGAGGTCGGCCAGCTCGGTGCGGCATTCAACCTTATGCTCGGCCACGTGGAACAGGCGCTCGGCACGCGCCAGGCCAGTGAGGCGCGGCTGCGGCAGTTCATCGCCGATGCCAGCCATGAGCTGCGCACCCCGCTGGCCGGCATCCGCGGCTACACCGAACTGGCACTGCGCCGCGACGGCGGGCTCGATCCGGACCTGCGCCGCGCCCTCAGCCGGGTTGACGCCGAGTCGGCGCGGATGAGCCGGCTCGTCGACGACCTGCTGCTGCTTGCCAGGCTCGACGCCGGTCGGCCGCTCGCGCACGAGCCGGTCGACCTAACCCGCCTGGCCATCGACGTCACCAACGACGCCCGCGTCGCGGGCCCGCGGCACCGGTGGATCCTTGACCTGCCCGACGAACCTGTCACAGTCACAGGCGACGAGCACAGGCTGCACCAGGTGCTCGCCAACCTGCTCACCAACGCGCGGGCGCACACGCCGCCAGGGACCACCGTAACGGTGCGGCTGATACCGGCGAGCAGCAGCGAGCATGACGGCGGCGTCGAGCTCACCGTCAGCGACAATGGCCCGGGGATCCCGGCCGAACTGCAGGCGGCCGTGTGGGAGCGGTTCGCTCGCGGTGACAGCACACGTTCACGTAAGGCAGGGAGCACGGGTCTTGGGCTGGCCATCGTGGCCGCGGTGGTCACCGCCCATCATGGCCGGGTGTCGCTGGCGAGCCGCCCGGCTAAGACGACATTCCGGATCTGGCTGCCCTCTGACGGTCCTGGGCACGGGCAAGCACCAGGGTGACATCATCCTCGCCATCCTCGCAAAGCTCCCGGGTGATCGCATCGCAGATTTCGCTCAGCGGGCCGGCTGAGCGCGCCAGCGCGGCGCACAGCGCGCTGACCCCGTGGTCGAACGACTGGGTCCGGCTTTCCACCAGGCCGTCGGTGTACAGGGCGATCGTGGCGCCGGGCGGAATCGTCAGGTGGCTGGCCTCGAACGAGGCCGAGCCCAGGCCGAGGGGCAGACCGACCGGCAGGTCGAGAACCTTGGGGGTACCGCAAGGCGCCGCGACCACCGGAGGCAGGTGGCCGGCCCGGGCAACCACGCAGGCACCGTCCGCGGGGTCGAGGATCGCGTAAATGCAGGTGGCGAAGGGGGTGCCCGCCATGTCGGCAGCCATCGTGTCGAGCCTGCCCAGGACCTGTTCCGGCGGCAGTTCCAGGCCAGCGAGCGTGCGCGCGGCGGTACGGAGCTGGATCATGATGGCTGCGGCCTCGGGACCGTGGCCCATCGCATCGCCGACGACGAGCGCCGCCCTGCCGCAGGAAAGCTCGATGATGTCGTACCAGTCGCCGCCGACGATGTTGGCGCCGACCGGCAGATAGCGATGGGCAACCTCCAGGCCCGCGGGCACGGCAGGGTTGCCAGGCAGCAGGCTGCGTTGCAGCGCGAGCGCGGTACGGCGCTCCCGGCTGTAGAGCCGCGCGTTGTCGATGCACACGGCGGCGCGAGCGGCGAGGCCGACCGCGAGCGTCACATCCGCGGCGGCGAAGCCCGGGCCGCCTTTCGTGCGCGCGAATACGGCGCAGCCCACGACGGCGCCGCGGGCGGCGAGCGGCACCGCCAGGAACGACGTATAGCTGGAGACCAGTTCAGGGCCCCCGGCGAAGCCGCTGATGCGCTGGGCCGTCTCGCCGTCAAGGCGGTCGAACTGGAACGGGGTGTTTGCCGCCATGCACCGCACGTACGGTGTATCGGCGTTGAAGACGAGCACCTCACCGGCGCGGAACATTTCCTCGCAGGCCCGCCGGGACAGGCAGGCGAGGCTTGCGGCTAAGCGCCGCACGGCGACTGGACGGTCTCCGGCCTGCCAGGCGAACTCGTCGGCCGTCATCAGCCGCTCAGGAAGGAAGACGCCGGCCGCGTCGGCGAAGGCGGGCACCGCGAGCCCGACAACCTCCCGCGCAGTGTGCGCCAGGTCGAGCGTGCTTCCGATCCGCGTTGCCGCCTCGCTCAGCAGGCCATGCCCGCGGGCTGGGGCGCGTGTCGCGAGCACCAGGGCCTCCGTCGGCGGGCCGGTGCCCGCCGACGGCTCCCATCGGAAGGCGATCTCGTCGGCACTGCCATCAGCGCACGTCACGTTCACGACGGTGGTCCAGGCCCGGCCGGCCGCGATCTCGGCGAGCGCATCCCGTGTGGCGGCGCGGTGCTCGCCGCGCATCAGCACATCGCAGACGTGCCGCCCGAGCACCTGATTGGCCGTGTGCCCGAAAAGCGCCTCCGCCGTCAGGCCCCAGGAGGCCAGGCACCCACCGAGATCCGTGGTGAACATGGCGAACACGGGCATGTCGACCGCGCAGGCACCCGCCGCGCTGCGACTAGCAGCGGCGCCGGGCGCGGCGCTATCGCGATCGGCTGCGAACCGCGACTCCACTAGCACCCGCCACCAACCCCCACGGCCATTCCTGGCATGGCCCTGACATAGCTTTGACCTGACTGCGGCGACGACACCGACGACGCCTCATGACAAAGGGCACCGGCAGCACCGGGCCGTCTGCGACCGCCGATTGCCGACACGCTGTCACCGGTCCACCCGACTGTGACGGCGTGGGAACCATCAGCAACACGGGCGATACCGCGCAAAAGCTTAGTGTATAGAATTCTCGGCATGCATACCGCTGAAGCATCCGCAGCCAGCCTCAGATAGTGCGCCCACCACGTGAGCCGAGATTGGCCGCATCGAACAGCCCTTGAAGAGATGCTGAGAGACGTTGGAGACACGGTGGCGGATGAGCTGACCTGGGTACCGCCTGGCGTCGACACGGGGCAGGCCAATGTGGCCCGGGTGTACGACTACTGGCTCGGCGGTAGCCACAACTTTCTTGCTGATCAGGATGCGGCGCGCGCGCTCATCGCCGTCGAGCCGAACGTGCGGGAAGGGGCCCGCACCAACCGGGCCTTCCTTGGCCGTGCGGTGCGGTTCCTTGCGGCCGCAGGCATCAGGCAGTTCCTGGATATCGGGTCGGGCATTCCCACCGAACGGAACGTGCACGAGGTGGCCAAGCAAGCGGCGCCTGACGCTCGGGTCGTCTATGTGGACGTCGACCCCGTCGCTGTGGCGCACAGCAAGACCATCCTGGCCGGTCACGAGGATGCCACGATCATCCAAGCAGATCTCAGGAATCCGGAGAGGATTCTCGCGCACCAGGAAACCCGGCGGCTGATCGATTTCACCAAGCCGGTCGGGCTGCTGCTTGTGGCGGTATTGCACGTGATCCCGGACGCCGACGACCCATTGCGCAGCGTAGCCACATTGCGGGATGCGCTTGCGCCGGGAAGCTATGTCGTCATCTGTCATGCGACAAGCGAAAGCAGGCCGCAGCGGGCGGCCGCGCTGCAGACGGTGTACAACCGCAGCGTGGCGGCGCGGGCTGCTGTGCGTCCCCGTGCGGCGATCGAACGCTTCTTCGACGGCTTCGACCTCGTCCCACCAGGGCTGGTGTACATCCCGGAGTGGCGACCTGATTCACCCGCCGACGTTCCCAATGATCCGGGGAAGTTCTGGGGGCTGGTTGGCGTCGGCCGCAAGGCCTGACGCCTGGGCCGCGCCATCGCGAGTGAGGGCGCGGTGTGCGAGGAGCGGCACAGGCGGGTGATCGGCCGCGGCCCGGCTGAGCCGTTGCCGCGTAGGTACCTTGGGTAACCTTGGGCGGGTACCTTGGGCGGCCAAAGCCGTGCAGATCGAGTCAAGTTTTGTTTCGAAGATCGAGTTCGAACATGGCTCGTCGGGCTGGGGCGAAGCCCCGGTAGTACTACAGCCGCACGTTACTGGTCCGCGACCTGCACCGGACGTAAAACGATCTTGGTGGTCATGCGACGTCCCGAACTCCCTGACCAGCACGTTTTCTCAGGCCGTTCGAGAGTGCGGCATGTAGTACCTCCTAGTGCGTTGAGTCGTACTGCTGGACAACCGTGGAAGGGATCCGGCCGCGGTCGCTCACCTCTATGCCGCGCGTGCGTGCCCACTGCCTGATCTCGGCCGGACGCTCCCTGTCCCTGGCGGGCGGCGCGCCCCTGCGGCGGGCGGCCGGGGCGCGCCGCGCATGACCGATGTACGTCGCGAGCGCCTGCTCGAGCTTCATGCCGTTGGCGGGTTTGAGGTCGATCTCGTAATCCCGGCCCTCGAACCCGAAGCGGTAAGTTGGATGATCCGACTCGTACTCGTCTCCGTCAAGGTCGTCTGTGTAGGTGACTCTCAGCTTCCGCGCCATGGAGCATCCCCCCTGAACTGCTGTTTCGACAGGATATGAGGATACATCACTTTTTGGAATATCGGCAGACCTCAAATCAAAGCGTTGCACGTGTTTCAGGGTGAAGTCCAGAAACGGGCACTTTCCGTACGTTGCTACCTACTGCCGGTTGGATCCGCAAAGCAGCTCCGCACTGCGAGGGCACCCTGGCGGCCGATGAACGATAGCGGCGGATCGGACTCCGGGCTCGGCCGCCACACATTCTGGTTGAAATCTATATCCCAGAAGTAAAGACCTGCCATATGGCGCTCGCGCACAACCGCGCACATCGCCTGGTACCACCGGGCCTGTAGCCCGAAGTCCCAGTCGCGCGAGTTGGTCCAGGCCTGCGGGTGCGCATACGAGCCTGGCTGCGCGGCGATCCCCGTCTCCTGGACGAGGATGCCGGACAGGTTGATCCGCCTGGGTGTGCTGAGCCAGACGTTCAGCGCCCTGATCAGGTCGCCGACGGTGGCGCCGTCCCCCAGCCGGACAGGGAAATACGCATCGACACCTTCCTGCCCAACGGTTCCGCCGCCGAGGTGCCCCGCTGCGAACTGATCCCAGTTGTTGGAGAAGCTGAGCTTGCCGTGAAATATGGTGCGAATCCACGCGTCCAGGGCTTTCCACACCGGATCGGCCGCGATGGACGAGAGTTCTGCTCCTACTGTGAAGCTGGTGACCCGGTGCGCGCTGGCCATCGCGAGGTAGGGAGCCACGAACTGCTCGTAGCTTGCGAACCATTCATGCCGGTTATCCGGGAAGATCGCGCCCCGCCACCCGCCCACCGCGTCCTGGTTAAGCAGCGGCCGCAGATTCACGCTCAGACCCTTCGCGGTGGCGACGTCGACGAGAACGGCCAGGTCCCCCGGGGTCGGGGTGGCGCTGTGTGCGTACACGTGACTGCCGTGCCTGCCGGTCATGTAGAAGGGGAAGGAGATGGAGATCGCGTTCGCGCCGAGGTCATCGACGTAGCTGACGACGCGGGCGGCCTTGCTCCTGATCGTGGCAGCCGTGTCCTGGGGGTGCAGGTACCAGAGCACGTCCACACCAAGCTGCGGCTTCGGCGGAGCAGGGGCGGGCGGCGGCCCACCGCAGCCTGCCACGAGGAACGCGAGTGTTACCGCGGCTGTTACGGCGTGTCGCAGCCTCATTTGGCTTGCCGGTCACTGAACAGGCACGACGTGAGTGACATGAGGGTTACAGTCACAAGCACGGCGCCGAGCACCCAGACGACCGCCAGCGCGTCCGCGTTCCACGCCACCCGGGTATCACCTGCGATGGTGTTGCCTGCGGCGCTGAGGGCGCCCTGTGCGTTCACCGCATTACCGGCGAACACGTTGCCGAGCAAGGTCACCGCTCGCGGTCGCGTGCCGGTCAGGCGCAGGCCGACCCGGTTGCCGCGGACCACGTTGGCCAGGATGCGGTTGGCGGGTGAACTCGAAAGCACGACGCCGTCGCCACGGTTCCCTGTGACCGTGTTTCCTGTGATCACGTTGCCGGTGGAGGCCTCGTCCATCATGATCCCGTTCGCGGCGTTGCCCCGGACCACATTGCCGACGACCGTGCTGCCCGTCACATGATCGGAGAATATGATGCCATGCCGCCCGTTGCCGGTTACGGTGTTCTGCGTGATCGTCAGGTCGCTGCTGTAGGTGTGCGGGTCGACGCCGTAGAAAAAGTTGCCAGAGACGACATTGCGGACGAATTTCACTCCAGAGACCTGTCCCGTGTACAGGCCGAAGTAGTTACCGCTGAAAATTGATCCGGTGGCGCCGCCTGTCGAGCCATCCTTCCAGGTCACACCGTACGAGTCGTTCCAGTTCCAGCCGAGCCCGGTGAGACGCGCGCGCGTGATCTGCAGTCGGGAACGCTCATCAGCGAGCACGAACGGCCGGTAGGAACCCAGATATGTGGCCTGCGACGACGTGACGGTGACCGATCTGATCACCAGCAGCGCCTGGGTGGCGCCAAGGAAGACCCCGGGAACACCGGCGATCATTCTGAGCAGGTGCACCGAGGGCGGCGCGACGATCAGCGACGTCCCCCGCTCCATGATCAGCGCCGCCCGGAGCTTGATGACCCCAGGACGCGGCTGGCTGAGCCATGACCGGTCCGCGATTATCGCGGCGAGCTCCGCCAGGTCACTGACGGGCCGCGCCGTGGGTATCCACCTCACCGGCCGACCACCCGCGCGCAGGGAGACACCGTCCCGTGTCACCATGATCACCCGAATTGCCGCCTGATGATGCCGTTGACCAGCCTCGTCGTCACCAGGCGGCAGCCCGGCGTCCGCCTGGGCGATCGGGTCGTATCTGGAGTCGCCGTGGAGCCGGACCGGCAGGTGCGGGAAGCGCGGAACCTGCCGGGTCTGGATCAGGCGCCCGAAGGTGAGAGAAGCCACGCCCGCGGCTCCGCCCACGATCGCCAGAATGAGCAGGTGGACCCCGAGGATGCGCAGTTTGGCCAACACACTGGACTCCCGGCTAACTCGTGCCCGATGGCGAAATCGCAGCCTGCGCGGTCTTTGGAATCACCTCGAAGCGCTTCGGGTTTCCCTCCAGCAGCGCGAGCCCGAAGACAAAGACCGACATCAGCGCCGTGAGCGGGCACAGCATCACCGCCACCGCCGCGTGCCAGGCCCGGTGCGGCACGCGGTTACGCACCGCGGCACGCTGGCCGCGTTCTGGCAGGGCTTGTGCGCTGTTGATCCACCCGCTGACGCCGAAGACGGAAAGCCAGGTGACAAGTGACAGCCAGAAAATGATGGTGACATGCGGCGGCGGTACGTAGAGGTGCATCAGCCGCATAACCGCGGCGATGAATGAAATAATCGTGAGTGTACAGCCGAACATATACTTAGCTGCGATGATCATCGCTTGCGGCAGGGGCAGGACCTCGCGATGCGTAATGGCGTGAATATTTCCCCACAGCCATCTCTTTCTTTGCTTCTTGAAGTCTGCCCACCGCCATGGCGATGTCAACAGGACGTACTCGTGGAAGAATCCCCACTTGCATCCCATGTGTGCCGCGTTCTGACCGAATGTCAAGTCTTCGGAGGCGAATACTGGATAGTTCCATGTGACCTTGTCCTCGATGGCTCCCGTGATGCACAGGCCCTCACCGTGGACGTGCAGCGGCTTGCCGACGAACCCCTGGAAGAACGCGCAATAGATAAGGCATCCCCGGGTTCTCAGATCGTCGAAATGACTGAGCCAGAAGTGCTGGAACGGCAGCGAGCCATAATACACACGCGGCGTCGTCACGCCTTGGCAAATATCGTAATCCGCACCGAAGGCGCGCTCGATGTAAGCCGCTGTCACCGACGTGTCGTCATCGACAAAAAGTATCTTCGTATCAGGTCCGTTCAAGCCAAGTTGCCGACGCTCGCGTCTGGAGTACTCCAGTGCCCGCGCCTTGTATTTCGAGCGGGCGGTGAAGCTGACCGGCACGGTCAGGATACGGTCCGCCCGCGGATAGCTGTCAGACAGGCCAGGCTCGTTGACCACCCAGATCTGATAGGGCATCGAAAGCCTGAAGGAGCGGATTTCCGAGATGATCTGATTGACCCGCGCCTCCTCGCGACCTGTCGTCGTGATCTGAATCACGAGCTTGCTGAACTTCCATGGGGTCCACTCAAACCTCGCCCGGTACCAGATCTGGCCGACGGTCAGCATTATGAGTTCGATGAGCGGTACGAGCCAGGCGCCGAGAAAGACACCCCGCATCAGCTTCCCCCGCATGCCCGGTTGATCGCGCGCACCGCGCTCAGCAGCGGCGCTTGAAACCCTCGATCCTCGGCAAAGCTAAGCCAGGCGCCGACATCCTTGGGAAGGCAGGCGCCCGAGTAGGGTCCATGGTCGTGTGAGCCGTACAGCGAATCCCACATTCCCTGGGCGCTGAGAGCGGTGCACTGAAAGGCGTTCCCCGGGTCCAGGCCCAGGGCACGTGCCACCGTGCGCATCTCGTTGAAGAACGAGATCTTGGTGGCGTTGAACAGGTTGTGAACGTACTTCTGAAACTCCGCCTCCTCGTAGCTGCAGTGGTAGATCGGCGCGCCGAAGGAAGCGTATATTCCGGCTACGCGTCTGGTGAAGTCGTCATTACGCTTATCCCATCCGATTGTCACGATACGCGGGTGCAGAAAGTCTCTTTCCGCACTGTAGGCACGTAGGTATTCCGGATTGTAGCAAACGCCGAAATCGACGCCAGCCGTCTTGCCTGAAGCCTCTTCGAGAAGAGGCACCAGACGGTCACGTGTCGTGCCAGGCGGGATGGTGCACCTGAATACGATGGCTGGTTGCGTGGGACATTCCGCGAGCGCCGTGCCCAGCGACTTGCATGCTTGCTCGAGACAGCTCAGGTCGATGCCACCTGGTGCGGTGAGTGCCGTTACAGAGACAAAGACGGCATCCACGTCAATCAGATCGGCCTCGGACGGATAGGTGGCTGTGTAACCTCGTTCACAGAGCCGGCTGATGGTGAGCTCGTCGACGTCGACGAAAACCACATCATTTCCGTGCTCGATGAATCCCTTTCCGGTCGCCAGGCCCACTACACCAGAACCGACGATCGTGATCCTCGACATTCTCCTATCCCCCCGATAGTTGAATTCCGCCGATACAGGACTTCTTTTCGGGAACCCGTGCCACCTTCCCCAAGTGGACGGAGTCGGCCCACCATATATCGAACACAATGTCATTAACAGGCACGCGCACCAGCTGAGTACGGCGGCACGGAGCCTAACCAGCAGGAGCGGAACCTCGCAACATCATTATTGAGTTCGTCAGGCATTTTCGCCGGGCCCGTGCCCTTGGGTTTACTCCAGGCTGGGCGAAGCGCCTTGAAAGGACTTGGATGTCGCCAGATGGCGGAAAGTCTTCGATGGAAACACAAGGGCGCCGGGCCGCCCCCGTTGGAAGCCCGGCGCCCTGCGATATCTGCGACTTTGTAAGCCGTCAGAACTCGTTCACGATGGTGCCTGCTAGTCGGTCCAGCAGGGGACGACCTCGGACTCGAACGAGTCGCCGAAGTCGTCGAAGCGGCCGAACCGGTGGAGGCCGAAGCCGCCGAAGCGGTGGAGGCCGAAGCCGCCGTAGCCGAAGCGGTGGAGGCCGAAGCCGCCCACGCCGAACCCTCCGACGCTGACCGCGCAGTTCGACGGGAAGCAGGTCGCCTTGGCGGACTGGGCGACGGCGCTGGTGCTGGCGAACGCGGGCGCCCCGAGCCCGATCAGCGCGGCGGCAGCGGACGCCGCAACGAGCGTGCTGGCCGCAGAGAGCTTCATCATGCTGTGCCTTTCTCTGAGGAATTGTCTGAAGGACCCGTGCGGCAACCGGAAAAGGCCCGGGCAAGCCGCGAATGATCTGAAGAGAACCACCCCGTGGGTCCAGGCGGTAACCGTAACACTACTCAGCGTGACTCTCAAACGCTGGCAGCTCCAGATCGGGACGTCAGCCGAGGTTCAGGCCACCATCTGTCATCCAGGCGAGCCAGCCGCGGGCGCCGTGGCTGTGCCTGGCCGAGCTGTAACTGGCGGTGCTTGTGTGCCAGGTCGTGCTGGGGTCCCAGATGTTGTTGTTCTGCGTGCACCCGCAGTTCGTCCCGACGTGAGGGCGGACGGTGTGACGGTGGACGGTGTGACGGTGGACGGTGTGCCGGTGGACGGTGTGCCGGTGGACGGTGTGCCGGTGGACGGTGTGCCGGTGGACGGTGTGCGGGCACCCGCAGACCGTGGGGACGCCGCAGCCCGCGTTGCACTTGTTCGGCTTGGCCGAGCTAGGGGCGTGACTCGGGGCGCAGCCCGCGTCGCACTTGTTCGGCTTGGCCGAGCTAGGGGCGGGACTCGGGGCGTGACTCGGGGCGCAGCCCGCGTCGCACTTGTTCGGCTTGGCCGAGCTTGGGGCGGGACTCGGGGCGTGACTCGGGGCGCAGCCCGCGTCGCACTTGTTCGGCTTGGCCGAGCTTGGGGCGGGACTCGGGGCGTGACTCGGGGCGCAGCCCGCGTCGCACTTGTTCGGCTTGGCCGAGCTAGGGGCGGGACTCGGGGCGTGACTCGGGGCGCAGCCGCACTTGTTCGGCTTGACCGACTTCGGGCCACCGCAGCCCGCGTCGTCGGAGTCGTGGTCCCCGTCACACTTGTTCGGCTTGACCGACTTCGGGCCACCGCAGCCCGCGTCGTCGGAGTCGTGGTCCCCGTCACACTTGTTCGGCTTGACCGACTTCGGGCCACCGCAGCCCGCGTCGTCGGAGTCGTGGTCGCCGTCGCACTTGTTCGGCTTGGCCGAGCTTGGGGCAGGGCTTGGGGCAGGGCTTGAGGCGCAGCCCACGTCGCACTTGTTCGGCTTGGCCGAGCTTGGGGCGGGGCTTGGGGCGGGGCTTGGGGCGCAGCCCGCGTCGCACCTGTTCAGCTCGGCGGAGCTGCGGCCGGCGTGCTCGAGAACGCCAGCGGCCCCCAGCACGCGACCGGTGAGCGCCGGATGCGCGCCGTCCGCGAGGGACGTGGCGCTCGCGAATGCCGGCGCGCCGAACCCGATCATCGCAACGGCAGCGGAGGCCGCAACAAGCGTGCCGGCCGCTGAAAACTTCTTCATACTCTTCCCTTCTGGGCGAAATCGTGTAAAGGACCCCTTGCCACAGCCGAATGGGGCCGGGCAAGGCGCGCATGTTCGGAGCAGGAAAGCCGCTCCGGAAGGTCCCCGCCGTCACGCTAACACTACCTAGAGTAATGATTCAACTACACAGCGTGAACGAGTCGGGCCGGAGTGAGAACTCCCCCGGCCCGGCTCCCTGCCTCCGGCCACCGCAGCTACGGCGCACTCTGACCCGCATGACACCCGCGCCGCCCCATGTGGCACTGCCGTGACACCAGTCTCATGGTTCCGCGTCGCGCATCGGCTGTAAGACGCGCACCGGAAGTTTCATCGCGGCTCAAGCAGGTGCCGGGCCGGGGCAACTGCCCCGGCCCGGCGTTTCCGCTGCGTGCAACTAGCGGGTGTTACGGTTTACCGGCGACCCCCACCTGAATGCGTTGGTGAAGGCGACGGTGAAGGCCGACCGGTAGGCGGAGGCGGACCGCCACCGTTACCGCTGTTACCGCCGTTACCGCCCTTGCCGCCCTGACCGTGGCCACCCTTGCCACCGTAGCCGTGGTGACCGAAGGTGCCGAAGAAGGCGCTCCACAGTTGGTTGTCGAACACCGTCCCGTCCGAGAAGCTGGTCAGGGTGCCCGTGGTGAGCTGCGTGCGTGGCCTGTCCCATGGCGCCGCGCCGTTGCCCGGGTAGTTCAGCACGAACGGGTGCGAGAAGTTCCTGTTGGAACCGTTGATCAGGGCCACAAAGACGGGCCTGTGACCGTGACCGTTACCATGACCAGGCGTACCGCCGCCGGGACCGCCGCCGCCGGGACCGCCGCCGCCGGGACCGCCGCCACCAGGACCGCCGCCACCAGGACCGCCGCCACCAGGACCGCCGCCACCAGGAGGAGGCGGTGCTGGGGCGGCGGCGGGTACGGCATTGTCACCGCTGCTCATGCCGCTGCCATAGCCGTTGCTGTTGCCGCCCTTACCGCCCTTACCGCCGTGACCGTGGCGACGGTGCGAGCTGACCACGATCCACACGGTCTTCGAGGTCGCGCCGCACCACTGAAGGTTTACCGGCCTCCCCCATCTGGCACGCTTCGCGACGCCGACGCACAGGTTGCTGCCGACGCCGTACGGGCTGTACTCGATTTCGAACGCGGGGTTCCTCTTGTAGTGGAGTTCCACACCCGGCGACACGAGGCCGAGGCTGTAGAAGTCGTCTACCGTGCCCTGGAACGCGTAGGTGAAGTCCTGCCCCCCGTCGTGGCTGCTCGCCTGGAACAGGATGATCGGCTGGCCCACCCTTGCCCGCGCATGGAGCACGTCGAGGACGAAGTGGTGGCCGAACTCCTTCGAGAACACGTTGACGCATTGACGGCCACACGATGGGGTGGACGCGCCCGCACCGCTGGTGCTTGCCAGCATCGCGAGCGGTATAGCGGCAGCAGCAGCCGCCGCTATAGGTTTCCAGATGCGCATGAGACCTGTGCCTCCTTGTGTCTGCGGGGGATACGCGGAGCCTGCTGGAAACGCCTGGCAGGCTGCCTGTACTCCCCCGTTGCTTCCTCCCTGAGCTCCCGGCCGCTTTCGGTCTTCGCAGGCGACTGGGACCTTCACAGACCTCTGGCATTGGCCCGTTAATAACTGAGCGTCGCCGATCGACTACACATCGACATCACCTCACACGGGTGAAACAAGCTCACCGTCCAGCACAGAAATCCCGGCAACCCCAGACGCCACATGGGGCGTAATGTACCGATTTCTGCAAGCGTTATGGATCTTGATTGTGGAGGTCTTCGATTACAGATAGTCATCTCCACCCACGAAGGGTGAGGACAAGGGAGATTCCTCCGGAAACCTGCGCCACCTCTGCTGCGGCGCGGGGTCTCCCTGATGCCGTTTACCCTGGTTGTTTGTTCCTTCGCTACCAACTGTCCACATATGCGACTCTGGCTTCGTAGATCGACAACGACCAACAGCGCCCAGCATGGACGCGAGGACGGCTACCGTTGTGGGGCAGAGAGGTGGCAATGACGGACACGACCGGTAACGATCTGGTGGACGCGGCCCTGGACAAACTTGCCCGCACTGACCGGCAGGAAGCCGACGCGGCCCGGGCCGCGTTCGCCTCATTGACCTGGGGCGCGGGGCCGGACTCGGTAACCCTGTACGGGTTGTGTGACTGGCTGTGGTACCGGCTGCCGGCGAAATGGATGTGCGGCCTGACCGGGCACCTGCAACTAACCAGCGCCCTCGGTGCCCTGTTCGGGGTGCTTGAGATGCCCCGTTACGCGCGGATGTGCACCTCAGAGACGACCGCGAACGTGCTAGCCGCCTGGGATCGCGACCGCAAGGAGGGCCTGAAGGCGATGGTGGCGGCACGCGCCGCCTCCGGAGTCGGGCCCCCCGACGTGCCGGGGCTGCTCACCTGGGGTGAGGTGATGGGCACCGAGGAGAACTCCGCCCTGTTCGCCACCGCCACCCGGCTGGAGATGATGATCGCCGCCTGCGAGTTCAGGCCAGGAGCCCGCGGCTGGCGCAAGGCCGCCGAGCGGGCCGCGACCACCTTCCTCGTCACCCCGCGCGATGATCTGGACGGCGACTGCTGGCTGCAGCGGATTCACGCCGAGCGCCTGCAGGACTGGGCACGGTCGCACGGCAGTCCCCGCGGCCCACTCGCCGCGGCGCTCTCCAGCCAGCTCGCCCGGCCGGCGCCCGTGCCCAGGCAGGCGGCGGAGCTGCTGTCTCCCGTTAGCTGGCTGCTGGGCAAAGCCGCCGACGAGGGCGGAATTCCGCTCACGCAGAGTCACACGCTGGCTCGCGCTGTGGTCGCCGAGGGCTGCCAGCGGTTCGGCTGGCTGACCTTGAGCGGCAGGCCGCGGTCTGAATCCGACATCGTCGAGGCGTGGACGCTGCGGACGGTGATCCGCGAACTCGGTGCCGTCCGCCGCCAGGGACGGCGCCTGCACCTGACATCTGCCGGGAAGAACCTGGCCGCCGCCAATGCCTCGACAATGTGGTCGACCGTCATGCCGGCGGTGCTTCCCTCGAGCAGGGCCGAGGCCGCCGCCGCCGAGATCGCCCTCATGCTCCTGCTGACCAGAGGCGCCGGTGGCGACGAGGACCTCGCCGCCACCGTGGCCGACGCGATGGCCGCCGAGGGCTGGCACAGCCCGGACAGCGGTCAGCCGATCGATTCTGGCGCCGCCGGCTGGCTACTCGGCGAACTGCTGCGCCGCCTGCGCCTGCTCGGCCTCCTCGAGCAGCGAAGGGGCCTCACCGCCGCACGGCTCACCGGGCCAGGCAGGGCGGCGGCGCATACGGCGCTGCGCGCCCACGCCCTGCGCCCACGCGACCGGGCCGCAGTCGGCTGACCGGAGCCTGGCGGGGTTAACGCCACGGGACGCACGACGGCCCCCTTTCTGCCGGGTGCTGCGTGCCTCATGCCACGCTGGATCCGGCATCCGGGCTCGACTCGCCGCTGTGGGAGGCGTAGAGCCTGTAGCAGACCCGGCTACCGGCACACGGCCCGCCCTCCGCGTGCGTTGGAAAGGGTCTTTCGGCCCTGTCCGCCGTCACCTATGTGGCCGCACGGTGTGTCTGGAACCGGCGTATCCGGCCGGTGAGAGAGGAACGCACGTAACGGAGGGGGACGACGATGGCACGCACGCCGGAGGAAGTGTTCACGCACCACGCCCAGGCGCTCGGCGCGGGCGACCTTGATGAGATCGTGGCCGACTACAGCGACGACGCGGTCTTCATCTCGCCCGACGGTGTCAAGCGCGGGAAGGATGGTATACGGACGGCGTTCACCCAGTTGCTCGCCGATATACCGAATGCGAACTGGGATCTGAAGACCCTGATCTACGAGAACGACATCCTCTTCCTCGAGTGGGCGGCCGACGCCGCGGCGACCCGCGTCGAGGACGGCATCGACACGTTCGTGTTCCGTGACGGCATGATCCGGGTGCAGACGCTCCGCTACACCCTGCTGCGCAAGGGCTGAACGGACCGCGAAACCCGGGCACCCGCCCCCTGCGCCGCGTTGGCGTCACGGCGGCGTGGTGCTCAGCCGCGGCGCAGTACCCGCTGCACGTATTCCCCGATCGCCTCCCGCGCCGCTGGCGAATTCCACATGCCGCGCACCGCGTCGTCCGTCGAGCGGTCACGTGAGATGCGATCAAGCGCCGGGCCGCGAATCTGCCTGCGCGTATACCGCAGCGGCTCCTGCGGCAGTCCGGCGAAAGTGCCCGCGATCTCGACGGCTCGCGGCAGGACCGCCGCCTCGCCCGCTGCCTCGTCGATGAGGCCAAAGGCCAGCGCCTCCGCGGCCGGGTAGGTCCGGCCGAGAAGGGTGAGTTCCTGGAGCCGGTGAGTTCCCACCGCGAAACGGAGGATCTCGAGGGCGGCGGCAGGGAACGGGACTCCTACGAGAAGTTCTGTCACTCCGATCCGCCCGTGATCGGCGTTCATCACCCTGCGGTCACAGGCCGAGACCAGAATGCAGCCGCCGGCGATCGCGTGCCCGTTAACCGCGGCGACGACCGGGAACGGGCAGCCGAATACCGCGAGAAAAGCGTCGGTGAGCGCGGGCAGGAACTCGTCGGTGTAGCCGGGGCCGCCGTCGTGGAGGCGCAACAGGTCCACCCCCGCGGAGAACATGGGCCCCTGGCCGGTGAGAACGACGGCGCGGTGGCCGTCCTTCTCGAGGTCGCCGAGGCACGCGACGAGGTCGCGGCACATCGTGGTGTCGAGGGTATTGGCCTTGCCGTGCGCCATTTGCACGACGGCCACGCCGCCCGTCGACTCGACGCGTATCGACGGTTTGTCCATGATCCTCCGATCCTCCGTCCGTAGCGGCCTGGTGATCGCCGGCCCGGGTCGTTGGACGGTGACCGTGGTCGCAGGGTCGCGGGACAAACGTCTCTAACCAGGAAACGCCTGGCATAGCGACGCTAGAAGAGTAAGGTTTCGCAGCGCGAGGCATAGAGCCGGTTGGCTACCGGTCGGCAAGGCGCCGGGTAGGTACGCGGGATCTGGTCCCCTCTACTTTGCAGGGTTCGATTCCCTGCTATGCCACGATGCGGCCATTGGTGCCCGTCGGCCCATGGCCGCCCTGGCCGTTGCCCGCCATCTCAGCCCGGGGGAACGCCCCCTTGAGCCTCCGCCTGCCAGGAGGATCAGGAGGGGTCAGTCGACGCCCACAGTGGGCGCCACGTCAGGCGTGGCGGCCGGCGTTCCGGCCGATGTGACAGGACGGCGGATTCTGGCGGCGAACAGGTCGCGGAGACTGACCACGCCGCGCAATTCACGGCCTTCCACGACCGGAAGGTGCCGGAACCCGTGCAGCAGCATGATTTGAGCGGCATCCTCAACCGGCGTGTCAGGGCTCACCGATTGCGGATCCGGGGTCATCCAGTCAGCGACCCGGGATCCAGAAAGGTCCTCACCCGACGCGGCTGCTCGCAGCACGTCCCGCTCCGTCAAAATCCCGGCCAGGAACGATGCATGCATGACGACGGCCGAGCCCGCTCGTGCCTTCACCATGGCCGCCGCCGCGGCCGCCACCGTGGTATCCGGGGTAGAGACCACCACACTGACGTGCATAAGATCCCGCAGCGTCACGGACGAGGTGGCGCCGCGCTGGCGCGCGCTCTCAGCCACTCCCACCCACCTCATCGAGTTCTGGATCCGAATGGGGACTGGCCGGCCCGGCGAGTTCCTCGGAGAGCATCCTCCACAGCGTTCCGGCCCATGCGGACACGCCTGGCCACTGCTTCCAGAACACCTGCAGGGTGGTCTCGTCGAACTGGGCGTGGGCCCGCTCCACGCTGACGTTGTCGGTAATCTCCTCGAAGCCGTGGATCAGATCGAGGAACCGACCGGCGATTTCTTCCATGGCATCACCTCCCGGCGAGTGTAAGCCGGCGTTGCGTGGATTGGCCATGGGTGCGTTACTGCGGAATCCATCCATGCCCCCAGCGCCACAGGTGAACGCGCCATGCGAGCGGCCAAGCGGTGGCCATGCACAGCATCCTGGGTAGGCGCCCGAGCGGCTCCGGTTGCGGAAGATGCGCAAGGGCATCAGCGCATGCGCGCTCCGCCACCCGATGACCACGAAGCTGATACCAGGCAGATCACCGGACCTGCCGCGGAGCAGAAGGAGCCCGCCGGAGGGTGACCGCGCAGGCGGTGACAACCCACTCGAGACCGCCTCGACCCGCGCCAGTGCAGGTCGGTGCAGGTCAGCGCAGGTCGGTGCGGGTCAGCGCAGTCGGTTCAGGTCAGCGCAGGTCGGTTCAGGTCAGCGCAGTCGGTTCAGGTCAGCGCAGGTCGGTGCAGGTCAGCACAGGTCAGTGCAGGTCAGCACAGGTCAGTGCAGGTGATCAGTCCAGTCGGCGGGCACGCGGCCGACTGGGCCTGGGACCGGCTGGTCGAGTGGGTGATGCTCCGGCGGTGCAAGCGGCGGGCCGTCATAGAACTCTTCCGTCAGGTAGCTCCAGAACCAGGACTCGCCGGGCTCGAAGCTGCGGATGATGGGGTGGGCGGTGGCCGCTGAATGCGCGCTCGCGTGCTGTTCTGGCGAGGTGTCGCAGCAGCCGATGTGCCCGCACTGGGCGCATCGGCGCAGGTGCAGCCACCACCCGCCGGTGGCGTCGCACTCGACGCAGCCGGTACCGGCTGGCGGGACGGTTGGATCGATCCCTGGCACGGTCGTCATTCGGGTCTCCTTCGATCGTTGCGGCCCGGCCGCTCCCGTTGGCGCCCTGGCGCCGCGGGTCGCGTCCCTGGCGCGCGGTCCTGCGCCGCGCGGTCCTGCGCGTTCACGCACCTGCGTGTCCGTGGGCGGTCAGGCATCCTGCGTCTCAGGAGCGGTGAGCGGAAGCCACACACCGAAGCGGGTATCGCCGGGTACCGACTTCACGCGCAGGTCTCCATGGTGCTTGTTCACGACGATGCGCCAGGAGATGTCGAGCCCGAGCCCGGTGCCCTCGCCGACCGGCTTGGTGGTGAAGAACGGCTCGAAGATCCGCTCCCGTATCTCATTCGGCACGCCAATACCGGTGTCGCCGATCTCGACGAGAACCCGGCCGCGGTCAAGTGCGGTGCGCACGGTCAGCGTGCCGTTGCCACCCATGGCGGCCACCGCGTTGTCGATCAAGTTTGTCCAGACCTGATTGAGCTCTGCCGCGTAGGCGGGGATCGAAGGCACCGCGCAGTCGTAGTCCTTCACGATCTTGATCCCGGGACCGATCTTGCCACCCAGCGTCAGCAGCGTGCTGTCGAGCAGATCGTGCAAGTTGACGACCTGGTAAGGCGCCCGATCCATCTGCGAGTACTGCTTGGCCGCGGCGACCAGCGTCGAGATCCGGCCCGTGGAGTCCTCGATCTCGTTCATCAGCAGTTCGGTCTCGACAGTGTAGTTCAGCCACCGCATCGCGCCCTCGAGTGTCGCGTCCCCGACGGTGGCCGCCACCATGTCGAGCCAGCCGGCCTCCAGGCCTGCCTGCACGAACGTCGGCGCGAGGTCCCATCCTCCCTCGATGCCATGATCGTCGAACCAGTCCGCGACGGCATCCTCACGATCGGACGCCTCCATCGGGCTGAGCGTGGCAGCCTTCGAGACGTGCTCAACGGCGTCTTCCTGCAGCCGGATCAGGGTCTCCAGGGTGGCGCGGTTGTACGGCCCTGCCGCGACAAGCCCCAGCTTGTGCCGCATCCCCGCCACCCGCTCGCGCAGCGCGGACGTGGCGCGCACGGCTGCGGCGGCGGGGTTGTTCAGCTCGTGGGTGAGGCCGGCGGAAAGCGTGCCGAGCGCGAGCAGCCGCTCGCGCTGCCCGATGGCCCGCTGCGCGCTCTGGCTGCCGAAGAACGAGCCCTCGAGGAGGTGCACCGCCATCGGGAACCATTCGAACATCATCTGCGCGTACACCGCGGCGTCGAGCACGAAGAACCGCGAAGGGGCGGTTACCCGCAGCGAGCTGTTGTATATCTGCGGTACCCGGTCGCCCAGGTAGGCCTGGAAAGCGCCGGCGTACACACCGCAGCTGGACGTGCGGTTGACCTCGATGTCGTCCACGCCGACCCGCCGTGACAGCACCATGGTGCCTTCAAGGAGAACGTAGAAGCAGGCGGCGGGTTCGCCCTCGCTGTACACAGGACCCGGCTCGATGCGTTCCACATGCCCGTCGCGGCACAGCCAGGCCAGCTGATCGTCGCCCAGCTTCTCGAACAGGAACAGCGTGCGCAGTTCGTCGGCGCTGCACGGCAGCGGGCCTTCCTGCGGCGTCATAGCTTCTCCAGGTAGCGGTGTACAAGCATGACGGCCATGGCGCCCTCCCCGACCGCGGAGGCGACCCGTTTGGCGGACTCCGCCCGCGCGTCGCCGGCCACGAATACGCCGGGGACGCTTGTCTCAAGGTGATACGGAGCGCGGTCAAGCGTCCAGCCTCGCGGGCCCTTGCCATCGACGGACAGGTCAGGGCCCGCGACGACGAAGCCGCGGCTGTCCCGCACCACGACGCCCTCCAGCCACTCCGTGAGCGGTGCGGCGCCGATGAAGACGAACAGCCACTGCGCGTCCACGGTCTGCGTCGCGCCCGTTTTGCTGTCGCGCAGCGTCAGGCTCTCCAGATGGTCGGAGCCGTGGGCGGCGATGACGTCGGTGCAGGTACGAATCGAGATCACGGGGATCTTCGCAATCTGCTGCACGAGGTAGTAGGACATCGACGCCTCGAGCGAAGGCCCGCGGACCAGGATCGTCACCGAGCGCGCCCCTCGCGCCAGGTAGACCGCCGCTTGCCCGGCCGAGTTCGCGCCGCCGACGATGTACACGTCCTGACCCGCGCACCCAGACGATTCGGTCAGCGAGGATCCGTAGAAGATCCCGCGCCCGGTCAGCCCGTCCAGGCCGGGTGCGGTCAGCTGCCGGTAGGAGACGCCCGTCGCGAGGATCACCGTGTGCGCGTCGATGCTGGCGCCGTCGGCGAAACGGACAGTTCGGGCCGAACCGTTCACCTCCAGGCCGACGACGTCGCGTGCGGTCAGCATCTCGGCCCCGAACCTGGTGGCCTGCCGCCGAGCCCGATCGGTGAGCTGAGCCCCGGACACCCCGTCGGGGAAGCCCAGGTAGTTCTCGATCCGAGAGCTCTGGCCGGCCTGGCCGCCTGCCGCCGTGCGCTCGATAAGGACCGTTCGCAGCCCTTCTGATGCGCCGTACACCGCCGCGCCGAGACCGGCCGGGCCGCCGCCGATAACGACCAGATCGTAGAAGTCGGAAGCGGGCGTCGTGGCGAGTCCCACCCGGGCGGCAAGCTCGGCGTCAGTAGGTTCCACCAGCGACTCGCCGTCCGGCGTGATCACGACCGGCAGCGCGAGCCCGTCCGCGCCAGCCGCCGCCAGCAGGCGTTCACCCTCGGGCTCGTCGGACATGTACCAGCGATAGGGCACCTGATTGCGGGCGAGGAAGTTGCGGACCTCCGACGAGCGCGCCGACCAGCGGTGCCCAACCACCTTGGTCTCAGGAACCGGCCGGTGATCCGAATCACGCCATGCCTCGAGCAGGGCGTCGACCACGGGGTAAAGCTTCTCCTCTGGCGGGTCCCACGGCTTGAGCAGATAGTGGTCAAGATCGACGACGTTGATCGCGTCGATCGCGGCCTCCGTGTCCGCGTACGCGGTGAGCAGCACCCGCCGCGCCGCCGGGTACAGGTCCATGGCCTTCTCGAGGAATTCGATGCCGCTCATATGTGGCATGCGGTAGTCAGCCAGGATGACCGCGACCTGGTCGCCGCGCAGCTTCATCTGGCGAAGCGCGTCCAGGGCCGCCTGCCCGGATTCGGCGCGCACGATCCGGTGGCTCTCGCCGTAGCGCCGCCGCAGATCGCGAGCCACCGCCCGCGACACCCCAGGGTCATCGTCGACGGTCACGATCGCCGCGCGCGATGGGCCCTGCGGTGCGGTCACAGACACGACCACTCCGCATGGTCGCCGGGATCATTGCCGGGAACACTGCCAGACCACCCCATGCAGACATGGTAAGAGCCGTGTCCACCGCCCTTACAGGCACCTGGCGCCTACCGGAGCGGCGGGCGGGCTGCGGGCGGCGCGCAGGGCCACGCGCAGGTCGTCGCGCCCGGCGCAGCAAGAGCGCTGGCCGTCCGCGGCCGCCGGACCCCGAAACCCACAAATCCCTGTACCGAACGACGCCGGTGGAATCTCACTCCTGCCCACCGCGGCCGTGCGGGGCCTCCCAGTCAAGAACCGGGCCGGCCGGGATGATCCGCGTGGGATTCAGGTGCGGATGAGTGAGGAAGTAGTGGCGCTTGATCTGGTCGAAGTTGGTCGTTTCCCGCAGCGCGGGGCGCTGGTAGAGGTCACGCGCGTACGCCCACAGGTTCGGGTAATCGACGAGGCGCCGCAGGTTGGTCTTGAAGTGGGTGACGTAGACCGTGTCGAAGCGTGCGAGGGTGACCCACAGGCGGATGTCGGCCTCGGTGAGCACATCGCCGAAGAGGAACCGGCTCTCGCCGAGCCGCTTCTCCAGCTCGCCGAAGGTGTCGAAGAGCGCGTACACGGCCTGCTCGTACGCGTCCTGCGTGGTGGCGAATCCGGCACGGTAGACGCCGTTGTTGACGTTCTCGCAGACGACCTCGTTGAGGGCGTCGATCTGGGGCCGTAGCGCCTCAGGGTAGAGCCGCACCGAAGTGTCGGCCCAGGCCTCGAACTGTGTGCCAAGGTCGATGGTGATGTCGGGGAAGTTGTTGCTCACAATCCGGCCGCTCAGACGGTCCCACAGCACAGGAACGGACACGTGGCCGTCATAGCCGGGCTGCGTCGCCTCGTATGCCTCGGACAGGAACGCGAAGCCGTTGACGGGGTCCGGCCCATACCCCTCACCCGCGCGGAACGCCCAGCCACGCCCGTCGCGGATCGGATCCACGGCCGACAAAGAAACCACGTCGTCGAGCTTCTTCAGCCTGCGGACGATCGCCGATCGATGCGCCCACGGGCAGGCCCACGATATGTAGAGGTGGTAACGGCCAGGCTCGGCGGCGAAGCCGCTCGAGCCGTCGGCCGTGACCCGGCCCTGGAAGCGGTAGCGCGCACGGCGGAACTCGCCGTCGCTTGGCGGCACCGGGTCGGGCTTGGCCGCTCTGCGGCGGTATGCGCCGTAGGAGCCGTAGGTCCCGAAGTCCACTGGGCCTGCCACCCTTGCGGTGCTCAAAGCTCATCCTCCGCGGGGGTCCGTCATAACCGCATACGCGCACCAGCCAGGCTATCCACCGGGCATGCCGAACGGCCGCACACCACCCACCGGGCATGCCGAACGGCCGCACACCACCCACCGGGCACGGCGAACGGCCGCACACCACCCACCGGGCACGGCGAACGGCCTCACACCACGGCGCCACGGTCGCACGCCCGGTCGCCGCCTATCATCGAACCGTCGCTGGTATTACCGCGGCCCGCCAGGTGGGGGCGCCATGTCCGGTTGGTTCTCGGCGCAGATCGTGCGCACCGGGCGGTTGCCGTTGTTCTGCTTTTTCGTCGCGTTCGTCGTCGGCTTCATCTTCATCCGGCTGTCCGTGCGGCTCATCCGGGCCAAGGTCCGGTGGTGGCCAGGAAACCTCACCGCCGGCGTGGTGCACGTTCACCACATGGTCTTCGGCGTCGTCTTCATGGCCGTCGGCGGGGTCGCCGAGCTTGCCGCGCCCATCCATTCGCTGGCCTGGCGATCAGGACCGGCCGCGCTCTTCGGACTTGGCACCGCTCTCGTGCTTGACGAGTTCGCGCTCATCCTTCACCTGCGCGACGTGTACTGGGCCAACGAAGGACGGCTGTCGATCGACGCCGTGCTTGTCGCCTTCGGCGTCACGGCGCTGCTGCTGCTCGGGGCCAGCCCCGTCGGCGTCAAGAGCGTGGCCGACTACCACCGGCTGCCAAATACCGCGGACGCTTTGACGGTCACCCTGGCGGTCATGGCGCTCTTCCTGTTCGCGGCGATCACCCTGCTCAAAGGCAAGATCTGGACCAGTCTCTTCTGCCTGCTTGTGCCGCCGTTCTTCCTCGTCGGGGCCATCCGGCTCGCCCGGCCCGCCTCACCGTGGGCCCGTTGGCGGTACCGGGACCGCCCACGCAAGCTCATCAAGGCCATGGCGAGGGAACAGCGCTTCCGCCAACCCATCATCCGCGCGAAAAGCCGCGCGCAGGACAAGCTCGCCGGGCGCCACGAACCTGCAGGCGAGTCCGCGCGCAGACGCTAGCCACCGCCCCCACCGAACCCGGACCACCCGGCCCCCACCCATCCCATCAGCTCCACCAGTTCTATCCCGCCTGGGGAAGGCTCTACTTCCCCCCCGAAAACGTCGTTCCGGCGCCCGGAATGTCCGGATGGCGCGACGATTTCGGGGGGGAAGACGCACATGGCCATCCGGCTACTACCGGGCACATGTCCATCCGGCTACTACCGGACACCATGGCGAGCCCGAACCTCACCCAGTGAAGGCGAATTCGCATGACGTGACCCCGGTAGGCCGACGGGAACTGTTCGAGCTCAGCGACATCGTCGCCATCCACCTGAGGCTTTCCAACATCGCAGCCGCGGCCTGGTGGGCGCGGATGAACTGCGATGGTCTCCACGCAGGCCTACGAGCGCATCTACACAGAGGCGGTCGAGGACATCGTCGCCTGGCTGGACGGGTCGCCCATACGCCTGCTCTCGCCGCAGGGCCGAACGCACACCTCAAGTGAAGACAAAGACCTTGACGGCCGCGCGCAGCCTGACTTCCTCAAGGACATATGACTGACGATCAGCCGCGGTGATCAGCTGATCGAGCCGATGGCGGTCGAGGCGGTTATCGCGCTCGGCGAGCGCGCGCAGCGTGCGCCATGCGGCCGTCTTGCCAGCCACTCCCATCTGCAGTACTTCCACCCCTTCCAGCGTGCTCAGCGGAGACCGGCCGACGAGAGAACCATTGAGCTTCAGCCGGCCTACCTTCTCTCCAAGCCGCGCCGCGTAGATCTTGTAATGCCTGACGCGAACGCCGAGTGCTCTCATCATGTCGAGCAACGCGGCACGTTCGTCGGCGGCTTCGGCTGCGAACCGCTCCAGCGGCTCGCCGATCTGCTCGTGCGGGCTGGCTGCCGCCGCACGGTGTGCCAGTTCCACGGCTGCGGTGGCACCCGCCAGGTGATCGTTGAGGTAGATTCCGAGCAAAGCCGGCTCGAACGTTGCATGGTCGCCTGGCGGTCGCCTGCTGTCATCACGCCTCCCCGGATGGACATATTTCCTACGGTTCTCATCCCAACGTGCGATCCGGCCCATGCGCCCTTGGCGGCCTTTCTTTAACTGACCTTCCCGCCACCCGCCGCCTCGGCTGGCTGAACGATGGTCCCCTGGGTGGAAAAGGATCTTCCAGCCGTCGCCGAGATTCTGCCGGATGGTCGCGCTGCGGGTCCGTCGCTCATCCGGCTGGGTGAGGGTGCAGGTCAGCAGATACGTGCCGGCGGCCAACCGCCTGCGCTGGAGCCGGTCGCTTGCCCGTAGTCGTCGGCCGGATTCGCGTAACGCTCCGCCAAGATCGCCCACACGTGCTCGCGGCTGTGGCACCGGCCCGATGCGCCCACCTCCCAGAAAGTCAGGCGCCGTCTGGCACTCGAAGCCGGACCGTGTGGTGCCGAGTTCATGGCGACGGAAGATCGGTTCCCCGTTGAATGAGCTCGTCGAGCACAGCCGCATGTTCCGGATCGGTGGTCAGGTCAGGTTCCGGGTCCATTTCGCGATGGTCCCCTGTTCGGCTCGGCCACGCCACCGCCGGACATCTGGAATCTCCCTCGAGCAGCCCGCCGGACATCTGGAATCTCCCTCGAGCAGCCCGCCGGACAGCTTGGGCCTGCGGTCGGCGAGCACGTCGTTGCGTTCGCTGGAGGTGTTTCCGGGGACAAGCTGAGGCTGCGCGAGGCGGCGGCAGGGAGGACGGCTTTCGCGCGGTCTGGGTGCCCGCCGCCCCATGTCTCGCGGCCGGGCGGCCCCTCGTGCCGCCGGACACCGCCGGTGCGCACATCCCCGTCCGCTTGGGCTCCGGCCCGACCGAGCCCAAGCGGCCCCATAGGTTCAGATGGCCGTCCGCGCACTGATACATCGGGCCTTCGGGCCGCACCGACGAACCGCGGACCACTTGACCTGGGCCTCGCACATGGACCTACGGCGGCCGCTGCCGACCGGCTCAGCCGCCGCTTGCTGACAGGCTCAAAGGACACCTCGGTGTCGTGGTCGCGGTTCATAATCGGTCTTCGCCGCGGCGCGGTACTGCGCACCCGCGGACGCGGCGGATCGCGGGTGCGGAAGGATTGGATCAGCTAAGATCCCGAATCGGGAGGGTAAATGCTGATATCGCGGAAGGCGAGGCGGCTGCCCGGGCGCCTCACGACGGGTACGTTCATCCTCAACGCTGGGCTCGGTAAATGGTCCGCCGACGAGGAGACCGCCGCCAGGCTGCACGGGATGGCTGTGGGCACCTACCCGTTCCTCACCAAGATGCGGCCGAAGGACTTCGCCCGCCTGCTGTCCGTCAGCGAGATCGCGATCGGCTCGGCGCTCCTGCTGCCCGTCGTGCCCGCCGCCCTGGCCGGAGCCGGCCTGACCGGATTCTCCGCCGCGCTGC
This sequence comes from uncultured Actinomycetota bacterium, assembly GCA_963712955.1. Lineage (GTDB taxonomy): Bacteria > Actinomycetota > Actinomycetes > Streptosporangiales > Streptosporangiaceae > DATFVJ01. Next base: position 584,716 of record CAVQKF010000005.1, on the reverse strand, counting down.
TCGGCCTCTACCTGCGCACACCCGGAATGCGGAAGGAGGGGAGTCTCCTGCCGACGCAGCAGGGCATTCCGCTGGCGAAGGATATGTGGATGCTTGGAGTGGGCCTCGGGCTGATCATCGACGCGATCACCGACCGGTGCGGAGCCGGCGACTAGCCTCAGCGGCGGTGCGGTAATCCACGCTGATCCCACGAAGACGCCGGAAGCCCCAAGCCCGGGCCGGACCGTTGTGGCTGGCGGCGGGCACTTCGCCGAGATTGGCGTCTACGCGTTCCGGGCGGCAGACCCGGGATTGAAGGGCCTCCTCCGCTGTCGCACCAGGTTCCAAGTTTGGTGATCCAAACGCGCCGCCCGCGCTCAGAACTCGACGACGGACGCCGTTCCCGTCAAGAGGCGGACCTGGTAGGTGTCCAACTGGCCGTGAGCAAGCACATCAATGGTCCGTCGGTGTGAGGCGGTAATGCCAAAGGTGCGAATGTGTGCGGCCTTCCCCTTCTGCACCGACACGCGCGGAATGAGCAGCGAGAACGTCGTCGAGCCCGCGTCGATGGTCATGACCGTTGTCACGCTCACCAATGTTCCGGCGTCGCTGTCGACTTCCCGGATAGACGAGCCATAGAAGTGCAGGACCCGCTGCTGGTCCTGGTAGGTGAGCTGCGGCCGGCCAGCCCGGTGCTGTCGTAAGTCACGTGCAGCCCGTGGCCGGTCAGTGCGTAGTGGTTAGGCTCCAGACCTGCCCATGCAGACTTGCTCGCATGATGGTGCACAGCCTCGCTACGTGGGTTAATGACCGTGGCGGCATGTGATGCGGAGGTAGTCAGGGTCAAGCACGCTCCGGTCACCAGAACGAGGATGCACTTGGCCAGATTTCTCATCAATTTCTCCGATGCTCACTTGCGTCGCTGCGTGTGCGTCGCCCCCTCAGCGGTGGCTGCCGCCGATGCTTTGGGCGTAACGACCGATATGGCAACCAGCAATCCTGCGAGCTGGTAATTTTGACAGCGTGAATTTAATAAGTGCCCCGGCTAAATGTCAATGGTGCGGCGCTGCCGACATTCTGTCGCATAAGGTCGCAATCAGAACGGCTCACGCGATGTGACACGGCCGGCCATGCGGGTGCCATGCGGGCGACCAAGCGACCAAGGCCAGGCCAGGCCAGGCCAGGCCAGGCCAGGCCAGGCCGGAACCGGGTCAACGCTTGGTGCACACAAACCAGATCCGATCCTCACCGTCTTCAGTGACAGCGTTACCGCCACCATCGACGGTCCTTATATCGGTAAACCTTTGCTGCAATGCGTCCATTATTTGTTCAAGTGGGAATGACACCGTTTTTATGACTTCCGTGAGCAGCCTATAGCCGCCGACTCGCTGGCGCTCAAATACTTCGATATTCCAGTCGTAAACCATTTTATCAATCGTACGCACCCGCGTGATCAGATAGTTGTCATCGAACTGCTGTACCTCTTTGGAGATGCCCGCCATCATCCTGAGATTGCCAATTGTGTTGATATCGAAGACGAACACCCCCCCGTCGTTTAGATGCTCATGGACGAGGTCGAAGCATCTTTCCCAGTCCGAGAAGTCAAGCACGTGATTGATGCTATGGTAGATGCAGATGACGGCGTCGAATTTCGCCTTTAGCGCAAAGCTGGTCATATCGGCTTCGTATAGCGGAGTTCCCTCAGGTAGCTTCTGCCTGGCAACAGCAAGCATGCCGGGCGATATGTCCAGACCGCTCACCTGATATCTGTCCGCGAGAGCAGCGATGATGCTGCAAGTTCCGCAGGCAAGCTCAAGTAGCGTTACAGTTTTCGCGTTAGCTTGCTTGACCAGAGTGTCAATAAACGCGGCCTCTGAAGAAGAGTCGCCCGTCACGGCGTCGTAGTGATCGGCAAACACGTCATAGATTGCCATTTTTCAAGCGTATATCGCGTACTGAAATCACGCAATCGCGCGGGTGCCGTGGCGTGCGACGGCGCCCAATGAAAGAAGCGCAGGGAAAGCTCGCACCGCTGCCACCGAGCGTCGGTGCTGCCCGTGACAGGCACCTCAGGGGACTTGGTCCGGTCGTGACCTACCCGGCTTACCCGGTCTGGCCGCCCGGGGCGACGTTGAGCGTGATCTCGGTGCCGGTGAGGGCCTTGCTCACCGGGCAGGAGTTCTTGGCGTCTTCGGCGATCTTCGCGAACGCGTGCTCGTCCACGCCCTCGGCGGAGCCGCGGACGCTCAGCTTGATGCCGCTGATCCTGAAACCGCCCGCGGGGTCGGGGCCGAGGGTAACGTCCGCCCGGACCAGCAGCGATGGCGCGCTGCCGCCTGCTGCCCCGAGCAGGGCCGAGAACTGCATGGCGTAACACGCGGTGTGCGCGGCGGCGATGAGCTCCTCGGGACTGGTCGTTCCTCCTGCATCGTCGGCCGCCCGCTTGGGGAAGGAGACTTCGTAGGACCCGACGCCGGAACTGGTGAGCTCCACCGTTCCCTTTCCATCTTCGAGGCTGCCGTTCCACGTCGTCTGGGCAGTACGAATGGGCATTACTCCTCCTAGTTGGCCACGTGAGAGAGAACAAGACCACCGTAGCGGTGGACCGCCGCCCCCGCGTTGCGCGACTTCGCCGTTGCGACCCGGCCGCAGGTCCCGTGATACCTCACGGGTCCCGACCAGGGCACACCGCCTCCTCTTGCTGGTCAGGCAACATGCGGAACAACCTCAAGGGCGTCGGCGTTATCGGCACCCGGGAGAAGGCCGAGGGGATCGCGCAGCTTGGCCACGCCGTGTTCCGCCTGGCTCGGCTCGGAAGACGCCGGCGGAGCCTCGCCAGGAAACACCGAAGAGCCCGAGCGCGATCGCCACAATCACAAGTAACAGAAACCGGACCATCTCGCGCGTTCCTAATCTTCCCGGGCGTCAGCGACGCGCCAGACGCCGTTCGCCGCCCCCACCCGGCTGGTAGGTCAGGTCGTAGTGTTTGAACACCGCCTCTTCGTCACCCGCCGGAAGCACGCCGTCGGTGCCGATCGACGGAGCGTCCTTCACCTGGCGCTTGGGGTAGGTGACCTTCAGATATCCCGGGCCCACGGTCGCCCCGGCCAGGGGCACGAACACGAGCCGGTGCCGGGTCGGCAGGCCGACCGTGACGGTTGCGAACGCGGGCTCGTCGGTGCCGGTGTCCACATATACAGACTCCAGCGTCCCAATCTTGGAGCCGCTGCTGTCGACCACGTCGTGGCCACGCCACTCGCGGATGTCGCCAGCCTCGAACATCGCCCTCCTCCACCCGCCCTGCTTGCTGTCCTCTTACCCAAACCTGGTCCTCCCAGACAGCTCCAGGACACCCCGTTCCAGAAGGTGGCGGCGGCGACTGTCGATGATCCAGAAGAGCCGACGCCGAGATGGCCCACGCATCGGTGGGCGAGAACGCCTCGACCTGATCCAGGGCCTCATACGACAGGCCGGTTGGCAACGCCGTCGCCAGCCACGCATTGCCGTTCCAATCGAAGGCGGGCGGAGCGCCGTCCACGTCGGTGAGGTATTCAAGATCCCGTTGCCTACCGCGATCGCATCGCTGGAGGAGTCGGCGCTGACACCGGTGAGCTGACGGCCGCTCTCGAACACAGCGGGTTACAGGTCATGGGTCACGATGTTGATGGTGCGCCGGGCCAGTTCGGCGCCGTAGTCGGTCCAGATGCCCTGGCCCCAGTAGCGGTAGCAGCTGGTCTCGGCGGTGAGCAGGTGGAACAGGGCGTTGCGGTAGCGGGGGTCGTCGGTCGGGACGGCCTTGGCCAGGACTCGCTCGTGGAACAGCGAGCTGGCTTCTTCCATAGGGGCCAGCACCCGGTCGTAGCCGCGCACCCAGGAAATGTTGTTGGTCCAGCTGCCTCCCTCCATGTTGAAGCGTCCGTCCTCGGCCCGCAGCTGCTCGATCACTTCGGCCAGCCGGTCCGGCCCGTCACCTGGGGCCATGCGACCCCAGATCCTGGACTGGAAGATGGGCTGGACCACGGGGAAATCGTCGGGGCCGATGCCGTCCGAGCTGACCCGTTCAAGGTACTCGGTAACGTTCATGGCCGGGGTCTGGGTACCCGAGCACTCCCGGATCGCTTCGAAATACTTGGACGGGAACTCGTTCATCATCACCCCCCCGTTTTCCCCGTCGGCGATCTGCGTCACAAGCGGCGGCACCCGCCTGCCGCCCAGCTCCCAGCTGGAGATGCTTTTTGCCTCGTAGTAGGGCTGCATCTGGGCGACCAGTTTGGTGTCGCTGCCCTGGGTTTTGATCACAGCGGTGATGCTTGCGACTTCGCCTCGGGAGTTGGCGCAGACCAGGCGGTGAGGCAGGTGCCTCTGTTCGGGTCCGCGACCATCGGTGTCCTCGACCGTATGTTCCTGAACCAGGACCCACTGGTAGCCGCAGTCGGTAAGGGTCTTCACGAACTCGTAGGCGACATCAGGGTGGTTGGGCAGGGCCATCTCGGCAGGAGAGAAGCCCCGGACCCGGCTGAGAGCGTCAAGGCCGAAAAGGCCGGCGAAATGGTGCTGCCAGGCCTGCACGTGCAGGCGGAAATCCTGGATCGGCGTAGAGGGCGCCACCGCATGCCCCCATGGGCAGCCCAGCCACTCCACCGCCTGCCGGTTGCGTGGGTCGGTCGTGATGCCGGCCAGGGTGTCGAGCACGTCGTCGGCACCCATCTGGCGCAGGCCGTGCAGCAGCGTGCCCGAGTACTCCAGCATGACCCGCGGCGCGAGCCCCTCGTCGAGCAGTTGAGGGACGAACTCGCCCATCCGCTTGTAGCACCACAGGAACACCGGGGCGTTGTGGTTGTCACCGATGCCGGGGTTCTCCATCATCCACCGCAGGTTGCTGATGATCCGCGCCGTGCGCAGATCAGGTCCTCCCGCCGGAATGAGCGGCTGGTGCATGTGCAAGGCGATAGCAAAAGAACTGCCGATGCCGGCGAACCCTGTGGTCTCCGGCCGCAAAAAGGCGGGTTCGCTATGCCCGGTTCTGATCGCCTCCTCGATGCGTTTCTCCGAGCCGCAGATGTTGGGAAGGCCATCGATGTACTCAGGGAGCTCGCCCATCGCTCAGGCTCCTTATATCCGATATATGTATTGTGCTCTATTTGTGACGGATGTAATCATAGATATTCACATAGTACCCACCAGGGTCGGCCCAGGAGTGATCCTGTCGCATTCCGTTGACGAGAAGCTGCCTGAATTCGCCCGGGTAAGAAAACCACAGCCCGATCGCGCGCGACATCGCGGACTCCATCGCCCCGTTGTCAATCTGGTGGAACACATAGCCGTTCCGCTCGTCAGGAGGACGTGCGGAGTAATCGCGATCGAACACGGTGTCCACCAGGCCGCCGGCGGCCCGCACGATCGGGACGGTTCCGTATTTGAGTCCGATCATCTGGCTCAGGCCGCACGGCTCGAACAGGCTGGGCATCACTATCAGGTCGGCACCTGAATAGATCAGATGGGCCAGACCATCGTTCCACCCAATTTCAAGATGACAGTCGGGATTGTCATTCAGATAGTCTTTCAATTGCCAGAAATGGGCGTTGACTGCCGGGTCAGTACTAGAACCCATCAAGACGAACTGTGCACCTTTGGCCAGGCAGTAGAAAATGGCGTGATGAATGAAATGAACGCCTTTTTGCCGGTCGAGGCGGCCGACGTAGACGACGATCGGTTTATACTCATTCCGTAGCAGCAATCGATCACGCAAGGCATCTTTGTTCGCATATTTTTTGTCCACAGTGTCGGGCCCGTAGTTCGAGGGGATGAGGATATCGATCTCCGGGTTCCAGACATTGTAGTCGACACCGTTGAGGACGCCACCGAACTTGTTCCTGTGGACGTAGAGCGTGTGCCCAAGCCCCATTCCCTGATCGGCGTAGGTTGCCTCCCTGGCATGTTGAGGCGACACGGTGGTGATGAAGTTCGAGTAAACGATGCCACCTTTCATCAGATTGATTGCATGGAGATTGAAGTTGTCGCGGAGCCGATCGTAATCGAAAAAATGGGATGCGCGGGTAAGGCCCGTCGCCCACAGGATGTTTTCGCCGCAGATGCCTTGGTGAGCGAAATTATGGATCGTGTAGCAGACCCGCTGATCGTGCATGCCAATGTGCCGGTAGATCTCGTCGAGCAGCACTGGGACGAGCGCGGTCTGCCAGTCGTGGCAGTGGATCACCTCGGGTCGCCGGTTGGTCTTCCACATGAACTCCAATGCCGCCTTAGAAAAGAAAGCAAATCTGACATCATCGTCGACCGAACCGTACAAGTGGCCCCGATTGAAAAAATTGTCCGGTGAGTGGGGATCGATAAAGAAGCATCGCCTGCCGTGCACAAATCCGAACCAGACCGTACAGTGCACGGACTCGCTGTACCAAGGCACCCATAGGTCCTCATATGCGACCGAGAACCCGGCGATCTGATCGTAACGCATGCAGTCGTATTTGGGCATGATGATGTCAACGGTGTGGCCCCGCACCTCTAGCTCCCTGCTTAGCCCGAAGACCACCTCTCCCAGTCCGCCCGCCTGCGCCACAGGCGCGCATTCCGATGCCACCATCACCACGAACATGGCTGTCTCACCGCCCTATTAGCAGATACCTCATGCCGCGCACGTGGGCCGGTGCCGAGACCAGGCGGATCATGGCGAGCGGCTTGCTGTGAAGCGTGGGCCCGGCACCGGGCCCTGCCCGCGTCGCGACCGGTATGAGAATGCAGTGACGGGCACGACGTCTGTTCGGAACTCGCGATAGGTCCACCAGTGGCTGGCCGGTCCGTACGAATGACCACAATTTCGCTGACTCTCTACATGATGACAGCCGATCTCAGCTGATCCTGCCCGCACCGGGGATTCGGTTGGCGCGGTCAGCGCCGGATTGAGCTCGACCTGGTTGGCGATGGCGCCGGGTTGGCCAGGCGCCGGGCGTACTGCTGGTGGTGCTGGTGGTCGCTGGCCGGGGCGGGGGTCACGAGCAGGGCGCCGTCCAACAGGTCGATGGGCTTGCCGGCCCTGGGGAGTGCGAGGTACCCGGCCTGGCCCCATGGCTCGGCATGTCCCAGGGCAACGACGGACATCTCCTGCTCACCTCCCCTCTGGTCTCGGGGGCGTTCATCCAGTCTCACACACGGCTAGGTGCACCCAGAAGACCTCCCGGTAGGTTCACCACAGCGGTCTGTCAAGGCCGAGGTTGCAAGCGGGCGGGCGTGGCGGAACTGCAGACCGGTCCGGCAGTGCGCAGGACATCGCGTTCACAGGCAGCTACGAGGAGCCGGGCTGCGCCGGGATCGCGAGAGCGGCCGCCACGGTGCAGGCCGCGCGCCAGGTCGCGTGAGCCGTTCGGCAAAACGACCACGGCCACCGTGCGCAGCGGCGAGCACGGGCCCGGGCAGGCCCGGGCCCGTGCAGGCCCGGGCCCGTGCGGCGCTGCGGCCACCCCTGCCACCCCAGCGGGTGTGACACCTCGGCCTGGTCCAGGCAAAGCGCTTGCCGCTGGCGCGCCAGACTTTGTCTGGTAATTTCATGCACTCGTGACATTATCAGGTCTATCAGGCGGTAAATCGTCTATACAAGGATAATTCGGGGCGAGCCGCTGACCGGCTACTTAAGTGCGAAATCTCGCCAGGATAACATCCCCGCGCACAGAATAAATGTGGGGAGTTTGGCCCTGCAGGATCGGGGCTTTCTCCCCTAGGGCGCCGTGATCGTCTCTGGCATATTCGGGCCATGGCAGCAATTAAGAACCCTAACGGGACCCGTGAGGACGGCGCCCACGGGTCAGCCATCGCACGCGAGCCTGTGGCAGTCGCAGTTCACCTGCGGGAGCCGAACCGTGTGGGTATTAATAACCGCTTCGGCCCGTCGGACCCGCCGCAGGGCCTGGACATCACCTCGAACCCCAGGATCGCCCGACTCGTGGGAAGCCGGCGCTTCCAGTTCCTGCTCATCCTGCCCTGCCAGATCATCTTCTGGACCGTGATCTTCGTGGGCCTCCTGGGAACCGCCATCCCCGGGCTCAACTTTGGCACTGCCATCACGTGGTACGTCTGGTGCTGCCTGGTCTTCGTCACGATGGTAGTTGCCGGGCGTGCGTGGTGCGCCGTGTGCCCGTTCGGCGGCTTCGCCGAGTGGGTGCAGCGCCACACGTTCTGGCGTCGCACGCAGAAGGATCTCGGCCTCGGCCTGACGTTTCCAGAGCCACTTGCCCGCTACGGCTTCCTGCTTCCAGTGGCCACCTTTCTCGCGCTGACCTGGATCGAGGAGTTCTTCAACATCGCCGGCCCTGGAAACCCCGCCGACACGAGCTTGATGGTCCTTGGGCTCATGGCGTGCGCCCTGATTTTCTTCCTCGTCTTCGAGCGGCGCTCGTTCTGCAGGTACCTGTGCCCGCTCACCACCCTCATTGGGTCGGTCGGCTCGATGGGATCGGTCGCCGGTTTCCGCACGAGAGACCGCGATATCTGCCTGACCTGCCAGACCAAGGACTGCATGCGAGGCGGCGAGAACGGCTTCGGCTGCCCCTGGTACACATGGCCGGGCAGCGCCGATTCGAACCTGTACTGCGGGCTGTGCTCGGAGTGCTACAAGGCCTGCCCGGAAGGCAACATCGGCCTGTTCCTGCAGAAGCCGCTCACCTCGGTGACCGCTCCACGGCGCCGCCGGGCCGACGTGGCCTGGGCCATCGCCGTGCTGTGGGGCCTGGTCGTTTACCAGCAGATCAACGCGACCAATCTCTACGCGAACCTCGATGACTGGCTGAACACCTCACTGCATTTCCCGCGCTACCCGGACCCGGTCGCTTATTTCGGCCTTATCGGGCTGCTCGCACTGGCAATCGCCGGTGCGGCATGGGGGACCGGCATGCTTTTCGCCCGCAGGGACATCGACTTCGCAGCGAAGGGCCGTTTCCTGGACCGCAAGTCACGGTTCCGGGCCTACTTCATGCCGATTACCTATGGGCTCATCCCTATTGTGGGCGCGGATTACCTCGCCCGCCAGCTGCCGAAGTTCTTCCACTATTCACCCCGGCTGATCCCCTCGGTGCAGCGGATGTTCGGCGCCTCTTCGGCGATCGGATCGCCCTTCTTCACAGCGAAAATACTTTCCGATCCCCGCATCGTGATCGCTCAGGTTGCCGTCATGGCCCTCGGCACCCTCGCGGCGCTGTGGTCGGCGTGGCGGATCGGTAGCCGTGAGCTCATACCCGTTAGCCGGGGCGCCATCGGCGTCCGGGTCGCCACTCTCGGCTTGGTGCTCATCTGCGGCGTCGCCGCCGCGGTGCTCTACGTGCTGATTCAGGCAGCGGACTTATCTGGAGATGACCATGACGCTGAAAGTGACGTGCGATACGCCGGCCGCGGCCCGCCGTCCGCATGTGACAGTCCTCACCGACCGTTGCGCGGGCTGCCAGGAGTGCGTGGTCCGCTGCCCGCCCGGTGCGCTGGCGATGGATGTGAGCAGCTGGGTCGCTCAGGCAGATGATGCGCTGTGCGTCGGGTGCCGGCAGTGCGAGCGGACGTGCCCCTTCAGCGCGATCGCGGTCGATGGGCCACTCGTGGTGTCCGAGCGGGCCGAGCCCGGACCTGTCCACGCAAAGACGCTCACTGGTGACATCGGCGAGGTCCACCCCGGATTCGAGTCGTGGGAACAGGCGCTCGCAGAAGCGGGCCGATGCCTCAGCTGCCCGGACCCCACGTGCGTGCGGGGCTGCCCTGCGCACAACGACATCCCTTCGTTCATCAGGGCCGTCCGGGGCCGTGACCTCGGCACCGCACACGAAGTACTGCGGCGCACCTCGGTGCTGCCTGATGTGTGCAGCCGCGTCTGCGATCAGGCGGCCCAATGTGAGGGAGCCTGCTCGTGGTCGCTCGCCGGTGGCACGCCCGTCGCCATCGGCAAGCTCGAACGCTTCGTCGCCGACCATGCACCCGTCCCGCCGCCGGCCCGGAACTCGAACTCGGCGGCTGGCGCCGGGCTCTCTGTCGCGGTGGCGGGCGCCGGGCCCGCGGGGATCGGCGCCGCGTGGCACCTCGTCGAAGCAGGCGCGTCGGTAACGGTCTACGAGAAGGAGCCCGAGCCCGGAGGCCTGCTCGGCTGGGGCATCCCCGATTTCATTCTCCCAACGGCTGTGGCGGCGCGCCCGTGGCAGCAGCTCACCGCGGCAGGCGTCGATCTGCGCTGCGGCGTGGAAATACGCCCGGAGGACATCGACCGCCTCCGCACCGAGCACGACGCCGTGATCCTCGCCCACGGCGCGCCGCTGGCGCTGCGGCTTGCGGTGCCTGGGGCTGATCTCGGCGGGGTAGTCGACGCGACGTCGTTCCTGAAGGCCGGTAAGGCAGCGCTCGAGAACCGGGACGCTGCCGGCTTCCGCGAGTCCTATGGCCTGCCCGTCCCACCCGAAGGCAACGAGACCGTCGCACCGCGTGCCCTTGTGCTTGGAGCGGGAAACACGGCGGTGGACGTGGCCCGGACGGCGAGGCGGCTCGGGTTGCGGGCGGTGTGCCTTGTCCGTCGCGACGAACGCTTCGCCCGCGCGCGTCCAGACGAGCTTGACGACGCGCGGCAGGAAGGTGTGGAGTTCCGGTTCCTGCGCACCGTGGCACGCCTGGAGGGTGAAGGCGGACGGGTGCGTCGCGCCGTGCTTTCACGGACCAGGCAGAGCCGTGCCAGCCAGCGGCCGAAGCTCCTGAGCGGCGATAACGAGACACTCGACGTCGACCTCGTCGTCATGGCGATGGGCTACCGCGGCGACCCGGCCTTCGCATCGGCGCTGCCTGGCACTCCGCTGGCCAGGGAGGCGAAAGGCCTGCCCGACCGGCGATGGCTTGCGAGCGGCGTCCTCGCCAACCCGGCGTCGGCGTTCGCGCACCACAACCCTGTGGGTATGCTCGCGCTAGGCAGGGACATAGGACTCGCGGCCTCCGCCCTGCCGTTCCAGGAGCGGCTGTGGGCAGTCGGTGACGCGCTCGTCGGGCCATCAACAGTGGCCGAGGCCATGGCCCAGGGGCGCCGCGCGGCCACGGCCATCCTCGCGGCCCGGCCCAGCCGTGGATCCCCGCGGGCACGTCGGGTGCCCGTGGCATCAGGCGACTCGCGGTTGCGCCAGCACCCCGGCGGGGACGGATCGTGGCGCATCACCCGACGAGGGTTGTTCATGCTCGTTAGCGGCAATTCGACACAACCAGGACCGCTCGGCTCATCGGCCAGGAGCATGTCCATCCGGGCACCTCAGCCGCCGTGCGCGCCTGCGCAGCCCGAGCGCCCGGACCCGCCCCGTCGCTTAGCTGCGGCATGAACGCGCCGGTGGATGGGGGCGCCGGTTGCCTCACTTTGCGCGTCTCGTGGCTCCGCGGCCGCTCGGGATGGGGCGCCGCTATGACACGATCAGGTAGATGCTGTTGCCGACCAGCCAGCAGCCCACCACCAGCGACCCCACGACGATCGCCTGGTCCCGGTGGCTGTCGATCCATGTCCGCACCTGCTCCAGCCGCACGTGGGCCGCCTCGGGCGCGAAGGCCGCGTAAAGCTCCATGACCAGGAAACTGGACGTGGCCAGCAGGCAGAAGAGCACCAGCGTCAGCCAATCTCCCGCGGTGGAGAGCTTGGCTTGCGCGACCGTCGCTGCCCCGGCTGCCACCAGCGACCAGGGCTGCAGGAAGACACCGAGCCCGGCGGCGGCCCACAGCGACAGGCGGTCCAGCCTCGCCATCCAGGCCGGCTGCTTGTGGGGCCGGCCCCTGCGGCGCCGCTGCCGGACGGCAACCGCGATCAGCACGATGCCGAGCACGGCTTTGATGACCAGGGCGGCATTCGACGTGGCAGTGTGCGGCTCCGGCGGCTTGCCTCCGGTCAGCAGGACCACGGCCGCGATCACCGCCACCAGGCACGCCATCCAGCCGAGGATGAAGGCGAGCCCTTTCCTGATGCCGTTCTCGGCGCCGAGGATCAGGATGAACGCCACGATCGTGACAGGCTCCAAAGTGATCGCAAGTCCGATGATCATGAGGTCAAGTACCACGTGCACCCCTCCCAGCCGGTGCGCGGCGAACGCCGCCGTCTGCGTCGCCCGCACGCACCGCTGCCCGCCCGGCTCGCTCGTGACCGCATCAGGCATTCCGACCTGGTGAGGCCAGGACCGCGCCGCACATGGTCACTGTTTCGGTCCAGGCCCGAAGATGCAATCGCATGAGTGCCGCCTGCAGGACGCGAAGGTCGCCGGTGCCGTCCAGGGCGGCGAGCAGAAGCAGCTGACGGCGCCATCGTCAACATCGGGTCCGGTTCCCGCTGCGGCACAAGATGCGCCACATGCAGTCATTTGACAGATAACGTGTCACGGCCCGGGTCCCAGAATGAATCCAGTTACCGCTGCCGGTATGGGGAGAACACCATGAGCGTCACCGACTACGTGATCGACATCCTGCTCATCGCGGTCATCTTCAGGCAGGTACGCCCGCACGAGCTCACGCCCCGCTCGGCGCTGCTTCCGCTTGTGCTGCTCGCGGCAGCCGGAGTCGTCTACCTCCGGCCGTTCACTGTCCGCGGCAATGACCTCGCCCTCATCGTCATCCTGGCCGCCGCAGGTGTCGTGCTCGGCACACTGAGCGGCCTTGCCGACAGGCTCTGGTATGACCAACAGGGACGCCTGCTCTTCAAGGCCGGCGCGATTTCCGTCGTCGCGTGGGTACTCGGCATGGGCTTCCGCTTCGTATTTGCCTATTACGCCTATCACTCCGGCGGTGCCTCGGTTGCCCGCTTCTCCATCCGGCATGACATCACCGGCGCCCGGATCTGGACGACCGCGCTCGTCCTCATGGCCTTCGGGCAAGTGCTTGCCAGGGTGGGCGTCCTCCAGGCCCGCCGGGTCCGTGCGGCCAGCCATCCGATCGCGCGCAGGCGCGTCACCGCAGACCCGTCCGACGGGTATGCGGATGGGTCCGCCCGGAGTCGTTATGGATCATGACCATTCGTCCCTGCCACCGGCTCGTCCGCAGGTCCCCGCGACCAGCAACCCGAAGGGATATCCGCACACGCCTGGCCACAATCGCTTCCTCGAAGGCTCGTTCGCCCCGGTCGCCGAGGAGATCACCGCATTCGACCTGCCGGTAGCCGGCCGTGTGCCCGCCGGGCTCAGCGGGCGTTACCTGCGCAACGGCCCCAACCCGCTGGGCCTGGACGACCCCAGTCACCAGTTGTTTCTTGGCCCGGGCATGGTGCATGGCGTGCGGCTGCGCGATGGCAGGGCCGAGTGGTACCGCAACCGCTGGGTCCGCTCAAGGCTCCTCGCCGAGTCGCTGGGCGAGAAATGGCGCGGCCCGGTCCACGCCGACATGGACTTCGCCGCCAACACGCACATCATCGCTCATGCCGGGCGCATCCTCGCCACCGTGGAGGCCGGACCGCTGCCGTACGAGCTCTCCGACGAGCTTGACACCCTTGGCCCGTGCGACTTCGGCGGCACCCTGCCCGGCGGTTTCGCCGCACACACCAAGGCCGACGGGCGGACTGGCGAGCTGCACGCCATCGCGTGCTTCTGGGCCTGGGACCAGGTACAGCACGTCGTCATCAGCCCCGCCGGCCAGGTGAGCCGCACCACCGGCATCCCGGTCGCCGACGGGCCGATGATGCACGACTTCGCGCTCACCGACAAATACGTGGTCCTGTTCGACCTACCGGTCACGTTCAGCATGGACGCGGCGTCCGCCGGGCGGCAGATGCCCTACACCTGGAACCCGGCGCACCAGGCCCGCGTCGGTCTGCTGCCGCGCGACGGCTCCGGAGGTCCGCTGGCTCGAGGTCGGCCCCTGCTGGGTCTTCCATACGCTCAACGCCTATGACGACGGCGGCCGGGTCGTGGTCGACCTGTGCAGGTACGAGGGCGCCTACGACGTCTCCCTTCTGGCCGGACAAGGGCCGTTGACGCTCGACCGGTGCCAGTAGATCCTCAAGCGTGTGGCGTGATCGCCTGGGGGAAGTTGAACAACTGGTGCGGGTCGTACTTCGCCTTGACCTGTTGCAGCCTGGGGTAGTTGGCGCCATAGTAGGCCTGGCTCCAGTTCTTCAGGTCCGGGTCGACATAGTTCTGGTAGGCCTGCCCGCTCACGTAAGGCCGCATCGACGCGTAGAACGAGCGCAGCCACGCGTGCTGGTTGGCAACGCCGCTGCTGGTCGCGCCCGTCCGCCACGTGGTCGTGTACTGCGCCATGAACAGGGCGTTCCTGTGCACGAACGCGGTCGCCGAGGGCGCGACGCGGTTGATGGCGCCGCCGAACGCGTCGAACGCGACGCCTCCGGCCCCGCCGGCGGCGCCGTGCACATGCTGCAGCTTCTGCACCCCTGCCAGCAGGGCGCTGGTGCCGGACGCGGGCAGCCGCCTGGTGAAGAAGTCGGACTTCGCGTACTCGGGCTGGCGTGTCAGCGTGCCCCCTGCCGCCTGCCCTGGCAGGTGGCACTGCGACACGGTCAGCCCTGCGCAGCCCGCTTCCACCAGCATCGCGTTCAGGTAGGGCTCCTCAGCCAGGAAATGACTGGACGGCGGGGAACCGACGGCGGCGTACAGCTTGTCAAGCTGGCTGGCCGCGCCCGCCACGCTGCCCAGGTAGGTGCCGCCGACGCTGACCGACGGCGTGGCACCGCCCGGGCTGGCGGCGAGGTGCAGGTTCGACCACAGTGCGTCAGGCGCGGACGGCGCCCAGGACTGCCATCCGGCGATCACCCTGGCCGCCCGCGACCATGGCCACGACAGGAAGAACAGGACCAGATGGGACAACCGGTGCGTGCGGAACGTGAACGCCGTAGCCACGCCGAAATTGCCGCCACCGCCACCGCGGCAGGCCCAGAACAGGTCGCTGTTGCTGCCGGGGTTGCACTCCCGGATCAGGCCATCGGCGGTGACGACCTGCAGTGACTCAAGGTTGTCGCAGGTCAGGCCGTACGCACGGCCGAGCACGCCGACGCCGCCGCCGAGGGTGAGTCCGGCGGAGCCGACCGTCGGGCAGGATCCGCCTGGAACGGCGAGGCCATGGGCTGCCAGATGATTGTAGAGATCCATCAGGTGCGTTCCCGCGCCAACTCGCACGTTCCCGTTGCCCACGCTGAACGAGTTCATCTCCGTGACGTCCACGATCAGGCCGCCGGTGACGCTCGACCAGCCCGCGTAGCTGTGGCCGCCGGAGCGCGCACGGACATGCAGGCCGTACGTGCGCGTGAAGGCAAGGCAGGTGCTGACGTCGCCGGGTGTCCGGCAGTACGCGATGCCGGCCGGTTCAAGGCCGTCGAACCGCGGATCGAACAGCAGCTTCGCCGTTGGGTAAGTGCGGTTGCCCGGCTGGAGCAGCTTGTGCGAGGAGAGGTCGCGGCGCAGTGCCGCCCAGTCCGGCGTGGTGACGGCGGAGTGCAGCCGCGCCGACCGTCTCACGCGCGCCGGACCGGCCGCAGCAGCCAGCCCGTCAGCACCCTTCATGTACGAGGAAAGCGCCCCGGAGCCGACCACCGCCCCCGCCATCAGCAGGAACGACCGGCGCCCCTGCAAGCCCGCCGCGCCGCCAGCATCGTCGCCGCCATGCAAAGGTTCGCTGCTCACTACCGCTCGCCTGCCTCTCCGGCCGTGAGGCGGCACCCAGCCCGGCGCCCAGGTGCGTGCGTGGGCTGCCGCACACCCGCCCCCACACCCTAAAGACGTTAAGCGTGCGCCACTGATTGGGCCAGCCCTCCCCGGGGAACCCTCCCCGGCCGCCGCCTTCCCGCTCGTCATTACGTCATTGCGTCGTTGCTGGACCCGCTCGCAGCCGGGCCCCGCCCGCGTATCGGGCCAGAGGATGCGGGCCCTGGGGAGACGGTGTGAGCCGTGTGGAGAACATGGCCCACACCACCTTTCCCATGTCGCTTGGTGTGGTGTAGCCCCACTTGTCGCTGAGCGCGCAGATGATGTGCAGCCCGCGGCCGGTCTCGGCGAGGGAACCCGGTGTTTTGGGCACCGGAGCCACTTCACTCGGGTCGGCGACCGCGCAAAGTACGCAGGGTCCGGGCTGTAGCAGACCGAGCCGGATCGGCCATCGAGGCCGGGTGTCGCCTGAACCTGGCAGCGCGTGCCGCAACGCATTCGTCAGCAACTCAGACACGACGATCGCGATGTCTGCGCTGCGTTCTGTCACGCCCCACCGCTGCAAGGTGGCGATGGTGAAGTCCCGCGCTGCGCAGACCGATCCGGCATCCACTCCGGGCGTGCGCGTGGCGATCCGCGGCAAGCAGGTCCGCCCCCTGGGGGCGGAATCTGGCGACAGCGGCCAATTCCCGCTCGCCAGATCTGCCGTCTCCGCAGCCAGTGTTAGCCAGTGGCAGCCGGCGCTGCCCGCCAGGCGTGACGGGTGTGCTGCCATCGCCGTCCGATCAATCCCGTCGCGGCAGGGGGGAAACAGGCGCGTAGACCTGCGTCCTGCCGTTGCGTCGACCGTACGCGTCCTCTTCGCATTCTGGGAACGTCATCACGCCTGCTTCCCGCCGGCCGCGCTGTCGGCAGTGCCATAGTTGCGCATAACCGCAGCCATCAGGCTGGCCCTGGTAATGGCCGCGTCCCGGTCCCAAAGCGCAACCGGGTGGGTGGCCCAGAAACTGGGACCGCTCTGCTGGCATTTGGGGCAAGCCAGCCGGCCGAGCGCGTCTACACGCCAGCCGGCGGAGATGGCTCGGGCGCGGACGTCGGCCTCGCCAAGGGCTGCGGGATCGGCGTGGTGCGAGATACAGGAACCCATCTCGCACCACATGATCGGTATCCTTAGCTGGTCGCCGATCGCAGCCCGCTCAGTAATCTCAACGCAGGCACCGATCTCAACGCTCGCAGTGCGCCTGTGCGCATGCGGGGCAATGGCGGCTTCCGGTTTGGGGCCGCGATCGCCTGTCGGCTCAGCGCGGCCGTCGTCACGCAACTCGGCGATCCAGTCGTTCATCTCAAGCCAGTCGTTCATCTCAGGCACGCTGGCATCGTCTGGCCGCATCTTGATCTTCATGTGCAGACCTCCAGTTCAGCCAGAGGTGAGCTGCCGTACAGCTACCGTGACCTGCCCCGGGAACAGGCACGCGCGCAGGGATATCACGCCGAACGGCTGACTGCGTCCCGGGCGTGCCGTGGCGCCGGTGATGCCAGCGCGGCCGGTCGCGGTCATGCCAGGCCGCTAATCATCTGCCAGCACGGGGAAACGCAACCTGCCGTTAGACGCGCCTGGTTCTCCCCGGTGCGTGTACGCCATCATGACGCTTCTCCTCCACTTCAAAGCGTTCAGGCTCACCGTCTGGGCTCTCGAACTCTACAGTCCTGCCTTAGAATCACAGCTGGATAAACATCCGGTAAACGTTCAGCGCATTTATGAGCCATTGCGAGGATTGCATGTGGACAATTTTAGCGCTCCTCCCATACACAGGGTGTGCATAGTGTTCTCCCAGGTGACGGCCCTGTCATAGGCGCGGCCGTCCCGGAATCCCCAGCGTTATCCCCACGTTGCACACAGGTCCGTTCCGCGTTTGCACACGTTCATCCACAGGTTTGTTCACAGAGAACCATGCTTGCCGAGGCCCCGACGGAGAAATTGCCTGCCGGCAACAAGCCGCTGGAAACGTGTGCGGCGGCCGCCAGGCGGCTCACATTCTGCACTCTCCCGGGTACGCGGCCGCGCGTGCCACACGCAGTTGATGCCGCGGCATGCCTCCAGGGGAAGTTGCCTGCGACCGTGGCTACCAACGCGGCTGCGTCGTCGCGACCCCGCGCGGCAGCCGTTATGGAAATTGATACCGACCGCCGCCGCAGGGCGACCTCGGCCAGAAGTAACAGCGGCCCGTAGAGCAGCCGGGAAAGGTGAACGTCTCGAAGTAATAGGTGTCCCGCCGCCAGGCAATTCCACTACCCGTTCGGCAACCCGCTCAGCGAAGACGAACGGCTTGACAGCCGGTCGTGCCGTCGTAACAAGCAGACAAAAGGTAGCTACTCAGCAAGGGTCCGGCTGCTCCCCGGCAAACATCACCAGCGCCAGTCCCGCCCCCGGCCGGCCCGGATCACCCCGCGGCGTGGCGGCGATCACGCCATCCGCCGCGCGAACCATCGCCGGCAGGCTCGCCCGTTGCTGCTCCACCATGCCGCTCCAGGCAGCCGCATCCTCCCTCTCCAGCGCCTCCACCAGCGTCACCGGCTGGGTGAACCGCCCCGACATACCACGCCGCCGCGCCCACGTCGGCGCGCACGCTCCACAGTCACAATCCGGCATGACCAGCGCGTGACGATCAGGCTCGGCGATAACCGTCGCAACAGACATGTCAGGCATCATCCACCCGGACCAGCCCGCTCCACAGCCGACACGCCGGGGACCTGAATAGCGATGACAAAAGTTCCGCAGGAACAGGCTCGCAGGTGGCCGCGCGAGCGAGCGGTGCGTCAGGGGACGCTTTGCTGGCTGGCACCCGGGCGGCGGACTGTGGACATCCATGATGCGATCATGGAAGGCGTCCGTAACGTCCCAGGCACGGAGCAAGAGGCGGGTGACCACGACGGGCCGTGGCCGTAGCACAAGGACCGGCACCCCGCGCCACCAGCAAGGAGCGCGCCATGCCAGCAAGGAGTACGTCGCGCTGCCGCTTCGGTGGCCATCGATCCCGCGCCGTTCCGCGGCGTGCTGCCGCTGCCGATCTGCGCCCTCAAGTCGGCCGCACCCGTGATCGGCAACCCGGCCAACCACGTGCGCCGCAGACTAACCGCCGAATCAGCATGACGAACAGCCCGTTTCGTCCGTGCCCATCGGTGGGCTTCTTCGGCCAACGCGCAGGCAAGCCGCTGCCCGGGTGGTCAGATCCAGCCGCGGGAGCGTGCCATCTGGACCGCCTCGTGGCGGTTGGCCGCGCCGAGCTTGGAGGCAGCCGAGGACAGGTAGTTGCGGACTGTGCCTGGTGACAGGGCTACGCGCTGCGCGATTTCCTCGACGGGGGCGCCGTCTGCCGCGAATCCCAGGACGTCGGCCTCGCGGGAGGTGAGCGGGCTGTCTCCGGCACAGATGGCCTCCGCGGCGAGCTCCGGGTCGACGTAGCGGCCGCCGCGGTGGACGGTGCGCACTACGTCGGCCAGTACATGCGCCGAGACGGTCTTCGGCAGGAACCCGCGGACGCCGGCGGCGAGGGCTCGCTTGAGGTGCCCCGGCCGCCCAAAGCTGGTCAGGATGAGGCTGGCGCACTCTGGCAGCTCGCTGACCAGCACCTCGGCGACAGCGATCCCGTCGGGGGCAGGCATCTGCAGATCCAGTACTGCCACGTCCGGACGGTACAGGCGGGCCATAGCGAGCGCCTCGTCCCCAGAGGCTGCCTCGGCCACGACCTCCAGGTCCTCCTGGATCGCCAGCAGGGAGGCCAGTGCAGAACGGATAAGGTTCTCGTCGTCGGCAAGGAGCACGCGGATCATCGTGCGCGGCCTTTCCGTGCTGACACCGGTGCCGCGCTGGCCCGGACCGGACGGCACCCCGGCAGCCTGGCCTCGAGCCGGAAGTGACCGCCGCCGGGATATTGGGTAGCGATGCTGCCGCCGAGGCCGGCCAGCCGCTCGCCGAGCCCCAGCAGACCGGTCCCGCCAGTGCCGCCGTCCAGACGGTGCACACGGTCGTTGTCCATGCGGAGGGTCACGGTGCGAGCCGTGCCCGGTGGGTCCAGGGAAGTTGAGCTCGATCGTGCAGACGGTGGCGTCGCTGTGGCGGATGACGTTGGTGATGCCCTCGCGCACCACCCAGCCCAGTGCTGCCTGCACGTCAGGGGGAAGGCCCGCTGCATCGCCGATGATGCGGCAGCGCACCCCGGCAGAACGCAGTACAGCCCGGGCACCGGCCAGCTCGGAGTCGAGGTCGGCGGCGCGGTATCCGCTGATGACCGCGCGCATCTCCCGCAGCGACTCATGGGCCACCCGGCGCACCTCGATCATGTGCCCGGCGGCGGCTTCTTCGTCGCCCCGGCGCGCCAGCTGCCCGGCGAGCTCGCTCGTCACCGCTATCAGGGACAGGTTCCGGCCGAGCACGTCGTGCAGGTCGCGGGCGAAACGCAGCCGTTCCTCGGCGACGGACAGCCGGGCCTGAACGGTCCGGGAGCCGGTCGAGTTCCCACATGATCCGCAGCGCCCACGCCGAGCCGCGGCAGGTGACGCACGAAGCCGCCGATGAAAAAGGCATAGAGCAATGAATCCCGCCGGCGAGCGCGTGCCCGGAGGCGCCGGCGCCGATGCCCGCGGACAAGCCGCTGGCCGCGGCCGCGCTCACCAGGATCACAGCGGCCAGCGCGGCCACGCTCAGCAGCGGCGTGAGCGCCACCGTCAGCGCGCCGCAGAAGAGCATGGCCACGAGCAAGCTCACCGGGAACGCGCCCGCCGGGGGCCGGGTGAAGGCAGGGAAGGCCGCAGCTCCCGCAAGCACCCCGGCCGCGGTCAGCGCGACAGCCGAGGCGACCAGCCAGCCTCTTCGGCCGTGGCCCCCTCGCCCAGGTAACAGGACAGGCTGGCGTGCAGCAGCGCGAGGCAGACGCCCGCCTGCGCCACGTACAGCAGCAGGAAGACGACCAGGCCGGGTACCCGCACCTGCTTTCCGCCCGGCGAGGGGCAGCACGAGCAGGGGCCCCGCGGCGAACAGCGCGTACAGGCTGGCCCGGATGTAGAAGTCGAATCGCTCGGGACTGCTCCGCCCGCTCCACCACCGCAGCAACATCACCCCACCAGCCTGTCACGCGCCGGTCAGCGCCGCGGTTCCCACCGGAACCAGCGCCGCGCAGCCCATCCGCCCGCCGCGATCCAGGCCGCCAGCACCAGCACCGGGACGGCTGCCGCGCCGAAGGTCGCTGCCAGGCCGAGGTGACCGCCGCCGGGGGCGGTCCCGGTCAGGCCGAGCCGCAGCAGGTCCAGCACCCGCGTCAGCGGCAGCGCCTGCCCGAGCGACCGCAGCGGCCCGGGCAGCCCGGCCAGCGGGAACAGCAGGCCACCGAAGGCAAACGAGAGCATCAGCACCGGCGTCGTCGTGAGCTGCGCCATCTCCACGGTGCGGGTCACCGCGGCGGTGACCGCGGCCAGCAGCACGAACACCGCTGTCCCCAGGATCAGCGCGGCCAGCACGAGCAGGGCATTGGCCGGCCGGTTCATGCCGAACACGGCGACCGCGGCGACCGCGGCCACGGCGACCTGGATCCAGGCGACCGCGACGGCGGGCGCGGCGGTCCCCGCGAGGATCTCGGCGTCGGTGCTCTCGCCCGCGCGCAACCGCTTGAGCACGAGCTGTTCGCGGCGTGCCACCAGCGCGGTCACCAGGTTGTAGTACACGGGCAGCAGCAGCGCGAACGCGGTCAGCCACGTCACGAGCATCGCCGCCCCCATCGCCCGGGAGACGCCGGCGTCAAGGCCGGAGGCCTTGAGCCAGCCGGCCAGGGCGGCGGGAAGGACCAGGGCATTCAGCAGCGCGACGCGATTGCGCCGCAGCAGCACACCCTCCGCCCGGAACAGGGCCGCGACCCGGTGCCCCGACTGCCTCGAACTGCTCATCGTCACGATCCCGGCACTCATGCCGCCACATCCTCTGCGTTGTCGCTCACATTGACTGGCCCGCCGCTGGAGGCCGCCACAGCGTGGAAGGCCTCCTGCAGCGAGGCCGGCCGGGCGTCAAGGGCGCCCAGCACCAGATCCCGGGAGTTCGCCCACCCCAGCAGCGCGGTCAGCGTCCGCTGGAGGTCCTCGGTCTGCAGCAGCACGCTTCGCCCGGTGATGCTGGCCCGCGTCCCCGCCATATCGGGAACCGGCTCGCGGGCGTCCTCGGGGAGCTCGAAGGAAATGCGCGCCGGCTGCGACGCCGCCACCTCTGCGGGGGTGCCCGGCGCGCACGATCCGGCCCTGGTGCATGATCGCCACGCGATCGGCCAGCGCCTCAGCCTCTTCCAGGTAGTGGGTGGTCAGCATGATGGTGGTTCCCGATCCCAGCAGCCCGCGGATCAGCTGCCACGTGCGGCGGCGGCTCTCCGGGTCCAGCCCGGTGGTGGGCTCATCGAGGAACAGCACCTCCGGGCGGCCCAGGATCGCCATCGCCAGATCCAGCCGGCGCCGTTCACCGCCAGAAAGAGATCGCACCGCGACCCCCGCACGGTGACCGAGCCCGGCCAGCTCAAGCGCCTCTGGCACCGGACGGGGCGCACTCAGCGTCCCGGCCCACATCCGCCCCGCCTCCGCGACAGTCAGATCCGCGGGGAACCCGCCCTCTTGCAGCACGATCCCCATCCGGCGCCGGACCCGGGCCCGGTCGCGGCAGGGGTCACAGCCCAGCACACGCACGGTGCCCCGGGTCGGCGGCGCCAGCCCCTCCAGCACCTCCATCGTGGACGTCTTCCCCGCCCCGTTGGTGCCCAGCAACGCGAACAGCTCCCCACGGCAGACCGAGAAAGTGACCCCCCGGACCGCCTCGAAACCGCGCCCGCCCGAGCCGCCGTAGCGGCGCCGCAGATCCCTGACAGTGATAATGCCGGTGTCGTCCATGCCAACCAGCATCCCGGCGAACCAGCGCCCCCGCCCGTGCCCGCCATCACCAGTCCCGATGACATCCGCCCCGCCCGCCCATGACAAACCTCACATGCCGTCGTCGACCAGGCCAGGAAGCTCGGCGGTCGGGTCGTGCGGGAACCGCAGCAAGTGCCGGGGGTGACTTTCGCGCTGATCGCAGATCCGCTGGCCACGTCGCCGGGGCTGGCTCAGCAGGGCTGAAGCGCCGCCAGCCGTCAGTGAGCTGCCGGGTTTGGCGACCCTGGCCAGGAAGAGTGGCTCCCCGGTCGCGGTGTCGGTGACGAGCAGCAGGTAGGGACGGTCGAACAAGATCTGGGCGGACCGCACCCGCGCCGCGGTCGCTGCCATGCCGACCGCGGTCGCGGCGCTGGCCACCGTGCCCTCCTCGCCGACGCGTAGGGTGGCCGCGTGCTCCACCAGGCCGATGCAGCACGCCTGCGGTGCGAGCCCGGCGAAGTCCGCGGACTGGCTGAACGCGATACCCATGCCAAGCTCGCTCAGCACGGCCTTCATGCTGGCCCGGGAGCTGAGGTTCACCTTTGGCAGCGCGATGAAGCTCCCGCCGCCGACCGCGTGGCCAGCCGGGGTTCCCGCCGCCAGCCTGGCGGTGATCGTGCCCAGTGCCGCCGCGCCTGGCACGGGCAGCCTCCGGTACCGGAGGCTGGCAGCAGCGCCACCATCGCCAGCTTGCCGCCGCGGTAAGGGAGCTGCACCGCGATCCAGGCTCCTGCCCTGGCGGTGCGGTAAGCACCACCGTGCATGAAGTTCACGCTGACCTGCGGCCGGCCGCCGTGATGAACGGCCCCGGACTGGTCTGGCTGGCCCGAACGGCGTGGCCCAGTCCGCATGCAGGTACAGCGCGTCGGTGAGCACCCAGCCGATACTCTGCAGCGAGTCCGGGCTCAGTAGCTGCGGGATCTGGCCCCTGGTGGCGGCCGCGATGGAGTGGTTGATCTCCTGGGCAGCCTGATCCGGGCTGTGCAGCAACGGCACCCGCCCCACCCCGGCGCCGTAGCCCGTCGCCACTGCGTTCAGGTAGCTGCGCAGGGTCCGCAGCGAAGGGTCGGCCCACACCTGGTCGCTTTCGGCCAGCGTGACGCCGGGGCTGTCCAGGCCGCCCAGCGCTGCCGACCGCGCCTGCAGCCCGGCCTCGAGCGCCTGGCCGCCAGCAACCGGCAGGCGCAGCACGCTGGCCATGGTCCGCGCGGTGCCGCCACGCGCCCCGAGATAGGCCATGCCGAGCCCGCTGGCCAGGCTGGACGGTGAGAGCACCAGGTTGGCCCGCGGATCCGCCCTGCACCAGGCGCCCAGTACGTCAAGCCCGAACGCGGTGTCCGCCGCACCGTAGGGACGCGGGTCCACGACGGGCCGCGTGGCCGCAACGCCGCGGCTGACAATCGGCGGCGACTGCGGCCGCGCCGACCCGCATCCGATCACCACGAGCGCAGCCGCAACCAGCCATGCGGCGATCCGCAGTTCATCCCTCATGCCCGGTCAGACGGGCCGCGGCCCAACACGGTTGCACCGCAGCGGCGATCTATGTCGATCTGGTGTCATCCATGGCCGATTCGCCGCCCTCACCCCGGACCCCGATCTCGCCGCAGCGTTCCGCGACTGCCGCGACCAGATGACCGCCATTCTCAACGACCCGGCCCTGGCCATCAGAACCCTTCCCGGCGGGCCGCTCGGTGCGGTGCCGGTTGCCCAGGCAGCAGACGGGGCAGTTTCTGCACCCTACCGCCACATTCGATGCTGGCCAGCGGTACGGTGGCCAAGCGGCTGAGTCGCCTGTCGTGACATGTCGTCCGGCATGGCTGGCCCGCCTGGCGGGGCGCCAGCACCAGCGTCCCGGCTCTGGCTGAAAAAATAGAAGGAGTGATTATGACGAATCCCGTGGCCTGGTTCGAGGTGACCGGACCCGATGCCGGGGGCCTTCAGCGCTTCTACGCGGAGGCCTTCGGCTGGCAGATCGATGCCAGCAATCCGATGAATTACGGGATGGTCCAGGCCCAGGAGGGCGGCATCGGCGGCGGCGTGGGGCCCAGCCCTGACGGCTCCGCCCAGGTCACCTTCTACGTGTCAGTGCCCGACCTTCAGGCTGCCCTGGACAAAATCGGCCAGCTCGGAGGCAAGACAATAACGCCGCCTATGGAGGTCCCCGACGGGCCGACGCTCGCCTATTTCAGCGATCCCGCAGGCAATCGCATCGGGCTGATGAAGACGGTGTAGCCCGATCCGCCCGTCGGCAGCTGCCATCCCTCGCTGCGCCGGGTCGGCCCGGCGTGGCCGCGGGCCCGGCGCGAGCGGGGCCGGGCGCGACCGCACGGAGCGGTGCCGCCTTGATCTGGTACGGCGCAAATTCGGCAAAGGAGTCACTCGGAGTCAGGGCGCTCCTTGATACGGACTACCTGCAGTCATGACCCAGAGGTCGCGGGTTCATCAATCCCGCCCCCCGCTGCCAGTCACAGACGTGCTACTACGCATATCAGTCGGGCTGGGACGCTGGTTGCCGTCGCCGCCCGAAGGCGAAGTATGACAGTGGTGCGCCCCCGAAGGAGTTGACGAAGACCACCACTGCGGCCCATATCCATTTCGAGCCTCGGATCTGGCTTGCTGGCCGACGCTTGATGTCAATGAGCGCCGCCGTCTTGAGGCTGCCTTCGGCAACGGCTGCGACGATGATTAGTCTGCGGCGGCGCTTGCTGAGATCGCTCCACTGTTGTCTAGCGGCCATGACATCCTCCGCGTACATGGCAGGGATCCCTGATGGCCTGCACCTTACATCGGTTGGGCGGCTCCTACTACTTGGCTATCCTCCCGACAGGCGCCATGATGTGCCGGACACAAGTCAGCAAGGAGACGCCGAACACTCGGCGACACGAGTGCCGAGGTGGTCTTCCCGGCCGCACGTCACCTGTCGGCCGCGGCCGACAGGTGACAGACACCACACCCGGACCGGATGGAGGGGGCAGGGCTCTGCCCCCTCCATCCCCATGCGAGCCTGGCGTCAGGGTTGGATCTGGAGCAGCGGACCGGACTGGTCGGGGAAATTGCGTGTGCTCAGTGCCTGCACGCCAGCGGTGTGGTCACCGTTGAACGGCGTGGTTGCGCCCGGGCAGCCGGCGGCGACGGCGTCCTTCGGCGAGTTGAACCACAGGCCCAGGTGGTAGGTGTGCACGGGCGCGAAGGGCGGGTTGGCGGTGGCGTCCGGGAAGGGCGGGCTCTTGTGGACATCGGGAGCGGGTGCCACACCCGGCGCCACGGCAAAGGTCTCGATGCTGAAGCGCCCGATGAACGTGCCGTTGGCGTTACCCTGGCCATTGCTGTCCAGGTCCCCCTGGTACCAGGAGATCCCAAACGGCGCATTGGGCACCTGAATGACAAACAGGTCGAAGTCCGTGTTCTTTGGCAGGTGGTCCGCCCAAACGTTCATGACCTCGACCGGACCCCGCGACTTGATGCTGACCTTGGCCTGCGCACCCTTGAGGCAGTTAGCGCCGACCGCGGTGGCGGAGGGAACCATCTGGAACGAGGTCTGCTTGACTGCTGGGCCGGCGGCGGCACCCGTGATGGCGATGGTGGCTGCACCCGCGGCGGCGAGCAACGTGACCCCACTACCGCGCTGATCCGCTTCGATAATCTGTGCATGTACGGTTCCTCCTTGTTCTTTGTCACCCTGAATCCTGAGCGGGGATATGGGGTCGGCCGAGGCTAGTAGGGCAGCGGCTGCCAGCTCGGGCAAGGCAGATCGGGCCCGGGGGTGACCGGCCTCGGGGATGCATAGGCCCTCTCAACTCGCCCCGACCGCCGACCTCGACGTGGAACCCATCCAGCGAAAAGACACAAGCGAACGTACGTGGAGGAGGGAAATATTTCGTGTGCTCGGTGAGCGGCGTATCGGGGAGGGGGAATTGGCGGCGCGTGACCACCGAATGGCCATGGCGGCGAACCGTCCCGTATGCGCGGCGACGCTCACGGCCTTACCGATCGCGACCCCGGGCTGCTGCGGGACGTCCAGGCCATCTACCAAACGGCTGCCGCGCGCGGTCAGCAGCTGAGCCAGCGGAATCTGGCCAGGCAGCTCCGCGGCCTGAGCCACCGCTTCCCCGACCAGCAACTGCCCGGGATCGCGGCAATCGGCTTCGGTGTGGCGTCGAGCTTGCGGCACGGTGCGTGAGATGGAGGTCACGTACCACCTCCGCGACGCGGAAGCCCCCACGACGGCGCTCAGGGCCCGGATATCGAGCTAGCCCGCCGCACGGCCACGTGAACGCGGGACCTTCGTCCGCTACGTTGGCCGCTGTACACCAAGGGACCTTCGACCCTGTTATTCGAGCTCGCGCCGCAGTTACGTGATCATTGCTTCACGCAATGGAAGCCGGAACGGGAACGCTGGCAGACCCGGCGAAACGCAGCGATCCCCGAGACGAGGCGCCCGTTTGGTCCTCGCGCCTCTTGCCCGGGCGCGGCTACCGCACCTGGCCTGTACGGGAGGGATTGCTCATGTCGAACAAGACCGTGGTCTTGGCGATCTTCAAAGACGAGGTGTCTGCCGATATGGCGGCCGCCTCCCTGAAGGATTCGGGGGTGGCGCACGGGGATGCCATCGGCGTCCTGGTCCTTAACGAGAAGGGCGAAGTCAAGGCTGAGAAGGTTGGCAAGCGCAGCGTGGGCAAGGGTGCCGGTATCGGCCTGGTTCTGGGGCTGTTCACGCCCGTCGGGCTCGGCGTCGGCCTGATAGGCGGCGGGCTGCTTGGCGCGCTTCACCACAAGGGCCTGGGGCTCGACCGGGCCGATCGCGATCGGATCGGCGCGGAGCTGGAGGGGGGCAAGGCGGCTGTCGGTGTGCTGACTCCCGTTTCGGAAGCCAGCTTTGTGGCTGACAAGCTCACCGATCTGGGCGGTGCCACAGAGGCCCATCCTGTCTCCGACGAGGCTCTTGAGGAGGCGCACACGGCCGCTACGGCAGACGAGTCCTAGCCTGAGTGTCGGCTGGCAGCGACGCGGCCGTTTAGGCGAGGCCGAGCATTGCCGTTCCCGGGTCCGCTGAGTCCTGGCTGAGGAAAGCGTGGGCGGCGCCGGCCTGGAACTCCTGTGTGCTGATCCTGCCGTCCCCGTCTTGATCCAGGCGCTGGAACCCGGCGAGCACAACCTCGTCGCCCACTTGGGCCAGCCGGAACAGCCGGACGTACTCCGTCTGCTCGATGAACCCGTCGCCGTCGACGTCCATCGCGCCGGCCACAATCTCAAACAGCCGGCTGAGCTGCTGCTGGTAGTACGCCTCCGGGTCGCCCTGGCCGGTCAAATGCGCCGTGGTGAACTCAGCGCGGGTGACCCTGCCGTCGCCGTCGCAGGCACTGCTCAGCTGCTCCCACCACGACTGGTACGCGTCGCGGATCGCCGCAGCCCTCGGGCCGTCTGGAACATCTAGCTGACCACAGACGCCCTGGGCGAGCTGCGCGAAGTCGCCGGCCGCGATGATTCCGTCCCGGTCAGTGTCCAGAATGACGTCGAAAATCGTTCCGAGGTTACGTTCACGGAGGTCACGCGCAGGCTGCATGACTACCTCCTCGCCAGCGCATTAGCGGGTCACGAGTCAGCTACAGCACGCATTGTCGCCTATGAGCGGGCTCAGGTACACCGGCGACGGCTCGACCTGAAGGCCACATCTTGGCTACCGGCCGCTGCCACATGATTTTGGACACCCCTGGCGGTGGGCCGCTAGCCAGCCAGCGCGGCGACGGCGTCCGGAGTCAGCTCAGCGAGGCCAGTGAGCACGAGCCCGGCCGCGCCGAGCGCATCCGGGGCGGGCGGATATTTCGGGTGCGGGATCGCGATCACCTGAAACCCCGCGGACGCGGCGGAACGCAGCCCGTTCGCCGAGTCCTCCACCGCCGCGCACCGCTCCGGCCGGCGGCCCAGCCGGTCCGCCACGGCGAGATAGATATCCGGTGCTGGCTTACCGCGCGCGACCTGCTCAGCTGACATGACGGCCACAAAGGACGCCCGCAGGGACGCGGCGTCCAGAACCGCGCTGATCAACGACCCCAGCGACGAGCTCGCCAGGCCGAGCGGCCATCGTGCGGCCAGCCCCCGGACCGCCCCGACCGCACCCGGCATCAGCGGCAGCTGATCGTTGTAGCGGGCCGCCATGCGATCGATCACGACAGCCGCGATCTCGTCGGCTGGCAGGCCGGCACCCAGATCCTCGCTGAGATACCGGGCCCATTCCCCCGTGCTCATGCCCATCATCCGGTCCTGCGCATCCGCAGCCCAGTGACCACCCAGCTCTGCCACCACCTGCCGGCGCACCTGCTCCCACACCGGCTCCGAATCGACCAGCACGCCATCAAAGTCGAACACGACCGCCTCGATCACGCACCCACCTTGCCTACATGTCGGGTCTCATTCAAAACCGCACAGCGGCCTGGCCCCTGACTCGGAGGACCCGGCCGAGATCACTTCGCAGCGAGGAGAACGGGCCGCGATTGCGGCAGTCAGCAGAGGGGCGGCTCGCGCCAGGCGGTGGCCGGATCCTTACCCGGCCGACCCGGCTGAGGGAAGGATCAGGTGTTAGTCGATGAGCCCGAGCGCACGCGCCCGGCTGACCGCCTCGGTGCGGCTGTGAACCCCGAGCTTCTTATAGGCGCGCTCGGCTCGTTCCTTCGCCGCCGACCGGGAGATGCCCAGCTTGTCGGCGATGAGCGCGAAGGTCAACGGCGTGGGCAAGTAGCGCAGGACCCTCGCCTCAGCCATGCTGATCGACGCTGCACGCACGGTGGCGGCGTCTTCCGCGACGGCGGCCGCGGCCGCCTCGTCGGCCGCCACCACCTCTGCCGCGTCGTCCGCGACCGCGTCCGCGGCCGCCTCGTCGGCTGCAGCGACGATCACACCCGCGGCGGTTAGGGCCTCAACAGCCTCGTGGGCAGCTGCCTCCTCCACGATGCCCGCCTCGATCAGCGCTCGGACGGCGTCGGCGGCCGCAGCGGCGCGGATCGCGTCCGAAGCCGCGATCGCCTCGGCTGCTTCGGCCTCCGCAGTCACAGCACGCAGCACCGCGTCGGCTTCGGCGGCCTGTGCCGCCGAAATCACCTCACCCGCCTCCTCGACCGCCGCGACCTCGGCACGCGCGAGCGACCCGGCATCGGAGGTGAGGAAGCCCTCGCCCAGCAGGGCCCCGCCGGCCTCAGCGATCGCGTCGAAGAGCTGCTGCGCCCAGCCGTGCTCAACGAGCAGGAACGCAAGCGCGGTCCCCGGCAGCAGGGATTCAGCCAGGCGCAGCACGTCAGAGGGATCGAAGCCCGGCGCGCCCTCGCCCGCCGCTGGTTCCACCAGACCGGCGCCGCCAAGCGGGATGATTCTGGACAGGAGTGCGCCAAAGTCATCGTCGTCGCCGACGACCAGACGCTTGATCTCGCCGCCCTCGTTCTTGGCGACGAAAAGCAGGTCAACCAGCCGCAGTACTCCCCGCCCCCGCAGTCGATCGACTTCGGCCAGCACCCGGCCCCCGAAGTCGGCACCGCGACCGAAGCTGACGGCGATCACCTGCAAGGGACCGGGCATCTGTCGACCTTCCCCATCGTTACTGGCGCTCACGGCACGGGGCGCTCAGACGCGGGCCCGGCGCGGCGACATCGCCGGCCTGAACGGGCTGGAATAGCGGCCCCGCGAGGAAAATGGTACCGTTCCCGCACGCTGGGTGGCGGCTCGGGTCCACGCGGCCTGATTAGCAGCCGAACCGGGCCCGGCCCAGGCGGGGGACCACGGCCCGGCTGGCGATGGGCGGAAACCGATCGGGACAGGGTCTACTCTCCACTGTCTGGCGGGTCAGCGCTTCGTGATGATGGTAGCGACCGGCAGCCTGAACCGGCGCTCGGCCTGATGGGGCAGGTCGGCCTGGAGCCAGCGCGAGACGCGCCGGGGCAGCGTGGCCACGATGATCTCGTCGAACTGGTGATCGATGAACACCTTCTCCATGGCCTCAAGCGGGTGGGAACTCCCGAGATCGCCCTCGACGGGGACGCCCAACGCAGCGAGGTCGGCCAACAGGTGGTTGAGCCGTTGCCGGGCCTGCGCGGTCGCCTCCTCGTCTGTGGCGGGGCGACCGTAGTCCGTCACCATGCTGGGCATGGGGATGATGCCACCGGCGGCGGGCACGACGCGATAGTGCGCGGCGCTGGTGTTCGGGACGAGCACGTAGAAGGAACTGGATCCCGCCTCGATCCGCTTGCGAAGGTCTTTCCGTAGGTCCGCAGCCTGCAGGGTCTGGTTCGCGATGACAAGGTACCTACGCATGACGACCACCCACTTTGGTCTTGGTCTGCGCTTGACGTGCGGTACCAGCTCAATGTATCGCGCCGCGCGGAACCGCGGTCTGCGAGCCGAATGGCTCGTCGCCCACGGCGATAGCCAGGCGCGACAAGCCGGACGTGATGCTCATGGGCATCCGGATGCCTCACATGGACGGCATCGAAGCCTGCGCGCGGGCGCGAGTGGCTTCCTGCTCCTTGTCACCACGGCGCTGCTGTAGCGCCTCCTGGTTCGATGCCGGAGCGCCGGAGGCGTTCCGGGCGCGATCGCTCTGGTCGACGCGATCAGCGAGGACAGCGGGGACAGCGACACCGGCTGAATTCCCGGCTTCGGTGATCCGGCGCCGCCACAGGAGCCGACCGTCCGAGCGGCGAGTCAGGCTGCATAGAGCTGAATACCCGTGATCATCCTTAACGGCTGCGCCACATGGCGCTAGCTGTGCCAGGTGGCGCCGCCATTGTGGCATGGCATCCTCCTGATGTACCTGGCCTCCTGACCCCACGAGTGATCTCAGGGGGCGGGCTGGCTGGTGCGTCAAGGCTCACACCTGCCGGGGGCAGGCCCGCTGGGGGTGATGCTTCCCTGCGGGCCTGCCCTGACGCAGTCGCGCCGTGGCGCCGGTTTTGCGAGGCGGTTCCTAGGAGGGACTGAGCAGGAAGGCGTGGTTCTGGCCGTTGGTGGTGTTGTAGGCGGTGGCGATGATCTGTCCCGAGTCGTTGATGCCGGCCGCGTCGGTTAGCTCGTAGCCCGAGCCGGCCGGGATCAGGCTGTTGAGGTCCTGGAAGCCGCTGCTGGTATGGATGAACGCGTGGTAGAAGGGGCTGCCGGTGCTGTCTGTGCCATAGGTCTGACCGACGATCACGCCGGAGTTGTTGATCGCCTCGGCCACGGTATCGATGTTGTAGGCGCCGAGGTCGGTCATCTTCCCGCCGGTGTACAGGAACGCGTGCGTCGCGTCGCTGCCGGTCTGGGCCCATCCGACCACCTGACCGGCGGTGTTGATGGCGAAGGCGGTGCTGTTCGGGCCGCCGAGGGTGCCCAGGTCGGTCAGTTTGCCGCCGCTGTAGAGGAAGGCGTGGGTGTCCTGACCGCCCGCGAGGTCGGAACTGCCCACGACCTGCCCAGCGTTGTTGATGCCGCTGGCGTAACTGAGGTTGCTGCCAAGGGTGCCGAGGTCGGTCATCGTCCCGTTGCTGTACAGGAACGCGTGCTGAGCGTCGGCCGCGGTGGTCGACCAGCCTGCTACCTGGCCGGAGTCGTTGATGGCGAAGGCTCTGCTGCTTCCGGTACCGGAGAGGGTGCCGAGGTCGGTCATCGTGCCGCCGGTCTCGAGGAACGCGTGGGTCGTAGTCAACCCAGCCAGCGTCGAGAAGCCAGCCACGCTCCCTGCGGTGTTGATGGCCTGGCCGTAGCTGAAGTTACCGCCGAGGGTGCCGAGGTTGGTCATCGTCGCGCCGCTGAAGCTGAACGCGCGCTCGAGATGCTCCTTGCACGGGTGCTTGGGTGGGCACGGCCCGGGGATGGTGGTCTGGAGGTACGAGTCTCCGCTCACCTGCCCACTGGCATTGACGCCGGTGGGGAAGCTAGAAGGGTAGCCCAGATTGCCGAGGTCGGTGATCGTGTACGACGGCGTCGCCGCCTGCGCTTGCGCCGGGGCAAGGCCGCCGGCCGCGAAGGCGGCGAGGCTGACGCCGAGCGCCGATAAGGCCGTCCGGGTGGCTGCCTTCTGAACGGCAGCGTGCATCAGCGCGAGGGACTTCATTTCCGCTCTCCTTAGTTCCAGAAATGTAAGAATGACCCGGCGCCGCCCGGCCGCCACCCCCTCCCGCTCACCGTTGTCATCGCCCAGGCCGGCGCCGCAACCGTGAGCGTCCCGCACCCGGTCCGCTGGCGGAGACGGCCGGCCGCAACGCGCCTCACAGGGGCCCCAAACCGAAACCCCCTCTACCGGACACGGCTGTGACGGCAGACCCGTTCAACCGAACCCATACGGAGATCCGGTGCCTGCGGGTTGAACTGCGGCCCGCCCGGCGGGCCGTGCCTCAAAGGGGCAACCGGGGCTCGCCAAGATCCCGTTCCCGCCCGGGATCGCCGCCAGGCTGATGCGCCGCGGGAGCCGGTATCCCGGACGTGACCGGGCCGAGCTCATGTTGCCCGGCATCCGGGACCAGGCCCGCCGAGCGGCCGTCGGTCACGGGCCTCCGCCCGGGCGTTCGGGGTCTGTCATGAACGGACGTGGCCGGCACAACGTGCTATTGGTATGTGGATTCATTCTTGTGAACGGAGAAATACGATGCGTCACCGATGGTTGGTGCCGACGGCATTGGCCGCCGTTGCGTTCCTTGCCGCGGCGTGCGGGAGTAATTCGACGACCGGCTCGGCGGCTTCGAGCAGCCCGTCGGCTGCTGCCCCATCCTCCTCGGGTACGGCATCATCTGGCGCGGTGGTGAAGACCGCGAAGATCGGCGGCGCGACGGTGCTCACCAACGCCCAGGGCCTCACGCTCTACCGGTTCGCCCCCGACACCTCCACCAAGTCGAACTGCAACGGCACCTGCGCCCATTACTGGCCGCCGGCCAAGGGGCCGGTGACCGCCGGGTCAGGGGTGACCGGGACGCTCGGCACGATCACCCGATCGGACGGCTCGACGCAGGCCACCTACAACGGGCACCCGTTGTACACCTATCTTGCAGATACCGCCCCCGGCGAGGCCAAGGGCAACGGGCTCAACCTGTCCGGCGGCGTGTGGCATGAGGTGACCGTGTCCGGAGCGGCGGCGCCCGCCTCGAGCCCGTCGTCCGGCTCCGGCGGGGACGGTTACGGGTACTGACCGAGAATGGTAACGGAGCGCACCCAGCGGCGGGGGCTTAGCCGCAGACAACAGCTCGGCCTGCGGTTGGCCGGGGCCTCGTTGCTCGCCGCGACCGGGGCGATTCACCTTGACCTCTACCTGACCGGCTACCGGTCGATCCCGACGATCGGCTGGCTCTTCCTGCTTCAGGTGATCGCCGCCTTCATCCTGGCCGTGGCTGTGCTGGTGACCGGCAACCGGCTGGCCGCGGCGGCAGGAGCCGGGTTCGCGCTGTCCACCCTCGGCGGATACATCCTGTCAGTGTGGATCGGCCTGTTCAGGTTCAAGGAGGTCCGCACCACTTCGGGGATCGTCGCCGGGGTGATCGAGGTCGCTGCTTTCGCGGCGCTGGCGGCCCTGGCGGCCATCCCCGCCGCGCGAGGCGAGCCGGCCGGGCGAACCCCTGTCCGCAGCCCGCTGCTGGCGAGGCTGCAGGCGGGCGTTCCAGGCGCTGGGTGGGCGATCGGCGGCCTGTCCGTGCTCGCCCTGGCGCTGCTTGGCATCTCAGTTGCGGCGGCCGGCGCCCCAGGACCAGGCGCAGCCGGCGGCGGCCTGAAGACGACCAGGATCGGCAGCGTGACCGTACTCACCAACGCCAAGGGGCTCACGCTGTACTGGTTCGCCCCGGACACCCCGGCCAAGTCGACCTGCACCGGCACGTGCGCCGCCTACTGGCCGCCGGTCAGCGGAACCGTATCGGCGAGCCCTGGCATCAGCGGCAAACTGGGCACGATCAAGCGGTCAGACGGCTCGACCCAGGCGACCTACAACAGTCATCCGCTGTACACCTACATTGGCGACGGCACCCCGGGCCAGGCCAGCGGCAACGGGCTCAACCTGAACGGCGGCCTGTGGCACGAGGTGACCGTGCCAGGCTGAGCCGTCACGTCATCCAATGGCTCACATCTCACATCGTCCTGAACCACTGGGATGTTTTGCCCCGTGCGGACCGTGGACCGCGCGGCGAGGCAGTGCTTCTGGACGAGGATTGCTGGCCAGGTCCGCTAGCCAGGACGCTGTACAACGAACGCTACCTCCGCCGCAGTCCGGCATGCCATGAAGAACGATGCCCCCGGCGCCACGTCAGATCCTGATGACGTCGACATCGGGCATACCGTCGTAGTCGGAATCCTGCGTCACGATGGGAACGCCATGAGCGATCGCCGTGGCGGCGATCCAGCTGTCGTTGATCGGTGCCTTGCGCCCCGCCGCACGGAGCCGGGAGATCAGCAACGCCCAGGCTTCAGACACTGCCTCGTCCACGGTGAGCGGCTCGAACCGCTGGGCGAGCTGGTAGGTCGACAGTCTCCGGGAGGCGGCTTCCGGATCCTGGGCTTGCAGCACGCCAAGGCGCAACTCACCTAGGGTGACCGCAGAAACGCCCCACTCGAAACCGGCGAACCGGCCGACGTCGAACCGCGTGGCCTCAAGCCCGACGAAGACGGACGTATCGGCCAGCGCCCGCCGAGAAGTCACCACGGGATGTCGTCAGTCGTCTCAGCGAGGGCCGCCTGCAGCTCCTCCGACAGGCCAGTGGTATCACGACCCAGCCGCAAGAGTTCGTGGCTGATCTCTGCCGCGGGCAGCCACTCCGGCCGCCGCGAAAGCGGGATAATCCTCGCCACAGGGCGATTGTCCTTGAGAACTTCGATCTCCTCGCCCGCCTCCACCCGTCGCAAAACCTCTGCAGTGTGGTTGCGGAGATCGCGTGCAGGGATAGCAGTCATGAAACGAGTGTAGCCAGTCCGCTACATGCGTAGCAATGCGTCGGCCGCTTTCTGGGCGATCCGCCCTCAGGACGCCGCGCTGGCCCGCGCAGGGCTGGCCATCTCTTCAGGACGGTCGCGTCTCCCCTGTCTCGGTCCGTTCCGCCGCGTCTCGTTTACGAATCCGTTTACAGGTGAGGCATGGCCTGAGCTTCTTCACCGCTCCCGTTCTGTTCCCAGCTGCACCATCCCCTGGCCGTCGCCGATGTGTCATGGCTCGGGAAGCGACCGGGTAGGGGCGGGCGCGGCTCGCCTCCGTGGTGGGCTGGGAACCATGAACCCTCAACTCGGCAGTCCAGCGCGGGCTGCCCGGGATTGACAGGAGCCCGCCCGATACGCTACTTAGTACAATTTAGTAAGCGGTGTAGCCGCAATACCTCTACCACTGCGGTCGGCTAGGTGGCGTTGGCCGCCGATGGGCGCACAGTGGCAGACGGTGCGGCACCCGGCGGCAACACGGTGGACCTATGGACTCTGTCCTGACACTCGCGCCCTGCAGACACGGGGTGTTCGCGTGCTGGTTACCCCCTTTGATGAAGCCTCGGCCCGTCGCTCCTGGCCAGCTACGCCTACACGCGGGCGGCGCGGGAAGCGCTGCACTTTGCCGCGCTGTTCGACCGGTTCATCCAGAGCCTGCGCCGCTACGTCGGCTACGACGACGATCGCCGCCGCGCTGAGCCGCCCCGTCACAGCGACCACCTGATGGGACCGCCGGGCTGGCCGACGACGGCCACTCCAGCTTCCTGCACGAACGTCCGTCAAGTCCTGTGAAAGGGGATCCTCATGAGCTCGTCTGCGGCCCGCTTGCCCACCCCGGAAGGCCGCGGCTCCGTCTAGAACGGCCAGCTCTACATCGACCACCAGCCAAACCAAACCAAGGAGACCCGCATGTCTGTCCCGACCGAAAACTCAGCGGGCACCACAGCGATCCGGCCGTTCACGATCCCGGTCACCCCCGAGGCGGAAATCGAGGCGCTGCGTGCGCGCATCAGGGCCACGCGCTGGCCCGACCAGGAAGTCGTCGGGGATCATTCGCAGGGCGTGCAGCTGGCGGTGATCCAGGAACTCGCGCGCTACTGGGCGACGGAATACGACTGGCGCAGGTGCGAGGCGAAACTGAGCGCCCTGCCGCACTTCATGACCGAGATCGACGGGCTGGACATCCACTTCATCCACGTCCGCTCCGAGCATGAGAACGCGCTGCCGGTCATCATCACGCACGGGTGGCCCGGCTCGGTCATCGAGCTGCTGGCGATCATCGACCCGCTCACCAATCCCACCGCCCACGGCGCGAGCGCATCGGACGCCTTCGACGTGGTGATCCCGTCGATGCCGGGCTACGGGTACTCCGCCAAGCCGCGGGAGACCGGCTGGGGCCCGGACCGCATCGCCCGGGCCTGGACCGAGCTGATGAAGCGCCTGGGCTACACCCGGTTCGTGGCGCAAGGCGGCGACTGGGGCGCGATCATCACCGACGTGATGGCCACCCAGGCACCCCCGGAACTGCTCGGCATGCACACCAACATGGCCGGCGTTATTCCAGCCGATGTCTCAACGGCGCTAGCGCGCAACGTACTAGGGGCCGGCGGCCCGCCGCCATCCGGTCTGTCCGCCGACGAAAGCCGCACGTACGAGCAGCTGAACTTCTTCTACACGAAGGGCATCGGCTACGGGATAGAAATGATTACGCAGCCGCAGACGCTCTACGGGATCGCGGACTCACCCGTCGGCCTGGCCGCCTGGATGATCAACCACGACGCGGCCAGCTACCAGGACATCGCGGACGCCTTCGCGGGGCACCCCGTCGGCAACCTGACCCGGGACGAAGTCCTCGACAACGTCACGTTCTACTGGCTGACGAACACAGGGATTTCCTCGGCCCGGCTGTACTGGGAGAACACGTTCGACTTCTTCGGCGCCAAGAACGTGGCCATCCCGGCCGCCGTCACTGTCTTCCCCAAGGAGATCTACCGGGCCCCGCGCAGCTGGGCCGAGCGGGCCTACCCCAAGCTCATCTACTTCAACGAGGTCGACCGGGGCTGCCACTTTGCCGCCTGGCAGGAGCCGACGCTGTTCACCGCCGAGGTCCGCGCGGCGTTCCGGTCACTGCGCTAACCAGACACAGCCGGGGGCGGCGCGCACCACCGGCGCGCCGCCCGTACACGCGACGGCACCAGCCGGGGCCTTGGCCAGGGCCTTGGCCGGGACATCCAGCCACAGGGAGAGCATTGTCATGACAGCACACTGGCCCGTGCCCGCTGGGCTGCACACGGCCTCGCTCCGGCTGCCCGTCGAAGGCGAGCTGCCTTCTTTGGGCGGCGCGACAGGCTGGCTCAACTCGCCGCCGCTGACACCAGCGGGCCTGCGCGGGAAAGTCGTCCTGGTCGGCTTCTGGACCTATACCTGCATCAACTGGCTACGCCAGCTCCCCTACGTCCGAGCCTGGGCCGGGAAATACTCGGGCCAGGGCCTGGTGGTGATCGGCGTCCACACACCCGAGTTCCCGTTCGAGCACAATGCCGATAACGTCCGGCAGGCCGTCCACGAGATGAGGATCGATTACCCGGTCGCAACCGATAACAACTATGCGGTGTGGCTTGCCTTCGACAACCATTACTGGCCCGCCCTCTACTTCGCCGACGCGCAGGGGCGTATCCGGCATCACCACTACGGCGAAGGCGAATACCAGCAGTCGGAAATGATCATCCAGCAACTCCTGGCTGACGCTGGATCCGCCGGGGCAGGTGATGACCTGGTCTCGGTCGACGCGCGCGGCGTGGAATCTCCGGCCTACTGGGAGACCCGTCGCGGTAGGGACCGCCCTTGCGGGCGGCCCCCCGCGCAGATCCCAGCGAGCGGAATTACCGCACTGGGCTCCTACCATGGGTGGCTCGCGGCGAAGCGCTGCTCGGGGTACGGATGCGTGATGCGGGTTCTGGGCAGCCAGCGTTTCGCCAGGCGGTTCATCCTGTCCCAGGGGAGCCGGTTCTTCTGGCTGCGGCGCTTGAGCGCGTGGTGCCAGTGCCGGGTTACCTCGTACCTGAAGAAACTCACCGCCTCGTAATTGCCGTGCACCGCGTAATAGTTCTGGTGCCCGGTGACCACGCTGGCAAGCCATCGTCCCTGTGCGGGGACGGGAAAGTGCCGGCGTCGCATGATCTCGGTTTTCACCTGCTTCAGCTTTGCCCGCAGCCGTTTCCTGTCGGTGACCCGCCGTACCCAGAACCGTCCCCGCCTGGAGACCGCACAGATGTGCGTGAACCCCAGGAACGAGAACGTCTCCGGCTTCCCCTCGCCCCGGGCCTTTCTCCTCGGGACGGCGTACCGCCCGAACTCGATCAGCCGGGTCTTCTCCGGGTGCAGCTCCAGGCTGAACTCCGCGAACCGCTCGCGCAGCGCCGCCTGGAACTCCTCAGCGTCGTCCCGGTACTGGAACCCGACGACGAAATCATCGGCGAAACGCACGATGATCACGTCACCGCGCGCATGCCGCTTCCGCCACCAGTCAGCCCACAGGTCCAGGACGTAATGCAGGTACACGTTGGCGAGCAGCGGCGATAGCGATGCTCCCTGCGGTGATCCCTGCTCAGTTTTCGACAGCTTCCCGTCTTCGACGACTCCTGCGGCCAGCCACTTGCTGATCAGCCGCAGGACCCTTTCATCCGCGATCCGGTGCCGGAGGAACCTCGTCAGCCAGTCCCGGTCAAGACTGCCGAAGAAGTCGCGGATATCCGCGTCCAGCACCCAGCTCACCTTCTTCCGGTAGATCCCGGCCGTCAGCGCGTCCAGCGCATCATGCGGGCTGCGCCCTGGCCGGAACCCGTAGGAGAACCCCAGGAAATCCGCCTCGTACACGGCGTTCAGCACCCCGGTGACCGCCCGCTGGACGATCTTGTCTTCCAGCGATGCGATGCCGAGCGGCCGCAGCCGCCCGTCTGCCTTCGGGATGTACACGCGCCTGGACGGACTCGCCCGGTAGCGCCCTGACTGCACCCGCCCGTGCAGGTCCCGGAGGTTAGCCACCAGGTCCCGCTCGTACTCCTGCCAGGTCACCCCGTCTACGCCCGGCGCCGCCCTGGGATTCAGGTCCTCAAACGCCATCATCAGCCGTGGCACACTGACATGGTGCAGCAG
Organism: uncultured Actinomycetota bacterium; assembly: GCA_963712955.1. GTDB lineage: Bacteria > Actinomycetota > Actinomycetes > Streptosporangiales > Streptosporangiaceae > DATFVJ01. Next base: position 545,096 of record CAVQKF010000005.1, on the reverse strand, counting down.
CGCGGTGAACCGCGCGTTCTTGTCCTTCACTGCTACTTGCCGCACACGGTCCAGGTCACTTGACATGCTTTCCCCGGCACTGCGTCCGGAGCATGTTTCACTGTCCGTGTTCCCCACGGTTCGCTTCCTTTCCTCCCCCGCCTCCGCAGCCGCAGCCTTGTTCAGCGGGTTCGCAGGTACTACGAAGCGATCCGACTGCCCGTGACCGTTCATCCCGGGATTGCCGCCTTGGCGTTCCCCGGGCGGCCCGCCCGCAGACCAGCGCGGACGGGCGGTCACGGGCTCTCCCGGTTCTCGCGCATGGAGGTTCCGTACATGCCATGGATCTCGGACCGCGCGGGGTCCCCTGGCCACTCGCGATAACGCGACCAGGAATGTTGCCTTCCGTCATCTGAACGACGTGGGCACCCCGAAGTGGGATTTCGCGGCTCAATAACCCGGCCTGCACGTACCCCTGTCAACGCTTCGCCACGCCCCTTGCGGGACGCCACGCATGACTCGGGGCCGCCGCGGGTCGCTAGCCCTTCGACGTAGAGCTCTTTCATCTCCTCCTCCATGCCGGTTTATCCCGGCGCACGTCGCGGTAGGGACCGCCCTTGCGGGCGGCCCCCCGCGCAGATCCCAGCGAGCGGAATTACCGCACTGGGCTCCTACCATGGGTGGCTCGCGGCGAAGCGCTGCTCGGGGTACGGATGCGTGATGCGGGTTCTGGGCAGCCAGCGTTTCGCCAGGCGGTTCATCCTGTCCCAGGGGAGCCGGTTCTTCTGGCTGCGGCGCTTGAGCGCGTGGTGCCAGTGCCGGGTTACCTCGTACCTGAAGAAACTCACCGCCTCGTAATTGCCGTGCACCGCGTAATAGTTCTGGTGCCCGGTGACCACGCTGGCAAGCCATCGTCCCTGTGCGGGGACGGGAAAGTGCCGGCGTCGCATGATCTCGGTTTTCACCTGCTTCAGCTTTGCCCGCAGCCGTTTCCTGTCGGTGACCCGCCGTACCCAGAACCGTCCCCGCCTGGAGACCGCACAGATGTGCGTGAACCCCAGGAACGAGAACGTCTCCGGCTTCCCCTCGCCCCGGGCCTTTCTCCTCGGGACGGCGTACCGCCCGAACTCGATCAGCCGGGTCTTCTCCGGGTGCAGCTCCAGGCTGAACTCCGCGAACCGCTCGCGCAGCGCCGCCTGGAACTCCTCAGCGTCGTCCCGGTACTGGAACCCGACGACGAAATCATCGGCGAAACGCACGATGATCACGTCACCGCGCGCATGCCGCTTCCGCCACCAGTCAGCCCACAGGTCCAGGACGTAATGCAGGTACACGTTGGCGAGCAGCGGCGATAGCGATGCTCCCTGCGGTGATCCCTGCTCAGTTTTCGACAGCTTCCCGTCTTCGACGACTCCTGCGGCCAGCCACTTGCTGATCAGCCGCAGGACCCTTTCATCCGCGATCCGGTGCCGGAGGAACCTCGTCAGCCAGTCCCGGTCAAGACTGCCGAAGAAGTCGCGGATATCCGCGTCCAGCACCCAGCTCACCTTCTTCCGGTAGATCCCGGCCGTCAGCGCGTCCAGCGCATCATGCGGGCTGCGCCCTGGCCGGAACCCGTAGGAGAACCCCAGGAAATCCGCCTCGTACACGGCGTTCAGCACCCCGGTGACCGCCCGCTGGACGATCTTGTCTTCCAGCGATGCGATGCCGAGCGGCCGCAGCCGCCCGTCTGCCTTCGGGATGTACACGCGCCTGGACGGACTCGCCCGGTAGCGCCCTGACTGCACCCGCCCGTGCAGGTCCCGGAGGTTAGCCACCAGGTCCCGCTCGTACTCCTGCCAGGTCACCCCGTCTACGCCCGGCGCCGCCCTGGGATTCAGGTCCTCAAACGCCATCATCAGCCGTGGCACACTGACATGGTGCAGCAGCGCGGTGAACCGCGCGTTCTTGTCCTTCACTGCTACTTGCCGCACACGGTCCAGGTCACTTGACATGCTTTCCCCGGCACTGCGTCCGGAGCATGTTTCACTGTCCGTGTTCCCCACGGTTCGCTTCCTTTCCTCCCCCGCCTCCGCAGCCGCAGCCTTGTTCAGCGGGTTCGCAGGTACTACGAAGCGATCCGACTGCCCGTGACCGTTCATCCCGGGATTGCCGCCTTGGCGTTCCCCGGGCGGCCCGCCCGCAGACCAGCGCGGACGGGCGGTCACGGGCTCTCCCGGTTCTCGCGCATGGAGGTTCCGTACATGCCATGGATCTCGGACCGCGCGGGGTCCCCTGGCCACTCGCGATAACGCGACCAGGAATGTTGCCTTCCGTCATCTGAACGACGTGGGCACCCCGAAGTGGGATTTCGCGGCTCAATAACCCGGCCTGCACGTACCCCTGTCAACGCTTCGCCACGCCCCTTGCGGGACGCCACGCATGACTCGGGGCCGCCGCGGGTCGCTAGCCCTTCGACGTAGAGCTCTTTCATCTCCTCCTCCATGCCGGTTTATCCCGGCGCACTCAGATCACCGGAAAACTACACCGGCTATGAGCGCACCGGGAACCTCGCATCCCCCGGCGGCGCTGTGCCGGGCAAACCCCACGTCTATGCCACCCCGGCGGAGCTGAGGCTCAACCACTGGGCCCTGTCCGGGGACTGGACGATGGAAGAACAGGCCACCACGCTGAACACGGCCAATGGGCGCATCACCTGCCGGTTCCACGCCCGCGACCTCCACCTCGTCATGGGCCCAGCCGCACCAGGAACTTCCCTACGGTTCCGCGTGCTCCTCGACGGACAACCGCCCGGCACCGCGCACGGAATCGACGTGGACGGCCAGGGCAACGGCACGGTCACCCAGCCGCGGCTCTACCAGCTCATCCGGCAGCCCGGCCCCATCACCGACCACACCTTTGAGGTCACCTTCCTCGATCCCGGCGCTGAGGCCTACGCGTTCACCTTCGGCTAGACCCCGCCGTGAACCGTGCCTTCCTGTCTCGTGCTGCCACCTGCCGCACACGATCCAGCGCGTTTGACACACCAGGCCCGGCACTGTGTCCGGGGCGTGTTTTGCTTCCGTGTTCCCCTTGGTTGGTCCCCTTTCCTCCCCCACCTCCGCAGCCGCAGCCTTGTTCGGCGGGATCGCAGGTACTAGCCGACGGGACCGTCCGACTTCCCACGCTCATGCATCCCGGGATTACCGCCTCAGCGTTCCCCGAGCGGCACGACCGGCGATCACCCGGCCGGGCAAGACGTGGGATCTCCCGGTTCTCGCGCATGGAGGTTCCCGACCTGTTTCCCTATGGAGGCTGAGGTGTCAAGAGCGCAGCGAGAGGAATTTGTGGCTGTTTGGAGTCGGCCGGAGAGGCTGACGAGGTCTTCCGAAAGCCAGTGCGCGTAGCTGCGCGGGTGGAAGGTGGCGAGGTAGGCGAAGCTGGCGAGGTCGCCGGGGATCCGGTCGCTAGCGGACTGCAGCCAGTGGTGCAGAACGGCGCTGAGGTTAAGGAGTTCGCGCAGGTCGCCGGCCTGGTCGGGATTCAGGATGAGGTCGGGGCCGGTCATGGTGGTGATCCTTTCTGCTGGTATGCGGGCACGCTGACATGGCCGTTGCGCGTGACGCGCACGGCTGGCCGGGCGCCGGGCGGTCTACCGCCGGGCGGCGGGTGAGGTCACGGTTAGGTGCGGGGGCTGGCGGCCTGCGGGCGGTGTCGCGACGACCGGGGGCGGGGAAGGTCGCCTCGCTTGCCCGGCCCGGTTGTGGCCACCTGAGGGGCCTTCCCCGTTGCGGTGCGGTTGCGGCGGCGTTTGCGGACCTCCTCCGGCACGGTCCATTTCTCCGCGATGATCTGCTTAGCTTGTTCCGTGGTGACCGGGGTGCCGTTGTTGCCGCGGATCACGTACGGTGTGCCGCGGTTCATCACCAGCCAGGTGCGTTCGGCGAGGTGACCGGCGACGACGCAGCAGGCTTTAAGGTGGGTGGCGCCGCGTTCGGTCATCTGCAGGTAGCAGATCCGGGCCAGCTGCGGGTCTTGCTTGCGGGCGGCGTCAGCGGCCCGGACGAAGGTGGCGCGCAGCAGCGACGGGCCGGCCTTGCTCATCGGCTGGCCTTTGCGGTCGGTTTCGCCGGTCTGGCAGGCCCGCGGCGCGAGCCCTGAACGACTTGAACCGCGCCCCGTCCGGGAACCGCCCCGGGCGGCCCATGGCCGCGACCAGGACCGGAGCGCTGATCTGCGCGAACCCGGGCAGCGACCGGGCGAGCTGGCGCGGATCCACCTTCTTATACCGCTTCTCGCGGGCCGTGGCATGCGAAGCCAGCCCGGCCTGGACATCTTTGAGCAGCCGCACCCCGGTCGCCACCTCCGCGGCCAGTTCCCCGAATGTCACCGCCGGGTGATCCCCGTACACGTCCCGGGCCGCTGTCGCGACGGCAAGCCACTCCCGTGCCCTCGCGTGGCCTTGCTGCTGGCTGGATGCCGTCGCGATCAGGCGCGCCAATCCGGTTTCGCCGGCGGCGGCGAGTTTGTCGGGGCCGGCGTAGCGTTCCAGCACCGCCAGGTCTGCGGTGCCCAGGTCACCGGCCAGCGGGGTCATCGGCAGCAGCTGCCGGACCAGGTCCTTGATCCGCACCTTGTGCGTGGCGGCGTCCTTGGTCAGCGGGTCACACGCCCGTACCCGCCGGTCCAGCCCTGCCGCCTGCGCCCCGGGCAGCTCGAGGGGCTGCAGGCCACGCGGGCCGGCCAGCGGCAGCCGCGCCAGCGTCTCCGCGCCGGCCCCGTCCGGCCTTCGCGTGCCGGCGCAAGAACCGGCGTAAATCGGCCGCCTTGGCCGAAGACACCCGGTACACGGCGTGGCCCCGGCGGGCGAAGAACACCGCGATCGGCAGCCACGCCGACCCGGCGGGCTCAACACCACGGCCAGCCGGATGCCGTCCGGCGCGCCCGCCAGCGCCGCCTGTTCCACCGCCGACAGCGACGCCACCGTGGGCACACACGAGGACCGGCACACCTGCCGGCCATCGGCCTCCAGCACCCGCGCCGAATGCCGCGACGCGATCCCCAAATCGATCCCACCAGCCGCCGGGACGGCGGCCGGTCCTCCCCTTGCTGCCTCAACATCACCTCTCCTACGTCGTCCGGACGGATTCACCCCGGCGGCACAGCAGGCAGCAACCCCCAATCAGCCACGGTCCCAAGGCGCAAGAGCCAGCCAACAGCTCCCACTCATGTGCTGCAACCGGGCCAGACCCTGCCGGGCTGGCCCACTTCCCTCATACGGGTCATCCGTGACCAGGCCGGCAGCGGCAATCAAATCCACCAGGCGCGGCAACCACCGCCCTCAGAACCCAACGCGTCGCCACCTACCGGACCAGCCGGGGATGCTCATGCAACCCTGGAACCCCGAGCTGATCAAGCACCGGAGTTCCTTACATGAACCCTGACCCCCTCGATGCGAATGAAGCTGTGCTGGTTCATATGCGCTCGAAGATTGATGCGGCGCCGTTTCCGTTCCCGCCGGAGCAAGGCTTATTGGCGCTTTCGCTGATCGCTGCAAACTCGGTCCTGACCGCGCCGTATGGCCCACTTGAATCCTCATTCTCGGTGCCGAGCGAGCAAGCCCACTCCCGCTAGTAAGATATTGACGATCCGCTATACTGAGGCCGTGGTTTCCGAAGTGGTCACAGCCGGGGCGTTGCTCCGCCAGGCGCGTAAGGACGCTGGTATGTCGCAACAGGATCTGGCCGCCCGGGCTGGCGTCACGCAGAGCGTGATCAGCGCCTATGAGTCCGGGCGGCGGCAGCCTGCCCTCCCAACCCTTGCTGCGCTGGTCGATGCTACCGGCAGCGAGATGATCATCAGCCTGCGGCGGCAGCCGCGGCGAATGGGCAGGCTATCGGGACCGGTCGGACGCCGGGTTCGGCGCCGCCGGAACGACATGGTCGCGGCAGCGGCCGCCCATGGTGTCAGGAACCTGCGGGTCTTCGGGAGCGTTGCCCGCGGCCAGGACCGGCCAGACAGCGATGTGGATCTCCTCGTTGACCTGCCACCCGGCCTAAGCCTGTTCGGGCTGGCGCGTGTGCAGGCCGAGTTGGAAGCCATCCTCGGCACGCGGGTGGACCTGGTCCCTGCCCAGGACCTTAAGCCCGGTGTGCGGGAACGCGTCGAGAATGAGCTGGTGGCGCTGTGAGCTACCGGGAACGCCAGCGGCTGGCAGACATCCAGGCCACGATCGACGCGATCCGATCGCACATGCGGCGGGGTGGGCTTTCAGACGGCCTGATATTCGACGCGGTCCGTATCCGGCTGCTTGAAATTGGCGAAGCAGTCCAAGGCGCTGCCGGCCGAGCTGCTCGACACTCAGCCTTCCATCCCCTGGCGGCAGATCGCCTGCCTGCGGGACCACCTGGCCCACCGCTACTTCGACACCGCCCACGCGATCTTGCAGGCGACCGTCGACGACGACCTGCCCGAACTCGAACGCGCCATCCACGCCCTGGCCCAGTCCCTGCCAGAAGGCTCTGCGACCACTCCTGATCCAGACTGATCCGGGGGCGCTTCTGCCGCCGCCAGCGGCCCATCAAAGTGCCGTTCCCGCGCCCCGGGTGCTCAGATGAAGCGTGCCGAGAGCCGCGGCCAGCCGCCCGACCGCCGTCCTTGCCTGCGCGCGTCGTTACCGAGGAGCGCATCGGCGGCGCTCGGCCCGGTCCCGGCATCGGTCATCACCACCACCGCCGGAGACGCGCCGGCCGCGACCAGGCGCGGCATCGGCGCCCTGGCCGGGGCGACCGCGAGCGCCGCGCTCTCGCGGACCCACCCCTCGGCGGCGTCCGGGAACACTTTCACGATCAGCATCTGCGGCCCGGACCAGCCCGGCCCGGCGGCGCGCACCCGCAGCACCTCGGACCGCTCCGACCGGCGGAGCGTCTCGACCGCCTCGATGCGCATGCCGGGCAACAGCGCCGCGACCGCGCCGAGCGTATCTCCCATGAACCGCGCCGATCACACCACAGGCATCTCCAGGGGCACGTGGCTGCTCATCTTCGGCGAACTGCCCGGCCTGAAAAGCGGACGGTCGGCGAAACGATCTTGCCAACGCCAGTGCTAACAACGGCCCTGGACAAGCTTGGACGCACGTGGAATCAGTAGGCGGGAACAAGAGCACGACCAGGCGCGGGCAGTGGAGGGCGGTCTGGCGGCGGTGACACCGGGCGGATGCTGGCCCTGCTGCCCGCGCCACGGGCGGCGGCGCTGGCCGGGGGCCGGTCACGACCGGCCTGGACACCATGGACGTGGAGGTGTACGGCCGCAAGAAGCGCGGCGTGGCCTATAACCACCAGGGCCAGCGGGTGGGCCGCCCGCACGTGGCCACCTGGGCCGAGACCGAGATCGTGGTGGCCGCCGACCTGGGCGACGGGACCGATGACCCGCACGCGACCGCGGTGGATCTGCTGCACCGCGCGCTGGCTGGGCTGCCGCAGCGGGCGCGGGCTTCGGGCGGGTGGCGCTGCGCGCCGACGCCGGGCAGCTCGCCCGCGCCGCCCACGAGGAGAAGATCGCGTTCGCGATCGGCGCCAAGCGGATCGCGCCGCTGTGGCGGCTGCTGGCCGGCCTCGCGGACGACGACTGGAACGACGCGATCGAGATGGACGGCGCGCAGGTCGGGGTGGCCGGGTACTGCCCGGACTGGTGGCCGGCGAACACCCGGCTGCTGATCCGCCGGGTCCGCCTGGACCCGGCGGTCTCGGGCCCAAGCCCTCAGAGATGGCAAAAGCATGCCGGACTAGCATCTACGCGGCGCGGGCTACGGGCACGCGCCCCGAGCTCGCGGGCGTTGAGCGCGACATGCTTGATCTCGAACGAGGAACGCTCACAGTGGACAGCACGCGGGTGGTCGTCGGCGGCCGCGCTACCGACTCCGACGGCAGGACCGAGAGCAGCTGCCGCACTATCTCCCTGGACCCGTTCACCATCGCCGCGCTGCGCCAGTACGTCAAGATGATCGACAACGATCGTGACGCTTTCGGTGCCGCCTTCCCAAGCCACGGCAAGTTGATGTGCTTCGAGGATGGCCGCCAGCTCCACCCCGACACGGTGACACGCCGGTTCAACCGCCTCGTCGACCAGGCCGGGGCCAGAACGTCCGCAACCGTCCGCGCATGTTGCGGTACTTTCCCACTGTACCCTCCGAGGCCTCTCCCCCATTTGCGGCACGGCGCGCAGGCCCCCCGTCAGTGCTGCACGGCCCACGGGCCCACGCCCGTAACCCGGTCCACCCTGATGTGGGTGATGTATCCGGGTGGCGGGTTATCCATTGGCGGGAAACGGACATCGGGGCCCAGATAGGTATGCGCAAGTTGCTGAAGGAGTTCGGCAGCTCCTCCCTCGGTAATGCGGGCCGTGCCATATACGACCAGGTATTCGTTTAGGCCCATGGCGTTGCGTTTCGTGGTTTCGATCGAGAGAGCGACCCGGCCATCGTTGCGGATATTGCGCACCTTGCGGTGCTCGGGAAGATGGGCGGCCACGATCTCGTCGCCATCAAGACCGGCCCATACCACGGTGACCTGGGGACTGCCGTCCGGATTCAGGGTCACAAGGTGAGCCAAAGCCGCGGATTCAAGCACGGCCTTGCACTGCCGGGAAGCGACCTCGTCATGACATGACGCTAGCAGCCCGGCTGCAGATACAACCAACCGTCCGCTCATGCGCGAAGAGCGCGGCTGCAATCCCGGGTATCCGGTTGACCGCGGGGTCGCCGTCGCGGCGGGCCGGTTCACATGGTCACGCTTCGTGACAGTCCCGGTGTCGAGTCAGGCTACATAGCCGCCGATATGGACGGCTCGCGAAAGCGGGCTGAGTGCGGTCAGGGGCGCGCCTGGCGGGCACGCCTTGCTCGTGCATCGGCAGCCCGCTTCCGCTTCCGCCCGCCGATGAGCGGAAGTCTGTCAAACGGATTTGGACCACCCGTTCATACGTGGGCAGCGCTGACGAGCATCAACAACGCCGGCTGGGCCGGCGACTTCGCGCTGTCGGGGTTTTGGACTGCGCTTGTGCCCGCCATCCCGGCCACGGTGCTCGCCGGCACGCTGGCCGTGATGCTCGCCCGCCGTGGGGCTCGATCTCCGCGCCGCCCGGCGGCGCTCGCGTTGGTGTGGACCGCACTGCTCATCACCGCTGCCAGCCTGTTCGGCCGCGCGGGTCTGGGCACGGCGCTGACCGTCGCCTTCCTGCTACAGGTCACGCCCTCGGTCTGGACGGCGTACCGAGCCGATCACACCGCAGGCATCTCCAAGGGCACGTGGCTGCTCATCTTCGGCGAACTGCTCTGCTGGGGCGTCTTAGGCATCTACGAGCCCGACCCGCGGCTGATCGTTCTCGGGGCGACCGACGCCGCGGCCAGCCTGCTCGTCCTCGCCCGGGCAGCCAGACCGCGCGCGCCTCGCGCACTGGTAGCTGAACTCACGGCGGTGCCGTGACGACATCAGCTACATCCAGCTACAGCTCCGGCCCGTGCGAGCTGCCGCTGCTGCTGGGCGAGACGATCGGGGGCGACCGGGCGCAGTGGGCGGCGGTGGACATCGCCCGCTCCGCCGAGCACCTGCTGGTCCCGCCGTCGCGCCGGATCCCGGTGCCGCGGGCCGCTCCGGTAGCGGGCCCGCGGAGCACGCCGTCCGCGCGGTGCGCCGCGACCTGGAGTCGATCATGGAGCAGGTGGACGATGAGGGGATCCGCGAGCGGCTCGCGGGCATCGTGCGCAGGCTCCGGCCCGGCCGGGGCGGCCGACCGTCGGTGCTCTCGCACCAGCCCGAACCGGGGAACGAGGAGGAACGAGCATGAGCTGGACGATCGAGCGGCGGGGTCGCGTCGCCGTTGTGACGATGACGACCAACCCGGTCAACGCGCAGAACCGTGCCTTCTTCGCCGACCTGCACGAGGCGTTCGACCGGCTCGAGCGCGACCACGCGGAGTCCCCCGTCGTGCTGACCGGCACCGGCACGCGGTTCTCCGCCGGCCTCGACCTCGGCGAGCATTTCCCGCTCTTCGCCGGCGACCCGGCGGCCGTGGCGTCGTGGTTCCGCGACTACCGGGCGACGAACATGCGGCTGTTCACCTACCCGCGCCCGGCGGTGGCCGCGGTAAACGGGCACGCCTTCGCTGGCGGCCTCATCACCGCCGCCGTGTGTGACCACCGGGTCGCCGTCGCCGACGGGGCGCGGTTCGGGCTCAACGAGGTGCCGATCGGAATCCCGATGCCCGCGGTGTACGTCCGCATGCTCGCCTACGCCTGGGGCGAGCCGGTTGCGGCCCGGACGTGCCTGCTCGGGGAGGTCTTCACCCCGGCGCAGGCGCACGCGCTGGGCATGGTGCACGAGCTGGTGCCGGCCGGGGAGCTGCTGGACCGGGCCGTCGCGGTCGCCGAGCGGACACCCGAGGACTGCCTCGGGCAGTACGCGTTCACCAAGCGTGCCTGCCAGGCCGCCGTCCTGCGCGACATCGCCGAGCTCGCCGACCCGCTCGATGGCGAGCTTCCCGACGGCATGACGAGCGACCAGGCCCGGCACGCGCACCGGCGCTACTGGCAGCAGCTCAAAGGCCGCCCGGCGCGGTGGTGAGCCGCGCAGCGGCCAATGCGGAGGCACGGTGCTGCGCTGAGCCGCAGCGCTGCCGGGCGCGAAGAGCCCGGCCCATCGGCTCGGCGGCCGCGGAGGGAGGTTGCTGATGGTTCGCGACGCCGGGCGGCTGCCGGCCTGGGTGACCTGGCTGCGCAGGCCGTTTCCCGACGCCAACCTGCTCCTGCTGCGCGGGCGCCAGCCCGCCCTCGTTGACAGCGGGTTCACCGGCCACGCGGACGAGACGGCCGCATGGATACGCGGGCACACCAGGCACGTCGCGCTGGTCGTGAACACCCACTGGCACTCGGACCACGTCGGGGGGAATGCGCTGCTGCAGGCGACGGGCGCTGGTATCGCGGCCAGCGCCCCGGACGCTCAGGCCGTTGCCCGGCGAGACCCGGGCTGCTGCCAAGCGGAGTACCTCGACCAGCCGGTCAGCCCGTACACCGTCGACGAGCCGCTCGACGACGGGCAGGTCCTCCGGCTCGGCGACGCCGACTGGCAGGTCGTCCGCACGCCCGGGCACACTCCCGGCCACCTGTCGCTGTGGCAGCCGGAGGAGCGGCTGCTGGTGGCCGGGGACGCGCTGTCAGACTACGACGTCGGCTGGGTGAACGCCGCGCTCGACGGGCCCGGCGCGGCCACCACCGCACTCGCCTCCCTGTACCGGCTGGCCGGCCTCGCCCCGCGTGTGCTGCTGCCCTCGCACGGGCCGATCCCTGCCGATCCCGGTGCGGCGTTCGCCACCGCACTGCGCCGCGCCCAGCGCCTCGTCGACGACCCGGCCGGGGCGGTGTGGTACGGCGCGCGGCGGATCTTCGCGTTCGCCCTGATGATCCGTGACGGGATTTCCGCTGACGAGGTTGAGCCTTACCTGCACGCGCGGGCGTGGCTGGCGGACGCGGCGCGGCTGTTGAGCAGGACGCCCGAGGTACTCGCCGCCGAGCTGGTCGACACGATGCTGCGCAGCGGCGCCATCATCCTTCGATGCGGGCGGCTGCACGCGGCCGCCGAGCACACGCCCGTCGCGGGGGGTTCGCTGAGTGTGCCGTTTCCCCGCGCGTGGCCGCCAGCGGCGCCGGCAAGGGCCGAAGCTGCGGAGCCGCCGTGACGCCCATCGGAAGACGCCCGGCCGGGACGAATGCTCACCATGTCGCCGCTCGGATGGCTTTCGCGCAGTCACCCGCGCCACACCCGCGCCACCGGCGCCATGATGATCGCCATCGGCGGGTTCCTCCTCGTGGAACGCCCGGCCGGATGACAGTCCCGCACGTTCGATCCCCTTGGAGAACAAGGCCACATCACTGCTCTCGGGCCCACAAGACCGGCCGCGATATCCGCTCAAGGAGAGCCATGGAAGACCAGACCCAACGGGAACAGGCGAGCCCCGAGGTACAGGCGCGCATCAGGGCCAGTTTTGAACGCCAGGGATTGATGCGCCATCTCGGTGCACGCATAGCGCACATTGCACCAGGACGCGTGCACATCGCGCTTCCCAGCCGGCCGAGGTGACCCAGCAGCACGGCTACTTCCACGCAGGAGCCACCAGCGCCATCGCAGACAGCGCGGGCGGCTATGCGGCGTTCACGTTGTTCCCCGATAACACATCGGTGCTCACGGTGGAGTATAAGATCAATTTCCTGGCGCCTGCCGCAGGCGATCACATCGAGGCCGTGGGAACGGTCCTGAAATCTGGACGAACGCTGACTGTGTGCCAACTGGAAGTGTTCGGCGTCCAGCGCAGGCAGAGGTCGCTCGTTGCGGCAGGCCAGCAGACGCTGATCTGCGTGAAATGACCAAGGCCCTGACAGCGGCGGGTATCACGCGGAGGCGCGTCAGCCTCGGCGGCGAAGGCGGAGCCAACGCGGCGTCGGCGCCTTCGCGTTCTTTGGCCGAGTAGCCGTAGGTGGGTGGCGCGGCGGCGGATGCCGACGGCGACCTGGGCGGCGACCCAGGTCTCGGCGTCGGGGTCGCCGGGCTCGAAGAAACTCCAGGCCGCTTTCCAGCAATATTCCAGCACGTGCTCTTCCGGGAGTTCACGCGAACTGAAGGATGTTCAGCAGGAACTCAGAGGCCTTCACGCTGCATGGATGGATCTGGCCCTTGGGTTCGCGGGGAACCGGCGGGGTCCTGGCGCTCGGCGGTGGTTTCCAGCAGCTGGCGCGCTGACAGGGCGTAGCGCATCGCGGTTGTCTCGTGGATGCCGAACACCGCGGCGAGGTGAAGCGGGCCGGCGCCGGTGGTGCGGGCTTCGTGGAGCTGGCGGTCCACGCGCAGGCGTTCTAGGGTGGCCGCCTGGCCGCGGAGTTCACGATTGATCCAGACGCCGCTGACCGGGCCCTTCTCCAGGGCGGTCTGCTTGTTGATGATCAGGTGCGGGTTGGCGGTGGCCGGCCAGCGTTGCCGGCGTCCGGCCAGCCAGGTGAGCAGGAGCCGACGGGTGAGGTCGTCCAGGGGGCGGCTGCGCCCGGCGATGGTCAGCCGCCGGTTGCCCAGGTCGATGTCGTCGAGGACGATCTCGCGGATGGCTTTCTTGCGGGCGGCGTGGATGGCGGCCAGGCCGAGGACCAGGCGCCCGGCCGGGGTGGTCACGGCGGCGACGGCGGCGTCGATGTCTGCCTGGGTCTCCCTTGAGCGCAGTGCCTGATGGTGTCGTTGCGCTGTTTTCCGCGCTGGGGGCTGACAGCGCCGGCGACGTCGCCGCGGGTGACCTGGCGCAGCTGGTCATGGCGTCCGGACCAGGCGGCCAGGGCGGGCAGGGCGCTGGCGACGTAGTGGTTCACGGTGCGCGGGCTGCGGGCGCGGGAGCGGGCGGTGCCATCGCGCAGGTCGCGTGCCCAGGCCGTCACATCGCGGCGGATGCCCGAAGGCAGCGCGGCCAGCTTGCGCTCCAGCCAGTCCTCCAGGGCGGGCCGGCGGTCGTCGGTGTAGATCCCCATCTCGGTGAGCACTTCGGCGACCCGTCCGGTGCCGATGAAGCGTCCCCGCAGCGGGGGGAGGTCTCCGAGTGGCAGATCACGTCGCCCTCGGCGAAGGAGGACAGAGCGATCGTCAGGCCGTGGTGGACGGCGCTGCGGACCCGGTAGGTCCAGCCGCGGGTTTCGGCGAGCCGGCCGGCGACGTGCAGGGCCCAGGCCAGCCAGGGGTTGTCCGGGCCGGCGTCCCGGGCGGTGCCGGATCGGGTGAGGTCGCGGCGGATCTCAAACAATGCGAGTTGCTGAGCGCAGCTGACTGGCCGGGACACCGGCTCGGCGCGGCTGGCTGGTGGACCGGCTGGGGTGGGCACAGACCCGGCCGGATCGCGGATCATCCGGGCCTGGCAGCTCCCCCCGGGAAGGGACATGGCAGCGAATTTACATGCCCGCTGCACGGTCAATGGCAGCGCGGCTTTCGCGGTGATGACGAGCGTCCGGGTCATACGGCTACCGGGCGGGCTGGGCACAGCGGGCGGGGCGCAGGTGAACGGTTCAGACCCGGACGATCAGCCTTCCTTGTGATTGCCAGCGAACGCCGGCCACGACGCGACGGCATCCCTCTTGCGGGTCAAGTTCGGCGCTGACCTGCATAGGCGCCAAGGCTAAGTGCGCAGGGCCCGCTGTCCAGCGGTCCCCTCATCGGCCTTGGCCTGCCTCTCGTGCTACGTGGCGTCCAGTTCCTGAGCCGGCCGATGTACAGCGTGGTAACCGGCCGCCGGCCGATCTGCTGCCTGCTGTCCCGGCTTCGCCGCACGCCGCGGCGACCAGCCTTCGCCGCGCCACTCGCGGATCTCCGCATTGCCTCCTACCGGCCAGGCAAGTACGGAACCTCGATGCGGTGCGGGATACCCGGCCGCAAGCCCATCCGGCTAGATGTCGACTGGGCCGGCCGCAAGGACTTCGGCGAGGTGGAACAGGCCCTGGCCCGCTCGGGAGCATTCACTCACCTGGAGCCGCCGTATCCCTCAGCGGCGAACGCCTGAGCCCGGAACGGCCGGCGTTAACCCGTCCTGCGGTAGGAAGCGAAGTATCCGGGGGCCGGCGTGCCGACGCCGGTCACGTCGTCATAGCCGGGGGTGGCGTCGAGCCCCTCGTCCATGCCGAGGGTAATCAGGATCGGCACCGTCGCGACGAAGCCGGCCGACAGGGCGACGGCGGGCGTGAAGCCGGGGCCGAGCGGCTGGTCGGTGACGTCGTGGTAGGCGCGTGTGCCGTACTGGGCATAGATCGCGGGGTCGGCGAAGCCGATCGGCGCTCCTCCGGCCAGCTGCTGGGCGTCCGCCTGCATGCCCGCTATCAGCGGGCAGGCGGCGCTGGTGCCGCCGCCTGGTCCCTCCTGGTAGGTGGCCGGGCTGGCCTGGGCCCGGGCTCATGGTCTCGCCGACGAGTGACCCGGTGAAGGGGTCGGCATCAGCGGCGATGTCGGGCGCGACCCGCATCGGGGCCGCGCTCCCGCTGGCGTGGCTGAGCGCCGCTGGCACCACGCCGCGCTGGTAAGTGGGCTGGCGGAACAGGGTGCTGGTCCCGCCGCCCGAGCCACCTGCGAAGACGCCGGGCAGGCCCGCCCAGCTGGTGCCGTCCGCGGTTGGCTCGGCGTACCGGTCGCCCCAGCCGGTCTCCCACTCGTATTCGCCGGCCGGGCCGGCCGCCAGGCTGGTCCCGCCCACCGAGGTCACCCACGGGTCACTTTGCGGGTAGATCAGGGTCGGCGGGTCGCCAGGCGAGCCGCCGCCCGAGTACTCGCCGCCGTCTCCGGCCGCGAAATAGAAGCCGATGCCTTCAGCGGCGCCCTGCTCGAAGATCTGCTCATACGAGTCCACCAGCCCTGCGGACAGCAGGGCGTCGCTCGCCACGGCGGCCCATGAGTTGCTGACGATGGTGGCCAGGCGCCGATCGACGATGGTGGTCAGCGCGTCGAGATCCTGCACCGTGGCTTCGCCATCGTCGCACTTGGCGCCGACGTAGACGATGTTCGCAGCCGACGCCATGGCATGCACGAGCTCGACGTCACCGGTCTCCTCGTTGGACAGCTGGAACGGGCCCATCGTGGTCCCCTCGCAGGAGGCGTCGAGCCCGGGTGGCAGGATCTGGGTGAACTGGCCCGGGCGCAGCGGCTCGCCGTGCCGGGCGCCGAAGGTGGCCAGATCCTGGGCCGCGGTCAGCTGGCGCCACGGGTGCACCACGGCGACGGTAACCCCTTTACCTGTCAGCGAGCGGGTGACCCCGTAGGCCGTGCGGAGCTGGCTCGGCGTGTAGCCACACAGGTAGTAGGGCACGGTCCGGCCATATGCGGGCGGCAGGCTGGTGGCCAGATTCTGGCCGTAGTAACTGGAGCATCCCGTGTCCGCAGCGGCTGGGGCGGCCGCTGTCAGCGACCCCGCTCCAGCCAGCATGGCTGCGGGCGTCCCGGCCGCTGCTGTCGGCTTGGACGCGGCCCGCCCCGTGCCCGATGCGGCGGCCGGTGAAGCACCCGATGCGGCGGCCGGTGAAGGACCCGATGCGGTGGCCGGATAGCCGGGCAGGCCGGTCTCGACCGGTGCCACGGTCAGCACGGCCGGGGCGACCCGCGCGGGGGCGGAAAGCTGGGCAGCCGGCGGAGGTGCCTGCTGAGTGGTGCCATCCACCTCATAGCTGTGCCATACCGTGCCAAAGGCCGCCTGCGCGGCCGCCGCCGTCCCGCTGACCGCGATGTCCTGCTCTGTCACTGCGGTGATCTGCAGTCCGCTGGCGGTCAGCCACGTCTGGACGGCGGCCACCTGGCGGCCGGTCGGGCCGAAGCGTTCCCGCACCTGGGCCGGGGTCAGGTAGTCATGGAACCACCGGCTGCCCGGGTAGGACACCGCCGCCGCGTAGGCAGCCAGCCCCGCGGGGTCCCGCCCGGCCAGGTACACCCGGGCACTGACGGGTGCCCGCGCGGCCGCTGGACCGAGGTCCGCCGTGGCGTTGCCACCCTGGCCGGCCAGCAGGGACCATTCCACGACATACGGTGCCAGCGTGTCGCGCCCCGCCAGGGTCTGTAAAGGCTGGGACGGGGCTGCGGCAGCGGGCAAGGCCAAGCCGGCCAGCATGGCCCCGCTGGCCAGTGCGGCTAAACCGGCCAGCACCGCTCGTCGCGCATTGCGCGACGGCTGCGGCGATCTGTTCATCCAACGCATGCCCACTCCTCTTGCTCCGAACAGCCGTCATCGTGCTGGGAAGGCGTCAACCGCTCATCCCCGCGCGGCGGCGAGCATGGCGGGCAGGAGAACCACACGGGCCTTTACCACACTAGCGATCCGCCCGCAGAAGTCACTACCATCCAGGCGGTTGTTTCTCCGGCCCGCGCCAGGGAGGCTCATGCGGATCAACCTGGGGGACGTGACCCTCTGGTTCGACTAGTCCGGGCCGTGCGTCCTTCCCCAGGGCGGCACGACGGTGGAACGCCCGACCGTGGTAGCGGTTCATGGCGGTCCCGGACAGGATCACGTCAACCTGAAGGCAGGGCTGGCGCCGCTGACTGAACACGTTCAGGTGGTCTACTACGACCAGCGCGGGAATGGCCGCAGCGATTACAGCGCCGCCGAATTCTGGAACCTGCGAACCTGGGCCGACGACCTGCGGCGGCTCTGTGACGGGCTCGGGCTGGCCAGGCCGGTGGTGCTCGGCAGCAATTTCGGCGGTGGCGGCTGGGCTAATCACTCGTGCGCGTTCCGCTGCGGCCTAGGATTTGCGGGAACATCCAGGAACTCACCCACCTGGTAGCATCGCCCGCGGTGCTCTGCCGGGCCGGGCAAGCCCACGATTGACGACTCGTCGCTGCGACCTGGGAAAGGAACTCCTCAACCGCGGGATTACTGAGCCGATTTCATCCCCCTTCCCTGGAGCCGTCGATCTGCGACGAGGCGCGCCGGTTCCTGGTCCGACAACGAGGACGTTTGTCGCTGCAGACAGGACATCTGGCTCTTCCGCGGCCGGATGGGCACCCGCGCAGGATCAAGTTGCAGGCATCGTCGAGCAGCAAGAGGTGATCTCGATGGCTGCTGCGCAGGCGTACCCGGTCCGGGTGAATGCCTCGCTGGACGCGCCGCTGTCACGCTGGCTGTGGCTGGTCAAATGGGTCCTGGTGATCCCGCACTACATCGTGCTGGCCTTCCTCTGGCTGGCCTTCGTCGTGCTCAGCGCGGTGGCGATGGTGGCGATCGTGGTCACCGGCCGCTACCCGCGGGCGATCTTCGAGTTCAACGTCGGCGTGCTGCGGTGGACCTGGCGGGTGCAGTACTACGCGATCGGCGCGTTCGGCACCGACCGGTACCCGCCGTTCACGCTGGCCGACGACCCCACTTATCCCGCACACCTGGAGGTGGAGTACCCGCAGCGGCTGTCTCGCGGGCTGGCGCTGGTGAAATGGTGGCTGCTGGCCATCCCGCAGTACATCATCGTCGGCCTGTTCACCGGCGGCATGGCATGGTGGGGGTGGTATCTCTACTATCACGGCGGCGTGCTCTATGCCGGCTATGGCACCGGGAGCTGGAGCGGCATCGGGCTGATCGGCCTCCTGGCCGTGATCGCCGCGGTGGTGCTGCTGGTGACCGGCCGGTACCCGGAGCAGCTCTACGACTTCGTGCTCGGCATGAACCGGTGGGTGCTACGGGTGGCCGGTTATGCGGGGCTGATGACCGACGAGTACCCGCCGTTCCGACTGGACATGGGCGGCCACGATCCCGGCACGCTGACCCTGCCGCCACCCGGATCGGCCCCCCAGGACCTGCCCGAGTCCGCGGACCTACGGCGGGCATCCCCGCAGCGGGCGGGCGGATGGACGGGCGGCCGGATCTTCGCGGCGGTCGCGGGCGCGGTGCTCGTGCTCTGCTCGGTCGGGCTGATGGCGACCGGCCTGCTCGGCGGCGGCATTATCTTCCTGATCGGCGGCGTCCTGCTGATCGTGGTTTCGCTGCCGCGGGCGTCCATACGTTGACAAGTGCCACCGCCGACGCGGGCACACGGTGAGTAGTGACTTGGAGGTGATGACGGCCCGGGATACGCCCGACCTGGACCTTCAGCGCTGGATGAGCATGGCTGATCAGCGGCTTCCTGTGGGTGTGGTCCGGCGTGCGCCGGGCGGGCCGCTAAGGCAAGAGCCCGGCGCTGACGCCGGGCCAGCGGCGCCGCCTTGATTTAGTGCGGCTCAATTCGGCAAGGGCGCCGGAGATATGCCGGGAGACCGCTTCTCGGCTGCTCTTCCATCTGCGCGTGCGTCAGCCGCCCGCCCTCCGGGTCGGCGAGCGTGGTGATCAGCTCCTCAAAGCAGGCCCAGGACCGCCCGAACGCCTCCGTCCCGCTGCGTTCCGCATCACCCGCACCGCCCGCCTGCCCGCCTGCCCGCCTGAGATACTGTGCTCCACGGCCACCGCTTCCTGTCGTCGTGGACGCCCTTACAGCTACCAAGCGTGAGACGGTGGCCTCTTCCACGCACGCACCCGCCCATCCGCGGCTCCCCGCCCATCCGCGGCTCCCCGGCCAGCGGCCGAGTCGGCCCGTACAACGCTGTGACCTCCGCAAATGCCAGCAACCAACACCCATTAATCCCCGACTTGTCTCAGACACTCCCGATATTCCCGACGACTAGGTATCTGGTACCCCTGCAAGATCCGCACCCACTTCAGATAACGCGTTTACGACGCAGCTCAAAGGCCACGTCAGCTGGGTCGTAGACACCCGGAAACGCACCTGAGATAACGGCGGCTCGGGGGCGGGTCCGTCAACGTGATCGGCCTCACCTTGTGTCGGCGACACCACATGCTGGCGGTGGGTCGGGGACGCCGCGATCGCGAACCCTGTTACGGCGAGGAGGGTCCCGCAGGGGAGCCTCCTCGCCGTAACAGGGATGCTGTGGGACGGGTGTCCGGACGATCACGCGACCCCGGACGTCCGTCGCTGTTCATCTAGTCAAAGTGGTCCAGCCGGGCATGCTGGCTGTGCCTGGGGCTGGGGCCTGCGTATCCGGCTGCGGCGGTGCTGGTGCGGCCGGGATGGGTCAGGGCAGTGTCCACAGGGCCACCGTGTCGCCGGTGACGGGCGCCCCGGCCACGGCGCGCCCGCCGGGAGAGAACGCGACGGGCCCGGAGCCGATGCTGTGGCCGGTGATGGTGGTGATCCGGGTGACCCTGCCGGGGCCGGTCACGTTCCATCGGGTCACGGTGCTGTTGCCCGCGATGGTGGTCAGCGCGTGCCCGCCGGCGGAGAACGCGAGCGCGACGTCAGGAAAACCTCCCTGCCGAGCGGGCGGCGCCGGGACGGTGAGGCGGAGCGTGGCGGTGATGGCCGGCGAGCCGGCCCGGCAACGTTCCACAAGGCCACGGCGCCGTTGTTGCTCGCGCTTGCCAGCAGGTGCCCGTCCGGGGAGAACGACAGCGCGGCAATGCCGCCGGCCTGGCGGGTGAGCGTGGCGATGCGGGCGACGCGGGCCGGGTCGGCGGCGTTCCACAAGGCCACCGTGCCGCCGTCGCTCGCGCTGGCCAGCAGGTGCCCGCCGGGGGAGAACGACAGCGCGGCAATGCGGCCGGCCTGGCGGGTGAGCGTGGCGATGCGGGCGACGCGGGCCGGGTCGGCGGCGTTCCACAAGGCCACCGTGCCGTCGTCGTAGCCACTGGCCAGGGTGCGCCCGTCCGGGGAGAACGCGACCGCACCCACCCCGGCGGGGCCAGCTGGCAGGACGGTGATCCGGGCGGGCCGGCCCGGGTGGCGGGCCACGTTCCACAAGATCACGGTCTTGCCGCCGGCGGTGGCCAGGACGCGCCCGTCCGGCGTGAACGCCGGATCTGTCCCGCTGACGGTGTCCCCCCTGGAGTAGCCGAGCCGCTCGGGACGGGCCAGGTCTGCGGCATTCCATATCTCCAGGCTGGTGCTGATCGTGGCCACGGTGCGCCCGTCCGGCGAGACCGCCACCCCGAACACTCCCTGGCTCAGCGGCGGCGGCGGCCCGTCATTGCCCAAATTGTCCTGCCAGACCACGATGCCCGCGAGTAAGACGAGCACCATGAGGCCCGCGATAACGAAACCGGCGGCGGCAAAGGCGTTCTTATGCAGGCGGATCACGGGGAGCCTTTCGGTCCGGTAGGCCGGGTCCAGGTGCGCGCCGAGGGCACTGGCGGCCAGGTTGAGCACGGTCCGCGCGCCCGCGCGGTGCTGGTCCAGGACATCGAGCAGTTCCTCGCCGTAGCGCTGCCGCCAGCGGCGCGGGTAGCAGCCGGCCAGCGCGCGGGACAGCCGGGCGGCCAGCGTGCGCCCCATCAGGTGCTTCACGCGGTCGCGCTGCGCAGCCGGCCGACGCGCACGATCTGCTGCATCGTGGCCAGCTGCTCGGCCAGCACCTCCTGGCCGGCGCCGGTGATCTCATACGGGCGGCGGCGCTCCTGGGTGGCCAGCGGCCGCACCCAGCCGCGCCGCTCCAGCCGCGGCAGCGCGCCGTACAAGGTGCCGGGCTCCATGCTGACGCCGCTGAAGGCGGCGACGTCCGTCATGATCGCATAACCGTGCTTGGGGCCGCCGGCCAGGCTCGTCAAGATCAGCACCGACGGGTCCGCGAACCGGCCGAGGCCATCGAACTTGCCGTGCACGCCCCACCCCCACCCTCCAGCACCGCTTACTACGCAAAACTTAATAGCGTACCGGGCGGGCTCCGGTCAACACCCCGGGCCCGGCAGTGCCCGCCGCCCCGGCGCCGGGCCGATCCGGCGCCGCGCCGGTCGGGTCCGACGTGGCGTCAGTTTCTTCATGCCCAGGCCGCCGGGATCGTCGCGGCCGGCTTTCCTGCACGTGGACACCGTGCTGCTGAAAGACTGTATGTGCTGGTGTTCATCGAGCACGGCACCCGCCGGATGCATCTTGGCGGCGTCACCGCGCACCCCACCGGCGAGCAGACCGTGCAGCGGGCCCGTAACCTGGCCCTCAGCCTCGGCGAGCGGTTTGCGGACATCAAGTTCGTGATCCGCGATCGCGGCTCGAACTTCACACGACATGCGTCTTACTCGTCTCCGGCGTGCTAGCGTGTCTCGCCGAGCTGGGCACGATGACGGTAGCCGTCTGCTGTCTCCCGCGGCGTCTCGCCCGTCCCGCACGGTCTCGTTAGCAAATCCGTTAGCAGAACCACACCCTGGCCTGCGGCCTTCTGGCTCTCCTGGGCGGGGACTGTTGCGTTGTGCCTTCCCTGAATAGCGTCGGAGCATGATCCGCATGCTCCGCTGCCTTCAGGTACGTCTCGTCGACGAACCACCGGTCGCCGCGAGCGAGGTGCGATCGCACCGCAACCCCTCCGGTAATGCAGGGGATCCCACGCATTGCCTCGTGCGTGCGTAGAGGCAACTGCCGCCTTCGGGCCGACAGAATCCAGTCGTTTCGGTGTGGCTCAGGCTGTGGGTTGGCTGAGTTTTGCCCGCATCCACGGGTATGGGTCGCGTAGTGGTGCTCGCCTGGCCCTGCGGCGCTCCTGAATCTGACTGAGCGGCTCGCCTGCAGTGTAGTAGCGGCCCCGGCCGTTGCCATGCGCGGTGAGGATGCCCTCTGACGCCAGGGCCGCCAGGTCTCTGGTGGCGGTCTGGTCGGTGACTTCGGCACGCTTGAGATAGGTGGCCCGGCGCACGCGGTAGCCGAGAACGGCATCGAACATTGCATCTATCACGCGCTCGGGAAGATCGTGCGCGGCAATGAGCTGGTCGAGTTCGATCCAGGTCGCGTCGGCCTCTTCTGCACGACGTGCCACTGTCTGAGCCTGCATGTGATGTGCGCGCAGGTTGAATGTCAGCCAGAGGTGGGAATCATCGCGCGGTTGCCAGGAACCGTGTCCAGTATGAGCCAGCACGCTGTAATAGTCCTCAGTGTTAGCCCCGAGCCATTCCTCAATGCTGGAGAACTCTGGCTCGCCGATGTCCGAACGGGTGAGCACGGATGTCGCCAGGGCGCGCGCCATCCGCCCGTTGCCGTCACGGAACGGGTGGATCATGACCAGATTCAGATGCGCCATCGCGGAGCGCACCACTGGATCGCTGTTGACCCCGCTGTGCAGGCTTTCAACTAGTGCGTCTACGAGGATGGGAACCCGTGCGGCGTCCGGCCCCTCGTAGACGACCAGATCGCAGCGCTCGTCGCGGACGTAGATCGGTCCATTGCGATAGCGGCCGGGCGACTTCGAGTGATCATGGCTCAGCATCATGTAGTGCATGGCCCGGATCTCGGTGGCGTCGAATGTCGCGTAGTCGTCGTCGCCCATCGCCAGGACGTAGCCCAGAGCCTGGCGGTAGCCCTGGATCTCCAAGAACGTCTTCTCATCTGCGCTGATAGGCTCCTCACCATCCACCGCGGCGGCTGCGTCATCCTCCGCGACCTGGTAGCCCTCAATGCTGTTCGAGCCTTGGATGGCACGCGCCAGCGCCGAACGCCGTAGTCCCCCCTCCCACCGCCTGGGCGTGCGCAGGACATGACGCAATTCCTTGCGCATCTGGTGGATCTCACCTAGGACGGCATCGTCTTCGCCCGTAAGTGGAGGAGCGCGGTAGATGGCCGCGTGACGTGATGACGTATTCATACAATCAATCTAGCGCACCTATGACTACTTAAACCAGTCATCGCATCACGGGGCCGCACCTGCCCTGGGCCAACCTCGCCCAGGTCTTCCGAAAGTTCGCGCGCAGCTCGAGAAGCTGGCGCTCGGCCTAGCCCTGCTCAACCTCGGTGCGAACGCCCCACGTTGGAGCAGGGCACTCGAACGCTCTCTTGGCCATGTCCGCGCTGGACAGATCTCGTCGGCAACCGATGGCTACGAGCGTGTCCGCATGATCTACCTGCCCGCGTTGCGTAACCCCGTTGGATAATTGTCTCGCCGCGAGACCAGAGTGCTCATCGAGCTACTGCGAGCCGAGCAGCTGCGGCAGCAAGGTGGTGGAAACCTCGCCCAAGTGCGCGCACAGGCGCAGGCGATGCTGTCCTCACTCACCACGCAGCAGCTCATCATGGATGTACAAGGTCGGATCGCGGAGAACTTGAAGACCATCACCGGCGGCGCGCGGCAGCACTATTCGTTCATCGGCACGCAGCGGGTCGATGACGCGTATCTCGCCCGCGTTCTCGAACTGCTGCTGGCTACCCTTCCTGACCCAATGCGGGCCGTGCGTCTCGAAGCTGCGAGTCTCGGCTATGTCAAACCTCTTGCACATCGCGGTCACGCTTGCGGGCGTGCCCGATCCAGTGGACGCGCAGCGCGCCGTACCTGCGGACAACATCCCGGCCGCCGGTCCGAGTGTTCCACCGGGAGACGGGGCGGGCCCGGGCGGCGGGCCAAGTACGGACGGATCTGGCGCCGATGAGGCTGGAGCGGCGCGACGTCGCCTGCAGGAAGCTACCGAGACCGCTGACGCCGAACAGGACTTGTTATTCCCGGATGTCTTCCACGCGACGGCCGTCATCGAAGAACCTGAAGCGCACTTGCATCCGCAACTGCAGTACGGTCTCATCCGCTACCTGCGCCGAATCACTGTCGAACGACCCGATCTCCAGGTCATCGTCTCCACCCATGCTGGGGAGCTTGTCGCGGCGTGTCGGCCCGAAGATCTCGTGGTCATGCGACGAGACGTCAGAGGTAGTCACGTGACCCGCTGTGTCGGGAACTGCCATTGTCACCGAGCGAGAAGGACCGGGTGATGCGGATGACCCGGCTGCACCTCGACGCCAGCCGCTCCGGAGCCGTGTTCGCAGACCGCGTCGCGCTCGTGGAAGGCGTCACCGAGGCGGCCCTACTGCGCGTACTCGGTCGGAAGGTGCGGGACACCCCCGCCCGGCGGCTGACCGCGGCGACGCTGACGGCCGCGTGCTCGCGGCGCATCTGCTGCCCGGTCGACCCGCTGGATCATCGCAGCGATGCTGGGGCGCCGGGACTCAATCGCCGCGGTCGTCTGGGTGCCCTGTCCTTCGCGGTCATGCCGGCTCGCCGGCCAGCTCTGCCGGGACGATATCGTCGGCGCCGGCCTCGGCGAGGTTGCTGGCGCGGAAGCCGGTGCTCCAGATGCGGTGGAAGTAGTCCTGCGGGCGGCGCAGGTCTAGCCCGAGTTTCCGACGATCATGGTCGCGACTGACCGTTTCCGCTGGTCAAGTGTGCCGCGGAGGCCGGTTTCGGTGTATGACCTAAGTTCCGGGGTGCCCAGCGCTCCAGGCCGAACATCTCGTGCAGGGCCGGCTGGTCTCCGGTGAGCTCGGTGGTCATCCGGCGCGCTTTGGGCCGTCCGCCGGTCGAGGGGTAGATCAGCACGGTCTCGCCGATCCCGGCGAGCTGGGCCAGCAGCTCGCGGACGGACAGGTCCAGCCCGGCCTGGCGGGCGCGGCGCCGCATCAGATGAGCGAGCTGCAGGGCCAGGACGCAGGTGAACACGTGTACCCGGATGTTGTGCTCGGTCCAGTGGTGCATCGGGGAGAACGACACGACGCGGGTGTCTTTCATCTGCCGGAAGGAGAACTCGGCTTCGGACTGGGACCGGTACCCGGCGACCACGTCGGGGACCGTCCAGTCATCGTGGCTGGTGATCAGCACGTGCTTGCCGAAGATCTCTTCCTCCAGCGCGGCGCGGGCGTCCGGGTCGATCTTCCAGGTCAGCCGCAGGTCCCTGGGCTGCTCGCCGGTCAGTTCCCAGGCGATGACGCGGCGGGCCCAGGGCTTGGCGGTGACCGACTCGATCTCTGCGGCGACTTTCTCTTTCGGGCGGCGGGTCTTGCCGCGGGCCAGGGTGGCGGCCAGCTCGTCCAGCTTCTTGCCGGCCTTGGCCAAGGTGGTGCCGTCGAAGCCCAGGGCCTGGCTGTCGTGCAGTTCCGGGGAGTGGGTGAGGATGGCGCGGCGCCCGGCACCGTAGATGTCACGGCGGGTGTCGTAAGCGGTCAGCCCGCCGAACCGGTCCTTATCGACCAGGGTGCGGTCCGATGCGGGCAGGGCGAGCAGGTCCGGGCAGTCGCTGGGCGGGACGGACCCGACGTAGGACAGCCCGGCCTGCGCGAGGTGCGCGAAGTTCGCGTCGCTGTTCTGCCCGGCGCCGGAGACGACGGTCAGGTCCGCGCCCTCGGCTGACGTCCCGGCCGCGGCGCACACCTGCTCGTACCGGGTCTTAAGCTGGGTGATCATGTCCGGGAACTGGGTGACGTCCGGCTTGTTGCCCGGGTAGGCGTGCCAGTTGCCCTGTGGGAACCTTCGCTGTGAGTGGGCCGCGTCGCGGGTTTGCGTGAATGTCAGCAGGCCCGGCCGGGGGTGGCCGGGCGTGCCCTGGTAATGGTCAGCGGTGTCCTGGCGGGTGCCCTGCGGCGTGGCGGATGGCTGTGACCAGGAGTTTCAGGTTCCGGTTGTCCAGGCCGGGGAGGGTGTCGCGGAGGCAGACGGGAAAGCCTTCGGCGATGCTGGCGGCGAGGGTGAGGATGCGCCGTTCCCCGCCGCACAGGGGGATCTGCCCGTCGTGCAGGGCGCTGAGCGCGGCGTCCCAGTCGATCCAGGCCATCAGGGTGGTGCCGTCGCTGATGCTGGTGCCGTGTGGATGAAGCCGGCGAAGTCGTCGCGGTGCACGATGCCGCCGTGCCGGATGAGCAACTCGGTGCCGGCCTCGTCGGGGTGCAGGCCGGCGGCGTGGGCGCGCAGCGCGGCGATGAGCGCGGCGGTCACCGGTCCCCCTGCGAGGCGGCGCCGGCAGCCTCGGCGCGCTGCTGGTCCAGGACGCGCTGCAGGGCGGTGTGCTTGGCGGGGTCGTAGGCAGTGCCGTCTTGCCAGCAGCGCCAGATCACGTAGATCCAGGCGCGGGCGAGGATGCGCACGGCGTGCGGATGGTCCTTGCCGCGGTCCCGGGCCGCGTCGTAGATGGCTGCGGCCCACGGGCTGGCGTGCCGGGAGTCGGCGGTGAAGTCGCAGACGGCGTCGCGGAGCTGGTGGTTGACCGCCCACCGGAACGTGTGGGAGGTGTGGCTGCCGGACCGGCGGGTGACCGGCGCGGCTCCGGCGAGCGCGGCCAGCGACCAGGGGTCGGGGAACCGGGACCGGCAATCGCCGATCTCGGCCGCCAGCCGGGCTGCGCGCAGCGTGCCGGCGCGGGGCAGCGAGGTGAAGACATGCGCGCTGGGGTGGGCGCCCAGCTGGGCGGCGATCTGGGTTTCCAGCGCTTTGATCTGGGCGGACAGCGCAGTCAGCGTGCCCGTCAGGGCGCTGGTGACCCCGGCCTGGGCGGTGCCGCCGCCATCGGCCGCGCCCGGCGGCGCTGCCCGCAGCCGGGCGCACAAGACGGCGGGCGGCGCCGGGTTCCCGCGTGCCGGGATGGTGCTCAGCCAGCCGGCCATCGCGTCCTCATCCAGGCCCGCGGCGGCGTCCTGGCTGCCGAACCGGGCCAGGAACGCCAGGCTGAGCGGGCCGTCCAGCTCGCTGAACAGGCCGACCGCGGCGGGAAACGCCACGGCCAGGTGGGCGCGCAGCTGGTTGGCCGCCGCGACCCGGTGGGCGACCAGATCCTTGCGGGCCCGCACCGCCGACCGCAGCGCGACCGTCGCCGGCGTGTCCGGGACCAGCGGCCGCAGCCGCGCCCGGTCAGTGCGCAGCGTGTCGGCCAGCACGTACGAATCGAACCGGTCATCCTTGCCGCCGGTCGCGCTGAACCGCGACCGCAGGTTCTTCACCTGCCGGGACGTGATCACCACCACCGTCAGGCCCGCCGCCAGCAGCGCGGCGACCAGCGGGCCGTCGCCGCGCTCGATCGCGACCTCGCCGGCCCCGGCCCGGCGCAGCCGGGCGATCATCCCCGCGATCCCGGCCTTGTCATGCGCGGCAGTGAACCTGTCGACGACCCGCCCGGCCATGTCCACGACGCACGCGACATGATCCGTGCTGGCCCAGTCGATCCCGGCGCACACCCCGCCGGGCGGGACATCGGGCAGAACCTGGATTAGGGCATACTGCATCACAGCCTCCTCGCTGCTAGCCCAGTGGGGAGGCACCCATATTCACGGAACCGGGACGCCCGTCGTCAGCTCACTGTCCGGCGCTCGCGGCGCATGGCCCTGTCGACGATCCCTGCGTCCCGGGTAACCGCCAGGCCCGCGAAACTGGCACTGGACCTCACTGAAGGGTCGCGGTCAGCATGGCGGTGGCTGGCGGCACCTCGGGTGCATCGGCGATCTCGCTCACCGACCCGGACAACTCTGGCCCCCGGCCCCGCTCACCGCAACCGCACTAGGTTAAACACAATGCCAGGGAGTTAAGGGCTGGGCGCTTGTGTCAAGCATCTCCGGCGGCGTGTCTTCTCCGGCGCCGCGGCCTGGTGAATGGTGGTGGTCAGGCTGGTGATCGGCAGGCACTTGGTGGGTTTGTCGGGTGGGTGCTTGGCCCAGCGGGACAGCGGGGATTTGACCTTCCGGGCGCAGACGCGGGGCCGGCGCGGCCCGTGCAGGTTCGCCAGGATGGCACGGCCGATGTCGCCGGCCAGGTCGACCGTGCCGGTGACGACGTTGCGTGCCTGGGTCAAAAGCGTCGCGGCGGTCTCGACGGCGATCTGGTAGCTGGCGCGGTCGGGGTCGGTGCCCGGGACGGTCTGGACGGCGTCGGTGATGGCGATCCGCAGCGCCTGGTAGAGGGCCAGCAGCGCCCACATCTCCTGCTCCAGGCCGGCCGGGTCGTGCGAGCGCAGCACCCGCCCGTGCAGCAGGGTGTGCCGCAGCGCGAGGTAGGCGATCTCGTGCTCCCAGCGCTCGTGATACAGGCGGATCAGCGCGTCCGCGGGGTAGGCGCGGTGGTCCAGGAGCGTGGTAGCCAGCCGGTAGGTGCCGCCGTACCTGGTGCCGTCGGCGCAGGTGACCGTCACGCTGGCGGCGATGAGACGGACTTTCACGCCGCCGATGACCGACAGCACCGACCCGTCGGGCAGGTGCCCCAGCACCGGCGGGCGGCGGGTGGCTGTCAGCCGCACCAGGAACTGCGCCCTGGTGGCGGCGACCTCGCGCAGGAACTCCCCGGCGTCAAAACCGCGGTCGGCCAGCAGCAGCATCGTGTCGTCCAAGTGGTGCAGCAGCTTGCGGGCCCAGGTGATCTCCCCGTCGGCGGGCGTGCCGAACACCGCCCCGATCAGCGCGCGGGTGCCGGTCTCGCAAAGGGTCATCAGCTGGATCGCCGGGTAGCCGGTCTCGCCCCGGCTGGCGTTCAGCTTGCCCAGCCAGCCCCGGTTGCGGGGCTTGTCCGGGACCTTGATCGACCGGCACCCGTCGAAGGCGACGGTGCGGTACCGGCCAAAGCACACCCCTGGCGTGCGCGGCCGGCCCAGCGGGCCGGCCAGCATCTCGAACAGCGCCTTCACTGGCGCGATACCGATACGCCGGCGCAGGTCACGCAGCGCCCTCAAAGATGGCGAAGGCAGTCCCCGGCTGTCCAGGGCCGCGGTCAGCTGCGCCCACACGCCCCGATACCCGGTTCCGGGAAACAGGCACATCGCCAGCACGAAATACAGCCCGACCCGCGAGGGCAGTAACCGCAGCCGCCGCTCTTGAGTGCGCGTCCCCTCCAGCACCGCATCCGCCAACTCGAACGGCACCTGCTGGGTCAACTCGCCCAGGTGCCCGGGGGCGAACACCCCCGCCGCCACACTGATCGTCTTCGTAATGGTCACAACAGCAGTACGGGTGGCAGACTGAATGCGCAACGGAGGTCCTCGGCGACGGATCGATCTTGGTAGATTCCCGTCTTACCGGACCTCCGTTGCTTTGCCGCGACGACACGCCCACAAGAGTGCTTGACCGCCGTGCGCGGTCCTTAACTCCCCGGCATTGAGGTTAAACATTGGTAACCGCTGATTGCGCACAAGCAACACAGCCAGCTACCCGGCAGCCCTTCAGGCGGGGTGCCCCAGTGAGGTCAGCGGGATCCCGCCGTCCCGGGTGACCACCAGGCCCAGCCCGACCAGCCGCAGGTCAGCGCGTTTCTGCTTGGCCTTGCCGCGCTGCGCGACCGGCGCCTTGCCGTTCGCGGTGGCAATGAAGGTGGCGAAGTTCGTCATGTCCAGCGCCACCGACGACACGTCGATCCCGGACAGCTGCACGATCCGCACCGCGATCTTCTCTGAGATCTCCTCCAGCTGCTCGCTGGTGACCGCGTGCATCGCGTCCCAGAACCGGCGGTGATCCAGCGCCGATGCCGGGACCTTGGTGAACCGGTCCCCGGCGGTGGTTTTCCACCAGTCCGCGAAGGCGGCCTTGGAGCACGGGGCGACCAGCCGGTTCAGCGCCGCCAGCGCCAGGTACGTCCCGGTGGACAGCGGCTGCCCGGCCGGCCGCGGCCCGGCCGCGGCGTCGACGATCCCGGTGACGCCGAGCTCGTCCAGCAGGCCCCACGCGGCCGCGACGTCCCCGAACGCCAGGTGCCGGGTCCGCTCCGGCAGCGCCGCGGCCTCCCGGGCGTCCAGCAGCGCCTCGATCTCCGCCGCGCTGCCCAGGTACCGCTCGGACACCATCTTCGGCTTCCCGTCCACCCGGGCCATCTCGCGCAGGTACCAGTACGGCTTCCCGCTGATCGTCTTCTTGTACAGGCTCGCCACAACTTTAGGTCATACATGATTTACCGCCTGCGATCAAGCACCAAGGCGGCGTGTCACCAGCGCAAACGCGAATAGCCGACTACGGGGCCGGCCTCAGGAACCCATGATCATCGGAAACTCGGGCTAGCGTGAGGGCCTGGTCGAGGAGGCCGAGGCCGGCGAGGGCCTTCTCCAGCCCGTCGATCGCCCGGGCGGTGGGCTCGAAGACCTGGTGCAGGTAGTCGGCGGTCGCGTCGTCAGGGGCCCGCTCGGCGATCGCCCGCCACTGTTCCTGCGCGGACAGCCACGAGCGGGATAGTACGCAGAGGTCGCGTTCAACGACACATCCCAGCCCATGCCGTCGTGCGTACCGCGATTGGGCGATCTGCATCGCCACGTGCCTGCCAAGTGCGATCAGTCGGACGGTCAGATCACGGTCAAAGCGATCACCGATCCATCCGGCAGCAAATACGTAGACGTCCTGACGTCGCGCTTAAATCCGGTCGGCTGGATTCGAACTCGCGGCCTCTTGCACCCAAAGCAACGGGCACCATCTGTTTGAGTGACCGAAACCAGAACGTTCTGGTCGACGACAACGGGTTCGCGAGCATGGCGGCATCGGGCATGCCTGACGATAATGATCAAGTTGGAGGGCCGCCGCTGACAGTGAAAATTCAAGATGCGCTGAGTTGCTGGTTCAGCGCAGATCGCCGATTACGCGTTGCTTGTCGGTAGTGAGCTGGCTGGATCCGAGGGACGCAGAACGGCTGATTCTGGCCTCATGTCGAGGTTTAGCTGGTGCTGGTAGGTCGCTGGCAGACTGGGTGCGAGACGATGCCGGGGTCTATCCCCTGCCCGGCCCGCGAACCTTGGCGACTGGTTCAGCCGCCGATCGGCACGGCGCCTCCGGTGACAGTAATCGGTCCGTCGCCTCTGGGGATGTCAACGATGATGCGGCTGGGTCTTCCCATGTCGTCCCCTTGCAGGACGGTCACCTGGGCCGGTGGTGCCACCCGGCCGAGTTCTCGCAGGTAGGCGCCGAAGGCGGCCGCTGCGGCGCCGGTGGCTGGGTCCTCGTACACGCCGCCGACTGGGAAAGGATTGCGGGCGTGGTAGAGGCCGTCTGCCGCCTCGAAGACGAGGTCGACCGTGGTCAGATCCTGGCTGAGCATGAGGGCCTTGAGCGCCTCGACGTCATAGTCGAGCCGGGCGAGACGCTGGCGTGAGCCAGCGGCCAGGATCAGGTGCCGCGCGCCGGCGTAGGCGATCTTCGGGGGTAGCGACGTGTCGAGTTCCTGCCGGCGCCAGTGAAGCGCTGATAGCGCCGCGTCTATGCCTGCCGCGTTTAGATCCACCACCGATGGAGTGAGGCTGGTCAGCGAGGCGGTGAGGGCACCGGTTTCGTCGCGCCGGGTCACGACGGGTACGGCCCCGGCGGTGATGTGGAAGACAAGCTGGCCGGGCCCGTCCCGCTCGGCAATAGCGATCGCGGCGGCGATCGTCGCGTGCCCACAGAACGGGACCTCCGCCTCCGGGCTGAAGTAGCGGACGTCGTACTCGCCGACGTCGCCGCCGCGGCGGCTCAGGAAGGCGGTCTCCGAATAGCCGAGGTCGCGGGCGATGGCGAGCTGGTCGCCGTCGCTGAGGGCGGATGCGCCGAGGACTAGTCCCGCGGGATTGCCGCCTGTCGGCTTGTCGGTGAACGCGGCATAGCGGATGACGGCCGCCGGCGGCGCGTGTTCCTCGGTAGGCATATCTGCGCTCCCTAAACCTGGATTCTAATATAAGTTTGGACTATAGTCTATGAACGTGAACCCGGCGGCACCTGCGATCGGCCGGCGGGAGCGGCGCAAGCAGCAGACGCGTGAGCGGATCGTCGCCGCTGCCGCCGCCTCGTTCGCTGAGCACGGATTCGACGGCACGACCTTCGATCACATTGCCGGCCGCGCCGACGTCGCGCGCGCGACCGTCTTCAACTACTTCCGGGACAAGCAGCAGCTCCTGCGCGCCTACCTCGACCACCGCGGGGCATGGCTTCGCGCCCAGCTGGAAGCCGCAGCCGCCAAGGAGCAAAACGGAGCAGTGCGCCTTGCCCGGCTGCTCGACACGCTCGCCGCGTTCAACGAGGACAACGAACGCGAAGCGCGCGCCGTCGCCGACGCCTGGCGAGCGATGCGCGGCGCCTGCACCGTGGGCGCACCGACCGTCGAAGTGTTTCGCGAAGTCATCGAGGCGGGGCAGGCCGCAGGCGAGTTCGCCGCAGACGTCGACGCGCGCGTTGCGGCGCTCTTCCTCTTCGACGCCTACATCGGCGTGATCACCCGCTGGTTCAGCACCCCGCCAGCCGAACGGTTCGACCTCCGTGCAAGCCTTCGCCAGGCTCTGGCGGTCGCGCTCTACGGAATCTCGGGAATCTCGCGAGAACCCGTTTCTTGATCATATCCAGCCAACAAGGCCGCGCCGGCCTGAGGCCCCGCTGGGGCCGCAACTGAGCCGGGCGACGCAGTACGTCCCGCAGTGCCGCCGGCGGCGAGCGATCAAGACCCGGCCCAGCGCCGCCCGCGGTATCGAGCGCTCGCTCGCTGCAAGCAGCATGATCTCGCTGCGGGACTGGCCGGAAGCTACCTGGACAGGAGAGGACGCGCGCCTGGCTTCGCCGGCTGGCAGTGTGCGCTTCCCATTCTGTAACAAAGCGGCCGAACAGCTGATCTGAGCGGCCAATCCGACAGCGAGCGCGGCGCCAGGAGCGAGCAGATCGGCGGCCATGCGCGCCTTGCCGGGGAGATTTTCAGGCACGCAACGTGAGCTGGATGCGGGACTCCGTGGTTCCGGCTTCGGGTCAGGTGGTTGCCGTCACGGCCTTGATGATGATGGCGTACAGATTGTGCCAGGCGATCGGCGTGAAGCCTGCGGCGCTGAGCAGCCGGTCGGCTCGCCTGCGGGTTCGTGCCTTCGCGCGGCGGCCGCCGAGCAGCGTGGGGATGAGCCAGGGCGAGAACAGGTCGACGAGGATGAGGCGGCCGCCGCGGGTCAGCACTCTGGCGCATTCGCGCAGGCCCGCCTGCTGGTCGGGCCAGTGATCGAACGACGTCGTGCTCACGACCAGGTCAAAGAACCTGCCGGGGTAGGGCAGTTGTTCGGCCGCGCCGGTGGAGAACCGCAGCCGCTGGTCGCGGGCCGACCCCGCCGCAGCCTCGATCATCGATGTCGCGGGATCGATGCCCGCCAGCTCGCTGGCCTGGGGCCACTGCCTGGCCAGCAGCCGGAGCAGGTACCCGGTGCCGCAGCCGATGTCGAGCACCCGCCGGGGAGCGGCGCTGGCCGACAGGGTGAGCGCCGCTGTCCGGTCGGCGATGTCATGGTGCAGCCGGCCCCGCCAGCCCTCCTCGTAACCGGCGGCTCTCTCCTCGAAGGCCCCGACATCGCGGTGCGGTGGCACTCCAGCAGTCTGGCAGGCGAGGCGCCCTCTGCCCATCCATGGCTGGCCGGCACCGTGACGGGAGCAGGTGGCCACTGGCCACCAGGAACCCTCCGCCACCGTCACCCAGGAGGACGACATCCGGCGCGAGGATGTCGAGCAGGCTCTGCAGATCGCCCGTTTCGGCCGCCCGCTGGAAGGCATCGAGCGCGTCTCGGGTCTCGGCCGCAGAAACGACCCCACGCGGCCGGCGCGCCGCGACGTGTGCCCGTGCCCGGTGGGTGATCTGGCGGACTGCGGCCGGGCTCTTGCCGACGGCTTCGGCGATCTCGCTTGACCGACGAGGCAGGCCGTACCGCTGAGAACTCATTGCACCATGTTGATCTGGGGATTCGTGGGTTCTGCTATACCGCGCCCTTTCCGCTGTCCCGGCCCGGACGCGAGGAATTCCGCCGCGCCCTCTCCCGGTGAATGCCTCCCTCCACGGCGGCGCGAAGCCAATGCCAGCGGTTTCTTCCCGTTCGTCACATTCGCATCTCGGGCGTGCTTGCGCGTCATCCGGTGGAGCCGCCTGTGTGCGTACGGACGCCGGGTGATGCCGAATTGAGTGCATCCTTGTCCGGCTTGCTGATTTGCCGGGGCGAGCAATCGCTTGCCGCTTGTGTTGATAGTCCCAGAATGGGCCGGCTGCGCCGGTGGCGGGATCATCCGGTCCTCGGTGGCGACCAGATACCAGCTGGGCTTGGCCCGCCATGCGGGATCGGTCACCGCGCCGCCCAGCGCGCCGACGCTCCACGGGACCTGAGCGTCGGCCATGAAGGCGGCCAGGCCGGCGGGCAGGTCGGCGGCGGACGATCCGTCGCGGCTGGGCGAGTCGTAGACGCCCCGCCGGGTAAGCGGTGAGCGTGAGCAGAACTAGTGCCCCATCGGCACGGCCGGCTGGTTCACCCAGCACATCTGGGAGGGTATCGAGGTCACCGCCGGGCAACTCGCCCGGCTGGTGAGGCCCGGCCGAGCCTCACACCGAACGCCGCGAACCGTGGCAGCGCGGCACGGAATACCCATATTGGGTGATCGTGTGCCTTCGATCTCGCCCGCCCGGGCCCTCGTGCTCGGAATGCTCAGCCGGCGGCAGATGTACGGGCATCAGGTCCTGCGGGAAGCCGGACCTCGAGAGAGGACCGAGTAGGCAGGGATCTCGCCGGGCTCCCTGTACGGGGTGCTCAGCCGCCTGGGCGACGTAGGGCTCATCCCGGCGATCTGCACCGGGCAGGAGGGGCGGCGGCCCGCCCGCTGGCACACCGAACTCGGCGAACAGCTGCGACATTGGCGGGCCGGCCCCGGCTGGTGTCTGATCAAGCCTCGGCGCGGTAATAGTGGTTCAAATTTTTTCCGGCTTCGCGCCGCGGGGGTGTCCTCTCCGGGCGGGCCCGTCCGTCCTTCCCCCGGGTGGCGCTCGCCACCACGCGGAGAGAAACGAGGAGACCGATGACCAGCAAGACCACCACGGCAGGGTCCGACGCCGACCGGCAGGCCGTTCTCGACGTGCTCGCGCGCTTGTACCAGGCGTGGGAAGCCGGCGACGCCGAGACGTTCGTGGCCGACTACACCGAGGACGCCAGCGTGATCCAGCCCGGCGTCTACGAGAAGGACCGTGAGGAGATCCGCACCAATATAGCCGCGGCGTTCGCGGGCCCGCTCAACGGGTCGCGGGTGGCCGCCCGCCCGGTGAACGTCCGCTTTCTTACCGGCGACACGGCCATCGTGGTCAGCGAGGACGGGATCATCTTCCCCGGGCAGGACGCTGTCGCGAGCGAGCGCCTGGTGCGCGCGACCTGGGTGCTGGTCAGGCGCGACGGCGGCTGGCGCATCGCCTCCTACCACAACAGCCCCGCCAGCTAAGGCGCCGTCTTCCGGGTACGGGGCGCCTCCCTTCCGGGGGAGCCGCCCCGTACCCGGATCCAAACGGGTTCCAGGGCCGTGGCAGCGGTTGTCGCAGTCGTGATCGCCCAGGTAAAACGGTACGGCATGGTCGGCTGAACGGAAGGAGCCTTGACGATGACGCTGTATGTGGCCTTGTGCTACTACGACCGGGACCACCACTGGGACTCGGTGCCGGATATGGAGTTCACCCCCGAGTACACGGAGTTCGCCCGGCGGGCCACCGAGGCCGGGGTCATGCGCGGCGGCGAAGCTCTGCACCCGGTGACCATGTCGACCACCATCACCGTCTCGGGCGGCAAGGGCGGCGACGTCCTGGTGACCGACGGTCCTTACGCTGAGGCGAAGGAGGTCTTGGCCGGGTACTTCCTGCTGGAGGCGGCCGACCTGGACGAGGCCATCGCGTGGGCGGCGCAGATCCCGGCTGCCTGGCGGGGGAAGATCGAGCTTCGCCCGGTAGCGCCGGCCCACGCCTAGGCACCCTGGTATGGACGCCACCGGCACTCTGGCCGAGGTGCTGAAGGGCGAAGGTCCCAGGGTGCTGGCCACGCTGGCCAGGACCATCGGCGACCTGGCCGTCGCCGAGGACGCGCTCTCCGAGGCCACGATCACCGCCCTGGATGCCTGGCCCAGAACGGGGATCCCTGACAACCCGCGGGCCTGGCTGGCGGTGGTCGCCCGCCGCAAGGCGCTTGACCTGCTGCGACGCGAGTCAGCCCGGGCGGCCAAGGAGGCCGCCGCGTTCCGGTGGGGAACCGGGGCCGCACCGGACCAGATCGAGGAGGCGATCGAGGCGATGGAGCCAGAGACGTCTCTGCGCGACGACATGCTGCGCCTGATCTTCACCTGCTGCCACCCGGCGCTTAGCCGTGAGGCCCAGGTGGCCCTCTCGCTGCGCACGCTGGCCCGGCTCGAGGTGCCGGCCATCGCCCGCGCCTTCCTGGTGCCTGAG
This sequence comes from uncultured Actinomycetota bacterium, assembly GCA_963712955.1. GTDB lineage: Bacteria > Actinomycetota > Actinomycetes > Streptosporangiales > Streptosporangiaceae > DATFVJ01. The sequence continues at coordinate 508,692 of CAVQKF010000005.1, read as the reverse complement.
GCCACCATGGCCAAGCGCCTGGTACGGGCCCGCGCCAAGATCGCCACGGCCCGCATCCCCTACGCGATCCCCGCCGACACCGAGCTTCCCGGCCGGCTGGCCGCGGTGCTGGCGGTGGTGTACCTGATCGCCACCGAGGCCCACGCCCCGACCGGCGGGGACGCGGTGGCCCGGGTCGATCTCGAGGCCGAGGCGATCCGGCTGGCCCGCTTGCTGGCCAGCCTGATGCCCGACGAGCCCGAGGCGCTCTCCCTGCTCGCCCTGTTGCTGCTGACCTCGGCCCGCACCCCCGCCCGCACCGACGCCGACGGTAACCCGGTGACCCTGGCCGACCAGGACCGCACCCGCTGGAACCGAGCCGCGATCGCCGAGGGTTCGGCGTGGCTGTCCGAGGCGGTGACCCGGTCCGGCGGGGTCGCCGGGCCCTATCAGATCCAGGCTCACCTCGCCGCGGCCCACTCGACCGCTCCCAGCTGGCAGGAGACGGACTGGGACCGGATCGTCGGCCTCTACGACTTGCTCGGGTCGATCACGGCCAGCCCGGTGGTGGCGCTCAACCGGGCGGTCGCGGTTACCGAGCGCGACGGCCCCGAGGCGGGGCTGGCTGCCCTGAAGACCATCGCCGGCCTGGAGTACTCCCATCTGTGGCACGCTGCCCTGGCGGACAACCTGTGCCGGCTCGGCCGCACGAGCGACGCGGCCGGAGAACTTCACGCCGCGGTGACCCTGGCGCCCAGCGAGGTCGAACAGCGCCTCCTGCAGGGCCGTCTGCGCAAGGTGCGGTCCGAGCTCGGCTGACCGCGTTCTGGTTTTCTCGCTTTCCTTGCCTGGCTTTCTCCCCGGATATGTCCTGCGCCCGCTTCACCGTTCGTCCTTTCCCTGCAAGAGCGGTCCCCGATCTCGCGGATCGCCCAGGGAAGGAGAAGCAGATGACTGGCAGCAGCACCAAGCAGGCCGGGGCGCCGGGCGTCAGATCCGGTACCCAGCTGAGTTCACAAGGAGGCACCACCATGACCGACGAAACCATCAGCGCAACCACGATCATTAACGCCCCAGCCGAGGCGATCTTCGCCGTACTCGCCGACCCCGCCAAGCACGCCGCGATCGACGGCACCGGGTGGGTCCGCGAACCCCTTGACGGCCAGCCGCTGACCGCGGCGGGTCAGGTGTTCCGGATGGCCATGTACAACGACAACGTCCCGGGCGGGCACTACCGGATGGCCAACCGGGTGCAGGTGTTCGACCCGCCACGCGCCATCTCCTGGGAGCCAGGCATGGACACCGGCGATGGCAACCCGCAGATCGTCGGCCACATCTGGCGTTACGACCTGGCCCCTGCCGGACCATCCGGAACCAAGACCACCCTCTCCTATGACTGGTCGGCGGTCCCCGACTCCCTCCGCCAGCGACTCCCATTCCCATTCCCCCCGTTTGCCGCAGATCATCTGAGCAACTCGCTGGCTCACCTCGCCGAACTGGTCACCGGGTAACCGGCCAGCAGGCCGGCCAGTCCCTGCCTCTGGCCTGGCCAGGCCGGGTGGCTGTATACGTGGTCGCCGGAGCTGCCGGAGCCCGGCGCTGTCCGGGCTCCGGCCGGCTCACAGGGCCGCCGGCGGCCCGGACACCCCCGCCTACGCCGCCCTGGCCCGCGTCGCCGACCCGGCCAGGCGTGCCGCCCGCCTACATCGAGGTCGCCCAGCTCGACATGTTCCGCGACGAAGACCTCGCCTACGCCCTGCGCCTCGGCCAGGCCGGCGTACCCGTCGAGTTCCACCTTCACCCCGGCGCCCCGCACGAATTCGACTTCATCGCCTTCAACACCACCGCCGCCCGGCGCCATCGCCGACCGCGTTCTTTCGAGCACCGGATGCCCCTGTCCCTCACCGGTGGCTGCCGTGCAGCCAGCCCTGATAAATGATCGCCGCAGCGTCCTGGCCGCACAGCCAGCACCGATCAGATAATCTGCGTGCCTCTACGATCGGAGTCCGTCAGCACACGTCGCGTAAATATTCGGCGATATGGCCTACGCAAGGGTAGACAGCAGCGCTCAGCCGCGTATCTCTCACGGCATTGCTGATCACGAATGGAGATGCCGACCTCTGCATAAGGATGCGCAGACGGGACTCGCTCACATCGGCATGTGCGGTCGACCCGGAACGGCCTTGGCGGCTCGCCCACGCGCAGAGCGACCAGATCTGTGCGGCCAACCGCGTCCAGCACCGAACCGCTGATTCCGCCCATATCGGCGGGTTGGTGCGCGTCGTAGAAGGAGATTGCCAGCCCCGCCGATCCCTGACACCGACAACGCTGCGCTGTTCAGGCTTGCATGATTATGCACGACAGATGAGTGCCAGGAACTTACTCTTCTGCCGCTGACGGGGCGGCATACGTAACCGCGAGCGGGTCGTCACGGCGCGCTCGCCTGGTCAGTGGAGCGGGTCCATCGTGGCGCGGGCGCCGACCGTGAACGGCGAAGCCGCGGGCCTGGTGGCTGGCGCGGTCCGGGGCTGCCTGATGAATGAGAGACTGCCAGCGTGGGTACCCCAGAGCCGCGAGATGTGCGCTGGCGAGAGCACCTTCCCGTGGGCGCGTTGCGGGTGGTGCGGTGGAGCGCTCAGTACAACGAGACGGTCATCTTCTACCGGGACATCATCGGGCTGCCGGTCCTGGAGACCTTCCAGGCCAGCTACGGGCTGGACGGGACGATTCTCGGCCTGCCCGGCGGGCAGGTCCATCTGGAGATTGTCCGCGGGGCCCAGGCGCCGCGCCCTGCGCCTGGGCTTGATCAGCTTGTGTTCTACCTGCCTGATGCTGATGCCCGGGAGCGGGTGGAGGCGAGGCTAGCGGCCGCGGCGATTCAGCCGGTTGCGCAGATCGATTACTGGCAGGACAACGGTGGCGTAACCTACGCCGACCCAGACGGGCGCGAAGTAGTGTTCGCATCCTGGGTCTATCACCCGCCCGGATCCTGATCGTGCGCTGGGGATCGCATGATCCGTAAGGCTCGCCGGGGAAACACCCGCACAAGAAGCCGCGATGAGATAGATCCGAGATTCACGAGCATCTGAAGGCGGGACCCGGCCACGAGAAGTGCCAACCCAGCCGCAATCAGGGGAGCCCGTTGCTTGCGGTGTCCGCGCAGCAGCATGATGCCGATCACGGAACGTAGCCAAGTCAACGTGGCAGCCCGCGCATGTAACCGCCGATCTGTACGCCGTTCCCGATTGATTGCCTGACCGCTGTTTCTGCGCCCGAGTGGGCATTATTTGGCCAGAACGTTTCCGCTGATAGGCGGGACGCGCGCTTCGAAGACCGGCGCTCGAGCGACCAACCGGGATTGCCCGGACGATACCGCCAGAGACCGCGCCGGGTTTCAGCTGGCGAATGCCGGGGCGTAGTCGCGCGCAAACTGGCTGACGTTTCGTGGCGGCCTGCCGGTGACCTCAGCGACCGCAGGGGAGACTGATGCTGCCTCCCCGCGCCGGTAATGCGCGTAGTCCTCCAGCAGGCCCTGGACCTGCCAAGGTGGCAGGATCCCCTGCAGGGTGTTGGCGAATGTTTCGGGTGGTACGTCGATGAAGGTGATGTCGCGCCCGAGGGCGGAGGTCAGCGCCGCGGCGATCTGTGCGTGGGTGATGGAAGCGGGACCGGTCAGGGTGTATGTCGCGCCCTCGTGGCCGGCCTCGGTGAGCGTGGTGGCGGCCACGGCGGCGATGTCGCGCACGTCTATGGCACTGACCCTGGCCTCACCGATCGGGGCGTAGAACTGGCCCTGGGCGGCAATCGGCCCGGCGAAGGCGAGCAGGCCCTGGAAGAACAGGTTGGGCCGCAAGAAGGTGTAGGCGATGCCCAGGTCACGGACATGCCGTTCCACCGCGGCGTGATAGCGCAGGAACCGCACCGGTGAGTGCTCATCGGCGGCCAGCTGGGAGAGCACTACCAGGTGATCGACGCCTGCCTGGGCCGCCAGGTCGCCGAAGCGCTGCTGCTGCGCCTCGGCTCGCTCGGAGGAGGGCGTGACCAGGTAGGCGCGCCTGGCGCCCTCCAGCGCCGCGGCGATCGATACGGCATCGTCAAAGTCGGCAACAGCCACCGGAACGCCGGCGGGAAGCTTGCTGCGGTCCGCCTCCGTGCGCACCACGGCCCGCACTGGTGCCCCGCGCCCTATTAAGGCGTCCAGGACGGCCTTTCCGGTGTTGCCGGTCGCCCCGGTCACCAGGACCGGGCTGGTCTGCTGATCCATTGTCATCACTCCTCGCGACGCGGCCGCCTTGGCAGCGCCCGTTGAGATTGCCTGTCAGCTGCGTTCACGGATCGCCCTTCGGGTGGTCAGCCGGCGGGCACCTTGCGGACGCCGAGTTGCTGGATGAACAGCAGGCTGTGGGCGTTTTCCCAGTACTCGGCGAGCTTGCCGCCGGCGATGCGCAGGGTGTCGGTGCCGGTGAAGGTGGCCTCCCGGCCGGCCGCCTGAGGGTGCCCCGCCGGGAAGGGCGCCGCGGTAGGTGCCGTGCGCCTTCCACCGCACGACCAGGTGCTCGTCGCCACGCCCACCTGCTGGCGGCCATCCAAACCGGCAACCCGCCAGGCAGCCGCTGCCATGCTGCCAGCGGCTTACCGATGCCGCCTGCGATCCGAACCGCGGCGATCAGCAAGGCGCCCAGAACAGGCGGATATGCCCCTTCATGACGGCCAGTAAATCACCTGGCCACACGCGCACCGAGTCGGCGATATGCACTGGGGCACCACGCTAACGCCCCCAGAATTCTCACCCTCCGTGAGGGCTCGTGCCCTGACTTGATGGCTGGCATCGAGCACATCACGGTGGCCGCGGCAACGTGGGGCAGATCGCCGCGAGAGCGGGCAGCAGCGGGGGCAGGAGAAGCCAGCGGCCGGCCAGCACAACAAGCGCTCGCTAGTGCCGGTTCCCATGAGCTACCGGTTCCCATGAGCTAATAGTGGGCGTCGCCGGGCCGCCACGGTCTCGGTCACCTTCTCCGCGTGTGAGTCCTGCTCGCGCAAACTCCCACCCCAGCCGTCGTCCTCCGGGCCTGAAAACTTCTCCGCGTATTCGCCGTGGCGCAGGCACCTCGCCCGGCCGTGGGGATAGACCGGCGGGCTTACCTGCAGGAACCGCGCAATGCAGCGAACGCCGACGGTCTTGCGGACCGCTCCCTGAACAGGCCCGGAAGCCCTTCGGGCGAGGCCCTGACCTGGTATTTCGGGGCGGCAGGTCCTGGATTCGAACCAGGGTAGACATACGTCGACGGTTTACAGACCGCTCCTCCGCACCACGCTACATACCCATTTACCTGCACAAACATCACCGGACCGGTTTCGGCATGGCGACGCTGTCCGCTATATGTGCCTGGCTGCGGGCTGCCGCGCGACCGATCCAAAGGACAGCCACGTACAGGCCCGCCGCAGGAGCAAAAACACCCAAACCCGCAGGCAGAAGCAGTGGCCGTACTGTTCCCTTCCAGTGAGGGCGCCTGCGCGCGGACCCAGCCAGGCTCCCGCCATACGCCCAAGGACATCTGGACACACCACAGGCTTAACAGCCCCCATCTACCTCCCGTCTACCCCTGATGCACCTTCCATGTACTTCTCACGGACTCATACCACTCCACAACGTCGGCGACCCGCCCAGACCACGTGAGTGGTAAGCAGCTCCGCGCCCCCCGCAAAAATGCGATCACCCAGCGAGCAGCCAGATTGAGGAAGGTCGCGCGTAGCCAGCCGTTTCTGTTGTTATTGACACATATTAGTGAGGACTTCTTGCCTCGGTCGCCCATCGGAAGAAGCCACAGTAACGCGAACGCGTTCGTCACACTCAGATAGGCCAGTCGAAGCAGCACAGCCGATCATTATGCCGCAGCGATCGGACCTCGGGAGGGCAACTAGCTCATGCGGCCTCTGCCGAAACCGGATAGCTGCCCTACCTGGGCGGATGAGATTCTCGGCACAGGCACCGTCGCGACACATCCCTGGCGGGTACGGCGGCTTGGCATCCCGCCGGGCAATGCTTAAGGTCCCGGACCTGGGTTCGCGGCACATCGACACGATGATCGAGGGAGCGTAATGTCTGCCCCGTGTAGTTAGGGAGCCGCGCATGAGCACGCCTGAAACGGTGATCCCCAGCAGACAGGCCATCGCGACTATCACAGCTGCTGCCCGCATCATGTATCCGCATGACCTCGGAACCGCCCGTATGAGCGCGCGTTCCGAGGATGGCGTCGTGAATGACTTCGGCGGTGCGCTCGACGTGCCCTACCTGTTCGTGTCCGATGGCAGTGTGATGACGACCGGGGCGGCCGCGAACCCGACGCTGACGATCGTGGCGCTGGCGCTGTGCCCGGCAGACCGTATCGAGCAACAGATGAAGGCAGGGTCGCTTTGAGCGGACCCCGCTGATGGAGAGCCGTTTCCCCGGGACGGGCAGGCGCACGCGGCTGCGCGGCCGGGCGGGTGAATGTGCGCTGCTTGACGATTTGGCCAGGGCGATCCGCCGCGGCGAGAGCCGGTCGTTGGTACTGCGCGGCGAGGCTGGGATCGGGAAGACGGCGCTGCTGGACTTCCTGGTCGCGTCGGCGTCCGATCTGACGGTCGTCCGGGCGGTGGGGGTGGAGTCGGAGATGGAGCTGGCGTACGCCAGCTTGCATCAGCTATGCGGGCCGCTGCTCGACCGGCTCGGCAGGCTGCCAGCGCCGCAGCGGCAGGCCCTGGAGATCGTGTTCGGTCTAAGCTCCGGGGCAGCCCCAGACCGGTTTCTCGTCGGGCTTGCGGTGCTGAGCCTGTTCGCGGCGGTAGCCGAGGAGCGCCCGCTGCTGTGCGTCATCGACGACGCGCAGTGGCTGGACCAGACCTCGGAGCTGACGCTGGCCTTCGTCGCCCGTCGGCTGCTGGCGGAGCCGGTCGGGATGGTATTCGGGACTCGCGAGCCGGGCGAGGAGCTCCGGCACCTGCCCGAACTGGAGGTGCGGGGCGTGCGCGACGACGTCGCCCGCGTGCTGCTCACCTCCGCGGTGCGGTTCAAGTTGGATGAGGCCGTCCGGGACCGGATCGTGGCCGAGACGCGGGGGAATCCGCTGGCGTTGCTCGAGCTGCCGCAAGGCTTGACCGCTACGCAGCTGGCGGGCGGCTTCGGCATGATGGGGGCGCAGGCGCTGACCGGGCGGATCCAGGAGAGCTTCGTCCGGCGCCTCGACCTGCTCTCCGATGACGGGGGGCGGCTGCTGCTGGTCGCGGCGGCGGAACCCGTCGGCGACCCGGTGCTGCTGTGGCGCGCCGCCGAGCGGCTCGGCATCGCGCCGTCGGCTGCGGACGCGGCGCAGGCGGAAGGTTTGCTGGCGATCGGAGAGCGGGTGACGTTCCCTCATCCGCTGGCGCGCTCGGCGATCTATCGGTCAGCGGCGGCAGCCGATCGCCGCGCCGTGCACCAGGCGCTGGCGGAGGTAACCGATTCCGCGACCGACCCCGACCGTCGCGCATGGCACCTGGCCGCCGCCACCACCGGGCCTGACGAGCAGGTCGCCGCGGAACTCGAGCGCGTCGCTGGCCGGGCGCAGGCGCGCGGCGGGCTTGCCGCCGCCGCGGCGTTCTTGCTGCGCGCCGTCGCGCTGACGAGCGAGCCGGGCCGACGGGCGGATCGCGCCCTGGCCGCCGCGCAGGCAAGCTCCCAGGCTGGTGAGTTCGACGCGGCTCTCGGGCTGGTCGCCATGGCGGAGGCATGGCCACTCAGCGAGTTCCAGAGCGCCCTGGCCTGCCGGATCCGCGCCCACGTCGCCTTGGGCGCTGGCCGCTGGACCGAGGCTCTCCCGCTGCTGCGGGAGGCCGCCGCGCGGCTAGAGCCATTTGACGTGGACCTAGCGCGGGAGACCTACCTGACCGCCTGGGGCGCAGCGGGGATGGCGGAGGAAATCGCCGCACGGGACGTCATTGTGGAGATCTGCCACAGGGTGCAGGCCCTCCCCTCGCCGCAAGGTGCTCTCCGCCCACGCGACCTGCTACTTGACGGTTTCGCCCAGCTGATCATCGAGGGTTATACGGCCGCGACTCCGACGTTGCGGCGAGCGGCGCTCGCGCTCGCGGACATGCCCGCGGAAGACGTCTTGCGCTGGGGCTGGATGGCCGTGGGCACCCGCGCGGCGCTATGGGACTGCGACGGCTGGTACGCCGTCGCTGCCAGAAATGTCCAGGTCGTCCGTGACGCCGGTGAGCTTGCGGCGCTGCCAGCCCACCTCAATTACCTGGGGATGGCGACCGCGTGGACGGGTGACTTCGCAGACGCTGAGTCGATCATCGCGGAGATCGAGAGCGTGGCCGCGGTCACCGGCAGCCGCTTGCCGCCCTACGCCTTGCTGCGGCTCCGGGCACTGCAGGGCAGGGAAGATGAGGTATCCGCCGCGATCGAGCGTTTCGGTGGGCAGGGCATGACAGCCACCCGGGCACTGTGGGCGACCGCCGTCTTGAATAACGGCCTCGCCCGGTACGCGCAGGCGGTATCAGCGGCCCGGCCGGCCGTCTCGGAGGCCGCCCTCAACCACTGGGTCTTCGTATGGATGCTGCCCGAGCTCGTCGAGGCGGCCGTGCGCACCGGGGACATCGGCCTAGCCCGTAAGGCGCACCTGCGGCTGGCCCAGGCGGCGCAGCCCTACGACGGCGACTTCCCGCTCGGCATGGAGGCGCGCTGCCGGGCGCTGCTCAGCGACGGGGAGGCCGCTGACGGGCTGCACCGCGAAGCGATCGAGCGGCTGAGTCGTACCCGGCTCCGTCCGGAGGCCGCCCGCGCGCGCCTGCTGTACGGGGAGTGGCTGCGCCGCGAGAACCACCGGACAGACGCGCGCGAACAGCTGCGCACGGCCCACGAGATGCTGGCCGCGATCGGGATGGAGGCGTTCACAGAGCGCGCCCGCAGGGAACTTGCGGCGACGGGCGAGAACGTGCGCAAGCGGACTGTGGGCGCGAGCGATGACCTGACCCCCCAGGAACGGCAGATCGCGCGGCTCGCCCGCGACGGGCTGTCCAACCCGGAGATCGGCGCCCGGCTCTTCCTCAGCTCGCGGACCGTGGAGTGGCACCTGCGCAACGTGTTCACCAAGCTCGGCATCCGCTCCCGGCGGGAGCTGGCGAACGCGCTGGTCGCCTCCGGCTCCTAGCTGACCCTGGCCTGATATCAGCCGCCGGGCAGCGCGACCCCAGGGAGCACCCCAGTGAGCAGTCCCGGCACTAGGCCCAGGGTCGCCCACGGGGGCAAAGCGGAGGCGAGGCGCGCAGGCTTCGTGTCGTAGCCACTCCTACGGAGAAGGGAACTCCATATGTCTGCCACGACCGAAAATACAGCGGGTGCCACGGCGATCCGGCCGTTCCCGATCCCGGTCACCCCCGAGACGGAACTTGAGGCGCTGCGCGCCCGCATCACGGCCACCCGCTGGCCCGACCCAGAACTCGTCGCCGACTTCTCGCAGGGCGTGCAGCAGGCGGTGACCCAGGAACTCGCCCGCTACTGGGCAACCGAGTACGACATGCACCGCTGCGCGGCCCGGCTGGGCGCCCTGCCGCACTTCGTCACCGAGATCGACGGGCTGGACATTCACTTCATCCACGTCCGCTCGCCCGAGGAGAACGCGCTGCCGGTCATCATCACCCACGGGTGGCCCGGCTCGGTCATCGAACTGCTGAACGTCATCGGCCCGCTGACCAACCCCACCGCGCACGGCGCGAGCGCAGCCGACGCCTTCGACGTGGTAATCCCCTCGATGCCAGGCTACGGGTACTCCGGCAAGCCGCGGGACCTCGGCTGGGGCCCGGTCCGGATAGCACAGGCCTGGGACACGCTGATGAAGCGCCTGGGCTACCAGAGCTACGTGGCGCAAGGCGGCGACTGGGGCGCGATCATCACCGACATGATGGGCGTGCAGGCACCTGCGGGGCTGCTCGGCATCCACACCAACATGGCCGGCGCCGTCCCGGCGGATGCCTGGCTGACGCTGGTGCGCAACGTGTTCGGGGCGGGCGGCCCGCCGCCGTCGGGCCTGTCGGCGGAGGAAAGCCGCTCGTTCGAGCAGCTGAACTTCTTCTTCACCACGGGTGTCGGGTACGGGGTGCAGATGGGGACGAAGCCGCAGACCATGTACGGCCTGGCGGACTCGCCCGTCACCCTGGCGGCCTGGATGATCAACCACGACGCATCCAGCTACCAGGACATCGCCGACGCCTTCGCCGGGCACCCCGTCGGCAACCTGACCCGGGACGAGGTCCTGGACAACGTCACGTTCTACTGGCTGACGAACACGGGGGTTTCCTCCGCCCGGCTGTACTGGGAGAACACGGTCGGCTTCTTCGACGTCAAGGGCGTCTCGATCCCGGCCGCGGTGAGCACCTTCGCGCACGAGATCTACAAGGTCCCCCGCAGCTGGGCCGAGCGGGCCTACCCCAACCTCATCTACTTCAACGAGCTTGACCGGGGCAACCACTTCGCCGCCTGGCAGGAGCCGGCACTGTTCACCGCCGAGCTGCGCGCCGCCTTCCGGTCCCTGCGCTAGCCAACCGATACCCGGACGTCCGCACATCCCCTCTCCCGGCGGAACCGGGTGGCTTCATTCCGGGCACCCGGTTCCGCCGGCCATGCCACGTCGTACCGGTAAAGCCGCAGGCAGAAAGGAACAGGATGTCATGACCGAGTCAGTCGCATCCCAGCCGCGCATCGGGATGATCGGCCGCGATCAGGCGCACGCCCTTTTCGCGCAGACCACGGGGTACGTTGCGGTCACCGCCGGGTCGTTTGCACTCGGCGCCTGGCCGGGCCGGCATCTGGCCGGAGTAGTGGGCATCGTGGCGTTCATTGCCTGTGGGGCCGGCACCCACAGGCGTCCCAGAACTCGTGCAGAGCATTCTGACCAGGGGTTCTAACCTCGGCACTCGCTCCCTTCCGCCTGCCTGCTCGTGATCCAGTTCTCCGGCTGGGTGGCGCTGCTTACCCGCAGCGACATCTCGAAGGATGTCGAGATCTTGGTGCTGCAGCATGAGGTCGGGTGCTACACCGCCAGGTCGCTCGCCTGAAGCCGCCCTGGGCTGACTGGGTCCGCACCGAAACACAGATCAGACTCATCTGCGCGTATCCACCAACCGGTATCGGAAATGATACAGCCGTGCATTAGGCGGGTAGGCGCGCGCTTATTTGAAGCCTGCCACGTTGTCTGCAGTCCTGCAGCCGTAGTCATTCGCACCATGACGATCGGCGCGGCTTGCATGATTATGCATGCCCTCCTGGACCGAGAACGCGCGCACATGCCGCGTATCGCGCGCTTGGTCGTGCCGAGAAGCGGGGCCCTCTCCCGCCGGTGAGCGCGGCGCATTTCGTGCGGGCGCGTCTCGTTATAAGGGTCACCGGGAACGCACCATGCCGATCTCAATCAGCTCCGGATCAGACGGCAGCGGCTGGCTTTCGGCGGTCGGCCAGAATCCGCACCGTTCGTACAGCAGGCGGGCGGTGCTGTTAGTCTCGGTCACCCACAGGTGCACGCGGGGTATGCTCTTCGCCCAGGCCCAGTCGACGACGGCCTCGACGAGCGCGTGACCAACCCCGTGCCCGCGCGCAGGCGGGCGGACCCATAGCGAGACCAGCTCAACCGCGCCCGGCTCGGCCTCGAATCCGCCGACAATTCCGACAGGCCCGGGTCGAGTTCGGGCGCGTAGGCGAGGAAGTTGCCGCCTCCGGTGATTCTGCGCTGCCAGTCCGTTTCGTCGAATGCGATCTCCCACTCGTACGTCGACGCGAAGGCGTACGGAGCGTCCCGCAACGCCTCCAGCCGGACATCACGCATGGCCCGCCAGCCATCTCCGTCCATCTCGCGTACCTCGACCATGCGACATGGTCTCGCCGACACGGCCATTGCCGCGAGTGGTTTTCGTCGCCTGCTCAGCCAGGCGTTCAGCGTCCTGTCATGCCGCATCTCGTGCAGCTAGCTGCGGTGTCCTTGGCGTGCGCGGGTGAGATGGGTGCCCTTGCTGGTCAGAGGCGGGCAGCGAGTGTCTGCTGCCAGACCGGGCTGTCGTCGAAGTGAGGAGGATGCTTTCCAGCGGCGCCTCGCCGCTCGCGATGCTCCGCCCTCACCAGCCGACGATGAATGACGCCTTGCTCTGTGCCAGGCCGCGCGCCCAAGCGCGGTCCGTTTCGCCGCCGGGGCGCGACGCCGGTTTCCGGCAGCGGGGGCTCAGGTGCAGTGTCGAATCATGACCCACTACACAGAGTTAACCGCCGCCTCGGCCGGAGGATCTGGGCAGCGCGCCGACGTGCTGAGGCTCGCAGCTGCCGCCTACCTCGCCCGTTACAAGGGCACGTCGCGCGTCCACATGGAGTCCGACCTGCGAATCTACTTTGGCTGGTGCGCTGAGCGCGGCCTGGACCCGCTGGCTGTCGAGCGCCCGCATCTGGAGTTGCACGTCCGATGGATGCAGGAGGTCCGCAGGTTCCAGCCGTCAACTGTGTCCCGGCGTCTGTCGGTGATCGCTGGGTTCTACCGGACGTGCGTAATCGACAGCATATTGGCGCACTCACCGGCCGAGTATGTCCGCCGCCCGGCGGTGCCCGCCGAGTCGCCGACGCTCGGGTTCACCCATCTCCAGTTCGAGGCCCTGCTCACAACTGCCCGGGACTCTGCCAATCCTTACGACTTCGCGCTGGTTGCGATGCTCGGCTTGCTGGGCCTGCGGATCCTCGAAGCCACCGGCGCGGACGTGGGCGATCTCGGCGAAGAACATGGCCACCGGGTCCTGCGAGTCTCCGCCGCCCTACGCCCCAGCGGACGCTGACACAACTGGGTTCCCGTGGAGCGGACCCAGTTGTCGCATCCCACGGCAGCGCCACGCGGTCGAGGAGCACCCGGACGGGTCGGAGAACTCCGCGACCGAGGAACTGATGTGGGATTACGAGGGCAACGATGTGGTGATCACGCTGACACGCGACTAGCTGAGGCCGAACCAGGCCGTCACGCTGCGCTGGGCGGTCAGCAATGAGCCTGCGTGACGACACCGAGGCGGTCCTGCGGGCCTGGGACAGCCACGAGACCGGGCGGGGCGCCGCACCCGTCATCGACTACGACTGCTGCCCGCCGCCAGCCCCTGCCGCGCCCGCCGCGAGCAGGCTCGACGTCTACCGCTCACTCGCCCCGCTGCGAGAAGCGGCGAGCCGGAACGGCGACGCCCGGCTTGCCCGCGAGATCGCCGCGCACCTTGCATATTTGCGTGAGCTGATGGGCCAGCGCACCACGCTCGATAAGTATGTGCGCGCGACCCAGGGCTGCCCGGCCGCGGGATGGCCGGGCGAGCATATTTCTGAACGAGAGGAGATGGCACGCGCATGCTTGGAGGCGCTCGGCATCGGCTGGGGACCAGATACCGAAAACGACCTTGAACACGCAGAAGGCGTCATCGGCGCCGCCGAGACCCGGGACGGCATCTATCAGACCGCCCGCACCGCGGCCAAAGCCATGACCGACCCGGCCATCATGGCCTGGGTCACCCCACCCCGCCGCGGCACCCTGCCGATGTTCAACCCGGACGGGTTCGCCGCCGGCACGGGCACCTTGTTTCTCCTGTCGAAATCCCGCTCGGCTGCAGCGCCGCTAATCGCCGCGCTGTCGGACACCGCGATGCGCGCAGCGGAACGCCGGGCCGAGCGCCTGGGCGGGCGGCTGGACCCGCCGATGGTCGTGGTGCTGGATGAGGCGGCCAACATCTGCCGGATCGCCGACCTGCCGGACCTGTACTCCCACCTTGGCTCGCGGGGCATCACACCCGTCACCATCCTGCAGTCCTACGAGCAGGGCGTCACGGTGTGGGGCGAGCAGGGGATGGCCGCCCTGTGGGGCGCGGCCACGAAGAAGATCATCGGCGCCGGTGTGGATTCACCGCGCCTGGCCCGGGACCTGGCCACCCTGATCGGCCAGCACGACGTCCCGGTCCGCTCGATCAACTATGGCGAGGGCCGGGCCAGCGAATCGGTGTCGCTGCGCCGGCAGGACATCCTCGAGCCCGCCGCCATCCGCGCCCTGCCGCCGGGTACCGCGCTGCTGCTCGCCACCGGCGCCAAGCCCGCGCTCATCCACCTCACCCCCTGGCATGCCGGCCCCTGCGCCGCACAGATCAGCGCCGCCCAGGCTGCGGCCCAGGACGAGATCCGCGCCGCCGCGAACCAGGCCTGGCCGGCCCAGCCTGACCACGGGCGTACGTCCGCCATCTCACTACAGGAGACATCGCCATGACCAACACCACCACCACCACCACCGCGGGCGGCGCCGGCGCCCCGGCCCCAGCAGAAGCGCCCCCCGCCCCGTCTGCCGCAGGCGACAGCGGCGACCGCAACGTCAGAGGCCCTGGCGAATCGGCGCCTGACCCGGAATTCACCGAACTGGAAGACTGGCTGACCGAGTATTTCCTGCCGATGTTCCGCCGCACCCTCGGCGGTGAGTACCGGTGGTGCCGCCAATGGTGGCGGCACGGCGAAGCGATCAGCCGCCTCAACTCGCTGTGGCACGCCTGGGAGGTGCTGCGCACGATGCCCGGCACCGGCATCGGCATCTGGTACCGCGAGCACCTCGACCACCAGCTCCCGCTCCTCCTCGGTGCCCGCGGCCCCTTCTACCAATGCAGCGAAGACGCTCACCGCGAACCACACGAAGCTGCCGCGGACCCCGCCCCGGCCGGCTGGTGGGACCGCGCGGCCGGGCCCGGCGACGGCGCCGCGGACCATGCCCGCAGCACCGGCGGCGACGGCAATCATGATGACGATGCGGTGACCGGCGATGACGACACCTGAGCTGCGCCGCGCGGGGCTCGACCCGGCGCACATCCTGGCGATCTGCGAGCATGTCGCCGCCAGTGACGGCTGGCGGCCGGTGGGCTACGTGACGGCGGTGCCGGACGGTGTCCGGGTACGGCTGCGGTCACCGCGGGCCGCCCGGGCCATGCGCACCGCGCTGACCCGCACCGGCTACGACACCGACCTGACCCGCCCTGGCCGTCAACATCACTGGGACCTGCTGGTCACCGGCTGGTACGACCACGCGCTGGAGACCCGGCTGACCGCGATGCGCACCGTCATCCAGCAACTCGCCGCTGACCCCACGGCCACCGCGACCGCGGTCATCGACCGGTACCGGCAGATGTCCGCTAGGTCCCCGGCCCGCCTCGGCATCCTGGCCCTCGTCCAGGCCAGCGAGGAACTCCGCGCCACCGTGACCGCCCGCTGCGGCATCCCCGCCCCACGCGATCCCGCCGTCCGGCCAGCCGAAATCGGCAACGCGCTGCGGCTGCGCGCCATCTGGGTCCTGGAAAAGACCATCGATGACCTGCTCGAACGCCATCTGCGGATCGCCCGCCGGGCGCTCCCGCTTTTCCGCACCCTGCGCCAGGACACCACCGACGACCGCGCCCAGGAGACCGCGATCAGCCGCGCCGTGGGTTTCCTGCCCCGCCCGAGCGGTTCGGCGGCCCGCGACACGGCTGCCCACGTGGCGCCGCTTTTGCAGGGACCACGTTCCGCGGCCTCGCCAGCCATACGGGATCAGGCCGTCCGGTGCCCTTGCGGACCTGGCGCCAGGCCGCCCTCGACTTCCCCATCACGGTGACCGACGCCACCGCAGCAACGGGCCCAGCCCGGATGCGATTGGCCGGCCCGGCTGGCAGCGATCCCCGCGCTCGCCAGCCGGGCGACAGCCGCCCGCGCAGATATTAAGGAGACAGCGGAGATGGACGCAGAAAACCATCCCGACCCGTTCCAGGACGCCGTGCACCACGGGCTGCAACGAACCGTGCAGGTCGCCTAGGTCGCGGTGACCGCGGCCCAGATCTACCTCCACCACAAGAACACCCAGGCCGTAGTGGCGGCGGAACGCGACGAGCGCACGCGCCGGGCGCTGAACGCCCGGATCCACGCCGACCGCGACACCCACCGCGCCGGGTGGGCACCCGCTGCCGACCCGCAATGGCTGGGCCAGGCCGATCTGTTCCAGACCGCCCGCGCATGGGGAGCGGCGACACCGTATGCGGACCGGTCGGTGCCGTGGTACGAGCCCTCCGCCGCGACAGCGATGCGCAAATGCGAGGAACGGCTGCGCGACCTGCACCCGCACGCCATGGCCCGCTACGACCGGCTCCGCGCCGACGGGATGGGGCCATCCGACGCGATGCGTGAAGCCGCTGCGCTGTTCACCCGCCCGTCCCGCGTGCACGATGCGACCTTCACTCCAAGATCGGCGCTCGACGCCGAAACCCTGGTGCGGGTCCCCGCCGAGAGCGGCACGGGCCGCGCCGCGTTCGACCCTCACGCCGCGGCGAAGGCGCAGGAACGGCGCGGCTCGCAGATCATCGACGCGCTGCAGGAACAGGCCCGCGCCTACGGACGTGACCTGCTCGACGAGGCCGAGCAGCGCAGCATCCTGGAGGCGGTCACCAACCTGCCCCCGGCCGTCATCGAACGCATCGTGCGGCCCGATCCGGCCAACGGGCCCGCGGGCACCGAGCAGAGCCGGGCGGCTGGTGCCGAACAGGTCCGGGCGGCGGACCTGGACGCCGCGACCGACCTCCCTGCAACGGCAAGCACCAATGAACGCGCTCAGAACCGGACCGGCGCCCTCGACGCCGCCACCACCGCCGGCGCAGCCACCGCCCGCGCTGCCCGGCCGTGGGAACGCGACTTCCCGATGCCGATCGAAGACGTGATGGCCGCCAGCAGCGATCCCGGCGCGGCGCGCTCGCCAGGAGCTGCAAGCTTCCCGGCCCGGGATTCGGTCCGCCGCGACGGGCCCCGGCCCTGAAGGGTTTGCCCCGCCGCCAAACTGGGCGACACTGGGCACAGGAGCGCTGATATGAGCGAAAAACCTCATAGAGCAGCAACAATTGGTGACCTTGAGCTGGCGTCGTTGCACAGCGGCCGGGACTGGGTGAACTGGCTGGCCCGGGCGCACCCCGCACCGCCGTTAGGGATCATGGGGCGGAGCGGCGGGCAGGTGCCGATCGGCGCCTGGGCCGCGCTAGTGCACCTGGCCCGCCACCAGGGCTTCACGGCCGAGCGCGGGCACTGCGCCGACGGCGACGGGTTCACCAGCTGGCGGGACCGGCGCATCCGCATCCGCCGCGACGCCACCCCCGAACAAGCAATCACAGCGCTCGCCCATCAACTCGGGCACGTGCTGCTGCATGGCGAGATCGCCTACCTCGGCTGCGGCACCGCTGGTTGCCAGGGGATCCGCAAGGTCGAAGCCGACTCCGTCGCTGTCCTCGTCGCGATCCATCTGGGCATCGACGGGCCGGCGATCAGGTTCCCTCACGTCTCCAGCTGGGCCGGGACCGAGCCGCGCGATCACCCGGCCGTGACCGTGCGGGCGGTCGCCAGCCGGGTGCTCACCGCCGCAGACCTGATCAACGCGCGCCTGGCGGCGGCGCTCCCCGAAGCTGGGCGAGTCACCCGGCCGGTCCGCGCGCCGCGTGCCAGGGAACGTGAGCCGCCCGCCCGCAGCCACGTCCGCGCAGCCGCAGCCGGCGCCCACCCGCCGCCACTATCAGGTACTGAGCTCGCCCAGGTTCACCGGGCCGCGGCGCGGTTCTTCCGCGGCCGGCTGCCCGGCAGCTGGGTCCCCGGCTACCTGGCCAACCGCGGCTTCGATGCTGCGGTGCAACAGCGCTGGCAGAGCGGGTACGCCCCCGCGGAGTGGACGGCGCTCGTCCAGCATCTGCGGGCGCTCGGCTACCGCGACCGTGTTATCGAGGCGGCGGGGCTGGGCCGCCGGTCCCGGCGCGGCACCCTCATCGACACTTTCCGCGACCGCGCCATGCTGCCCATCCGGGCCGCCGACGGCACCATGGTCGCCTTCATCGGCCGCGCGCCCGGCGGCGCCCGCCCTGACGTGCCCAAATACCTGAACAGCCCCGGCACAGGGCCGTACCGGAAGGGCGAGGTGCTGTTCGGCCTGTGGGAGGCACGCGGTTGGCTCGCCCGGGGAGCGCAGCCGGTCATCGTTGAAGGGCCGCTCGACGCCATTGCCGTCACCGCCGCCAGCCGCGGCCGTTACTCCGGCCTGGCGCCGTGCGGGACGGCGCTGACCAGCCAGCACGCCGCCGCCCTCGGCCACCTGCCCGACCTGCGGACGGCCGGAGTGCTGGTCGCGTTCGACTCCGATCCGGCTGGGCAGCAGGCCGCGGTCAAGGCCTACCAGCTGCTCGTCCCGCTCACCGAGGCCGTGATGGCCGTCAAACTGCCAGCTGGGCAGGACCCGGCCCAGATCCTGGGCGACCAGGGTGCCGCCGCCCTCGCCCGCGCGCTCGGCGACCACGCCCAGCCGCTGGCCGATCTGGTCATTGACGCCGAAGTCGACTGCTGGAGCCGCTGGCTGCACTACGCCGAAGGGCAAATCAACGCCATGCACGCCGCTGCCCCCCTGATCGCCGCCATGCCACCGGCCCACGTCGGACGTCAGGTCGCCCGCCTCGCGCACCGGCTCGGCCTTGACTACGCCACCGTGACCGAGGTCGTGACCGCGGCCCTTCCCGGTACCCTCACCGGTGCCGCAGACAGACCGCCCCGGCCAGCCACGTCTGTCACGCATTGGTAACCAGCTGGCGGAAGATCGGTGACCGCCTGGCGGGACGGACGTCACCCGGCACGAGCCATCGGCCGAAACTAGGAGCGACGCGGGATTACACCGCGCGCGACACCATTCGGGGCTGAGGCGATGTGTGGCGCAATGGCCCCGTAGCAAGCGGCGCAGTGGCGCTCTCGCGGCGGCGAATGCCACCGCCGTGTTCGCGCCCTAATTCTGCTCCCACGTGCCAGGCCGCTGGCCGGTGATGTGCCCGTACGCCGTCGGCCCTGGGTACGGGGGCAGCGGCGGCGCAGGGGGAAGGCGACGCGGGCCGAACGCGAGGATCATTGCACCCTAACCAGCCGATCGCGGCCGGTGCTCCGATCAGATTGACCAAGAACACCAGCGTCAGCCCGTCCACTCCCCGGACCGCTCCGATCAGCGTCGGGAGCAGATACAGCACGATGATCGCCATGAACAGCATGACCCAGAACACGCCGCTGTCCGTCAATGCCTGCATGAGACTGGTCTCCTCTCCGGTGCCGGGCGTCGGCTGGGCGAGCAGATGGGGCGCCCGCAGACAGGTTCGCGCGCTGCCCACTGCCCGGCAAACGGCCCCTGTGGATAGTAAGGCCCCCAGGGGCCGCAAGACCCTTGGGGCCCGCTGCTTCCGCAAGGGGGCAATGTTCCCGGGCTCTGCGCAGCGGTCACCATGATGTTCAACTCGATGGCGGCGGCCATGGATGCTGTCAGCCGCACGGGCTTCGACCCAACGAGCTGGCTGCCCCAGCAGGGCTGGGCCTTCTCCGGCGGCAACTACTCCATTGCCGTGCACGGTGACCGCTTCGTCTTCGTCGAGACCGCGAAAGTCGGCAGCTTTGACGAACTGCGCCGCCTGCTGCACGAGATAACACCGTAAATGCGGGCATATGCTGGGCGCGGATAATTGCCCCGCGGATAAAGGTGAGTGACCATGAGTGTCCACGCTCGCTCGCCTGGTCGAGGGCCCGGGGTCCTCGACGAGCGCTCGCTGCGAGAACTGGGCTGGGTGATTGAGGTCAAGCCACTGGCTGGCCCGTTCTTCCTGGGGCTCGGCGGACGAGCCGGCTAGCGCGCCACGCGGTAGCGGAGGTAGACGACTCTCGAGCTGAAGGTGCGGGTCTCGACGAGTTCGAGATCCACCCGGCGCTCGCGCTGGGGAAAGAACGGAATGCCACCGCCAACCAGCACCGGGTAGACCCTGGCCCGGTACTCGTCGATCAGACCCAACGCGGCCGCCCCGGCGGCGAGAGTCGCGCCGCCGATCGCGATGTCGCCCTCCGCCGGCTCGGCTCGCAACCGCTCGATCTCCTCCGCCAGGCCGCCGGAGGCCAGGCGGGCATTGCCCTGCACCGCCGGCAGCGTGGTGGAGAACACCACCTTTGGGAGCGGCTTCCAGATCGCGGCCCACTCGAGCATTGAGCCGCCGGGCGATGGATCCTGGTCGGCGGTCTCCCAGTACAGCATCGTCTCGTACAGCCGTCGTCCCAGCAGGTGGACGCCGACCTCTCGTATCTCGTCGGTGACGAAGCGAAAGACCTCCTCGCCGGGCGGCGTCCAGCCGAAGTCGCCGTCCGGCCCGACGATGTAGCCGTCAAGTGAGACGCCCATCGAATAGGTCACGCTGCGCATCAAAAGCCCTCCCCGGTAACGGGTTCGACACTACGACCGCCGGACGCCGCAGGACTCATCGCGGCTCGCGGGACAGGGCAAACGTTGCCGGTTACGGCACTACCTACGGCCAAGCTTGACGTGCGGTTCCAGTTCATTCGCGGCCGGCGCTGATGCCCGGCCTGAGCGACGGTGCCCGCTGGCACGGCGAGGCGGCGGAGGGCGAAGCCATGCGAGGCCGCGGAACCATGTGCCCGGTGGTCAGCGTGTCTCCAGGTCGTGCTTGAGCCGCGCGACGGTGGTCCGCATTCCCTCGCGGTTGGCCTGGGCCCTGGTGGCGGCGACCGGGCCGGTGAAAATGCGCCCCAGCACGCGGGCGCCGCGGCCGCGCTGGTCGTGCCACTGCTCGGTCACTTCGGTGCCCCCCGGTACCGCCGTCAGCAGGTAGGACCACCGCGCGACCGGCATCCCGAAGGTCGTGACGTCGAATACGAAGGCCTCGCCGGGCGCGGCCGTGACGACCCGGCACGTGGTGAACCAGACCCGCCATCCGCGCCGGTTGAACCCAGCAAACCGGGCCGGTGCGCCGTCCCGGCGCGGCCACGCCCAGACGGCGAAGCATTCCGGGCTCCAGCGTGCCATCCGGCGCACGTCCGACACCGCCTGGTACACCTGCGCCGGCGGGGCGGCGACCGTGACCCGTTCGGCGACCTCGGTCTCCCCGGGCCGGGCGAGCTGCTCAGCCCGCTGTTTTATCGTGCGCAGCATCTTGCGCTCCATCACCCAGGAGCCGGGTTCGATGATCGGACACGCGAGCCTATCCCGCAGCGGCAGCGCGGCGGTGGCGAAGCGGTTCCGGCTGATCAGCCGGGTGTGGCCGTTCACCGGCCGCAGCTCGAACGACCACACCCAGGCGCCGTTGCTGGACCGGATGACCAGCGCGTGTCCGGGGTCCAGCCGCTCCACCCGCATCGCATAGCCGGGCATCGCGATCTCATCGCCCACCTGCAGGTCCTGCAATCCGGGGACGATCCGGCCGGTGTTGTGGATGTCGATGCCCAAGCGGCGCCCGATCCAGGCGCAGGTGCAGGCGCCGCCGCGTCCCGGGCCCATCTGCACCAGCCACGGCCAGATCGCCGCCGGGCCAGCGCCGATCTCCACCACCCGGGTCGCCACGATATCCGGGTGTGGCATCAGCTCGTCGCCCGCAACCGCACCGTCCGCCTCTTGTGCGGTGGCACCCCAGGTCAGGTGCCACCGGCGCACGAAACCGACGTACGCCGCTGCCGCTGCACCTGCCGCCATGACAGCCCCGGCACCGATGCCCCTGACCCGCATCACCCGCTCCGTTCGCTGCGCCGCCGCCGGCCGCCGGTGCCCGCCGGGGCACCCCCAGCGGCGCCCTCCCCGCTGCCACCCGCTGCCGCGCCGCCATCAGTGCGGCTGCACCGGCCCGCACCGCTGAGCCCACGGCGTGGCCATGAGCCTACCCGCAAGGCCACATGCGGTCCCAGTCCCCGGGTGCAAGCCCAGTACTGCCATCCGGCCCTGCCCGCGGGGCGAACCGGAAGCCAATCCCCGCTGGCCCCGGGCCAGCTGGCGGGGGATCTTCAGGAACCGCCGGCGGCCGCCGCGGGCCAGCAAGGTGGCGACGGTCAGGCGGCGGACCTCTTCCAGCCGCGCCACCTGGGAGCGGGCGGACGTCACGCCCACCATCGGGGGCCGGGCGGTGCCCCCGGCGGCGCCGGTGGCACGATTTGCGCGGCCGGGTGGTGCGTCATCGGTCTTGTCCCCAGCGGCGACCGGCATGGTGGTGGCGCGGCCGTACCGCAGGGTGGTCAAGGTGGCGATCGCTTGCCGGCGCGGGCGGTCCGGGCGAAGGCGGCCAGCCGGAGCGGCGCCGGGAAGCGCTGCCGGGCGGTCGCCTTGGCGGCGGCGAATTCGCGCAGCCCGCCGGGGCCGTGGACGCGGCCGAAACCGGATCGCCCGGCCCCGCCCCAGGGCAGCGACGGCATGGCGGCGAAGGGGATGACCGAGTTGACCGCGACCATGCCGGCGTGGACGCGGCGGGCCAGCGCGGTGCCGTGGGCGCGGGAGGACACGGTGGCACCCAGGCCGTAGCGGGAGGCGCTGGCGCGGCGCACCGCCTCGTCCATGTCAGCCACCTTGGCGATGGTCAGCGTGGGGCCGAAGGTTTCCCCGGTCACCGCCGGACAGTCCTCCGGCACGCTGGCCAGCACAGTGGGCTGCACACACCGCCCGCCCACCGCGTCCAGGCCGCCGGCCAGGGCGGCGCCGCCGCAGCCGACCGGTCCAAGCAGCCGACCTTGTCACTAAGGGCTTGGAAATGAACAACACGCTCAACTTGGTTCTCGAGTGGGTGTGATGGTGTAGTTCCACTCTCCGTGCCAGTCGTGCGGGGTGAGGTGCTGGGCGGCCAGTGTCTTCATCTCGCGGTCGGTGATCTTGATGCCGCGCGGGTAGGTGCCGGGATCGCGTTCGGCGCGGACGGTCAGGCCGGTGCGGGTGGTGGTCCCGGCGATGAGGCTGACGGCGACTTGGTGGCTGGTCAGGGGCTGGCCGGCCCAGTTCATCGAGATGTGGCTGAACAGCCGGTGTTCTATCTTGTTCCACTTGGACGTGCCGGGCGGCATGTGGCAGACCGTGATCGCCAGGCCGGTGGTGTCGGCGAGGGCGGCGAGTTCTTTCTTCCACAGCCGCAGCCGGTAGCCGTTGGAGCCGCCCGCGTCGGCGGTGATCAGGAGCGACGCGGTACCGGGGTAGGCGATGCCGCCGGCGCTCTGCCACCAGCGCCGGATGGTCTCGACGGCGAACTGGGCGGTGTCGCCGTCGCTGCCCACTGACACCCAGCCGGCGTCGGCGCCCAGGTCGTACACGCCGTAGGGCACCGCCTTGCCCTGCTCGCCGGGGAAGTCGTGGACATCAGCCCGGCGCGGGTCGCCGGATGGGCGCCATTCGCGGCCCGCGCGGGCGTACTGCCCGATCAGCTCTTTCTTTTTCGCGTCCACGCTGATCACTGGCTCGCCGGCAGCGAGCGCCGCCGCGACGCGGCGGGCGATGTAGCGGAACTGGGCGTCGCGGTCGGGGTGCTGCCTGCCTTCCAGCGTCTTGGCGTTGCCCTGCAGGCTGTACTTCAGCGGGCCGGCCAGCAGCTTGCCGACACTGTGATGAGAGACCTGGTGCCCCTCGCGTCCCAGCTCGTCAGCCAGGTTCCGGGTCGACTTGGTGGTCCACCGCAGCCGGGTCATCGGATCGCCGCGGGTTTCCGGCTCGACCAGCGCGTCCAGATCGTCCAGCAGGCCCGCGTCGAGATCGGTCAGCGGCTTGCGGCCGCCACCCGGCAGGCGCGCCCGCCCGCCCGCAGGCGCCGCGCCGCCATCCAGCTCATCCACCCCGGCGGTCACCGTCACCCGCGACACCCCGGCCGCCCGTGCCACCAGCGAGATGCCCCCGTAGCCCAGCGACCTGGCCTCAGCCGCCATCAGCAGCCGGCGCTGCCGCTCATCCAGATGAGGCAGGATCGTCTCGAACTTCGCCGCCAGCACCCGCTCGTCGATCTCCATGACAATCGCCATACCAAAAGCATGCTCCCGATATCCAAAGATGTACAGGTTAATTTAAGACGAGCACTAACGCGCGCTGGCGGCATTACCGGCTAACGCCCCCAGACAGCACCGCTGTCGCCTCCCTTTGGCCGCTCGCGGACACCCACCGTGGTGTGCTCACCGGGGTCATTCACCTCACACCCGGCCACTATCGCAGCGGCGCCCGCACCTGTCCGCCGTGCACCAGCCGCAGCACCGCCCGGCCGACTCCATGACCAGGAATCGCCCCGCAGCCCCGGGCAAACCACCCCGTGCTCGTGGCAGACGCTCAGCGCCTCCCCGATCGGCTGACCGTGCCTGGCGCAGGGCAGTCCTGCTCACATGCGCGACCTCCGCGCCCAGCGCGGATGCCGTTCTGTCCCGCCCACCCGCCTCTGGTGCCGCGCTTCCGGGCCCGATCCCGCGGACAACTCACGGACAAATGATCAAAGGCCTGACCGCCGTGGCTGGCGATCAGGCCCGTGACCTGGTGCTTCGTGGTTTTGAGCCTGAGCTGGGTGAATGGGTGCTGAGGCGACGGGCGCCCACAGGTTAAGCGGGGTGGGCCCACACCGTCCTTGGGTGCCTCATGGTTGCAGGCTGGGAACGGCTTCAACGATCGCCAGTGTGAGGTGCTGGAGCTCGGCGAGCAGGGCACGCAGTTTCCTGGCGTTCTCGAATAGCGGCTGGTAGTCGGCGAGCTCAGCTTCGGTGAGCCCGCGGGTCACGGTCTTGCCGCCGATCTTGCGGGTCCACTCGGCGTAGGGTCCGTGCAGCTGGGGCGGGTCGGCATGGCAGCGGCAGTTGCGCTTGCCGCAGGCGTAGGCGCGGACGGTGAGGGTGCCGGGCAGGGCAAAATCCGCGGTGGCGAGCTCGGCGGCGATCCGGTCCCGGGCCGCCCGCTGGGCTGCGCTGATCTCCATGCGGCACACCGTCTCACGTCCGCAGCCGTGACGGCTGTCCGCAGTAAACTCCTGTGGTAAGCGTGACACGGGAGGCGTCATGTGGACGCCGGGACGCGATGTGGCCGCGTATATCGCGGGCTGGCAGCCGTCGTCGGTATCGCCGCGTGCGGCGGGCTTCGCCCGGGCGGTGGTAGCCGGGGTGGCGCCGGGCAGCCCCGGCCGGGCCAAGAATTTGCTGTGGGCTGCGGGCAGGCTCGCTGACTTCGCGATCCCGCTGGGCCTGGAGCCGGTCCCGCAGGTGCTGCTGCACCCGTCGGTGATTGAGCGGTTCGCCGTGACCGCGCCCGGGTTATCCGCGCCTGCGCGGCGCACGCTGCGGGCGAACCTGCGGTTCCTGGCCCGGCACGTGGTTCCGGGCCTTGACCCGGTGGCGGTGCCGCTGCCGCGGGAACGGTCCAAGGCTCCGTATAGCGAGGCGGAGATCGCCGGCTACCTGGCGCTTGCGGATGCCCAGCCCACCCTGGCGCGGCGGATGCGCGTGAGCGGGCTGATCTGCCTGGGCGCTGGGGCCGGGCTGATCCGCGCCGGACTGCGGGGGGTGCGCGGCAGCGACATCACCTGCCGGTCCGGCGGGGTCGTCGTGGCCGTCCGCGGGAACCGGCCGCGGGTGGTGCCGGTCCTGGCCCGCTACCACGACGTGCTGCTGGCCTCGGCAGAGTTCGCCGGTGATCACCTGGTCACCGGCGGGACCGATCCGGCGCGCAAGAACGTGACCACCCCGCTGATCTGCGCGCTGGACGGCGGAACCGGCCTGCCCCGGCTGGACACCAGCCGGCTGCGCGCAACCTGGCTTGGTGACTGCGCCCAGCTGCTCGGCCTGGCCACATTCATGCACGCCGCCGGGATCACCTGCTCGCAGCGGCTGGGCGACATCGTCGCCATCCTCGACCCCGGCAGCGAGGCCGACGCGGTGCGGCTGCTCGGCGGTACGCAGTGAACAGCCCGGTCACCCCCGCCCTGGAAGAAGGCATCGACCGCGCTCAGGCCGCACCGCGGATCGAGGCGCTGCTGCCCACCGGGGTCCGGCCCCGGCAACTGCGGGTGCGCACCCTGCTGCTGGGCATGAAGCTGGCCCTGGCCGATGACCGGCCCGCGCACCTGACCCGGGTACACGCCGCGCTAACCGCTCTGCCCGCCGGTGACCAGGTCCGGCTCGGCGTGCTCACCGACTGGAAACACGGCCCGCACCTGCTCACCTACCGGCAGACCGAGCGCACCTTCGGCCTGGTCGCCAGGGCACTGGAAAAAGACACTCCCGACGGCACCCCATCAGATGCCCTCGCCGCCATCTGCGACGATCTGCTGGAAGCCAGCATCCCCGCCAAGCACAAGGACGCGACCCGGGCGCTGGCGGTGGACTGGAGTGACGTGGAAACCTTCTCCCGGCCCCCGCCCCATGACACCAGCGACTGCGCCGATCCCGAGGCCTCCTGGGGCCACCGCAAGGGCGGCGGACCCGGCCAGCACAGCGAGCTGTTCTACGGCTACTACTTCTCCGCCGCCACCATGGCCGCCGAAGAGCGCGGCCCGCCCGTGCCCGAGCTGGCCCGCCGGATGACCCTCACCTCCTGTCACACCGACCCGGCCCGGGCTATGGTCCCCGTGTTGCAGCGGATGCCCGCCGACGGCGTCCCGCTCGGTGACGTGCTAGCCGACTCCGGCTACGCCCACCGCACCGCCGGGGGCTGGGCGGTTCCGCTGCGCGCCGCCGGCGCCGCCCTCATCCAGGATCTCCACCCCGACGACCGCGGCCCCCATGGCACCCACCACGGCGCCATCATCGCTAACGGCAACCTGTACTGCCCTGCCACCCCCCGCCCGCTACTGGAACTCGGCCCCCTCGCCCGCGACGCCACCCCAGGCCAGGTGACCACACACGACCAGCAGACCGCCGAGACCGCCCGGTACAAGCTCGGCTGGATCACCGCCGATGATCCCGACGGGTATCACCGGGTGATGTGCCCCGCCGTCGCGGGGAAGATCCGCTGCCCGCTGCGGCCTGCGTCGATGGCCCGCGACCGGCAGCGGCCCGAGATCCTTACCCCGCCCCAGCACCCCCCGGCCTGCTGTGCCCAGCAGACCCTCACCGTCCCCCCCGACGTCTGCGCGAAGACCGCGCAGAAACACGACTACCCCTCCGCCGCGCACCGCCGGTCCTACACCCGCCGCACCGCCGCCGAACGGACCTTCGCCACCGCCAAAGACCCCGCCAGCAACGACATCTCCCGCGGCTGGTGCCGCCTCATGGGCCTGACCCCGATCACGCTATGGCTCGCCTGCATGCTCGCCGTGCGCAACCAGCGCATCATCGCCGCCTACACCACCCGCCAGGCCACCAACGCACAGCGAGCCGCAGCCGGGCTGCCGCCCAAAACCCGCCGCCGGCGCCGCAAAACCCTCACCAGCCTCGCCGCGGCACCGCCATAACCAGACGCAACTACCCCGCAAGCGCAGCCATACAGCGCCATCCACGTCCTCCGGCACCATGAACCAACCCCGTGCTGCCTCAGTCAGGCTGAACGAGCCATTCTCAAGATCATCCTCGGCCCGGCAACATCATTCCCCGCCCAGACAGCCCAGGACGCGGAAGTGTCAGACCCAAACGTGAAGATAAGACCAGGTCAAACGTGAAGACCTCGTGGTAGCGGGGGCGGGATTTGAACCCGCGACCTCTGGGTTATGAGCCGTCTGACGTGTGTCTACCTCGTCTCGGACGGTCTCAGTTCGTCGCGCTGACCTCAAGATACGGGGGTCGGGCATCTTCCTGGAGCGGTCGCGTCTCGCCTGTCTCGCCTTGTTCCACCGCGTCCCGTTTACAAATCCGTTTACACGCACGCGTCCTCGCCAGCGGGTTCCTGCATCTCCCCCGTCCTCGTAGCTGCCATCCCTTCGCTTGCCCGACGTGTTAAGGCTCACGAAGCGACCGCGCAGCGGCGTGGCCTTGAGTCGGACGACCGAGAGCACGTCGCACGCGGGGAGAACGGACCGCGAGTGCGGCTGTCAGCCGTCCGCGGGAGGATGCACGGGAGATCAGAAGGCACGTAGCCCGGAATCATGCTTGTTCGGAAGACCGCCGTCATGTGGGCTCAGGCGAGGTCGCACGGTGATCTTGTCGCCCGTTCACGCGTACCCAGGAGCATCGCCAGTCGTGGGGTGGTGACGCGTCTGCGCGCGGCAATCAGGTATGGAGTCGAGCACCCCGCGGCGCAGACGATCAGCCCAGCCATCACGCACTGGAAAATTCGCGTCGCCAACGACTCATTCTGTTGAGCCTCAGGACGCGGTAGCGCGCCCATCAGCGGGTGCGGCGAAATCGGGACCGGCTGCCCTCCAGCAGAGGACGAATGGCCCGGCTACGGCGTGGGCCAGCCAGGCATACCGTGGTCGTGTGACCATTTCAATGACCGTTGCATCAAATCCGGCTGTACTTACCTGCGGTCTCGGGGCGCTGGCCGACCCGGTGCGCCTTCGCATCGTGGGGGTGCTGGCGGGTGGTGGCCGGTGCGTGTGCGATCTGCGTGAGGAAGTGCCGGTGGCGGCGAATCTGCTCTCCTACCACCTTCGGGTGCTGCGCGACGCGGGCCTAGTGGCCGCGGCCCGCCGCGGCCGGTGGGTCGACTACCGGCTCGACCCAGACGGGTTCGCCGAGCTGTGGGCCCAGGCGTCCGCCGCCGGTGTGCCGCTGCCCGGCGATCACGTCATCACCGAGCGGCGCGGGTCGGCGTGCGACGACGATCAGGAGGAGGTGCCGGGGTGACCGACACGAGGACTAGCGAGGTCACCGGCCCGGCCAGGCAGCGGGCGGTGATGGCCCGGCTATCCGGGCTGGATCGGTTCCTGCCGGTGTGGATCGGGGCAGCGATGGTCGGCGGCCTGCTGCTGGGACGGCTCGTCCCGGGCCTGAACGGCGCGCTGAACCGGGTCGCGATCCACGGCACCAGCCTGCCGATCGCGCTCGGGCTGCTGTTGATGATGTACCCGGTGCTGGCGAAGGTCCGGTACACCGAGATCGGGCGGATTACGGCGGACCGGCGGATGATGACCGCCTCGCTGCTGCTCAACTGGGTGATCGGCCCGGCGGTGATGTTCGCGCTGGCCTGGCTGCTGCTGCCGGACCAGCCCGCCTACCGGACCGGGGTCATCCTGGTCGGGCTGGCCCGCTGCATCGCGATGGTGCTGATCTGGAACGACCTGGCGTGCGGCGACCGCGAGATGGCCACGGTGCTGGTCGCCCTGAACGCGGTCTTCCAGGTCCTGCTGTATTCTGCGCTGGCCTTCTTCTACCTGCAGGTGCTGCCGGGCTGGCTGGGCCTGCCGACCACCAGCCTGCACGTATCCATCGCCGCAATCGCCGGAACCGTGGCAATATTTCTCGGCATCCCATTGGTCGCCGGGTACCTCACCCGCACCATCGGCGAGCGGGCCAAGGGCCGGGACTGGTACGAGACCCAGTTCCTGCCCAAGATCGGGCCGATCGCGCTGTACGGGCTGCTGTTCACCGTGGTGATCCTGTTCGCCTTGCAGGGCAAGAAGATCACCGCCGAGCCACTCGATGTCGCCCGGATCGCGCTGCCGCTGCTCGCCTACTTCGCGATCATGTGGTTCGGAGCGTTCGCGATCGGCCGCCGCCTCCACCTGACCTACCCGCGCACCGCCGCACTGTCGTTCTCCGCGGCCAGCAACGACTTCGAGCTGGCGATCGCGGTCGCGATCGGCGTGTTCGGGGTGACCAGCGGGCAGGCACTGGCCGGTGTCGTCGGGCCGCTCATCGAGGTGCCCGTCATGGTCGGGCTGGTCTACGTGGCGCTGTGGGCCCGCCGCCGCTTCTACCCCGCCGAGGAGGCCGCCCCGTGAACTGCTTCGACTGCGCCGCGCTCGGCCAGCCGACCGAAGCCGTCGCCGTGTGCGCCGACTGCGGCGCCGCCGTGTGCCTCGAGCACGCGCGCGTCACCGCACGCTGGCTGACCCGCACTATGGTGATCAACCGCACCGTAGCTATCGAGCCGCCCGCACGCACCATCCGCTGCGGCGTTTGCCAGGCCGCATGTGACGCCGCGCCCGCCATGAACGCCGCGGCGGCGGGCTGAGCATCGAGTGAGGGCGATCCCCTGCGAGCGGCGGTGAAGCCCCGTGATGTCGGACCGCGAAGGGCATCTCGAACCCCGGGGGTCCCGTTAGTTAAGTTAGGAAGCTCACGTGCCCCCGTCTCGACCCGTCCCGCGCTGCCTCGTTACAAGTGCGTTCACGCTTACGCCGCGCCCGCGGACACATGCATTTGGTTTCGATCGGACGCTCGCGCCAGGACGTCCTCACTGGGCCGTTGTCCCGGCGGGGGTGGATAGTAGCGCGGCCATGCGTTCCAGCGCGGAGGGCACGAGCCAGTAGTAAACCCAGGTCCCGCGGCGCTCGCAGTCGAGGATCCCCGCTTCCCGGAGGACTTTGAGGTGATGGCTGATGGTGGGCTGGGTGAGGTCGAACGCCGCGGTCAGCTCGCAGACGCACACTTCGCCGCCCTGGTGCGCCCCGATCAGCGAAAGCAGCCGGAGCCGGACCGGGTCCGCGAGGGCCTTGAACACCTGTGCCAGCCCGGCGGCCGCGGTCTCGCCGATGGGCTCACGGATCAGGGGCGTGCAGCACGCCTCGATGACTGCCAGCGATTCCGCTGCAGGCGGGGGATGCACGGTGCCCGGACCGGTCCGCATAGACATGGCTCTATCTTGACTGCCATCTATTCAGCCTGGCAAGCTGGCGGTTGTATAGATTTTCATCGATGGAGGATCCGGGGATGGATGAGACGCGTGAGGCAGACGCGGTGCGCGAGCGGGTCAGGTCCCGTTACGCGCAGGCCGCGACGGCGGTCGGCCGCGGCGAGAGGGGTTCCTGCTGCGGGGATGACTGCGGCTGCGGCGATGACTCAGGGCTCGGCAGTCAGCTGTATTCGATTGGTGAGCGGGGCGGGCTGCCTGAAACGGCGGTGGCGGCCAGCCTGGGCTGCGGCAACCCCATTGGCTGTGGCGCAGCTGGAAGCGGGCGAGACGGTGCTCGACCTCGGCTCGGGCGGCGGGATCGACGTGCTGCTGTCGGCCCGGCGGGTCGGCCCATCCGGGAAGGCCTACGGGCTGGACATGACCGATGAGATGCTCGATCTCGCCCGCGCCAACGCGCAGGCGGCCGGGGCCGTCAACGCCGAGTTCCTCAAGGGGCACATCGAGGCCATCCCGCTGCCCGCGGCCAGCGTGGACGTGGTGATCTCCAACTGCGTGATCAACCTGTCGGCGGACAAGGAGGCGGTGTTCGCCGAGACGTTCCGCGTCCTGCGTCCTGGCGGCAGGCTCGGCGTCACCGATGTGGTCGCGGAGGACCACCTCACTCCAGCCGACCGCGCCGAGCGCGGGGACTACGTCGGCTGCATCGCCGGGGCGCTGTCCTTCGCCGAATACCGCAACGGGCTGGCGAAGGCCGGGTTCACCGGTATCGAGATCAAGCCAACTCACGCCGTCGCCGACGGCATGCACTCGGCGATCATCCAGGCCATTAAGCCAGCCGCAACCCCGGCCGTGTGACACGGCGGCCGGGCCCTTCGGTGAACAACGTGACGTTGTGGCGGCGGCTGCTCGCCGAGCTGCTGGGCAGCGCCTTCCTGGCCGCGGTGGTGATCGGCTCGGGCATCGCCGCCCAGAACCTGTCACCCGGCAACGTGGGCTTGGAGCTGCTGGAGAACGCGGCGGCGACCGCCGCCGGGCTGTTCGCCATCATCTTGATGTTCGGGCCGGTGTCCGGCGGCCACTTCAACCCGGTGGTGTCATTCGCCGACGCGGCCTTCGGCGGGCTGCGCTGGCGCGACGCTGGCGCCTACCTTCCGGCGCAGGTGGCCGGGTGCATCGGCGGCGCCGTGGCGGCGAACTTGATGTTCTCCCGGGCGGCGGTGAGCCTGTCGGCCAGGCACCGGGCCTCGCCTGCGCACTTTCTGTCCGAGGTCATTGCCACCCTCGGGCTGATGCTGGTGATCTTCGCGCTGGCCCGCTCTGGCCGGGCCCGGGCGGCTCCGGCGGCTGTCGGGGCCTATATCGGGGCGGCCTACTTCTTCACCTCCTCGACCAGCTTCGCCAACCCGGCGATCACCGTCGGCCGGATGTTCCCGGCCACCTTCGCGGGCATCGCCCCCTCCTCCGTGCCGAGCTTCATCGCCGCCCAGGTCATCGGCGGCGCGCTGGCCGTGGGGGTCATCAGGGCGCTGTATCCCGGCGTCACCCCCGTGGAGGCAGCCGACATCATCGTCCCCCGCCACCGGGACCATGCGCCCGCAAAGACCCATACCAGCTCGGCCCGCCCGGGACCTTCATTTGACCGGGCAGCCACCGGTGGAAGCCATCCTTTTCCGGGCCGAGTCACCGGCGATCGCCGACCTCAGTAACGGACCAGCCGAACGGAGACCCCATGCACCTCATAGCGATCGGCGGCAGCGATGCGGGCATCAGCGCTGCGCTCCGGGCCCGCGAGCTCGACCCCGGCGCCGAGGTCAGCGTGGTTGTCGCGGACGCCTACCCGAACTTCTCGATCTGCGGCATCCCCTACTACGTCTCCGGGGAGGTGGCCCACTGGCGCAACCTCGCCCACCGGACGGTCGCCGACCTGGAAGCCACCGGGATGAACCTGCGGCTGGACACCACGGCACGCCGGATCGACGTCCCCGCCCGCAAGCTGCTCGTCGCCGCCGCCGACGGCACCGAGGAACTGCTCGCCTACGACAAGCTGATCGTCGGCACGGGAGCGGTCCCGGTCCGGCCCCCGATCAGCGGCCTGACCGGCCCGGGCGCTGTTGGCGCCGATGACGGCGTGCACCTGCTCCACTCGATGGGCGACACCTTTGCCGTCATGCGCACCCTCGAACAAGCCGAACCGGCCAGCGCGGTCATCGTCGGCGCCGGTTACATCGGCCTGGAGATGGCCGACGCCCTGGTCCTTCGCGGGCTGTCGGTCATCCAGATGGAGCAGCTGCCCGAGGTACTTGCCCACCGTGGACCCCGCGCTGGGCGGACTGGTCCACGCTCAGCTCGCCGGGCACGGCGTCGAGGTTCTGACCGGCACCACCGTGAAGCGGATCAGCCGTACCTCGGCAGGCGATGCGGGACGGCTGCGGGTCGAGGCCACGACCGCCGATGGCAAGGCAGTGGTGCGCCTGGCCGACATGGTCCTGGTCGTCGTCGGTGTCCGCCCCGACACCGGCCTGGCGGCCGCTGCCAGGGCGGACATGGGCGTCAAGGGCGCCATCGAGGTGGACCGGCGCATGCGGACCAGCCTTCCCGATGTATTCGCCGCCGGTGACTGTGTGGTGACCCACCATCGCCTGCTGGGCGAGACCTACCTCCCGCTCGGCACCACCGCCCACAAGCAGGGCAGGGTGGCGGGCGAGAACGCCCTCGGCGGAAACCGGGAGTTCGCTGGCAGCCTGGGCACCCAGGTCGTGAAGATCTTCGACCAGGTAGCCGCGCGCACCGGCCTCCGCGACCATGAGGCCACCGCGGGCGGGTTCGACCCGGTCACCGTCGGATCCGAGGCCGACGACCACAAGGCCTACTACCCCGGCAGCCACCGCATCCGGATGCGCGTCACCGGCGACCGCACCACCGGGCGCCTGCTCGGCGTGCAGCTGTTCGGGCACCGCCACGCCGAAATCGCCAAGCGCATCGACATCGCCGCCACCGCGATCTTCAACAACATGACCGTCGATGCCGTCAGCGACCTCGACCTGTCCTACACCCCGCCACTCGGCAGCCCCTGGGAAGCGATCCAGATGGGCGCCCAGGCCTGGGTCCGAGACACCCAGCCGCACTAACCCGCCCCGGATCTTCAAGCAGAGGAACAACCATGTCAGGGCACAACGGAGGGCCCGGCCCTCAGCCACGCCACACAGTGCACCCAGCCATCATGGCAGTCGCTGCCGCGATCATCGTCCTCGCCCTCGGCGCATGCACCAGCACGAGCACCACGAGCACCGCGGCCAGCGCTGGCCCCAGCGGTGATACGGGCACCCTCACCGGGTCGGGTTCGACGTACGTCGCCCCGTTCTTCGCCCTGGCCTTCGCCAAATACCATCAGCAGCACCCTGCGGTCACCGTGAACTATTCCGCCGTGGGCAGCAGCGGGGGCATCGCCGCGCTCAGCGCCAGGCAGGTCGGTTTCGGCGACTCCGACGTGCCCATGAACGCCAGCGAGCAAGCAGCCGCCCGCGGAGGCCCGGTCACGCAGGTGCCCGTCGCCCTGGGCGCCGAAAGCGTGGTCTACAACCTCAGCCTCCCGGCGGGCACCAAGTTGCGCCTGACCGGCCCGGTGCTTGCCCGCATCTTCCTCGGGCAGATCACCAGCTGGCAGGACCCGGCCATCACTGCCCTGAACCCGGGCATCAACCTCCCGGCCGCGTCGATCTCCGTCGTGCACCGCTCCGACGGCAGCGGCACCACCTACATCTTCAGCAACTACCTGTCCAGCGTCGACCCGGCCTGGGCAGCCAAGGTCGGCACCGGCAAGACGCTGAACTGGCCGGTCGGGGAAGGGGCAGAAGGCAACGGCAGTTTGGCGTCCACGGTGTACCGCACCCCCTTCTCCATCGGATACGTCGAGCAAGCATATTCGCAAGGCCTGGTCCTGCCATTCGCCGAAATCCGCAACCAGGCTGGCTACTACGTCATCGCGTCCACCCAGTCCATCACCGCCGCCGCCGCCCAAAAACCCGACATCACGCCGACCGACTTCTCCATCGTCAACCAGCCCGGCGCCAGCAGCTACCCCATCAGCGGATACAGCTGGGCGCTGGTCTACACCCGCCAGCCCAACCAGGCCACCGGGCAGGCCCTGGTCAGCATGCTGGACTGGCTCACCCACGACGGCCAGGCCTACGCCGCCGCGAACAGCTATGTGCCCCTGCCAGCTCAGGTCCGGCAGCTCGCCCGCACCACGCTGCAGCAGGTCACCGGCCCCACCGGGACACACCTCCTGAGCGTACCGGGACTCAGGTGACAGCCACCGCCCCGCTTGGGTTACTGTCGCAGGGAGCCGGAGATGACTAGCCGGGAACTTGGGATTCTGATTGTGAACGGAAATTAGGGTGTCGGCCGCCCGGTTGCCGTGATGACGAACCGGTCCTGGTTTATCCCGTCTTTCTCGCAGACGCCGAATCCTTGCGAGTGGGTGCCGGGTCAATGGTCGGCGTAGCCGATCGCGAGCGACGGCCCGCAGGGCCGCCGCAGGGCCGCCATTGACGCGGTGACCGCGAGCTGGACAATCGGAGGCGAGGAAGATGGCGATTCGCCCACCGGCCTGCGTGACGTATGAGGCGCGCTGATATGCGTGACCTGGCGGGTGTGGCCCGGCGCGCGCCGGGCGGGCCTTCCGAGGCAGAGCCCGGCGCTAGTGCCGGGCCAGCGGCGCCGCCCAGCGGCGCCGCCTTGATCTAGTACGGCTCAATTCGGCAAAGTAGGCGCTTGGACGCCGAGTCGATGCGCGAGTCGGTGGCTAGGCCAGATGTCGATGCCGGGGATGTCTGGCCGCAGTGGACACGTTAGCGTCGTGGCCGTGACTGGTGAGACGGGCGACGGGCAGAGCCGGTGGAAGACGTTCGGCGAGCGGGTGATCTACGACAACCCGTGGGTGTGGCTGGGCCAGGTGGATGTTGAGCTGCCGGACGG
The DNA here is from genome assembly GCA_963712955.1 of uncultured Actinomycetota bacterium. Taxonomy (GTDB): domain Bacteria; phylum Actinomycetota; class Actinomycetes; order Streptosporangiales; family Streptosporangiaceae; genus DATFVJ01. The sequence continues at coordinate 473,209 of CAVQKF010000005.1, read as the reverse complement.
TGAGCGGTTCTGGCATCACGTGGTGCGGTTGCACCGGGCGGCGATGATCGTGCTGCTCGATGACGAGGATCGGGTGCTGCTGCTCTGGCGGCATCGGTTCGTGCAGGACCGGTGGGGGTGGGAGCTGCCGGGCGGGCTGATCGATGAGGACGAAGAACCGGCCGACACGGCGGCGCGGGAGCTGGAGGAGGAAACCGGCTACCGGGCCAGGCACATCGAGCACCTGATTACTTTTCAGCCGATGGTTGGCATGGTGGATTCCGAGCATGTGGTGTTCACAGGCCGGGGTGTGGAGCGGATCGGGCGCCGATCGAGGTCAACGAGATCGAGCGGATGGAGTGGGTGCCGCTAGCGTCAGTACCGGGTCTCGTTTCGGCGGGGGAAATCTGGAACTCGGGCACGCTCGTGGCGTTGCTGCATCTGCTGGCGATCCGCCGTTAGGCGGCTTCACCGATCCGGCGGGCCAGGTCGCGGATCCGGCTGCGCTGGCGTGCGGAGCCGGTGAGCTGGGCAAGCTCGCTTGCGCGCTGGAGGTGGTGGCGTGCCTCGTCGCGTTCGCCGCTGACGTGGAGGGCGGCGGCCAGGTCGCAGCGCAGGCCCGCCTCGGCGCGGGTGAAGGTGCCGTCCATCGCTTCGAGTGCGGCGGCGAGTTCATTGGCTGTTTGCGGGTCGCCGAAGTGGACGAGGCAGTTTCCGCGCCATCGGGCGAGGTGGGTGAGGTTGAGCGCGAGGTAAGGCAGGTCTTCTCCGCTCGGGCCATAGCTGATCTCGCTCGCGGCGATGTCGAGAGCGTGGCGGCAGTCGCTTTCCTGGCCTGCGGCGGCGGCCATTTCCGCCTCGGCCGCGCGCAGCCAGCCGCGGATCTGATGCGGGATCGCGGCGTGAGTGTCGTCGTATGCGGCGCGGACCATTTGGAGCGCGTCGTGGCTGCGGTGCAGGTCGAGCAGCACATACGCCTGCTCCCCCGCAGCGAACGCCAGCAGGCACGGGTCGCCCGCTTCCCGCGCGGCGGCGGTGGCGCGCTCGAAGTGATCCCATGCGGCGCCAACGCGGCCCATGTCGACGGACTGCCATCCAGCCAGAGCCGAGGCGTCGGCCAGGACAGCGGCAAGCGGCCCGCGGTGCCCTGGGCGAAGGGAGTGGCGCAGGCTGGTCTCGACCTGACTGATATGGGCCTCTAACTTGGGTGCGACGGCGGGCGCGCCGAGGCGGCGGTCAAGCAACCGGATCGCGTCGGTCTCGCCTTGCAGAACCCGGAGAACACCGGCGTCGATGTTCCGCGCGGTGGCGATCTGCCGTAGCAGCTCGTTGCCGGACTCGGGCTCTGTAGCAGATGCGGGGGCGGCTGCGGGCTCCGGCTGGTGGGATGCAAGACCGAGGCAGGCCCGTGCGGCATCTGGCATGTCCAGGCCGTCGGCGAATCTCTCCCAGACCGTCACGGTCATCACCGGCGTGCAGGTCTCTGGAGTACTCGCTCAGGCGGCCTTGAGGGGTTCCGGTGGCGGTGGCGATCCGGGTCTGGCTGAGCCCGGCCCATTGCCGTAGGAGGCGGATAAGCTGGCCGAGTCTGCGCTGGCACAGGGCATCGCGGACATCTGGGCGCGTCCAGAATTCAGGGGTATCGCCAGGGGCTCGAACGGCTGCCCGCATGGCCCGTCCCTTGTGTGCCGCCCGATTCGGAGAGGTAGATTGGCAGCTTACCGCGCTATATCACCTTGAGAAGCGGTCTTGTGATGGGCTCGTGTCGGAGTGTCGCCGATGGTTGAGGGATGCCTCGAAGCGATGTGGACCCGAATGCGTGCCCGGCATGCCGTGGGCTCGGATGGAAGTTCCGCCGTTCCCGCCGTGCCCTGGTGATCGGCGCCCTGGCGCGCGGCACCTCTCAGCCTGCCCGGCGCAGGTGCCTGGATTGCGGCGGCTCAGGCCGGGGGAGTCCGGCGTGGCTGATATCGGCCTGCACCACCTGCTGAGTCTGGATGATGTCATCAGTCATAGCGGGCTGCACGAGGACGACGTGACCATGACGTCCGCGCGTCTGAACGACGGCCAGCTCGTCATCATGATCACATTCAAGGCCCCTGCCGCAGGCGCGGGCACAGGGGACAGCTCACCATGCGGGGCGGCTGAGCCAAGCCGGGCCCATGAGTGACGGGCACGGGCCCGCCGGCGCCATCGGGCGATCCGCTGAAGACGGCCGCCCGGTGCAGGTTCGCGGGCGAAGCGGCCCAGGTCAGCCGGGCGCGGCGCTTCGTCTCTGGCTTGCTCGGAGACAACTGGCCGAGCGCTGACGAGGTGACGCTGCTGACGAGCGAGATCGTCTCCAACGCGGTGCAGCACAGCGGCTCAGGCGACGGCGGCGAGCTTGAGGTGGCCGTCTCAATGGACGGTAGATCGGTCCGCGTCGAGGTCCGCGACCAGGGCGGCGTGTCGGCTCCGCAGATTACCGAGACCGGCAACGGCATCGATGTACCGGCCGATGGCCGGGGACTGATGATCGTGGACGTCCTCGCCGATCGGTGGGGGTATGACGGCGGCGAGCATGGCCGGGTCGTCTGGTTCGAGATCGCGGGCAAGCCCGATGACTGACACGGCCGGCGATACGCAGCGAGACAAGACGGCACGGTGAGGCACTAGGCGTGACAGCCCGGCCAGATGAGCAGTAGTCTGCTTGAGAGACCAGGTAGCTTCTAGTGAGGCGTCGCCATGCCCTATGAGTACACGCCGCCGAAGTACGCGCAGGTGATCGAGGCTGTGCAGCGGCGGATCGAGAGCGGGGAGTATCCGCCTGGATCGCTGCTGCCGAGTGAGCATCAGTTCGCGGCCGAGTTCGGCATCGCCCGGCCCACGGTGGTGCGGGCGCTCCGGGTGCTGCGGCAGGATGGCTGGATCGACACCGAGCAGGGCAAGGGCAGTTTCGTACGGGGGCGCCCCGCCCTGGAAGGGCTTGCATCGGCACGCCGGGGCGAGGTCGAGCTTGACCGCGACGAGTCGCAAGAAGCGGGCGAACTGGTCGACGTGGGCAGGGAAAAGCCTCCCCGGCGGGTTTCCGCACTGCTGGGGGTTCCGGTCGGCACCGAGCTGCTGCGCAGGCGGCGACTGGTCCACGAGGACGGCGAGGCGTCGGAGCTGGTGACGTGGTGGGTTCCGGCCGACCTGGCCGAGGACACGGATCTGGCCAGTCCTGCGCCGCTGCACGGTGGTGTACGGGCGCACCTCGCTAAGCGGAAAGGCACGAGGATCGATCATGTGGTCGAGCAGGTGACCGCGCGGTACCCGGCCCCCCACGAAGTGAAACTCCTCGGAATCAGCAAGGCCACGCCGGTTTTGGCGCTGTATGTCACGGCCCGCGACGCCTCGGGGAAGCGCCTGTTCGTCCTGGATATCGCCATGCCCGGCGACCGGCACGAGCTCGAGGACGCCTACCAGGTGAGCTAAGCCGCCCGTTCCCGCTACCTGAGCACTAGACAAACCAAGCCATGAATCGCATGCCGGGCCGCGATAGCCGATTACGAGAAGGGCCGCGCCGTCAGCGCATCGCGGCGGAAGGTGGCGGACGCGCTGGAGGAATGGTTCACCCGGATTGAGCATTCGATCAAGCCGTCGATGGCGCAGAACTGGCGGAATTACGCCGCGTACTACGTGGTCCCCTACATCGGGCAACGCGATGTGCAAGACGTCGACGGAGCGGTCTGTGACGCGCTGTATGCGAAACTGCTGGCAGAGGGACGGGTCAAGGCCAAGCCAAAGAAGAAGCCAGCGACACGGGCCGTTCATGTGCGGCGGCTCGCGCCGGACGGCAGGGTGCTGCCCTGCCTTCCACACCGTGACGACACCGTGCGGTGCTACCGCAGACATGCGGAAAATGATCCGGAGATCGGCCAGCCGATCGTGGCCAGGAAGCCGAGTCGGCAGGGTGCCGGGAAGGCCGCCGACGCGTCACGAAAGAAGCTGTCCCCCGGCCTGGAGCCTAAGACGGTTGTCAACACACACCGCATGTTGCACAGGGCGTGGGAGGACTTCGCGGTCTGGGGATGGGCGAAACGGAACTTCGTCAATGACGCGCATCCGCCCCGCGTCCCGCGCAAGGGCCGCAAGGTCTGGACAGTCGGCCAGCTCCGGACGTTCCTGCAACGCGCACGCTCTGACCGGTTCTTCGCGCTGTGGGTGCTCGAAGCCACGTCGGGCATGAGGCGGTGCGAACTGGCGGGCGCTCGCCACGATCGGCTCGACCTGGACGCCGGAACGCTCGCCATCGAGACGACCCGCATCGTGGTGGACGGGAAGGTTATCGAGTCAGACGGCAAGACCGAAAACGCGCAGCACGTCCTGGCGCTCGACCCGTTCACCCTCGCCATGCTCCGGGTGCACGTCGAGATGCTCGGTCAGGAGCGGCGCGAGTTCGGGCCGGACTATCTGGATCACGGGGTGCTGTTCTGCTGGGAAAACGGCAAGCCCCCGCACCCCGACACGATCACCCGCCGCTTCAAGCGGCTCGCCGCGGCGGCCGGGCTTCCCGAGATTGACCTTCACGACGTTCGCCATAGCTACGCGACCGCCGGCCGGGATGCGAAAATCGACTGGAAGGCGCTCAGCCAGCGCATCGGCCACGCGGACGTTGCCTTCACCATGAAGCAATACGTCACACCGACTTGGCGGCAGACCGCCAGGTGGCGAACACGCTGGCAGAGCTGATCATCGGCGGCACGCTCGCCTCGGCACAGGTCACGCAGGAGGCGGACAACACGACCCCGGATGTGGCGGACAGCGCGGACGACGGGGAGCCAGGCGAGGCGGCCTGACCAGCGGCACGTTTACAGATCCGTTTACAAACAACATGCCAGAGGACCCTTCCATGATCGGAAGGGGCCTCTGACCTTGGTAGCGGGGGCGGGATTTGAACCCGCGACCTCTGGGTTATGAGCCCAGCGAGCTACCGAACTGCTCCACCCCGCGTCGATGTGCCTTCACTTTAGGGGCGCCCGCGCCCACAGGCAAATCGAGAGCCCACGCCTCAGCACGGCCGACTGCGCGGCAAGGTCACACGCCACCACCCGCCAGCAGCGAAATTACACGAACACAAGTCCACCGGCCAGCGCCACCACCACACACACCACCACGCCACACCTCTACCAGGTCACCTACGGCCAGGCCAGGACCACAGTTGAAAAACACCGCCCGGGCGCAGCACCTCGCCGGAGGCGACAGCGCCAGCGACAACAGCGCGAAGGACGACAGCGCCAGCGACGACAGCGCGAGGGACGACAGCGCGAGGGACAGCGCCTGGGACGACAGCGCCTGGGGCCAGGCGGCGCTCGGTAGGCTTGCCGCGTGCCGCGCGACCCGCGCAACCTGACGCGCAATCTGATCAGTGTGCGCAACCTGACCCGCATGCAGACGAGCCCGTGGGTGCGGCTCGGCCTCGTCGCGCTCGCTGTGGGTTTCTGCGCCTACGGGCTCATCGCACAGCGCACCGAGGTGACGAACGCGCTGCGGGACCTGCACTGGTACTCGATAGCCGCCGCGATTCTCGCCGCGATGGCCGCGTTCGGCTTCATGATGCTGGCCTGGCGCTCACTCCTCGCCGACCTCGGCTCGCCGCTGAGACTGCGTCCCGCGACCAGGATCATGTTCATCGGCCAGCTCGGCAAGTACGTGCCCGGCATGATCTGGGCGTTCGCCGCGCAGGTCGAGCTTGCCCGCGAACACGACGTCCCGCGCAGGCGCTCCGCGAGCGCGACCGCGGTCAGCGTGGCCGTGACCCTGGCGACCGGCCTGATCGTCGCCGCGGTCACGCTCCCCCTGACCTCCCACAACGCTGCAGGCCACTACTGGTGGGTGCTGGCTTGCGCCCCGCTCCTCCTGATCGGCCTCTACCCGCCGCTGCTCGGCGCGGCGCTCGACCTCGCGCTCAGGCTTGCCCGCCAGCCGGCGCTTGAACGCCGCGTCAGCCTGCCCGGCCTTGCACGCTGCCTGGGATGGACCATGCTCGGCTGGGCCTTTTTCGGCCTGCAAATGTGGTTGCTCGTCACGGACGTGAGCGGGCGCGGCTCCGGGGTCCTGCTGCTCTCGGTGGGTGCGTACGCCCTCGCCTGGTCGGTCGGGTTCGTGCTCGTGATCTTCCCGAGCGGTGTCGGACCGCGGGAACTCGCGCTGATCGCGGCGCTCGCGCCGGTGATGCCGCGCGGGTCGGCGCTCGTCGTGGCGATCGTGTCCAGGCTCGTCATGGCCGTCTGCGACCTGGCCTGGGCCGGGATCGGCCTCGCGCTCGGGCGCGCCCCAACGGCGCCACCCGGCACCACGCAACCCCGCACCACACCACCCGGCACCACGCAACCCGGCACCACGCGACCCCGCACCATACGACCTCGCACCCCACCACCGCCCGGCGCCACGGAACCCACCGACCGGGCCACTCCCGCACGACAGACCAGGCCACCCAGTTAGCCGAACGGCTGCCGCATGCCGCGAGCAACGCCCACGTTCTCGTCGCCGTGGACGGGTCAACCATCATCAGGTGGGGCTGCTGGCCTCCGCGCTTGCGTCTCGGCCTGGGCGGGATCGCTCGGGCTGCCACGCTTCGCCGCGCAGCGTGCGTTCGAAGCCGATCCAGAGCGCGTTCATCGCCGCGGCGACGAGTTGCTCTCGTGGCACGTCTGGGTGCTCGTACCACCAGAGCGCCAGCCCCTGTAGCGCGCCTCGCACGATCTCCCAGGTCATCTCGAGCGCCTGCTCGCCGCCCGCGATCGCCACCCCGTCGCCCGCTTTCAGCACGCGGGCGAGGAGCGGCGTGACCGCTTTGCGGCTCTGGTCGGCGACCTGGCGGTGGATCGCCTGCACGGTGGGATCCCCCGTGGTGTCGCGGAAGAGCATGCGCCCGGCGTACGGGTGGCTCTGTACGTAGCCGAACCACGCGTCAAGCGCTTTCGGGATTGGCTGCTCGGCTGGATCAGCGGCCAGCAGGTACCCGCGCCACACCGCGCCTAGCTCGGCGAAGTGGCGCTCGAGTAGGCGCCGGTGCAGCTCCTGCTTTGAGGCGAAGTGGTCATAGATCACCGGCACGGAGACACCAGAGCGGCGCGCGATCTCGTCCATCGAGGCGCCCTCGTAGCCGCGTTCCGCGAACACCTCGGTGGCGGCGCGCTCAATGACCTCCCGGCGTTCGCCTGCGGTTATCCGCTTGCGTGACGTCGGCTTCCCTGCCGCCCTTGACAACCTAACGCTCCTTAGGTTTAGTTGGCACCGTACCTAGCGAACACTAGGTTAGCGTGCATTCGGGCCAGGCAGGTGAATTCGCCGTGACTGATCGATTCGACGTAGTGATCGTCGGAGCCCGCTGTGCGGGCGCTCCGCTCGGGGCGCTTCTCGCCCGCGAGGGCGTGCGGGTCGCAGTCGTGGAGCAGGCCCGATTTCCCAGCGAAACGCTCTCCTCGCACCTCTTCGAGGCGGACGCGCTCGCGTTCCTGAACCGGCTCGGCGTGATCGAGCAGTTGCGAGCGACCGGCGCTCCGTTCGTCAACCGCGCCGACCTGAGGATCGAGGACTTCCAGATCTCGGCCGCCTGGCCGATGGCGCCGGGCGATGTGGGCGGCATCATGTCTGTTCGCCGCCACGTGCTCGACCCGATCCTCGCCGACGCGGCGGCCCGCGCGGGAGCCGACGTCCGCACGGCAACCAAGATGATCGCGCTCTGCGAGGAACGTGGCCGGGTCGCCGGCGTGCGCGTGCGCACGGATGCAGGCGAGCGAGAGTTGCGCGCCCGCCTCGTGGTCGGCGCGGACGGACGCAACTCGACCGTCGCGCGGCTGTGCGGCACGCACAAGTACAACGTGGTTCCGAGCCACCGCGCGCTCTACTGGGGGTATTTCGACGGCGCGGACACGGGCAGCGAGCCTACTTTCCTGACCCACCGCTGGGCCGACAGGTTCGTGCTCGCTACCCCCGCGGACGCTGGCCTCTACCAGGTGCTGGTGTGGCCGGAACTGGCGGAACTCGAGCGCCTCGGCCGCGACAGCGAGGCCGTCTTCGCCGACCAGATCAAGAGCTGTAAGCCGGTCGCGCAGGCGGTCGCGGGCGCCCGGCGGGCAGGCAGGCTGTATGGCGCGGTCCGCTGGGAGGGTTTCTTCCGCGAGCCCTCGGGACCGGGCTGGGTGCTTGCCGGCGATGCAGGCCACTTCAAGGATCCTGCACCCGGCCGCGGAATCGGCGACGCGTTCCTGCAGGTCGATGCGCTCGCGCCAGCGATCGTCGCGGGCCTGCGTGGCTCAGACTCCGGCCTCGACAAGGCGATCGCGCGCTGGGGGCGCTGGCGCGACCGCGAGTTCGCCGAGCACTACTGGATCGCCAACGACTTCGGGCAGTCCGGCGTCCTCCCGGCGGTCCTGACCGAGATCGTGCGGCGTCTGAACGACCAGGGCAAGGCCGGCACGTTCCTGGACTTGCTCAACCACCGCGTCAAGCCCTCGCAGCTCCTCGCGCCCGCGCGACTGCTTGGCGCAATCGCGCGCCTCATGCTACGGGAGGGTGGCGGGCGCCGCGCGATCCTGCACGAGGTGGCGAGACTCGCCGGCGAGGAGGCACACCATCGCTTCCTCAACCACAGGCCGGTCATCGCTCAAGACAGCGGCAGCAGCGTCAGCGTTGAACAGGCAAGCGCGGCAGACATTGACCAAATAAACCTTTGACATCCTCAAGCAACCGCCATACGTTTTAGGAAGTCAACTGTTTACGAACTCAGGTGCCTTAACCCGCACCGCCAGAAGCACGGCACGCGAGCGACAGGGCCGGGAGGAGGGACCGTGGCCGACAGCCCAGTGACACGCACCGCGACTCCGGGGCCAGCGACACGCACCGCGACCCCCGGGCCAGCGACACGCACCGCGACCCCCGGGCCAGCGACACGCACCGCGACCCCCGGGCCAGCCATGGGTATCCCGGTCGGCTGCCCCAGGCCGGCGCGGCGGCGATCACCATGGCCGCGGACCAGGACGGCAAGCTCAACGAGGATATCTTCGACGCCCTCGCCAGACTTTTCGGGCAGATGATCGGGCTGGCAGAAGCGATCTCCGCGCAGTTCGGCGTGCCGATGTTCTGCATCAAGGCCCTGCGCATCCTCGACGCAACCATGCCAATGAAGGAACTCGGCCAGCGGATGCGGTGCGATCCCTCCTTCGTCACCGCCATCGCCGATGCCCTGGAGGAGCGCGGGCTCGCCACGCGTGAGCCCAATATGACTGACCGCCGGGTCAAGAACCTCGTCCTCAGTACGGAAGGCCTCGAGCTGAAGCGGCTGATGGAGAAGGAAATGGTGGGCCGCATGCCCTGGTCGCGTGCCCTCGACATGACCGAGCGGGAGTCCTTCCTCGCGCTGATCCTCAAGCTCATCGAAGCCGCGGTCACCGAGCCGGCCAGCGACGCTGACAGGCCGGACACTGATGAAAGCAGGCCGGCCAGTTCCGAGGCCGCCACGCCAGCCGGCGCCACGGCGTCTGCACCGGGCACACCAGCCGGCCCCACACCGCCAGCCGGCCCCGCAGCGCCAGCCGACCCCACAGCGTCTGCACCTGGCACACCAGCCGACGCCACGGCGTCCTCAGCCGCCACGCCGAACGGGGGCGGGCGCGCGGGGGAGGTGACTGTCGCGTTAGACACGGCTTCGGTGGGCTGAAGCTAACCCGCGAAGGCGCGGGAGCATACAACCCCAAGCCCACCAGCCCGTAAGACCTTGACCGCGAAGCTGATCGGTTTCTCAAGCCCGAACATGTATCATCTGGCGGCCCGCAAGCATCCGTAGATGTGGACGGCGACCGCACAGCCGTTCGGCTACGTCGCCAAAAGTTTTCTCAACCTGCGCATCACATTGCGCCGCGGCGCACATGGCCGTGGCGCGGGATCTCTACGCCCTCGAGTCGGGATCTCTACGCCTCATGCAAGGGAGAACCACCTTGTCTGCTTCGCAATCGGCAGCCGGGCGCGCGGCGGCACCGGAGGCCACCGCCGCGACCGGCGGAGGCCAACGTCACCTTGGCCTGGCACTCGTCGTCATCGCAACCGCACAGCTCATGGTCGTGCTCGACGCGACCATCGTGAACGTCGCCCTGCCGCACATCCAGCAGGCGCTCGGCTTTACAGGCACCGGGCTTGAGTGGGTCATCAACGCCTACGCACTCACGTTCGGCGGCTTGCTGCTGCTCGGCGGCCGCGCCGGCGACCTCCTCGGCCGCCGCAGGGTCTTTATCGCCGGCATCCTCCTGTTCACTCTGGCGTCGCTGCTCGGCGGCTTCGCCACCTCGCAGGCCTGGCTGCTCGGTGCGCGGGCCCTGCAGGGCGTCGGCGCCGCTATCACCGCGCCGACCGCGCTGTCGCTGGTCACCACCAACTTTCCAGAAGGCCCGCCGCGCAACCGGGCGTTTGCCGTGTACTCGGCCATGAGCGTGGCGGGCGGCGCGGTCGGCCTGATCGCCGGCGGCCTGCTCACCACGTACGCGTCCTGGCGCTGGGTGTTTTTCGTCAACGTGCCGATCGGCATCGCGGTCGCGCTTGCGGCGCCGCGGGTGCTCGCCGAGTCGGAAGGGCGCCGCGGCGGCGGCTTCGACCTGCCCGGCGCGATCACCGCGACCCTCGGGCTCGCGCTGCTCGTCTATGGCCTTTCCGAGGCGGCCACGGATCAGCGCGGCGTCGCGCACTGGGGCGACACGAAGGTGGTCGCATCCCTTGCCGCGGCCGTGGTGCTGCTCATCTCGTTTGTGATCATCGAGTCGCGCAGCAAGCACGCCCTGCTGCCGCTGCGGCTGCTCCGTAACCGCAACCGGTCCGGCGCGTACCTGGTGATGCTGGCCCTCGGCACCGCGATGTTCGGCATGTTCTTCTTCCTCACCATCTTCCTGCAGACCGTCTGGGGGTACAGCGCGCTGAGGACAGGCGTCGCCTACCTGCCCATGATGGCCACCGTGATGGTGATGGCGGGGGTCAGCGCCCAGCTTGTGCCGAGGGTCGGTGCCCGCCCGCTGATGCTGGCAGGCTCGGCGATAGCCACGGGCGGCATGTTCTGGCTGTCGCGGATCACCGAGCACAGCACCTACGCGGGCGGCCTGCTCGGCCCGATGATGGTCACCGCCGCTGGCATGGGCATGCTGTTCATGCCGGTCTCGCTTGTCGCGCTGTCCAAGGTTGGGCCGCAGGACGCCGGGGTGGCGTCCAGCCTGCTCAACACCGGCCAGCAGGTGGGCGGCGCGATCGGCCTCGCGGTGCTCGGCACCGTCGCGTGGACGGCGGTCGCGAACAGCATCCGCAACCAGGTCGCGGTGGCGGCCGCGGCGGCCGCCAAATCCGGCCACCCGCTGCAGGCGAAGCCGGGCGCGTCTGTGCCACGGGCGATCTATGATCACGCCCTTGCTGTCGGTTTCTCGCGCGGCTTCCTTGTCGCCGCGGTGATCGCGCTGCTCATGCTTGTGATCACTATCGCCATGATCCGCGTCAGGCGTGCGGACCTTTCCGGCGCGACGCAGGAGGCGGCACTCGGCGCCGGAGCCGAGACCGCGGTGTCGGGCACGGCCGGGCGTGCGTCCGACGGCGCTACGGAGGGCACGCCTCAGCCCGTCAGGTCCTGACGCCCGTTCATGTGGGAGGCGTGCCCGGCGCCGCTGCGGCAAGCAGCGCGTCCAGGTACGCCTCCCACAGCGCGTCAGGCTCCACCGGCCTTACGCCGCGGCGCAGCCGTTCGGCGACACCGGGCTTGCTGAACCCGGCCAGGACCGCCGCCAGGCTCGCGTGGTCCCCCGGCTCGCACAGCAGGCCGTCCATGCCGTCGCTGACCTGCTTGCAGAACGTCCCCGTGCGGGTGGCGATGACAGGCACCCCATGGGCGAACGCCAGCCAGGCGTTCTGCGAGGCGGTGGCCGAGCGGTAAGGAAGCACCAGAGCGTCGGCCCGGCGCAGCAGCGCCCCGATGTCACCGGCGGGCACGTAGCCAGGGCGCAGTTCCACCCGATCGTCAAGGCCCAGCTCGGACACGAGCGCCCTGGTGGCATCCAGGCCACCCCAGAACTCACCGGCAACCGTCAGCGTGAGCGTCAGCCCGCTGCCTGGCCGCGCCAGCGCCAGCGCCCGCAACAGCACGTCAAGCCCCTTGTACGGGCGCACGATCCCGAAGAACAGCAGGTGGAGCGAGGCCGGGGCGGGCGGTAGCTGCCCGGCCCGACCAGGTTCGCCAGGCACAGCCGTAACGGCTGCCGCGTGGCGCGCCGCCTGCGGCGCAGGCGGCGCGTCCGGGGGGTCGGCCCCCCGGACAGGCACAGCCGTAACGGCTGCCGCGTCGCGCGCCGCCTGCGGCGCAGGCGGGGGGTCCGGGGAGTCGGCCACCCGGGCAGGCACAGCGGGCAGGTGCGGCGGCAAATCTGCCACCTGGACGGGCGTGCCAGGTGCGAGATCCCGCGCCGCCCGCGCAAGCCGTTCGGTATGTGTAAGAACCGCAGTGGCATGGTGGAGCAGCGCGCGAGTGAGCGCGATGTCGCCCGGCCTTCGTTCGTGCGGCAGCACGTTGTGGCAGATCACGACCGCGGCTGGGGCTGCGCTGCCGTGGCGCATGCCCCGCATGATGACCAGGTACGCGGGTACCTGGACGGGCGCGAGGAAAGTGAACACGGCCAGGTCGCAGTCACGTAGCCGTCTCCCGGCCCGCAGCCAGCCGTCTGGCCTGCGCCAGGACAGCAGCCTGCGCGTGCGCGGATACGGCTCGCCCTCCGCCGCCGGGGCGGTCTGCACGCCCGGGTAAAGCGCCGCGGGGTACATCGCCCGCCACGACTCGATCACGACGTCGTGCCCGGCGGCCGCCAGCCGGAGGGCGAGTTCGGTCGTATGCCGCGCGCCGCCGCCCTTGTACGGGTGAGCGGGCCCGATCAGCGCGATCCGCATCCGCGCCTCATTCTCCATCCGCGCCTCATTCTCCGCGCGAGCGGACGATCAGGTCGGCGAGCAGCGCGAGTGAGGCGATGATCAGCCCGGTCACGAAGATGAGCACCGTGTTGATCGCGAAGTAGAGCGGGTGCACCACCATGTCGTACACGGCCTTGGCCAGGCCAAGGCCGAGCAGGAACAACGCGGGTGGCATCAGCACCTTGAGCGGGTTGAAGTACATCACCATCCGCAGCACCTGCAGGATGTACCTGTAGGCGTCGGAGAAGAAATGGAACTTCGACGAGCCGGCCCGCTTGGCATAGTCGATCGGCACGTAACGTACCTCGTGCTCGTTCGAGAGGAACGCCAGCGTGATCGTGGTGACGCAGGAGAAGCCGGGCGGCAGGAGCCGCATGTACGGCAGCGCGACCTCGCGGCGGAACGCCCTCAGCCCGGAGTTGAGGTCGGGGATTTCCGAGTTGACGAGATGCTCGGCCAGCTTGCGGATGAACCATTTCGCCGGGACCCGCAGCAGCTTGTGCTTACCGGCTTCGGACGTCCGCGCCCCGACCACCTGGTCTACCGTCGGGTCCGCGTCAAGTATCGCGACGAGCTCGGGAATCTGCCCGTTCGGGTAGCTCATGTCGGCGTCGGTCCACACGACGATCTCACCCTTGGCCTGCTGTGTGCCGATCCGGCGCACCGTGCCGGAACCGCCGTTGCGCGGGAAGTGCACCACCCGAAGGCGCGGGAAACCGGGTTCGGCTTCTCGCAGCCTGGCAAGCGTCGAATCGGTCGAGGCGTCGTCGACCGCGATCAGCTCGTAGGACACGCCGCTGGCGTCCATTGACTGGCAGATCCGCTCCACCTCGAGCACGACATGATCCTGCTCGTTGAAGCACGGCAGCACGATCGAGACGTGCGGCTTTGCCGCTGCATCCGAAGACGGCAAAGCAGGATCCGAGGGCTGCGCGGGCCATCCCGCGCGCTCACCCGCTGGCCGCGGCATGCGAGTACTCACGCCGGGCGAGGATACCCCGGTCACGTACCTGGTTGCGGGCTAGGCCTGGACATCCACACCTGGTAGAGGATCCGCCACGTCGTGGTCGGGGGCTGGGTGAGCCGATGCTCGTCCTGGCGGGTCGCGCGGTACACCACACGGGTGATGGTGCCGCCGTACGGCGCGAGCTGCGCGGCGTCAGCCGCGAGCAGCACCGGCCGCCGCCCCGCCCGCTGGATTCCCGCCACCACCTGCGCCATAGTGGCTTGTGTCGGCGAGTCCATGTGGGCGGCAGGTACGCCGCACATCCCGCGCACGATCTGGGTGAACCTGTCCGCGGTCAGCGAATCCAAGATGACCGCGGCGGAACCCGGCCCGATGGCGCGGCACAACTGGCTGACCACGACGATCTCACCGGTGTCGGTGCGCTTGAACGCGAGCCCGTCCGCGACGACCCTGATGCCGCCGTCGGGTGCGCGACCCAGGCCGAGCCCGAATGTGGTGACCGCGGCGGGCAGAAGCACCGCGACCGCGCAGCAGGCAGCCACCGCCCCCTGGGCGACCCGTCCCGCCCCGCGGGCCCGCGCCCGCCTGACCAGCCAGCCGCACGTCCAGACCGCGAAAAGCACGATCCCGGGCAGCACGACGGGTACCAGTCGGCGGCTCGCCCATGGCTGGTCTGGGACGATGCCCGGCTTCCATAGCGTGGTGACGAGCGACCAGCCGATAACCATTACCGGCAGGCCCCAGATCAGGGCCGAGCCGCGCAGGAACCTGCGGGCGAGCAGCGCCGCTCCGAAAGTGGCAAGCAGCACCGATGGCAGCCCGATGTACCAGATCACCCAGTACAGGCTGTCCTCCGCGTAGGTTCGGTGCGGGTCGATGGGCAGATGCGCGAGCTTCTGCACCTCGGCGATGAATGCGACCGTTACAGGATTAATCTCGCCACGCACGGTCTGGACCAGAGGCCTGATGAAGAAGCCCACGATGACCAGTACCACCGCCAGCGCGGCGAGGTCAGGTACCCAGCTCCACCTGCCGCGGCGCAGGTCCGGTAGCCTCCGCCACCGCGATGCCACCACAAGCGCGGCCGTCGCAATGGCAAACCCGGCGGCAGCGTATCCCAGCGGGCGCATCAGCGAAGCAAGCGAGTTCAGGTACGGGCGGGACAGTATGTACCCGTCAGCGAGCCCGTACGCGGCGCCAAGCGCGAGCCCCGCCGCCAGCGGCACCCCCACCATCCGGCGCGTCGCATAAAGCACGCCGCAGAAAAGGATGACGGGCAGGATGTCGCTGATCCCGTCGATGCGTACCAGAGTGGAAAGGCCGAACGCGAGGCCGCCGAGCCCGGCCATCAGCCAAGCCGATCTGCGCGTCCGTACCTGCGCGGCCTCGGGGGCCGCGGGGACCGTGACGGCTGGGGGGGTTGTGGCGGCTGGGGGGGTTGTGGCGGCTGGGGGGGTTGTGGCGGCTGGGGGGGCTGCATGGGCTTTCGAGGCTGCTTCGGCTGCGGGTGCCGTGGCGGCCGGGCGAGCTGCAGGGGATGTGGGGACTGCTTCGGCTGCGGGTGCCGTGGCGGCCGGGTGGGCTGCAGGGGCCACAGGGGCTGAGGGAGCTGCAGGGGATGTGGGGACTGCTCCGGCCGCGGGCGCCGTGGCGGCCGGGCGGGCTGCGGGGACCGCGCTGCCCGTACTCGCGCCGCCAGGGGCTGCTGCGCGGCGCGCGGGTGTCAGCCACAGCGCCTCGGTCACCAGGCAGAACCCGCCGAACAGCAGGATCTGCGCCAGCGGCTCGCTGAAGGTGGACCGGCTCGTGTACACCTCGGGAAGGCTGAGAGCGAGCATGAGTGCGCCGAGCGGCGCCCAGCGCGGGCCGCACAGCCGACCGACGAGGCCGCCAAAGGTGAGCACCGCGCACGCGCCGAGCACCGGGGCTATGTACACCGCGAGCTGTATGCCATTGATCCAGAATGCCGCTGCGAGCGTTATCGGCAGGCCTGCCATGAACTGCGGCACGACCGCGGTGCCGTGCTGATAGAAGCCGAGGCTCGCGAAGCTGAGGCCGGGCACTGGGGCGCCGAACGCGGATCCGAGCTGCGGGACCGGCAGCGAGCCGTGCTGCGCGATCCAGGAGGCGAACTGCAGATATGTCGCAGGATCGCGCCGCACGATGACCTGCTGTGAGTGCATCACGGCCTGCCACACGCCGAAGCCGACAGCGATCGCGATCACCGCGGCCACGGTCCACCAGGGCGTTCTGCGCTGTGGCCAGGCGAGCGGAACGAAGGCAAGAACTGCCACGGTCAGCGCCACGGCAAGCGGCACCCAGAGGGCCAGCATCAGCACTGGTGTGAATCGCCCGGCGAGAAGCAGCAGCAGGCCGGGCAGCAGCCACGCCATCAGCAGCAGTGGCGGGAGCAGGGTAACCCGCGCGAGCACCTGGCCCGCGGTTGTCCCGCCACCGGTACCGCTCAGCCGTGGACCACTCGGCCGCGACCAGCGGGAGCTACCTGGCACGGCGTGGCGGGTACGCGCCGGATCGCGGGGCCGTGGCGGAGCTGGCTGCGCGGCGCCACCGGGCGCTGCCTGACCGGGCGCTGCCTGACCGGGCACTGCCTGACCGGGCGCTGCCTGACCGGGCACTGCCTTGCCGGGCTCGGCCTGACGTGCCGCGGCCGAGCCCATCCCCAGCCGCACAGGGCCGATTCCAATGCGCACGGGTTCAACTTTAAGGGGCCACGCGCCGCTACCAGACGATCCGCTCAGACGCGGCGATGCTTGTACCGCGTTTGGTGTTCGGTTGATGTTCCGTTGGGTGGCGGTGCCCGGAGTGGGCGTGCGGCCCGGCATTAGCCCCCGTTCACCCCCCCTGCGCCAGTGATTTGCGGTAAACCAAGTGAGGACGTCCCCTATCTACTAGGGAACGGCCCTCTTCCTTACAGGACGACGCGGTGGTCGGCGGCAGTAACCGCGTGGCCCGGTACAAATACCTCGCACCGGGACAACTGGACGCTCGAGGGAGCCGATGACACGCTACGACGTTCTCGACGACCGCTCAGGGCGCATGGCGGACCGCACGGCCGCGTGGCAGGAAGACCCGCGGCGGGCCCGGCCGCCCCGCCGTGCGCGCGCGGGTCACGTACGGCGCTTGCGCGTGCTTGGCTGGATTTCGGCCATCATGACCGTCGTGATCGTGAGCACGTCGCTCGCCGCCTACGCCGAGTGGCGCCACCTCTTGGGGAACATCCAGAAAGAGAACGTCAATGGCCTGCTCGGCAGGCGGCCGCCCAAGTACAACTCGGCCCTGAACATCCTGCTCATTGGCTCGGACAGCAGGGCAGGCAGCAACAAGAAGTTCGGCCATGGCATTCAGGGTGCGCGCTCCGACACGATGATCCTGATGCACATATCACCGCAGCGTAACGGCGCTACGCTCATCAGCTTCCCGCGGGATTCGCTGGTCTCCACGGTCGGATGCGACGCGGACGGCATGGGCCACGTCGGCCAGCAGGCGAGCCAGCAGGTCGAGATGCTCAATGAGACGTTCGACTCCGGTGGCGCCCCGTGCACGTGGAAGACGCTCGAGACACTCACGGGCATCCACATCGACCACTTCATCGAGATCGACTTCAGCGGGTTCCAGTCGATGGTGAACGCCGTCGGCGGCGTAACCGTGTGCCTTCCTGAGGCGATCGACGACCCAGCCTCCAAGCTCAACCTGAGCGCAGGGGTTCACCACGTCGATGGTGCGCAGGCGCTCGCCTTCGTACGCGAGCGGCATGTCGGGCAGGGGTCGGACCTGCAGCGGATCCAGCGCCAGCAGTTCTTCATGGCATCACTGGCCAAGCAGGTCACGACGAGCAACATGCTCGGCGATCCCGGCAGGCTCCTTTCCCTGGCCAATGCGGCGACGCATTCGCTCACCACAGACAGCGGGCTTGAAATCAGCACCCTGCTCAAGATCGCCGAGAGCATGAGAGGGCTGAGCGCAAGTTCGGTCAAGATGATCTCGGTGCCCGTCGAGGCCGATGCCAACAATCCCAACCGCGTCGACTGGGCGCAGCCGTCCGCCAATGAGCTGTTCAACGCGATCAAGTTCGACAACGTGGTGCACGTGGCGAAGGCGAGCAAGAAGAAGACCACGTCAGCCGCGACCGCGAAGGCACCGAAGCCGGCCAACCCCAGCCGGGTCAACGTGCAGGTACTGAACGGCACCACCGTGAGCGGCCTTGCGGGAACGACCATGACGGCGCTCCAGCAACGCGGGTTCAACGTGGTGCGCACGGGGAACGCGGACAACACCACGTACATAACGAATGTGATCCAATACGCGTCCTCCAAGGACCTGCCAGGCCGTCGAGGCCCTGAGAGCCGTGCTCGAAAGCGCTAAGACGCAGCTCGTGCCGGCACTCCAGCCCGGCACCCTCAACCTGGTGCTCGGCTCGAACTTCAAGAGCCTCAAGCCGCCGTCCAACCTGACGCAGGCCTATGGCGGCATCAGCGGCAGCACCAACATCTGCAAGGACGCGAGCGCGTTCGCGGGACCTGACCAGCCGTCGGACTTCGCACCGTGAGCCGTGTGATCGTCAGAAGCCATCTCGCCGCAGCCGCAGGACGGCCGCCGTGGCGAGTTCGGTCGCGGCGCCCGGGATCTGATCGGCGCGCACGATGACGATCACCCGGCCGGCCCGGACCATCACCGGGCCGACCGGCGTACCGAGCTCATATGCCTCGTCACCAGGCCCGGGGAGCCGCTCGGCCTGCTGGTACGTGGCGAGGGCGTCCGCGAGCAGCAGCGCCGCCTGCCGTGCAGTCGCCGCGACCCACCCGACAGACAGGTCGACATCCGCTGCGTCGTCGCCCGCCTGGATCGCCCGATAGCCACACCCGGCGCGCACCCGCAGCCCACCGAAATCCACCTCGCTTGGCGTCCGCGTGTACGCCGCTGCGGGCATCGCCATGGCCAGATCCTGGCTGGTCAGGAGACGGCAGGTATCCGGCCACCCGCTCGGCGGCACGCCGCCGAGCGCCGCGGGCCCTGGGCCGGAGGGCGCGCTGCGCAGAGCGATCAAACGGTAGCCGCCGGCGGGTCCGGAGAACTCGAGCGGATACCCGGTGTAGAGCAGGCCGCCCCCGGCGGCGAGCCATGGCTCGTTGCCAGCTCCCGGCCGGAAGGCCAGCGGCAGCGGGACGGTGGTCAACTGCCCGCTGGCGGGGTCGATGACATCGAGTGCGGCCGGAATCAGGCCGTCCGCGAGCGTGCTTCGCAGCGCGTAGACGATGCCGCCAGCGGCCGTCATGGCCTGGTATGCGCCAGCGGGCAGGCGCCATGCCGTGGCGCCGCTCCGCACGTCCATGGCCTGAAGCACCTCGGAGGTCCCGTCAGGGGAATAGTCAAGCAACACGCGGCCGTCGGCCACCGCGATCCTGCACACGTCACCGCACAGCCCATCGCCGCTGTCGCGCAGCAGTCTCCTGCCATTGGCGCTGAGCACCTGCAGCGTCTCGCCGTCCCACAGCGCGCTTATGCCGCCGAAAACGACGACCTCGGCGGCGCCTGAGCCCGCGGACAGCCGCCAGCGGATATGGCCGTCGACTGGGTTGACGGCGAGCAACCGCTGCGCGGTCCCGCAGGCGAAAGAGAATACGTCCACCGCCGAGTCATCACCGCTGGAACCGAACGGCTCGGACGCGGACAGCGAGCAGCTTAGCGGCAGCGGCAGTGACCACAGGATCAGCCCGGCCCGTGACGCGACCGCGAAGACCTCACGACCGTCGGCGCTGACAAGGAAGGAGTCGGGGCCGGACAGCCAGCGCAGCGAGCCGGGCTCGACGCCGACCGGCTTGTCACGCTCGTTCTGCCAGAGAGTCTGGCCGGTCGCGGCGTCCAGCGCCACCAGAATGTGCGCTGGCGAACCCGAGCCGCGCTCGAAGAAGGCGGCAACCTCGGTGTGCGTCGCCGCCCAGCCGGCCAGCGTCCAGCCCTGGCGGTAGTAGTGCCACCGCGCGCCGCCTGTCCGGCCATCCCGCACGTCCAGGCCGGCCCCGGATGCGATGACGATCTGGCCGTCAACAAGGCCGGAGTCGACATGGCCGCCCTGTGGCGCCTGATCGGGCACATTGTCCGTGGTGACCTGCCAGAGCGGAAGCAGCAGGCCTGAGGACGGCCCCATGTCGATCAGGAACGGCGGCGGCACCGACGATACGGTGCGCTGGGCGATGAGCGGGCCGGCCTTCCTGGCAACGTCAAGGCCGACCACGCCGGCAGTCGCCACGACCAGGCAGCCGAGCATGCCGCCGAGCGAACGCCATCTGACCCGGCGGCTTGCTGCTAAAAGCGCGCGCCTGGCGTGCCGGGACGCCCCGCGCACTGCCGCGATCGCCGCCATCACATCCTTCCTGCCCGTGCGGGTCAGGTCGCGGCGGCCAGCTTTCTCTCATCAGGTACGCCAGGCCCGGTCTCCGCTCCACTGGCCTGCCGCTGCGGCCCTGCCAGCCAGAGCCAGAGGAGGAGGGCGGCTGGATAGCTGAAATAACCAAAGCGTGTCGCGGGCGCCAGCGTGAACATCAACCCGAGCCCGAGAGCCAGCCGCAGCGCCGAGGCACGCGCATCGGCCGGTGGGCGCACGACCAGGGAAGCGGCGACCGCGATGCCGGCCCCTGCGAGCAGCGCGACCGCGACCATATGCCCGATGCTGCCGGTCTGCGCCAGCAGGTAGCCAGGCAGCGGGCTCGCCGCCTGGCTTTTGATCTTGGTAAGCCCGAGCGGAAACATGATGGTGTTCTGCACGAGGGCCCGCGGCCAGAACACGGCGAAAGGCGCGATAACAGCGGCGCAGACAGCGGCGGCCGTCGCTGAGAATTTGGCTACGGGGCGCCATCCGCCGCTGGCAGCGAGCAAGGGCACGGCGACGATCAGGGCCGGCCACGCGGTGGCTTTCATCGCCGCGGCGATGCCAAGCGCGACGGCCGGCCGCGAGCGGCCGCGACTCGGTGCCAAGGAAGGCCAGGCCAAGGCACATCAAGGCAAGCACGGGCAGGTCTGTGCCGCCCACAACAATGGGCAAAGCGATCACGGGCGTGGCAATGATCAGGGCCGTCCAGCGCCAGGGATCCGGCGCTCTGGCCCGCACCAGCGCGAACATGAGTATCACCGCGAATGACAGGCCGAACCACAGCCGTGGATCAGACAACGGCCTTGGCCATTTCAGTGCTCGCGGCATGCCGAACAGGGTCAGCCCGGGGAGATAGGGGTTGTAGGAGTTCGGGTTGCGGGTTGCGGCGATCTGTGCCTGGCTCTCATACGGGTCGCCGTGCGAGATGAGCAGATTAGCGGAACGCGCGATCACGGCGACCTCGGGCTGCCCCTGACCGGTCGTCGCCATCCAGGTCAGTGGACCAAGTACCGCGCCGCCGATGGCGATGATCAGTGCCAGGTCAACGCCACGGGACCGCCATGCCAGGGCGGCCACCGCGGCCAGGGCGTACGCTCCCGCAGCCGCTACTCCCCAGATCCGGTGCAGTGAGTTGGTTGTGAACAGCGCCGTAGCACCGGCGAAGAAGGCGCACGCTACGAAGACCGCGGCAACCCAGCGGTGCCGGACAGGCCCTGCGGTCGGCCACGTGAGCTTAAGCTTGCGAGCGGCGCCCTCCGCTGGAGGCGACCGCAGAACGATCAGAGACATTCACATCCCTCCCTACCGAGGACACCGGACTCGGTAGGCGCGGGCAGGGGAGTACCTGACGAGATCTTCAGCCTCACTACCGTCATATCACCCCAGTGGCAACATCCATGCAGGCAACATACCCGCGACCGCAGCCCGGGCGGGCGACCTCGTACTCATGCGCCGCAAACGCACCTATACTACCGGCTCCGGCCAAGCGGGCTTTTTTCACACCAACGGTGGCCGGCCCGCAGCGGCCATCCGCCAGATCGTGCGCCACGAGATCGGGCGGCGCACGCCCGGGTCGGTCCGCCATCCTTCGGCGAAGCCGGCGAACCACGGCCGGAGCGCGCGAACGGACCGCTCCCGCACGAGCATCAGCACAACCCAGTCGAACAGGTACGCGGCAGCCACGGGCCAGGGCAGATTCCGTCGCGCGAGGAGCACTCTGTTACGGGCGTTCAGCTGGAAGAACTGCGCGTGCCTGCCAGGAAGCACAGAAGGGTGGAACATCTGCGCCGCGGCGTCGTACTCCAGCCGGTAGCCCGCATCCATGATCCGCCAGGCCAGGTCCGTCTCCTCGTGCGCGTAGAAGAACTCATCGGGATATCCGCCTGCCCGGTCGTACGCGTCGTGCCTGATGGCGCATCCCCCGCCGAGGAACGTCGTGACCGCCGAGGAGCGCTCCGGGTCTCCCGCGCGCAACCGGGGGACGTGCCGCCGCTGGCCAGGGCCGCCTGCCGGGTCACGGACGCGGAACGAAAGCACCGCCAGCGACGGATCCGCGGCGAACCGCCGCCGTATGTGCGCCGCCAGTTCGCGATTCCCGTACCACCCATCGTCGTCGAGGAACATGATCACGTCCCCCGTGCATGCGGCGACGCCCGCATTCCTGCCAGCAGGAATACCCACGTTGCGGCGCAGCAGGACGGTCTTCACCTCGTGCGGCAGTGGTGCGAGTTCCGCTCCGTTGGCGACCACCACGGTCTCGACCGCGGAGCCAACCTGATCAAGGACGCTGCGGATGGCCCGGTCAAGCTCGGCCGGCCGGTCTCCCATGGTGAGAATCACGCAGGACAGCGCCAGCGCATCAGCCCGCCCTGTGACATCGCCCTTCGTCGCCCGCACCCGGGCTCCCTGGGACCGCTCATCGCGAGCCCCCCTCATCCGGTCATCCGCGGCTCCGCTCACAAGGGGTCGGCCACCCCCGACTCCCCTGATCCCGGGCGCTTCGTCCCCGGCTCTCCCCATCCAGGACCGCTCATCCACAGCTCCCCTTATCCGCGATCCCCTCATCAGGGGCCCACTCACCCGAGCCTCCGTGAGGCAAGGATCGCCGCCAGGTGGGCGGCCACCATCACCGCCCCGACGATCAGGCAGGCGGCGGCGAGCATCCTCGTGGCCGTCAGGCCGCCGCCCATGGCGTCGATCACGGCGGCGACAACCACAAGCAGCGAAAGCTCGACCGCCTGGTTAATCCTGTGCAGCCGAAGCGCGCTGGCCAGCCGCCGCGCCCGCGCCAGGCCAGCGTGCGCAGGTTCAAGGGCAGCGTCGGCGCCGCTCGCGCCGACCGCACCGTCTGTGCCCGCAGCACCGTCTGTGCCCGCAGCACCGTCTGTGCCCACCGCACTGTTCGCGCCCGCACCGTTCGCGCCCGCACCGTTCGCGCCCGCCGCACCGTCTGTGCCCGCCGCACCGTTCGCGCCCGCCGCACCGTCTGTGCCCACCGCACCGTTTGCGCCCGGCGCACCGTCTGCACCTGCCACGGCTGGCAGCCCGGCCTTCGCCCGCGCGACAATGACGTTGTCCGTCTCCGCCTTGATGAGGATCGCGCATATCGCGGCGGCCAGACCGATGCTCACATAGTCGCCCGACAACGCGAACTGCCCCTGAGCCCGGATGCCGAGCCCGGCGAGCAGGGCAGCCTCGGCGAGGTAATGACCGACCCGGTCGAGATAGACGCCGGTCACCGAGGTGCGCCTGCTCCACCGGGCAAGCTCGCCGTCCGAGCAGTCGAGCAGCAGGTACATCTGGATCATCACGGCCGCGGTGACCGCCGTGGCGAGCCCGCCGACGGCGACGACTGCACCCGCGGCAACCCCAATCACGATCATCAGCCCGGTCACCGCGTTCGGCGACCAGCCCAGGCGAGCGAAGACCCACGTTCCATACGGTGAGAGCCGCCGCATGTAGCGCCTGCCCGCCCAGTGCTCCTCGTTGCGCCGCGCGGTCACAGAATCCGGCTGACCGGCGGCACGCAGTTCAGCCAGTGACGGCCCGGACATACTCCTCCACTCGTTCTCCGGCAGTGTCCGCGTCCAGTCCGAGGTGCTCAAGGATGGTGTAACGCCCTGGGCGCGTGGCTGGCGCATGGGCGACCGCTTTCGTGAACTCGGCCACGGACAGACCGAGGTCGCGCGGCGTGCGGGTAGGCCGTGCCGGTAAAGGCACGCCGAGATCATCTCGCCCCTGCGGACGTCACCGCGCAAGAACGTACAGAAAAGGGCGCCCACCCCTGCCAGTTCGCCGTGGTTGGCGGTGCCCGGGTACAGCTGGTCGATCGCGTGCAGGATCTCGTGGTCACCACCGCTGCAGGGGCGGCTCGACGCGGCCACGGACATCGCCATACCGGAGAGCACGAGCGCCTCGGCGAGCACGGTGATGACATCATCTGACTCGATCGAGCCTGGCTGGTGCAGCACCGCCTCCGCGGCGCTGCGGGCCAGTATGAGCGCAAGCCCATCGATCGGCTCACCCGTATGCGTGGCGGCAAGCTCCCAGTCCGCGGCGGCGGACAGGTTGCTCACGACGTCACCGATACCCGAGCGGACCAGCCTTGCGGGCCCGGAGCGTACCCGGTCGAGATCGACCACCACGGCCACAGGCATGGCGACACCGAACGATCCCCTGCCCGACTCGTGCTCCAGCGAGCTGACCGGTGAGGCGATGCCATCATGAGACAGGTTTGTGGCGACCGCGACCATCGGGATTCCCGCCATATGGGCCGCGAACTTCGTCACGTCGATCGTGCGGCCTCCACCGATGCCCGCCACTGCCTCGTACGACCCGGAACGCAGCCGCTTACCGAGCCGCACCGCGGTGTCAACGGTGCCGTCGTCAACACGGAAGACTTCCCCTGACCCGAGATCGAGTTCCGCGGCGATGCTGTCACCCTGGCCTGGCCCGAGCGCCACCGCTACGCGTCCCTCTGTCGCGATCCGGCGGTCGGCGAGCAGCGCCCCGAGGTCCGCCACCGCGTCACGGCGCACGTCAATGAAGAGCGGCGCGGGAATCATCCGCGCGAGCAGCGGCATTGACGGCCTCCCTTCCCGGTGCCCATCGGGAGGTGCCTTAGGTGCGCGGTCACACCCGTCAGCACCGCGGCGCGATCAGGCGCGCCCGGCGCAAGTCATTATGGTCATCGACCTCGACCCAGTCCACGGCACCGATGGGCGCGACCGCGATCGTCCCGCCGCGGTCCGCGAGTTCCTGGTACCCGTCCTCGTAGTAGAGCCCTGGATCGCGCCGCCAGGTAGTCTCCAGCGCGTCCGCGAGCGGCGCGGCCGCGGCAGGCTCAATGAGCGTAACGCCGATGTACTCAGCGTAAGCGCGGGCCGGATCCATCTGCTTGGTTATCCGGGTGAGCAGACCTCGTTCGTTCAGGGTGACCTTCATCTCCTCGTCGCCGAGAGGCTTGATGTCATCGACCGCGAGCACCAGATCGCTAGGGTGGCGCTCCCGGACGGCGAGCAGCGCCTTCTCGACGGAAACCGGGTGGACGGTGTCCCCGTTGGCGAGAAGGACGCCCTGGTGGAAGAACTCGCGGGCGAGCCACAGCGAGTATGCGTTGTTCCAATCGCGCGCCCGGTCGTTGTGGACCAGCTCCAGCCGGACCCCATGCGCCCGCTCCAGCGAGTCCGCCCGCTTACGCACGGCGTCCGCCGCGTGCCCTACCACAACCACGACGTCGCCCAGGCCCGCCGCGGCGAGATTCCGTAGGGCGATGTCCAGGATCGTGGTCTCACCGTCGACCGGCAGCAGCGCCTTGGGCAGGGTATCTGTGTCCGGGCTCAGCCGCCTCCCCACACCTGCCGCGAGCACCATGCCGATCATCGGCTGCCTCCATTCTCGACATCGGCCGGCCGTGCCGCGCGCGGCACAGAGGGAAAGCGGCCGAGCTGACCGCCATGTTCGCGCTGCTCGGCGGTGATCCAGGCGGTCAGGCTCTCCCACCCGAAGAGCACCCAAAGATACACAGCAAGGACAGCGAAGGCGAATACCTGAATGCCCAGCGTGGCGCCTAGCGCGGCGAACAGCATCCGTCCCTCCCAGCCAAGGCCAGCCTTCGCAATCCAGCGCGGTGGCACCGCCGACTGCGCGGACCCGGACGTGGCGGCGGTCACGGGCGCCGCACCCGTGACCGTGTCACGCCGAACCCGGTAGACGAGGTCGTAATGGTGCAGGACGATCACGCCGATGAGGGCGAAAAGGAGTGGCATGGGGACGTACCCGGCCAGCGCTACAGCGGTGAGGAACACGTATTCACCAAGCTGGAGGAGCGGCGGCACGAGCCAGTCAAGGCGGCCGTCGTGAGGATGGCCTGAGCCGAGGCCCGCAAGCGCCATCGCGACAACGGGCGTGAGCACCATCGTCCCGGGCAGGTGCGCCACCCCGACAGCGCAAAGGACGATGGTGACAGTGACACCGGCGATAGCGGGAAGAAGCGGCGGAAGCTGACCGTCGACGAACCTCCCGAGCGACTGCGCGATGATTCCATCATCACGGCAGGTGACGAGACTACGATTGCTGCGCGCCGTAGCGGTCATTGGGCGAACGATCACAATCCGGCCGATCATGGTCAGGGCCGCAGCCACCAGGCCCCACGCGATCAGCACGAGGAACGTCATGCGGGGACCTGCGACGATGACCGTCACCCCGATGACCGCGACACGTTCTCCCGGCGGCAGCTCGATGATCTTCGCCAGCCACCATAGACCGCTCCCTGCCAGGCGGCGCAACCCACGCAGACGCACTCGCAGCCAGCGGGAACGTGTGCGCTTGTTCGCACCTGCGCCGCGCTGACCGGTTCCTGCCTGGGCGGAGACGGCGTAGTCCGCCGGTTCGTCGAGCGGTAGGCGCGGTGGCGCGGCGAGCCCGGCCAGGTGCGGCGGCACCGGCCGGACACAGAACCCGATCATGTCACGGAGTGACTGGACGATCATCGCGGCGACCGCGAGCTCCCAAACGCCCGGAGACCCCGACACGGCGGCCCCTGCCGCCAGGCCGGCGTAGACGGCGAACTCGGTCAACCTGCCGCCGACCGCGTCCAGCCACGTGCCAAACGCAGTCTGCCCGCGCACATACCTGGCCAGCTGGCCATCGACGCAGGCGAGCACGAAAGCCGCGAAGAGGAGCGCGGCACCAAGGATCACCCCTGCCTTGGTGCCCGCGGAGAACCAGACTGCGGCCAGCGCACCGAGCCCGATCGACATGCCGGTGACCGCGTTCGGGCTCAGCCGTCGGCCGGCCGCCCACCGCGCGAGGTACCTGGAGTACGGGTTCACAAAGCAGGTGGCGAAGAGACCGTAGCCGCCCCTGACGGCCGCGTGCAGGCGGACCCTGTCCTCCCCCACCTCGTTCAGTCTGCCGCTGGCTGCCCGCGCTTGCTGCACGGTCTGAACGCGCATGCAGACCAGCGGGCCCGTGTCGACCGCTTCGACGCCGACGCCGCTGCGCACCAGCCCGACGAGCAGCAGAGCGACCGAGTCGGTGAACCCGGACCCATAACGCGAGGCTGGCCACCGATCAGGCAGGCTGTGAGTGGCCGCGGCGTCAGCGTCCCCATCGGCGGCCCCCGCAATCCGACTCCCCGGCTCACCGGCGGCCAGGTTCTCCGCCGGAACGGCCGTCATTCTGCCCGGCCCTGCCAGCAGATCCCTGGCCAGACCTGTCACCAGAGGCCCCGCCGGTCCCGCCGCCAGATTCGTGGACGACCCGGTTGCCCGATCCCTTGCCAGGTCCGCGGCGGCGAGGTCATCGGTCAGATCGCCGGGCTGCCAGGCCTGGCAGCTTGTCCGCCGCCGCGGCCAGCTCATCCCCATCATCGGCGGCTACGACGAAGACCCCGCAGCCGACCGCGTCGGGCGCGTGGACGCGGTGGAAGGCGGAACCCGCCGCGACGACGGCACGACGGACACCGAAGCCAGCTTCCGTGCGGCTGGCAGGAACGGCGCCACCGGCGCTGCCCCACGCGCCGCCTACCCGCCACCGTGCCCGCGGCTGCCCTGCCGCCGCCACCCTCGCCGCTGAGGCGAAGCGCGGGCCGCAGGTCGGGTCCTGTCGCCACGCGCGCGAACCGTTGGCGGCGGTGAGCGCGGCGGTTCCAACGCTTCGATGCAGGCAGTCCAGCGCTTCGGTGTGTGCCACGAGATCACCCGCGCAGATGAGGACCGTGTTGCCGGACCTGCTGAGACGACGCGTGACCGCCGCTACCGCCCGCAGCTCGGCAGCGATGGAGGCGCACTCGATCACCTCGATGTTCCCCGCCGCCAGCCCAACTCCCGCCAGGTAAAGCCCTTCCCAGGCCATCGCCCTCAGCGTGTCACCACGGCCGACCGGCGCGATCAAGATGATGTCGCGGATGCCGATCGCGCCGAGCTGGCCGGAGAGCCTGGTGAGCAGCGGCTGCGTTGTGACCTGTCCGCTGACCAGGCTCGGCAGCGGCAGGCACGCGGCGAGCTGTGCTGCGGCGCCTGCCACCCGCGCCGTCGAGGAGCCGCCGCTTGTGGAAGACCCGCTTGTGGAAGACCCGGTCGTGGAAGACCCGCTTGTGGAAGACCCGGTCGTGGAAGACCCGCCCGTGGAAGTCCCGGTTGCGGAAGACCCGCTCGTGGAAGACCCGGTTGCGGAAGACCCGCTCGGCTCGCGGGCCCGTTGGTCGCGGGCCCGTTGGTCGCGGGCCCGTTGGTCGCGGGCCCGTTGGTCGCGGGCCCGCGGGTTGAAGGCCCGGTCGTGGAAGAAACTGACCCGTCATAATCCTGGCCGACGCCACCACAAGCGTCACGACCGGCGACGGCTTGACCGGCTTGGGCCGCGCTGCTCGCGGGCTTGAGAGCAGATCACACGCCGTCGCGGTCGCGAGGACCAGCGCCACGGTCATGCCCGGCCTCCGCGTGCAAAGATCACCCGGCTAGTAACCCCAGCGTACCGGCGTGTGCACCGGCTGGTACGTTAGTCGGTTTTCCAGTTCGAGTGGCGCCTGTGTCTGTCATTGCTGGTGGGACGGCATGTGAACCATCAGGCGCCCCGCCCCACCCGCAAGTGCGGCAGGTCACCGGGCGCGCCAGCCCGCTGCCGAGGCCGCCGATAGCGGCTCATTCCTCATGGTCGCGGTGGACTTTCCACTATTTCAGAGCTATCGCCTAACTCGTGGCCGGGGAGTTTCATCCCTGAAGGAGTGGGCGTGTGGAGACGCTCTTCATTGCGGCCGGAGCGCGGTGGCGGTACGCGCTGCTCCCGGCCGCGGCCCTGGACCTGCCAGGGGATGAGGTCCGGGGCCGCGTCAGGTGCCTGTGGCTGCCCGCCGTTTCGGGTTAGTTGAACAGGAAGTCGGCGACGTGGTTGGTGCCGTCCGTCAACTGCACGACGAGCTGACGGCAGGTGTTCGCCCATGCCTTATCGGTCTTCCACACGTAGGTGTACTGGCCGGTGGCTGGGTCACATTGCAGGCTGCTGTTCCCGGCGTCCGAGGTCTCCTCGATCGGGCTGATCGGGACGCCGGACTGGCAGTTGATCTGCTGGGAGCCCGGGTAGCCGGCGTTGAAGATGTTCAGGCCCTGGTCGCCGCCGAGGGCGAACTTGACGGGGACGGCGCGGCCGGCCTTCATGGAATTCTCGGTGGGCAGGTTGTTGACCGGTGCGAAGAACCCGGTGAACGGGAAGGCTGGCGCGGTGATGGTGGTGGTGGTGGTGTCGCTGCCGTAAAAGCCGCCGTCGGGAACGATGGTGGTGGCGTTGGCTTCGGCGGTGACGGTGCCGGCCGCGGTGGGCGCGACGGTTAGCGTGAGGTCCCAATCCGTGAGCTGAGCTGCTGCCTCGCCAGATGCGGCCAGCCTACCTAGGGTTGTGCCGCCGGCCTTGTTTACGCAGTCCACCTGTGTGCTGGACAGGTAGCAGACCGCGTTGGGGTCGTTGCTGGTGACGGCGGTAAAGGTCGCCGGAGCGCCAGTGAGGGTCGTGACGACCTCGAGGCCTGAGACATTGGCGATGTAGTCCTCGGCGCCTGGGAGGGTGACGGTGTAGGTGTAGCTGGTGCCTGCCTGCACCGGGTCGGCCGGCCCGGTGATCTGGACCGTCGAGGCCTGCAGATTGGGTTCCGCTGGCGCCGGTGTGGCCAGCGCCGCCAGCCCGGCCACGCTGAGCGCGGCCGCCGAGGCTAAGATCGTGATCCGGCGCCGAAGGCTCCTGCGCGTCCGGCCGGTCGGGGGTGATGAGGACATGATGGGTCTCCTTTCCCTGCCCGCGTCGTTGCGGGCGGACCCGGCTGGCCCCTCGTCATCTGTGACAGGGGCGGCATGACGGGCCCGAATTCGCTGGCTGTCGAGGCGGGGTCGGGGCCCGGCAACCTCCAGCACACGCGATCACTAAACGCGATCTTCTGTGTACTCTGCGTCCTCGTCTGCTAGCGTTACGCGGCATCTGTGGCGCTGTTAAGGCCTAACGGCTCACGTTTCTGCGGCCGGACGTCCTGAAAATAGCCGGGAGCCGGGCAGCGAACGGGCCAGGCAGGTGCGCGCATGGCCAGCGGGGCGTGCCGGTACCAGGCGTTGTGCCCCGACCCGGTGATGGCCGATCGCGGCCTGGTTCCTGGCGGCCTGGGAGCATTCCCCGGCCGCCCGCCGGGGCTGGCGCGGCCCCCGGGGCCTGGCGCAGGTGGAACGCCAGCTCCCCGCTGGTCAGGACCGGCGGATCAGCAGGAGTCGGCCATCGCAGGCATCGGCGTACGCTCAGTTGACACCACGCCCAACCGGCCATTCAGGGACATGGATAGGGTCCTGGTCATGCGCACGGTCGCGGCGGTACTGGCAGGAGGCACGGGGCAGCGAACCGGTCTCGGCGTGCCGAAACAGTTGCTGACGCTCGCCGGTAAGACCGTCATCGAGCATTCCGTCGGCGCCTTTTCCGCGGCGCCGCAGATCGACGAGATCATCGTCGTGATGACACCCGGCCGCATCGGCGACGTCGCCGAACTGCTCGCACGCGGTGACCATCACAAGGTGTCGCGGGTTCTGGAGGGCGGCGAGACCCGCAGCGCGTCTGCACGGCGGGCCCTCGCCGCCCTCGGCGGCGAGGAATGCGACGTGCTCCTGCACGACGCCGCGCGGCCGCTTGTCAGCCAGCAGATCCTCGACGGCTGCGTGAGGGCGCTCAAGGCCTACAAGGCGGTCGGCGTCACAATCCCGACCTCGGACACGATTGTCGTCACCGCGGACGGCGTGATCACGCAGATGCCGAACCGCGCCGGACTGCACCGCTGCCAGACCCCGCAAGGCTTCCGGCTTTCTGTGATCCGTAGCGCCTACGAGCTCGCTGATGCCGATCCAGGGTTCACGGCCACCGACGACTGCGGTGTCGTCCTGCGGTATCTGCCTGAAGTGCCGATCGCGGTGGTGGCTGGCAGCGAACGTAACATAAAGATCACTTACCCGGATGACATCGCGGTGGCGGAGGCGCTGCTCAAGCGGGCGGATCACCCTGG
This sequence comes from uncultured Actinomycetota bacterium, assembly GCA_963712955.1. Classification (GTDB taxonomy): domain Bacteria; phylum Actinomycetota; class Actinomycetes; order Streptosporangiales; family Streptosporangiaceae; genus DATFVJ01. Next base: position 441,898 of record CAVQKF010000005.1, on the reverse strand, counting down.
CCGGGAATGAGGCCTCGCGGGCTTGTCAGGAAGCCAGTGCCCCAGCAGATGTGCATGGTCGCAAGGACGGCCGGCAACCATACGGCGGCGCCGGGTCGCAGGCCGCGCCCGGTCGCCGCGGACGCGGCGAGCACCCCGCACACGTACGCGCCCGTGACGGCGAACCCGAGGCACAGCCAGGCCAGCGACGGCCACGGCCCAGCCACTCCGCCAATCAGCCCCACGACGCCGACGGCCAGCCCAGCGACGACGGCGATCACCACGGCGGGCGGCGCCAGATAACGCGGGCTGATCGTGCCCCGGTGCTGGCGTGCCACGACGCGGCGCCACCGGCCATAGTGAAAGTACTGACTGCCCAGCGCCCGCAGGTCCGCGCGCGGCCGGTAGCTGACCCGCATCTGCGGCTGGAACCAGACCGTGCCGCCAGTGGCGCGGATTCGGTGATTCATCTCCCAGTCCTGGGCACGAAGGAACGCCTCGTCGTAACCGCCCACCCGCTCGACTGCCGAGCGCCTGAACACCCCGAGGTACACAGACTCGGCGGGCCCCGCCTCGCCACCGGTATGGAATCTCGCCGCGCCAACGCCAACCTTGGAGGTCATCGCCCGCGCCACGGCCTGCTCGAACGGGGTGACGCCCTCGGCGGCCATGATGCCGCCGACGTTGTCCGCGCCTGTCTCCGCCAGTGTCTCGGCGGCGATCCGCAGGTAACCGGGCGGCAGCAGCGCATGGCCGTCCACCCGCGCCACAACCGGGTTATGCGAGGCGGCGATCGCCGCGTTCAGCGCGGCCGGTGTCTGTCCGCTTGGATTCTCCACCACCGTGATGCGGGTATCTGCCGCCGCGAGCCGCTGCGCCACCTCGAGGGTGCGGTCGCGGGATGGGCCGACCGCGAGCACCACCTCGACCGCGGCGGGGTAGTCCTGCGCGAGCACATGCGCGACGGCCTCCGCCAAGTGCCGCTCCTCGTTCAGCACTGGCATGACGACCGAGACGGCGGGCAGCGTCGGCGCGGCAGTGCGTCCCCCGGTCGCGCCGCCGCGCCCGGGCGGCCCAGACGGCATGGGCCCGCCGGGTATAGCCCCGTGCGGATCGGTCATGACGCAGGTACGGTACTGCATGCGCTGCGCCTTCGCGTGCCAACCCAGCAACTAGTACTACAGCCGCAGCCTGTGATTCTCGGGTTGTCTACGTCGCCGGTAATGGCTGAGCTGGGCGCGGGCCTGGTGACGCCGGCGCCAGCGTGACCAATGCTCGCGGTGGCCGGGGCGGCGGGCGGGCTGGTTCCAGCTGGCGGACAGGCGGCGGATCTCGTTGACGGTCAGCGGGATCAGCGGGCCGGTGCCATCGTGCAGGAGGACGTCGCCGGCACAGCGTGGTGGTGTGGTGTCACTGTGTGTGCTGGCGGGCGGGCCCCCTCTGTGGCGGGGCCACCGGCTGCGGGCCCGCCCGGCTGCTGCTGGCCGGGCGGCGGGGGGCGGCACGCGGCGGCGGTGACAGCGAGGAACGCGTGCGCGAGCATCGACAGCGTGACGTGCCGGTACCAGGCGTGATACAGCCGGACCTGGTAATGATCCAGGCCGGTCTCGTTCTTGGCGGCCTGGAAACACTCCTCCACCGCCCAGCGGGCCCCGGCCACGGCCACCAGCTCGGCCAGGGTGGCGCCGCGCGGGGCGTAACACAGGAAGTACGCCAGCTCAAGCTCGCCCTTCTCGCCCGGCGTCAGGGAGCGGCGCACCAGCAGCTGGTGATCTTTGCTGGCGGTGGCGATCAGCGCCCAGTCATAGCGCCGCGGCCCCTTGGCGCCATCCCCGCAGCTGAGCGTCTGCCAGGCCGGGGCGGGCACGAGCGCGGCCAGCGCATCGGCGCGCTTGTTCCCGGCGGCGGTGGTGACCTGCTGGCTGCACGGGACCGCCATCACATAGCTGATGTGCTCGCCTTCCAGCCAGGACCGCAGGTGCGGGTTCTGGCCGTAGACCTCATCGGCAGCAAACCACGAGAACGGCACCGCCGCCCGGACAGCCCGCTCGATCATCTGCCGCGCCAGCTCCGGTTTCGTCGCGAACTCCACATCGTCGCCGATCCCGGCTTCCCGGCAGCGCGGCCGGTCGCTGGCCCACGACTCCGGCAGGTACAGCTCCCGGTCGATCAGCGCCCGGAACCGCCGCCCCGGCACGGCATAGGCGAGGAACACCCCCACCTGACAGTTTTCGATCCGGCCCGCGGTGCCGGTGTACTGCCGCTGCACGCCGGCCGACCGGCGACCCTTCTTGAGGAACCCGCTCTCATCGGCGACCACCACCCCGCCCGCGTCACCGGCCCGCGCCACCACGTAACGGGTAACCGCGTCCCGGACCGCATCAGCGTCCCAGGCGTAAAAATTCAGCAGCCGCTGCATCCCATCCGGGGACCGGTCACCAGCGAACTCCGCGATCGTCCACCCGTTCTTCCGCTCGCTCTGGGACAGCAGCCCCAGCAGGTACCCACGCGCCCGCCAGCGCGACTGAGCCTGCGCGAACTCACCCGCCACCAGCGCGAACATCTCATTAAACGACTCGGCCCACACCGACTGGTCTAACGTGGGCTCCACGGCCACCGCATCTTCGAGGTTCCACACACCCGAGAAGATCCCGCGGTGGCCGCCTCATGTCACGCCGCCACGCCGGGCGCCATCACAGCATGCGGCTGTAGTACTAGGAGGCGGCTGGATCGTGCTGGCGTATCGCGACCTCAGGCTCGGACGACCGTCACGTTGCGGCCTTTTCGTGCGTCCGCGTGACATTTCGTGACGGCTCAAGCCCGGCCCTTGTCACTGAATTCTCGGCGGCCTTCGCCGGGCATTTGCTGTGGCCCGGCCCGCGCTCGCGCCCAAGCAGGGTCAGAGCCGTCAGGAAGGATCCTGATCGACATGATCTAGAGTCCGGTATCTTCCAGCATCTCTGTGACGAGTGCCGCGATGGGCGAGCGCTCAGAACGAATCAGGGTGACGTGCGCGAACAGCGGATGGCCCTTCAGCTTCTCGATCACCGCGACAACGCCGTCGTGGCGGCCGACACGCAGGTTGTCGCGCTGCGCGATGTCGTGTGTGAGCACGACGCGCGAACCGGCGCCGACCCGGGAAAGCACCGTGAGGAGCACGCCACGTTCGAGCGACTGCGCCTCGTCTACGATCACGAACGCATCGTGCAGCGAGCGCCCGCGGATATGGGTCAGCGGCAGCACCTCCAGCATGCCGCGGTCGAGGATTTCATCGATCAGCTCCTGCGTGGTGAGAGCGGACAGCGTGTCGTAGACGGCCTGCGCCCACGGGTTCATCTTGTCCGCCTCGGAGCCGGGCAGGTAGCCAAGCTCCTGGCCGCCCACAGCGTACAGCGGACGGAACACCACCACCTTGCGATGCTGGCGCCGCTCGAGCACCGCCTCGAGCCCGGCGCACAGGGCGAGCGCTGACTTCCCGGTCCCCGCGCGCCCGCCGAGGGACACGATCCCCACGCCCGGATCGAGCAGCAGTTCGAGCGCGATCCGCTGCTCCGCACTACGCCCGCGCAGCCCGAATGCCTCACGGTCACCGCGAACCAGCTTGACCGACTTGTCCGGCTGCACCCGGCCAAGGGCGCTGCCCTGGTCGGACACCAGCACGAGCCCGGTGTGACACGGCAGTTCGGCCGCCGCCACGAGCTCGGCCCTGCCCGTCTCGTACAGGCCCTCGATCTCGCCACTGGCCACAGCGAGCTCGGCCATGCCGGTCCAGCCCGACTCCACGACAAGCTCCGCGCGATACTCCTCCGCGGAAAGGCCGATCGAGGCCGCCTTCACCCGCAGCGGCAAGTCCTTGCTGACCAGGACGACGTCGCGGCCCTCCGCCGCCAGGCCGCACGCGACGGCGAGGATGCGGGTGTCGTTGTCGCCAAGCCGGAAACCGGCCGGAAGCAACTGCGGGTCGGTATGGTTCAGCTCGACCCGGAGGGTGCCGCCCTCGTCGCCGATCGGCAGCTCGGTGTCGAGCCTCCCGTGCTTGATCCGCAGGTCATCAAGATGCCGCAACGCCTGACGGGCGAAGAAGCCGAGCTCGGGGTGATTCCGCTTGGCTTCGAGTTCGGTGACAACGACCACGGGCAGCACGACGTGATGCTCCGCGAAACGGGCGAGCGCACCAGGATCGGCAAGCAGAACGCTGGTGTCCAGGACGTAGGTCCGCCGCTGCACGCGGGCGGTGCGCCGCGGGCTTCTGGCGGGCTCTTGGCTGGACGAGGAACTGGTCACTCGTTCTCCCTTAGGCGCCGAGGCGCCACGCTCGGAGACAGATGTCAGACCGGACCGGGGCTGGCCCTGAACGGGCCGCACACCGGCCCTTTCCGTCATCTCGCCGGCGTCCGGGGACGCGAAGCTCGAGGATGCCAGGGCCCTCCCGGACGAGCGGCTGGACACCGCACGTCACTTTCGAAGGTACCTGTACCCCGTGCCGCTCTGGAAGTACCGCATCGCCGCGCCGCACCTGGCGCCGGCGCACCCGCCGCGGCTGCTGGGCACGCGGCCCGCTCCGGACCAGGACAGCCTGCGGCGCGCCCTGGCTTCCCGCGGCGGAGGCTCGGCGAAAACCGCTTTGTATCAAGGGCCCCAGGTCTAGCATTCTCGTCACCGAAGCGCCTCAAGGACCTGGCTGCACGACATCACCATGGCTGATACGTGAACTGGCCGGTTCCCATGCCTGACCGGCCTCGCCTTCGCGATCTACGCGCCGTACCTGCGCTGACGTGCGGCGTAGTCGCGCAGCGCACGCAGGAAATCGACCTTGCGGAAATCTGGCCAGTACGCCTCGCAGAAATAGAACTCTGAATGCGCGCTCTGCCAGAGCAGGAAGCCGGATAGCCGCTGCTCGCCCGAGGTGCGGATTACCAGATCCGGATCCGGCTGGCCACGGGTGTACAAATGGCCCGCGATGTGCTCTATGTCGAGAATCTCGGCCAGTTCCTCGATGCTCGTGCCCTTGCTCGCGTGATCGTGCAGCAGCGAGCGCACCGCGTCGGCAATCTCCTGGCGACCCCCATACCCAACGCCCACATTGACCACGAGCCCGCCGTGACCGGCGGTCGCTTCCGCGGCATCCTTGAGGACCCGCGCGGTCCCATCAGGCAGCATGTCAAGCGCTCCCATCGGATTGACATGCCAGTGCTGGGCCACAAGCCCTTGGACGGTCTCCTCGATGACGCGCAGCAAAGGTGCGAGTTGCCTGGCCGGGCGGTTCAGGTTGTCCGTGGAAAGCAGCCAGAGCGTGACGACCTCGACGCCGGCCTCGTCGCACCACTGGAGAAGCTCGAAGACCCGGTCGCCGCCCTTGCGGTAACCGCCGCTGAAGTCCGGCATGCCGGCTGCTCGGGCCCACCGGCGATTGCCGTCCAGGATCACCCCGACATGACGTGGCACTGGTGTGCCCGCCAGTGACGCCTCGAGCCTGCGCGTGTAGAGCTGGTAGACGAGGCTGCGGAATCCCATACGGCATCCTTCATACGCAGGTGAATGACGCGGCGCGTACCCGACCCCGGCAGGTACCTCCCCTATCACGGTATCCAAGCCCAGGGCACGCTCGGGGGGCTTCGGACGCGCTGGACGGCCGAAGCCCCCGGCGCCAGCGACGGTGCCGGGAGCTGCGGAGGCGTGTCAGCCGATGGACTTGATGATGGCCTCGTCCAGGCCGGTGAACGAAGTGAGGTACTCGCGGCGCTCCCTCTTGAGCCGCGCGACCATGGCATCGTACTCGTCGGTACGCCCCTGGCGCTGATACAGCAGTCGCGGTTGGAGGATCTCGACGTCGTCGATACCGGGCACCGAGGCCGCGACCTCGTAACCGAAACTGGGATCCGCGGTCCAGGTAATGGTTTCCTCGACGATGGCCTGAACAATCGCGGAGGAGTGCGGGATCTTGACCTTCTTCGAGCCCTCGCGCTCGTCACTACCACCTATCCGGCCCGTATTCAGCACGAACACCTGGAGTTCGTGGCTGTCGAGCAGTTCGAGCATCCGGTTGCCCATATCGGCCATGTCACGCGGGAAGAAAGGGTTCGTGCCAGGGACGCGAAGGAACTTGCCCTCCTCGTCCTTGCCTCCCGCCGACGTGCCTGTGGTCTCGCCCAGCATGAAGTAAGCGGCGGCCTGCGCCCGGTCAAGCCGTGCCACGCCAGGGACAATGTTCTCGTTGCGGTTGAGTATGAGCAGGAACTCCGCCGGCGCGATCTGATCTGCCGGCCACGGGTCAACATACGAGAATGGCCAGGTGGTACGGCCGTTCTTGGTGTAGGAGGTGTCGAAGAAGTCCACCTTGCCGTTGGCGTCCACCGAGACGTTCTCCAGGTAGGCGTCCGGCTTGATGGTCGCGTAGTAGATGGTCGGCTCGTAGTCAGGGTTGAGCCCGAACGTCTTGGCGAAGCAACCGTTCTCGGTCGTGTAGACCCTGCCGCCCGGCATCAGCGCGACGAAGTCGTCCTGCACGGGCTTGCTGCCCAGTTGGGTTGTGAAGGTGGTGGTCGTCTTGCCGGTGCCGGACAGCCCGACGATAAGGACGGTCTTGTCCTGGTCCCCGACCGGGATGACCTTACAGCCCGAGTGCAGCGCGAGCCCGCCGCGCCCGTAGACGATGTCGTTCCACATCCGCAGCCCGCCCTTCTTGGACTCGCCGAAGTAGTCCGAGTTATGCACGCGGGTGATGTTGGCGCGGAGGTCGACAGCAATCAAGCGGTCGTCGGGATAGCCGGGAACAGGCAGGTTCGGCGTGTAGATGACCGTGGTGTCAGGCTCCCAGGTGGCTGGGTTGTAGTCGCCGTCGGCGCCGTTGACGGGGTAGTATAGCTGCTGCTGCATGCCGGCCACGTTTGCGTTGGCGGCCTCGATGATCAGGCGGGCGCGGGTACGAAACTCGGGGTCTGAGCCGATGTATCCATCAACCACGACCATGTCGCGGCCGGAGATATAGGCGTCCTGCTCAGCGGCCACCCGTTCGTACTCGGCGCGGGTGATTGTCTGCTTTTTCACGTTCGAGGAGTCATCCACGACGTACGTCGAGCGTGCGCTGCGCGAGTCCACGCGCGCCTTTACTGCCAGGTTGCCGAACTCGGTTACCTGACCGTTCGGCATTTCCTCGGCCAGTTCGCGCAATCGCTTGGCCGACGGATTCCACTCCACCGACTTCGCTTTCAACTCGTACGCCACGTTTGCTCCTTACTCTTTGGCCGCGCCGCCATCGCTTACTCTGGCGCTCCAGCATGCCTACGCTCGCAAGCCGCCGACAGGCGCCCGGGCACAAACCCCGCAGGCGTTCGCCAGTGCAGGATTTGAGGGAAGTCTACCCTGGCACCGAGGGTCCTGATTATCCCGAGTCGCAGGTGGACAAGCGGAGTAGAGCAGTAGGGAGAACGGTAGGGCCCGCCCTGATGAATCTCGGCGGGTTCTCTGAGGCCTTTTGGTGTAGACCTTTGGTATAAACCTTAATGCGGCGAGTCCCCAAAATGAGGGCGAATCGGGCGGCGGCCGATCAAGTCCGCGGCGTGTGCTGCGCCTCGCCTACCAGCGGATCGGCCCCCTGCGTCTCTGGGTGGCCCGCCGTGCCACCTCTACGGCGCCGCGATCCTACGTGTGCCCAGGCGGCCGGGCAGGAGCCGCCGGACGCCTACTGGATCATGCGTCGCGCACGTATGTTATCCCGCTTCGGGGTAACCGCCCGGTGAGAGGCAACAGGCGGGCCAGCGAGCAGATTGTGTGGCGAAAGTCACAGGCACCGCGTCCAACGGGACAGCGACCCCGCCGAGCGCCACCCAGGCCGACGCTAATTGAATAGGCTATGGATGGTTCTGTCAAGGCCATGGCCCAGGGCATCTCGCGGCGGCCCTCATCCGCCTTGTCGGGTGCGGGCGGGGGTGCGGGCGTGGCTCAGGGCGCGCGGCCCGTGCCCGACCGCGTTGTCAGTTCAGGCGGCGCGCAAGCCCGCGGGGCCCTCGTCACCAGCGCCGCCGTCACCACCGAGGCCGCGAACTGCGTCCGTGCAGGCACATGCTGGGGCGCCGCGGATCGCGGCCCACATCAGGACGGGCCACCAGGTCAGGCGTCGGGGCCCTCCGCCCGGACCTGTTCCACCTTGCGCAGCGCGGCGCGCAAGTCCTCGAGCCAGGTATCGATGTTCTTGCCGACGAGCCGGACACACCAGGCGAGCGCGTCGCTGCGGCTACGCGCCACGCCCGCGTCGACCAGGGTGTCGAGCACACGCCGCTCCGGCTGCCGCAACCGGGTCATCACCGGGATCGAAAGCGTCGTAAACATGGCCTTGTTCCCGTCGCACACGACGCCCCAGGACACCTTGCGGTCGAACCGGTGCTCGGCTTCGCGTGCGATCTCGATTCTGCGGTCGCGGGTCTGTTCGCGGAACCGGCGGATGCGTCCGTCCACGGCCGCGGACCGCTCGGCCTCCGACGCGTCCGCGGCCATCTCGGGGTCGGCGATCGTCCCGACAACCGCGATCTCCTCGCGATCGAGCGCGATGTCGACGGGTACGGTGAACCACTCGGCGGGCAACCGGCCGGTGAACCAGCCACGCAACTCCTGCTCCGCTGTCTTGCGCCCGTCCTCATGTTCTGTAGTCATGTAATTATAATTACATCGCGAGGAGGTAAGGGTCAAGGATTGGGGAAGGTGGCGCGCGGAGCGCGAGACCAGGGGGCCCCGTGCGCGAGACCAGGGGGCGGCCCCGTGCGCGAGACCAGGGGGCGCCCCGTGCGAGAGACGAGGGGGGCGCCCCGTGCGCGAGACGAGGCGGCGTGCGCGGGGCGTGCCAGACAAGGGCGCGGCGCGGGGCGTGCCAGACAAGGGCGCGGCGCGGGGCGTGCCCGACACGGGGCCGCACCAGACCGCGGGCCGCGCGCCAGGCAAAGGGACACGAGACATGGGGGGCACGCGCGGACCGCCAGACACGGGGCCCCGCGCGGACAGCGGCGGACCGCGCCAGGGGGCATGCCAGCCAGAAGGCAGCGCCGCGCGGGCGTCAGCCCGCGATCGAGGCGGCTACCTGCGGACGAACCTGCACGACGCCGGCGAACCCTGCGCCGAACACCGCCGGCACGACTTCCACGTTCTGGCCGGGCTCAGGCGCCTGGATCATCTGGCCGTTGCCAATGTAGATCGCGACATGCGAGATGTAGCCAGGCGCCGTCGGGTCGGTCCGCCAGAACATCAGGTCACCCGGCTGCGCCTCGCTGGACGGGATCAGCGGGCCTGTCCTGGCCTGATCGGCCGCCACCCGCGGCATCGCGATTCCGGCCCGTCCGAACGACCACTGGACGAGCCCGGAGCAGTCGAAGGAGGTCGGTCCCGCCGCGCCCCACACGTACGGCATCCCCTGCCTGCTCAGCGCCGCGGCAAGCATCGTGCTGACCTCACCCCGGGTCAGCGTGGCGCCGATGGTGGCGCCGCCCGCCACGCCGGTGCCTCCGGGGGTGACACCACCGGAATTCACGGAGTAGACGAGCGGCTGCACCACGGTCCGCGTCGGCACCATCCGCTTGATCTGCCCCACAAGCGCGTTCAGGTCGGCCTTGGGTGCGCTGACGACGATCGCGTTCCCCGCGGGCAGGCCGACAGACGCCGCGGTCTCGTGCGACACGACGGCGTCAATCCCGCCGATTCCCGTGGTCGCGAACCCTGCGACAGGCAGTTCCTCCGCGCTTCGCCCCGCGACATGCACTTTGCCGCTGAGCGGCAGGTGATCCTGCTTGCCCATGTCGTAGGAAACCGCGATGCCGCCCGCGGCCACGTTCTGCCAGAGCCGGTTGGAGGACGCGGTCGGCCGCGCGGCGAACGAGCGGAACGAGGACGGATCCACGCCGATCATGGCGACGAACGTGCCGTTCACCTGGATCCGCGCCGCATCGAGCGACGCGGCGGCTGCCACGCCTTGCAGCCGCCCGATCGCCGCGATCGCGCGGGCGGGCAGCGAGGTCTGTGCCACCACGATCACATCAGGTTGGTGCAGGTGCGTCAGCGGGGCGACCAAAGGCACCGCAGAGGCGAGTGGCCGTGAGACGGGAACCGAGGATGTTACATAACGGCTACCGCCAGCCGTCGCAGAATCAGCGGCTGAATCGCTCCGAAGCGGTGGGAGCGCCGCCGAGGCGTGCACGAGCGCCGGAGAAGCGCCTGCAGCAAGGCCGAGAACAAGCAGTGCCGCTGCGCCAAGTGGGATCATGCGCCGCACGCCTGACGACAACCACCGTCCAGGCCGGTCGCTCACGCAGACTCCCTTCGGTGGTCCCATTCGTTCGACGCGCGGCACGGGCCGCAGGTTCAACGGCCACGAGGTTTATTCGACGACAAAATTCCCCTGGCGGTCCATGCCCGAATGAGGATCCGCAAAACGACCGGTGATGGATCGCGTGCTATGTGCTGCTATGCCTGGCCGGACGCACCAAGCGCGGCCCGGAGCTCGTCCGGCGTGGTCACGGGTGCGCGGCAGGTGAAATCACGGCACACGTAGGCCGCGGGGGCGCCGCCGGCCAGGCCACGGCCGGCCAGCAGCGGAATGGGCGCGTCGTGGGCGGCGCCACCGGGCGGTCCCGCGGCGATCACCGCGCCCGGCGGCGCCGCGTGCAGCGCCGTCCGGTGCAGCGCCGCCGTCCGCGGGTCCCCCGGCTCGCCGACGATGGCGATCTCGACTGGACCCGACAGACACGCCTCGGCCACCGCAAGCCCCCATCCGGCCGCGCGCGGGAACCGCCCGGCCAGCGCCGGTACCACGGAAAGCGGTGCAAGCGCTGCCTGTGCGTGCCGCTGAGAGCCGGTAAGCGCGCCGTAGCTGAGCAGCGCGCCCGCCGCCGCGAACCAGCCGGAGGGCGTCGCGTTGTCTGTCGGGTCCTGCGGCCGGTAGAGCAGGCGTTCCGCGTCGTCTGCCGTGTCATAGAAGCCGCCGTTGCCGTCCCCGAACCGTTCGAGCGCCGTGTCGAGCAGGTCGCCTGCGGCCTGGATCCAGCGCGCCTCACCGCTGGCGCCCGCGAGCGCGAGGAAGCCCTCGGCCACGCACGCGTAGTCCTCGAGCACGCCGTCGCCCGGGCCCGTTGCTCCGTCCCTCGAGGTCCGCGCCATCCGAACGCCCTTGCTTGTTACATCCATGTGCAGTTCGGCGAGCAGCAGGGCCGCGACCTGCGCGGCCGTCACCAGATCGGGCCGGTCGAGCAGCAGGCCGGTTTCCGCGAGCGCGGCGATCGCGAGGCCGTTCCAGGCGGCGACGACCTTGTCGTCGCGTCCGGGCCTGATCCGGGTGGCGCGTGCGGTCAGGAGAGCGGAGCGGATACCGCGAAGCCGTTCGGGATCATCTGTGTCCCGCCTGTACTGGAGGACCGAGCTGCCCTGCTCGAACGTCCCGGCCGTGGCACCTGGAGGCACCCCGAACACCTGCGCCGCGTATGGCGCGTCGCCGTCGCCAAGCACCTCGGTAAGCTGGGCAGGCGTCCAGACGTAGAACCTGCCCTCCTCCCCCTCGCTGTCGGCGTCAAGCGCGGACGCGAAACCGCCCTCAGGGGTGCGCAGCTCACGGATCATCCAGTCGCAGGTCTCCGCGGCGACGCGGCGGGCGAGCTGCGACCCTGTGAGACGCCACAGGTGGGCGTAGACGCGCGCGAGCAGTGCGTTGTCGTAGAGCATCTTCTCGAAGTGCGGCACCACCCAGGACGCGTCCACCGAGTACCGGGCGAAACCCCCGCCAAGCTGGTCGTACATGCCGCCCCGGGCCATCGCCCCCGCGGTCGCCTCGGCCATCCGCAGCGCGGCGGCGCTGCCTGTCCGCTCGTGGTGGCGCAGCAGGAATTCGAGCACCATCGAGGGCGGGAACTTGGGCGCGCCGCCGAACCCGCCGTGTGCCTCGTCGAAGTCCCGTTCGAGCGACGCGACGGCGGCGGCAAGCGGTGCGCCAAGCTGGTCGCGAAGCGGCGCGGTGCCTGGCTGCGCAAGCGGCGCGGTGCCCGGCTGCGCAAGCGGCGCGGCCGCCCGCTCGGCGAGAGCGGCGGCGATCTGCTTCCCCTGGCCCGTAATCCGCTCCCGCTCGTCGCCCCACGTCCGCGCGACCGCGACGATCAGGCGCTGGAAGGGCTCGCGCGGGAAGTAGGTGCCGCAGAAGAACGGCTCCTCGTCCGGCGTCATGAAGACCGTCATCGGCCAGCCGCCCTGACCGGTCATGGCCTGCGTCGCCGTCATGTAGACCGCGTCGATGTCCGGCCGTTCCTCGCGGTCCACCTTGATGGCGACGAGGTTCTCGTTCATCAGCGCGGCGGTCTGCGGGTCCTCGAACGACTCGTGCGCCATGACATGGCACCAGTGACAGGCCGAGTAGCCGACAGACAGCAGAACGGGCACGTCGCGGCGCCTGGCCTCGTCGAAGGCGCCGGTGCACCACGGCCACCAGTCCACGGGATTGTCCGCATGCTGCAGCAGATAAGGGCTCGTCGCGCTGTTCAGCCTGTTCACCCTGCCCACGCTATCCGGCCTTCTTTTGACCCGCGCCCCCCTCATGCGATGCGGCGCCGTGCGTGGTTCGCACCAGGGCTGCGCTGGGGACCTTCGAGGAAGCGACGGCCTTTGGTGCGGCTATGGTTCAGGACATGTCCGAAACCTGGGGAGGAAGCAATGCCCACGCGGGCGCAGGGCCCGTCACGGGGGCTGAGGTGGGCGGCCTTGCGTACGACGCGGCGGGTGACGGCGATCCGAGCATGCTGTTCTTGCACGGGTGGTGCTGCGATCGCGGTTTCTTCGCCCCGCAGGCCGGTCATTTCTCGGCGGCGCACCGGGTTGTGTCGGTCGACTTGCCCGGGCATGGCGAGAGCGCGGCACCCGCGACGTACACGATTGAAGCCTTCGCCAAGGAGGTCGCGGCGCTTGCGCGCAGGCTCGGCCTCCGACGCAGCGTCGCCGTCGGTCACAGCATGGGCGCGATGGTAGCGCTCGCGCTGACCCAGCGGGCGCCCGAGCTCATCGGCGAGGTGGTGATGGTCGATCCTCCGTCACTGAGCAAGGAGGTTTGGCAAGGCTTCGCCGCCCAGCTCCTGCCCTCGCTCCAGGGCCCGGATGGGGCGGCCGGCCGCCGGAAGTTCGTCGATCAGATGTTTCTGTCAACCGATGACGCTGACCGCCGGGCCCAGATCACCGCGACGATGTGCGCGGTGCCGGGCGACATCGCGATCCCCATGGTAAGCGCGATGGCGGCGTTCGATTCTGTGGCTGTCCTGCGCGAGTGTGACGTGCCGGTCCTCACGATCGGATCCGCCGGGCCGGCCAACAGCTCGGCGTTCCTGCTTGCGGCCAACCCCGCGATCACCATCGGCCAGACTGTCGGGGCAGGTCACTTCCACCAGCTCGAGGTGCCCGAGCAGGTGAACCTGATGATCGAGCGCTTCTTGTCGCTCAGGTCAGGAGGCGCACATCCCACCGAGTGACCGCTGGGGCAGCTTCCGTGGTCGTCCTGCCGGCGGCCACCCGCGGCGCCGCCGGGCCTGCGGGCGACAGGCGGCCTGCGGCCACGTTCCCTGAGCCTCCCATTTCCTGAGCAACCCTCGGGCGGGGCCCGCGGGAACGGCAGGCATGATGGGTGTCCGGGACACCTGGCGCGGAATGGGCGCGATCGTCTGGAGCCCGCTCTCGGGCGGCTGGCTGACGGGCAGGTACCGCTCGGCCGAGGACGTGGACATGAACAGCGGCCGCGCGTCACGGCTGCCGCATCGTTTCGACCCTTCGCTACCGGCCAATCAGGCCAGGATGGCGGCAGTCGAGGAACTGGTGAAGATCGCCGAGGACATCGGCTGCTCGCTGATCCACCTGGCGCTCGCCTTCGTCACCGCTCATCCCGCCGTGACCGCGGCGATCATCGGTCCACGGGCCATGGATCAGCTCACGGACCTGCTTGCCGCCGCGAAGCTGGCGCTTGACGATGAGGCTCTCGACAGGAGCGACAAGATCGTCCCGCCGGGCACCAACCTCAACCTTGCCGACGCGGGCTACGACCCGCCCTCGATCACCGATCCCACCCGGCGGCGCCGCCCCCTCCCCGACTGCAGGGCCGAGTGAACGGTGCGGCCTTGCTGAGCGGCCCGGCCGCAGGGCCGGTTCACGGGACCGGGCCGGTTCACGGGACCGGGCCGGTTCACGGGACCGGGCCGGTTCACGGGACCAAGCCGGTTCACGGGACCGGGCCGGTTCACGGGACCGGGCCGGCGCTGGGAGCGGTTCCTGCCGCCGGTCCCGACGCGGACACCTCAGCGAGGCGCGCGTGCAGCCGCGCCCGGATCTGCTCCGGGGTGTAGGCGCGGCGGCGGCGCTCGGAGCGGGCGATCACCACTCCGGTGGCCGCGACACCTGCGAAACCGGCCAGGCCGAGTACTTTCCACCAGCGCACCTTGCCTAGGCTACGTCCGTGGCCGCCATGAGCATCACCCTCGACGAGGCACTCGACGTGACGCGCACCGCAGACGTGTGGCTCTTTCGCGGGCACAAACCTGCTGACCGGACGATCCAGGCGACGACCAACAGCCCCGTCAACCACGTCGGCATGTCCGTCGTCGTGGACGATCTGCCACCGCTGATGTGGCACGCCGAGCTCGGCCGCTCCCTGCCTGACCTGTGGTCCGGCACCCACCACCGCGGGGTCCAGCTGCACGACCTTCGCGAGGCGGTCCTCGTCTGGGCGACGAGATACGGGCAGCGGGCGTGGCTGCGCCAGCTCGACCTCTTGGTGACCCGCGAGATGGAGGACGCCGTCCTGCGTACCATCGCCCGTCTGGATGGCACCCCGTTTCCCTCCACGATGCGGCTTGCCTCACGGTGGCTGAGCGGGCGGGCACCCACCAGGAGGCACGGCGCGCATGACGGTGACCTGACGACTGCCTACTGCGCCGAGGTGGTCGCCGTCACCTACCAGGCCATGGGCCTGCTCCCTTCTGGGCACCGGCCGAACTGGTACGACGCGGGCCGGTTCTGGAGCGGCGACGACCTCAGCCTTTCCGCGGGAGCCCGGCTCGGCGGCGAAATCGCCGTGCAAATCCCTCCCGGTCCCCAAAGGCGCGTGTAAGAGCAAGTGTCAACGCACATGCACCGCCTGCCCGCAGGCGCACATGCACCGCCTGCCCGCAGGCCCCGTGATCCCCTCCTATCACGACATGATGTCGTGGCAGGACCGATAGGGGCAAGTGGTGAAAAACTAGGACAAAGCGTAGGACATCGCGGGACCCGTAGTACGCTGTCGGCCGCGCGGTGGGCGCGCGGGACACTAGGTCCCGGCGCCGGCGGGCCAGCAACACAACTTCCCCCCCGAAAACGTCACGAGAAACGGACATTCCGCCCGCCGGTACGACGTTATCGGGGGGGAAGTCGCCGGGAAGTCGCCGGGAAGTCGCCGGAACCAGCCTGCACGCCCCAGCTCACGGTCGGCGCGCAATGCGCTCGGATCACCGGCCGGGATTCCGGTCAACGATCCAGTGTCCCGCGCCGTAAATTCGCTAAACATTTTCGCTCTGGGGCCATCGGGGGGCTTGTCTTGATTTGAACGTCTTCACAAGGTCAGATGATCTTCGGATTTATTTGAATGATTTCAGGCGCCGGACACTAGATGATCTCCATCTCGGTTGTGGCTGACCCAGGGTCATGTGATGCCTGACGCGCCACGTAGCGATGTCAACGTTTGTCCTGTGGGCTGACGTACGTTCCTCGCCCCGGGACCGTGTAGACCAGGCCCTTATCGCGCAGGTGGTGTATCGCGTGCCTGGCCGTGTTGCGCGCCACTCCGTAGCGCTGCTGCAACGTCGGCTCAGACGGTATGGGCTTGTCCGGCTGTATCTGACCAGAGGTGATCATCCGCTCCAGGATCGCAACCAGTTGCAGGTACGCCGGTACCGGAGACCGTGGATCGATCTCGTCATCCATGTTGATCAAGCTACCCGGACAGCACTGGCCAGCAACGTTTGAACTGTCCTAACCGGGTAGGACAGGCTAGTCTGTCCATATGAGCGAGTCGGGCCACACTCCAGGCGACGCCGAGCCAGCCGAGGCCTGCGGTCATGGTCAGGACATGACCACGGGTGGCGCACGGTGAAACGCAGCGAGATCCCCGGCAAGGACGAGATCCGCAAGCTTGCCGACCTGCGCGACAAGTTCCCTGGGCACCAGATCATCAGGGAAGCCCTTGATCAAAACGCGGGCATTCGCTACTGCGCCTATGGGGTGACGATCACCATTCACCCGCACACCATCATCACGCGCGATCTTGCCGAGCTTGAGACCGAGCTCAAACGGCACCAAAAGGAGCAGGATGCATGAGTTGCCGAGATTGCGCCTCGACTATCCACCGTGGACTGTGACGGTCCAGCACATCCCCCGGGCCACGGCCAGCGGCGGCTCCCGCTACCCGTACTGCCGCCATCGCCAGAAACCCGTGAAGGTCCGGCCAGTCCGCGTGGCTTCGCATGTGCGCCCCGGCCACGGAGGGGGAAACGGCCGCATGGGTCCGCATCGCCGTGCGGCACGCCGGCGGTGAGCTGGTGGCCGACCTTCACGAAGGCGACACCCTCCACCTGGACGGCCGGACCTGGCACCTCACCCACATCCACGCCACCGGCCGCGGCTGGCATGCCACCCTCACCTGCTCCAGGTGACGCAACGTTCCCCGCGCTCTGCCCAGCGATCTGGACCTCTGCATCATCGCGCGAGGTGGTCCCCACCGGGCCCTCGCCGTGATGTGATGGCCGCGTGGCGGAGTTACGCAACCGCGCACCCGACGCAACGGGCGACAGCGTCGGACCCGCGCGCCCCGCAGAATCACGTCGACGCGCTGCGGACACAGCCCAGTATTCCTCTGACACACCCCGGCCTCCTGCGGACACGCGTCGGCCTCCTGCGGACACGCGTCGGCCCCCTGCGGACACACCACGCCGACCGGCCCAAACGCCAAGCCGCCAAGCCAACGACACCCCGCGCAGCGCCGCAGACCGGATGCGCGCCCTCTACGGCAATCCGTCCCGGCCCACCCCGCACACCGACACACCGTCGAGCCGCGTCCGCCCCGGGCGGATTCCCGACTGCCGCGACCCACGCCCTGGCACGCCACGCGGCGACACAGAACGCAGCCACGACACTGGCAACGGTCCGCGTGACAGCGGCAAGCACCCCGAGTGGCGCGACCACACTTCCGACCAGAAGCGCGACGATGCCGCGAGCGACCGCCACAGCGACCGGCCCTCGGCCTCTGACGGCGATGACAAGACCGCCGTCGCGGACCTCATCGACAAAGACGAGATCGACCCGCGCTGGCTCGTGGGCATCCCCCGCCGCGCCGACGCATTGCCCGACGACACCGGCCGCGCCTACCTCCGCTGGCCCTGGCAGCGCCAGCACGACCAGACCCGCCACGCCCCTGATCGCCCGGAGCGCGCCGAGCCGCTCCGCGAAAAAGACACCGCCGACCGCCTGCACCCCTACGTAGACCGCCCCGCCTTTCAGGACCGTTTTGACGATCGCGAGCCGCCGGACCGTTACGGGCAGCCGCTTGAGCGCCTAGACGACACACGCGTACCTTGCCTGAAGGGACGGCCGGAAAGGAATCAGACCGAACAGGGCTGGCTTGGTGACTGCGGGGTCATCGCCACCCTTGGCGCGATCGCTGCCCACCGGCCCGACGACATCGCTGGCAGGATCAGGCAGCAACCGGACGGCACCTACAAGGTGTCGCTGAACGAGGCCCAGTGGACCGACAGCGGCGCAGCGCCGACCGGCCAAACGATCGAGATGACCGTGACGCCGGATCTCCCGGTGTTTGATACGTCCTCGGATGAACCTGCTTTCGCGCAGGCGTCGGATGCTGCGTGGATACCGGTCCTGGAGAAGGCGGCGGCAGGGCTGGACCAGACGTGGACCCCGCAACGGCAGTCCGACTGGGCCGACGTTTGGCAGTGCCTGTGCGAGGCTGATGCCTCCGACGCGAAGGTCAAGAAGCCGCGCAGCGGCCCGCCGCCGGACGGGTACGTCCGATTGAACCAGGGATCTGGAAGCTGGGATCGGGCCGAACTGCTCACTCAGTTCACCGGCAGAGACTCTGCGGTGCGGCCCTACCCCGATGACCCGAAACAGCTCACCGCAGTGCTCGACCGCCAGTTGCGCGAGGGGAAACCGGTGCTGGCCGCCTCTCGGGCTCGGGAAAGCGAGAAGGAAAAGCTTCCGTACGAGCTGGAACCAAGTCACGCGTACGAGGTCGTAGCGGTGAGCGATGAGAAGATTCACCTGCGGAACCCGTGGAACCGCGCCAACCCAGGCGCGATCAAAGCCGCAGACTTCACCGCGAACATGCAGCCGAATTACGCCACGCTGAAGTGAGGGAACACGGTGTCGGATACCGAAGTGCATATCCAGGTGTCGCAAGGCGTGGTCCGCCGATACAAGGGCGTTAGCTTCGGCGGCAGGTACACGTTCCCGGCGACCGAAACTGAACCCGCGCGTATCGACATCACGGTCTGGGAAAAGGACTCCGAGGAGTCGGCGGTATCCCTATATGAGGGAGGCACCTTTGAGATCGCAGGGCAGACCTGGCGGCTAGACGCCATCCACGACGATGGTCACGGCTGGTACGCCGACCTTACCCGGATCGCCTGAGGGAGAGCTTCGCCGCCATTGGCCCGAAGCGGGCAGCGCGTGTGTGCCTGGCCGAGTGGCGTTTAGCCACCGGCAGGCGCACATGCACCGCCCGCCCGCAGACCCCGGAGGTCCCTGTCACCGATTGCCAGCGGATCCTCACGGCACATGCTCGGACGTGCCGCGAATTCACCGGGACGCACGCCTGGCTCGGCAGACATGCCGCTGATCTCAAGGGACGCGCGGCCGATTCAGCGCTTCCACGATGGCCGATGACACGTGCGCAGTGACCGAGGCACACGGCAGCCGTTATGGATATGCATTTGATGTCTCATGCCCGTGGCCTGGTGTCACCGAGAGCGTGTTAGCCCAGCCGTGCGGCGACAGCGCGGAAGGCCCGGCCGACAGCTACAAGGTCCTCGGGATCAATGAGGTCGATGAACAGGTCGCGCACGGCGGACACGTGATCGGCGGCCGCGCGACGCAGGGCCGCGAGCCCAGCATCGGTCAAAAGCGCGTACACGCCACGTCTGTCCGAGGGACATTCGGCCCGGCTGACGAATCCCTTGGATCCCAGACGTGCGACGGTGTGCGTCAGCCGGCTGCGTGACTGGCTCGCCGACGCGGCAAGGTCGGCCATGCGCAGCCGCCGCTCCGGCGCCTCAGAGAGCTGAACGAGGATCTCGTATTCAGCCAGCGACAGCCCGTGCCGCGTCTTGAGATCCCGCTCAAGAGCATCGTGAAGCCGGGCGCCGCCCTCGATATAGGCGCGCCAGTCGTGCTGCTGCGTGGCGGCCAGCCAGCGTGACCCGGTCATACACAGCAGGATACCCGGAATGATTGAACTTTCAACGTTGTTGCCACGGCGAAGAGCATGAGCCAGCTCACTGAGGAGACAAAACGATGCCTGCCGTAACTGCAGACCCACTAACGCTGCCGCGGATCCCGTGGTTGGCCGAACAGGAGACCTCGTGGCGGCATGTCGCCAAGGTCGTTACCGCGCAGCGTCACCTCGAGGGCGAGGGATTTGAGGTGCGGCGCCCGTTCCCAGGCATGAGCCTGTCACTGGCGGACCCGTTCGTGCTGCTCGACCACATGGGTGCGGTCGAGTACGCGCCCGGCGAGGCGAAGGGCACGCCGTGGCACCCGCACCGCGGCTTCGAGACCGTCACCTACATCATCGACGGCGCATTCAAGCACCAGGACACCACGGGCGGTGGCGGGCTGATCGCAGATGGCGCCACCCAGTGGATGACCGCGGGCAGCGGGCTGCAGCACATCGAGCAGCCGCCGCCCGAGCTTGTCGCGAGTGGCGGCCTGTTCCACGGCACACAGCTGTGGGTGAACCTGCCGAGCAGCCAGAAGTGGGTGGCGCCGCGCTACCAGGACATCGCCGCCAGGGACGTGAAGCTGCTTTCAAGTGAGGACGGTGCGTCGCTGGTCCGGGTCATCGCGGGTTCGCTGGCCGGGCACGAGGGGCCAGGGATCACCTACACGCCCATCACGTACCTGCACGCGACGGTCGCGCCCGGCGCCAAGCTCGCTCCCGTGGCCGCGCGACTTCAACGCGCTTGTGTACGTGCTGTCAGGCAACGGCAGCGCCGGCCCTGAGGGCAGGCCGCTTGCGGAAGGTCAGCTCGCAGTGTTCGGCGCGGGCGAGGCGCTCGCCGTGACGGCGGCCGACGGCCAGCCGCTCGCGTCCAAGCGTGGCTGGGAGATCCTGCTGCTCGGCGGCCTGCCGATCGGCGAGCCGATCGCACGGTACGGGCCGTTCGTGATGAACACCCGCGACGAGATCATCCAGGCCGTGGAGGACTTCCAGGCCGGCCGCATGGGAACAATTCCTGTGACGAGGCTGCCGCATCAGGGCAGCGCGGACGAGCCAATGTCCCGCTGACGGCCAGCCAGGTCCGGGGTCGCACGCATGATCACCTGACGGACGATTAGCCTTAACGGCTACGCGGTGCGACGCCCCGTTTGCCCGGGATTTCATGCCCGGTCCCGAACGCCAGGGAGACAGCCATGACCAGCGATCCGATCGTCCCGCCGGGTGAGGGCAAGATCCTCACCGCACGCGGCAGCGTGATGGCGTTCAAGGCGGTCGCCGAACAGACCAGCGGTGATTTCTCGCTGATGGAGCGCACGCTGCCACCTGGCGGTCGGCGGCCCCCCGCGCACAGGCACACCAACTGCTCGGAGGCGTTCTTCGTGCTTGAGGGGACCGTCGCTTTCGAGCTCGACGGGCAGGAACAGGCCGGCGGCGCGGGCGATTTCCTGCTCATTCCCCGCGGCGGCGCGCATACGTTCGGCAACGGCGGGGAGGAGCCTGCACGGCTGCTCGTACTCCACGCCCCGGCGATGGATGCGTATTTCGAGGAGTTGCACGTGCTGTGGTCAGGTGAGCAGCCGCCGGACCGGGAGCAGGAACGCGCCCTGATGAGCCGTTTCGGCATGGAGCCGGCCTGACAGGCCATCCAGCCCGTCGCCCCGCCCGCTGCCTCAGCCGCGAACAGGCCCCGGCGCGGACGACCGCGCCCGCGAGCCCACGGTCTGGATCATCGACCCCGTAGCCGTCACCCGATATCGAGCAGCAGCGATCACTTGCGTTCCTCGCGGCCGGGAAGCCAGCGAGTTTCGCTCGCGGCCTCCTCCGAACCACCTCGGCAACCTCGCGGCCTCCTCCGAACCACCTCGGCAACGCAGATTGAAAACGAGAACTATGTTCTCCGAACACATGTACGAAATTGTGATCTTACGATAAACTGTTCTATGAAACTACTTGACCGGCCTATTCCTCGGGAGGCCGCCTATCCCTCGGGAGGTGAGCACAATGCCCGCAACTGTTCGGCCAGCTGGCTCGTCTTGTACTAACAGCAACGGGCCGCCAATGGCTGATGCGCTTGCCGAGCAGGGATTCTGGCTGTGCGGGAGTGGCGCACTGCTCGGTGGGCTTATAAGCACGCCGGAAATATCCGGTTTCCAGCAGGGCGGCGTGCTTGAAAGGCTTATCCCGGGTCCAGAGCTCGCCGTCTTCCTGCATGACGCGATAGGCGTCGAACCGTGCATCCCGGACGGGGACGCCGGTGACTCCAGTGTGGGCGAAGACGCGAGCGGACCCGGCGATGGCTCGTACGGCGACAGTGGTGCGGGCAGCGGTAACGCGCCTCCTGACGGGAAGGCCGGTGGCCTTGGCCTACTGGGTGATGATGCCCTGACCGGGGTGCTTCGCGGCTGGCGCCGCCTTGGGTCCTGGGCGGCAGCGATGGAGCACGCGGCGGTCGCGGAGCTTGCTGGCCGGAGGATCGGTGAAGCGCGCTCGGAGGGCTGCTGGGTCATGGAGGCCGACCGGTACGCGGCCGCCGAAGTCGCGGCCGCACTGAGCCTGACACGTGCAGCGGCTGAGCGCCTGGTGGGACAGGCGCTGTCGCTGGCGGAATTACCCGCGACAGCGTCGGCCCTGGCTGCGGGGCGTATCGACGTGCCCAAAGCGCTGGTCATCGTCGACGGAGTGGTGGGCCTGAGTAGCGAATTGGCCCGTGCCGTTGAGGAGCACGTGCTCCCGGCAGCTCCCGGCCAGACCACCGGACAACTGCGGGCGGCGGTGAGCCGCGCTGCGATCGAGGCCGATCCTCCGGGAGCGGAGGAGCGGCGCGCCCAGGCCGAGAAGCAGGCGCGGGTGGAACAGCGTCCGGAGGCCAGTGGCGTCAGTGCCAACCTGGCTGGGCGGGACCTGCCGACCGCCGAGGCAGCCGCAGCCTGGAACCGGATCACGGCGATGGCCAAGGCACTGAAGGCAGACGGCGCAGACGGCGGTATGGATCTGCTGCGTGCACAGGTGTTCCTCGGACTCCTGCTCGGCCGACCTGCCGCGGCGCCGGCATGCAGCCCGAATCCAGCCACGGACACGGACCCGGGCGCAGAGCCGGGCGCAGACCCGGGCACGGACCCGGGGCCGAGCGCCGAGGCAGCACCAAATCCGGCCACGGACTCAGCGCCAGGCGGAGACTCCGGGCCAGCCCCAGACCCCGGGCCAGCCCCAGACCCCGGGTCGGGCGCGGGCGAAAACGGGGCGTCCCGTGCGGCTGACATGACCCCGCGACCGGACCTACCCGGCGGGGTCACTCCTCCAGCGGAGCTGCCTGCCGGGCTGCGGCGGGTGCCCGCTGGCACCGGCGGTGCCGCTGGTGCCGGGGTTTCTGCCGCCAGCCCCGCGAATTGGGCTGGAATGACTGGATCGGTGAACCTGACCATTCCGCTGACGACGTGGCTCGGCCTTACCGGTGCCCCAGGACACCTGGACGGATTTGGGCCCGTGACCGCGGTGACCGCCCGCCAGATCGCGGCCGCCGCGGCATGCGATGGCACGGCACGGTGGTGCGTCACTGTGACCAACGAGAATGGGTGGGCGATCGGGCACGGCTGCGCCACCCTTCGGCGAGTGCGCGGGCCCTGCTGCCCGACCCCAAGCCCAAGCGCAAGCCCCGGCTCGAGCCCGAGCCCAAGCGCAAGCCCGAGCCGCGGCCCAAGCCCCGGCCCCGGCCCGGCCCCGGAGATCAGACCGGTGCCGGCGGCTGGCAGCTGGCGATCAACGTGAACCCATTGGCGTTTCGTGACTGCCTACATGAGCGTGAGAGCGCCAGATACGAGCCCACACCGTCGCTGCGCCATCTGATCGAGATCCGCGATCGCACGTGTGCCTTCCCGGGCTGCCGGCGACCGGCCAGAGCCTGCGACAAGGACCACACTGTGCCGTACGACAAGGGCGGGCGGACGTGCTGGTGCAACCTCGCACCACTCTGCAGAATCCACCACCAGGTGAAACAGGCGAGCGGGTGGGAGCTTGTCCAGCCCCAACCCGGGCTCCTGATCTGGAAAGCGCCGTCCGGATGGACCTACCCGGTCACCCCGTACGCGCATCCCACCTGAGCGGGGGCCCGGTCGTCCCGGGTCAACGCCTGGCTCAAGATCCTCGGTTGAAGAGTTGCGGTTGATTCGACCAGCGTCCTGCTTCTTCTTCCGGTAGGTGTTCGATCCCGGACGATGGGCACAAGGACCCCGGACCATGGGACCATCAACTCTTTCGGCGCGCTGCCGCAGCGGGTCGCCTGGAAGTATGGACAAGCAGACGAGTGTGCTCGTCGCCTACGCGAGCAAACACGGATCGACCAGGGGCATCGCGGAGTCCATCGCGGAAACACTCAGGCAGCGGGGGGCCCAGGTGGATGTCCGGCCAGTGAGCGAGATCGACAATCTTGGGGATTATGACGCGTACGTGATCGGAAGCGCCGTCTACTTCGGGTTCTGGCGGAAGGAGGCCGTCCGGTTCGTGAAGCGTAATACCACCGTCCTGGCCAGCCGGCCGGTCTGGCTGTTCAGCAGCGGCCCGCTCGGCACGGAGACCACCGACCCGCAGGGCCGGGACCTGCGCTCCGTCGCGGAGCCCAAGGTGATCGTTAAGTTCAGGTCGGCCATCGCCCCGCGCGACCACCGCGTGCTCTTCGGCGCGCTTGACCTGAGCAAGCTCGGCATCGCCGAGCGCGCGGTGACGAAGATGCCCCTGAGCAGAGACCTATTCAGCGAAGGCGACTTCCGTGACCAGGCGGACATCCGCGCGTGGGCCACCAGCATCGCGCAGGCGCTCGACGCCACGCAGGGGGCGGCGCCCTAGAAGACCCACGGGGAGGTCCGTACCTGGACCACCCCGCCGACCGGGACACGCACCGCCCCCGGAGGCTTCTGCACCTGAAGCACCCCGGCCGGGGGGCGACGTGGCGGGCGCGGGGCGGCGCCCACGCCCGCCACGTAAGCCATTCAGGGCGCCAGGCTTTCTAGCTACGCCGACATCTCTGGCCAGGATCGGTTCGGGCCTGGCTAAGGATCCGGCTCTGGATCGAGCCCTTCTTCGCCAGTCATCCGCAGGTAAGCGGGGCGAAGCAGCGTGGCCAGATCTCTGCGGCGGACCACGACGGGCGGCGGCTCGAACATCCGGAGCATCAGGTCAGGTGCCGCGGCCGGAGCCACGGGCCGGGCGCGCAGCCGGGCCAGGCTAAGGCCTGGTGACCAGTAGCTTTCCAGGCAGTCCGCAAGCGGCGGGTCGTCTACGTCGATCAACGGGGTGTCCGGCGCGGTCCCTGCCGCCGTCAGCTGCCGCAGCCCCGCGAGCAGATCCTCGCGGCCCCGGCCGCGCCAGGCGAGCACGAGAAACGGGTCATCATCGAACCTTTCGGCCAGCACATAACAGGTCGCGGCGAGATGCTTGCACGGTACCTCCCAATCCGGGCAGGAGCAGGACATCTCCAGGTCGCGGGCCGAACGAGGGAACAACGGGGTGCCGCAGTCAGCGAACACCTGCTCGATCTCGGCAGGCATCTCGCCTGCAAGCAGTTTGGCGCGGAACAGCGCCTGCCCGGCCAGTGCCTGCTCCACACGCTGCCACTGCCCGGTGGTGAGGGGCAGCACCTGGATGCGCACCAGGTACGGCCTCGCCCGTGAGCCCTGCACGTGGGCGGTGACATGACCGGAGGACAGCTCGAAGTCCAGGATCTGCCCGGCCCTTGCGTAGCTGCGGCCCCGGGTGAGCCTGCTGCGCATGCCGAACGACTCAAGCACATCGATGAACCGCCGCGACCACCACTCCTGGCCGATCGCGCCGCGCCTGGTGCGGGCCTTGACGCCGCCCTCCACCGGGCGCGGCCGTGAGGGCTCGTACCAGCGCGGCTCGTCGTATCGGCTCATCCGGGCACCACTTCGGGCAATCTCATTCCGACACCGCCTCGGGCGACAGGGCGATCACCTGGCGCAGCTGCGCGACCGACATCTCGGTGAGCCAGCCCTCTCCGGTACCGACGATGCGCTCGGCCAGCGCCTTCTTCGCGTCGATCATGCCGTCGATGCGCTCCTCGAGGGTGCCCACGCAGATGAACTTGCGTACCTGAACGTCCTTGCGCTGGCCGATCCGGAACGCCCGGTCGGTGGCCTGGTCCTCCACCGCCGGGTTCCACCACCGGTCCACGTGGATCACATGATTGGCGGCGGTGAGGTTGAGGCCCGTGCCGCCCGCCTTCAGCGAGAGGAGGAAAACGGCCGGCTCGCCTCGACTCCTGGAACTGGGCGACCAGCGCGTCACGCTGGCGTTTGGGTGTACCGCCGTGCAGGTACAGCACGGGACAGCCGAGGCGGGCCGCGAGATGAGGCTGGAGCATTGCACCGAACTCGGCGTACTGGGTGAAGCACAGCGCCTTGTCCCCCTCCACGAGCAACTCGTCGCAGAGCTCCTCGAGCCGGGCCAGCTTCCCCGACCGGCCGGCGAGCCGCGAACCGTCGCCAAGCAGGTGCGCAGGGTGATTGCAGACCTGCTTGAGCTTGGCCATCGTCGCAAGCACGAGGCCACGCCGCTCTATGCCCTCCTCGGCCTGCTCGATCTTGGCGAGCATGTCCAGGGCGGTCGCCTGATACAGCGAGGCCTGCTCGGCGGTGAGGTTACACCAGACCTTCATCTCCAGCTTGTCGGGCAGATCGGAGATGATCGACCGGTCACTCTTCAGGCGGCGCAGCACGAACGGACCCGTGATCCGCTTGAGCGAGGCGGTGGCCTCCTCGTCCCCATGCCGTTCGATCGGGATGGCGCAGGAGTTGCGGAACCTCTCAGCCGACCCGAGCAGGCCGGGGTTGGCGAACTCCATGATCGACCAAAGCTCGCTGAGATGGTTCTCCACCGGGGTGCCGGTCAGCGCGATCTTGCTGGCCGCGCGCAGGCTGCGAATCGCCTGCGCCTGCAAGGTCGCGCTGTTCTTGATGTTCTGCGCCTCGTCGCAGACGACGCGGCCCCACTCGATCGCGCTCAGGGCGTCGCGGTCGCGTGCCGCGAGCGCGTAGGTCGTGATCACGAGGTCGGTCGCGGCCAGCGCCTCGGCCAGCTCGGCCCCCCTGAGCCGGTCGGCACCGTGGTGCACATGCGTGATCAACTGCGGCGTGAACCGCTCCGCCTCGCGCTGCCAGTTCCCGGTCAGCGACATCGGGCAGATGAGCAATGTCGGATGATGCCGAACGGCTGCACGGGGTTCCCCGGCCGCCTGGCCACCCTCTGTCGTCGCGCCGTCTGTCCTCGCGCCCTCTGTCCTCGCGCCTGTCGTCGCGCCGTCTGTCCTCGCGCCTGTCGTCGCGTCGTCTGTCGCGGCACGGTCTGTCTCCCCCTGGCCCGTCCTCCCCTGGTCTGGTGACGCGGATCCGCGTTCCGCGGCAAGCAGTGCGAGCAGCTGGATCGTCTTCCCAAGGCCCATGTCATCGGCGAGTATCGCGCCAAGCCCGAGGCCGTTCAGAAATGCCAGCCACGCGAGTCCACGCTGCTGATAGGGGCGGAGCGAACCGCGGAAGCCGTTTGGCGTCTCGATCGGTTCCAGCCGCCGGTCCGCCTGCCCGGAGAGCAGGTCGCCCAGCCATCCGTCCGCGTCCACTTCGACGACAGGCAGCCCGTCGTCGTCCTGGGCCCCGCGCAACCCGGCGAGCAGCGCGTCGCCCCCGCGCATGGTCCCGGCCCGGCTACGCTCCATGAACCGCAGCGCCGCCTGAAGCTGCCGTTGGTCCAGCTCGACCCACTGGCCGCGCAGCCGGACCAGCGGGACCTTCAGCAGCGCAAGCTCGGCCAGCTCGTCCGGGTCGAGCGCCTCGCCGCCGACCGCGAGGTCGTACCGGAACTCGACGAGATCCTCCAGCCCGAAGGTCGCCACCCCGGCGGTGCCGCCGGAGCTCTTCTTCGAACGCGTGGTGAGTTTCAGCCCCAGCCGGGACTTGCGCGCCCAGGCCGGAAGCAGCACGCCGAACCCGGAACCGGCGAGCAGCGGCGCGGTGTCCCTGACGAACCTGTACGCCCCCACGGCGTCGGTGCTGATCGCAGCCGGTGCCGCCGACCGTAGCCCGGCGTTGAGCTCGGGGAAAAGGCGGGCTGCCCGGCCCAGACCCGCGAGGAGCTCCTCCTCCGGGTGCCTGATCCCCCCCGCGACGCCGGCCCAGCCGACTGTCGAACGGGCCCGCGTGCCGGCCGCCCGCGTGTCGGCCGCCCAGATGTCGGCAGCAGAGATCACCAGGCTCGGATCGTCCGTGGACTGGAGCGCGAACTCGATGGCCCAGGGGCCGCCGCTGGCGTGATCGGTGGCATGTTGCGCGGCGGCATCGTCAGGATCGGGCTCGACCAGGCGGAAGCAGGTGCGCACGGGGCCGACCGGGACCTGCGCCGCTACCCGCCAGTCCCCGAGCGCGCCCGCAAGCTCGGCGGCTGCGGACTCCTCCTCGGGCGTCGCGGCCGTCACCTGCGGGTCCGCCGCCGTCAGCGCCCCGATCCAGCGCTCGGCGACTGGAATGGGTGAAGGCACGCGGCCCCGGCGAGGCGGCAGCAGTTTCCACGGCTTTCCGGTACCGGGGCTAAGGGCGGCGCGCACGGCCGCGTCGGTCAGTGCCTCGAGCGCCTCGGTGAGCACAGTCGCCGAGGGCTCACCATCAGCGTCGGTGGCCCGGCAAAGCGGCGGCATCGCCCGAGCAAGCGTTTGCGCCTGGTCGACATCCGCCCCAGAGATCACCGGCCGCCACCGAGCAACGTATCCGCCGCTGTCTCGGACGAGCGCAGGCAGCACACGGCCACGGCCAACCAGGTCGGTGGCCATCCGTGCGACCGCGGCGAGGTAGTGCACGCAGCCACCGATCGCCACCTCTGCGGCGTATGCGCCCGGCGCGCCAAGAATGGCGAGCACGTCGAGCGCGGCACCGGGCTCGAACGCCAAGGCAGGCACTCGCCATGCGGCGAGCCGCGCACGGCTGCGCGGTTGCCGCTGCGCGACCTGGCCCGGTTGCCGCTGCGCGAGCTGGCCCGGTTGCCGCTGCGCGAGTGGGCCCCGCTGGGCGTCGCCAGGCGGCGGGCCATCCGTCCGTGGCCCGCTCGCGGCCGGCTCACCCGGCCCGCGGATCAGCTCCGGCGAAGCGAGCGGCCCATCCGCCGTGGCAGGAAGCCGCAGTGTCAGCTCGTCGTCGACACCCTTGCGGACAAGGTCGGCGACGGGTCCGGCGATCTGGGCGAGGACGTCGGCGACTGTGCCGGGGTCGCTAGCGAACGGATGCGGCCTCGGTGCCCGCGACGGACGACCCGGGCGCGGCGGAGCGTGCGCGGAGGACGTGGAATCCTCGGCCCACAGGCAGAGCGAGCCATAAGCCCACACCCCCTGAATCACCAGCATGGCTCTGAATCTCCCGGCACCGACCCGCGCCAACGACACCTGATGAGCCGTCAGGCTATCAGCGCACCGCTGCGCGGCACCTCGTGAATCGCCGGCTGCGGACCGGCATTGGCGAAGCGCGCCGACCTCGGCAGGCCAGTCGTCCATCGCGGAAGCAAAGACTCATGTGCGGACGCTGCCGCGCGTTATCTCCCGGTTCCGTCAGCCGTGTCGGTCCCGGCCTTGCTGTCCGCACTGCTTGCAGCGGTGCTCGCTGTGCCGTTCGCGGCGGCGGCACCCAGGTCGGCTTTGACGGCGGTGCGACCGAGCTCACTGCCGGGTGTGAGACCCGCGTCGCGGACCTCCCTGACCCGCTGCAGATGCTTGTTCATCGAGCGAAGAAGCAAGAAAAGCACGGCCCCCATGGCCGCGATCACCAGGAACCCGAGCACGCCGGGCGTGATGTTGTTGGCGGACGCTGGCGACGCGGCCACCGCGTGCGATGTCACGGCCGCATGCGATGTCACGGCCCCGGGCAATTTCACAGGGGCACCTTCTCCCTGATGCCGGCGAACAGGTCGTCCTCGGGAACCTCGGTGTCAACGAGCGACCTTGCCAAATGGTAGTCCTCGGTCGGCCACGCGGCGCGCTGCACGTCGAGCGGGCAGGCGAACCAGAAGCCCTTCGGGTCGATCTGCGTCGCGTGCGCGACCAGCGCCTTGTCGCGCAACTCGAAGAAATCGCCACACGCGACGCGCGTGGTGATCTCAAGCTGCGGGCGGTCGGCCGGCCGGTCCTCCCAGGTTTCCATCCACTTCGCATAAGGCGATTCGAGTCCGCGCCGCACCATCTCCTCATGCAGCGCCTCGAACCGCGCCCGGTGGAATGTGGCGTGGTAATAGAGCTTGCGGGGCTGCCAGGGCTCGCCAGCTTCCGGATGGGCGTCCGGATCTCCGGCCGCGTCGAATGCCGCCATGGATACCTCGTGGCACTGATGTGATCGGGTGCGGGTACCCGCCCGACTCGTCGTAGGTGATGATGACATGCGGCCTGAACTCGCGGACGAGCGCGGTGAGCGGCGCGGTCGCGGCGTCGAGCGGCTGAAGCGCGAAACACCCGTCAGGCAGCGGGGACGGTGGGTCGCCCTCCGGCAGCCCCGAATCGACAAAGCCGAGGAACCGCTGCTGCACACCGAGAATCTCGCGGGCGCGAGTCATCTCCTCGCGGCGGATGCGAGCGATGTCCGACCGCACCTCCGGCCGGTCAAGGGCAGGGTTCAGGATGTCGCCGCGCTCGCCACCTGTGAGCGTGGCGACGAGCACCTGGACACCCTCAGCCACGTATCCGGCCATCGTGGCGGCACCCTTGCTCGATTCGTCGTCAGGGTGCGCGTGCACCGCGAGCAGCCGCAGCGCAGTTCCGTTGTCCGACGCGATGTCATCCGACGCGGTGTCATCGGGCACAGTGTTGCCTGGCACCGTGCTGCCCGGCAGGCTGCTGCCCGGCAGGGTGCTGCCCGGCAGGGTGCTGCCCGGCCCGAAGCTGCCCGACGCACCGTTTCCCGGCACGGTGCCGCCCGGCAGGGTGCCGCCCGGCAGGGTGCTGCCCGACGCACCGTTTCCCGGCACGGTGCTGCCCGGCACGGTGCTGCCCGGCACGGTGCCGCCCGGCACGGTGCCCGGCACGGTGCTGCCAGACCCAAAATTGTCCGACCCACTGTCAGACCAGGACTCGCCAGACAACCGCGACCTCCCACATGATGGATCCTTACGCCCCACGTGACCCCCCGCGTGCGCTCCGCGGGCGTGCGCGGGGCGTACATGAGCACAACATTATGGCCGCGGGACGACATTCCCGCGTGCCACCCGCCGCGGCCCCAAGGATCAGAAGGGAGCAGATTCGGGCCAGGTTGGACATTGACCAGGACGACGCGGTAGCCGAGCCTTGTTAGCCTCAGAGGATTACGCCCGAGAGCCGTCCCCCGGGTATCCGGCGGACGGCACACGTCCCGAGCAGTACGGCAGTATTAGGAGTGCCCGTGACCGAGACCCGCGATGCCAACGTCACCTGGCTCACTCAGGAGGCGTACGACCGGCTCAAAACCGAGCTGGACTACCTCTCGGGTCCAGGTCGGATGGAGCTCGCCAAGAAAATCGAAGCTGCCCGCGAGGAAGGCGATCTTCGCGAGAACGGCGGATACCACGCCGCCAAGGAGGAGCAGGGTAAGAACGAAGGCCGGATCCATCAGCTGCAGCGGCTCCTGGAGACGGCCAGGGTCGGCGAGCCGCCACGCACAGACGGGGTGGTCGGCCCCGGGATGACGGTGACGGTCAGGTTCGAGGGCGACGAGGACGAGGTGACGTTCCTGCTCGCCTCGCGCGAGGAGAGCGGAAGCCCGATCGACATCTACTCACCGCGGTCGCCGCTTGGCAGCGCGATCAACGGCAAGAAGGTCGGCGAAAAAGCCACGTACTCGCTCCCGAACGGCCGCAGCGCGACGGTCGAGATCCTCGAATCGGTTCCCTACGTCGGCGAGTGACCGCAGCACGGCCAGCGAGCCCGGCCAGCCCTGGCCAGTCGACCTGACCTACATTGCCGTGACGGCCACCCGGGAGGTGGCAGGCGCGGTACGTCCGCCGGGTGATTAGCTCCACGTCCCCGCGTTTCATGCCGGGCCGGAACTTCAAGGCGCATCCGGCGCCGGCGGGGCCGTGCCGGCAGGCGCGGGCGAGGTGCCGGCCGGGCGCGGGCGCGGAGGCAGCAGGAGATCCCGGGCCGGGTGGATGCGGCGGGGGCGCGGATCACCGACCGGACTTCCGCAGATGATGGGCACACGATGGGGCGAAAATGGGCAGCTGACCTGGTGAAACGGCACGAAGGTGTGATCGGGTCGTGTTACTACAGGGCCTGGGTCAGCTGGCCTGTGAAGCTCGTGCTGGGAGCGTGAAGTCGAGGAGCTTCGGTGGTTCGCGCAGGTCAAGCTTGATCACAAGGGGTGCAGGTAATCGGGCCATTCGGGAGAGCGCGCAGGATGTGCTGCTGGCCCGTGGGCGCGGATGCGGTCCTCGCGGTAGTGGAACACCGGCCGCAGCGCCAGGCACCCTTCATGTCGCGCCAGCCGCGCTCGACGGCGATCAGCTGCTTGTAGGCGGCGGCCAGGTCGTCGGGGGTGAGGGTGAGGTCGGAGGTGCGCAGCAGCCACTTGCCGTCCAGGTGCTTCTCGCGATCGATCGCGCTATCTCGCTGCCGAGAATGGAATTTGCCGTCCTCACGTGTCAGTCCGGGTGGCGGCCGAGCGACTCGATGCGGTTCGCCACAGGGCTCGCATGCTGCGGCCACTGCGTCCAGAGACAGCTCCGCATCGAGATGACCGGCGGCGGCGAGATCGACATCTCGGTCGGTGATATCTTCACGATCCCGCCGGGCGGGTGTGACGCCTGGGTCGTCGGCGGCGAGACCGCGGTCATCCACAATCTCGGCGGCTAGCTTGCAGGTGCCGGACGCCGCGGCCGTTGGTGATGTCACCGCCGGCGCAGCGGCCAGGCAACTCTCAGCCCTGAAAGCATGACGACGCTGACCAGCCGATACGCCAGACCGTAGGTACTGCCGGGTGGCGGGCAACCTGATTTCACGGCCATCCTGCGTGGCGGGGACATGCACCGCCCGCCCGGGACGGTCCACCGGACACTGGCCCTTCGGGAACTTCCCCGCCCCGCGCCTCACCGTGTATCCGTGGTGAGCACGCCCGGCCGAGCCTCCGGAAAGGTCCGCCCCATGCGCACGCACCACCGTGGCAAGACACCCGACACCGGCCAGTCCCGCCCTGCGGACCTTGCCGCCACACCCGCCCCGCGGCTGGCCGCATCGGAATACCGCTACGCCGTTGACAACGTGCTCCGCAGCCCCGGCCAGGCCCTGCCCGCCCCGCTGAAAGAAGAGATGGAGTCCCGCCTCGGGGCGGACTTCTCCCACGTCCGCGTCCACACCGACAAGGCCGCCCGCGCCTCCGCCACCGAGCTCGGTGCCCGCGCCTACACCGTCGGCCCCCATGTCGTCATCGGCCCCGGCACCCCCGACAAGCACACCTTTGCGCACGAGCTCACCCATGTCATCCAGCAAGACCAGGGTCCCGTCCCCGGCACCAGCGCCGGCGCCGGGCTCAGCATCAGCAACCCCGGCGACCGCCTCGAACACCAAGCTGTAACCAGCGCGCGACGCGCCCTCAGCGGCCCCTCCCCGCAGCGCACAGCACACCCCCTGCCCCCTTCCCCCCTGCCCCCTCCACCCGCCGCCCTAGGCACACGCGCTGCCCTCCAGCGAATGTTCGCGGGCGAGCCCGCCCGGCCGCAAACACCTCCGGCTCCTGAGCCAGCCGCTCCTGTCAGACAGGCCGAGCGGGCACGGGCGGCTGGCTTAGGACATTCCTTCGCTCACATCCCTGTCTTCTCTCCCGTTCCCGATGATGCCCGTGCGCAAGGAGGGATGCTCGAGCAGGCCGGGCACCAGCACGGCACCGGGTGCGGCCACCAGCAGACTGCACCGGCCCCGGTGCAGCGCTCCGCCGTCCACGAGGTGCTTAGCGGCTCGGGCCAGCCCCTCCGGGCGTCACTCAAGGAGGAGATGCAGGCCCGCCCCGGCGCGGACTTCTCCCACATCCCCGTCCACACCGACGCCACCGCGCGCGCCTCCGCCACCGCGCGCGCCTCCGCCACCGCGGTCGGCGCCCGCACCTGGACCGCCGCGAGAGAGGGTGACATCGCGCCCGTCTCCGGCCGCGGTCTTGCCGCTATCGGGCGCCCGGCCGGCAACCGGGCGCCCGCGGCGCTGCTGGCCCCTCACCTCACGGTCCAGCGAATGCACGATCCCGCCGTCAACGACGACCAGGCCGCCTACGACGCCGCGCTGAATTACATCATCCAGCACCGGGCCCCGCTCTTGGAGTCCTTCCGCGCTCTGATCGCGGAAGTCGCCGGCGAGGTCAAGAGGGGAGAGGCTATCAAGAAAGCCGTCACGTTGATGGGGGATAACTCCGCGACAGAAATAAAGAAACTGGCAGCCCCTCTCCTCATTGCGGGGGGTGTTCCCGACACGGCCAGCCAAGGGGACCGCCAGGGAGCTGTCTCTCTGGCCGTACGGATACTGAACTACATGGAACAGGAAATTGCCACCCGGAAGGTCGTCACAAAAGCCGACGTAGGCAATATTTTGGTCGGTACCGAGTTCACGTTCTCCGACGGGAAAGAGCGCACGGTCCCCGAGGCGAGCGCCAACCTGCGGTTGGAGGACCCACCTAAGAACGACAAGGCCGCCCAGACCGCCCACAAGAAAACCCACGGGAAGGCCAAAAAGACGATCGACAACTGGACAAAGTATGCAACGGACACCAACGGCCTGATCTCCGGAAAGCCGAAGGTTGAGGTGACGGGTAAGCCGGGTGCTAAGGCAGATTACGCCAAGCAAGTTACCTACACCTTCGGCGACGGCTCCACGTGGTACTGGATCGCCGATATCGACGAGGGGTGCTTCGAGACGCAGACCAAGCCAACACAGACGCAGAAGGTCCTCGACCCCGGCGCGATCCAGGAAATCATCGAGAAACACATCTTCGGCGGCGCAACGGCACAGGGCTTGCACGTCGATCGGACGGCAGCCGGGGGAGGCGGCCATCTCACTGTGGACGTGGAAAGCGCGTTCGATCAGCCCCCGGCCGCAGGCCTGCCCCCAACCAGGAGTTTCGAAGCCCTGCTCGAGACCCTCAACTACCTCCAGGAGAACGCCGACGAGCTGAGTGCCCGGTTCAAGAAAGGGGCGAAAAACGAATCGGAGGGCGAGGCCGACGTGAAAAACGCCCCCTGGCTGCAGAACCAGGAGCTGAAAGACCCGGCGAAGGCAGCGGAGATGACCGGTGCCCGTGCGGACGCCCGGCGTCATGGTCCACTACCGGGGGCTAATCGATAAGTTGCTCGGCGAGGTCAAGAAAGGAGAGCTCGCCAGCGTATACCCGCTCACCGAGCGATTGATCGACTTCAACAAACTCTTGACCAATCCCAATCCCGACATCCCCGAAGAACAGAGGGAGCATCTCGAAGACCCCGCCCACATCTCCCACTACCAGGCCGTCAATGTGGAGCACCTCAAGGAAGGCCGGCTCGAGCTACGGGACATCCCGGCCCAGGCCAGTTTCGCCACCCTCGAAAAAGACCTGAAAGTCGTCATGAAAGCCATCACTGCCGCCCGGCAACTGGTGGTAAAGAGCAACCAAGAGATACGGTTGACGTCGTAGCGGTCGACTTGACCGGGGCAACCGGACGCGAGCCGCTGCGACTGGCGAGTCATGTCGCCGATGAGCGGCGCTGGGGTCAGTTAGCAAGCTCAGCGATGGCGGCCACCGAGTCCGCCACCTCGGCGGGGTTCCGGCTGTTGGGCGGCACGACCGCTTCGGTCACTCCCGCTTGGCGGTAGTCGTCCAGCAGTCGGCGAAGACCGTCCCGGTCAGTGGTCGGCGATGACGAGCAGTCCGACGGTGTGGGTCACGGTCGGCGGCCTCGAGTTCTTGATGGACCTCCTCGCCGTCGATGTCGACGCGACGGTGACCCGCCGCAAGGAATCATTGGAACGCCTCGCCCGTGTTCCCGTGTTCCCGCCCCGTGGCGCCTTGGCGACTTCAACTTCGGCGCCCAACCGTCGCTGGACTGGCCATGGTCACCGAATTCGCCACCGTCCAATTCTTGGAAGACGCCGCCAACGCCTGCTGATCGGCCCACCAAACACGGCAGCCAGCGCGACCGCGCTGCCGACGATCTTCTTCATGGCTTCTCCTCCTGGTCGTGTTGTTGCTGACCCTTCCGGCTGGCGCGCCACAGCCTGAACTACCTGCATGAGATTCGCCGCAGACGTGGGTGCGGCGGGGTGCGAGGCACAGATGAAGACGGTGCATGTCCGAGGCGGCCGCGAGCTGTACCGCACTGGCAGCCGTGGCCCGCGCGACACACCCCCGCTGCCGAAACTGCCGCGGCGCCTTCCCCCTACGTTCGAGATCTCGCTCGCCTTGCCAAAAACATGGATGGTCAGTGACCCGGACGGGGGGCGGGCACTGGCGTTTCCGGGCCGCCTCCGGCAAGTTGATCTTCTGCGCTTCCACGCCCTCGGACTACAGGGGCAGCGGAACACGCTAGTCCTCCTCAAGCGCGCGATTGGAGCCGAGCAGCAGGCGCAGACGCCACGTCGCTGGTACCCAGGCGCTGAGCCGACCCGGCTCGGTCAACCAACAACGACCGTAGGGAGATCCATCAACCATGTCCACGGCCGACTGCATGACGCGCGACGACCCGATCGCGGGCAACGACGGCAACGGCGAGGAGGGATCGTGAGCGGGCTATCGGGCCGGAAGCTGGACCGGCGGTGCCTCGAGGGTGACTGCGAGCTCCTGGCGCTGCCGTCAGCTCCCTGACCGGGTGGCCGGTGGCCCTGCTCGCAGCCGCCTGGGGATTCTCTTCCGTCGAAGACGAGGACGAGGACGAGGACGAGGACCTCGACCTCGTCTTCGTCTTCGTCTTCGTCTTCGTTCCGATTATTTCGGTTCTATTTCGTAGAACTCCCGTTC
This sequence comes from uncultured Actinomycetota bacterium, assembly GCA_963712955.1. Classification (GTDB taxonomy): domain Bacteria; phylum Actinomycetota; class Actinomycetes; order Streptosporangiales; family Streptosporangiaceae; genus DATFVJ01. Next base: position 405,457 of record CAVQKF010000005.1, on the reverse strand, counting down.
GGAAATCACCGGGCTGACGGTCGGCGGCTCGACCCGACCGGCGCGCTGTCGAGCGGAGTACATTGCCCCTCGGGCTGCCATGGGTGTGCCGAAACGGGCAAGCCCGGTCGGCTTGGCCATGTCGTCGTAGATCGCGTCGATGCCACCGCGCATGTGGTAGGCCTCGTGCCAGAATCCCGTACCGCCGGAGTCACGTATAAAGGCCTGCCACCAGGCCCGATGGGGCTCAGACCGGGTCCAACGTTCCAGGCTGTCCAGATCTCGCCAGTACTCGCGCATACCGAGATGCAGGGGAAGCAACGACCAGATGAGGTCCTCATGTAGCAGCAGGCCGTCGGGCTTTGCCTTCCATGATTTCTGAATCTGCGGAGCGAGCCCCAATAGTCGCAAGATGCCCTTCGGGCGGTTCACCCGCATCCCCAGATAGATGACGACTAGCTCCGGGTAGGCAGACAGATCGATGCTCGACCGTTCAACACGCATATGCGCTCCTGGGAAGTTCCTCGTGGCCTCGTGGGGAGCCTCCGACGCCGCTGGCACCATCATGCCCCACAGCCATGCTGTGCCAGCAGGGGCCGCGGCAAAGTCGCCATCCAGCACCTCATGGTCACATGACCCGCGATCATGAAGGGATGCCGGGTCTCGGACCCGCGGCGGCGCGCACCAGGGGCAGCACCCGGTAGGGCACAGGCGTGGCGAGCGCGATCACCGTGGATGCCCGCACCACCCCCTCGGCCGCGACGATGGTGTCGATCACCCGCTGCAGGTCGGCGTTGGTACGGGCGACGACGCGGCAGAGCATGTCGCCTGCTCCCGTGATGGTGTGCACCTCGAGGATCTCGGAAATCAGCGCCAGCCGTTCTGCCACTGGATCATGTCCTCCACCTGGCGGATCTGCAGCGTGACGAACGCGGTCACGCCGTGGCCGATGGCCTCGGGGTCCACATCAGGCCCATAGCCGGTTATCACGCCCCGGGCGTGCATCCGGTCCAGTCGCGCCTGCACGGTGCCGCGCGCGACATTCAGCCTGCGAGATATTTCGAGCACGCCGATGCGCGGCTCGGCGGCGAACAGTTCGATGATTCCCGCGTCCAGATCGTCGATCACCGCCAGGTTCCTTCTCCACCGTGGTCATGCTGTACACGCAACCAGCTCAATTGTGGTCACGAGCATGCAGATTGTCTAGATAATTTATGATCTCTTGCGCATTTTGCGCAAGAGATCGATGCTCCATGTAGAGGCGCGAGTATCGGCGCGCATTGCGCCGGCCTGGCTGGGCCGCCCGAAGAAGTCCTGGCCGGGGCGCGAAGGAGCACACCCAGATGACCGGAGCTGCAGCACGCGACGCATCAGTGGCATCAGTCCCATCCGTATCAGATGACTTCCCGCTGTTCGGGATCGACGCGATCGTCTTCGCGGTCGGCAACGCGAGACAGGCGGCGTACCACTACGCCAACGCGTTCGGCATGTCCATGGCGGCCTACCGCGGCCCGGAGACTGGCTGCCGCGACGAGGCGGCATATGTGCTGGTGTCCGGCAGCGCGCGGTTCGTGTTCCGCGGCCCGGTCCGTGCGGGCACGGACCTCGGGGCCCACGTCGCCGCACACGGGGACGGGGTGATCGACCTCGCACTCGAGGTCCCGTCGGCCGAGGACGCCTACGCGCATGCGACCGCCCGCGGCGCCCGCGGGCTTGGGCAGCCGCACGTCGTCGAGGACGAGCACGGCAAGGTGGTGCTCGCGGCGATCGCCACCTACGGTGACACCAGGCACACCCTGGTCGAGCGGTCCAACTACAGCGGCCCCTACCTGCCCGGATACGTCGCTGCCTGTGCCGTGGCCGGCAGTCCGGCCGTGGCCCCGGCCGTGGGCGGCGGGGCGGGCACGGCTCACACCGCGCTGTTCACCGAGATCGACCACTGCGTGGGAAATGTGGAACTCGGCATGATGGACGAGTGGGTCGGCTTCTACCGGCGGGTGATGGGCTTCACCAACATGAAGGAGTTCGTCGGCGACGACATCGCCACCGAGTACTCCGCCCTGATGAGCAAGGTCGTCGCTGACGGCTCGCGGAAGGTGAAGTTCCCGATCAACGAGCCCGCCGCGGGCAAGAAGAAGTCCCAGATCGACGAGTACCTGGAGTTCTACGGCGGTCCCGGGGTACAGCACATAGCGCTGCGCACGGACGACATCGTCGCCACGGTCCGTGCCATGAAGGCGGCGGGCGTGGAATTCCTCGCCGCCCCTGGTAGCTACTACGACGCGCTCGGCGACTGGGTGGGCGAGACCCGCGTCCCCATCGGCGTGCTGCGCGAACTCGGCGTCCTCGCCGATCGCGACGAGGACGGCTATCTGCTCCAGATCTTCACCAAGCCGGTGCAGGACCGGCCGACCGTGTTCTTCGAGCTGATCGAGCGGCACGGCTCACAGGGGTTCGGCAAGGGCAACTTCAAGGCCCTGTTCGAGGCGATCGAACGGGAGCAGGCACGGCGCGGCAACCTGTGAACTCGCCGGTTTGTCCGTAACGGCTGCCGGATGCGCCGCTCGGCGCACGCGGGGGATTCCGGGCCGTCGGGGTCCGGGGGTTGTCCCCGGGGAGCGCTGCGTCCTCCCGGCTGGCACAGATCAGAAGATCAGGGTGTGCCCGGCCGCATGGAGCCGCGAGATCACCTCGTCGCAGTGCACCGGCCCGCGGGTCTCCACCTGAAGCAGCACCTCCACCTCCTCCAGGGGTAGCCGGGGCGCCACCCGCTCGTGCACCACCTCGATCACATTGGCACCGAGCCCGGCGAGTTCGGTGAGCAGGGTCGCGAGACCACCCGGCTTGTCGGTGATGCGGCAGCGGAAGGAGAGGTAGCGGCAGGCCGCTGTCAGACCGTATCTCAGCACCTTGGAAAGCAGCATCGGGTCGATGTTGCCGCCGGAGAGCACAAGCACAACCGGCGGCTCGAATGCGTGCGGGTAATCAAGCAGCGCTCCCACGGTGGCCGCCCCTGAGGGCTCGACAAGCAGCTTGGCCCGCTCAAGGCAGAGCAGCAGCGCACGCGACAACGTGTCCTCTGACACGGTAAGCACCTGCTCGACAAGCGCCTCGACGATCTCGAAGGTGAGGTCGCCCGGCTTGCCGATGGCGATCCCGTCCGCCATGGTCGGGGCAAGCTCCACCTGTACCGGGTGCCCGGCCGCGAGGGAGACCGGGTAGGCCGCCACCGCCTCGGCCTGCACGCCGATGACCCGGATGGCCGGATCGCTCCCGCGTGCCCCCACCGCGACACCGGAGATGAGCCCACCCCCGCCCACGGAAACTGCGATCGTGCGGACCTCTGGGCACTGCTCGGCGATTTCCAGACCGAGGGTGGCGTTGCCCGCGACCGTGTCAGGATGGTCAAAGGGGTGAATGAAGACGCCGCCGAGATCTTTGGCGAGCGCAAGCGCCGCGGTAATGCACCCGTCGACGCCACCGCCGTGGAAGACCACGTCGGCACCGTACGATCGGGTGGCCTCCACCTTGGGAAGGGGCGCGCCTTCTGGCATGACCACGGTCGCCTTGGTCCCGAGCGCGTGTGCGGCGAACGCCACACCCTGGGCATGGTTGCCCGCGCTCGCGGCGACCACGCCCCTTGCGCGTTCCTCCCCGGGAAGCCTTGCGATCCTCGAATACGCGCCGCGCACCTTGAAGGAGCCGGTGCGCTGCAGGTTCTCGCACTTCAGGTACACAGGTCCGCCGAGCCGCTCGGACAGTACCCACGAATGCAGCATCGGCGTCCGCATGATCACATCGCGGAGCAGGTCGCGGGCGGCGACAGCATCGTCAAGCCGGACCGGGCCAGGTGACAGCACCATTTGTGCAGTCTCGCACGGGCCGCATGCGCGTGCGCCCGGGCTACGCCAGGCGCTGCAGCTAGCCGCCGGACCAGTAGCGGTCCGCGGCGAAAATCAGCGCGGCCGCCCCGATCAGCCCGGCGTCCTGGCCGAGCCCGGCCGGAACCACCTGCACATCCCGTGCGAAGTCGAGCCGCGCGTAGACTCGCACGGTTTCATCGATGGGGCCGAAGAGCAGCGAACCCGCCTGGGCCAGGCCGCCGCCGATCGCGACGACCTCCAGGTCGCACAGGTGCGTCGCGGAGGCGATTGCGATACCGATCGCGCGCCCGGCCCGCCGCATGGCCGCGATACCCACGGGGTGGCCGCGTGCCCCATCGTCGGCCAGGTCCTTCGCGGTGACGTCACGCTGCCCGGGTCGCCAGCCCTGCTGCTGCGCCCACGCCGCAAGTGCGGGCCCACGAGCGATTGCCTCCAGGCACCCCTTGCCCCCGCATTCGCACGGCGGGCCGGCGTCCGGGTCCACAACGACGTGGCCGATGTGGCCGCCGTTTCCTGTCGCACCGTTGATGAGGCGGCCGTCAAGCACGAGCCCACCACCGACCCCGGTGGAGACCACCATGCCCAGCATGTCGCGGCGTCCGCGCCCGGCACCGCGCCAGTGCTCGCCCGCGGCCATGCAGATCGCGTCATTGTGCAGCCGGACAGGTAGCCCGGGAAAACGATCCGCCAGCCTGTCCCTGAGCGGGAATGATCGCCAGGCGGGGATGTTGAGCGGGGACACCTTACCTGCCGACCACTTCATCGGGCCGCCGCACCCGCAGCCCACGCCGCTGAGCGCACCGGGCCCATCCAGCCCCGCGCCGGCAAGCACCTGGCCGGTGAGCACGTCCAGCGTCCGCCAGAGCTGCTCGGCATCCAGTTCGCGCGGGGTACCTGTCCGCGCGGCGGCGATGAGCCGCCCGCCTGGCTCGACCACACCCACCGCCATCTTGGTTCCGCCAATATCGATCGCAACCGCGGGCTGTGCTCCCGGCACGTTCACCCTCCCGTCCCTGCGCCGAACATCAGGATCGACGCGGTGAAGCCGTGTACGTGATTCCGCCCGCCGATCGGGCCGATCTCCCTGCCGCGAAGCACCCGCCGACCATCTGTGGCGCGAGCGCGCGGCAGACCGCTCCTACATCATGATCGGCAGTGCCGGAGAATGCAGCCCCCCGGCCATTGCAAGAAAAAAGCAGGGCACCGCTGGCCGGTTGCTGATGCGCGTACTTGTCCGTCGCGATCCGACGTGCAGGCCCTGGGTAGCGAGCGCCGCAGATGCGAAGCGGCCTGGACACGACATAGTGTCGAACGGTGCAGTCACCGATCCAGCCTCAGCATTCCGCCGCGACGCCGCACCGGACGCGGTCGCCCGCGGCCTCGACGCTGCGCGAGCTGCGGGCCTCCGGGCACGAACTCCGCACGATCAAAGAGGAGATACGGCAGAACCTGCTTGCGCAGATGCGTGCTGGCCGCGGCCGCTTCCCCGGCATCGTGGGGTTCGACACCACCGTGCTCCCGCACGTTGAGCGGGCCCTGCTCGCGGGACATGACATCGTGCTACTCGGCGAACGCGGCCAGGGAAAGACCCGGCTGATCCGGACAATCACGGGCCTGCTCGACGAATGGGCCCCTGCGATCGCCGGCTGCGAGATCAACGATCACCCGTACGCGCCTGTCTGCGCGCGCTGCCGCCGGCTGGCCGCCGAGCGTGGCGAAGATCTGGACATCATCTGGCGGCACCGGGATGAAAGGTACGGCGAGAAGCTCGCCACACCCGACACCAGCGTCGGCGACCTGATCGGAGATGTCGACCCCGTCAAGGTCGCGGCCGGGCGCACGCTGGGTGATCCGGAAACCGTCCACTTCGGGCTCGTTCCGCGTACCAACCGGGGCGTCTTCTGCCTCAACGAGCTACCGGACCTGGCCGAGCGGATCCAGGTGGCGCTGCTGAACGTGCTGGAGGAACGTGACATTCAGGTCCGCGGCTACGCCCTGCGGCTCCAGCTCGATCTTCTCCTCGTGGTAAGCGCCAACCCCGAGGACTACACCAACCGCGGGCGCATCATCACCCCGTTGAAGGACCGGTTCGGCGCGGAGATCCGCACTCACTACCCGCTCACCCTTGAGGACGAGCTCGCGCTCGTCTGGCAGGAGGCCCGGCTGCCAGCCACCGGCCATGATCCCGGCGGACCGCTGCCTGGACACCTGGTTGAGGTCATCGCCAGGTTCACTCGTCTCGTGCGGGCTTCGAGTGCCATCGACAGTCGTTCGGGAGTATCGGCACGTTTCGCCATCGCGGCGGCGGAGAGCGTGACCGCCTCGGCCGTCCGCCGTGCCGCCCTGACCGGGGAAGACCAGCCGGTGGCACGCGTCTGCGACCTCCCCGTGATCGTGGACACCCTTCGCGGCAAAGTCGAGTTCGAGGTCAGCGAGGAAGGCAGGGAGCAGGAGGTGCTCGCCCACCTGCTGCGGCGCGCGATCGCCGACACCTTCCGCAGCTCGCTTGGCAGCGCGGATCTGTCCGGGCTGCTCGCCAAATTCGACCGCGGAGGCTCGATCGAGTCGGGCGAGCTTACGCCCGCACGCGAACTACTCCGCCGGGCCGGCGAGGTCCCCGGCCTCGCCCGCATCATGGACCGGCTGGGCATGGACGGCGGCGAATCACCAGGCCACGCCGCCGCCGCGCTGGAGTTCACGCTCGAGGGCCTGTACCTGATGCGGCGGCTGTCGAAGGACAGCAGCGGCGGCGCGGCGGTCTACCGGACCTGAATGGCTGATCCGATGGCGAATCACGGCAGTTACCGCTACGGCTCTTACCATGACGGGCCCGACCCGCTCGCCCCGCCCTTTGACGTTCGGACCGCCCTCGACGAGATGTCCGATGCCATCCTGGACGGCTCGGCGCCCGCCGACGCGCTGCGTGACGCGCTGCGGCGCGGGCTTGGCGACCGGCAAGGGCTTGACGATCTCATGCGCAGGGTCCGCGAGCGGCTGCGGGAGATACGCGAGCGTGGCCGCGCTGACGGCCTGCTCGAGCAGGCGCGCGCGCTGCTCGACACCGCCATCGGGCAGGAGCGCGCTGAGCTGTTCCCCGACCCGAGCGACCAAGCGCGCATGGCCGAGGCCGAGCTTGACACGCTGCCCGACGAGACCGCGCAGGCGATCCGCGCCCTTTCCTCCTACCCGTGGCGCTCGGACGCCGCGCGTGAGACATTCGAGCGGCTCAAGGATCTGCTCAGGCGGGAAGTGCTCGACAGCCAGTTCCGCGGCATGAAAGACGCGCTCGCGCAGCCGGATCCGGCCGCAATGCAGCGCGTCAAGGACATGATGTCCGACCTGAGCACGATGCTTGAAGCCGACGCGCGTGGCGAGCACCGGCAGCAGGATTTCGATGAGTTCATGCGGAGGTACGGGGACCTCTTTCCCGAGAATCCCCAGAACCTCGATGAGCTCGTCGACGCACTCGTGCGGCGGATGACCGCCGCCAACCGTGTCCTCGACTCCCTGTCACCCGAGCAGCGTGCCGAACTCGCCTCCATGATGGAGGAGGCCATGGCCGACGCGGGGCTCGCGGCCGAGATGTCGCGGCTGGCGGGCGCGCTGCGGGCGCGCCGCCCCGACATGGACGCCACGCCCGGCGGGCGCGGCGACATGCTGACCGGTGACGAGCCGCTCGGTCTGGCCGACGCGACCACAGCGATCGAGGAGCTCGCGGACCTGGCCGAGCTCGACGCCACGCTCCGGCAGGACTATCCGGGCGCGCGGCTGGACGACATCGACGAGGAAGCGGTGCGCCGCGCTCTCGGCCGGCGCGCGGTGGACGACATGGAGAGCCTGCGCCGTATCGAACGCGAACTGGAGAGCCAAGGCTACCTCCGCCGGTCGGGCGGTCAGCTCGAACTGACCCCGAAGGCGGTCCGCAGGCTGGGGGACACCGCGCTGCGCCGCGTGTTCGCCGAGCTCAGCGAGGCGCGGTCGGGTGACCACGACCAGAACAACGCCGGCCACGCGGGGGAACCGACCGGGAGCACCAGGCAGTGGGAGTTCGGCGACGAGCAGCCGATCGATGTCTCGGCGACGGTGCGCAACGCGGTGATGCGGTCGGCGGCAACCCGGCAGACGGGCCGGCGGAACAGGCGGGGCAGGCGGAACAGGCGGGGCAGGCGGAACAGGCGGGGCAGGCGGGGCAGGCGGAACAGGCGGGGCAGGCGGGGCAGGCGGAACAGGCGGGGCAGGCCGACGCCGGGCCGGCGGCCGAGGGTACGGCGCCAGTGCAGCTCTCGGTGGACGACTTCGAGGTGACCGAGACCGAGCGGCGCACCGCGGCCGCGGTTTGCCTGCTCGTAGACCTGTCGTACTCCATGGCGCTCCGGGGCACGTGGGGCGTCGCCAAACAGACCGCACTCGCACTGCACTCGCTGATCCGGACTAGATTTCCGCTGGACGCGGTGCAGATCGTCGGTTTCTCCAACTACGCACGCGAACTGAGGGAGACGGAACTGGCCGGCCTGGGCTGGGACATGGTCCAGGGCACCAACCTGCATCATGCGCTCCTGATCGCGGGCCGTCACCTGGACAAGCACCCTCAGCACGAGCCCGTCGTCCTGATCGTGACCGACGGTGAGCCAACCGCCCATCTGCTGCGCAACGGGCGGCCATTCTTCGACTGGCCGCCTGCCCCTGAGACGATTGAGCTGACCCTCGCCGAGGTGGACAAGATGACCCGCCGCCGTGCGGTGCTGAACATCTTCATGCTCGCCGACGACGAGCGCCTCACCGCTTTCGTCGAGGAGGTGGCACGGCGCAACGGGGGCAGGCTTTTCCGCCCGGAACCGCAGCGGCTCGGCGAGTACGTGGTCGCCGACTTCCTGCGCTCCCGCCGCCGCGGCACCGCCCGCCGCTGACACCACCGCCCGCTGACACCACCGCCACTGGCACCCTTGCCGCTCGCACCGCCGCGCCCGCCCTGAGACCCGCCGCAGCTGACACCACCGCTGCGGCACCGCCGGCCGCTGGCACCATCGCGGCCGCCGGCGGCTGTCACAATTGTGTCGCGCGTTGGCGCCGCTCTCTCCCCCATCGAGGAGATCCACTACCGTGGCATGACACGCTGCGGCAGCCGTTCGGGATCGATGCCGACCCCATGATCAGCGTTGATTTGGCTCGTTATTACGGGCAATTTCAACGCCGTTGAGGCTTGTCCACAGGCGCCGGTGTGATGTGGCAGGATCTTGCCATGTCGTTCACCGACCGGATACTGCTGTGGCTGCACATCGGGTTCGCGATCTTCACGCTCGGCCCTGTCGCGGCCGCGATGATGGCGACGCCGCGCTACATCAGGAAGCGGGATCTCGCCGTGTTGCGTTATCTGTACCGCACGACACGGATCTTCGGTGTGCTGACGGCCGGCGTGTTCCTCTTCGGCCTGCTGCTCGGCAGGCACGACCTCAACCAGGCATGGTTCTCCGCCGCGATGACGCTGTTCATCGTCGCCGCCGTACTGCTCGTACTCGTCCTCTTCGACCAGCGCAGGGCCTTGACCGCGATCGACAAGGCGGTAGCGGTTGACGAGGCCCGGGCTGGGGTCCCAGTGCCCGCGAACGCGGCGGCGGCAGCTGCCCGGCGCGAAGGCAGGCCCGCTGTGTCAGGCTCTGCCGCTGTGTCAGGCTCCGCCGCCGGCTCAGGGTCCGCCGCCGGCTCAGGGTCCGCCGCCGGTTCAGGCTCTGCCGCCGGTTCAGGCTCTGCCGCCGGTTCAGGGTCCGCCGCCGGGACCGCCAGTTCAGGGTCCGGCGCCGGTGGGTCCGCCGCCGGGACCGCCGGTGCGACAACCGCAGGCGCCACGGCTGGCCGGGAGGGCGTTTCGGCGCCGGCGGATGAGCAGGCCGCGAACGAGCAGGCCGCGGATAAGCGGCGTGCGTCAACGGGCGAGCCCACCGCCACTGACACGGCGCCGCAGCCAGGGGTGGCAAGCGCTGGCGGCGCCACGGCCGCTGCCCATCTCGCATCGGTCGAGCGGGGCCGCATCGCCACGATGAGCGGGGTGATCACCGCAATCTGGCTGGTGACCCTCGTCCTTATGGTGTGGCACCGCTAATCGCTCCGCTGAGGGACACCAGCGCGCGGCACCTCCAATGGCCTGATCGCCGACCGGCCTGATCGCCGACCGGCCTGATCGCCGCCGCACGGGGCTTCGCAGCCTGGGGAGGTCAGGCGAGCGCCTGACTGAGATCGTCGAGCAGGTCGTCGCACGTCTCGATGCCGACCGACAGCCGCACAAGATCCGGCGGGACCTCAAGCGGCGAGCCTGCTGCAGAGGCGTGAGTCATCCTGCCCGGGTGCTCAATCAGCGACTCCACGCCGCCGAGCGACTCGGCGAGCATGAACAGCCTGGTACGCCCGCACATGCGGACCGCGGCTTCCTCACCTCCGCGCAGCCCCAGCGACACCATTCCGCCAAATCCGCGCATCTGCTTCGCCGCCACCTCATGGCCTGGATGGGAGGGCAGACCGGGATAGAGCACCCGCGCGACCGCAGGATGCCCGGCGAGCGCAGCCGCGATCCTGGCCGCGTTCGCGCAGTGCCTGTCCATCCGCACGGCGAGCGTCCTGGTTCCGCGCAAGGTGAGCCAGGCGTCGAACGGGCCGGCCACCGCGCCCAGCGCGTTCTGATGGAACGCGAGCCGCTCACCTAGCCCCGGATCGGCGGCCACAAGCGCTCCCCCGACCACATCGGAGTGACCGCCCAGGTACTTGGTGGTTGAATGCACCACGGCATCGGCGCCGAGTGAGAGCGGCCGCTGCAGATACGGTGAGGCGAACGTGTTGTCCACGACGAGCAGGGCCCCTGCCTCATGCACAAGGCCCGCGATGGTGGCGATGTCGGCGATGCCGAGCAGGGGGTTGGTCGGCGTCTCGACCCATACCACCCGTGTCCGGCCCCTCCTCGAGCGCATCCTTGACGGCTGCCGCATCTGCGAACCGCACCGGAGTGTGACGCACCCCCCAGCGATCGAGCACCTTGGCAAACAGCCGGTATGTGCCACCGTAGGCGTCGTCGGGGATGAGTACCCGGTCGCCGGGAGCGCAGACGGTCCGCAGCAGGCAATCCTCGGCGGCCATGCCGGAGGCGAAGGCGAGGCCGCGTGCACCGCCCTCGAGCGCGGCCAGGCACTCCTCGAGCGCGGCCCTGGTCGGGTTGGCGGTTCGGCTGTACTCGTAGCCACCGCGCAGGCCGCCGACACCGTCCTGCTTGTAGGTCGACACCTGGTAAATCGGCGGTACCACGGCGCCGGTGACAGGATCAGGTTCCTGCCCGGCATGGATCGCGAGCGTCTCGAACCCGTCGGAGCCAGCCTTTTGGGACCTGCCAAGGCTGGCACTGCCGCGGCGCCAGCCCTCAGATGGCCCGCGACTCTCCGCGGCGTTTCCGGTGTTCATGAGGTGACACTAACGAGGAACGCGAGCACATCCTGCCGGGTCAGCATGCCGACTGGCTTTCCGTCGACCAGAATGACGGCGGCGCCGGCCTTCTCCAGGCCCTCGACTGCCCGGCTGACAGGTTCGCCGGAGCCGACCATCGGCAGCGGCGCGGACATGTGCTTGGATACGGGGTCACCGGGCCGTGCCCGGCCCGCGAGCAGGGCGTCGAGGAGATCCCGCTCAACGATCGAGCCGACGACCTCGGCGGCCATCACCGGCGGCTCCACGTTCATGACGGGGAGTTGCGAGACGTCGTATTCGCGCAGAATCTCGATGGCGGTGCCCACCGTCTCGTCGGGATGGGCATGCACGAATTCTGGGAGCCCTGGCCCCTTTCTCGCGAGCACATCGGCTACGCGGGGCTCGGCCGTCGCGGCATCGAGGAATCCATAGTCGGCCATCCAGTCGTCACTGAAGATCTTCGAGAGGTAGCCGCGGCCACCGTCGGGCAACAGGGTCACGATCACGGTGTCAGGACCGGCCCCCTGCGCCACTCGCAGCGCGGCGACGACGGCGAGCCCGGACGATCCGCCGACGAGCAGCGCTTCCTCACGCGCGAGTCTGCGGGTCATGCCGAACGACTCTTTGTCACTCACCGCGATGACCTGATCGCACACCGAAGGATCATAGGTGGCCGGCCAGATGTCCTCGCCCACTCCTTCGACCAGGTACGGCCGCCCGGTGCCGCCCGAGTAGACAGATCCTTCCGGGTCGGCGCCGATGACCTGGACCCGGCCGCCCGACACCTCCTTGAGATAGTGTCCCGTTCCCGTGATGGTGCCCCCCGTTCCGATGCCCGCTACCAGGTGAGTGATGGTCCCATCGGTCTGTGCCCAGATCTCCGGGCCGGTGGTGCGGTAGTGGGACGCTGGGTTCTCCGGGTTTGCGTACTGATCGGGCTTCCACGCCCCCGGTGTCTCGGTGGCCAGGCGGTCGGAGACCGAGTAGTAGGAGTCCGGATGATCCGGAGCGACTGTCGTCGGGCAGACCACGACCTCGGCGCCGTATGCCCGCAGCACGGCGATCTTGTCCTGCGCGACCTTGTCCGGGCATACGAACAAGCAGCGATAGCCCTTCTCCGCGGCAACGATCGCCAGGCCAACACCGGTGTTCCCTGAGGTCGGTTCCACGATGACGCCGCCCGGCCTCAAGGCGCCCGATGCCTCCGCCGCTTGCACCATGCACAGCGCGATCCGGTCCTTCACCGAACCACCCGGGTTGACATACTCGACCTTGGCCAGCACGTCGGCTGCGACCCCTGCGGTCACCTTCTTCAGCCGGACGAGCGGGGTGTTGCCCACGAGTTCGACCAGCGAATCATGAACCTGCATGTACGACCGCCCTTGTCACGGAGGCATGGAGAATCGGTGTGGATGACGCGATCCCCCGGCAAGATTGCTAGCTTCGACGGTATCGGACCACCGGCGGCGTCAGTGATAACGGCCAGGCAGGCGGCGACGGAAGATGCTTGGGCACATCATATGTTACCGTTGAGTAATCCACGGCTCGAGGGAGAGACACGACCATGCCCGAGGCAGTTATCGTCGCCACAGCACGCTCGCCCATTGGCCGGGCGTTCAAGGGAACAATGAAGGACATCCGCCCCGACGACCTGGCCACGCAGATCGTCCGGGCCGCCCTGGACAAGGTACCGCAACTGAATCCGAGGGACATCGACGACCTCATGCTTGGCTGTGGTCTTCCAGGCGGCGAACAGGGCTTCAACATGGCCCGGGTGGTGACGGTCCTGCTGGGTTACGATCACCTACCTGGGACGACAGTCAATCGGTACTGCTCGTCGTCGCTCCAGACCACCCGGATGGCATTCCACGCCATCAAGTGCGGTGAAGGTGACGCGTTCATCTCGGCCGGGGTGGAGTGCGTCAGCCGGCTCGCCGCCGGGAGCAGCGACTCATGGCCGGACACCCGCAACCCGCTGTTCGCCGACGCGGAGGCAAGGACCGCGAAGCAGGCGGAGGGTGGCGACGACGGCTGGCACGACCCGCGCGAGGATGGCGCGATCCCGGACGTCTATGTCGCCATGGGCCAGACAGCCGAGAACGTCGCCGGACTGCGTGGGGTCAGCCGCAGGGAGCAGGACGAGTTCGGGGTCCGGTCGCAGAATCTGGCCGAGAAGGCGCTGGCTGATGGGTTCTGGCAGCGTGAGATCACCCCGGTGACGATGCCAGACGGAACCGTCAACGCCAAGGACGACGGCCCGCGGGCCGGAACAACGATCGAGAAGGTGGCCTCGCTGCAGCCGGTATTCCGGCCGGACGGCACCGTTACCGCGGGCAACTGCTGCCCGCTCAACGACGGTGCCGCCGCCGTGATCGTAATGAGCGACACGAAGGCAGCCGAGCTTGGCATCACCCCGCTCGCCCGGATCGTCTCCACCGGCGTGTCCGCGCTTTCGCCGGAGGTCATGGGCCTCGGACCGGTCGAGGCGTCGGGGCGCGCCCTCGCCAGGGCCGGCATGGCGATCGGCGACATTGACCTGGTCGAGATCAACGAGGCTTTCGCCGCCCAGGTCATCCCGAGCTACACCGAACTCGGCATCGACCTGGACAGGCTCAACGTCAATGGCGGGGCGATCGCCGTCGGGCACCCATTCGGGATGACCGGCGCGCGCATCGCCACCACATTGATCAACAGTCTCCAGTTCCACGACAAGATGTTCGGCCTGGAGACCATGTGCGTCGGGGGCGGCCAGGGCATGGCAATGATCTTCGAACGGCTCAGTTAAGGGACCGGCTGGCGGAATTCGTGGCGCGACGCCGGCGCGCCACGCTGAGGCGCTACGCCCAGACCCGGTGCCCGGGCCCGATACCCGGGCGCGACGACGGCCGGGCGCGACGATGGCCGGGCGCCGCTCAGGCGCGGCGTCCCCGGTCCGTGATGCCCTATCGCCGGTCGCTCCGGAACGGCCCGTCGCGCCCGGCTAGCACGGCGTATCCAGGAAACCTGGAGGCCAGGGCTTGTCATGTGCCCGGCGCTGGTGCACGCTCGCACCAAGAGGAGTTCACCCTGGAGGTGCCAATTGTCTCTGAACCACTCTCCGGAGATGCACAAGAACCTCATCGCCCGGATCCCTGGCGTCACAGGACGTGACCTACGGGAGTGGTTCAGAAGTCTCGAGTCAGGCCCCGCGTTCCTTCGCTGTGAGGAGCGTGCGCACTGGCTAGCTGACGAGCATGGTCTCTCCAACGGCTACGCGACTGCCATCGTGCACGAGTATGAATTTCGCCGCCGCATCCGCCTCTACAGTGGATGAGTGGACCTCGACCGCGCCCGCGACTTCCTGCGGACTCATCACAGGGCAGTACTCGCGACGACTCGCGCCGATGGCCGGCCCAGCTGTCACCTGTACTCGCAGCAATCGACGGGGAAGGGCGGGTGCTGATCAGCACCCGCGAGACCGCCATCAAGACGAGGAACGCGCGCCGCGACCCGCGTGCGTCGCTGTGCGTTCAGAGCGATGGCTTTTTCGGGGAGTGGATCCAGGTCGAGGGAACGGCTGAAGTTGTCTCACTGCCCTCCGCCATGGAACTCCTCGTCGATTACTACCGCGCGGTCGCGGGCGAGCACGCCGACTGGGCCGACTACCGTACCGCGATGGAGCGAGACAAGCGAGTCATCATCCGGATCTCGATCACCCGGGCCGGGCCGGACATAAGCGGCTGACAGACACACAGACGCACTCTCCGGGCGCCGCCACCCAAAGGGGTCGGGAAGCAGCCGACAGGCGCGCCACCGCGGGCATGGCGGCGCGGAAGGCCCGCATCCCGGGGGCCCGGGGGGTCGCGCCCCAGACTGGCACCAGGAAAACCGGCGCCGCCGGCCGGGCGCAAGCCCGCCCGGCCCACTCGGGCCCGCCAGTCGCGGGGCGAAGCCCCGCACCGGGAAGTTCCGGGGGGGTCACCCCCCCGGAACGGAGCCAAGAATCGCCGCAGCAGACCGAAGGTCGGCAAGCACGCAAGGGCCCGTGCCCCCGGTCGGAGTCGAACCGACACTGGGGACCCTTTTAGGGGGCCAGCCTCTTCCCTTGGGCTACGGGGGCGCAGAGATGATACCTCGTGCTGATACTGCAGACTCTTAGACGATTGGATAGGGTTCGCACATTTTTATGGATAGGGCCTTTATTCAATCGGGCTGATGATCGCCAACGCCCTGCCGCGCCGGTCGCGATGACGCCAGTGCCAGCTCAAACTCTTCTCGTGGTCGTTCCACGGTACCGAGGGATACGATCTCACGCGGGAAAAGGAGCGCGAGCGTCCAGTCAGCGACGACGCGCACCTTCCTGTTCAGCGTGGGCACGCGCGACAGGTGATAGGTGCGGTGCAAGAGCCAGGCCGGCCATCCTGTGAGCTTCAGGCCGTAGACGGACGCGACGCCCCTGTGCAGGCCGAGGCTCGCGACAGAACCTGCGTAGGCGTGGCGGTACGGCTTGAGTCGCCGCCCGCGCAGGAAGGCGCGGACGTTGAGCGCGAGGGTGCGCGCCTGGCGGAGCGCATGCTGGGCGTTGGGCGCACAAATCGTCGAAGCCCCACCGTCGGGGGCTGTCAGATCCGGGACTGCGGCGATGTCGCCTGCGGTGAATACGCCTGGCACCCCGGCCACCGTGAGCTCGGCCGTCGCCTTGAGGCGTCCGTTGGAGTCCAAGGGCAGGTCACTTTCCGCCAGCACTGGATGCGCCCTCACGCCGGCGGTCCAGACCAGGGTGTTCGCGTCGAATTCTGTTCCGTCGTCGAGTATGATATGGCCGCCCACGGCGGATGTAAGTCTGGTCTCGAGCCGGAGGTCGATGCCGCGCGAACGCAGCTCCTCCTGGGCCCGCTGTCCCATCTCGGGACCTACCTCCGGTAGAATGCGCCTGGTCGCTTCCACGAGCATCCAGCGCATGTCACCTGGCTCGATACCCGCGTAATAGCGGCAGGCGTCGCGCGCCATGTCCTCGAGCTCCGCGAGCGCCTCAACCCCAGCAAAACCGGCACCGACGAACACAAAAGACAACGCCATGCGGCGCACATGCGGATCTTGCGTCGAGGCGGCGATATCCAGCTGCGTAAGGACGTGATTGCGCAGGTAAATCGCCTCACCGACGGTCTTGAAACCGATTCCGTGATCAGCTAGCCCATCGATCGGAAGTGTCCGCGAGATGGAACCAAGCGCAACGACGAGGATGTCGTAAGTGATCCGCCGCGATTCGCCCGCAACCGCCTGGAAGTCAACATACCGACCGGCGTGCGAGATCGCTGTCACGCTGCCGTTAAGCACCTGAACACCGCGAAGGATTTGGCGCAGCGGAGCGACCACGTGCCGCTCCGCCAGGTTGCCCGCGGCCGCCTCCGAGAGGAAGGGCTGGTAGGTCATGTAGGACTTGGGGTCGATGATGCTTATTTCGGCCTCTCCCTTGCGCAGCTTCCGCCGCAGGCGGAGCGCCGTGCACATCCCGACATAGCCTCCGCCGAGGATCAGGATCCGTGGCAGCGCGGGATTGGACTCGAGCAGGAAGTTCCGGTCGGCGTCAGTCATTCGTTCAGCCCTTCCTCGTCTGCGGTCGACATCCACCCACGATCGCGAACACCTGGTGCTCGTGAAAAATTTCACAAGCTTCGGGAAGCCCTGTGATTAACCTCACCGCGGGGTCCGCGGGCCCCGGCTTTCATGATCGTGGTGCCTGACCCAGCCCGTTTGAGGCTCCACACACAGGATGCTGAACGCACCTCTGTCCAGCCAGGCACACCGGTCCCACTCACCCCACTAGACACTGCGTTCCCGCCGGATCAAGGTCCCCGGTCCTGGACCCGGAAACTCAGGTTCCCTGGCGGCGCCCGGTCAGGGGAATGCGACCTCCCTGGCCCGCAGGAAAACGCTGTCGAGCATGTCGTGGGTCACGCGGCCGGTGAACGTGTTCTGCTGGCTGGGGTGGTAGCAGCCGATGAGAAGCACCGTCCGGTCCGCCCCACCCACCGTGAGCCTGACCTCGCCACCGTGCCTGAACGGCGGGCGCGGCCGTGGCAGCACAAAGCCAGCGGCGCGAAGCGTTGGCCAGGACGCCTGCCAGGCGAACCCGCCAAGCGCGACGATCACCCGCACGCAGTCCGCGATGTGTGCAATCTCCGCGGCGAGCCACGGCGAGCAGGTGTCACGCTCCTGCGGTGACGGCCGGTTCGCCGGAGGTGCGCAGCGGACCGCCGCGGCCAACCGCGTACCGAGCAGGCGCTGACCATCGCCGGCCGCCACGCTCTGCGCCTGGGCCGCGAGCCCGCACCTGTGGAGTGAGCCGAACAGCCAGTCGCCGCTGCGGTCGCCGGTGAAGATCCGGCCCGTCCGGTTGCCCCCATGCGCGGCGGGTGCCAACCCGATGATCAGCACCCCCGGCCGCTCGTCGCCCCAGCCAGGCACCGGCCGGCCCAGTAACGCTCGGCCCGCAGCGATCGGCGCTTGACCGCCGCGGTCTGCTCCCGCCAGCTGACCAGGCGCGGGCAGGCGCGGCAGACCGACTGGCGCGCGGCCAACTCGGCCATCGTGGCCGCGCTGCGGGCAAGCTCGCCCACCTCGTCGGCGCTGTGGGCGACCGGGGTCGCCGTGGTCGCCGGGTCATCTGGCCAGCCACTGCCCGGTGGCACAGCCGTTCCTTCCGCGCCGGCCATCCGATCCGGCTCTGCGCCCGCCCCAGCCGCCTCGCCCGACGCCCCGCCGGCATTTGCCGTCTGGTCCGATGTCCCGTCCGCGTCACCCGTCTGGCTCGATGTCCCGTCCGCGTCACCCGTCTGGCTCGATGTCCCGTCCGCGTCACCCGTCTGGCTCGATGTCCCGTCCGCGTCACCCGTCTGGCTCGATGTCCCGTCCGCGTCACCCGTCTGGCTCGATGTCCCGTCCGCGTCACCCGTCTGACTCGATGCCCCGTCCGCGTCAGCCATCCGCGCGGGTGTCCCCCGCCGATGCGAGCGACCGCGCGATGCCGTCCAGGATGTCGTGCTCGCTGACCAGGACGTCGCGGAAGCCGAACAGGGCCATGACGCGGTCGAGGATCAGCGCTCCGGCGCCGATCACATCCACCCGGCCTGGATGCATGACACCGATCGCGGCCCGCTGCGCGTGGCTTTGCGCGAGTAGCTGCCCGGTCACCGCATGCACCTGGCCAGCCGTGATCCGCGCTCGGTGAGTGGCCGACGCATCGTAGGCCTGTAGGCCGAGCGCGATGCCCGCGACCGTGGTGACCGATCCAGCCAGCCCAACAAGCGTGGCCTCGCCCGCGCCTGGCACCTTGCGGGCCACGACATCGAGAGCGGCGTCAATATCCGATCTAGCGGCCGCGACCTCAGCCGGGTACGGAGGATCGCCGTGCAGGTGACGCTCGGTGATGCGGACACATCCGATGTCCACGGAGGCCGAGGCGACGATTTGCCCATCGCAAGCGCCAGCCGGTGCGCCCTGCCCAGCCGGTGCGCTCTGCCCAGCCGGTGCGCTCTGCCCAGCCGGTGCGCCCTGCCCAGCCTGCCCCTTAGACGCGCCCGTCGCGCCAAGCGCGCCAGGCGCTCCCTGCGCGCCAAGCACGAACTCGGTCGAGCCACCGCCGATGTCAACGACGAGGTACGGGCCCGGCGGACCGGCTGCCGCCAGCTCGGCGGTGGCGCCAGCGAACGACAGCGCCGCCTCCTCGGCCCCGCTGATAACCTCCGGCTCGATGCCAAGGATCGCGCGCACGCCGCTGGTGAACTCGGCGGCGTTGGCCGCGTCGCGGGTCGCACTCGTCGCCACCATGCGCACCGGGCCAGCCCCGGTTGCCGCGATGGTCTCGGCATACCGCCGCAGCGCCTCGAATGTCCTGCCGAGCGCCGCTGCCGCGAGCCGTCCGGTGCGGTCCACCCCCTCGCCGAGCCGCACGATCTCCATCTGCCTGACGACGTCGGCCAGTTCGCTACGGGCGGGCTCGATATCCGCCACGAGCAGCCGCAGGGAGTTCGTACCGCAGTCGAGCGCCGCAACCCGCGTCATGATCCCGCCGCCGCGCCCGTGCCGTTCCCGCCAGCGTTGTCCGCCGCATCGTTACCGTTCCCGCTAGCCCTGTCCGCCACGCCCGTACCGGTCCCTCCAGCGTTGTCAGCCGCGCCAGTACCCGTTGTGCCATTCTCATCCGCGGCGGCCACACACGGCCCGGCGAGCCACCAATCGCAGATCGTCGCAAGCGCCTCCCGCCCGAACGGATTTATCCCGGGCACGGCGAGTTCGTGCGCGGCCAGCGCGTGCAGGCACTTGACCCGGTCGGGCATGCCGCCAGCACTCTGTGTGCCGGGCGGCAACCGGTCCAGCCCGGCGGCGCGCGCGGCGGCGTCGCGCCTCGCGAGGTAATCGCTGTGCGCGGCCTGATATGCCCGACGCAGGCCGGAATCCGATGTCAGCCGATCGGTCATCCGCTTCATCTCACCGCTGGCTTCGAGGGTGCCGATCGCGGCGGCCGCCTTCGGGCACGTGAGGTAGTAGAGCGTAGGGAACGGCGTGCCATCGTCCAGGCGCGGCGCCGTCTCGATCACACAGGGCAGACCGCAGGGGCAACGGCAGGCGATCTCGCGCACGCCGCGGGGCCTGCGGCCAAGCTGCGCGGCGATCAGCGCGGTGTCCGTCTCCGCGACGGTCACTTCGGCGCCTGGTGGTCTGCCTGCTCGACGGACTTCCACAAGGTCACGTACCAGGCGCCGCGCCGCGCCCTTGGCGGCTGCGGCAGGCCGCTGCCTGTGTGGCCATTGATGATCACGTAGCAGGTCTCGTCCGGCATGCACATGTTCAGCCTGGCCCGCGCCTGATCCTCGATGTACGTCGGGTCGTTCAGGCGCTGCTGCTCGGCTTCGAGGCCGCGCACCTGCGCCTCTTCCGTCTTGTACTGTGCTTCGAGCTGGTCGACCTGACGGTGCTGCGCGATGTACTCGCGCACCGGATAGGCGAGGCTCAAGGCGATCGCACACATCACGACCGCGAGAACCGCGGCTCGGCTGGTCAGCCGCGGCCGACCGCGCCCGGCGGGACGAGCAGCCGCGCCATCACCGCCGTCACCGCCGCCGCCGCTCGGCGGGACCGCGCCGCCGCCCTCCTCCTGCGCCATCAGCCGACCACCATGGATGCCTGTTCAGCCCTCCGGCGCGAACCGCGGGAACGCGCCGGCGCCCGCATAGGCAGCCGCATCGTCAAGCATTTCCTCGATCCGCAGCAGCTGATTGTACTTGGCGACGCGCTCCGACCTGGCAGGTGCGCCGGTCTTGAGCTGACCACAGCCGATAGCCACCGCGAGGTCCGCGATCGTGGTGTCCTCGGTCTCCCCTGACCGGTGGCTCGATCTTGCACCGGTAGCCGCTGCGGTGAGCGAATTCCGACGCGTCGAGCGTCTCGGTAAGGGTGCCGATCTGGTTGACCTTGACAAGGAGCGCGTTCGCCACCTTCTCCTCGACACCCCTGCGCAGCCGTTCGGGATTAGTAACGAAGATATCGTCGCCGACCACTTGCACCCTCTCGCCGATCGCCGCCGTCAGCTCCCGCCAGCCGGGCCAGTCGTCCTCGGCAAGCGGATCCTCGAGCGAGACGATCGGATACGCGTCCAGCCAACCGGCGTAGATCTGCGTCATATCCTCCGCGCTGCGCCGCTGCCCCTCGAAGACATACGCGCCCTCCGTGTAGAACGAGGTGGCCGCCGAGTCAAGCGCGAGCGCGATGTCGCTGCCAGGAGTGAATCCCGCCCTGCCGATGGCCTCGGTGAGCAGGTCGAGCGCGGCCCTGTTGTGCTCCAGATCCGGCGCGAAGCCGCCCTCGTCCCCGACACCCGTGTTCAGGCCATGCTGCTTGAGCACGGACTTCAGCGTGTGGTAGGTCTCGGCGCCCCAGCGGAGCGCTTCTCCGAATGTCGGCGCGCCGATCGGCACGATCATGAATTCCTGGATGTCGACGTTCGTGTCGGCGTGCGCCCCTCCGTTGAGGACGTTGAACATCGGGTTTGGCAGCAAGTGCGCACCCGGCCCGCCGAGGTAACGGAACAGCGGAAGGTCAGCGGCGTCCGCGGCGGCCCTGGCGACGGCCAGGCTCACGCCGACAATCGCGTTGGCGCCGAGCCGCGCCTTGTTCGGCGTGCCATCCATGTCGATCATTATCTGATCGATGATCCGCTGATCGTCGGCGTCGTGGCCGATCAGTTCGGGCTGGATCATGTCGATCACAGTCGTGACGGCGCCGTGAACGCTCTTGCCGCCGTATTCGCTCCCGCCATCGCGCAGCTCAACCGCCTCTGCCGCGCCGGTGGACGCGCCGCTTGGCACGCCGAAACGGCCCAGCGAGCCGTCGTCGAGCAGGACCTCGACCTCGACGGTGGGGTTGCCCCTCGAGTCGAGGATCTGCCTGGCATGGATGGCATCGATGCACGCCATGACGCTCCTTGGCGGGTTGGTAGCTGTCGCGGATGAAGGCCAACATGTCCGCATTGGAGCCTAGTGGACTTCCGGCGTGTTCGCCTGCTCCCACGCGCGGACGCGATCAGCGAACCTGCGCGCGGCGGCACGCAGCTCGAGCTCTGGGTCGAGCCCGGCGGCGCGGGCCTCCGCCACCAGAGCGAAGAGCCTCGCGCCAAGCTCGTCCCCTGTGTCGACACCGGACGAGAAGGCGGCACGGTCGACACCGGACGGGGAGGCGGCACGGTCGGCACCGGACGGGGAGGCGGCACGGGCGGAAGGCGACGAGACGGCGTCCAGACCTGTGCGGTCCGCGGGAGCGCCCGCCTCCGCGGCCCGGCCCTGCAGTTGTGCCGCCAGCGACAAGGCCGGGCTGGCCGAAAGGAACGCCGTCGAGCGCAGAACCGGGCTTTCCGTGCTTCTCCTCCCGTTCCGCGGCCTTGATCGCCGCCCAGTTGGCCCGCACCTCATCAGAACCGGTTACTCGCACGTCCCCGAACACATGGGGGTGCCTGCGCACGAGCTTGCCCACGATCCCATCGGCCACGTCGTCGATCGTGAAACCGGTGCCGCCGGTGCGCTCGGCCGCAATCCGGGCGTGAAATACCACCTGGAGGAGGACGTCGCCGAGTTCGTCCCGCAGCGCCTGTGTGTCGCCGGCCTCCAGCGCCTCAAGCGCCTCGTACGACTCCTCGATCAGGTGCGGCGCGAGTGAGCGATGAGTCTGTTTGGCGTCCCAGGGGCAGCCTGTGCGAAGCACGTCCATGGTGGCTACGAGGTCGAGCAGATGGCTGCCCGGAAGGCCGTGCGCGCCGTGGAGCACCGCCGCCTCGACACCGGTCTCCCCGATAGCGGTCAGCAAGTCATCCTCGCCCGTGTGCGCGGCGAGCCACACAACCGGCGCGGCGCCGGCGCGGGCTAGGGCGACCAGCCGCCCGGCCCTGGCGGCAGCGGCTTCCGCTTGGGCGAGTTCCCACGGTATTCCGGCCCGATCAAGCGCTGCCAACTGCGGATGATCGGACGATCCGACAAGGACCTTGCCCGCTGCGCGAAGCACCTCCCATGCCGGAAGGCTCAGCAGGCCGGGCGCTACCCGGGGGGTGGTGCAAAGGACGATCAGCCGGCGTATCCGCACGCCGGCTATCCGCAAGCCGACTGCCCGCCTGCCAGTCGGCCGGCTGATAGCCGGCGATCGATCCCGCCACGCTGGTCAGGCCCGGGACTGCTGAGTTGTCCCGAGGGCGGCAGCCTGCCCGTCAGCTCGTTCTGTGGCGCGTTGACGGTAAGCTGCGACGCGTCGAGTCGCCCATACTGTGGATTGATCTTGATACCGAGGCGCTTGATGGTCGCGGCAACCTCCGCACTGATCCGGGCGGAGAACTGCTGCTGCTGAGCCGGGGTCAGCGAGGACGCGCTCTTCGCACCGGTGAACTGAACGGCCAGCTTCTCGATGGTCGCCTCGTAGCGCCCGTACTGGTCCGTGAGGTTCGGCGGCAGGGCGTTGAACACGGCGAACTGCGCCGGGGTGATGGCAGAGCCGGTCTGCTGCTCGATCTGCGCGGCAGCCTGGACGAGCCCCTGCTGCGCTTCGGCCGGCGTCACCTGCACGCCGTTGCGCTGTGCGATGGTGTCGATGACGCGGAACCGCACCAGCCACATGAGCACCAGCCGCGGCATATCGGCCTGCGTGTACCGCACCTGGCTCTGCAGTGACGGGTTCGCTTGGTACACGTTGTTCAGCGATGCGACGTTACTCGACAGCGCCGCTGTCGAGATCCGCTCCGTGCCGAGGATCGCCGCCGCGCCCAATAGGATCGGGCCGCATCCCGTGAGCGAGACGAGCGCGGCCAGCGCGGCGACCGCCCCGGCACTCCTGATCGCGGTGCGGGACACGGCGACGTCCTTCCTCGATCGCACAGCGGGGCGGTCACCCCGCGCCGTCCGGTCCGTCCGGCGCAGCGGTGGTGGCGCCATCACTGTTCAGCTCCATCGAATACCGCCCTGACGAGTTCGCCGCACCATGCGAGCAGCTCCGCGTCACGCAGCGGCCTGCCGCCCACGACCGCGGTCTTCGGCACCGGTACGAGCATGGTACGCACCTGAGGTTTGAGCACGGTCTTCGGGTACAGCCGCTGGGCACGGACCTGCCGTGACTCGGGCAGCGAGACTGGGGCAAATCGCAGGTAGCTGCCCTGCAACGCGATGTCGGTGAGCCCGACGCGGCGAGCACGCGAGCGTAGCCGCGCGACGTCGAGCAAGTTCTCGACCGGCTCGGGAGGTGTGCCAAACCTGTCGGTCAGCTCCTCGCGCACCGCGGCGATCCCGTCGTCGGAGTCGATCGCGGCGATCCGCGTGTAGGCCTCGAGCCGCAGCCGCTCCCCGCTGATGTAGTCATGCGGGATGTGCGCGTTCACAGGCAGCTCCACCCGGACCTCCGGCCGCTCGGCCGGGCCGTCGCCCTTCAGCTCGCGGACCGCCTCGCCGATCATCCGGACGTACAGGTCGAAGCCGACCCCGGCGATGTGCCCTGACTGCTCGCCGCCAAGCAGGTTGCCCGCGCCGCGGATCTCCAGGTCTTTCATGGCCACATACATGCCTGCGCCCATCTCGGTGTGCTGGGCGATCGTCGCGAGCCGCTCGTGTGCCGTCTCGGTAAGCGGTTTCTCCGGCGGGTAGAGGAAGTACGAGTAGGCGCGCTCGCGCCCGCGCCCGACCCGTCCCCGCAGCTGGTGCAGCTGGGAGAGCCCGTATACGTCCGCGCGGTCCACGATGAGCGTGTTGGCGTTCGGGATGTCCAGCCCGGACTCCACGATCGTGGTGGCCACGAGCACGTCGTAGTTCTTCTCCCAGAAGTCGACCATGATCTGCTCAAGGGCGCGCTCGTTCATCTGGCCGTGCGCGGATGCCACCCGCGCCTCTGGCACGAGCGCCGCCACCCGGGCCGCCACCTTGTCGATGCTCGCCACCCGGTTGTGCACGAAGAACACCTGGCCATCGCGCATCAGCTCACGGCGGATGGCCGCCCCGATCTGCTTCTCGTCATAAGACCCGACGAAGGTGAGCACCGGGTGCCGT
This sequence comes from uncultured Actinomycetota bacterium, assembly GCA_963712955.1. Taxonomy (GTDB): domain Bacteria; phylum Actinomycetota; class Actinomycetes; order Streptosporangiales; family Streptosporangiaceae; genus DATFVJ01. Next base: position 380,601 of record CAVQKF010000005.1, on the reverse strand, counting down.
TCCTCGGGCGGTGTGAGGATGGTGGACATCTCACGAATCCCCGCCACGCCCATCTCGAGGGTGCGGGGGATCGGGGTCGCGGACATCGCGAGCACGTCTACCTCGGTCCGCAGCCGCTTCAGGTACTCCTTGTGCTCGACGCCGAAACGCTGCTCCTCGTCGATCACCACCAGGCCAAGCCGCTTGAACCTGGTCTCTGGCGAGAGCAGCCGGTGCGTGCCTATTACGACGTCCACGGAGCCGTCCGCGAGCCCCCGCAGCGTGCTCGCGCTCTCGGCGTCGCTCTGGAAACGCGAGAGCGGCCGCACCACGACAGGGAAGGGCGCATAGCGTTCTGTGAACGTGGACAGGTGCTGCTGTACCAGCAGTGTCGTGGGGACGAGCACTGCCACCTGCATGCCGTCCTGCACTGCCTTGAAGGCTGCGCGCACCGCGATCTCGGTCTTGCCGTAGCCGACGTCACCGCTGATCAGCCGGTCCATCGGGACCTGCAGCTCCATGTCGCGCTTGACCTCTTCGATGGCTGCGAGCTGGTCAGGCGTCTCCACATAAGGGAAGGCGTCCTCAAGCTCACGTTGCCACGGGGTGTCCACGCCGAACGCGTGCCCGGGGGACGCGGTGCGCGCCGAGTACAGCCTGACCAGCTCACCCGCGATCTGGCGGACAGCCTTGCGCGCACGCCCCTTCGTCTTCGCCCAGTCCGCGCCGCCGAGCCTGTGCAGCGTTGGCGCCTCACCGCCGACATACCTGGTGACCTCGTCAAGCTGGTCGGTGGGCACATAGAGCCTGTCGGGCGGGTGACCTCGCTTGCCCGGCGCGTACTCGATGACCACGTACTCGCGGGTGGCGCCGCGGGTGGTGCGGCTCGTCATCTCGACATAACGGCCGACCCCGTGCTGCTCGTGTACGACGTAGTCGCCCGGGCGCAACCGCAGCGGATCGATCCCGCCCCTGCGCCTGGCTGGAAGCCGCCGCATGTCCTTCGTGCTCGCCCGCTGGCCCGCGAGGTCGCTCTCTGTGAGCAGCGCCGTCCGCACGCCCGGCCAGAAGAAACCGTGCTCGACGAGCCCGGTTGCCACGTAAGGTACGCCCTGCTCGGGCGGCTCCGCGGGATCTGCGAGCTCCGCGAGCCTCGCACCGAGACCCCCGTCGCGGAGCAGTTCCGCGAGCCGCTGCGCCGGCCCGTGGCCCTCCGTCACAAGCACGACCCGCCAGCCATCAGAGAGCCAGCCCCGCACGTCGCGAAGCGCACGGTCGGTGTCGCCGCGGTAGGCCTCGGCGGGTGTCGCATTTATCCTGAACGGCTCACGCGGAGTGTCGCCGGCGCGGAGGGGGGTGCCACCCGGACCGGCGTCCTCGCGGGGGGTTCCTTCCGGGCCGGCGTCCCCGGGGGCCCCTGGTGAGGCGCCGTGCCCGCCCTGGCCACCGACGTCCGGCCGGTCGATACCGAACGGAGTGAGCGTCCACCACGCAAGACCGAGCGCGTCGGCAGCGGCGCTGATCTCCTCGATGGGCCTGAAGGACGCGCCGCCGAGATCGATCGGCGCCCGCCCGCCCGCGGCCGCGTTCACCCAGGACGCCTCGAGGAACTCCTGGCTGGTCCTGACGAGCTCGGTGCCGCGGGTACGGATGCGTTCCGGATCGCAGGCGAGCACGCGGCCACCCGCAGGAACGTGGTCGAGCAGCAGTTCCATCCGCTCGGCGAGCGCCGGCGCGAACGCCTCCATGCCTTCGACGCCGATGCCGTCGGCCAGTTTGCCGAGTACGTCGGCAAGACCGGGATGCTCGGTGGCCAGCCGTTTGGCCGCATCGCGGACCGCTGGCGTGAGGAGCAGTTCGCGGCATGGCGGCGCCCACAACCCGTCGGCCGCCGCCTCCAGGCTGCGCTGATCGGCGACCTTGAAGTACCGGATCTCTTCCACCGTGTCGCCGAAGAACTCGATCCGCAGCGGATGTTCCTCGATGGGCGGGAAGACGTCAAGGATTCCGCCGCGGACGGCGATGTCGCCGCGGTTCTCGACCAGGTCCCCGCGCGTGTAGCCAGCCTCGACGAGGCTGGTGAGCACCTCATCGAGGTCGGCTTCGTCTCCTGGCCGAAGCCGGATCGGCTCGATATCGCCGAGCCCGGCCACAATGGGCTGCAAGAGGCTGCGAACCGGTGCGACGACGACCTGGAGCGGTCCCGCCGCAGGGTCGGCGGGATCCGGGTGCGCGAGCCTGCGAAGCACGGCGAGCCGCTGGCCGACTGTGTCAGAGCGTGGCGAGAGCCGTTCGTGAGGGAGGGTCTCCCATGCGGGGAAGCACGCCACCGCCTGCGACGGCAGCAACGAGGTCAGGGCGGCGGTCAGGTCCTCGGCCTCACGGCCCGTGGCAGTGACGGCGAGGACGAAACGCGCCCCTGTGTTGTCGTCGGTAGCGCCCACCGCACCTGCGTACAAGGCGCCTGCGCCGTCACGTGCGCCTGCCCCGTCACGTGCGCCTGCCCCGTCACGTGCGCCTGCCCCGTCACGTGCGCCTGCCCCGTCACGTGCGCCTCCGCCGTCACGTGCGCCTCCGCCGTCAAGGCTGTCAGGGAGCGCAAGCGCGGCCGCGATGAACGGCCGTAGCGCGGCAGGCGCGACAAGGTCGGCGCCCGCCTCGCGGGCATCGTCAAGCATCCCGCCCGCACCGCGCGCATATTCGAGGGCGCGGCGAAGCTCAGGGTCGTCGGCGATGACGCCGAGAAGTCCGGCAAGGCTCATAATGTCGTTTTCAGGCAGCCCAAAAATCCCCGGTCCCAGGCGGCACGGAGGGTTGGCTCAAGCTTAGAGCGTGCCGCGGGGTGACCCGACACTACCCGGCAACATGGCCGCCCGGAACGCGGCGGCGCGGCACGGCGGCGCACGGAGCGGACGGCGGCACGGCCGCGCACGGAGCGCACAGGTCGCGCACGACGGCGGGGAAGATCGGGCGTTGATGTGGGCGCGCCTTTACCACGACTCGTATTCGATTCGCTACTCTATGAGCTCGTGACTCGCATTGGTGAGGATCCGGCGCCTGTGGAAGGCCCAGAGGTGCGGGGCGAGAGCCCGGACACCGCCGGGATGTTCGTCCGGGCGGTGCACGACTACGCCCATCGCCGCGAAGGCAGCCAAGTCGCCCTGCTCGAAGCCGGGTGCGGCCGCCTCGCCGGCGACCTTGGCGTGGAGCGGCTGCGCGCGGCCGGGGTCGACATCCGCGTCATCGGGGTCGATCACGACCATCCGCTCACCAGGGAGGTCACCGCTGCACGCGCCGACCTGCAGTCATTCACGCTCGGCGACCTGCGGACCGTTCCGCTTCCGCCACGCTCGTACGACATCGTGCACTGCGCCGGCCTCTTGGAGCGGATATGGCACGTCGAACTGGTCCTCGACCGGTTCGTCGCAGCGCTGAAACCGGGCGGCGTGCTCCTGCTTCGCACGGCCGACAGGGAATGTGCCGCGGGTTTCGTCGACCGGTTCGCCGGGACTCTGCCCGGACGGGCACGCGAACTCGCCTGGCAGCGACTGCGGCCCGGCGAGCCAGGGCCATATCCCGCGGTTTACGAGGAGATCGTATCCGGCCCTGGAATCCAGGGGTACGCGCTGCTTCGGGGCCTCGTCATAGCGGAGCGCCACGCCACGCGCAGGGATCTCACCGGTGCGGGCGCGTGGTGGCGGGCCCTCCGCGCCGCGCGGCGGCTTGTCGCACACGTGTCGCGCGGGAGGTACACCGACGAACACGACGAGCTCCTGTTCGTCCTGCGCAGGCCGGAAGACCGGTTCGCCCGTGTCCTGCCGATTCCATGATCGGGGAGCCTGACCCGTGCGCCTACTGGCGCTGGCCATCACCGAGGCCGACGCCAAGGCCCATCCGGCCTGACCGGCCGGCCTCTGTGACCGCTCCGCGTCAGCTGGCCCACGGTGGCAAGCTCCCGTAACCTGGACGGGCATAATCGCGGCTTCGCGCTGGTTCGGCCCGGAAAGCGGGCCTGGAACGCACGGGGCAATCACCGGCAATCACCCGGATCACCCAACAAACCCAGGACAGGGCATGCCAACCCGAGCGGAGAGTCGAGCGGAGAATACCGTGCCGGATCCATGTTGCCCCGGCCGCTGGATACCGAGATGACCGCGCTAGCGGCCGCACTCCCGGCCGACCTGGCGGGGTGGCCGTCCTGGGCGCCTGACGAGTTCCAGCTTGCGGACCTGGAACTCCTGCTCTGTGGCGCGTTCGAGCCGCTGAGCGGGTTCATGTGCGATGCCGACGCACGTGCCGTGGCACGTCATGGCAGACTCGCCGACGGCAGGCCCTTCCCATTCCCTGTCACCCTGGACGTACCCGCCGATGCGCTGCCGCCGGATGCGGGCATGCTCGTCCTCGAGGATCCAGAGGGCGCGCCGCTCGCCGTGCTTGAGATCACCGAGCGAATCCAGGCAGGCCCTGCAGAATCGGTCAGGATCGCCGGGCCCGTCCGTGCGCTCCGAGAACCCGAGCATGGGCCGTTCCGCCGGCTGCGGCTGGGACCTGAGCAAACGCAGGCTGAACTGCGGGCTGACCTGGGCGCGGCCGTCTGCGGTCCGCCCGGCGCGCTGTCGCCAAACCCGACTCCCGCGACACCCGGCCCGGTGACGCCCACCCCCGTGACGCGGGGCCCGGTGACACCTGGCCCGGCGCGGAACCCGGTCCCTGGCAACCCGGCGCCGCCTGGCCTGGTGCCACACGGCCAGGTGACGCACAACCCGGTGCTCGCCTGTGTAACCCGTGCGCCGCTGCACAGGCGCGAGCTCGGCCAGCTCAGCAGTCTGGCCGGCACTATGCGGGCCAGGCTGCTGGTGTTGCCCCTGGTCGCCGGACCCGCAGAGCTTGTGACGCGGCCGGAGTCCCTCGTCCGGGCGATGCTCGCCGCGCTCCCTCAACTGCCTGCGGACACGCTGATTGTCCCCGTTCCGCTCGCCCCCCGTGGGCAGGAAGGTACACGGGAGGAAGTACTCGCGCGGGCTCTCGTTGCAGCCGCGTACGGGGCAACGCACCTGTTCGCGCCGGAGCCCCTGACGGACGGCATGGCTGTGCCGGCTGTGCCGCCAGCTGTGCCGGCTGTGCCGCCAGCTGCGCGGGCTGTGCCGGCCACGGCTGCGGCGGCCAGGGAAACGGGCAGCGCCGACGCGACCGTCGCCAGCCTGCCGGGGTCGCCGATACCGCTCGTCACGCCGGGAGCATGGGCATTCGACTTGGCGGCCGCGGTGTGGCGGCCCGCAGCGCGGATCGAACCACCCGCGCGGCGGGAGGCGCTGAGCCTTGCCGAGCTCACCGGCATGCTCGAACGTGGCGATGAGATCCCGGAGTGGTTCACCCCGGCACCTGTGGCGCGCGAGCTCCTCGTGGCGCGGCCACCGCGGCACGAGCGCGGGCTCGTCCTCTTCTTCACCGGGCTCTCAGGTGCGGGCAAGTCCACCGTCGCCCGCGACGTTGCCGACGCCCTCGCGGAACGCGGCGACCGCACCGTATCGCTGCTCGACGGCGATCAGGTCAGGCGGCTGCTTTCCGCCGGGCTGAGCTTCTCCCGTGCCGACCGGGATCTCAACATCGCGCGGATCGGCTACGTGGCCGCCGAGATCGCGCGTCACGGAGGCGTGGCGATCTGCGCGCCCATAGCGCCCTACGCGGCGGCCAGGGCGCAGGTGCGCGACATGGTCAGGCAGACAGGAGACTTTTTGCTCGTCCACGTGGCGACACCTCTCGAAGCGTGCGAGGGCCGCGATCGCAAAGGCCTCTACGCTAAGGCACGGGCCGGTGCGATCACGGGTTTCACGGGCATCTCGGATCCGTACGAGGATCCTGCAGACGCCGACCTGGTGATCGATACCTCGGTGCTGACGCGCCAGGACGCGGTCACCGCGGTGCTGAGCCTGCTCAGCGCGGGCGGCTGGCTCACGACGCCGCACTCACAGCGCCGTTGACCTTGCCTCGGCAACGCTGGCCCGCGCGTTCCCGGCTGCCACGGTTCGCAGTGCGGCTCACGGGATGGAAGCGGCGGCGCTGATGAGCGGTACGGCAGGTGCGCGCTCAGCTGAGTGCTCAGCGTCTGGCCCAGACGTAGCACGTGCCGCTGCCAAAGGAGTCAGTCTCCGGAATCGTCGCGACCAGCCGGTACGACGAGTCCGCTTCCAGGGTCCGCGCCAGCACCTTGTCCACGGCGGGGGTGATAGTGCCGTCATACGCGACCATGCGGAAATACCCGGCCTTGACCGCGGCCGCGAATCCGGTGGGACCTGTCAGAGTCCGCCCCTCCTTATTGGTGTAGCTGATCACGTACGTGGACGTGAACTGGCCAGGCTGGGCGTCACGGTCCCGCCGCAGATAGTAGATGGGCACTTCGTCCGCCTCTACCAGGTAGTGCGCGCCGGGCTTGAGGTAGCGGGTCATCTCCTGGACGAGCAGGCTGGAGTTGGGCCACGCCATGAAAAGCTCGTCAGCCTGCACCATGCCGAGCAGGAGCGCGGCGCCCCAGATCGCGATACCTACCTGCGCACGGCGGAAGTGGTCGCCGACGATCCGCGCCAGACCGAGCCCGGCCATGGGAGCGGCGAAGAACAAGCCGAACCCGATGTGTTTCTGCAGCGACACGTAGGTATGAAGGTGGATCTGGTCAGCCGGTGCAAGCAGCGCTGTTCCGGTCAGGACGACGCCAAGTGCCGTCCGCCTGAACCTGCCGCCCGGAGGTGCGATCTCCTCTCCAGGCTCGGTACGCGGTCGGATCGCATAGGCCACGGCGCCGATCAGCGCAAGCGCGAAAGGCAGGCCTCCCCACAGGAGGCAGTCCCGAAGCAAGACGATCGCCCGGGTGGTGCCCTGAACCCTGGCCGTGGTGGTGCTCTCGAGCGCGTGGGTGTTGGCCGGGCCGGCGAGAAGAAGGGCACCGCCGAGCAGGCCGGCTGTGAGGGCCGTGAGTGCAACCGGGGGTATCAGGGCACGGCGCCCGCGTTCCGGCCATGCGGCGACGCCGCAGAGCACAACGATGGCGGGAACGAACAGCAATGCGGCGTACTTTGCCGCGACTGCGAGTGCTACCAAAGGCGCCGCGAGCAGGTACACCGGCCATTGGAACGCCGCAGTCCGGACGGTGATCCACGAGGCAAGGGCGATCAGGCAGAGCGCGGGAGCGTCATATGTCGCCAGGTGCCCGAGGAAGATGGCCGACTCGGTAACCGAGAAGATGACGGCCGCACAAAGGCCCACGCGCTCATTGAAGAGTCGGCGGGTAAGGGAGTAGAGCAACGCGGTGGTCGTCAGCATCGCGACGAGGCTTACCACTCTGGCGGCCGCAAGCCCACCAAGGCCGTCGGCGGCAGCACCGAGCACCGGATAGAGGACGGGAGCGCCTGAGAAGTACGAAGAGTAATTACCCTGAAGCGCAGCCCCGTGCAGCCAATGGGCAATTTCAAGATGGCCGGTGTAGAGGTACAGTGCCTCATCCTCGAACGCGGTGTTCTGCATCCGCAGCGAGAGTGCCGCCTGGACGCACAGGATGGACAGCAGCACGGCGCGGCTTACCCACGTCCGGCGGCGGCTTGGCCCACCGAACCGAACGGGGCCTGCGCTGTGCCTGCCCCGCGGCATGACGAGCACCCGTGTGCCCTTGGCCGGGTCGTCCTTGGCCGGGTCATCCTTGGCCGGGTCGTCCTTGGCCGGGGTGTCGGTCACGGGGGGATAACGAGGGTCAAGGTCGCGTATGGCGTCTGGGCCGGCTGTGAGCGAGGGGAGCATCACAGTCTCGGCATCGGGCGGCGAGCAGGCCGGCGGTACGGTTCCGGTGTGCCGTTGCGCCGCGCTGGCCCGGGCCGCCCAGCTGGTGCCGGGTTCTGCGGTCGCTTGCTCATTTCTTCGGGTCAATGAGTTGAAGCCCCTCGATGTCACTGGCGATCGCGGCCCGCAGGATCGGCCGTGACTCGACGCGCCAGTCGACGCCAGCCTTGTTGTAGTCGAACCACATGAAACCAAGCACGTCGGAATAGCGAGTCACCGTCTTGACGAGCTGGTCCGTGCACGCCACTTCCGCCGGACCGGTTTCGACCGCGGTTTCTGCAATGATGAACGGCTTGGCTGTAAACTTCCTGATCTCCGTGATCGTGGGCTTGTACAGGGTCGCGTAGGTGTGCGGTCCCGTTGTGGCGAAGTAGCCTGTGATGCCGACCCAGTCGACATAGGCATCCCCGGGCCAGTATGGCTTGAGCTGGACCTGGGGCATGGGATATATGATGTTGGGATTCCACACCCAGATTACGTTGCTAGCACCGGCCTGTGTGAACAGGTTGTGGATATGCCGCCACGCGGCCACAAATTCAGCGGGCGTGGTCTGTGGGGTCCCCCACGGGTACCAGTTGCCGTTCATCTCATGCCCGAAGCTGAGCGCAATGGGCAGGTTGAGCGCGCGCACCGCCTTGGCGAACTGGGTGATGTAGGCGTCACTGCGACCATCCGCGATAGCCTGCACGCTGGTGGTGAGCGGCTCCCACGCCATGTAGTACAGGGCGCCGTACGACCAGGCCTTGGTGACGGCGCCGGTGTCGAAAGAGTTGCCCCAGGCGACATACTGGCCGACAAGGTTGGGCTTCCTGCCCGTATTGGCGGCGAACTCACTGAGCGGGGCCAGAGAGTCGGGCGCGCCGTTGGCCTCGATCCCCAGGAACTTCCCTGAGCTGGGGTCCAGCAGCCCGGACATGTCATAGGCGAGGCTGCTTGACGTGCTCCGCGTCGCCGAACCGCCTGGCGCGGCGTGGCCACCCGTGCTCGCGGTGGACTGTGATGAGGTCAGCCCGCAGCCGCCAAGCAGCGTAGCGAGCGTGACTCCCATGAGGACCCGGAGGCTGGCTTTTCCGATCACGTGATCCCGGCCCTCGGCTGGATGAGTACACGGCCCACGACGACGAACTGGAAGACGCCGAGCACGAAGATCAGGAAGAAGTTGTAGGGGTTCATCGTCATCATGCGCCATAGCGCAAGGCCCGCCCACAGCGCCGCGGTGCCTCCGCTCCATACGACGATGCCGATCCAGAATCGCCGTCTGCCATCTTGCCTGGCCTCGCCGGTGCCGGACGGCTGCCAGCCACGCAGCCTGCCGCGTAACAGATCCCAGAACGCGAAGATGTGCGCCCATCCTGAAACCACCCGGACCGACCATGCCTCCAGGCGGTAGGGCGCGCGGTGCCACATCGGGTAGATGACGCCCGCATAGAACAAGACGGGCGCGATGAAGATCAAATTCCGCAGCAGGAGCTCGTTTGGGACAAAGAGCAACATGCCGACTGACAGCGCGGGGGCAACGAAGGTGAACACGGCCGTGTACACGTAGCCGACGAATCCGGACAGGTAGCACATGCGGGTATACAGCGGCAGCTTCGTCTTCCAGAACTTCCTGTCGCGCAGCAGGCTCATCGTGCCCGAGCACCAGCGGTACTGCTGGTTGAGGAAGGCGAGAATTGTGTCTGGGCAGTTACCTGTGGACAAGGCAATGGGCAGGTAGCGGAGCCGCCAGCCCAGCCGGTGAAGGTCGAAGCCCGTGTGCAGGTCCTCCGAGTGCTCGGCAAGCGACATGCCGTCGTTCTCCTCCAGGGCCGCCCTCCGGTAGACGGCACAGCTACCTACGCAGATCGCGCCGCCCTTCTTCGCCCTGGCGGTCTGGATGGATCGGTAGAACAGCTCCTGGATTGCACCGGCTCCGCGCTCCACCCACGTCTGCTGATCGAGGACGTGGAAGAACTGCGGAGTCTGAACGATACCCATGTCGGGAAACATGTCCAGGTACGGCAGCGTCTCATCGAGCAGGTCGGGACGTGGCGCGAAGTCGGCGTCGAGCAGCAGGATGTACTCGCCCTCAGAGATCTGGAACCCATACCGGAGGTTGCCCGACTTCTTGAACCAGCCCCGGTCAGGGCGGATCGCGTAGGCGAAGCGGAAGTTGCGCGCCATCGACTTGAGCGCAGGATTCGCGGAGTCGTCGAGGACGTAGGGAGTGACCTCCCCGCGGTAGCGGTTCCTCAGCATGGCGACATGCGACCATGCGTTGCGGAGCACCTCGATCGGCTCGCCGCAAACGGGCAGGAAGACATCCACTGACGGGTAGCGCCGCGGCCTCCAGGAGGCCACGATCCGCTTGTGCTCCTCCAGGTCGAAACTGCGGCTCATCCCGTCCACGGTGACAGACAGGAGGAAGCACCCAATCCCCAACACAACGGCCGGGACATAGAGCAGGAACCAGCGTGAGTTCTCGATCATCCGGACCTGGCTGTACACCAGCGGCGGGAAGGCCAGTGACGAGCAGACGGTGAGCACCCACACGTGGCGCCGGACGTAGGAATACTTCTCCTGGTCAAGTGGTGGGGTCGGGAGCACAGGGGCGCTGGCGCCACGCGACGGTGGCTGGAACAGACTGCGCTTCTTCCTGTGCCTGGGCGCCGTCCCGGACCTGCCACGCGGCGCCCGCTCGATGACGTCGGCCATTGTGGACCCCTGTTTCTGCATCCGGAAGCCGGCAGCTTCGGTCCCAGGCACCCAGGCGTTGGGCACGAACCGAGCGGGGCATTACAGGATTCTAGGTCTGGCGTGTACCAGGAGGCAGGAAAACGCCATATTGCCCCATTGGCGCGCTCAAGCCATCTCCGCGCCTGGCCCGGCGAGCCACCGCGTCAGCCCGAGTCGTCGGCGACCAGGGGCTGTGGCGTGTGGGCACAGCTTGGCAAGTGCTCACAACTCAGTAAAGAAGTCCCGTTACGGGATCATTGAGCGGCCGTGTCTGGCATCTTTGGCTGTTCCGGCATTTTGCCTCGGATGCCGCCCCGCGAGCAGCCACGAACGGTGAGTGGAGGTCAGCGCTGCCAACCGCGCCCGAGATCGTTGCGATGATGTGTGAGGCGGTACCAGCCGGGAGGGACAGCCTCGACGATGTGTCGCTTCGCCGCCTTCGCGACCTGACGCGATCTCTCCTCGCGGCCAGGCTGGGAGCGCAGGAGGAGTACGCACGGTTCCTTGCTATCGGCAAGCGGGCCATGGCCCTGCCCGGCGAGGATCTGGATGCCCGGCTGAGTGGGAAGAACGTGCTCGTCACGGGCGGGACAGGTTGCATCGGTTCCACGCTGATGGCACAGCTCGAGAGCCGGGGTCCGAGGCGCCTTGTCAGCGTGAGCCGGGGCATCACCCGGGAGCGGGCGCGGCGCAGTGGTGGCGAGTATGCCCATGCTGATATCAGGGACCTGCGTGCCCTCACGGCTGTCTTCGACCAGGTCCGGCCCGACGTGGTATTCCATGTGGCCGCACAGCGCGACCCCAGCCTGGCCGAACGCGAGGTGCATCGCACCGTGACCACGAATGTCCTCGGCACCCGGAACGTGATCGCGGTCGCGGCCGAGTTCGACGTCCCCAAGGTGGTGTGCGCATCGACCGGCAAGGCACTGCGGCCCTATTCGCCAGACATCTACACCGCTTCCAAGCGCGCCGGCGAGTGGCTCCTTTCAGACGCCGCAGCACGAGGCGGGACCGTCTACTCCGTGGCGAGGTTCACCCATGTCATCGACAATTCCATCATCCACGGCAGGCTACTCGACTGGTGCCACAGGGGCGGCGTGATCCGCCTGCACGGCGCTGATATCACCTTCTACGCGCAGTCAGCCCTCGAATCGGCGCAGCTGCTCCTCGCAGCGGGCCTTGACGCGCGCCTCGGGGAGTTGCGGGTGCACGCCATCAATGACCTTGGCTGGCCCGTCGGTCTGCTTGACCTCGCACTCGGGGTGCTCGCAAGCACCGGATCCATGGCGCCGATCTACATCAGCGGCTATGACTGTGGCTACGAGAGCCTGCCCTTTCCTGGCCTGTACGACCCGCGTACGGCCGGAGACGTGAGCCCGCTGCTTAGCGCCTTCGAGGCGGACCTGGCGCAGCGGGCGCCGGGCGGCATAGCGGACACGTTCCCGCTGGAGATGATGTCAGGCCCGGAGCCGGATAGGCGGCTCCTGGCGCTGAAGCACACGTGTGCCGCGACGCAGGATCCATCGGTGGTGCGGGCCGCGCTCGACGAGCTGTCGTGGTCGTTGCTCGACGCCACGCTCGGCCATGTGTCCCAGCCGATGCTGATGCGCGCGGCGCGGCTGACCGCTCCTCATCAGGACAACCTGAGCCCGGAGCACGAGCGGATGCTCGCGGCGATCAGATGCGCTGCGGGGGTCACCGAATCCGCACTGGTCTGAGTCTCCCGTCGACTCCCCCGGATCACCGGTGACGCCGCCTGGGCGCCGCGCCGTCACCGGGAGGTTAGCCGCGATTAGGCGCGATGGCCCTGTTCGGCGGCGAGAGCCATCGATGCGCCGAGTGATCCACCTTGACCGCGAGCGGCAGGCGGCGTCAGTGCGCCTCGGTGATCATTCCTGCGCCGACAGTCGCGTTGGTGGACTCGTCGATGAGGATGATGCCGCCGGTGAGACGGTTGCGTGCGTATGGATCGCAGAAGAGTGGCTGGGTCGCGCGAAGGCTCACCCGGCCGATCTCGTTGAGCCGCAGCTGCGTCGCGGACTCGTCCCTGTGCAGGGTGTTCACGTCGAGCCGGTAGTGCAGCTCCCGCACGATCGCCCTCGTGGCCCGTGTGGTGTGTTTTGCTACCAGACGGCTGCGCGGGCTGAGCGCCCGGTCCGCGGTCATCCAGCAGATCATCGCCTCGATGTCCTGTGCCGCCGCTGGCTGGTTGTGTGGCCGGCAAATCATGTCACCGCGCGAGATGTCAATGTCATCGTCGAGGACCAGCGTCACCGACATCGGCGGGTAGGCCTCTTCCACGGCGCCATCCGCCGTGTCGATCCGCCTGATCCTCGCGGTCAGCCCCGATGGCAGATGCATCACCTCATCACCAGGCTTGAGGATCCCGCCCGCGACCTGCCCGGCGTAGCCGCGGTAGTCATGCAGCCGCGGATCGGTCGCCTGCTGCGGCCGGATCACGTACTGGACGGGGAACCGCACGTCGATCAGGTTCCTGTCGGAGGCGATGTGCACGTTCTCCAGATGGTGCAGCAGCGAGGGACCGTCGTACCAGGGCATGTTGACCGAGCGCTGAACCACGTTGTCACCGTGCAATGCGGAGATCGGGATGAACGTCAGGTCGCCGATCTCCAGCTTCGTCGCGAACGCCGTGAACTCGGCCTTGATCTCTTCGTACGCGGACGCCTCATAGCCCACGAGATCCATCTTGTTGACCGCGAGCACCAGATGAGGTACCCGCAGCAAGGTGGTCAGGAAGGCATGCCTGCGGCTCTGCTCGGTCGGTCCCTTCCGCGCGTCCACAAGGACCACCGCCAGGTCAGCGGTTGACGCGCCCGTCACCATGTTGCGGGTGTACTGAATGTGCCCGGGCGTGTCGGCGATGATGAACTTGCGGCGGGGGGTCGCGAAGTAGCGGTACGCGACGTCGATGGTGATACCCTGCTCACGCTCGGCCCGCAGCCCGTCGGTGAGCAGAGCCAGGTTGGTGAACTCCTCGCCCCGGTCGCGGCTGGTCCTCTCGACGGCCTCGAGCTGATCAGTGAAGATCGCCTTTGAGTCGTAAAGCAGCCGTCCGATGAGCGTGCTCTTCCCGTCATCCACCGAGCCCGCAGTCGCGAAACGCAGAATATCCATCAGAAATATCCCTCCCGCTTGCGGTCTTCCATCGCGGCTTCGCTCGTCCTGTCGTCCGCGCGGGTCTGCCCGCGCTCGGTGATCCGCGTCACGGCGATCGCCTCGATCACCTCGGCCACCGTGGACGCGGTGGACTTCACCGCGCCCGTGCAGGTCATGTCGCCGACGGTGCGGTAGCGGACCATCGCGTCGAACGGCATCTCATCGCCGGCCCGGTTCACATGCGGGCTGTCGGCGAGCAGCACGCCGTCGCGTTCGAAGACCCGCCGGTTGTGCGCGAAGTAGATCGACGGGATTTCCAGGTTCTCCCGCCCGATGTAGTCCCACACATCGAGCTCGGTCCAGTTGGACAGCGGGAACACCCTGATGTGCTCGGCGTTCCTTATCCGGGTGTTGTAGATATTCCACAGTTCCGGACGCTGGTTCTTTGGATCCCACTGGCCGAACTCGTCACGGAAAGAGAACACCCGCTCCTTGGCGCGTGCCTTCTCCTCATCGCGGCGCGCCCCGCCGAAAACCGCGCCGAACCGGTGCTCCTCGAGCGCGTCGAGCAGCGCGGTCGTCTGCAGCCGGTTTCTGCTTGCCCAGCGGCCCGTCTCCTCGGTCACCCGCCCGGCGTCGATGGCACCCTGCACCGAGGCCACGACCAGCCGGAGCCCGAGTTCAGCGACCCGGCGATCGCGGAAGTCGATCACCTCGTCGAAGTTGTGCCCGGTGTCCACGTGCATGACAGGAAAGGGGATCCGTGCGGGCCAGAATGCCTTCTCAGCCAGCCGCAGCATGACGATGGAGTCCTTGCCGCCGGAAAAAAGCAGCACCGGCCGTTCGAACTCGGCCGCCACCTCACGCATCACATGGATCGACTCGGCCTCAAGGACGTCGAGCTGTGAGAGCTGATAGTCGTGCGCAACTGCAGTCATCATCCGGTCACCAAACAGGTTCGTCGCAGGGTCGGTTGCTTTCGCTATTCAGTGGCGAGGTCACGGTGGCAGGGTTAACGGCGGCGTGCTCACCTCGTGGCTGGTTCGTCCACGGACCCGTCCGCGGGATATGCGGAACGGATCGCTTCCAGCAGCATCTCGGCTATGGCCGACCGGCACACCAGGATATCGGGCAGCCTCGGGTCACGCTGGTTGTACACGAGCGGCCGCCCGTCGATGCGCGACGCATGCAGGCCAGCCGCCTGCGCGACTGCCACAGGCGCGGCGGAGTCCCACTCGTGCTGGCCACCCGCGTGGACATAGGCGTCCGCGGCACCGGTGAGCACGGCGATGATCTTGGCGCCGGCCGAGCCGAGCAGGACCACGTCCGCGGCTATGTCGGCGGCAACCCGCGCAGCGAAGTCCGGCGGCCGGGTGCGGCTGACGACAAGCCGGAGCCTTGCCGCGCCTGCGCTGCTTCCTTCGCCTGCCGTACCGGCCGGGCGCGTGGGCACCGCAGTGGTGGGCACCGCAGTGGTGGGCACCGCAGTGGTGGGCACCGTACTGAAGGTCTGTCCCTGAGCCGGAAGTGCCACCGCGCCCGCCACGAGCCGCCCGCGGGGCCCGCCGTCGTCCGCGGGCCGCTCATGCGGGTGCCACTGATCGGCGGGCCGCCGATACCCAGGCCACCGATCCGCGGGCCGCTCGTCAGCGGGCTGGTCAGCGCGTTCCCAGAGTGCGACATGGACGGCCCAGTCGGTCCGGCCCGCCTCGCCAAACTCGCGGGTACCGTCGAGCGGATCGACAATCCAGACCCGGCGGGCCGCAAGGCGGACAAGGTCGTCCTTTCCCTCCTCTGAAAGCAGAGCATCGCCGTGGCGATGCGCCGCGAGCGCAGCCGTTATGTATTCATGAGAAAGCCGGTCACCTGCGGCGCGCAACGCCACCTGGTCGCTGAAATCCGCACGGTCGCGCAGGTCGAGCAAGCGCTGTCCGGCGCTGGTCGCTAGATCATGCGCCAGATGATCGTCATCAACGATCAATTGCGGCCTCCCTCGCGGGTCCGGGGAGGCCCGATCCCGCGGCGCTAGTAGGCGCCCGATCCGCGGGCCACCGCTGACCAGGTCCTCCAAAGGATCTGCAGGTCGAGTGCGAACGACCAATTCTCCACATAGCGCAGATCAAGCCGTACTGATTCCTCCCAGGACAGATCGGATCTGCCATTCACCTGCCACAGCCCGGTGAGGCCGGGCTTGACGGCGAGCCGCCGCCGCACGTAGTCGCCGTATCTGGCGGCCTCATCCGGCAGTGGCGGGCGGGGCCCGACCAGCGACATTTCGCCAAGCAGCACATTGAACAGCTGCGGCAGCTCATCGAGTGAATAGCGGCGCAGCCAGGCACCGGTCCGGGTGATACGGGGATCGCCGCGGATCTTGAAAAGCAGCCCGTCGAAGTCGTTGTGCCCGGTGAGCTGCTTCTTGCGTTCCTCGGCGTCGATCACCATGGTACGGAACTTGAAGACGGTGAACGTGCGGCCGTTCTTGCCCACCCTGGTCTGCCGGAACAGCGCAGGCCCCCCCTCACGGACCCGGATGGCGACCACGATCAGCGCGAACAGCGGGGCGAGCGCGAGCAGACCCGCGGCCGCCGCCGCCTTGTCGAACAGCGCCTTGACCACCCGCCGGGCACCGGCAAGCTCCGGGTGATCCACATGCAGCAGCGGCAGCCCCGCCACCGGCCTGATCGTGGTGCGCGGGCCCGCCACATCCAGCAGCGCGGGCGCGACACACAGATCCGTGGCCGTCTTCTCCAGTTCCCAGGCAAGCCGGCGCAGCCGCAGCCCGTCCATCTCCGGGCAGCCGAGCACCGCCACCGTGTCCGCGCCGCACTGGCGGACCGCCGCCGTGATGTCGTTGAGATTGCCATGCACGGCGATGCCCTCGACCTCCTGCGAGGTCAGCCGCCCATCGGGCAGGCACACCGCCACGACGCCCAGGCCGTGGTAGTGCTCACGGCGCAGCTCGGTAATCAGGCTGCTCACGGCCTCCCGGTGGCCGACGGCCACCACCCGGCGCATGCACAGCCCCACGCTGCGCCGCCGGTGCAGCCGCTTGCGCAGCCACCAGCGCGCGGCCAGGTCCACCACCGCCGCGGCCGGCAGCGCGATCACCACATAACCGCGGGCCACCTGGGTTTTCGTCGCATAGGCGATGATCGCCACCGCGGCGGTCAGGCTCACCGCCGCGTTCAGCACCCGGCGGAACTCCTCCGGCCCGACCCCGATGAACCGCGCGTCGTAGGCACCGGCCAGCGCCGCCGCCGCCAGCCACAGGACCGGCAGCACCAAGGTGAACGCCAGATAATCCGCCGGCAGCCGCGGCTCGCCGTCGAACCGCACCAGCAGCGCGAAAACGCCGGCCGCGAACGCGCAAAGAACGTCCACGGCCACCACGCCGCGCAGATACCTGCCCATCCAGGCGGCCGGACCGGCCGCCTGGACGACAGGAACCAAACTGGCCCGCGGCCGCGCCAGCTCTAACCGGCCGCGCTCCGCCACCCCTGAACGACCCCTCACGCCGACCGCCCCTTCTGCCCTGAGCGGACCCACCCCTGCCGCGGCACGACGGCCAGACCCGGCTGTTGCCGGCGGCGCCTCCCGCGACATGCTGCCCGCCATGAAGACGCGCGCCGCAATCAGCCGGTTGACGTCATCCGTACGCGCCTCGCGAGGGGAAGCAACCTTCGACATATCGGCCGGTACTCAACGGCCGGTACTCAACGGGCGTTAAATACGTTCTGTGCCGCAACGAGACCGTCCTGCAGCAGGGTCTCGACCGCGTCCGCCGCCCTGTCGATCAGCAGCGGCAGCTCACGGCGCTCGGCAGCGGAGAAGTCGCGGAGCACGAAAGAGGCCGGATCCATCCGCCCAGGTGGCCGGCCGATGCCGAACCGCACCCTGTGGTAGTCGCCCGTGCCAAGTGCGCGGGTGACCGAGCGGAGGCCGTTGTGGCCGTTGTCGCCACCGCCCAGCTTGACCCGCAGAGTCCCGAATGGCAGATCGAGTTCGTCGTGCACCACGACGATCCGGTCGGGCGGGATCTTGTAGAAGTCACGGAGCGCGGCAACTGGACCGCCGGACAGGTTCATGAACGACCGGGGCTTGGCAACCGTCACCGGCGACCCGGTCAGCCTGCCCTCGGCCACGTCCGCGCGCGCTCGGTGGGCCTTGAAGCGCGCGCCGATCCGGTGGGCGATCAGGTCAGCGACCATGAAGCCCGCATTGTGCCGGTTCGCGGCATACTCCGGAGCATGGTTGCCGAGCCCGACGACGAGCCAGCGCTCATCGGGCATGTCAGCGGATTCTCATGAGCGAAAGCCGCACCCGATTCGCGGGGGGATCCCGGGGGGTCGTCCCTCCGGGGCAATACAGCATCGCAGCGCCACGCGGCGTCAGCCGGACTCCTTCGCCTCGTCCGTGGGCTCGGTGTCCACCGGAGCAGGCGCCTCCGCCGGAGCGGCCTCGGCCGGAGCGCCGATCTCGGCCTCCATCTGCTCCGCGGTCGGCGCGGCGATGACGTGAAGGACCAGGATCTCCGCGTCCGTGGCAAGAGTGGCGCCGCTCGGCAGCGTCAGGTCACCGGCGTGTACAGAGACACCTAGCTCCATGCCCTCGATGTCCACCTCGATGGACTGCGGGATCCTCGTCGCATCTGCCTCGATCGGGATCTGCACAAGCTGCTGGTCGAGCAGGCCACCTGGGGCTATCTCGCCGCTCAACTGGATCGGCACGTCGACCGTGACCTTCTCGCCACGCCTGACGAGCAGGAGGTCCACGTGCTCGAGGAACCCACGGAGCGGGTCGCGCTGCACCGCCTTTGGCAGGGCAAGGGCGGTGCCGCCTGGCAGCCCTTCCACCCGGATCAGCACGTTGGGCGTCTTGAGTGCAAGCATCATGTCGTGACCGGGCAGCGAGACGTGCCGCGGATCGGTCCCATGGCCATACAGGACGGCAGGCACCTTGCCCGCGCGGCGGGTGCGGCGGGCTGGGCCTTTGCCAAATTCGCTGCGCGGCTCGGCGGCGATTCGTACTTCGGGCACGGTGGTGACTCCTCAAGCGGAACGACTGATTGCTCAGGCCGGCGACTCAGGCGGGCTGAGCAATCCCCGCGGGCCGCAGCCTACGCAGTCTAGCCGACTACCCTCGGCCACCGCGCACACGCTTGTTACCGCCTGACTGTTCAGCGGCTCGGGATAAGGTTCACGCTGCTGCACGTACCCGCCCGCCTGACCCGCGGCCAGCGAAAACGACCGCGCAGTGGTGCTTGACGACATTGCGGTACGTGCGATCTCGCGGTCCTACTAGCCCTCAAATTTGACGTCCGCCTGAAGGCCTCCCTCGTCCCCGCCAGGGGTCGGGGCGTCGGGCTTGTCCTGCGGTTCGGGCTCCTGCACGCCCTCAAATTTGACGTCCGCCTGAAGGCCTCCCTCGTCCCCGCCAGGGGTCGGGGCGTCGGGCTTGTCCTGCGGTTCGGGCTCCTGCACGCCCTCAAATTTGACGTCCGGTGACTGCTGGCCGGAAACCTCGGCGTCCCCCATGATCGTCCTTTCGTCCCCCGAATCTCGGGTGCTGGGATCAATAGTGATCAATTACCGCACTCACTCTACCGAAACTCTCGCGAATGGGTCCGATAATTACTTCACACCCGCGGCACGTTTCGTTCTCAGCGCACAGCTGCGGTGAGTTCCGCGAGCCAAACCCGGATCTCCGCCGCATGGACGTCATCCCCAAGTTCCTCGAACGTACGAAGTGCCTCGGACAGCAACCCGCGCGCCGCCTCAGCTTGGCCGGCGCGCGGGCGGGCGAGGCCGAGGCGCTTAAGGGTCGTAGCCTGGCCATACCGATCACCGATCGCGCGCCGGATGGCAAGCGCCTCCTGGAGGCAGCCAAAGGCTTCCCCGACCCGATCCAGCCCCAGATACACGTCGCCGAGGTCGCTGAGGGAGTCGGCTTCGGCGTCCCGCTCGCCGAGCTCACGAAATATGGCCAGGGCCTGCTGGAGGTGATCGATCGCCTCGTCATAGTGGCCGAGCCCTCGGTAAGCACCCCCCAGGATGCCCAGCGCAACCCCCTCGCCGTAGCGCTTTCGAGCCTGCCGCTGGATAACGAGCGATCGCTTGGCGGCGTCCAGCGCTTCATCGAAACGGCGCAGGTAGAAACAGGCCGTGGCGACGTTCGTCCCCGCCCGCGACTCGCCGTGCAGGTCGCCGATCTCCCGGTAGATGGCGAGCGCCTGCTCGAAACACCCGACTGCGTCCTCCATCCGCTGCACGCCGAAGGCGATGCCGAGGTTGTTCAGCATCCATGCCTCGGCCGGCCGGTCACCCAGCTTCCGTGCGCTGTCGAGGCCGATCTGGTGAGTAGCGGTCCAGTTGGCCCAGTGGCTGCGCCGGTAGAAGAAGCTCATCGCGGCGGCGGGGAGCTTCCAGGCGATCTCGTGCAGCCCGCGCTCAGCGGCCTGGCGGGTGCCAGCCACAAGGCCGGCGCGCTCGGACTCGCACCAGCCGAGTGCCTGCTCCAGTGAAGCGAATGCCAAGGGCGGTCCCACGAGATCGCTCGCGTCCAGCGGGACCCGGGCGTGATGAGGGGAGATGACCCGGGCTGCGGCCTCGGTTGTGTGCAGGTACCAGGTGAGCACGCGGCGGATTGCGTTATCGCGGTCCTGCTGCGTCTCTTCGGCCTCGGCCCGCTCGACAGCATAGACACGGAGCAGATCGTGAAAGCGGTAGCGGTCCGCGGCCGCGGACTGCAGCAGGTGCGCGTCCACGAGTACCTCGAGCGCGTCGGCCACCTCGTCTTCCCCGGGCTCACCAAGCAGCGCCGCCGCTGCGGCCAGGCCGATGGACGGCCCCTGCCAGAGGCCCAGCAACCGGAACGCCTGCGCCGGGTTGACGCCTCCCGCGTCGGCGGCGGGAAGGCTGCCGAAGCTGACCTCGAAGCACGCCCGTACGGCCAGATCACCCACCTTGAGCTCATCGATCCTGCGGCGCTCATTGGTCAGCCGGCCGGCGAGCGTCCGGATGGCCCAGCCGGTCCGCGTGGCAAGGCGGGCACCTGCGATCCGGATGGCAAGCGGAAGGCCCGCGCACGCGGCGAGCACCTGGGCGGTGGCATCGGGCTCGGCATCCAGGCGCTCCGCCCCGACGATGCGGACGAGCAGAGCACGGGCCTCGTTGTCGTCGAGCACGTCGAGGTCGATGAGCCGGCTACCGGCCAGATCAGGCAGCCGGTTGCGGCTGGTGACAAGCACCCCGCAGGACGCGCTGCCTGGCAGCAGCGACCGCACCTGCGCGGCGTCTCGTGCGTCGTCAAGCACGATGAGTGTCCGCCGGCCGGTCAGCCGGGTCCGGTACAGCGCGGCGCGCTCCTCCTCGCTGACCGGGATCTGCGCCCCGTCCACGCCGAGCTCGCGCAGGAACCTGGCCAGCACGTCAGCAGTCGCCGCCGGCTGCTCGCTCGCGCCCTGCAGGCTGACGTAAAGCTGCCCGTCGGGGAAACGGTGACGCAGCCGGTGCGCGGCGTGTATTGCAAGCGTCGTCTTGCCGAGGCCACCAGCTCCGGCGACCAGCGACACGACGACCGCCCCAGGCTGGTCATCGTCCTGCCGGATGTCCGACAGCAGGTCGCATAGGTGCTTGACGGAGTCGCCGCGTCCGGTGAAGTCGGGGAGGTCGGCAGGCAGCTGCGACGGCACGGCCTGCACCGGCGGTGCTGGTAGCGCCGCCTCCGCAACGGGCGGTCCAATCTCGGCCTGGGGTGACGTTACGTGATCAGGCTGCCCAGCCTGCGTGGTGGGGCGGGCGTCGGCCTCGAGAATCTGCTGGTGCAGCCTCTGCAGCTCGGCTCCTGGATCCACGCCAAGCTGGTCGGCGATCGCCTCGCGCGCGCGCTCGTACGCTTCGAGCGCCTCCGCCTGGCGGCCCGCCGCGTTCAGGACCCGCATCAACAGGGCCCACAGCTCCTCGTGCATCGGGTGGTCGGCTATCAGTCGGTGCAAGCCGGCCACCACGTCGGCGGCCCTGCCGCACGCGAGCTCGGCCTCGATCCGCAGCCCTTCTGCCGCGACGCGGGACTCCTCAAGCCGGTGAGTCTCGGCGTCCACGAGGGCCGAGGGCGGCACATCGGCAAGCGGCGGGCCGCGCCACAACCCGAGTGCCTCGGTGAGCAGGGCCGACGCACGCTCTGGTACCCCGTCGGCTAACGCCTCCCGGCCCTCGGCCGCAAGCTCGGCGAACCGCGTCGCGTCCAGATCACTGGGCTTGAGCCGGAGCTGGTAACCGGACGGGCGAGTCACGAGCTCCAGGCCGTCGGGGTCCCCGATGAGCCTGCGCAGCCTCAGCACATAGACGCTGACCAGGTTCG
This sequence comes from uncultured Actinomycetota bacterium, assembly GCA_963712955.1. Classification (GTDB taxonomy): domain Bacteria; phylum Actinomycetota; class Actinomycetes; order Streptosporangiales; family Streptosporangiaceae; genus DATFVJ01. The sequence continues at coordinate 358,605 of CAVQKF010000005.1, read as the reverse complement.
TCGCTCGGGTGGGCGGCTCGTCCCCCCATATTGCCGCGATCAGGCGGTCGGTGGAGACGACCTGACCCGGGTTGAGCAGCAGGGCAGCGAGCAGCGCGCGCTGCTTACCAGCGCTGATGCTGCTCCAGTCCTGACCTGACCGGACTTCAAGCGGTCCGAGAAGCCGAAACCTCACGATGGGGTCCTGATCGTAGAGGATCACTCCGCCCGCCACGTCGCGGGACATGCGGTTAATCATGACTCAATCAGGACGCAAGCGGATCACGCAACGCTGCGTGAATGTGAATCCCGGAACGGCGGACGCGGCGTGACGCAGGTGGCGAAGGTGACGCCAGCGAACACTGCGGCCACAGCCGGTTGACCTACCACTCAATCGGCGCGCAATCCATCCGCAAGGGCTCACTGGCAGGCTCAGAACTGCAGCACAGACAAGGCAGCAAAGAGGCAGCGGCACACAGGCAGCACGACACAGACGACAGGTGACCAGCACGAAAAGGTGGACCAGTTCAGCGCGGACGGCCTCGCGGGGGCGCAGTCCGCGACGTCCCTTGACCCGGACGTGAAGGTCCGCCGCTCCGGCCCACGAGACCAGTCGATGACACCCGGGTCTTCGTGAGCAGGTGACCGCCGTTCCCTGTATCGGGGGGGGAATGCGGTCACCTCCGAGGCCGCGCGGATGGCCGCAGGAACGTGGGCCCTGCGGGGGGCATCCGCGCGGCCTTACAGCACCTGTCAGCCGACGTGATCCGGAGGGCGGCCTCGGGGGCACTCAGCCAAGCACGCGGGACGGCCAGGCATCGCCAGCTGGCGCCTTACGCGAACGCCGACGTCGCGACCGGCTGGTTCTCGGCGCCGCTGCTCAGCTCTGACCGTCGAAGAGGCTGGTGACAGAACCGTCGCTGAACACTTCGGTGATCGCCCGGGCGATCATCGGCGCGATGGACAGCACGGTGAGCTTGTCGATCCGCTTGTCCTGCGTGATCGGCAGTGTGTCGGTGATGATGATCTCGCTGATCTTCGAGTTCTTGAGCGAGTCCACGGCAGGCCCGGAAAGCACGCCATGCGTGGCCGTCGCGATCACCCGCGTCGCGCCCTGATCGAAAAGCGCCTCTGCCGCCTTCACGATCGTGCTGCCGGTGTCGATCATGTCATCGACCAGGATGCAGGTACGGCCCTTGACCTGGCCGACCACCTCGTAGACCTTGACGTCGTTGAGGACATCGGGATCACGGCGCTTGTGGATGATGGCGAGCGGGCAGCCGAGCCGGTCGGTCCAGCGCTCACATACCCGGACCCGGCCCGCGTCCGGCGCGACGACGGTCGCCCACGCCAGGTCGATCCTGCTCTCGATGTACTCGGCGAGGATCGGGAGCGCGAACAGGTGGTCGACAGGCCCGTCGAAGAAGCCCTGGATCTGGGCGGTGTGCAGGTCGACGGCCATGAGCCGGTCAGCGCCCGCGGTGGCGAAGAGGTCGGCCATCAGCCGGGCGGATATCGGTTCCCTGCCCCTGTGCTTCTTGTCCTGGCGCGCATAGCCGAAGAAGGGCGTGACCACAGTGATCCGCTTGGCCGACGCCCGCTTGAGAGCATCGACCATGATCAGCTGTTCCATAATCCATTCGTTGATCGGCGCGGTGTGACTTTGCAGCACGAAGGCGTCGCATCCGCGCACCGATTCGAGGAACCGGACGAATATCTCACCGTTCGCGAAGTCGCGCAGCATGGTTGGCGTGGGCTCGATGCCGAGGCACTTCGCCACGTCCTGCGCGAACTCGGGGAAGGCGCGGCCGGAGAAGAGCAGGAGCCGCTTGGCGCCTGTCGCGGTTATGCCTGTCAATCGTCCGCCTCCTCGTCGGCCTGCCGTTCCTGCTGGTCCCGTCGCTGCCGCTGGGCCGCCTCGGCCGCACGGGCCGAGGGGGAGCCCGGGCGCCTTTGCGCCACCCAGCCGTCGATGTTGCGCTGGTGGGCGCGGGCAACCGCCAGCGCGCCCGGCGGAACATCCTGGTTGATGACCGAACCCGCCGCGGTGTACGCGCCGTCTCCGACATCGACTGGCGCGACGATCATGGTGTCGCTGCCCACCCGTACGTGATCGCCAATGGTCGATCGATGCTTGGCGACACCGTCATAGTTGACGAACACCGTGGCCGCGCCGATGTTCGAGTGCTCGCCGATCTCCGCGTCGCCCACGTAGGACAGGTGCGGCACCTTGGAGCCTGGCCCGACGATCGCGTTCTTGAGTTCAACGTAGGTGCCCGCCTTCGCACCGGGGCCGAGCAGAGTTCCCGGCCGCAGGTAGGCAAATGGCCCCACGGATGCGCCGGGGCCGATCTGCGCAGAATCGCAGACCGCATAGGTCACCGTGGCGCCCTCGGCAACGGTCGTATCCCTGAGCACGCAGCCCGGCCCGATCCGCGCGCCAGCGCCGACCGCCGTTGCGCCCTCGAGCTGAGTGCCCGGCCAGATCTCGCTGTCTGGCTCGAGGGTGACATCCACATCGATCCAGGTGGTGGCGGGATCGACGATCGTCACTCCGGCGAGCATCCAGTACGTGAGCAGGCGTTCGTTGCATATCCGGCGGGCCCGCGCGAGTTGCGCGCGGTCGTTGACTCCCTCAACCTCGGCGGCGTCGGCGGCAAGCACGGTGCCTGTTCGATGCCCGTCACCGCGCAGGATCGCCACGACATCGGTGAGGTACTCCTCACCCTTCGCGTTGGCTGTCGACATACGCTTGGCCGCGTCGGCGAGCAGGCCGCCTCCGAAGGCATAGACCCCGGAGTTGATCTCGGTGATCGCGCGCTGCTCGGGCGTCGCGTCCCGCTCCTCCACGATCTCCGTCATGATCCCGTCCGGATCCCGGACAATGCGGCCGTACCCGGCGGGGTCGGCGACCCGTGCGGTGAGCACTGTCACGGCGTTGCCAGCGGAGGCATGCTCGGCCGCGAGCCTGGCGAGCGTCTCCGCCCGCAGCAGCGGGGTGTCGCCGTACGTCACGACGACGGTGCCAGGGATCACGCCGATCGCGTCGATCACTGTGCGCACCGCGTGACCGGTGCCTCCGGTGCGGTCCTGCACGACGACGCGCGCCTCGGGCGCGTGCTCGGCGAGGTGCGCGGCGACGAGATCACGGCCGTGCCCGGCCACCACGATCAGCCGCTCGGGATCGATCTGGCGGGCGGTCATCACCACGTGGCCCAGCAGGCTGCGGCCGCAGAGCTCGTGCAGCACCTTGGGTACGCGTGACCTCATTCGCGTGCCCTCGCCAGCGGCGAGGACGATCACAGCTGCCGGGCGGCTCACGTTCACTCCCCAGGACTCCTCGAGTATCGCGGCCACTCCCCAGAACTCCTCGAGTATCGCGGCCGGCGATCGGACGGGCGCGGCACGGAAGGTTGGTTCACACGCCCGACCCCCGCAGGATACCGCCAGGACGGATCGCGACGTGCGGGCCACGGTGTCATCGGCGCCGTCCAGTGTCGGGCTGCCACGGCCCGGCATGCAAAATTGTCACTGGCCGCTGCTTCAATATGGAATATGAGTTCGAAAGATGATCCATTACGGCTGCGTGAGGAGGCGGTCGCCCTGCGCAGGGCCGGCAAGTCACGCCGCGAGATCAAGGCGATTCTCGGCATCGGCAACAATACGCTCAGTCAGGCACTCAACGGCGAGCCGCCACCCTCCTGGACCAGTCGCCCCAATGCCAAGGACGAACTTCGAGCCGCAGCCCGCGCGCTCCGCGGCGAGGGCCTGAGCTTGAAGGAGATCGTTGCCAAGCTGGGTGTCTCGAAGAGCTCAGTGTCGCTGTGGGTCCGTGACCCTCTGCTTCCACCGCTGAGCGAGGAGGAGTGCCGTAGGCGCAAAGCGGAAGCGTCCCGCCGCTACTGGACGGGGGAGCGCCCACTCCGCGAAGCGCGGCGGGAGACCATACGCCGCAGTGCCGCTGGCGAGATCGGTGAGCTGACCGACCGCGAGATCCTGGTCGCTGGAGCTATCGCGTACTGGTGCGAGGGATCCAAGAGCAAGCCGTACAGGCGAAGCGATCGCGTCATCTTTACGAACAGCGACCCGGGACTGATCAAATTCTTTCTGCGCTTCCTCGAAGTAGCAGGAGTCCCGCGTGAGATGGTCACATTCCGTGTGCAGATCCACGAGACCGCCGACCTCCAGGCCGCCGAGCTGTTCTGGCTGGACGTGACTGGCGCGGATCGCGAGCAGTTTCGAGCAACGTCCCTGAAGCGGCACAACCCAACGACAGTCAGGAGGAATGTCGGAGTGGACTACCGTGGTTGCCTACGCATTGACGTGCGCCAGAGCGCGGATCTTTATCAGCGGATCGAAGGCTGGGCCGACGCTGCGATGCACGCCAGGGAGAGCACTGAACCAATCGGGTCAGGCTCCGAACATCATTAGCTAGTCAAAGCTCCCGGACGAGGATTCGAACCTCGGTTCTCAGGACCAAAACCTGATGTCCTGCCAGCTAGACGATCCGGGAAGGTTCGGAGCCTAACCTTATCGCCAACCGTCCACGTACGCTCCACGCCTTGTGGACGGTCGCCAGCCGACGTCGCGGGCGCCGCGGCGATCCTGCGGCAAACGCCGACCCTTGCGCGCGACGCGCCCGTGCGGCGTTCTGGGGCGGTAAACCGCCGCGAGAGGCGGGGCGTTGGAGTCCCGGGTCCGCCACGCTGGCCCATGGTGCACTTTGCGGTCAAGCGCCCGCTCCCAAGGCAAGGATTCTGCTGTCGTGTGCGAGGAAAGCACCCCGTGGGCAATCGACCACCGCCCGTCGCGCCGTCTCGGATGGTGAGACTCGGCGGCAGCCGTTCGGGATAAGCCCCTCGACAGCTTCGTGAAATCTGATTCGCTCCCGTTGTGCAACCTACGGACGCGTAGCTTACGGTAACGTAGGATAGAACCCTGGACCCGGGGGAACGCCGCAAGCGCGAGGCCAACAGGCCGCAAGGCTACGAAGGAGCGCAATGACACCTACGTCTCCCCAGACCCCCGGCAGCAGTGCCCTGCTCGAACCGCCGCACGCCACCGGTGGTTCAGCTACGTCGCAGACAGCACGGACGCTACAAGCACCCGCGCCGCAACGCCCCTCGCCGCCGGAAATCCAGCCGGAGCCCTCGGGCACCGGGGAGCGCGTTCTGGTCGCCACCTTCGTCGGTGTGCCGTTCCTCGCGGTTCTCGCCGCGATACCGCTCGCCTGGGGCTGGGGGCTGAACTGGCAGGACCTCGTGATAGCGCTGGCCTTCTACGTGGTCGCGGGGCTCGGCATCGCGGTCGGCTTTCACCGCTACTTCACGCACGGCTCGTTCAAGGCAAAACGGTCCCTGCGTATCGCACTCGCCGTCGCGGGCAGCCTGGCCATCGAGGGCCCGGTGCTTACCTGGGTGGCCGATCATCGCCGCCATCACAAGTACTCCGATCGTGAGGGCGACCCGCACTCACCCTGGCGTTTCGGCGACGACTGGAAGGCGCTCACCAAGGGCCTGCTCTACGCCCACATGGGCTGGTTGTTCGACGCCAACAAGACGTCGGAGCAGCGGTTCGTTCCCGATCTGCTCGCCGACCCCGACATGCGCCGCGTCTCGCGCGCATTCCCCTGGCTCGTCACCACCTCGCTGCTGCTTCCCGCCGCGATCGGCGGCCTCTGGTCGATGTCCTGGCAGGGCGCGCTCGCCGCGTTCTTCTGGGCCAGCCTGGTCCGTGTGGCACTGCTCCACCACGTGACCTGGTCGATCAACTCGGTCTGCCACACGTTCGGCCAGGAGTCCTTCGACGTGCGGGACAAGTCACGCAACGTGGCCTGGCTGGCGATCGCCTCGTTCGGTGAGTCCTGGCACAACCTGCACCACGCCGATCCGACCTGCGCACGCCACGGCGCGCTCAAGGGGCAGATCGACCCAGGTGCCCGGGTCATCTGGGCATTCGAGAAGCTCGGGCTCGCCTATGACGTCCGCTGGCCCGACGCCGAGCGCCTCACCGCGAAGCAGACGGGCTCGGCGGGGCGGAAGCTCGGATCGATGACCCGCCGGCGCCGCGATGCAGACCGGGCGGCGTAATCGTCATGCTTGAGCGGTGAGTGACTCATCACCAAGATCTCGCAGGAAGCGCATGACGGGCGCCGAACGCAGAGAGCAACTGCTCGGAGTCGGACGCCACCTGTTCGCTGAGCGAGGCTTCGACGGTACGTCGATCGAGGAGATCGCGGCCCAGGCCGGCGTCTCCAAACCGGTGGTCTACGAGCATTTCGGCGGCAAGGAGGGTCTTTACGCCGTGGTGGTCGACCGCGAGATGCAGCGGTTGCTCAGCATGGTCACTGCCTCGCTCTCCGACGGTCACTACAGACAGAAACTCGAGGGTGCGGCGATGGCGCTGCTCGAGTACATCGAGGAGAGCGCCGACGGCTTCCGCATCCTGGTCCGTGATTCGCATGCCGCGTCGGGCACGGGCACGTTCGGCAGCCTGCTCAGCGATATCGCCAGCGAGGTCGAGCACATCCTGGGCGCCGAGTTCAAGGCCAAGGACTACGACCCCAAGCTTGCGCCGATGTACGCACAGATGCTGGTCGGCATGGTGGCCCTCACCGGGCAATGGTGGCTGGACGCGCGCAAGCCCAAGCTGGACGAGGTCGCCGCGCATCTGGTGAACCTGGCATGGAACGGGTTGTCCGGCCTGGACGCCAAGCCGCGCCTTTCCCCTCAGGGCGACCAGCGGCGCCAGCGTAAGGAGAAGGAGTCACGGGGACGCACCAGCGCTCGGCGCGTCCCCGTGGTTCCCGTGCTGCCCGTCATGCCCAGCGTGGCCGACGAGCCCGCGGGGTCCTGACCTTCCCGGTGATCCATTCACCGTGATCCCTCGCTCCCGCACGCGACGACGAAGACGCGCCTGAACGGCAGCACGGTGCCGTAGCTGCGCGCTGGATAGGCGATGCGCAGGCGGCGCGCGTACTCGTCGAGGAACTCGGCGGCTTGATCTGGCGGAAGGGCCGCGATGATGGGCCGGAGCCCGGATCCCTTGTACCAGTCAAGGACGGGGTCGTCCCCCTGCAGGACATGCAGATAGGTGGTCTCCCAGGCATCCACCTCGCATCCGGCGCCCGCGAGCAGTTCCAGGTAGTCATCCGGGTGATGCGCCTGGCGGGTGACTGCCACGCCCGCGAGCTGTTCCCGCCAGCTGCCAGACCCGGCGAGCTCGCGAAGTATCTGATGACTCGGCTGGTCAAAATTAGCTGGCACCTGGAAGGCCAGCCAGCCACCTGACGGCAGCATCCCGGCCCACCTTGGCACTAGCTCCCGATGACCGGGAACCCACTGCAGCACAGCGTTGCAGACGATCACGTCCGCGGCGCGTGAGGGCACGAATTCCCTGACGTCGCCTTGGCGGAAGGTGAGTGACCCGGCACCTGCTGTGGGCCTGTCGCGGCGCTCACGGAAACCGGCCAGCGTCGCCTTGGCCGCATCGAGCATCTGCGGCGAGTTGTCGACGCCCACTACCTCCGCGCCGGGCCAGCGCTCCGCCAGCGCCGCGGTGAGATCACCAGGCCCGCAGCCAAGATCGACCACGTAGCGCGGCGCCGCGGCCGCGACGCGGGCAAGCAGTTCGAAAAACGGCCGCGAACGCTCATCCGAATAGCACTGATACTGGGCCGGATCCCACATGTCACCCTCCGATATCTTGATATCGAGACAAATTCTCACCCGCATCATCTCTCGATGTCAAGGTATACAGTCTCTCGATGTCAAGAGATACACTGTCCGGCATGAGCGGCGCGGTGCGTGACACTGGGGAAGACCGGGCCCGCCAGGTGACAGACGAGGTGGACCAGCTCGTCGAGGAGTGGCGCGCCCAGCGGCCCGATCTCGATGTGACGCCGCTTCAGGTGCTGAGCCGGATCTGGCGGCTCGCCAGGCACCTGGACCGCGCGCGGGCCGCCGCGTTCGCCGGGCATGGGCTCGAGCCATGGGAGTTCGACGTGCTGTCCTCGCTCCGCCGCCAGGGTCCGCCCTACAGGCTCAGCCCAGGGAACCTGCTCCGCGCGACCATGGTCACCTCGGGCACCATGACGAACCGGATCGACCGGCTCGAACAGTCAGGCTTCGTGCGCCGCGACCCCGATCCGCAGGACAAGCGCGGCGTGCTCGTCTCGCTGACCGAGGACGGGCTCGCCCGGGTAGACCTCGCCCTTGGCGCCCTGCTCAATAGCGAGCAGGCGCTGCTCGCCGGCCTCACCGCGCATCAGCGCACCGAGCTGGCTGCCCTGCTGCGCAACCTGCTCGCACCCTTCGACGCAGAGTCGCGGTAGGAGGCCGCACGGTTAGGGATGGCCCGGCTCGCGATGCCTTCGCGTCCAAGGGCAGGCGTCACCAGTGGGGCAGGCGTCCCAGTGGGCAGGCGCCACCAGCGGGGCAGGCGTCACCAGCGGGGCAGGCGTCCCCGTGGGCAGGCGCCACCAGCGGGGCAGGCGTCCCAGTGGGCAGGCGTCCCCGTGGGCAGGCGTCACCAGTGGGGCAGGCGTCCCAGTGGGCAGGCGTCACCAGCGGGGCAGGCGTCACCTGGTTCACCGGCCTGAAGGCCCCACACGTTGGCGGCCGCCGCGCGCAATGACCCCCAGCGATGGCCCATCGCTGGGGTCGGTGGCGTGGGCTCGCCCTCAGCGGCCTGAACGGGTCAGCCGTGGATCTCCTCGGCGAGCGCCATCCAGCGCTCCTCGAGCTCGGACTTCTCCTGCTGGATTCCGCGCAGCCGGTCGCCAAGCTCGAGGAGCTTGCGGTAGTCGCTCGTCTGCTCGGCGAGCGATGAGGCGAGCTCGGCCTCCTCCGCGGCGACCCGGTCGAGGCGGCGTTCAACCCGCTGGAGTTCCTTACGCGCCGCGCGGGCACGACCGGCGGCACCCGCGGGCAGATCCTGGCCTGCCGCCTGCCGTACGGGCAGCGTCGCCCGGCGGGTGCCACGCGCCTCGAGCATCGCCAGGTACTCGTCCACGCCACCACCGAGAAAGGCGAGCTTGCCGTCGCCGGGCAGCGCGAGCACGTGATCGGTGACGCGCTCGAGGAAGTACCTGTCGTGGCTGACGACGACGAGCGAACCTGGCCAGCCGTCGAGCAGATCCTCCACCTCGGTAAGCGTCTCGATATCAAGATCGTTCGTCGGCTCGTCAAGCAGCAGCACGTTGGGCTCATCCATCAGCAGCCGCAGCAGCTGCAGCCTCCGCCGCTCACCGCCGGAGAGCATTGACAGGGCCACCTGCTGGCGCCCGCCTGAGAAGCCGAGCTGCTGCAGAAGCTGGCTGGCGGACAGCTCGCGCTGACCGATCCGGGCCTGCTGGCGGACCTCCTGCACGGCCTCGATCACCCGCAGCGACGGGTCGAGCTCAGTCAGTTCCTGCGACAGATGGCCTATCCTTGCGGTCTTGCCCCGCGCGACCCGCCCATCCACCCGGATCCCGTCGCTGTCACGTAGGCTCCCGTCGAGCAGCCGGAGCAGGGTCGTCTTGCCACTGCCGTTGGCGCCGAGTATCCCCACCCGGTCACCCGGCCCAAGCTGCCAGGTCACGTGGTCAAACAAGGTCCGGTCGCCGGCTGTACCGTCACGTCATGAAGGTCGGCCACGGTCCGGCCGAGCCGCGCGGTCGAGAGCCTGGTCAGCTGGACGGTGTCGCGCGGTGCGGGCTCATTTGCGATGAGGTCGTTGGCCGCCTCGATCCGGAACTTCGGCTTGGATGTGCGGGCCGGTGGACCGCGGCGCAGCCAGGCCAGTTCCTTACGGAGCAGGCCCAGCCGCCGCCGCTCCGCCGCGGCGGCGATACGGTCACGTTCCGCCCTGGCGAGCACGTACGCCGAGTAACCACCGTCATACTTGTGCACCTGACCGTCGGCGACCTCCCAGATCTGCTCGCAGACGGCGTCGAGGAACCAGCGGTCGTGGGTCACGGCGACCACCGCGATACCGCGTTCGCGCAAGTGGCCCGCCAGCCAGTTGATGGCCTCAATGTCGAGATGGTTGGTGGGCTCGTCGAGGATGAGCATGGCAGGGTCGGCGACGAGGAGCCTGGCCAGCGCCGCCCTGCGGCGCTCACCGCCGGAAAGCTGACCGGCCGGCGCGTTAAGCGCGACCCCTGGCAGCAATGCGGTGATGACGTCGCGTGCGCGCGGATCGCCCGCCCAGTCGTAGTCAGGCCTTTCGCCGAGCACCATCTGGCGCACCGTGCCTTCCGCGCCGTCATGTTGCGGTAGGTAACCCACGCGCACATCACGGCCGTGGGTTACCCGGCCCGTATCGGGCTCGGCGGCTCTGGCCAGGATTGACACAAGCGTGGTCTTCCCGCCACCGTTGCGCCCGACCACTCCGATCCGCTCGCCGGCCGCCAGGCCGAGCGAGATGCCGTCGAGCAGGACGAGCGGGCCGTACGCCTTGCGGACGTTCTCCAGGTTGACGAGGTTCAGGCCGCTCGCGGTCCGGCTCATGGGGCGCCACCGTGGCCAGCGGCCGGCTGTGTGACCATCGCACCAGCGACTGGCCCGCTGACACGGGCCACATGTCTGCAGACGCCGGCCCCGGCGATTGCGGCGGCCAGGTCGAGGGCATGCTCCTCGCCCCTGGTCAGAAAGGCACAGGTGGGACCGGATCCTGAGACGATCGACCCGAGCGCGCCGTGGTCGCTGCCCGCCTCGAGGGCCTGGCGAAGCTGCGGCCTGAGTGACACGGCCGCGGGCTGCAGGTCGTTGCTGAGCAGCGCCCCGACCGTGGCGGCTTCGCCCGAGCGCAGCGCGGCGAGGAGATCGCGGCTGACGTCGGGCCGGCCGGAGCGCGCCTGCCCGCGACCGCCGGTGGACTCGTCGCCCGCGGCCCGCACCGCGCGTAGCCTGTCGCACTCGGCATATACGGCCGTGGTGGACAAGCCAGCCTCTGCGACCGCGAGGACCCAGTGATACCGCCCGGTGGCGAGGGCCTGGGTGAGCCTGTCACCTCTTCCGAGGCCGACAGCGGTGCCCCCGGCGAGGCTGAAGGGAACGTCGCTGCCGAGCCCCGCCGCTAGCTCAGACAGCTCAGCGTGGTTGAGGCCGGGCGTCTTCAGAGCCTGTTGCAAGCGACCAGGGCGGCTGCCGCGTCCGCGCTGCCACCGGCCAGGCCGGCCGCCACCGGGATCCGCTTGCGGATCACGATCTCGGCGCCCTCCCTGATCCCGGTGGCCTTGCGAAGTGCGGTCGCAGCCTGGACGGCAAGGTTACCGCGGCCGACGGGAACCTGGCCGACGCCTTCGCCCTCGACCCGGACTGTGACCCTGCCAGCGGGCCGTACGGTTACCTCGTCGAAAAGCGATACCGCGTGAAAGACGGTTGCGAGATCGTGGAATCCGTCCGCCCGCCGCCGCCCCACGGACAGTTGCAGGTTGATCTTGGCGGGCGCGCGGGCGGTCAAACCGGTCACGATCAACTGATCGTATCTGGCCCGCGCACCTGGTTGGTCACGCCAGGCCCGACGTCGCCGCCGCGATCCGGGCGAAATCCGCCACGCCAAGGGTCTCCCCCCGTGCACCTGGATCCACACCCGCCCTCCGCAGCAATCTCTCTGCTTCACCGCGGGACCCCGCCCAGCCGCCAAGAGCCGCGCGCAGGGTCTTGCGGCGCTGCGCGAACGCGGCGTCGATCACCGCGAATACCTCACCGCGGCTCGCCGGAGTCTCCGGTGGATCCCGCCGGGTGAAGGCGACGAGGCCGGAGTCGACCCCTGGAACGGGCCAGAAAACGGTCCTCGGCACCGGGCCGGCGCGGCGCGCCGCCGCGAACCAGGCCAGCTTCACCGATGGGACGCCATACGCGGGGCTTCCTGGCGGCGCGCACATCCGGTCGGCCACCTCGGCCTGCACCATGACCAGGCCGCGGGCCAGTGACGGTGTGGTGGCGAGCAGATGCAGCACCACAGGAACCGCGACGTTGTACGGCAGGTTCGCGACAAGGACAGTGGGCTGTTCGCCCGGGGTTCCCCGCATCCGCGCCGCGTCGGCGTTGACAACCTCCAGGCGCCCGGCAAACTGCGCCGCCGAGGCCGCGATTGTCCCGGCAAGCGCGCCGGCCAGCGCGCGATCCACCTCGACGGCGACGACCTTGCGGGCATCGGGGAGGAGAGCCAGGGTAAGAGAGCCGAACCCGGGGCCCACTTCGAGGACCACGTCGTCGGGCGACAGATCCGCGAGCCGTACGATCCGGCGCACCGTCCCCGGATCGATCACGAAGTTCTGGCCGAGTCGCTTGGCAGGCCGGACGCCGAGACGGCGGGCCATCCCGCGAATGTCGGCCGGTCCGAGCAGGCGGGGCGCGGCCAGCGGTCCTATGGCCGGGGCAGCGCCATCGGGATCATTCACCTATCCACGCTAACCGTATGCTCCACGCGGCAAGGGACCCGCAGCGCGTGGACTCACGATCGCGCGCCGGTGCGCGCCGCGCGCCCATCTTCACCATGGCCCGAAAACGCGCTCGCCGGTCAGCATTATCTCGGCGCCAAGCTCTCGTGGATCCGCCCCCTTGACCTCGGCGATGCAGCGCAGCGTGTACGGGATCATGGCAGGCGCGTTCTGTTTGCCGCGATACGGCACCGGAGTCATATAGGGCGCGTCAGTCTCCACGAGGAGGAGGCCCGGCGGCACGGCACGAGCGGCCTCCCGCAGCGGCCAGGCGCTGGCAAAGGTCACGTTTCCCGCGAAACTCATGACGTAGCCGGCGTCAGCGCACGCCTTGACCATTTCCTCGTCTCCGGAGAAGCAGTGGAAGACCACCTGCCGCGGTGCGCCCTCGTCGGCAAGGATGCGCAGCACGTCGCCGTGCGCCTCACGGTCGTGGATGACCAGCGCCTTGCCCGTTTGCTTGGCGAGGCCGATGTGCGCGCGGAACCATTCTTGCTGCACGCCCCGATCGGACCAGTCGCGGTAGTAGTCGAGCCCCGTCTCCCCGATCGCCCGCACCTGCGGGAGGCCGGCCAGCCATGCGATCTCCTCGAGCGCGTCACCCCCAGCGGCACCGGTCTCGTTCGGGTGGATAGCGACCGCGGCATCGACAGTGCGATGCTCGGCAGCGCACCCGGCGGCCCAGCGCGAAGACTCGAGGCTGTGACCCACCGTGACGACGCGGCTTATACCTGCCGCCCGGGCATCCGCGAGCACGTGCGGCACGGGCGCGTCGAGCAGGTCAAGATGGCAGTGGCTGTCGAACGCCTCGGCGTTGATCCCGGCCGCCGCAGGCTCGTCCCGTGTGCTGCGCTGCCTGCCCGGGGGCTGTGCGGCTTCTGTAGCCCGCTGGCGCCCGTGCGCGCCGGCGCAGGGTCGTGTGGTCATTCCGCCGCCAGGCGTGCGACCTCTTGCTCAGCGACGGACGGGTCCAGCTTGGCGAACAACGGCGAAGGAGGACTAAGCGGCGTGCCCGCACGGACCGGGCTGGATGCCCACCGCGCAGCCGTTCTGTAATCTCCCATGAGTACCGGGTAGGAGGAAGTGCCGCCTGACGCGTCCGGTTCGTCCACCTCTCGTATTTCAGGCATTCCGGACCAGGCGCCTTCACCCCCCAGCATCTTGTACACCTTGTCCGCCGAATAGGGCAGGAAAGGCGTCAGCAGGGTCTTGGCGTCGTCAACCAATTGCAGCGCCACGTGCATGATCGTCCGCATCCTGTGCGGCTCGGATTCGCGGATCTTCCATGGGGCCTGGTCGGAGAGGTACTTGTTCGCCTCCGCCACGGTCCGCATGGCGTCATTTATAGCTTGCTTGAACCGGGAGCGTGAAAGCGACGAGCCAACTATCCCGAACGACTTCCGGGAGTTCTCGAGTATTGCCCTGTCCACGCCCAGAAGGTCTCCTGGCGCGGGGATCTCGCCGATGTTACGTGCGGCAAAAGAGACGGTCCGGTTGACCAGGTTCCCCCAGTTGGCCACGAGCTCGTCGTTGTTGCGCCTGACAAACTCGCTCCAGGTGAAATCAGTATCCTGGTTCTCGGGCCCGGCGACCGCGATGTAGTAGCGCAGCGCGTCCACGCCATAGCGCGCGAGGAAATCGCGCACGTAGATCACGACACTGCGGGAAGACGAGAACTTCCTCCCCTCCATGGTGAGGTACTCGCTTGAGACGACCTCGGTCGGCAGGCCGAGGACGCCGAGCGCGCCCGGGTTGCCGTTACGGCTCCCCCGGCCGTTGTAGCCGAGCAGGACGGCGGGCCAGATCTCCGCGTGGAAGACGATGTTGTCCTTGCCCATGAAGTAGTACGACTCCGCCTCTGGCGACTGCCACCAGGCCCGCCAGGCGTCGGGGTCACCGGACCTGCGCGCCCATTCGATCGAGGCGGACAGGTAGCCAATGACCGCGTCGAACCACACGTAGATGCGCTTGTCCCCGCGATCGCGCCAGTCGGGCAGAGGTACAGGCACCCCCCAGTCCAGGTCGCGGGTGATCGCGCGGGGCTGCAGTTCGCTCAGCAGGTTGAGTGAGAATTTCAGCACGTTCGGCCGCCACATGCCGCTCTTGCTCTGCAGCCAGGACCCGAGCGCGTCGGTGAATGCGGGGAGGTCGAGGAAGAAGTGCTCGGTCTCCACGAAGACGGGCCTCTCGCCATTGATCCGTGAACGGGGGTTGATGAGGTCGACCGGGTCCAGTTGGTTGCCGCAGTTGTCACACTGATCGCCGCGGGCTCCCTCATAACCACAGATCGGGCAGGTGCCCTCGATGTAGCGATCGGGCAGCGTGCGCCCCGTGGACGGGGAGATCGCGCCGAGCGTGGTCTTGGGGAACACGTAGCCGTTGTTGTACAGCCCGGTGAACATCTCCTGCACGACCGCGTAGTGGTTGCGCGTGCTTGTACGGGTGAACAGATCATACGAGAGACCAAGCGCGCGCAGATCTTCTGCGATCACGCGGTTGTAGCGGTCGGCAAGCTCACGTGCGCTCACGCCCTCCGCGTCGGCCTGGACCTGAATCGGCGTGCCGTGCTCATCGGTACCGCTCACCATCAGCACCTGCTTGCCGGCCATCCGCTGATAGCGGCTGAACATGTCGGAGGGAACGCCGAATCCCGATACGTGCCCGATATGGCGGGGACCGTTGGCGTACGGCCAGGCGGGGGCCGTTAGGATGTGGCTGCTCGGCGGGGACATGCGGAAAGCCTATGGGCATCGGCGCGCAGGCTCGAACTCCCACAGGCTCGAACTCGCACAGGCTCGAACTCGCGCAGGCTCGAACTGATGAGCCGGGTCGGCAACTATCACGGCCTCGTCATCGTCTGTGTGATGTGATGCGAAGATGATGCTGGGGCGTGCCTGGCCACGTGATAGCGGGGGTCTCCCTGATCAAGCTTCGCCCACAGGAGGCGTGCCGGTGACCGCTTCCGCCCAGCGTGCCACGCAGCGGTCAGCACGCGGCGGGGAGACGGGTCCCGCTGTGACCGGCGCCGCGACAGGCGATGCCAGCCAGCGGCCGCTGTGGCCCGCGTGGATGCCGATCCTGCCGGCCCTGGTGACACTGGCGGTGACGCTGTGGGGCATTGGCGTCCCGTCCTTCTGGCGCGATGAGGCCGCCACGCTGACGGCGACCCGGCGATCACTGCCCGAGATGATCCGGATGCTCGCCCACGTGGACGCCGTGCATGGCGCCTACTACATGCTGATGTGGCCGCTGGCGCACCTGTTCGGGACGAGCGAGTTCGTCATGCGGTTCCCTTCAGCGATCGCGATGGCCGCGGCGGCCTTCGGAACCGCGGTGATCGGCAGGAAGCTCGGGTCCGTGCAGACCGGCCTGCTCGCCGGGCTTGTCTTCGCTGCGCTGCCGATGACCAGCAGATTCGGCCAGGAGGCGCGCTCATACGCGCTTGAGACAGCCGTGGCGGTCCTCGCGAGCTATCTGCTGATCCGGGCCATCTGCGAGCCTGGCCGTCGCTGGGCAGTGGGATATGGCCTGTCGCTTGTCGCGCTCGGCTTCCTGAACATGTTCGGCTTGCTGATCATTCCCGCACATGCCCTCACGCTCGGAGCGGTCAGGCGGCACCCGTTCGGGAACTCCGGCGACCAGCCAAACGGCGGCGAGGCCTCCGGCCCGGCACGTGACCCGGCGGCGGGCACGGCACGTGGCTGGGCGACGGGGACCCCGCGTGGCTGGGTGATCGCCGCTGCGGCGGCCTGCGTAGCGATCGTGCCGATCGCGCTGTTCGCCTGGCTCGAGCGGCACCAGCTCGCATGGCTGAGGCGACCCAGGGTCGCGGATGCCGTGAGCCTCATTACCCTGCTGACGGGCTCGGGAGCGTCGGTGGTGCTCATCACGGCGCTTGCCGTGGCGGGCGCAACCTACGGCCGCCGAGGCCTGCGGGCACCCGCGGGCCCGCGCCTCCTGCAGCTCAGCGTTCCCTGGTTGTTCATCCCGCCTGTCCTGCTGATCCTCGTGTCCGAGATCAAGCCGGTCTATGCCTATCGCTATGTCGTGTTCTGCCTGCCCGCGCTCACGCTGCTTACCGGCGCCGGGCTCGCCGCCGTCAGCCGTTACTGGCGTATCGCCGCCGTCAGCATGCTCGCGCTGCTGACCCTGCCCGTGCAGCAGGCCATCCGCCAGCCGTCGGGTCACGGAGATAACATCAGGGCCTCGGCCCAGTTGCTGCGTGCACGGGCCCGGCCGGGGGACGCGGTGGTCTGGTTCAAGCCCGGGTTTCGCGACCTCGGCGCCGTCTATCCGTATGGGTTCACGGGGCTGCGGGATATCGGGCTGAAGCAATCCGCGGTGGCGGCGGGAAACCTCAGCGGCACAGAGGTTCCGCTGCAGGTGCTCGAGCGGCGGCTGCGCGGCGCCGAACGGGTCTGGCTTGTCGAGGTCGACCGCGACCAGGCGGACCCAGACGTCATCGGGGGACCGCGGTTCCGGTTGATCCGGGTGTGGTCCATCGGCGACATCGCGCTCCGGCTCTACAGCAAGGCCGGCACAGATGTCGCGACTCAGACGACCATGGCCCGGCGGGTCAGCCCCGGCCGTCAGCGCCTGCTGGCCCCGTAAGAGGAACAGCTGCGGCAGGCCGGGCCGATGCCCGGCTGGGAACCCCGCAGGCCACTAGCCGGGCTGTGATCCGGCGCCGACCGACTGCCCAGATGGATGCCCAGGTGGCAGCCCTGGCGGCTGCTTGCCGGCCTGCGCTGCTCCCTGGGCCCCGGGCTGGGGCCGCGCCTTTGGCCCCGCGACCGGCTGCTGCGCGGCCCCATCTACCGGGTTCTTCGAGTGCTTTGAAGCCAGCGCGCCGGCCTTCTGCGGCGACCCGGCCCTCGGCGGCGGTGCTCCCGCCGCCCCGTCCTCGTCGTCGGCAAGGGCCTCGGCCGCCGGATGCCTGGTACGCCGGATACCCAGAATGCTCATGAAGAACGTCCCGAGGACGACCTGGCAGCTGACGACGAGCGCGGTCGCGGACGGCACCATGAGGCGAAGCGAGTGCGTGGGGTGCAGCGGGCCGAACCTCGCGACCTTCCACTCCGAGATCGACACCACGGCACCGATCAGGCCGGCCAGCCCGAGCAGCGCGCCCGCGACCAGGCCCCGCTCGAGGCTCCAGACCCGCAGCACCCGTTTCGCCCACCGATCTTGCGGCAGGAAACCCTCAGCACTCGCGTAGATCTTCGTGAACAGTGCGAACTGCACCGCCTGGAAACCGATGACCACCATGGCGGAGGCCCCGACCAGCGTGTCCACATCAAAGGTAACGGCGCCGACGGTGAGCGGGGCGGGCACCACGGCGAGGCCGATCAGCAGGCCGACGGCGAGCAGGGCGATCCCCGGGATCAGGAACAGCCAGCGGGGGCTGAACAGCAGCAGGAAGCGCAGGTGACGCCATCCATCGCGCCAGCTGCGCAGGTGCGGGGCGCGGCTGCGTCCGTCGGGTGACAGCGTGGTCGGCACCTCGTCGATCCGCTGCCTGGCCAGCGTGGCCTTGACCACCATCTCGCTCGCGAACTCCATGCCTGTCGCCTGCAGGCCAAGCGCGAGCATGCTGTCCCGGCGAAATCCGCGCAGGCCGCAGTGGAAGTCACCAATCTTGACTGCGGAAGAACAAGCCGCCCGATGAAACTCAGCACGCGGATTGCCGAGATAGCGGTGCGAGCGCTCGGCATGGCGCCTGGGCGCGATGCCGCCCTTGAACCGGTTGCCCATCACGAGGTCGGCGCCGTCACGAAGTGCGCGAGCGAACGGCATCGAGGGCGGTGAAGTCGTAGCTGTCGTCCGCGTCGCCCATGATGACGTACCTGCCGTGCGCGGCGACGATGCCTCCGATCAGCGCATTGCCGTATCCCTTCGCCGAGCACAGGGACGACGCGCGCGCCCGGCCTCCTCCGCGAGCCGCTGGCTGCCGTCCGTACTGCCGTTGTCCGCGACGACGATCTCACCGTCGATGCCATGCTCGCGGAGGAAACCAGCGGCCTTGCGCACGCATGTGGCAACCGTCTCCGCCTCGTTGAGGCAGGGCATGAGCACGGTCAGTTCCACGTCGTCTCCTCCAGCGCTCCGGTTGGCGCGCCCTTCGCCGGCGCCTCGGCACGACCTCAAGGTCGCTACCGTTGTGAATGTTGCCGCAAACTGCCCGGCCTCGTCCCGCCAGCGCGGGCCATTGGCCGCCGGCAGCCCCACCGCGAGCGGACGCTCGCACAAACAAGGCCCAGGTTATGTCGCACCCGTGGTTGCAGTGGCTGGGCAAGGTCGCTGACGACCGCACAGTATCAACCGCAGGGTGTGGCGGGGTGGAAAGGGAGGCCACGGGCGTGTTCCTCCGGCGAGGCAGTGATCCTGCGAGCAAGGGTCAGCTCGCGAAGACAAGGGTGGGCGGCGATACGCACCCGGGCACCCACAGTGACGCTCCCTTGCCCGCCTGCGGTGACGCTCCGTTGCCCACCCGCGCCGGGGCTCCCGCACCCCCTCACACCGGCGCTCCCGCACCCCCTCACACCGATTTTTCCGTGCCCGCACAAGGCAACTTTTCCGTGCCCGAAAAGGGCAACGCTCACGTGCCCGCCTGCCCGAACACGTCTCCGGCTGCCACACTCACGGCCGCGGGCCGGATCGCGCGCCTTGCCGCTGCCGCGCGCCGCACCCTGCACCGGCATCGGGTCTTCGCCATCGCCCTCGCCGCAGGTGCCGCATTGCGCCTCGTGACCGAGCTGGGTTACCGCTGGGCGATCTGGTTCAACGACTCATTCGACTACGTAGCGATAGCGCTGCGGCTGCGCCCGGACCCGATGCGGCCGATCGGTTACCCGGTCCTGCTCTGGCTGGTCAGGCCGCTGCACAGCCTCCTGCTCGTCACATCGCTGCAGCATCTGCTCGGGCTCGGCACCGCGGCAGCAGGCTACCTGCTGCTGCGCGGGAGGTTCGGGCTCCCTGGCTGGGGCGCGACTCTCGCAATGGCCCCCGTTGTATTCGACGCGTTCCAGATACAGCTGGAACAGCTGCTCCTCGCTGACACGCTGTTCACCTTCCTCGCCATCGCCGCCGTGACGGTGCTGTGCCGGCTCCCCCCGTCCCGCGGCAAGCGGATGAGCGCCTGGCAGGCGGCATTGGCGGGAGCGTTTCTCGGCCTTGCCGCGCTCGCCCGGCCTATCGGCATACCGCTGATCGTGATCGCGGTCGCTTATCTCATCATCTGCCGTGTGGGCTGGCGTGCCGTCACGGCAGCAGGTGCCGCCGCATGCACACCGCTCGCGGGTTGCGTGTTGTGGTATCACGCCATATACGGCCAATTCGCGCTCGACTCCACGGACGGGATCTACCTGTGGGGCCGGACCGCGGCCTTCGCGGAGTGCGACGCCATCAAGCCGCCACCGGGTGAGGCGTGGCTGTGCCCACGGCTGCCACCAGCGCAGCGAGCCGCGTCCTCGGCACAGGTCTGGCAGCCCACCTCGCCGTTCCACTGGCAGCACGGCCAGGTGTTCAGCGCCAGGGAAAACGACCTCGCGATGGGCTTCGCGCTCCGGGCGATCGCCGCGCAGCCTGGCGGTTACGCGCGGACCGTGCTTGCAAGCTTCTGGCGCGCGTTCGCCTGGGACCGCATCTCCTATCCGACCGGGTACACCGCCAGCCTGTATACATTCGCAGGGACCAGGACCTGGCTGCCGACCTGGCCGGAGCCTGACGGGCGCACCGCTGCCGAAGTCGCGCGCGCGTACACCCGCGGAGCCGCCGCGACAGCCGTCGTGCCGCCGTACGCCAGTTTCATGCGCTGGTACCAGCGTTATGTGTACGTGCGCGGCACCCTGGTGGCACTGATCCTGGTCATCCCACCAGTGGCCGCGCTGGCCGAGTTCGCTGTCCGTCGCCGCGCCAGGCGCGCCACGAGTGGTCGCGCGTGCCCGGGCCCGGAGCCGCCGTCCGGCTCACGTGACAGGATCCGTACGTGCCGGCCGGCGGCGTGGCTTTGCTGGTCAGCGGCCGTCACATTGCTCGTTATTCCGCCTCTTACGGTGGATTTCGACTACCGTTATATGCTGCCGGTGGTGCCGTTCGGGTGCCTGGCGGCGGCGCTCGCTGCCCGGCGTTTCCTTGTGACTGCTGACCGTTTCCAGGTAGGCCGGAAGAAGCCGTGGCACTGCCGAAACTCTGCGGCGGTTAGCATTCGTACTGATCGCGAGCTAACAAGATCTGACGGCTAGGCAGACAGGCACTGCGCAGGGGAGGGCACGGGCGTGAAGGTCTTGCCGGGGGAGGAAGCGGCGCGGTCCCCGGCATCAAGGCGATCCGTCGCCGCGCTCCTCGCCCGGCACTGGCTGTTTGTGGTCGTTCTGGTGCCCGCGATCGCGGCACGCGCCATCACCATGCTCGGCTTCCGCTGGGTCCTGTGGTTCAACGACTCGTACCAGTACCTCCAGTTCACCGCGGGCAGCTTCCGGCCCGACCCGACGCGGCCTTCCGGCTACTCGGTCTACCTCCGCCTGTTTGAGCCCTTGCACAGCTTCGCGGTTGTGACGATCTCTCAGCACCTGATGGGCCTCGGAATCGGCGTCATGATCTATGCGTTGCTCGTGCACCGCTTCAAGGTCCCCCTATGGATAGCGACCCTCGCCGCCGTGCCTGCGCTGTACGACGCGTATCAGATAGAGCTCGAGCACCTGCTCATGGCGGACACGCCGTTCGCCTTCCTGGTCACTGCGGCCATCACCATCGTGATGTGGCGCCCGAAGCCCAGCGTGACGCAGACGGCGGTGGCCGGCCTGCTGCTCGGGTTTGCCGCGGTCACCCGGTCGATCGGGCTACCGCTGCTCGTCATCGTTGCCGTGTACCTGCTGATCCGGCGGGCCGGCTTGCGCGTCGTCGCCGCGGCGATCATTGCAGGCGCGGTGCCTGTGGGCAGCTACGTGCTGTGGTTCCACGCCTCGTACCAGGAGTACGCGATGACCCAGAGCACCGGGATCTTCCTGTATTCCCGCGTGATGGCATTCGCAGACTGCAGCAAGTTCAGCCTGCCGGCTGACCAGAAGGCCCTGTGCACGTCAGCACCGCCGAATCACCGCATGACCTCACAGGAGTACATCTGGAGCCAGCGCGCCCCGCTGCGCCGCTTCCCACCGCCTGAGTTCTCACCGCTGAACAACCTGCTGGCCAAGGGATTCGCGACGCGGGCGATCAGCGCACAGCCGCTCGACTATGCACGAGTCGTGTGGGAAGACACCTGGCGTTCGTTCGCCTGGAAGCGGAAGGTGTTCCCAGATCCGGTCACCTATGGAGAGTACGTGTTCGCGAGCGCGAGCGCGGGTCCCGCGCAGAAGGCGGCGACCGGCCACGGCTTCGGCAACCGCTTCGCCGTTCCCCGCTATGCGGACGGGAGCGGGATCACCCACGTCGTCGCGCCGTACGCGGGCCTGATGCGCGTGTACCAGAAGTACGTGTTCCTCCCCGGCACCATTCTCGGTGTGCTGCTCGCGATAGGTCTGGGCGGGATGGGGGTCGCCTGGCGGCGGCTCGGCGGCGAGATCCTCCTGCCGTGGGCCATTGCCGTCACCATGATCGTTGTCCCGGCCGCCACGGCCGAATTCGACTACAGATACCTGCTGCCGGCGGCCCCGTTCGCCTGCCTTGCTACCGCGATGGTGTTCGGCACGGGCAACCCCATCGGGGACCGGCTGGCGGCACGGCGCGAACACCGCCGCAGGGCGGCGGGCGTCCAGCCCGAGGAGCTTGAACCGGGGCCGCCGATACGCACGGTCACTCCAGCGCCGCCAGCCGGCCCGGGAACGGGTGGCAGTGCGGTGGGGGACGCGCCGCTCGCCGTACCGTCCGGATCGGTCCAGCCGGATGCGGCGCCGTCGAGCACCCCGCCGTCGTCGAGCACCCCGCCGTCGAGCACCGCACCGTCGGACGCGGCGCAGCCGGACGCGGCGCAGCCGGACGCGGCGCAGCCGGAAAGCCTGCAGCCGGATGCGTTACCCACGCAGATGCCGCAGGCGCGCACCTCGCTCACCAGGCTGCGCACGCTGCCCGCCAGGTAGCCCTGCCTGATTTTCGTCCAATGGCCTCGCGTCCACCCAGAAGCCCTAGATCGCTGACCGGAAACCGGGCCGGTGATCCGGGCGTGCTTGGCGCTGACCGTGAACTGGTGGCATGCGGGCAGGTTCCTGCGTCTTCCCCCCCGAAAACGTCGTCCCTGCGGGCGGAATGTCCGTTTTCCGTGACGTTTTCGGGGGGGAAGTCGTGTTGCTGGCCTGCAGGCGCCGGGCCGGTGGGCTGCTCATATTTTCGGGTCAACGATCCAGAACCCAGAAACCCTGGGAAGCCAGACAGTCCCAGAGACTGCGGGTCCTAATCGCAACGCTTCCTGGCGATCACCGCGTCATAGACCGTACGCCTGGGCAGCCCCAAGTCAGCGGCGACGGCGGCAATCGCTTCCTTGCTCGTCAGGCCGGCCGCCTGGCGTTCGGCCACATCATCGGCGGCACGCCCAGTGTCCACACTGCCCTGATGCTCACCCCTGTGCCCGGCGACGACAACTGTGACCTCTCCCCTGACACCGCTTGCCGCCCAGTCCGCGAGTTCGCTGAGGGTGCCGCGGCGGATCTCCTCATGGGTCTTGGTGAGCTCGCGGCACACCACCGCGGGCCGCCTGGGGCCGAAGGCGCCTGCCATCTCGTCGAGGGTTACGCCAAGCCGCCGCGGCGATTCGAAGAACACTAGGGTGCGCTGCTCGGTCGCGAGTTCGGCGAGACGGCGCCGCCGGTCGCCCGCTCGCCGCGGCGGAAAGCCCTCGAAACAGAAGCGGTCACTGGGCAGGCCAGCCACGGCGAGGGCCGCGGTCACCGCGGAAGGCCCGGGCAGGGCGGTTACCCGGATCCCCGACGCGGCCGCCGCCTTGACTATCCGGTAGCCGGGATCGCTGATACCAGGCATTCCCGCGTCGGTCACAAGCAGAACGTCGCTTCCTGCCCGTAGCTCGGCCAGCAGCCCCTCCACGCGCCGCTGCTCGACGGCCTCGTAACACGACATGACCGGGGCGGTCAGGCGTACCCCGAGGTCGGCGGCGAGCCTGCGGATCCTGCGGGTGTCCTCGGCCGCTATCACGCCAGCGTCGGCGAGCGCCGCCACGAGTCGCGCCGACGCGTCGCGTGCGCATCCGATCGGCGCGGCCGCGACGAGCAGGGTGCCAGGGATCTTTTCTTTCATACCGTTTCTTTCGTGACCGACCACGTTAGCGTTCACCAGGCCGTGCCGACCGCCAACGCTCGCTCTGCGGACGGTCACCCGTACCGCCCGCAAGGCCCGTACGATGGCGTCCGATGACTGATACCGAGGTCGAGCCTCCGGCCGCACAGCCGCACAAGGGCCGGTCGCCGCGCGGCCGGCCCGCACCACCGATGCCATCCAGCCGGCTGTGGGGCTGGGTGGGCCCGCTGCTTGTAACCGCTTTCGGGGCTTACCTGAGGTTCGACCGGCTGTCGATCCCGCGATCGATCGTCTTCGACGAGACCTACTACGTCAAGGACGCGTTCGGGATCCTGCGTTACGGTGTCGAGCACAACCTGGTCGGCGGCAACACGGACGCGATGGTGGCGCGCGGCCAGACGCACATCTTCAGCGCCGGCGGCGAGTTCGTCGTTCACCCCCCGATGGGCAAGGTCCTCATCGCTGCAGGGGAAGGATTGTTCGGCCTCAATCCGTTCGGATGGCGGTTCGCCGTCGCGGTCGTCGGGTCGCTTTCCGTCCTGCTGCTCGCCCGGATCGCCCGGCGGATGACCCGGTCGACCCTGCTCGGTTGCGTAGCGGGTCTCCTCCTTGCACTCGACGGGCTTGAGTTCGTCATGAGCCGCACGGCGCTGCTTGACATCTTCCTGATGTTCTGGCTGCTCGCGGCTTTCGGCTGCCTCGTGATCGACCGCGACAGGGCGCGAGCCAGGCTCGTGGGAAGCACAGGTAGCACGGGGAGCGTCAACGCAACCTCTGACGGCCCTGGGCCCCGCCTTGGGGTGCGGTGGTGGCGGGTGCTTGCAGGCGTCTGCCTCGGGCTGGCGTGCGCGTCCAAGTGGGACGGCATCTGGTACGTCTTCGCGTTCATCGGGCTCTGCGTCGCCTGGGACATCGGCGCGCGGCGTGCCGCAGGCTTCCGGCGATCCAGCTACGGCGCACTCATCCGCGACGGGAAGTGGACGCTTTTGTCCATGGTCGTGGTCCCCGCGGCGGTGTATGTGGCGTCATGGAGTGGCTGGTTCGCCTCCAGCATCGGCTGGGACAGGAACTACGCGGCGCAGCACGGCGTCACGACCCCAGTGATATCCGAACTGTACTCACTGTTCGAGTACCACAAGGAAATGCTTAGCTTCCACATCCACCTGCATGCGCATCATCCGTATCAGTCGCAGCCGTGGACCTGGCTGGTGATGAGCCGCCGGTCGCGTTCTTCTACACGAGCCCGTCAGCCGGGCATGACGGCTGCAAGGTGGCGCACTGCTCACAGGCGATCCTGGCGATCGGCACGCCCGTGATCTGGTGGGCCTCCATAGCCGCGATCACAGCGCTCGCTGCGTGGTGGCTCATACACAGGGACTGGCGGGCGGGCGCGGTGCTGCTCGGCGTGGCCGCGGGCTGGCTGCCATGGTTCGCCTTCCCCGCCCGGACGAAGTTCTTCTTCTATGCGGTGTCGTTCGAGCCGTACCTGATACTGGCCATCACCCTGTGCCTCGGCCTGATCATGGGATCGGCGAGCGCGTCGCCCCGGCGCCGTGGCATCGGTGCGGCCATCGTCGGCGGCTACCTGATGGTTGTCGTCCTCAACTTCTTTTACCTGTACCCGATACTCGCCGCCAAAGTGATCCCTTACAGCGCATGGTACGCAAGGATGTGGTTCTCAAGCTGGATCTGACCCCGCCGGCCAGGGAAGCGCCCGAGCCACGGCCCCGCGTGACCCGCCGCTCGCCCGCCGCCGGACAAAATGATCTACTTAGCACATAACTGCCCAATTTGCACAATGCTGGGAACCGTAATCAGGGTTCCGGCGTCTTGCTAGCGAGGGCGCGGCTCGCGCGGCACCGACGCCGAGCACCTTCTGACGGTTCCTGCCGGGCACCGTTGTGAGTGTTGAGGACGTGAGCGTGGCGGATCAGCGGCGGGGCGGCCATCCCTACGGGGACGGTGACGCACGTTCCGCCAGCTCCTCCGAAGCGAGCCAGGAAGACGACGGTCCTGCGGGCAACCCGCATGGCAAGCCCGGCCCTGGGCACCGCGGCACACGCCGCCGGCCGTCGCCGCAAGATTCTAATGTGGTCTGCCGTGGGCACGGTTCTCGTCCTGGCCGTGAGCGGCACCCTGGTGTACCTGAAGCTCAATGCCAACCTCCAGAGCGCGCCGTTGGACCTGGGCGGAGCTCAGGGTGTGGTGAAGCCAGATGTGTTGGGCCGTGTGCCCGTGAACATCCTGCTGATCGGTTCGGATACCCGCTCCGACCGCGCCGACTGCAGGATCGGCGGGGACTGCGGAGGCGGGGCGAACGCCGACGTTGAGATGGTCGTTCATCTGTCGGCCGACCGGTCGAACGCGACCGTGATGAGCATCCCACGCGACACCATCGTCAACGTGCCGACGTGCACGGACCCGTCCCACCACGTCTACCCCGCCCTGCAGAGCGTGCAGATCACCTCCAGCTTGCAGGACGGGGGCCCAGGCTGCACGGTCGCCACGGTGCACGCCCTGACCGGCATCAACATCGACCACTTCGTCATGATCGACTTCATGGGTGTGGTGAACATGTCCGACGACGTCGGCGGCGTGCCGGTCTGCGTCAGCGCCAACGTGTTCGACCCCTACTCCCATCTGCGCCTCACCAAGGGCACTCATGTGATTTCTGGCCTGCAGGCGCTGGAGTTCCTGCGCACCAGGCACGGTTTCCTTTACGGCGGGGATCTGTACCGCACGCAGGCACAGCACATATACCTAAGCGCACTCATCAGGAAGATGAAGAGCGCCAGCACGCTGGCCAACCCGGTCACGCTCTACAGCCTCGCCAATGACGCCACCAAGGCTGTGACCGTCGACCCCGGACTGGACAGCATCCCCGAGCTGGTCGGCCTCGCGAGCGATCTCAATAAGGTGCCCGCCAAACGGATCACGTTCGTCACCATGCCGACCATGCCATATCCCGGCAATCCGACCGCGTGGCTTTCCCCGGCCATGCCGGCCGCACAGCAGTTGTTCAACGACATCATCACCGACACGCCGCTGACGCGTGGCGACTCCGCTGTGCCCCCGACCCCGGTCCCCATCCCTGCGGCGTCGCGGGTCACGGCAAGCCCCGTGCCTTCCCTGGACAAGGCGGCCGTGCCTGTTTCCGTCGAGAACGGCAGCGGCGTCGTGGGGCGTGCGCATGACGTCGCCGCCGCCCTGGTTGCCGACGGTTTCATTCAGTCAGTGGGCGACATCAACGCGCCCTATACGACCACGACGCGCCTGACCTTCGGGCCGGGTGAGCGTACTCAGGCGCGCGCTGTCGGCAAAGCCCTGGATCTGCCCACTGGCGCGCTGCACCGCTCCGGCGCCTCGGTGAAATTGGTGATCGGCACCGACTGGTCGAGCGGCACCACCTACCCGGCAAGCGGCCCGAGCGTGTCCCCGAGCCCGTCAGCCAGCACGGGCGGGCCCTCGGCCACGGGCTCCGCCACGCCACCGCCTGGGTCCCTGCCTGAAAATGCCTCGCGCGCCGACGAATGCGTACAGGTGAACCCCGCGTACTCGTTCTGAACTTTGGCGCGCGCTGCGTAAGCTACCGGTGCCGCGGAGCCCGGGTAACTCCCATGATCGTGACGGATTAATGTCGGTGCCGCGGTGGGACTCGTGGGACGGTGTGCTGGTGGGACGGTGTGCTGGTGGGACGGTGTGCTGGTGGGACGGTGTGCTGGTGGGACGGGTGTCGCCGGATGGGGAGACGAGGGGCGCCGCTCCGCCTGGTACCCGCCTCGCGGCCCGACCAGTTCGGTGTCATTGTTTCGAGCACCTAGGAGACTGCTGAATAACACCTTTTGCGGTCACTCCACAGGGCTTTGACCTGCGAACTTATAGACGCAATCGGTCGAATTTGGGTCTTGTTCAGCGGGCTCCTAGAGTGCATGGCATGAAATGGCGTCGTCGTCAAGGACACCGGCGGGCGGAACCCGCGACCAAGCTCGACCGTGAGGCGACTCCGGCCGATATCGCCGCGCTGATCGCCTTCGCACGCAGCAGACCCGGCGTGGAGTTTTACGTGGAACCCGAGACGTTCGCCACCGATACCACCGCGGTCGCCGTCGCGGCTGACGGAGAGTGGACGCGGCGGCGGGTCGGTTCGCCCGCCGCGATCCGCAAGGTCGCCAGGGATCTCGGCCTGCCCGCATACGAGGCTCAGGTGGTCGGCTATCCGGCGCGGATGCGCGCCTGGAATGAACGCAAGAAACAGCGCCCGCATGGCAGCTTGTGACGCGAGGCCAGCCGTCTGGTGAGGCGCGTCGCATCAGTCGCGCCGCGATGGCCGCGCTTGCCTGCCACGTCGTAGGTTGACGGCCCCACTTCGGTGACGTTGCGGCTGTAATGTGACGCTCCACCCCGGGGCTCACGGCCGCCACGCCGCGCCCACGCTCGTGACGCGGCAGCGGTCGCTCATCGAGAGCCCACCGGAGATCCTGGCTTGAACCGGACGGCGAGCGTACTCGCGCGGCACCGGCGACCCTTGAAGGCACGCCCGATCCCGGCTGTCACCGTATAAATGTGTCCGGATTCGTACCGTGATGATGTGGCGGGTTTCAGGATTTCCCCAGTTTCCTCGGATGAGGAGCGGATACGTCGCCTGCAGAATCGCCGGTAGCTGAACTCATCTCCGCAGGCGGGCTGGGTGGTTCACAGCCGAAAGGTCGGGAGGAACGGATGCGCACGCGGGGCGGGCGTGCGCGGGCAAGGAGCCTTGCCGCGCGCTGCCCCGGAGCCGACCGGGACACAGGCCAGCGTGGGCGGCCCCCTGGGCGGGCGTTCAGGCGGGCCAGAATGCTTGTCGCGCCGTCAACATCCGTGATGAGCATCATGACGCTGCTCGTGTTGGTGATCGTCATGGCCTCGCCCGCCGGCACAGCCGCCGACTCCGCGGCGCAGGGGATGGCGCAGTCAGTGCCGCTGAGCGGCACCTCATTTGAGGGCACACCCGCCGTCGGCGCGCTGTTCGTCACGGGCACCACCGGTTCGAGGACTCATTTCTGCACGGCGAGCGTTGTGGACAGCCCGAGGCGGGACATGATCATTACGGCCGCGCACTGCCTGGCGAGCTACGCGGCCAACCCTGAGCAGATCACCTTCGTGCCCGGCTATCACGATGGCGAGGCCCCATATGGGGTGTGGACCACGGCTCGCGTCCTCGTCGACAACGCGTGGGCACCGGCCGCCGATCCCGACGACGACGTGGCCTTTCTCATCGTCACCAGCCCATCAGGCGGCACCAGGATCGAAGACGTGACCGGCGCCGAGCGGCTGGGTATCGACCAGCCGACGGGCGCCGTGCGAGTGATCGGCTACCCCAACTCACAGGAACGGCCGATCACTTGCCAGAACCGGACCACCAAGTTCTCCGCACGGCAACAGCAGTTCGACTGTGGCGGCTTCACCAACGGCACTAGTGGTGGCCCGTTCCTCGCCGATGTCAGCCCCGCCACAGGAAACGGGCTTGTGGTCGGCGTCATCGGCGGATATGAACAAGGTGGGGACACGCCCGCGGTATCGTACTCGGCCACTTTCGGCTCGAACATCGCTGCACTGTACCGGTCCGCGGTCGCGGCGAGCTGACCGCCGAAGCCGGACGCCCGCGGCGGAACGGCAGCGGCGCGGGACGCCGTCCGCGATGTGATCTCAGTCACCTTATGCCGATTTCACACACGTAGCGTCATAATCGATCAGGTCAAGACGTCTTAGGCTGTAGGAAGCCACCAGCGCCGGAGTAACGATGAGGTTCAGCGACAAGACAACCGAGCAGCGTGTCCGATTCGAGCGGGATGTCGTGCCCGAACTCAGCCTCCTCTACCCTGCCGCGCTCCGGATGACCCGCCATCCCGCTGACGCTGAAGATCTCGTACAGGAGACGTCAGCAAAGGCGTTCGCGGCCTTCCATCAATTCCGGCCGGGCACGAATCTCAGGGCGTGGCTGCACCGGATTCTCACTAATACGTTCATCAACGGCTACCGTAGGCGCCGGCGCGAGCCGCAGGAGGCGGCCTATGGTGAGCCGCAGGAGTGGCAGTTTCCCGTGGACCCGCTGGCACCGGGACCACGGTCGGCGGAGGTGGAGGCGCTGGACCGGATGCCCGACTCCGATATCTTCCGCGCGCTGCGCGACCTGCCAGAGGAGTTCCGGGTCGCGGTCTACCTTGCCGACGTCGAAGGGTACGCGTACAAGGAGATCGCGACGATCATGGGAACGCCCATCGGCACCGTGATGTCGCGCCTGCACAGGGGACGAAGCAGGCTGCGGGAACAGCTGACGGGCCGCCTGAGAGGCGGCCTGGCACCGGCTACGGGATGACCCGACTTCTGATACCGGCCGGGCGCGGTCGCGACAGGGCCCGGTCGAAAGCGCGCACGCCTGCTGGGTGAGCCCTCACGGATCGCGGTAACCGGCCGGGCGTCGCCGCACGGGTAGCGCGGCCACGACCTTCCCGGTGCTTGCGCGGCACCCAGGTGCGCCGCATGGGCGCGGAACGTATTTATTCACACGGTGCCCGCGTGAGGATTCTGCGCGCCTCAGGCCGATGAGAGCCTGTCGCACACGCGGGCGCCAGCCTTGCCGTCATCCAGTGGGCAGAACTTCTCTGCGAAGGCCTGATAACTGGCCGCGTGCCTGGCCGCGACGGTCTCGATGTCCCCGATCGCCGCGATGACCTCGTCGGAGGTGGCGAGCAACGGCCCTGGTGCCTCCGGCTCGAAGTCGAAGTAGAAACCCCTCAGGTTGTCGCGGTAATCGGCCAGGTCGTAGGTGAAGAACAACATCGGCCGCCCGGTGCCCGCATAATCGAACATAGCAGACGAATAATCGGTCACCAAGATGTCGCTTGCCAGGAAGAGCTCGGAGATATCTGGATAACGGGTGACATTCATCGCGAACCCCGGTGACGTCACCTCGGGTACGTCGTCTGCCATGTGGTGGTGCCCGCGAATCAAAATCACATAATCATCGCCGAGCGCTTTCCATGCGCGCTCAAGATCGAGCTGGAGATCGAATCGGTAACGGCCAGCAGCGTAGAACTGATTGTCCCGCCAGGTCGGTGCGTAAAGCACGACCCGCTTGCCTTCAGGGAGCCCGAGCCGCTCACGCACCGCCGCCGCGAGCTGCGGAGCGTCGGGACGGCTCAATATGTCATTGCGGGGATACCCGTACTCGCAGATCTCGCCGCCGAACCTGAAGGCACGGCGCAGGAAATGCGTGCTGAACGGGTTCTGTGACAGCAGCAGATCCCAGTGCGTTACTTCTTCGGCCAGATGATCCAGGTAGGCGGCGCCACTAATAAACTTCGGCCGCTCGATGTCAAAACCGATCCGCTTCAAGGGCGTGCCATGCCAGGTCTGCAGATAGGTCTGGCCGTCGCGCTTACGGTAGTGCGCGGGCATGTCGTCATTCGAGATCAGGTAGCGCGAGCGCGCGAGCGTCTCGTAATACTCATGCGAACCCCTGAGCACGACGGTGGCCCCCTCCGGGGCGCGCACCGCCGGATCGGTGACCACCCAGATGTGTTCCCTGTCATCGCCGCGGCTGCGCAGCTCGGCCGCGACGCCCAGCGGATTGTCCGCGCACTGCTTGCCCTTCCAGCTGACGAAGACCACGGCGTCGCGCAGCGGCGCGCGGAGCTTCAGCGGGTAGTAGGCCCTCCGCAGCAGGCGCTGGTTGAACCTGCCCCGTTCCATCCGTGACCGGTTGGCAGTCACGGCGAGCACCGGTGTGTCCTCGCCGACCACGATCAGGCGGTACTCCTTGGCGCCGATATCGACGGGCTCCTCGGTCACATCGGCGAGCCGTACGGGGTCATAACAGGCGGCCATGAGCTCCCCGTCGGCCGTGCCTCCAGGCGCGTTGCCTGGCAATGCCGGTGTTCCAGGCTCCGCACCGGAGCCGGTGGACGCACCGGTGCAGGCTTCGGCGCTGGTCTCGGTAGCTGCCCGTGTGCCAGCACCGGTGGCTGCCTCGAAAAGTATGCGCCAGCGCCCGTCCCTCAGCGGCAGCTGATCGCCGAACGACGGCATCCGCTCGACATCGATCTCGGCTGTGAAGTGCTCGCCTTCCCGCGTGCACGCCAGCCGGTGCCGTTCGCTGGATCCCTGCCGCTGCAAGACGACCCCAGCGAGGGCGGCCGCCGGTCCGTTGTAGCGGCCGCGCAGTCGCAGCCGCCCGCGGACCCAGGCATGTTCGGAGATGATGGGGCGGGGAGCGCGGTCAGAAATCACAAGGTCACCGTAGCGGCTCCAGCTCACCGCTATCTCCCGTCCGCCGCGCAGGTACCGCTGCCCAGCCACGGCCGCCGCGCCCAGGGCGCTGCTGTGCGGGCCACGGCCGGGCAGCTCGCCTGCCACACCGCCGCCCACAGGCGGTATGGCCACCCGGAGCCTGTCACGGCCGGCGAGTGACAGGTAGACGTCCCATGAGGCGTCCCCGGTGCGGGAGCCGCCGGCTGAGGCGCGGCCCGCGGCGCTCAGGCCCGCCGCTGCCCCCTCGCCCCGGTCAGCGCCGGCGATCAGCGTGCCGAGGTCGATGGCGCCCGACAGGCGCACCGCGCCAGCGCGGTCACCGGTCGCAGTGGATCGTTCCCCGGCGCGGGGAAGGGCCGTTACCGTTGCCGGGAAGCTGAGGGCTGTGCCGCCACCGCGCCTGACCAGGACCAGTGTGGCACGGCGGTCGGCGGGTGGCGGGCCGGGAAAAGCCACGTCGAGTTCAATCTTGCTGGCACTGCCGTCGTGCCCATGCTCCACCGCGTGCCCGGCCAGCACCGCGGGAGCGCGGACCAACTGGACGACCAGGTTACGGCCCTCCCATTTCGGCCGAAGCCGGATGCCGGGTGCCAGCTCGCGGAATTCTGGCCGCTCCGCCCGACCGGGCTGAGGGGTGTGGATTCGGGCTGGCCGCCAGACCCCACGGCCGCGGACGAGCACGTAGCACTCCCACGTGCCGGTGATCCAGCGCCCGAAGAAGCGGAACCAGCGTGGGCTGATCTCGCAGCGGAATCCGGCCCAGTCGTATGAGTAGCGCGCCTGGCCTGATTGCTCGGTGGCGTCAGGATCCAGGTACGACCGGGCTGGCAGGATGATCGGCGGGCGGCGCCGGTTACGCGGGCGCAACACCACGATCTTCGACGAGTGCCTGCGCTTGCTTATGTCGATCGACGGGATGTAGCCACGGCCCTCGATGGCCAGCTTGCCGCCGCTCCAGCCGATCGCCTGGACCCGCACAAAGGGGTCGAGCTCGCGCCAGGCCGGCCGGAAGAACTTCGCCGGGATACGGAGCCGTGAGTCATCGCGCAGCGGGAGGTCGGCGATCAGTCTGCCACGCCGGCGCACGAGTGGGACCGCGCGCACCTGTTGCTGCGTCCGCCAGGTCAGGAGCGCGAGAAGCTCCGGCATCCGGCGCTGCTGAATGAGGTAGTAGGCAAGTTTCTGCACTACGGGGAGCTTGGCCACCACGCGAGGCCTGACCTGGTCCAAATAGCGGCCGACAAGGTCGAGGAATTCTGCGCGGTAGTCGTCGCCGACCTTGTACAGGTCTCCCACGTAGAGCCAGAGGTCGTTGGTGAGGGCCTTGTGCTGGTGCCGCCGGAGCAGGTCGGCCGGAGCGTGCCCGGCGAGGAAACCGTCGATCGCGAGCAACGCGTCGATTCTGTCCCTGAGGTTGCTGATATTGGTGCGGCTCTGGGTGATGGACAGCTCACCAAGGCCGCGCTCGCGCCAGTAGTAGATGTGGTCGGGGATGACGTCCACCGCCCGGGCGAGAACGTGTGCCCGCGTCATGAGCTGAATGTCTTCCCAGACCATCCCCTCAGGGAAGGAAAGGCGGTGGGTATCCCAGAACTCCTTGCGGAACAGCTTGTTGAACACCGAGACGTCGTAGAGCAGTTGCGGCATCTTGGTGATATGGGTGGCTGTCCGCCTGCCCTTGATGGCGCGGGCGTGCAGGGCCGACTGCCTGATCCCCCAGGGCCCGATGCGGTTGACGTTCCCACAGACGAAATCCGAGCGCGAACGTTCCAGCGTGCGCACGAGCACCTCGTACGCGTCCGGCGGAACCATGTCGTCTCCGTCGACGAAGGCGAGGAACTCACCGCGCGCCTGCTCGACGCCCCGGTTACGGGCGTACCCGGGGCCGCCATTGCGCACCTGGAGCAGGGTGAACCTTGGGTCGGCCGCGGCCTGCGCCTTGGCGATCTCGCTGCTCGCGTCCGTCGACCCGTCGTCGACCATGATCACTTCAAAGTCCCCGAACGTCTGCGCCGCGATCGACCGGAGGCAGTCGCCAAGCAGGTCGGCTACGTTGAAGAAGGGGACCACGACGCTGATTCGCGGGCCTGCCACCTGCCGGACCTCCCATTCATCGTCAGCGCAAGCCGCGTGCGTGCGGCCGGGCGGGCATGCGCCACCCGGCCACCGCGGCCGGACGGGCCGTCAAGATCGTTGAGCCGCTGCGGCGCAGCTCTTTCCGAGGGCATCAGCGCCGCCCGGCGATCACCTGGACAACATGCTGCGAGCGCCCCTGCCGCTCCGCCACCCGCACCGATGCTACTACCCGTGGCCGCGAGCCAGGCTGGCATCGACGCCGCCGGCGTGTACGTCACGAAAGCACCGGGAGGGACTTTTTTATCCCGAACGGCTGCGCTACCTGGCACTGGCGGGTCAGGTGGCGCAGCCCCCAAGGCTCTGCCTGTCTCGTGGGGTGGCGCAGCGCGAGCCCCGCGGCCCACGCCTAACCGCCTGCGATCCCGGCGCAGTCAGTATTAAGCGGTCGGCTCCCGGTGACCGCCCGTCGGCCCTGTTGGCTGATGTCGCGGGTCGCCGGAAGCTGGAAGGTGCATTTACCAGCACCGGAACCACTATGGCGGAAGGGAGCCGGCCGTCATGTCCAGTGTGACGCTGCCGGGCGAGGCGATCTATCTGGGGATGGACACCTCGCAGAACACGATCGTGGTCGCGGTCTTGATGCCGGTTCAGCAGGTCCCGGCCATCGACCGGATCTGGAACGACGAGGAGTCGGGGCGCCGCCTGATCGGGCGGTTCGCGGACCGGGGGGTGCCGCGGGCCCATTCTGGTAGCCGTAGCCTTTCAGCGCTTCACCTAGATCGGCATGCTCGGCGGGTGAGAACACGGCGTCACCGAACCGGCGCAGGGCAATGGTGCCCGCGCTGTTCAGCGGGCTCACGCGGCGCGTCATTCATGGTGGCAGCTCACCGGTTCCGGCCGCCCGATCGGCAGCTCTCCCAGCTTGGCCGCCAGGCCGCCGAGGTCGGACGCGTTGATCAGTGCCCGGTGCGGGTGCCCGGCTGGCGGTGCCGCCCAGTACTCCCCGGTGGTCTCGCCGCGCCAGATCCGCCAGCCGGGGTAGACCTTCCTCAGCCCGGCCAGGTCGGCGCTGTCCTGCCCGCCGCTGGCCGTCATGACGGCTTCCCACTTTGCGGGCTGGGCCTGGCTCCATGAGCTGATCGCCGCCGCGAGCCGGTCACGCCGACCGCCACCACGCGCCGAGCCGGGCGCACAGGGCCTGCCCGTCGTCCTGGCGAACCATTGCCGAGCCGTCGCGGTGGACGGCCAGCAGCCGGGCTGGGCCGAGCAGGTTGACCCACACGCGCGGCGCGATGGCATCGCACACGGGGGCCGAGCACCGCCAGCAGCTCCGCGTCGGTGCCACAGGTGCGGACCTGGTAGGCGATGGCCGCCACGTTGACGCCGGTCATGACGGCACCAGCGGCGGCCGGTCGTCCTGCGCCTTGCACGCCACCCCCGCGCGCTGGCACGCCACGTCCGCGACAGTGATCGTGCGCGCCATGTCGCCGTCGCACATGGGCACACTGCGCCTCCAGGACTCGCGCCACATCGGCACGCCATGGCTGGACGGCAGCCACGCCGGGTAGGTGACGACCGCCGTCGCGGCGAGCTGCTGGCGCTGGCATGAGGCGGTGAAGCAGAGCGTGCCGGGCTCGGGCTCGGTTAGCGCGAACACAGCCTCGGTGGGGTCCGGCTCGCCGGCCAGCCGTAGTAGCCGCTCATGACTTCGGCACCAGCCGGATACCTAGCCGCCCGGGTGGCAACTGCGCCGACGTGCCGTCCGGCCTGCTGGCCAGGACGCGCCCGGCGAAGCCGGGTGACGGTGCCTGCGTGATGCGCTCGAAGGTCCACACCGCGAGGGTTTTCGTGTCGTGCAGCCGCGACCGTTCGGCAATCGCCACGTCCGAGCTGTGCCCGGCCGAGCGCGCCACTGCTTGCCAGTGGCCCGCGCGCATGTCTTCCACCGTCACCGGCGGCGCGCCGTTGCCGCCCTGCACAGGCGGCGCGTCGTTGCGGGCGGGAATCGGGCTCAGCATGTACCGCAGCCGGTCGGCGCTCGCGCGCATCACCGGCACATCGGCCGGGTCAAGGTCTGCGATCACTTCAGCCACGGCGCGGACCCGTGCGCCGAGCAGCGCACGGTCCTGGTCGTCGGCGCTGGCGGGCAGCGGCGACAGTGCACTGGCGATCTGGTCGAGCAGGTCTGCCGTCGCGGCGATCAGCGTAGTGAGCGCGGTGGCGCTCGGGTTGCTGGCGGGGGTGAAAGGATCTGTCACGGGTTCGCCTCCAGTTAGGCGGATCAAGGGACCGGCCCGGCGTGCGAGCGCTTGGCCGGTCCCGCTTTCTGTTGACATCCAAACCACCGTGGCCACCTTGGGCGCTTACGCTGAAGGTGCTGCCCACTGCCAGTGGCTGGGGGCGGGCAATGGGCAACGATCAAGATGCGATTGGCGCAGACGATGACGGCGTTTGGCGACGAGTTGCGGCGGCTGCTGGCCGAGCGCGGCATGTCGCTGAACGAGCTGGCGCGCCGCTCGAACTACGACAGCGGCTACCTCTCGAAGGTGGCGCGCGGCCATAAGCGGCCGAATCCTGAGCTAGCGAAGCGGCTCAGCGAGGTGCTCGGTGGAGATGGCTCGCTGATCAGGCTGGCGGGCGGTGGCCCGCTGTTCAACGGCCATCTGTCACCGGATGACCAGGAACGGCTGACGCTGGCCGCTGGTGCGCCGTCCCGCGTGGACAGGCAGGTCGTGGACGCGCTCGCGGGTGTGCTCGCCGCGCAGCGGCTGCTGGAGGACCGCATCGGGTCAGTGCCGATGCTCGTGCCTGCCCGCGCGCAGAACGCCGTGACCGAGGCCATGGCCCATGAGTCGCCGCCGCGCCTGCGGTCCCGCGTGCTCGACATCGCGGCCGAGTACGGCTACTTCCTCGGCTGGCTGCACGAGAACACCGGGGAGCTTGCTGCCGCTGAACGGCTGTATGACGCGGCGCTCGGGCAGGCCGCCGAGGTCGGGAACGCAAGCCTGATGTCCGAGCTGATCAGCATGAAGGGGCGCATCGCCTGGCAGCGCGGTGAGCCTGGCGAGGTGGTCCGGCTGTCGGAGGCCGCGCAGCGCGACCCTGCCGCGTTCCCCGGCCAGCACGCGATCTCAGCTATGCAGGAAGCACGCGCTCATGCCGTGCTCGGTGACGCCCGCGCCGTCAGCCGCAAGCTCACCGATGCCGACGACGCGAACGCCTGGGCAGCGGAGAGGGACGGTGACCGGCCACCACCCTGGCTGTACTACCACTCGCCGGGGTTCTTCACCGTGCAGCGTGGCCGCGCTTGGCTGCACCTGGGCAGCCATGACCCCGCGTACAACAGGAAGGCGATCGAGACCCTCACGACGGGCATCGAGGCGCTCGACACCACGGCTCGGCAGTCCGAATGGGGTGCGAGCTACCTTCTGCACCTGGCCAGCGCGCACATGCAAGCGGGCGACGTGGACCAGGCCGTCGCCGCCGCTGGCAAAGCGGCAGCATCCGCGCGGCGGATCGACTCGGCCAGCCTGCTTGCCCGATCGCGGCGGCTGCATGCCCGGATGGCACGGCGGTGGCCTGGCCATCCCGATGTCGCTCTGCTCGGGGAGGCATTGCGCTGACCGCTTGCGTGTGCCAATACGCGGGAGCGCCCCGCCACCATGGGGCTTGCGGGACGTTCTGTTGTGGGAGGCTGGCAGGGATCCGGGGCGTCCAACCGGAGCGTCAACCGTGCCGCACTACCTCGCACTGCCAGAGGCGGGTGTGACGTGTCTCAGCAGGTCATGGGCTGTGGTGCACCGCGCCGCAGTGCTCTGCACGGTCGCACCCTAAGTAGGCCGTTAAGGATAAGGATTGGGCCGCAGGTACCGGCGCGTCAGGCGGCCGCCCAGCCGAGCGCGACCGGGTTATAGACGCGCTCGACATAGATCTGGTGCCAGAGCGAAAAGACGATCAGCACCCACAGCTGCCGCCAGTTGACGTCGGACTCACCTGTTCTGTGACGCCTCAGCATGTCAAGCGCCGCGGCGCGATTCACCCATTCGTCTGTGCGCGCCTCCCGCAGCAGCCGCTCGGCAAATTCGTACATCTGGCCCTTCAGCCAGTGACCGACCGGCACGGGGAAACCCAGCTTCGCCCGGTCCACCGCGGGCCGGGGCAGCAGCTCGCTCATCGCCTCACGCAGCGCGTGCTTCGTCGTCCCTCCGCCCGTCTTCTCCTCCTTGGCGAGCTGGGCGGCGACCGCCATCACCGCGGGATCGAGGAAGGGCACCCGCAGCTCAAGCCCGTGGGCCATGGTCATCCGATCCGCCTTGACCAGGATGTCGCCAGCGAGCCAGGTGTTGATGTCCACGAGCTGCATCGTCGACACGTCATCGAGACCCAGGCGGAGAGCCTGCGCGTAGATGGGGTCTGTCACGTCATATGGGCTCGCGCCGCCGCGGGCGCCGCTGCCCGCGACGAGATCGACCTGATCATCGGCGAAGACGTGCGCGTTGCCGATGAACCGTCGCCGCAGCGGCGTGGACGTGCGCTCGAGCAGGCCCTTGCCTTTGACACCGGCCGGGATCAGCGCAGCGGCCCGCTTCAGCGACGACCGGCCCCAGTCAGGCAGCTTCTCGCCGGCGCGCACGACGCCGGGCTGATGATAGATGAGATAGCCGCCGAAGAGTTCATCGGAGCCCTCGCCTGACAGCACAACCTTGACGTGCCTGCGCGCCTCCCTGGCCACGAACCACAGCGGAACTGCGGCGGCATCGGCCATCGGGTCATCAAGATGCCAGACGATCTGCGGCAGATGGCGCATGAACTCCTCGACACCGATGACGTAAGGAATCGACTTCACGCCGAGCGCGGCCGCGGTCTCCTGGGCGCGGTCGATCTCGCTGTAGCCTTCACGCTCGAAACCGACCGTGAAGGTCAGCAGGTCAGGACGGCGCTCGGCGACCAGCGCGCAGATGGCGGCGGAGTCGATGCCACCGGAAAGAAACGCGCCGAGCGGCGCGTCGCTGCGCAGATGAACGGCGACCGAGTCACGCATGACCTGCAGGATCCGGCGCGCGGTTCCTTGCTGCGGCGCCAGAGCGGGCCGCAGCTCGGCACCCCAGAACCTGGTGACCTCGACGGCGGGATCAGGCGCGCCGGCAGGATCCTGCCCGGCGCCTGGCCGCGCCACAAGCGCGTGCCCGGGCGGCAGCATTCTGACCGGCGGGGTGAGAGTGGCTGGCGCGGGCACGTACTGGAAGGCGAGGTACCTTCGCATCGCCTCCCCGTCGAGACGGGTCAGCTCGCCAGGCTCGGCGAGCGCCTTCTTCTCAGAGGCGAACCTGAGCATCCCCGCGTCCACACGGTAGAAGAACGGCTTGATGCCGAAAGGGTCCCGCGCGCAGAACAGCTCCCGCCTGCGGCTGTCCCAGATGGCGAAGGCGTACATGCCGCGGAGCTTGCGCACCACATCCGTGCCGGTCCGGGCATAGGTCTCGAGCAGCACTTCCGAGTCGGAGCTTGTGCGCAGCGTCACACCCTGGGCGCGTAGTTCCTCCGCCAGCTCGATGTAGTTGTAGATCTCGCCGTTGTAGACCATCCAGTATCGCCGGTCGGCCGAGCACATCGGCTGGTGGCCACCTGGGGACAGGTCGATGATCGCCAGGCGCTTGAAGCCGAGCGCGACGTCGAAGTCGCTGTAGGTGCCATCGTCGTCAGGCCCGCGGTGGGCGAGGCGCTGTGCCGCCTCATCCACCCAGCGCGTGTCAGGGCCGACGGATGGCGTCAGCGCCAGGCAGCCCGCGATTCCACACATCCACGCCTCCATAGGTCGGTGACGGTGCCGCGGGACCGATCCTACGGGGGCTGCGCTGATGAAGCCGCCGCGATGGCCTCAGAGGCCGCGCGGCCTCTTCACGATCATTCACCGCGCCAGACGGGTGACCGCTTCTCGGCGAACGCGGCCGCACCCTCCATCGCGTCCTTGGAGCTGAAAACGGGTACCGCGATCTCGGCCTGCCTGGCGAACGCCTCAGCGGCCGGCCAGTCGGCGGACTCCGCGATGATTCGCTTGGTCGCAGCGAGCGCCAGCGGTGCGTTGGCCGCGATCCTCGTGGCAAGCTCGCGCGCCGCCGCCAGGGCCCGGCCGCCGGGACCAGCTCGTTGATCAGGCCCGCATTGTGCAGCCTGGCGGCGGGAACCCGCTCACCGGTCAGCGCTATCTCCATGGCGATGTGGTACGGGATGCGCCGGTGCAGGCGCAGCAGGCCACCCGCACCCGCCACAAGGCCGCGAGTGACCTCGGGCAGGCCGAACCATGCCTCCTCGCTCGCGACGATGAGGTCACACGCGAGGGCAAGCTCGCAGCCGCCCGCGAGCGCGTATCCCTCTACGGCGGCGATGATCGGCTTGGCAGGCGGCCGCTCCGTGAGACCGCCGAACCCGCGGCCTCCCGCCATCGGGCTGTCCCCGGCGAGGAACCCCTTCAGATCCATGCCCGGCGCTGAACGTCCCGCCAGCGCCGGTAAGGATCAGGACGGAGACGTCCTTGCGGTCATCCAGCTCGCCGATCGCCCCCGCGATGCCGGCAGCGACCGCGCCGTTGACGGCGTTCCTCGCCGCTGGGCGGTTGATGGTGACAACCGCGATCCCCGCCGCCACCTCGATCAGCACAGCGTCCGACATGTCAGCGCCTCATTTCGGCCGAACTGGCCAGAGCAAGAGGTCTGAGCTTAGCCACGGGCGGGCCCTCCTCACTACCGGGCGAACCCTCCTCACTAAGCGTCAGGGCATACCGCGCGCTATCCTGGCTATTCTGAAGCGGGCGTATGCGAGTGCCAGGGTCGTCGCGGCAATCCTGGCCACGCGCGTGGATGCTGACTGGCAGGATGTCGCGCATCTCCTGTACGGGCTCAGCACGACTGGGACCGGCGGGCCGTTCCTCGTGACGGCACTGGCCAGGATGGCCAGGGCCGTCAACCCAGGGAATGAGCTAGGCGCAGGTGAGAGCCATGACAACCAAGATCGACGAGCTGATCGGCCAGGCGGCTCGCCTGCTGCGCGACCAGCAGGCCCTGAGCGACGAGGGCGCGGTGGCCATGCTGGAGCGGCTGGTACGCGAGGCGTATGCGGCCGGGCAGGAGCTAGCCGCAGCGCAGGCCGCATACAACGAGGTCACCGAGATGCTGGACGCCGCGGCCGCCAAAGATAGGGCCAGCGAGGCCGAACGCGTCTACGGGCTCGCGCAGGCCCTGCTTGAGCGGCTGGTACGCGAGGCGTACGCGGCCGGGCGGGTCCTGCCGCAGCTGCGCGCCGCGGTGCGCGCGGAGGGCAAGGGAATTGACCCAGGATGACAAGGCCGGACCATGGGCCTACCAGACATGCAAGGTCAGAAGCTGACCCTCTTCACTTCGGCTGGAAGCGGATGCCGCCGTCCAAGCGGATCACTTCGGCGTTCAGGTAGTCATTCTCGATCAGCGAGCGCACCAGATGCGCGAACTCGCTCGCACGGCCCATCCGCTTGGGGAACACCACCGGCGCCGCGAGCTTGACCTTAAACTCCTCGCTGTCCGGGCCTGCTCCGTAGATCGGCGTGTCGATGATCCCAGGGCAGATCGTGTTGACGCGCACCCCTATTGCCGCGAGGTCACGCGCCGCGGGCACCGTCATCCCGATGATGCCGCCCTTGGAAGCGGAGTAGGCCACCTGCCCGGTCTGCCCCTCGACGCCGGCGATGGACGCGGTGTTGACGATCACGCCGCGCTGGCCGTCAGCGTCGACGGGTTCCGTCTTCGCGATGGCCGCCGCAGCGAGCCGTATCACGTTGAACGCGCCGATCAGGTTGATGTCGATGACCTTGCGGTAGCTGGCCAGGTCATGCGGGCTGCCGTCACGCCCCACCGTCCGTGCGGCCCAGCCGATGCCTGCGCAGCTCACCGCGACGCGCAGCGGCGCGGCACCGGCGGCGGCGGCATCCACCGCTGCCTGGACCGAGGCCTCGTCGGCGACATCGGTGCGTGCGAAGACGCCGCCGATTTCACTGGCAAGCGCCTTGCCGCTCTCCTCGTTCAGGTCGGCCACGACGACGGCTGCGCCCGCCGCCGCGAGCTCACGTGCGGTCGCCTCACCAAGACCACTGGCGCCACCGGAAACTATTGCTGCTGCACGGTTCAGCTCCATGGAGCGGAGCTTACTTGGGCCAGGCACTGGCCAAGGATGTCGGCGCGGCTGTCGGGCGCAACCCACTGCGCGTCGTCGTGCGCCGGGGTGGACCCGAACCCGAACCCGGGTTCGGCACGGGCCCGCACGGGCACGGCCCAGCGGGCACGGCCCAGCGGGCACGGCACCAGCGGGCACGGCCCAGCGGGCACGGCCCCAGCGGCCGGACCTATGCTCAACCAATCCGATTCCTCAGGTCGCCGTGGCATCGGCGGCACCGCGCTGTGCCCGGCCGGCAAGGACTGCGAGTACCGCGCCGCGCGAGCCACGGCGCCCAACGATTACCTGACCACCATCAGAAGAGGGAGATCTGCCACGTGAGGCTCGCCACCATTGCCACCGGCGACGGACTACGACTGCACGTACGCGGCCGCTCCGGCTACGTCGACCTCGGCGGAGCGAGCGGGGATCGCCGGCTGACCTCACTCGGTTCGCTGCTCGCGGCGAGGCCGGCCGCGATGGACGCGGCACGCGCCCTGGCCGACCGTGACGGCCGCGAATACGAGCCTTCCGATCTCGGGCCCGCTGTCCCCGCACCTGGGCGGGTTCTCTGTGTCGGCCTGAACTACCGCGAACACGTTCTGGAAGGCGGGCGGGAGGTCCCGGCCTGGCCCGACGTATTCGTGCGCGGCCGTGAGACCGTTCTCGCGCCGTACGCCGACCTGGTGAAACCAGGCCTCACCGACCGATTCGACTTTGAAGCCGAGCTCGGCCTGGTGATTGGCAGGGGCGGGCGGTACATCCCGGCCGACGACGCCATCGATGCGCTCGCCGGCTACGTCGTGCTCAATGACGCGTCCGCACGGGACTGGCAGCGTGTCGGCACGCAGTGGACGCCGGGCAAGAACTTCGACGGCAGCATGCCGATCGGCCCGGAAGTCGTCACCACCGACGAGCTTGACGTGTCCGACGTCGCCATCACGGCGGTGCTGAACGGCGAGGTCATGCAGTCGGCGCGGACGTCTCAAATGATCGTCGATGCCGCGAACTGCGTCGAGTTCTTCTCCTCCTTCACCACCTTGCATCCAGGCGATGTCATCGCGACGGGCACCCCTGGAGGCGTCGGATTCGCCCGCAAGCCGCCCGTCTGGATGACGCCGGGCGACGTCATCGAGATCACCGTCGAGGGCGTGGGCACCATCCGCAACCGCATCGTCGCCGAGGAGGGCGACCACAGCGGATGGCGGTGGCGGCCTGGCGCGGCTGCCACAAGCACACTGTGAGGCGGGGGGCGCGGCGGCGGCACCCACGTGGCAGGCCGGCCGCCGGGCGCTGCTCGCCAGCGTAGTAGACCGGGCATCCCTGCCCACAGTGGCCGCCGCGACCGCCTGGACAACACCGCGCGACATCCACAGCCTGGAGTGGTTCGCCTCGGCCAACGACATCTGCCAGGTGTACGCGTCCCTGGCCGCGCTGGCCCGCCGGCCCGGCCTGTCCCCGGTCGCCAGCGTGCTCCAGATCAACGACGGGAGCCTCGGACTTGACCCGGCCCAGTGGCAGACGACCTGGTTCAAGGGCGGATCCGAGCCGGGAGTCCTGACCTATACCTACATGGCCACCACCCGGACCGGGCACAGCTACGTCGTCGCCGTTCTC
Source organism: uncultured Actinomycetota bacterium (assembly GCA_963712955.1). GTDB lineage: Bacteria > Actinomycetota > Actinomycetes > Streptosporangiales > Streptosporangiaceae > DATFVJ01. The sequence goes on along the minus strand of CAVQKF010000005.1, from coordinate 314,786 downwards.
GCCGAGAACCCGTCCGCCCCCATAGACAAGGCCACGGCGACACCGGCCGCGCTCTCGGCCATCAAAGGAGCGTTCACGCTGGCCGCACGCGGCTGATCGTCGCCACGCGGCTAGCCGCCGCCAGGTTTCGATCCGAGTCCGTTCCTGGCCGTCATCTCGATGAGGCCCGAAGACCGGACCTGATACGCGCCGCACAACCAGACGCCAGCTGCCTGACCAGCCGAACCCGCTAAACGATCTTGGTTACCTACAAAATTGACGCGCACCCAGGGCGCAGGGGGCGCACCGAAACTGTCAGTGCCATGCGCGACGATGGGTTGGTAGCGGCAGGCCTGGTCAGCCAGCAACGAGGAGATCCAGTGAGCAAGCTCCGCGGTAACCCATGGGCGATCCTGTTGGTTGTCTCGCTCGGGTTCTTTATGACTTTGCTCGATCTGACGATCGTGAACATCGCCATCCCGAACATGATCGACAAGCTGCACGCCAGTCTCGACGACATCTTGTGGGTGATCAACGCCTATGCGCTGATCCTCGCGGCGCTGCTGATTACCGCGGGCCGACTTGGCGACCTGCGCGGGCCGAGAAACCTGTTCGTCCTCGGGATCACCGTGTTCACCCTGGCGTCCGCGGCGTGCGGCATCGCGGCCACCCCTGGCCAGCTGATCGCATTCCGGGTTGTCCAGGGCGTGGGGGCAGCCCTGCTCGTACCGCAGACACTGACGATCTTGACGATCGTGTTCCCGCCGGAACGGCGCGGCGCGGCCTTCGGCGTCTGGGGCGCGGTCGCCGGTGTGGCCACGATCGCGGGCCCGACCCTCGGCGGGCTGCTCGTCACCGCCTTCGACTGGCGGTGGATCTTCTTCGTCAACCTGCCGATCGGCATCGTCGTGCTCGGCCTGAGCTTCATCGTGATCCCGGACATACGGCCAGGCCGCAAGCACCGGCTCGACCTTGTCGGCGTGTTGCTCTCGAGCGGTGCGCTCCTCGCCATCTGCTACGGCCTGATCGAGGGCCAGAAGTACAGCTGGGGAAAGATCAACTCGATCCTGAGCATCCCGCTCGTCTTCGCGATCGGCATCGTGCTGCTCGCGGCATTCCTGGTTGTCGAGAAGATGAGGCAGGGCCACGAGCCGCTGGTGCCCTTCGAGGTACTGCGTAACCGCAACTTCTCCGTGATGAACTTCGTCGCCTTCGCTCTCGCCATCGGCATGCTCGGCATCTTCCTGCCGTTCACGATCTACCTGCAGTCCGCACTCGGCATGTCGGCGCTCCGCGCGGGCCTCACACTCGCCCCCGCGTCGGTTGTCTCAGTTTTCGTCGCACCCGGCGCCGGGCGACTGGCCGACCGGATCGGCGGCAAGTACATCTTGATCAGCGGTCTGACACTGTTCGCGGCCGGAATGGGATGGGCTGCCTCGATCGCCACGCCCCACTCCGCCTGGTACGACTTCCTGCCCGCTCTGATCGTGGCCGGGCTCGGCATGGGCTGCATCTTCGCACCGATGAGCACGGTGGCCATGCGCGATGTCCCGCCACACCTTGCGGGCTCCGCGTCCGGGTTGTTCAATACCAACCGCCAGGTCGGCGCGGTGATCGGCACTGCGGCAATCGGCGCGGTGCTGCAGAACCAGCTCGCCTCCTCGCTCGTCAGCCAGGCGAAGCAGCGCGCGGATCAGCTTCCCCCGGCTCTGCGCGCCGGGTTTGTCACCGGCTTCCGCGACGCCGGCAAGAGCGGCCTCCAGGTCGGCGCTGGCCAGAGCGGCAGCAACGTGCCGCTCCCACATGGCCTGGCCCAGCAGGTGGTGCTCCTCGTGGAACGGGTGGGGCACGACGTGTTCACGAACGGCTTCGTCGCCGCGATGCGCGTGACCATAGTGCTGCCCATCGCCGTGATCTGTGTCGCGGCGCTGAGCTGCTTCGCCATCAAGAACGGGAAGGCACCGCCCAGCACGCCACCGGCCGAGCCGGCCGAGATCAGCACCGGCACCCCCCGTGACCAGCACCACCCGCCGGCACCGCAGCGTGACCGGCGCCACTCAGCACCCGCGCTGAATCTGGCCAGACGGCCTGTGAACAGAGCAAATGTGAACAGAGCACAGGAGCGTTGAAATTTGCTCGCGGCAGCACAGGCGTGGCGACCGGTGCTGTCGGGGGCGGGTGGCAGGGACCCGCTGGAACTCGGTCAGCGCGTCCACCACGTAGGCGTTTGGGCGAACGGTCTGCACGGTTGCCACCGCCCGCACCGCGAGCCGATCCGCGGCATCCAGACCCGCTCGCGCCACGAGCTCGTCAAGGTGTCTCGCGGGGTGCACGGGGTGCACGGGGTGCACGGGGTGCGCGGGGTGCGCGGGGTGCGCGGAGTGCGCGGGGTGCGTGGAGTGCGCGGGGTGCGCGGAGTGCACGGGGTGCGCGGAGTGCGCGGAGTGCGCGCGGAACCGGCGGCCAGCAGACGACGCGGTGGACGTCACGTCCTGGGCTGCGGTCACGCGTCTCCCTTCGGCCGGTCGCGCCCGGGCGGCATCGCCCCGACGCGCGTTGGCCGGCCCGAACAGCCCGGTGATCCTCACGACGCCGTTGCCGGGGTGCGGCGCGCGAGGGCATAACCGAACGAAAGGGTCACAATCATAAAACGCGCAGGTAACGTTGCGCGAGTGGTTGAACTCTCTGGGTTGCTGGGCGGGAGCAAATCGTCCTGGCACCGTCCGCTTCGGCGCCTTGCGCGCCACGCTGGCCGCCAGCGCGAAGTAGTGTGCCACGTGATCCCCGGGGTAGTCTCCGCCGACATCAGGGCTCACAATCGCATAGGTCACCCGAACGGCACTGAGGCCAGCGGTGAGGGCGGTGCTCACGGGGCCCCGGAACGAGCCAGCTGTGCGGTGTACGCCCGTGGACCCCGATCGTCGCACCGCCAGGTCGCACGGCGGCGATAATTGGGGGATCATCCGTGCAGCGAAGGGCTCGGCCGCATGAGGGATCGCTCCTTCGTCACGCCACCCCGGCGTCCGCGACCGGGGCCGGTGACACCCTGACGACGCCAACCGTCGCCGTTGACGCTATGGGCGGCGACCACGCTCCAGAAGCAGTCGTCGCGGGCGCGGTGATCGCCGTCCGCGAGCACCAGGTCCCCATCGTGCTGACCGGGCAGCCGACAACACTGCGGCCGATGCTGGCCAAGCAGGGCGCCGACCACGATATCCCGATCGTGCCTGCCGACGATGTGCTCAGCATGGAAGAGGGGGCGCTCGCAAGCTGGCGGCGCCCACGATCCAGCATGGCCGTGGCGTGCCAGCTCATCAGGCGCGGCCAGGCCGCTGCCGTGGTTTCCGCCGGCTCAACGGGCGCGGTCGTGGCGACCGCGCGGCTCCGGCTGCGGTCCGTACCCGGCGTGCTACGTCCGGCGCTCGCCGTCGTCCTCCCGACCCGGCCGACGCCCACAGTCCTGGTGGACGCCGGCGCGACCGCCGATCCCAAGCCGGAGATGCTCCTGCAGTTCGCTCATCTGGGGGTCGCGTACGCGCAGGTCGCTCACGGGATCGAACGGCCAAGCGTTGGCCTGCTCACGATTGGTTCCGAGCCGGGGAAAGGGAACAAGCTGGCGCGCCGTAGCTACGAACTACTGACGGCGGCGGCCACTGAACCGCCGACCGGGGGAATGGCACTCAGTTTCGCGGGGAACATGGAGGGCGGCGACCTGCTGGCGGGACGTTTCGATGTGATCGTTGCGGACGGGTTCACGGGAAACGTGGCGCTCAAAACCCTCGAGGGCACCGCCAGGTACGCCGCGCAGCAGCTCCGCGGCATCATGACCAGCTCCCCCATGGCCCGGCTCGGCGCGCTGCTGCAGCACAGCCGCCTGCGCTCGCTCGCCGGGCGCCTCGATCCGGAGAGCCAGGGCGGCGCCGCACTGCTCGGGCTGCACGGCACCGTCGTGATCGCGCACGGCGCATCGACGGCCAAGGGGATCGCCTCAGCCTGCGTCCTTGCCGCGGGTCTGGCCGACGGGCAAATCGCCGAGCGGATCAAAGAGCGGCTCGGCCCCACGCGGACCGGCTTCCTGCGCCGCTCCTGAGACGCGGCGCGTTCGCGGGACGGCCGCGGTTCAATCCAGTTACCCACGCCGGCCTGATCATCAGGGTGATCGGAGGCTATCAGCATGGGGGCGACACCGCGGTATCAGACGGCGCGGCCGAATAGCATTGTCACATGGCCGATCCGCAGGATGTCCTCACGCAACGTGTGCGGCGTGCGCTCGCGGCTGCGTTCGGCGCCGAGGAAGCCGACACCGATCCGGTGATCCGGCCATCCCAGTTCGCCGATTTCCAGTCGAACGTGGCGCTCCCGCTCGGCAAGCGGCTCGGCCGCCCGCCCCGCGCGGTGGCGGCGGACCTGGCCGGGCAGCTCGACGTGGCCGACGTCTGCGCCGCTGTCGAGGTGAGCGGGCCCGGTTTCGTCAACTTCACGTTGCGCGACGACTGGATCGCCGGCCAGGCGGACGCGGTGCTTGCTGGCGACCGCCTCGGCGTTCCGACCGCCCAGCCTGCCGAGCGGGTCATCGTCGACTACTCGCATCCGAACGTCGCGAAGGAAATGCACGTCGGCCATTTGCGCACGACCGTTGTGGGTGATGCCATCACCAGAACCCTCGAGTTCCTCGGGCACGACGTCATCCGTGCCAACCATCTCGGGGACTGGGGCACCCAGTTCGGCATGCTGATCGAGCATCTGCTCGACGTGGGCGAGCAGGCCGCCGGCGAGCAGTTGTCGCGCGGCGAGCTGACCCCCTTCTATCAGGCGGCCAGGGCCAAGTTCGACAGCGATCCCGGCTTCGTCGACCGCGCACGCAAACGGGTCGTGGAGCTGCAGTCCGGCGACCCCGAGACGCTGCGGCTGTGGCAGATGCTTCTCGATGACTCCAAGCGGTACTTCAACACGATCTACCGGCGGCTTGGGATCACGCTGACCGACGACGACATCTTCGGTGAGAGCTTCTACAACCCGATGCTCGCCGACGTGTGCGAGGAACTGGAGCAGTCCGGCGTCGCACTGATCAGCGACGGCGCGCTGTGCGCATTCCCGCCCGGGTTCAGCGGCCAGGACGGTGCCCCGGTGCCGCTCATCCTGCGCAAGAGTGACGGCGGCTATGGCTACGACACGACCGATCTGGCCGCGATCAGGTACCGGATCAGGCAGCTGCACGTCAACCGGTTGATCTACGTGGTGGCATCCGAGCAGTCGCTGCATTTCCGCATGCTCTTCGCAGTAGCTCGGCAGGCCGGGTGGCTGACCGACAAGGTCCGTGCCGACCACGCGGTGATCGGGCTTGTGACCGGGCCGGACGGTAAGAGACTGCGGTCGCGCAGTGGCGAGCAGGTCAAGCTGATCACGCTCATCGATGAGGCGGTCGATCGGGCAGAACGTGTCATCGCTGATCGTTATGAGGACCCGGCAGTACGCTCGCAGATCGCGGAGGCGGTCGGCATCGGCGCACTCAAATACGCCGATCTGTCCGTGGCCAGGGACAGCGGGTACGTTTTCGACTTCGACCGCATGCTCGCGCTCCACGGGAACACAGCGCCATATCTGCAGTACGCGGCCGCGCGGATCCGGTCGATCTTCCGTAGGGCCGGCAGCGACCCGGCGCAGGCGACAGGCCCGATGATTTTCGGCGAGCCGGCCGAACGGGCGCTCGGCCTGCGGCTGCTCGAATACGGCACCGCCGTCCAGCACGTCGCGGACACTGCCGAGCCGCACAGGCTGTGTGCTTACCTGTTCGACGTGGCCGCTGCGTTCACCACGTTCTACGAGCACTGCCCCGTGCTCGGCGCGCCCAGCGAAGCCGTTAGGGAATCTCGGCTTGCGCTTTCCGCGCTCACGCTGCGGGTGCTGCTGACCGGCCTCGGCCTGCTCGGCGTTCAGGTGCCTGACCGGATGTAGCCGCCGGCATGCCGGGCGGCTGCTGGAGCGCTGTGTTCGGCCCGCTCAGCCGCGTTCGTCGTGCTCAGGTACCCGGGCGACGCAGAACACCGTCTGCCCGAAAGGCGGCCGCACGAGGCGCTCGATAAACCGGGTGGTGGGCACGACGAGCCGGTCGTAGGCGCGGACGACGCGCGGGTTCGGGTAGCTGACGCGCGCCCGGCGCACCGCGAACCACCAGGCGATCCCACCAAGCATGTTGATCGGCCGCAGGACGTCGATGGACAGCCCCGCCGCCGTCACCGCGGCCTCCATCGTCTTCGGGGTGTACCTGCGGACGTGCCCCACCTTCCGGTCGAAGTCACCGTAGAGCTGCGGGTATCCAGGAACCCAGATAACGATCCTGCCGCCAGGCTTCGTCGCGCGCGCCAGGCAGCGCAGCGCGGCAACGTCATCGACGATGTGCTCGAGCACGTTCATGGTGACCACGGTGTCCACCGGCTCGCTCAGCGGTATGTCCGCAGGAAGAACAAGCTCGAGGACCTGAACATTCGGGTCAGCCTCGTAGCGTTTGGACAACTGCTCAACGCAGTACGGATCGCTGTCACTGACCACCAGGCGGGCAAGACGCGGCAGGAACTGCGCGGAGAAGGTGCCGAGCCCAGAACCGATCTCCAGCATCGAGCTTCCGACATGCGGGGCGATCGTGTCGCGCTCGTATCGCCGGTAGTTGCGGGCGTCCTCACCCCCGAGGTGATTCTCCAGGGCATCCACCCCGGCACTGGGCTGAACGAGATCAGACCCGTCGGCAGATTCCGCCATCCCCGTGCTGCCAGTCATGTTCTCAGACACAAATGTCCCGTTCTTGCGGTCGGCTCGTCTTCTGTGGCTCGGGGAACGTGAAGCGCACTCCCAGTGATCTCCCAGGTTACGCCGCTCGTCGTCCCAGGTCAGCCTGCCACTCTAACAAGCATGGACCACATGAACTGGGGAAATCAGCCACAACGCGATAGTTATCGATCATCGTACGGGCCCACGGATGTGACTCAGCCAGTGCCCGCGATGACCGGTCTTACGGGCAGGCCCGCCAGGCATCGCCACAAGGCCCTGCGGTGGACAGCCGGGCATCGCCGCGGCCGCGGTTGTGGCGGGCGGCGGGGCGATCGCCGGGCTCGACCTGGCGGGCAGCGGCTCCCCGTCAAGCGGCCAGGCCCCGCTCCTCAGTACGGCGCTCAGCGGAGCCAGCTCGCCGGCCTCTGGTGCCGCCACCTCATCCGGGGCCGCCTCAGCCGGCGCCGCTGGCACCCGGGCCGGGCGCGTCGCCAGGATTCTGCGGCGCCTGCGCGGCCTGCACGGCGAGTTCACCGTGCGCGCGACGGCCGGTGGGTTCGGCGAGATCGCCTTCGAGCGAGGCGTCATCGTGGCGGCCAGCAGCAAGAACGTGACCGTACGCGCCGCTGACGGCACCACCTGGGCATGGACGCTGATGAGCAACACGATCGTCCGCAAGGATGGAGCCAGGTCCAGCCCCTCAGGCCTCGCGACAGGCGACCCCGTGTTCGTCGGCGGTCCCGAGCACGTCTCGGCCCGCGGCGCACGACTGATCATCGTGCCGAAGAAGCCCGCAACCGGCCAGTCCGCCGCCCCGGACCCTTCGTCGTCCAGCTGACCGCTCCGCGGAGCGCCGGTGGCCGCCGATCCCGCTTTGAGCAGGCGGGATAGCGGGCTAGCCGCGCCCCGGAGCGGGCGCGCCAGGTATCGCACATGTGTGGCATTCGGTCATGATTGGCAGTGCTATGACAGCTGGTGACCGGCTTCCCAGGGTGCTCGTGGTGGACGACGAGCTGAACATCCGTGAGCTCGTCCAGATCGCGCTGCGGTTCCATGGCTTCACCGTGACCACGTCCGCGACCGGGGCTGACGCACTCCACCAGGCCCAGGCAGGGCAGCCTGACCTCGTCGTGCTCGACGTGATGCTGCCGGATCTGGACGGCTTCGAGGTCTGCCGCAGGCTCCGCGCCGGGGGAAACCAGGTGCCGGTGATCTTCCTGACCGCCCGCGACACGTCGTCGGACACGGTCACCGGCCTCGCGCTCGGCGGTGACGATTACGTCACCAAGCCGTTTTCCGTCGAGGCCCTGGTGGCGCGCATACGCGCGGTGCTGCGCCGGGTCCGCGCCGCGGATGGGCCGGACGAGACAGGCGGCGCGGGCGGACTCGGCGGCGCCGATGTGCTCCGGGTCGCCGACCTCGAGCTCGACGAAGCGCGGTGGACGGCACGCAGGGGCGGCACCGAGCTCGAGCTCTCGCCAACCGAGTTCCGGCTGCTCACCTTCATGATGCGGCATCCGGGCCGGGTCCTCACCCGGGCACAGCTGCTCGAGCACGTCTGGGGCTGGGACTACGGCGGGCAGTCGCAGATCGTGGAGACATACGTCAGCTACCTGCGGCGCAAGCTCGACCCCCTCGGCCCGCCGCTGATCCACACTCAGCGCGGGGTCGGCTACGCTCTGCGCCCAGCCGTGCCATCCACGGCGAACCCGCCCGCACACGGCGTGGCGGCCCCCGGCAGGGACGGGGGATGAGCTCAGCAGGCCAGGGACGCCCGCCGGATGCGGCCGCCGGACGGCTGTCGCTGCGTGCCCGCCTGCTCATCGGCCTGATCGCCATCACCACGGCGTTCCTGGTGATCATGGGCGTGGTCACCGCGGCCGTGCTGGGAAACCGGCTTGGCGGGCAGTTCAACGCGCAGCTGAGAACCGCCGCGTCCCATACGCCGGAGCAGCTCACCAACGCACAGGGAGACTACCTCGCCGCCGTCTACGCGCCGCGGACCGGCGCGGTCACGCTGGTCACCCGCGATCATCTCTCGGACGAGCTGCAAACCAGCCTCGGCCAGATGAGCCTCGGCCAGTTCGCCAGTCTCGCCGTCCACCCACCGTTCACAATCACCCTCCAAGACGGCACGAAGCTCCGCGCCGTGGCAAGGAGGGTCGCCGCGCGGCAGGTGAGCAATGCTGGCCTGGCGGTTCCAGGCGGCGGGCGCCTCGTCATCGTCGTCGCGCGGCCACTGGCCGACTTCAGCGATCCGCTGCGCGGCGTCATCCTCGCCGAGCTGATCACCGGCGCGGCGCTGATCGTGCTGCTCGCCCTCGGCGGGCGGTGGCTGATCGGCCGCGGGCTCGCGCCACTCGGCCGGATGGCCACCGCGGCTGACAGCATCACCGAGAGCGGGGACCTCACCGCCCGGATGCCAGACGCCGTTGCGGGTACAGAAACCGGCCGCCTGGCCGGGGCCATCAACACGATGCTCGACCGGATCCAGCACGCGTTCGCCGCCCGCTGGCACTCGGAACAGAAGATACGCACCTTCGCCGCGGACGCGTCGCACGAGCTACGCACCCCCCTCACCACCATTCGCGGGTACGCCGAGCTCTACCGGCAGGGCGCGCTCGGACCTGGCGAACTGCCGCACGCGATGCGCCGCATAGAGGAGGAGACCAGCCGGATGAGCATGCTCGTCGCCGAACTGCTCGAACTCGCCAGGCTCGACCGGACGTCATCCCTCGACCTGACGGAGTGCGACCTCGCCGCGGTGGTCAGCGACGCCGCCGCGGACGCCGCGGCGGTCGAGCCCGGCAGGCCGATCAAGGTGGAGGCCCCTAACCGGATCATCGCGGTGGCGGACGAACCTCGCCTGCGCCAGGTGCTCGCCAACCTGCTCGCCAACGTGCGGGAGCACACGAGCCCGGCGACGCCGGTGACGGTGGGGCTGGCCAGGGCCGGGAACGGCGCGGTCATCGAGGTCGCCGACGCCGGGCCGGGCATGTCCGCGGAAGACGCCGCACGGGCCTTCGACCGGTTTCACCGCGGCATGCGCGGCTGGCAGAGCAGCGGCCCGCATTCGGCGGGATCAGCCGGCGCTGGCCTCGGACTGTCAATCGTGCAGGCGATCGCCAGGGCGCACGGCGGCCAGGCGATGCTCGAATCGGCGCCGGGCCGGGGCACCATCGTCCGGATCTGGCTCCCGAACGCCTCGTGACCGGCAGCCAGGCCTGTCTGACCCCCGGCCGACCGCACCGGCCCGGGGGCGTCACCTGCGCGGCCGTTAAGGATCTTTTTGTCACGCCGGATAGGTTCCAGCGTGCCCTACCGGCGAGTACGACTGAGGAGTAACTTAGACTTCGTATACCTATACCAAGAATTGGGAGCTGTCATGGCAGCCGTGCAACCCGTCGATGAGCGCCAAGCCCGCAAGGTCGCCGAGGCCGCTCGCGAGGCCGAATGGTCCAGGCCAAGTTTCGGCAAGCAACTGTTCCTCGGTGATCTTCAGCTGGGGCTCATCCACCCCCACCCGACGCCGGCAGCCGACGTCAGTCTTGCGGGTGAGGAGTACTGTGCCCGGTTGCTCGACTTCTGCCAGACCCGGGTGGACAGCGTGCAGATCGAGCAGAACGCCGAGATTCCCGCCGAGGTCGTCAAGGGCCTCGCCGCGCTCGGCGCGTTCGGGATGAAGATCCCGAAGAAGTACGGCGGCCTCGGGCTCTCGCAGCTCTACTACAACCGGGCGCTGGTGGTCATCGGCTCCGCGTCTCCCGCACTCGGCGCCCTGCTCTCCGCCCACCAGTCGATCGGCGTACCGCAGCCCGTCGCGCTCTTCGGCACCGAGGAGCAGAAGCAGCGATTCCTGCCGCGATGCGCGCGTGGTGAGATCAGTGCGTTCCTGCTCACCGAGCCCGACGTGGGTTCCGACCCCGCGCGGCTGCATACCACGGCGGTCCCATCAGAAGACGGCACCGAGTACGTCCTCAATGGGGTGAAGCTCTGGACCACCAACGGCGTGGTCGGTGACCTGCTCGTCGTTATGGCCCAGGTGCCACGAAGCGACGGGCACCGGGGTGGCATCACCGCGTTCGTCGTCGAGGGCGACGCCGAGGGAATCACCGTGGAGAACAGGAACGCGTTCATGGGGCTGCGCGGGCTCGAGAACGGCGTGACCCGGTTCCATCAGGTCCGGGTGCCTGCGGCCAGTCTCATCGGCAAGGAAGGCCAGGGCCTGAAGATCGCCCTGACCACGCTGAACACCGGGCGCCTGTCGCTACCGGCGCTGTGTGCGTCGGCGGGCAAATGGTCGCTCAAGATCGCCAGGGAGTGGTCGGCTGAGCGCGTTCAGTGGGGCCGGCCAGTCGGCGAGCACGAGGCCATCTCGAAGAAGATCTCGTTCATAGCGGCGACAAGCTACGCGCTCGAGGCCATGGTTGACCTCGCCAGCCAGCTTGCCGACGACAAGCGAAACGACATCCGCATCGAGGCCGCGCTCGCCAAGCTGTTCGCGTCGGAGATGGCCTGGCTCATCGCGGATGAGCTTGTCCAGATCCGCGGCGGCCGCGGGTACGAGACCGCAGCGTCACTCGCCGCCCGTGGCGAGCGCGGCGTGCCCGCCGAGCAGATGCTCCGCGACCTACGGATCAACCGGATCTTCGAGGGCTCGACCGAGATCATGCACCTGTTCATCGCCCGCGAAGCGGTGGACACGCACCTGTCGGTGGCCGGTGACCTCATCGAGCCGGGCGCTGACTTCGGCCGTAAGGCACGTGCCGCCCGCAAGGCTGGCGGGTTCTACGCCCGCTGGCTGCCCACGCTTGTGACCGGTGCGGGCCAGCGGCCAGGCGCGTACGGTGAGTTTGGACCGCTGGCGACACACGTGCGGTATGTGGAGCGCACGTCACGCCGGCTCGCCCGTGTGACCTTCTATGGCATGTCGCGCTGGCAGGGCAAGCTCGAGCGCAAGCAGGGCTTCCTCGGGCGGATCGTGGACATCGGCGCGGAACTGTTCGCGATGAGCGCGGCCTGTGTGCGCGCCCAGAAGGACGCCGCCGATGGAGGGTCGGATGGCCGCGCAGCCACCTCGCGCGAGCTGGCGGACGTGTTCTGCAGGCAGGCGCGAGTGCGGATAGGCGAGCTGTTCTCCGAGCTGTGGGACAACACGGACGCTCTCGATGTGCGGATCGCCAAGAAGGTGCTCGGCGGCCGTTACACGTGGCTCGAGGAAGGCATCGTCGATCCCTCGACGGACGGCCCCTGGATCAGCGCCGCCGAGCCGGGACCATCGGCGCGGGACAACGTGCACCGCAGTTTCAGCTGACCGGGGTGCCAGGCGGTGCTGCCCGGGGATCCGGGTCAGCGCCGCCAGGCGCGCCTGCCGTCACGTTGACGTCACGCGCCAGAAGCACATCGGTAACAATTCTCCCGCAGCCTGGGTCTCTGGACCGCAGATTCGACAGTCAGGAGGTTGGGTATGCCGCTGTACAAGCTCCGGGTCGATCTGCCCGACAATCCGGGCGGCCTTGCCGCGCTCGCCACCGCACTCGCCGAGCACGACGTGAATATCCTGAGCCTCGCCGTGCATGGCAAGGACGCGACCACGGTCACCGATGATCTGGTGGTCGACATGCCGGACGTGACCGTGCTCGGGTCGCTGATCTGCGCTCTGCACGAGATCAGCCCTGAGATTTCGATTTCAAGAACCGACCCGTACGCGCTTGTGGACGCTCCCGCACGCGCGCTCGACATCGCTGCCGGGCTGGCACGGCGTCCGGACCAGCCCGGCCGGGCGCTGGCCAGCCTGCTCGGCGCCCAGGAAGCGGGCCAGGTCGTCGCCGCGGCACCCGGAGAGCCGCCGCCGCACCGGCTGGCCGTCGGGGTGCCCGGATCCGGCCGCGTCAGCGTATGGCGGCGGTGGGCACCTTTCACGGTCACCGAACACGCCCGTGCTCAGGCGCTCGCCCGGCTGGCGGGCGAACTTCGCAGCACTGCCGACGGGCACGTGCCTGGGCAACGCACTGACGGGCAGGATCGCCGCTAGGCCGCGGGGCCCCCAACGCCGGTGAGCGCCGCCCGCACGCCCCTGAATCGATCGATGCACCCGGGGGCCAGGCCGCCCGCGCCTGGCAGGATCAGTTCCCTGTGAAGCGCGGCGGGCGCTTTTCCAGGAACGCGGCGATCCCCTCCCGTGCATCATCGGTGGCGGCAAGCACCGCGAGCTGCTCGAGCAGGTGGCCGAGCTGATCGCGCAGCGGCTTGCCCTCGATTTCGAAGAAGGCAGCCCTGCCGAGCCTGAGCGCCGCCGGGCTTTTCCCTGCGATCAGGCCGGCGAGCTCGTTCACCCGCTTGTCCAGGTTGGCCCGCGGGACGGCTTCGGTGAGAAGACCGACTCTCACGGCCTCGGCGGCGCTGATCAACTGCCCGGTGTAGTAGAGCATGAACGCTTGCTTGGGCGCGATGTTCCTGTTCAGGATGCACATGATCATCATTGGCCATAGGCCTACGTTGATCTCTGGTGTGCCTAGCCTGATGTCGTCGGCCGCGATCGCGATGTCGCACGAGGCCGCGAGCCCAAGCCCGCCGCCGAGGGCGTGCCCGGCGACGCGGGCGATGATTGGCTTGCCGAGATCGCGAAACGCGGAGAATAGCCGGAACGGCCCGCTGCTTTCCACCGCCGCACCGTCAGCCCCCGCCGCACCGTCAGCACCCGTCGCACCGTCAGCCCCCGCCGCACCGTCAGCATCCGCTTTGAGGCGAGCCTCCCCCAGTTTGGCGAGGTCACCGAGATCGCCGCCCGCGCAAAATGCCTTCTCACCTGCGCCGGTCACAACGACGGCCCGGACCGCTTCATCGGCCCTTACCCGGTCCAAGGCCACCAGGAGCCCATCGACCACCTCCGCGCTGAGCGCGTTACGGTACCCGGGACGGTTCAGGGTGATGCGGGCGACCCCCGCGGACACCTCATAGCCGACAGCGGGACCATCAGCGTCAGCCATGGCCAAGGAAATCGATCAGGCGACGCGCTCGATGATGGTGGCGTTGGCCTGGCCCCCGCCCTCGCACATCGTCTGGAGCCCGTACCTGCCGCCCGTGCGCTCGAGTTCGTGCACCAGCTTGGTCATCAAGATCGCGCCTGACGCACCGAGCGGATGGCCGAGCGCGATCGCACCGCCGTTCGGGTTCGTCCTGGCGAGCGAAGCGCCTGTGTCGGCCGACCAGGCGACAAGCACAGGGGCAAACGCCTCGTTGACCTCGAAGACATCGATGTCCGAGATATCCAGGCTCGCCACGGCGAGTGCACGCTCCGTCGCTGGAATCGGCCCGGTCAGCATGAACACAGGATCAGAGCCCGTTACGGCGAGCGAGTGGATTCGGGCGCGGGGAGTCAGCCCGTGGCGCATGGCGGCCGCCTCGGACGCGATCAGCAGCGCCGCGGCACCGTCCGAGATCTGAGATGAGGCCGCCGCCGTGATTTCCCAGCCCTCTCGGAGTGGCTCGAGGCCCGCCATCTTCTCCAGTGAGGTATTGCGGCGCGGGCCCTCGTCGCTAGTCACGCCTGCGATCGGCGTGATTTCCCGCTCGAACCGGCCTTCGTCGATCGCCTGGACGGCGCGCCGGTGGCTCTCAAGCGCGAACTCCTCGAGCTCTGACCGCTTGATGCCCCACTTCTCGCAGATCAACTGCGCGCCGCGGAACTGGGAGATCTCCTGATCGCCGTACCGCTCAGCCCAGCCATTGCCCCAGGGCAGCGGCATACCCTGCCCGAGGGCCGCGCTCGATCCCATCGTGACCGTGCTCATGTTCTCAACACCGGCAGCCACGACCAGATCCTGGGTGCCGGACAGCACGGCCTGCGCGGCGAAATGGACGGCCTGCTGCGACGAACCACACTGCCGGTCGATGGTGACACCTGGCACGTTCTCGGGCAGCCCGGCGGAAAGCCAGGCGGTGCGGGCGATATCAAAGGTCTGCGGGCCGACCTGCGAGACGCAGCCCATGATCACATCATCCACCGCGGCGGGATCGACTCCCGTGCGCCTGACGAGTTCCGCGAGCACGTGCGCTGCCAGGTCCGCGGAGTGCACGCCTGCAAGGCCGCCGTTCCGCTTACCGATGGGGGTACGCACGGCTCCGACGATGTAAGCCTCGGCCACGACGCCTCCTGAGAGTCCTGCAGGTTCTGTAAGCAAAACCGAGCGGCGTTCGGTCAGTATGAGCTTACCTCACGACCATCAGGACCCGGCAGCAGCTATCTGGCCACTCTAGGAGAGCACGGCTGCACGGCCACGGTAGCGTCATCACCGTGCCCGCCGGTGAAATCCGCCACGACCCCGAGGAAGGGCGCAGCGCGCTGCCGGATGTCCCTGTCCTGCTCGCGGCCGCGGTCGCTGGCATCGGAGGTGCGGAGCGACCGGGGCAAGGCGTGATGGCCGAGGCGGTCCGCGACGCCATCGACGCGGCGGAGCATCTCGCCGTCCAGGCCGGAACGGGGACGGGGAAATCACTCGCCTACCTCGTCCCTGCCATCAGGCACGCGATCGCGGCGGAGGCGACCGTCGTCGTTTCGACCGCCACGATCGCCCTGCAACGCCAGCTCATCGAGCGCGACCTGCCCCGCCTTGCCAAGGCGGTCAGGCCCTTGCTCACCCGCGAACCCGTGTTCGCGATCCTCAAGGGCCGCCGCAACTACCTTTGCCTGCAAAGGCTTGCGGCCGGGGCGCCGGACGATCCTGAGGAAGTCCTCTTCGACCCCGCCGCGGTCTCTGCCGTTGGCCGGCAGGTGCGGCGCCTGCACGAATGGGCAGAGACCACCACGGCAGGCGACCGCGACGAACTCGTGCCCGGCGTGGACGAGCGGGCATGGCGCCAGGTCGCGGTGTCCGCGAGGGAGTGCCTGGGTACCCGCTGCCCGCTGCGCACAGACTGCTTCGCCGAGAGGGCCCGTGACGAGGCGGGCGTGGCCGACATCGTCGTGACCAACCACGCGCTGCTCGCGATCGACGCGATCGAGGATTTCCACGTCCTTCCAGAACACGACGTAGTGATCATCGACGAAGCGCACGACCTTGTCGACCGGGTCACCTCGGTCGCCTCCGCGGAACTGAGCGCGTCGATGGTGGACACCGCGGCCCGGCGCTGTGGCCGGCTGGTCGATCGGAGGCAGGGGCAGGGCACGCAGGGCAAGCGGGGAAAGGGGGGCAAGGGGGGCAAGGGGGGCGACCGGGCGGCCGAGGCTGACGTCGCCGCCCGCCTCGGGGCGGCGGGCGAGGCACTCGCGCCCTTCCTCGCGGAGACACCAGGCGGCCGCATCGACGTCCTGACTGAGGCGCTGGCCGCATCGCTCGCGGTCGTCCGCGACGCCGCGCATGAATGTGCTTCGGAAGTGCGGGTGGTGCTCAATCGCAGCGAGGACGACGCTGAGCGGCTCGCCATCGGGCGCGCGGCGCTGACCGCCGTGGACGAGGTGCATGACACCTCCGCGCGGCTCCTGCAATCCTTCGAGCCAGACATCGCGGCCCGCCGCGAAGTGGTATGGCTGGACCGGCCGCACTCGGAGGACTCGCGGCGCCCACCGGCGTTGCGGGTGGCGCCGCTCGACGTCGGCGGGATGCTCGCCGACCGCCTGTTCGGCCGCCACACGGTGGTGCTCACCTCCGCGACGCTCGCGCTGGGCGGATCTTTCGAGCCGTTGGCACGGCAGTGGGGCCTGCCGCCGTCCGGAGAGCCCAACGGTGGGGTCGGGAAACGCCTGCAGGCGGACCGGCGGCCTGGCGGGGGGTCCCCGGGGATCGTCACCCCGGGCCAATACGGCCCTGACCGCGCCGCGGATGCACCCGGTGCTATATCTGAGCTCCAATCGCGGCGGGCGGCCGACGCCGACGCTGTGGATGCGCCGCCCGGACGGCCCGACGCCGTCGATGCCGCTGACGAGACGACGGCCGGTGGGCGCATGGCCGACGACACCGCCACCAAGGAAGCCGCCATCAAAGGAGCGCAGGCGCTCGCCTGGTCAGGAATCGACGCCGGCTCACCATTCGACCACCCGCGCAGCGCCATCCTCTACGTGGCGCGCCACCTGCCGCCACCAGGCCGCGACGGGCTGCCCGGGGCCTACCTCGACGAACTCCGCGAACTGATTGTGGCGGCTGGCGGCAGGACGCTTGGGTTGTTTTCGTCGATGCGGGCGGCACGGCAGGCCGCGGACGAACTCCGCGACGGTATCGGCCACCCGCTGCTCTGCCAGGGTGACGACGCGACCTCGCAGCTGATCACACAGTTCGCCGCGGACGAGCCCACTTGCCTGTTCGGCACCCTGTCGCTGTGGCAGGGCGTCGACGTGCCTGGCCCGTCATTGCAGCTCGTGGTGATCGACCGGATCCCCTTTCCGCGCCCAGATGACCCGCTCGCATCGGCCAGGCAGCGCGCCGTCGCGGCGCGTGGCGGCAACGGGTTCATGGCGGTCGCCGCGACGGGGGCGGCGCTGCTGCTCGCCCAGGGCACGGGACGGCTGCTGCGCACGACGGCCGACCGTGGCGTCGTCGCCATCCTCGACCCGAGGCTCGTGACGGCGCGCTATGGGAGTTTTCTCCGCGCCTCGCTGCCGCCGTTCTGGACCACGACGGATCCCGAGGTCGTCCGGGGCGCGCTGCGCCGCCTCGCCGCCTCGCCATGACACCGCCACCTGCCTCCGGGACTGTGATACCCGGGTACCGGTGGGTCGTGCTTGGCATGGCGGCGGGTCTTCTGGTACGTCTTGCTCACGGCGGTTCCCGTGCTCGGGTGTTCTTCATTCACCCGTGGTCCGGCCCGGCAGGTGACAGGTGGGGGACCGCCACTCCCAAGTTCTACGAAGGCCGTTCCACGAAGGCCGGGAGACAACCTCCCGTCGCCAGCTCGGCGTCGGTGGGCGTGGAGAGGGGAGCTACGATCCGCTCGTGGCGCAATCGATTCGTGAGGGCGAAGCCAGTCGGTCATCACAGGGCGGCGCGCGACCCGCCGTCCGTGACAAGCCTACCGAGGTCGTAGGTCCTGATGGGCGCCGGCTGCCCTGGATCGGTTTCCACTGTGGGCCGATGGTGCTGGCACCACGAGAGCTGGGCGAAATCTGCTGGCAGTTGCTCGGGCTGGACCTGGCGGACATCGGACCGGCGGTGTCGGCAGAGCTGGAGCCGTACGCGGCGACAGCCGAGACCGAATCATCCATCCTCCTCAACTCGGCCACCACCCTGAAGGGATGCTTCGAAGCCGACCTGGCCGCGGTGGCCGAAGGTCGCACGGCTGACGACTTCGCGACCTACAACGAGGCCAGAGCCGTCTACTTTGCGGGACCCAACGACCTGGTCGTGGGACGCACCGGCCCATGGAGAGAAGCGGCCGAGGTAGCAGGAGTCGAGGCGGTGCCGCTGCCCGATGCCGATTACTACTACTTGTCGCACGCTCTGCTGAAACTGGCGATCTGCCATCGCAGGAAGGCCGTACCCGAGCTGGAACGGATCCTGGACCGGCTCCGCCGAAAGCCTAAGACCGTGGTGCGAATCTTTGCCCTCGACGTGGAGAGCCGCGTGCTATTGCTGTGGCTCAAGCGAACCGCGGGTCTGGTCCGGTTGCGGGTCGACGCCAACGGCCCCGAGGTGGCCGACCGGTGGAACCACAAGTCGTCGCTGCATCCCACCGTCGACTCGGCATCCGCCCTACCCGCCCGCGTTGGTCGCGATCACTGTGCCACGCTGGAGGCTGAATCTGCGCTCACCCGCTTTGGGACTGAACTTGGGCTGCTGGTCCCACGACTCCCGGGCTACACCATCGTCCGCGACGGCGCCGGGCACCGTGCGCTCCTCGACCAGATTGGCCGGGCAGCCGAAATGCTCCAGGAGCGCTACGGCCTGCAGCGCGGCTGTTTCAAACCGTCAACCGCGCTGACCGGATCTCGAATCCGCACGGCGGTCCCGCTCGACAAGCCCGAAGCCATCGGTGCCCTCGCTGACCAGATGATGCTGACCCGCGAGGACTACGTCATCGAGGCCCATGCCGACTACGTGCGCCACGCCGTCGAGGGTCATGAGTTCGTCCTGGCGCCGTCAGCGCATATCCGGGCCGGGAGCCTGGGCGAGGGCGCCACCATGCAGATCACCCGGGGTTCGGTGTGGCAGGGCAACGTCTACGTGGACGAGCACGCCTGCGCTCGCCTGGGCCTGAGCGTCGAGCACTACGACTTCATCCGGGCACGCATGGCCGAGTTTCTTCACGCTTTCCAGGGCGACGGACGCGATCATGGTCTGGTCAAGGGCGGGATCGACTTCGCCGTCGCGCGTCTGGGCGGGCAGTTCGGCAATGAGGTCGTGGTCGGCATGCAGGACCTCAACCTGTCTGCCAACGGGGCCGAGTACGTCCGGGCCTTTCTGGGCGAAACCCGCCAGGCGCTTCCCGGCGTGGCAAGAGCCTATGCGGCCACCAAGTCGGTCCGACCGGCACAAGGAGTTGGGCTGCACAGGTTGAAGGAAGCTGTCGACTATCACACTGACGGCCGACACGTACGTGCCCTGGTGTCGTGTCCCGGCCGCTGGGGGCTCATGGGGGTAGGCAGTGCCGACCCGGTCGACGCGGCCGAAGAGGTGCTGCGCCTCGAGCGGGCCCTTTCGGATGCCGGAATGATCGACGCCTCGCCCGCTGACTTCAATCTGAACGGTTGACGGCGGCTGGTCAAATCTGCGACCTTAGCGTCGGGTTCTCCCCACGCCTGACGGCGCGAGGAGCCACGGGAGGTTTGGTGACCACGATCAGGAGCGATCGTCCCGGTTCCAGCGACGTTGCCGCCTCACGCCCGACCGGCGCCAGCCGGCTGGACCAGTTATTCGCGTTGACCGCGGCCACCTTTGCGGACCGGACTGCCGTCACCGCCAGCAACGGGGACCTCAGTTACCGGGAGCTTGACAGCCGGGCGGACGCGGTGGCGGGCCGCCTGCGTCAGCTGGGCGCCGGCCCCGACGTCGTGATCGGGCTGTACACCACCCGGTCGACCCACATGGTGGTCGGCCTCGTCGGGATTGTGAAATCGGGCGGCGCTTATCTTCCAATCGACCCGACCTCGCCGGTCGAGCGGGTGCGCTGGCTGCTGGCCGACAGCCGCGCCAGGATCGTCGTCACCGAGTCTGCCCTGCTGCCGGCCCTCTCCGGCTGTGCCGGCATCGTGGTGGTCATCGACGGTGCGGCAGACGATATGACGTGCGGGCCCCCGGGTGGGCCCGCAAGCTTGACCCCGGCCGGATATGGGCGTGACACCGATCTGGCCTACGTCATCTACACCTCGGGCTCGACCGGCACACCAAAAGGAGTGATGGTCGAGCATGCCTCCGTGGCGCGGCTCTTCGAAACCACCCGCGGGTGGTTCGATTTCGACGAACACGACACCTGGGCACTGTTCCACTCGATCGCGTTCGACTTCTCGGTCTGGGAGCTGTGGGGCGCCCTGCTCCACGGGAGCCGCCTGGTCGTGGTGCCGCACGACCTCGCTCGCTCGCCGGCCGACATGCTGGCCCTCTTAGGCAACACCGCCATCAGCGTCCTGAACCAGACTCCCTCGGCGTTCCGGCAGCTCATCTCCGCCGACCGCGGTTCATCGAGCGTCGATCTACCGGCCCTGCGGCTCGTCATCCTGGGCGGCGAACGACTCGACGTCGCCCTGCTCAGGCCGTGGATCTCACGCCGCGGCGACGAACGGCCGCAGCTGGTGAACATGTACGGCATCACCGAAGCGACCGTCCACGCCTCCTACCGGCGCATCCGGGCCGCCGATCTGTCGAGGCCGGAGATCAGCCCCCTCGGAGTACCCCTCCCCGACCTCCGGTTCCTCGTCGCCGACCCCAGCGGCGTGGCGGTCGATGACGGCCAAGCCGGGGAGCTCTGCATCGCCGGTCCAGGTGTGGCCCGCGGATACCTCGGACGCGACGATTTGACCGCGGCCCGGTTCTCGGTCCTGCACCAAGACGGCGGCGTGCGAATGTTCCGCACGGGAGACCTCGTGGCGGGCCCCCAGGGGGAGGCGGGCGGGGACGGGTATGTCTATCTCGGCCGGACCGACGACCAGATCAAGGTGCGGGGCTATCGCGTCGAGCCCAGGGAGATCGAGGCGGTGCTCCAACGCCACCCCCAGGTGAGCACCAGCGTCGTCACCGCCAGGGACTACGGCGACGGCGACACCCGGCTGGTAGCGTACCTGGTCCCCGTCGCCTGCATCACCGCCGACGCCAGCTGGTGCCGGTCCGTGCAAGCCGAGCTCGACCAGTGCGTATCGAGCGAGCTGCCGGCCTTTCATGAGGCCATCGGCCTATGTGGCGCTGGCCGGGCTGCCGATGACGGCCAATGGCAAGGTCGACCGCGGCTCGCTACCGGAGCGGCCACCCCGTCGGCAGAGGACCTCCACGGGGTCCTTTCGCCGACCGAGTCCGAGATCGCCCAGTTGTGGCGCAGTGTCATCGGCGTCAACGTGACCAGCCGCGACGACGATTTCTTCGATCTGGGGGGCACGTCATTGGCCTTGGTCCGGACGTTCGACCGTGTCAACACCATGTTCGGCACCGATCTGGCCATCACGGTGCTCCTGGACGGGGCGACCGTGGCGAGAATGGCGGCAAGTGTCGAGGCGGCACTGACCGCCCAACCCGATCCTGGGGAGGTCCTGCACCGATGACAACCGGCCCGGCCGCCTTTTCTCTCACTACCGACGAAGTCCAGCGTTTCCACGAGCAGGGCTTCTACGGTCCCTTTACCGTCTACAAGCCGGATGAGATCAAGCAGGCCTGGCGTCGGACGCGTATTGCCCTTCTCGATCGCGGCGCTGCCGTCTACCAGGAGGAACTGGCCAAAGCGGGGGTGACGAACATCGCCAACTACGACCGCCATCTCGACCAGGAGTTCCTTGCCGACCAGGTCAGCCGTCCTGAGATCGTCGACCGCGTGGTCAGCATCCTCGGCCCTGACCTGCTGTGTTGGCGGACCGAGTTCTTCCCCAAATATCCCGGCGACGAAGGCACCGACTGGCACCAGGCCGACACCTTCGCCAACGCCTCGGGAACACCGCAAATCCTATGGCCCAATGATTCGGGCTTCGGTGGGACGATCACCGCTTGGTGCGCGTTCAGCGATGTCACGGTCGAAACCGCGGCGATGCAGTTCATCCCCGGCACCCACCGCACCATGTTCTATGACGAGACCAAGAGGATGCACTACGACCCTGGACGGGTGAACGCCGTCACGAAGGAGGGAGTGACACGCGGCTTCTTCGGTTACGACTACCGCGAGCTCCAAATCGACCCCGGCTGGGCTCCCGACGAGTCGAAGGCGGTGTCAATGGAGATGACCGCCGGGCAATGCGTCATCTTCTGGTCCACCCTCATGCACGCGTCTCATCCGCACCTGGGCCGGACAAAGGAGATGCGCATGGCGTTCGTGTCCCGCTACGTCCCAACGTCGGTGCACATCTACCCGGGGACAGACGCCATCGAGGAGTACGGCGGTCGGGTGAGCCTGGACCGCTATGGCGCGGTCCTCGTGAGCGGCGACAACGCGCACCGCCACAACCGGATCGCCACGCACACCACCCGTGGCCACCCGTTCCGCAACCGGGCGACGGCCGCCGCTGCCCCCACAGCGGGATGACGGCTCCCGCGACCGGCGGGACCGGCACCGCCGAACCGATGGCAGAGCTGGCAGCCTCGTCGGCCATGAATCTCGTCGGCCTGCGGCAAACAGCCGCGTCGCTGCTGTCCACGGCCCCGTTGATCAAGGCAGTGCCCGCAAGGCCACGGACCGCGGTGTTGCCACCCCCGGGCGCCCGGTCAGCGTTACCCCCGTCACCGGCGTCACCGGCGTCACCGGCCCTCCAGGCCGTACTGGACCGCCTCACCAGGGGCTTGGAAATTCCCACCGTGGAGGTCGTGGCCAGCACTGAGGGGCTGACGGCGGCAGAGCTGATCATCAGCGGGCACCTCCGGCTGGCCGAGCTGATCAACGCCCCGGCACTGGCGGTCCTCCCCGACCACGTGGTCGACGCCGTCATCGCTCAGACCTGCGCCGCCGCACCCACCCCCACCCCCGTGAAGAGCCACGACGGGACGGTCCTGCGCTGCTATGCAGCCGGCCCTTCCGAGGGCGCCGGCGGTGGTCATCGTGTCCGCCTGCGGGATGCCGGTCGGGTTGGTCGCCGGTTGGATGGCCAGCCTTTCTCAGTCATTCCGGGTGATCACCTGGGAAAGCCGTGGCCTCTTCGACGAGGAAGCCGCCTTCGACGACCGCCCGTACAACCTCGACGCCCAAGCCGACGACATTGCCACCGTAATGGAGGGCCTCGGGGTCGAGCGGGCCCACCTCATGGGGCTGTGCGGCGGGGCCCCAATCGCCCTCGCGGGCGCGGCGACCACCGGGGTGGTCTCGCTGAGCCTGTGGCACGGCGACTATGAGCTCGCCGGCCTGGCCCCCAAGACACAGCACCAGCAGGATGTCCAGGCAATGCTGACGCTGGCAGCTCGCGGCCGAGTCCAGGCCGCGAGCCTGTGTCGGCTCTTCGAACGGCCGGCCACGGTGGCGAAGTTGCGCCCCGACCTTGCCCACCACATCTTCTACCCGTATGCCAATCCGGAGCTGCTCTACCGCTACGGCCGTCTCAACGGGGCGATCATGACCACGGACTGCGGCCCGTTGCTTGCTTCGGCGACCCAGGCGGTCCTGGTGGTAACCAGCAGCCAGGACACCACGGCCCATCCCGACGGCTCGGTCTATGTCGCCGAGCATCTGGCGCGGGGGTGCCTGACGCTCATGCCCGGCGGCGACCACCTGACCGCCTTCGACGCGGCACCAGCGTTGGTCGACCTGGCCTGCGCCTTCATCGGCGAGACCATGGCCGAAGCGGTCCGATGACCCAGCCGGTCAGCCACGACTATTGGGCGGCAACCGCAGAAGTGCTGTCCCTGCACCCAGCCGTCGCCGGTGCCGTCGTCATCGCCGCCGCCTCCGGCAGCACCGCATATCTGGTCCCCGACCCCGACGAGGCCTCGCTGCTGCATCGAGCCTGCCAACTCCAGTCCGAAGGGCGGCTCGACGGTCTCCACTGGCATGAGCCGGCCGACGACCTCCTGCTGGCACAGGTCAACCGCACCGAGACCGACTTCCTTTACCAGGAGACCTTCGCCAGGACCGTCTACCTCCGTCACGGCATCACCCTGGCCGACGGCGCGGTCGTCGTTGACGTCGGCGCCAACATCGGCATGGTCACCCTCTTCACCGCGGCCCGAAGTCGGGGCGCCCGCATCGTGGCGATCGAACCAGTGGCCGAGTTGGCGCATGCGGTCGAGGTCAACGCGGAACTGCACCACGTGGACGCAACCGTCCTCAACTGCGCTCTGGGAAGCAGCGACGCCGACGCCGAGATCATCTTCTACCCCGGAAACACGGTGATGTCCGGCCTCCACGCCGATAGCGACGAAGACCAGGAGGTGCTGCGCAACTACCTCCTCACCGGTGAGGGTACGGAAGAGAATCGCCAGCTCGACGCCATGATCGCGGACCGCATGATCGGCGAACGGCGCACGTGCCCCGTCCTCACGCTGAGCCAGGTCGTCGACCGGGAGCGCCTCGACCGGATCGACCTGTTGAAGATCGACGTGGAGAAGGCGGAGAGCGAGGTGCTAGCCGGTATCGACTCCGCCACGTGGGACATCATCGACCAGATCGTCGTCGAGGTACACGACCTCCACGGCCGTCTCGGGCAGGTACTCGGACTCCTGGCCGAACGGGGCTTCGTCGTCGCCTCCGACCGCGACCCACGGCTCGAGCTAACACCCTGCCACACCGTCTACGGCCACCGTCACCGCCCCAACCGCCGTCCTTCTCCCCCGCCCCCCGCACCTCGCTGGCCGACGCGCCAGGCCCTCACCGCCGAGCTCCGGGCCCATCTCGCCGCACACCGGCCCCTCCTCCCAGCGCCCGACACCTTCGTCTTCGTCTCCGCCCTCGACGACACCCTCGATGGCGCCCCTCCCGTGCGAGAACTCGGTGGCGGCGCAGGAACGCTGGTCCTCGCCGAAATTTGGGCCAAGATCTTCGGAGAGTCGGCGGTTCGCAACGATGCCGATTTCTTTGACCTCGGCGGAGACTCGCTCACCGGGGTACGCCTGCTCACCCAGATCGAGTCTCGCCTGGGTAACGATGTACTGGCACCCGACACGGTCTTCACTGCGAGCCGCTTCGCCGACCTCGCGGCCGCGGTCGAGGCCGGCCTGGCCGAGCGGAGGTCGGCCTGAGCCCATCCGTGTCACCCCCCCACCACCAGGCGGCAGGAACCGCCCGGTCACCCAGCGCATGGGTTCACAAACCAGCGCCACGACCGGACCCACGTCTGAGGCTGCTGTGCTTTCCCCATGCGGGAGGCGGGCAGGCGGCGTTCGCGGGCTGGGAGAAGGAGGTGGCGGCAGACATCGAGGTGGCGGCCGTGCGCCTTCCGGGCCGGGACGGCCGACTGCGGGAACGCCCCTTCCGACGGTGGGCGGCGCTCCTCGACGCCCTGATTCCGGCGCTGTCGGTGGAGCTAACCAGGCCGTTCGTGTTTTTCGGTCACAGCATGGGCGCCATGATCGCCTACGAACTTACGGGCCGGCTGGCCGCCGTCGGCTGCCAACCACAGCGGCTGGTTCTCGCCGCGTGCCGCTCACCTCACACCCCGAACACCCTGCGGACGATCCACGACCTGCCCGAGGCCGAGTTCATCGCCAGCCTCAAGAGTATCGGTGCCACGCCGGAGCAGCTCTTCACCGATCACCGGCTGCTGCAACTGCTCGCGCCCATGCTCCGCGCCGACCTCGAGTTAGCCGAGACGTGGCCGCCGTCACCGGCTCAACCAGTGAAAGTGCCCCTCGTTGTCATGGCCGGTGATGAAGACCCCATCGCGCCTCCTGCCGCCGTGGAAGGCTGGGCCGGGTACTCCGAGGCCGGCTTCCGTAGCCACACCCTCCGCGGCGGCCACTTCTTTATGCGCTCGGGCAGGACCGCATTCTTCGATCTCCTGCGGACCGAGCTCGCAACCGCCGCCAGCTAGCCGCCAAGGAGGGACCCGCTGCAGTCGATCTATCTCACCGATGAACACGCAGCCTTTCGGCGCGCCGTCGCCGAGTTCCTATCGACATCAATTGCTCCCTTCGCCGACAACTGGGAACGGGATCACAAGATCCCCCGTTCGACCTGGAAGGCCTTCGGCGAGCAAGGTCTCCTCGGCCTGGCCTATCGCCGCGACGTCGGGGGCGGGCAGCAAAGCGTGTTCCACTCGGTGGTCCTTCTCGAGGAGCTTGGCCGCACGGGCTACGCCGGGTTTCGGGCGGCGATCGCGGTGCATGCCTACATGGCCACCCACTACCTCGCCACGGCTGGCAGCGCCGAGCTCCAGCGCGCCTACCTTGTCCCCGCTATCCGGGGCGACAAGGTCGCGGCCTTGGCAATCACCGAGGCCGGTGCCGGTTCCGACCTCGCCCGCCTCGCCACCACCGCCGATCCCGCGGGACAGGATTTCGTGGTCTCGGGCGAGAAGACGATGGTGACAAACGGGACGACGGCCGACTTCTATGTCGTCGCCGTTCGCACTACGCCCCAGGTGAGATCTACCCGCCGAGGCGTCACCGGACTGTCGTTGCTAGTGATCGACGCCCACGAGCCGGGCATCAGGGCAACAGCCCAGAACAAGATCGGCTGGCATTGCTCCGACACCGCCTCGGTGCGTTTTGACCAGGTGACAGTGCCGTCCAGCCATCTCATCGGCCGGCGTGACAGCGGCTTCTACTACCTCATGCAGGGTTTTCAGCTCGAACGTCTGGTGGCCGCAGCGCTGGCCATCGGGGGCGCCGACCGCTGCCTCGAGGAGACCATCGCCCACGTGCGACGACGGGACGTCTTCGAAGGCACATTGTCCAGCCTCCAAGCGGTGCGCCATCGGCTCGCCGATCTGTCCGCTCGGCTCGCCGCCGCCCGCCAGCTCGTCTACCACGCAGCCTGGTGCCACGGCACCGAGAATCTGGCGGTGGAGGAATGTTCAATGGCCAAATTGCTGGCGACGGAATTGGCCTGTGAGATCGCCGACGCGTGTCTACAGCTCCACGGCGCGCCCGGGTACGTCGAGGAAAGCATGGTCGGCCGCTCGTACCGAGACGCTCGCGCCGCCACCATCGCCGCAGGGCCGAGCGAGGTCATGCGGGACATCATCGCCCATCTGGTCATCGACGAGGGCCAGTCAAAACCGGCCCGGTCATAGGACTCCGGCACGTTGCTCCGTCATGGATCGACTTCGTCATGGATCGACTCTGTCACGGATCGACTCTGTCACGGATCGACTCTGCCCTGGATCGACTCGGTCGTGAACCGGCTCGCTCAGGCGCCCAGGTCTCTCCGCGGAGCGGGCGGGTCAAGGCGACGCGCCAGATGCGCCAGCCGTTAGGGAGCTGCCACGGTGTTTCGGGCAGAATTGGCGCACAGCCCGACGGCCGTGGAGGTGATCAGGTGACCGTGCGCGTAGCCGGAGGCCAGGGTTTTTACGGAGACTCCGTGACCTCGGTGACGACGCTGCTCGACGCGGGAGTCGACTACCTGTGCCTGGAGGCGCTTGCCGAGCTCACCCTGGCGATCCTGCAGAAGGACCGGCTGCGCGACCCGGGCGCCGGCTTTACCAGGGACCTGCCGCTCTACCTTCGGCTCGCCATGCCGTACGTCGCCAGTGGCCGGACGAAGGTGATCACCAACGCCGGCGGAATCAACCCCGTGGCGGCCGGCCAGGTGGCGGCGAAGGTGGCCGCCCAGCTTGGCCTCAGCGGCCTGCGGATCGCAACCGTGACCGGTGACGACCTGATGCCGCGGCTGGCCCAGCTCGCCGCTCTGCCCGCGGGCCTCGCCAATATGGAGACCGGCGAGCCCTGGAGCCATTTTCCCGGCCCGGCGCTGTTCGCCAACGCCTACCTGGGCGCGCGCCCGATCGTGGCCGCGCTCGCAGACGGCGCCGACATCGTCATCACCGGCAGAATGGCCGACCCGTCGCTGTTTCTCGCACCGCTGATCCACGAGTTCGGGTGGGCGGCCGATGACTGGGATCTGCTGGCCGCGGGAATCGCGATCGGGCACCTGTGCGAGTGTTCCGGCCAGTCCACGGGCGGCAACTTCTCCGGTGACTGGTGGGCCATCGAGCAGCCGTGGAAGCTGGCCTACCCGATCGCCGAGTGCGAGCCGGGCGGCACCGCGGTGATCACCAAGCCGCCTGGCACCGGCGGCCGGGTCGACTTCGACACCGTGCGGCACCAGCTCCTCTACGAGGTGCACGATCCCGCCGCGTACCTGACACCTGACGTGGTCGCGGATTTCACCGCCCTGCACCTGGACGACCTGCGCGGCGACCGGGTGCGGGTGAGCGGGGCGCGTGGCCGCAAGGCGACAAGCACCTACAAGGCGCTCGCCTGCTACCCCGCGGGCTGGTCGGGCGAGGCCAGGGTGGCGTTCGGCTGGCCGGACGCGCACGCCAAGGCGCGGGCGACCGAGATGATCCTGCGCAAGCGCACCGAACTGGCCGGCATCGCCGTCGACGAATGGCTGGCGGAGTACTGGGGCGTGAACGCGCTGCACGGCGGGATCGTGCCTCCGCGCGCCACCGACGACGTTCCGGAGGTGCTGCTGCGGATGGCCTGGCGGTGCGCGGACGCGGAGACCGCGCGCCGGGTCGGCCGCGAGCTCGTACCGCTCGCCCTGTCCGCGCCACCGTGGGGCATGACCGGAGCAGGGCGGGGGATGACAGGCAGGCCGTCACAGTTGCTCGGCCTCTGGCCGGCGCTTGTCCAGAAGGACCTGGTGGATGAGCAGGTGCACCACGACATCACAGACATCACGGCCGTCTAACCGGCGTCTAACCGGCGCCGCCCGCCAGGCGAGGAGGCATAACGTGCCGCGGATCCAGCTGCGTGACCTGTGCGGCACCCGGTCGGGCGACAAGGGTGACATCGTCAACATCGCGCTGTTCGCGTACGACGCCGCCGCGTACGAGGCCATCAGGCAGGAGGTCACCGCCGCGCGCGTGGCGGCGCATTTCCGCAGCATGATCAGTGGCCCGGTGAACCGGTACGAGGCGCCGAACGTGCTCGCGCTCAATTTTGTCGCGGAAGGCGCGCTCGGCGGTGGCGGACCCCGCTCGCTGCGCAGCGACAACCTCGGCAAGACGCTGGGCGGCGCGCTGCTGCGCATGGAGATCGAGGTCCCCGGCCCAGTCGCGGAGCAGGCCCCGAGGCGGCGGCCCAGCCTGTCGCTTTACGAGGGCTGGATCGTTGACCGGAAAATCTGAGCAGCCCACCGGCCCGGCGCCTGCAGGCCAGCAACACAAGCACCGGCCCGGCGAGCCACTGAGCCAGCGAACCTGAGCCAGCGAACCTGAGCCAGCGAACCTGAGCCAGCGAGCCAGGAGCATGACCGCGGCGGTACAACCCTGTTCGGATCACTGGGCTCCCGCCCACGCGGCGGTAGGCTCTGCGGCAGGTACACTCGCCCCTTTGGAGGCTGCGGTGGCTTCTGGCCTGATCCTTCTGGCCCTGCTCGCGGTCCTGGTGGGATTTTTCTGGACCCGGCTGCGGCGGCGCGCCGGGCTCGGCGTGACCGGCAGGCACTGGATAGCAGCCATCATCATTTTCGCCGTCGTGGTGCTGGCGCTGTGGGCCACATCGCATTGAACGCGCGCTGGACCTCCTCCCAGAGGCGCGCTGACGGGGGGCAGGGGGAGACAGGCGCCGGGCGCTTGCGCGGCTCAGGGCCTCGTGGAGCGGCGTACAGGCACCTCGAACCAGACCGCCTTGCCTTCCTCGGTCGGCCGGGACCCCCAGCGGCTGGAAAGCTGGTCCACGAGGTAGAGCCCGCGTCCTCCTTCGTCGTTCGCGCCTGCGTTACGAATCCGCGGCAGCCGCAGATCTGAGTCGAACACCTCCACCCAGATCGCCGACTCACCCCGCCGCAATCGGACAGTGAACTCGGGCCTTGTGAATATAGGCGTGTCGTCGAACGGGCCAAGCTCCCAGCTGTCCTCCGCGCCCACGGCCAAGGGGCCGCTGCCGACCGCGGCGGAGTTGAAGACAAGCTCGCGACGCGGACTCGGTGACTGCGCGGCGTGCAAGACGACGTTGGTGACGACCTCCGAGACAAGCAGGCAGGCGAGTTCCGATTGCTCCCTATCCAGTCCCCAGCGGGCGAAAGTCTCCGCCGCCATTCGGCGTGCCTCCGACACCATGATCGGTTGCGCTGGGAAAACCCGCTCGTGCGAAGGCAGCTTGGTGGCAGCGCACCGCACAACAAGGATCGCCATGTCGTCGTCGATGTCACCAGGCACGGCCTCCTCAGCCGCCTTCGCGAGCGCCTCGACATCCTTGTGCGCCACGGACTTGACGGATTGGCGCAGCATCTCGGCCGCTTCGTCCTCGGTGTAATGGCCGCTGCCATCCTCGCGTGTCCGCCGGTCGGTCAAGCCGTCGGTGTAGAGCAGCAAGGTGGCGCCCGGCGGCAGTTCGCGCTGCTCCTCGCGGAACGGCGGCACCCCGCCGACGCCCTGCGAGCGAACACCCAGCAGGACACCCTTGTGCTCGATCTCGAGTTGCCCGACCTCGCCGTCCACGATGAGCAGCGGCGCGTCATGGCCCGCGTTGGCGAACGCCAGCTTGCGTGTCCACGCGTCGTAAACGAGGTAGGCGCAGCTCACCATCGGCGTAACGGGCGTGGTGACACCATGGGCGTCGGTCTCGATGTGCCCGAGCGTCCGGCACCACTCGTCCAGCTTGCGCAGCATCTCGGCGGGCGGCTTGTCATCCTGCGCGAAGGCACGCAGCGCGGCACGGAGCTGCCCCATGATCGCGGCCGCCCGCGCACCGCGGCCCTCGACGTCGCCTATGACGATGGCGACCCGGCCGGCCGAAAGCGGGATGATGTCGTACCAGTCTCCGCCGACCTGAGTCTGAATCCCCTGGCCGCGGGTCTCAAGCGGCTTCGCGGGCACGTACCTGTAGGCGATCTCCAGCCCGTCGAGCTTCGGAATCTGCTGCGGCAGCAGGCTCGTCTGGAACGCCAGCGCGGTGCGCCGTTCCTCCTCGAAGAGCATCGCGTTGTCGATCGCGATCGCGACCCGGCCCGCTACCGCCCCGACGAATTCGCGGTCGAAGGAATCGTAGTGGATGTCGTCACGATGGGTCAGGCGCGAGAGCGCAAGGCTCATCACGCCGAGCAGTTCGCCGCGCGCGAGCAGCGGCGAGGCGATAACGGAGGTGACGGCCACATCGTTGGACGCGGCCGTGCTCGCTGCGCTCGGTGCTGGGAACCCGCGGCTCTCGAAGTCCTCGACCACGATGGTGTCAAGCCGATGCATGGCCTGCTGGCAGAAGTGGCCCTGCGGGTAGTGGATCGGCTCGCCCACCACCGCCCAGGTCCCCGGCGCGGGCTGCCAGCCCTTGGCGTGCATCCCCACCCGCCGCACCAGCTTGTCGTTCTGACGGAGATCGATGAAGCAGTGATCGGCGAACTGCGGGACCAGGGTCTCAGCCACATGCCGCAGGGTCAGGTCAAGCTCGAGCGACCCGGCGAGCCGCTCCCCGATCCGCTCGAGCAGCCCGATCCTGTCGAACTCCCGCGCGTTACCGCGCCGCATCGTCTCGCGGGCGAAGATGACGATCCCGTCGATCGCGCCGGACGGGTGGCGCAGCGGCGCGGCCTGAGCCCGCACGAAGACCCGCGAGCCATCCTGCCGCACGTTGACGAAGGTGCCCTCCCATACCAGGCCACGAAGCACCTGTTTGGCTAGTCCCGTCGCCTTGACAAGATCGGCTTTGTCGAAGCCCATCCGGAGGATTGAATGTCCTATTAGGTGATGAAAATCCTGGGGAAATCCGAACAGCTTCGCGGCATAGGCATTCGCGTAGAGCAAGTTGCTTGCCCGATCGGTCGCGATGACCGCAGTATCGACCTGCCGGAGCACGGTCTCCGCAGGCACGTATGCATCGAAAGCGGCTTCACCCCACCGTTTCACCGGCGTGTCACCTCGCCATTGAAGCGGCTGGCCGACCCGCCCGTCACTCCCGTCCGCCCTTTCACTGGTAACGAAAAAGCTATCGTCGTTCCTCCCCAGCTCCACTAGCTCACGGCCTGGCGACGAATACGTGGGCGGCAATCCCGCGCGGAAGGTCAGTTGTCAGGCGCTCAGCTGCCTCACCGCAGGTCACCCGCACACCCCCGTCGCTGCTTGCGAGCGTTACCTCGCGTCCGGGTTGTATCCCAACTCGCTTGAGTTTAAGCATGAGACCGGCATCACTTTGGACTTGTTCGCTGATCCGCCTGACAATTACCTGTTCGGCGCGAGGCGATGCCACGTCGATCATGGCCTGCACCCGTTCATGTTCAGCGGCGAACACACGGGCCTTGGCCTCCTGTGGGAGGCCAAGTTCCTCGAGCCCTGGGATGGCATTTCCGTGCGGGCACCTGGCCGGGTAATCGAGCAGCTCGACCATGCGGCGTTCGACCGCATCCGATATGACATGTTCCCACCGGCATGCCTCGATGTGAACCTCCTCCCATGGGAGACCGATAACGTCGAGCAGCAGGCATTCCGCAAGCCGGTGCTTTCGCATGACCTGCGTGGCGAGTGACCGGCCGGTCTCTGTGAGGGACAGCTGACGGTCGCCAGCGACGCGCAGCAAGCCGTCCCGTTCCATTCGCGCGACGGTCTCGCTCACGGTCGGGCCGCGCTGCGACAGTCGTTCCGCGATCCGGGCGCGCAGCGGCACGATGCCCTCCTCTTCGAGTTCGAACATGGTGCGGAGGTACATCTCAGTTGTGTCGATGAGCCCGTGGGCGGTCAACTTGTCTCCTCCCCCATTGATGCTAACGCCACCGCAGGTCCCGAACGGCTGAGGCGAGCAGGCGCTTTTCGATCGGCTGCCCTGGTCAGGGGGAGAGTCGCTCGATGACCCAGCGCCCGGCGGCCCGGCGGTAGCGCAGCCTGTCATGCAACCGGTTGACGCGGCCCTGCCAGAATTCGACCCGGTCCGGGATCACCAGGTAACCACCCCAGAACGGCGGCATGGGCACCTCGGTGCCTTCCGGCCAGCGGTCGCGCAGGCGCGCGTGACGATCGTCGAGTTCCTCGCGCGAGGTGAGCACGGCTGACTGCCTGCTCGCCCACGCACCGAGCTGTGAACCATGCTGCCTGGAGTGGAAATAGCGTTCGCTCTGTGCCGCAGGAACCTCGCAGACACCGCCCTCGATGATGACCTGGCGGTGCATGGCGTGCCAGGGAAAGAGCAGGCAGGCGCGGGGGTTGGCGCTTAGCTCGAGGCCCTTGCGTGAGGTCTTGTTGGTGTAGAAGACGAAACCGCCCGAGTCGTAGCCCTTGAGCAGCACGGTGCGCGCACGTGGCAAGCCGTCCCCCGAGGCCGTGGCGAGCACCATCGCGGTTGGCTCGGGAAGACCCGCTGCCGTCGCGTCGGCGAGCCATCGGGAGAACTGGGTGACCGGGTCTGCCGCCACGGACTGCTCGGTGAGGTCAGTATGCGGCGGGCGGTCTTGGTCTGGTGCGTCGTCCGATGCGTCCACGGGTACTGATCATCACACGGTGCGGCACATGGTGACCTCGGCGGGCGTTAACTTACCGGTCGGTACTTTCTCACTCCGGGTTCGCGCGATTGAATGAAACCTCGCCGTGTGCGTGCAGCCGCATGCGTGCACGGCAAAAACATCGGGCGCAACCGGCGCAGGATGAGGCCCTGCCCACAAACGTGGGGCGGGGGCGCGGTGCGGTCCACAACGGGCCACGGAAAATTGCATGCGGTCGTTCGCCCGTCACGCCGTACCCAGAGGAGACGGAGGAAACGCACATGTCCGACTTCAAGCCGGGACTCGAAGGTGTCGTGGCGTTCGAGACCGAAATCGCCGAACCGGACAAGGAAGGCGGATCTCTCCGCTACCGGGGCGTGGACATCGAGGATCTGGTCGGACACGTCTCGTACGGAAACGTATGGGGCCTGCTCGTGGACGACAGCTTCGAGCCTGGCCTGCCGCCCGCGGAGCCCTACCCGATCCCGGTCCACTCCGGTGACATCCGCGTCGACGTGCAGAGCGCGCTCGCGATGGTCGCGCCGGGCTGGGGACTGCGGCCGCTGCTTGACATCAGCGACGAGCAGGCCCGCGATGATCTCGCCAGGGCATCGGTGATGGCGCTGTCATTCGTAGCGCAGGCCGCGCGCGGCCTCGGCATCCCGATGGTGCCGCAACGCCGTGTGGACGAGGCCGCGACCATCGTCGAGCGATTTATGATCCGGTGGCGCGGAGAGCCGGATCCCCGCCATGTCAAAGCGATCGACGCATACTGGACGTCCGCAGCCGAGCACGGGATGAACGCCTCCACATTCACAGCCAGGGTCATCGCCTCTACCGGAGCGGACGTGGCAGCCGCGCTCTCCGGAGCGGTGGGCGCCATGTCCGGGCCACTGCACGGCGGCGCGCCCGCACGCGTGCTGAACATGATCGAGGACGTGGAGCGGATCGGTGACGCGCGCGCGTATGTGAGACAAGCGCTCGACCACGGCGAGCGGCTGATGGGTTTTGGTCACCGGGTATACCGCGCAGAAGATCCGCGGGCCAGGGTACTTCGCCGCACAGCCAAGGAGCTTGGCGCGCCACGGTATGAGGCCGCCGTGGCGCTTGAGACGGCGGCGCTCGAAGAACTGCACGCCCGCAAGCCGGACCGGGTGCTCGCCACCAACGTGGAGTTCTGGGCCGCGATCATGCTTGACTTCGCCGGGGTTTCTGCCCACATGTTCACGTCGATGTTCACCTGCGCCCGCACGGCTGGCTGGGCCGCGCACATCCTCGAGCAGAAGCGCACAGGCAGGCTAATCCGGCCGAGCGCGCGGTACGTGGGCCCGAAGTCCCGCTCGGTGAAGGACGTGCCAGGCGCCGGCCAGGTCCCCCGCGCGTGACGGCGGCCGCGGCACCGCCCGGCGCCCAGGCTCGCCGGGCGGGTTACTAAAATTGAGCCCGTGACCAACATAGCGATCCCAGCAAACATCATGCCGGTGGACGGGCGCTTCGGCTGCGGGCCTTCGAAGATCCGCCCGGAGCAGCTGAGCGCGCTCGCCTCCTCGGGCGGGCAGTACCTCGGCACCTCACACCGGCAGGCCCCGGTCAAGTCGCTTGTCCGCCGGGTCACCGGCGGCCTCAGCGAACTCTTCGCCCTGCCCGACGGGTACAGGGTGGTGCTCGGCAACGGCGGTACCACGGCGTTCTGGGACGTCGCCGCGTTTGGTCTGGTCCGCGGCAAGTCGCAGCACCTGTCCTTCGGCGAGTTCTCTGGCAAGTTCGCGAAGGCCGTCGCGGGCGCGCCGTGGCTCGCGGAGCCGAGCATCATCTCCAGCCCGCCAGGCAGCCATCCGTGGCCGCACGCCGAGGAGGGGGTGGACGTCTACGCGCTTACCCACAACGAGACCTCGACCGGCGTCGCGATGCCGATCGAGCGGGTGGGCGGCGCGGAGGCGCTCGTGCTCGTCGACGCGACGAGCGGCGCGGGTGGCCTGCCCGTGCGGGCTGCCGCATTCGATGTGTACTACTTCGCGCCGCAGAAGTGCTTCGCCTCAGACGGCGGCCTGTGGATCGCGCTCATGTCCCCGGCGGCGCTCGCCCGCGTCGATGAGATCGCCGCGAGCGGGCGCTACGTGCCGGAGTTCTTCTCACTGCCGATTGCGATCGACAACTCGGCAAAGGACCAGACCTACAACACGCCCGCGGTCGCGACCCTGCTGCTGCTCGCGGAGCAGGTCGAGTGGATGCTCGCCGAGGGTGGCCTCGCCTGGGGTACCGCCCGCACCGGGGACTCCTCCGGGCGGCTGTACACCTGGGCAGAAAAGAAGCCCTACACAACGCCGTTCGTGGCCGATCCGGCGCAGCGCTCGCAGGTGGTGGGCACCATCGACTTCGACAGCGAAGTGGACGCCGCGGCGCTCGCCGCGGTACTGCGCGCGAATGGGATCGTGGACACTGAGCCGTACCGCAAGCTGGGCCGCAACCAGTTGCGCATCGGCATGTTCCCCGCCATCGACCCCGCCGACGTGGAGGCACTGACCACCTGCATCGACTACGTCGTTGAGCGGCTGTAGGAGCGCTGGCCCGCCCCGGGCACCTGGTAACCCGCCCGGGGCGGCGCCTGGGCTGGGGCGGTGCCTGGGCTGGCATGGTGCCGGCTGCCACGGTGCCGGCTGCCACGTCCCGGTCCACCATGCAACCGGTCGTGCCACTCCAAAGTGGCTGGTCAGGACATTGCCTGCAGGGTTGTGAAGCGGGTCTTCACGACGCTACGCCCCTGCAAAACTCAGGACCAGTGTCAAAGTCTGCGTGACCGGGGAGCCCTAGCCCGCGGACGCGACCCCGGCGGCCCTCCGCCAGCCACCTCGGCGTCACCCGCCCCCGTGGGCTCGGTGGCCGCGTCCTGCTCGGCGAGCCAGGCCGCGTGGTGACGCGCGGCCCAGGATCTGGGCACTCGCCCGGTCCACATGCCCTGTAGGGCCTCGGGCTCGCGGGCCGCATACCAGATATGTCCAAGCACGACGATGAGGATCGCGAGCGCCAGCCAGTCGTGGACGAACGTGGCCCCGACGCGCAGCGACAGCGCCCACGGATTGGGCCAGAAGAGCATGGCGCCAGACCCGAGCATGACAAGAATCGACCCCGTGATGAACGCGGCGTTCAGCTTCTGGCCCGCGTTGAACTTGCCAACGGCGATCTTGCCGCTGCGGCGGTCGCGCGAGCGCAGCCACTCCCAGTCACGTGGCGAGAACCTGTTCAGCCGCGCCGCGTCGCGCCTGAATGCGCGGCACAACCAGCCGAGCAGTATGGGGATGGGCAGCCCGAAGCCCGCGTAGACGTGCATCAGCTCGATCACCCTGCGCCGCCCGGCCAAGATGGCGAGCGGACCCACATACAGGAACGCGGCTGTCACAATGCAGACCAGCATGAGCGCGGCCGTGCTCCAGTGCACCCACCGCTGGCCCCCGGTGAATCTGCGCAGCGTTCCGTTCAGCCTGCGTCCGGCACCGTTCACCTCGGGCGCGCCTCCGGCACTGTTCACCTCGGGCGCGCCTCCGGCACTGTTCACCTCGGGCGCGCCTCCGGCACTGTTCACCTCGGGCGCGCCTCCGGCACTGTTCACCTCGGGCGCGCCTCCGGCACGACGATCACGAGGTGGAAGCATCGCCCCGGCCGTTCGACTTACCCACCCAGGCGTTCACGTCGTATCCGTTGCGCTCCCAGAATCCGGGCACCACCTCGTCGGTGAGGGTGATCCCGCTCAGCCACTTCAGCGACTTATAGCCGTACATCGGGGCCACATACAGGCGCGCCGGGCCGCCGTGCGCGCGGGTGACCGGCCTGTCGTACATCCCGAGCGCGACGATGACATCGGGCCTGCGCGCCTGATCGAGGGTCAGGGATTCCGTGTCCGCACCATCGAACGAGGTGAACGTGAGCGCGCGGGCGGCCGGCGCGACACCCGCCGCGTCGAGCAGGTCACCGAGCCTTACCCCGGACCACGGCACGGATGGCACGCGCCATCCCGTGACGCACTGGAAGTCGCGCACCAGCCGGGTTTGCGGCATCGACACCAGGTCCGCGTACGTATAGATACGCGGACTGTTCACAAGGCCGCTGACGGTCAGCCGGTAATCCTTGTGTGTACGCAGCGGTTCGCTGCCGCTGATCGAGTAGTAGCGGAAGCCGCCGGCGGCGGGGATCAGGCTCGTCAGGCCGGTGGGGTCGCGCTCCTCGATCGGGGCCATGAGTTGCGCGATCGCATTCGCCGCGCGCGCACCGAATGCGACGCCGACCGCGCCGAGGCCGAGCATGCCGAGCACGATGCGCCGTCCCACCGGAGCGTCCGCCATGCCCTCATTGTGCGCCCAGCAAGCACCGACGCGCCTTCCGGCCGTTGGCTGTGTGCGCGCCGCTTATTCGCCGCCCAGATCAGCGCAGGACGGCGCCGGCGACGACGGCGAGCACGAGAATCGTGAGCACCGCGGGAAGGAGCCATGCGGAGCTGACCCGGGGGATGTTCACCAGCCCAGCGTACGCAGGCAGCTGGCCACAGACGCCGCCGGACTCGTCCCTGCCCGTCCGGTTGCCCTGACCCGATGGACCTCGCGGCGGACGGTATTGAAGAATCGGACCATGACAGTTGAGCGGGTCGACCCACCACTGCAAGCGGGCGAGCGGGAGATGCTGAACGCGTGGCTCGACTATCATCGCGCCACGCTGGCCTGGAAATGCGAAGGGCTGACACACGAGCAGCTGCGGGAGCGGTCCGTCCGGCCGTCCACGCTGTCCCTGCTCGGCCTCGTCAGGCACATGGCCGAGGTTGAGCGTGGCTGGTTCCGCCAAGGGCTGGCGCGCGAAGACATACCTGATCTTTACGAAACCGAGCAGGACAGGGATGCGGACATCAACGGCGCCCAGACCGCCGACGTGGCCGAGGCGTTCGCCACGTGGCGGGCGGAGTGCGAAGCCGCAAGAAAGGCAGAGGCGGCGGCGCCTTCGCTCGAGGCGACGTTCAAGGGAAGGCACACGGAGTATTCGCTGCGCTGGATCCTGGTCCACATGATCGAGGAATACGCCCGCCACAACGGGCACGCCGACCTGCTCCGTGAGCGCATCGACGGCGCGACCGGAGACTGAGTGGCCGGCCCCCACGCAGCCAAGGGTACCTCTGCCAGGCAGGGTGGCATGAGGCTGTTCGTCGCCATCGTGCCGCCAGCTGCCGCGCTCGACGAAGTCGAGGCCGCAGCGGCGCCGCTACGGGCGCGCCAGCCGGACCTGCGGTGGACCAGCCATGACGCGTGGCACGTCACCCTTGCCTTCCTCGGCCAGGTAAACGACCTCGCTGCGGGGCGCCTGACGCCGCGGTTGGGGCGCGCTGCCCGCCGACATGCCATCCTCAGCCTGTCCTTCGCGGGCGCGGGTGCGTTCCCCAGCGGCGCGAGGGCGCGCGTGCTCTGGACCGGGCTGCAACATGACCGCCGGGCCCTGGCGGGCCTGGCCGCGTCCGTCTCCGCCGGCGCCAGGCGGGCCGGCGCGCCGCCACCGGATGAGGGCCGGTCTTTCTTGCCCCACCTGACGCTTGCCAGGTGCCGCGCGCCGGCGGACGTACGTCCCCTCGTGGCAGCGCTTGCGGGCTTCGCGGGCACGCCCTGGAGAGCCGACAGGATTCACCTGATCCGCAGCCACCCTGGTCCGAGGCCAGAATACGAGGCGCTCGCGAACTGGCCGCTTGGCGCCGCGCAGCCGGCAACGGCCAACGGGCCCGCGCCAGGATCGGACGCCTGCGGGCATCAATGATCAGTGTTGATGTGACCGCTGTCGCCCAATCTCACTGAGGGCGACGCGCCTCAACGGGCCGTCAGGCTACCAGCCTGGCAAGAGCCCTTGGCCGCATGAAATCGCGGACGCGCACGGCACGAGTGTGCGCAAGCGTCGCCGCCACCACGACCCCTGCGACCGCCGAGATCACGCCGCCCGCGATCAGGCTCATCCGCGGGCCGAACTGCTCGGCCACCCAGCCGACAAGCGGCGACCCGAGCGGCGCTCCGCCGAGGAACACGAGCAGGTACAACCCCATCACCCGGCCGCGCATCTCCGGTGCGGTGTTCAGCTGCGTCGCGGAGTTCGCCGCGGTGGTGAACGTCAGCAGCGCCAGGCCGGTCGGCACGAGCAGCAGGAGGAACGACCAGAATTCCGGCATCAGTCCCGTCAGCACCTCAAGCACCCCGAACACCACCGCAGTCACCATTAGCAGTGCCGCACCAGGCCGGCGTCTGCGGGCGGCGAGCAACGCGCCTGCAAGCGCACCCACGGCGAACACCGCCCCGGCGATACCGAACGCGCCGGCGCCGGTGTGAAAAACCCCACGCGCCATCAGGGCCGTCGTCACCTGAAAGTTCATGCCGAACGTTGCCACGAAGAAGATCAGTAGCATCGGCATCCAGAGGCTGGGGCATGCCTTCACGTACCCGAGAGCCTCGCGCACCGGCCCCTTCGCCCTCGGCGTGTGCTCGACAGGATGCAGCTCCGTGGGACGCATCAGCTTGAGGCTGATCAGGACCGCGCCGTACGAGACCGCATTCACGATGAACGCGAGCGGTGTGCCGACCGCGCTGATGACCAGCCCGGCGACGGCAGGCCCCACGATACGTGCCAGGTTGAAGATCGCGCTGTTGAGTGCGATCGCGTTTGGCATGTCAGGGCGCCCGACCATCTCCACCGCAAACGTCTGCCTCGTTGGGTTGTCCACGGCGCTGACCAGCCCGAGTCCGAAGGCGAGCGCATAGACCTGCCAGATCTCCACGGCGCCCGTGAGCGCGAGCACGCCGAGCAGGAGGGCGAGCCCGCCCATGATCGCCTGAGTGGCCATGAGGATGCGCCGCTTGGAGTACCTGTCAGCGATCGCCCCGCCCCACAGGCTGAAAAGCAGCAAAGGCAGGAACTGCAGGCCGGTGGCGATGCCGAGTGCCGTACCGCTGTTATGGGTCAATTCGAGGACCAGCCAGTCCTGCGCGACCCGCTGCATCCAGGTGCCGGTGTTCGACACGATCTGGCCTGCCGCGTACAGCCGGTAGTTCCGGGTCCGTAGCGAACTGAAGATCCGCCTGGCGGTCTCAGGCTCACCGCCGCGGCGCTCGGTCAGGCCTGGCTTAGTTTCTCCAGGATCGGAGCGGCGGACCGCAGCGTCGCCCGCTCCTGCGGCGTCAGCTCGCGCAACCGCATATCCAGCCACGCGTCCCTGCGCTGCCTGAACTGGTTCACCAGGCCCTTGCCCTCTTCTGTCAGCGTCAGCACGACCTGCCGTCTGTCGGTGGGGTGCGGGGCACGCCGTACCAGCCCTCGATCCTCGAGAGCGGTGATCACACGGGTCATCGAGGGCGGCTGAACCTTCTCGTGCTCGGCCAGCTCGCCCGGGGTCATGGCAGCCCGACGCTCCAGGACGGCCAGCGCCGCCGCCTGCGTGTCGGACAGCCCGCTCTGCGCCAGGCCGCCTGCGCGCTCCACCCGCAACCGACGTGCCAGCCTGCTCACCGAGATGCGGAGGCCGTTGGCCAAACCAGCGTCGGATCTGGTCTGTGTCGAGGTCATTTTCGTTAGCCCGTGTCATTACTTTTGCTAACGATATCCGGGTACTGATCATTCCGCAAACCGTCAGCAAGGCGGACGAATCCGCCGCGGAGCCGCCCTCGCGGACCTTGGGTGGCTTTTGCGCCCGGCCGGGCGCGCCTTAAGTACACCATGAGCTCGCCGCAACATCGCGGCTCACGCCGCGGGCATCGCCGGCCACGAGGGACATGCGCCGGCCAGGCAGCAGATGACGGCCATCGACCGCCGGCCGTCAGCTGGCTTGATGATCAAGCTAAGCTTGCGGGCATGAGGCGCCAGTACCGGCCAGCCCCGCCGCCCGTGGAAACCAGCGAGCAGTTGGCGACGGAAGTGATCACTGCCGGGTGGGCGGTCGCGTTGATCACGCTTGTGTTGCTGCGCGACCAGCTGCCGACCGGCGAGCGCTGGTGGATCTGGGCGTGCGCCACCGGATTCGCGATGGGACTGTTCGGTTTGTGGTATGTCCCACGTCTTAAGCGCCAGCGCGCCCGCGCGGCGCAGCGGCGGGCGCAGGCACAGCTGGAGGCGCAGCCCCAGCCGGACACGCAGGCACAGCTGGAGGCGCAGCCCCAGCCGGACACGCAGCCCCAGCCGGAGGCGCAGGCACAGCCGGAGGCGCAGGCCCAGCCGGACACGCAGCCCCAGCCGGAGGCGCAGGCCCGGGCACAGGCGCGGGCACCCGGAATCACCGGCGGAAAAGGCACGCCTGAGCGGTGACGAGACAGGCGGCGACAGGTGGATCGGTCGTCAGCGCCGAGGCGCTCAGCCGATCGGTGAACAGTCAGCCGTGATCGAACGGCTCGAACGCGGTCTCTTCCATCGACACACCAGGCAGATCGACCAGGTCGTATCCAAGCTCATCGATGATCGGTGGTGCCGACTGGTCATGACCGGCGGGAAGGACAACCTCGGAATGCGCGCCGCAGCCATGATCGACTGACACAACGCGGCCATCGTCGGGAGCGTACGCGTTCGCGCACGCGCCGAAAAGCTGACCGAGGGGCACACTAAGCGGCACGAAGAACCCGCAGGTCACACACTTTGCGGGTGCCGCGCGCGCCAGTGGTGTGCGGGGACCGTGGTCCGTCGAATACCAGCGGTCCGCCGTTTCGTCGCGTCCCATCGCCGACAGCACACGCTTGCGGCCGTCGATCGGGACCCCCACCACGAGACCAGCGTCGCCGCCACTCCAAGCGGGTACATCATCGCCGCCACTCCACGCCGGAACATCATCGCCGCCGAGCGCCGCCACCGGTACGAGCCGCTCGTCGTCATGGGAGGCGGGGAGCAGATCCCCCACGCCGAGATCACCTGGCTGCAGGCGGTCGCGCCATGGCACCCATTCCGGACCGAGTAATGCGTCAGGGCCGGGCAGCAGGGACGTCTCGCTCACCGTCACCGCCTTGGCACGTGCCGCGCGGGCGACCGTCACGGCCCACCGCCAGCCCACGTAGGCAGGATCGAGGCACTCGAACAGATGCGTGACGACTCGGTCACCATCTGCCTCCAAGCTGACGTGCGCGCCGACCTGACCTGGTCCGGCGATATCTTCGGCGGCGCCCCGCGCAACGTCCACCGCCTGCGCGCAGATTTCGTCAAGCGCCGGGGTACGGATACGCGTGCGTGCAGTGCTCACAGCTAGTCATTCTCCCTCATCATCGCCACCTCTTTAGCATCCTGAGGCCGGCAGGGTCGTTCCGGTGCCTGATGCGCAGAATACTGGGGCCATGGGAGCAGGTGCCTCCTGGCGGAAAGTCCGGGA
Source organism: uncultured Actinomycetota bacterium (assembly GCA_963712955.1). Classification (GTDB taxonomy): domain Bacteria; phylum Actinomycetota; class Actinomycetes; order Streptosporangiales; family Streptosporangiaceae; genus DATFVJ01. Next base: position 272,065 of record CAVQKF010000005.1, on the reverse strand, counting down.
CACGGCCCAGCGGGCCGCCCGAGCGGCAGGATCCGCCACCAGGCCGGCGGCGAGGACCGGTGGCTCGGTGGGGCGTGGGGCCGGGCGGCTGATCCACCGGGGCACCCGCGCGTCGGGCGCGGGCCGCACCGGGCTCTCCGAACTCATCGAACTGACCGCCGTGAGCAGCGCAGGGGACGCATTCATCGCGGTCGCTCTCGCCGGGACGCTGTTCTTCCATGTGTCGCTTGGCGCTGCACGTGGCCAGGTGGCACTCTACCTGCTCGTGACAATGGCGCCCTTCGCGGTCCTCGCGCCGCTGATCGGCCCGATGCTCGACCGCCTGCGAACGGGCCGCAGGTACATTCTGGCCGGGACCATGCTCGGCAGGGGACTGCTCTGCTGGGGAATGGCCGGGGCGGTCCTTCACAAGGACCCGCTCACCCTGCTGCCCTCCGCTTTCGCCGTTCTCGTGCTGTCCAAGGCATATGGGATCACCCGCAGTGCCGTCACGCCGCGGCTGCTGCCCGCCGAGATCACCCTGGTGACCGCCAATGCGCGGTGCGGTCTCGGATCATTGATCGCCGCGGCGATCGCCGCACCTATCGCCGCTGGGGCCGGCGTCCTGATTCACGCAGGCTGGGTGCTGCGGTTCGGAACACTGATCTTCCTGGTCGGCGCGGCGCTGAGCGTCAGGCTGCCCGATCATGTTGACACCGCCAGCCCCGCGGCAGCGGTCCCTGGGGACGGGGGGAAGGCTGGGCCGCCACCCGAAGGCAGACGTACGCGTACGCTCGCTCGCGTCGGGCCCGTGGTGGGCGAGGCGATGCGGGCCAACGCCGCCGTCCGTGCCTTCTCCGGGTTCATGGTGATGTTCCTGGCATTCCTGTTGCGCTCGGACCACTTCCACGGGGTCAGCCAGAACGTGGCGCTCGCCGCTCTCGTGATAGCCGCCACGGCCGGCGGGCTGGCGGGGACCGCCGCCGGGTCGACCTTCCGATCGCGCAGGCCGCACGTCATCATGTTCAGCACGATCGCCGCGTCGACGGTGATCACGGCGGTATGCGCTTGGTTCTTCGGCTTGCTCGCGGCGCTGATCGTAGCGCTCGTTGCGGCATTCGGCCAGGCACTGGCCAAGCTCTCGCTGGACTCGATCGTGCAGCGGGAGATCGGCGAGGAGATCCGCTCATCGACGTTCGCGGTGTCCGAGACCCTCCATCAGCTTTCCTGGGTCGCGGGCGGCCTGCTCGGCGTGGCGTTGTCGGTCACGGCAAGCGGGACCGTTGGCCTTGCCGTCGCCGCCGTGGCTCTCGGGGTGACGCTGTTCGCACTGATCGCGAGCCGGCGCCACAGAATGCGAACAGGGGAACCACTGGGCACCCAGCTCGCCCAGGCAACTGCCGACCCACCTGCGTCGCAATGAAGTCACCACAAAGTCGCAATGAAGTCACCACAAAGGGGTCTCATCAGGCGCAGGGCGTGGCTCACCGGCGGGCACCCGGCTGGCGGTGCCGTGGTGGCGCCGGCGCGGCATCCTGCGGTTCCAGGTCGTCAGCCACCGCGCGCAGCACCGCGGCGATCTTCGCGGCGTCACGGTTGTCCGGATGCTTTCCCCGCCGGAACGTGTTTGAGACGTCATCGAGGAGCTTGATCAGATCCTCGACGATCACGATCATCTCGTCGGGCTTCTTCCTGCTTGCCTTGGTCACAGAAGGGGGTGGTTCCAGCAGCCGCACCTGGAGCGCCTGCGCTCCCTTGCGGCCCTCCACAATGCCGAACTCCACGCGCTGGCCCGCCCGCAAGCCGACGGCATCGGCCGGGAGAGCGGAGGAGTGCACGAAGACCTCACCTCCGTCGTCGCGGGTGAGGAAGCCGAACCCCTTGTCGGCGTCGTACCACTTGACCTTGCCAGTGGGCACGGGCATGACCTCGCGTGAATCGGAACCAACACAGCTGCGCTGCGAGCGCGTGTTCAGGCTATCGGTCCACCGGCCGTGCGGTATGCCCGGGCTTCGCACCCGTACCGAACCGGATCTGACTCGGATGACCTGGCGGTGACAGGGGGCCCGCTTGGACAGCGACGCGACCCGGATCACCTTCTGATCAGCGGCGCACCCCGGGATCACCCTTGCGGCAGCAACGCGGCCCCGGCTCAGCGCCGGGGCCGCGTCCTCCACAGCCTCACACGTTTGGATGGTGCTAGGACGGGATCGCGCGCGAGGCCGGGAAATCCGGTCGCTCCGAGCCGCAACCGCTCGCCGCACGGGCGACTAATATCACGTTGTGTAGGTACCCGTGACGAAACCGTCGCAATCATCTCGTTCCAGGAAAATCTGTTTCATTGCCCGCTGCTGGCCAAACAACCGTTCCGGCGTGAATTAGAGCAGACACGCCCGATGGCCGGGTGACGGCACGACCCCGCGCCAGACCCTGCACCGCCACCTGGGACGCCGTGACACCCTGTCCCACCGACCGTTCGGGGCGGACGATCACCTGAGACGCGGGCCGCGCCGGTGATGTGCGCCGCATAACCAGTTAGCAAGCGGATACTGTCGGGGGGGAGGCACACGTATGACGAGCTCGACCCGGAAACGGATAGTCGACGAAGCGCTCCGCCTGTTCGCCGAGAAGGGTTACTCGGCGACCGCGGTCGCCGAAATCGAGGCGGCCGCTGGGCTGTCGCCGGGCGCCGGAGGTCTGTACCGCCATTTCAGGTCCAAGGAAGAGGTGCTCGTGGCGGCGATACGCACCCACGCGGCACCCACCACGGACCAGATCGAGGCGACCATGCGTTCGGTCGCCTCGGCGCAGCTGATCCCGCTGCCTGATCGTCTTCGCTACCTGTGCAAGCTGGGTCTGGCCAAGATGACGGAGGAGACCAACCTGATCCGGGTGATCTTCCGTGACCTGGATCAGTTCCCGCACCTCGTCGACGAGTTCCGTGAGGATCTCGTGCAGCCGCTGTACGAGGTCATGACCACATGGGGCGGCCGGCAGCCGGAGTTCGCCGACGCGGACGTCGACTGGCCGGCCGTCGCCGCGGTCCTCGGCGGTTCAGTCGTCAACTACTGGCTCACTACCACGCAGCTCGGCGCTCCGCCGGGACGTGTCACAGAACCACGCTTCGTGGCGGCGTGGACGAGGCTCGCACTTGGGCTGCTGCCCGAGCACGAGACATCAGCGACCGCCGAGCAGGTCGCGTCTCCGATCGGCTGACCGGCAGGCAGGGCTTGGCCGGTTTCCGCGCGGCAACCGGGCCCCCAGATAGAGGGCGCCGAGCACTGCGCCGATCCGGAAGATGAGCGACGCGTCCGCGCGCACGGCGGCCACATAGGCGTGCAGGTCCACAGGCACGCCTGGATGCTTGTTCAGCGCCCCGATCACGCCCACACCGGCCACGGTGATGATGAGTGGCCCGGCGATCCCGATGAACTTGTCCCCGGTACTCCAGATCCGCGAGGTCAGGCCGGTCACGGCGCCGATCAGCCACAGCGGGAACGGTAGGAGCATCCCGCCAAGTCCGAGCAGGACAAGCGCGAGCAGTTCACGCGGGAACCTCCGGATAACCAGCGTCGGGTCAAACGCGACCTGCGGTACCGGCGCGGCAGGCTGACCCACGTCATCCGGCCCGGCCACCTGGGGCGATGGAAAAAAAGCCTCTGGTGGCCTGCCCATGCCCTGCCCAGCCGCGTCCTGCCAAGCCGCGCCCTGCCCAGCCGCGCCCTGCTTGACAGTAACCTGCGTGGCCTCGTCCGGCGTGCCGGTCCCGCCGACATCCCCGCCGGGCGCCATCGCCTCGTCGAGGCTCCGGCGTTCGCGCGCGACCAGGACCTTGGGATCGCCGAACTTCGCGAGAACCCTCCGCACCTCGGCCGGTTCGACCGCGCTCGCCGCCCGCCGCTGCTGCTCGATGGAAACCCGGAGCCTGGCGATGAACCGCATCCGCTCGTCCGAGCGCAACGTGCGGTGAGCCGCGTCAGCGGCGCGGCTCAGGTAGTCGAGCACAAGTTGCTCGCTGCGCGCGCTCATGCGCCGATAGTGCCCGAACCACGGCGGTTATAGCTGCCGAACGTCGCAGTACTGTGAAGCGGGTGAACGGTAACGGGCGGCACGCGGGCGGGGGCGGGTTCGCGGTCTGGCTCCGCGAGCGCAGCGACGTGGAGCTCACGGCGCTGCTCGCCGCGCGTCCCGACCTGGTAACACCGGTGCCGACATGCGTCGACGCACTCGCGTCCCGTGCCGCGAGACGACTGTCGCTCGAGCGCGCCCTCGATGACCTCGACCAGTTCTCGCTGCACATCATCGAGGCGCTCCTCGCGCTGCCGTCCCCCGTGCCCACGGCCAGGCTCACGGAGATGCTCGGCGCACCGCCCGGGCCGCTGAGCCGCTGTCTGGCGGCGCTGTGTGCCCGCGCGCTCGCCTGGCACACAGGCGGCGGCTTCCGGCCCGCGCCCGGCTTGCGCGCCGTCATCAGCGGGCCACGGTTTCCTGCCGGCCCCGGCGGCGTCTCGCCTGGGCCACCGGCGCTCGATGGGATCCCTAACGGCTTACGCGAGGTGGACCAGGCTTCGGCGGCTGCGGCGCTGACCGCGCTCCGTTGCGTCGAGGACCTGCTGAGCCGCTGGGCCGCGGCGCCACCGCCGGTGCTGCGCTCTGGCGGCCTCGGGATCCGTGAACTGCGCAAGGCGGCCGCCTCCGTTGACGTGGACCTGGCCGCGACCGCGCTGTTCACTGAGGTCGCACGGGCGGCAGGGCTGCTCGCGGCCTCAAGTTGGACCGACGGTGAGTGGCTTCCTTCACGCGCGTTCGACACCTGGCTGGACAGGGCCCAAGCGGACCGGTGGGCGACGCTCGTGAGCGCATGGCTGGCGACCACGAGGGTGCCCGGACTTGTCGGCAGCCGCGACGAGGGCGGGCGGCTGCTCAACGCGCTTGGCACTGGTCTCGACCGTATGGACGCTCCGCGGGTGCGCGCCCGGGTACTTGGCGAACTCGCGACCGTGGCGCCTGGCACATCGGTAAATGCGGGCGCGATGCTGCGGCGGTTGGCATGGCTGCGGCCGCGCAGGCCGCAGACGTCGCAGGCCATGCTTGCCCAGATTGCGTTGCGGGAAGCGGCACTGCTTGGCCTTACCGGGCTCGGCGCCCTCGCCGCACACGGCCGCGCGGTGGTGTCAGGCGGACTGGCCGAGGCCGCGTCCGTGCTTGCGGGGATCCTGCCTGAGCCTGTCGCGCACGTGCTGCTGCAGGCCGACCTGACGGCGGTGGCACCTGGACCCCTGACAACCGACCTGGCCCGTGAGTTTTCGCTCGCCGCCGACGTGGAATCGACAGGCGGTGCAACGGTGTACCGGTTCTCCGACGGCTCCGTGCGGCGAGCGATGGACGCGGGCAGGACGGGCGACGGCCTGCTCGCAATGCTCGCGGAGAACTCACGTACGCCCATTCCACAGCCATTGCGCTACCTGATCGAGGACGTCGCGCGCAGGCACGGCCGGATCCGCGTCGCCGCAGCGTCCGCCTACATCCGCTGCGATGACCCCGATGTCGTGGCGGAGATCGCCGCCGATCGCCGCGCCGCCGCGCTGGGGCTGCGGTTGCTCGCGCCCACTGTGCTCGTCTCACCCTCCGGCCGCGGCGATGTGCTTGCAGTGCTGCGCCGGCTCGGGTACGCCCCGGCGGCGGAGTCAGCGGATGGCACCGTGGAGATCACGGCCGCGGAGTCCCGGCGCGCGGAGGACCTCGCGAGCAGGTACAGTGCGGCCGCCACTCCCGGTCCGCTTAAGCCGTGCGCACCCTGGCCCACCGAGGAACGGGCGCTCGCGGCGGTCCGGGTCCTGCGTGCGGGCGACGCCGAACGCGGTTTTCCCCGTGGTGTCGGCGACGCCGCGGGGAGCTCCGCGTAACCCAGGCGATGCCTCGCGGCTGGGGCACCGACCCCAGCGACAGCCCGCTGCGGGGCCACCGACCCCAGCGACAAGACCACACAGCCCGCTGCTGGGGCCGTGGCAGTCCCCACACCGACTGAGCGCATCGGCGCTCCGCGGGCATGGCTCCGCCCAGCACCTGGAACCTTCCTGGGGGCTCGGCACCGACCTGCGGGCGCTCCCAGCGCGGCCGTATTGGCCCTTGTGCCGCCATTTTCCCTCGGGCCAGCCCGCGCCGGGTGCAGAGTTAACCCTGGGGCGACCCGTGAGCCTCAGGAGCCTTCGGCAGGGCATCGCTCGAGGGAGGACGGCGATGGAGGGACGGAATTGACTGATGGGCCGCTGATCGTCCAGTCGGACAAGACCTTGCTGCTTGAAGCCGACCATGAGCTCGCCACCGATTGCCGCAAGGCGATCGCGCCGTTCGCGGAACTCGAGCGCGCACCAGAGCATATGCACACCTACCGGGTCACGCCGCTCGCGCTGTGGAACGCGCGCGCGGCCGGCCACGACGCCGAACAGGTGGTGGACGCGCTCCTGCGTTATTCACGCTACCCGGTCCCGCATTCGCTGCTCGTCGATGTCGCCGAGACGATGGGCCGCTATGGGCGGCTGCAGCTGCACAGTCATCCCGCGCACGGGCTCGTGCTCACCGCGCGCGATCGTGCCGTGCTCGAGGAGGTACTGCGTAGCAAGAAGGTCGCGCCGCTGACCGGGCCGAGGATCGACGCCGACACGGTGGCCGTGTACCCGAGCGAGCGCGGGCGGCTCAAGCAGGTGCTGCTCAAACTTGGCTGGCCGGCCGCCGACCTGGCCGGCTACGTCGATGGCGAGAAGCACGAGATCGCCCTGGCCGAAGACAACTGGAGTGTCCGGCATTACCAGCAACAGGCCGCCGAGGCGTTCTGGCATGGCGGTTCCGGTGTGGTCGTCCTGCCGTGCGGCGCTGGCAAGACGATCGTGGGGACCGCCGCTATGGCGCTGGCCGGCGCCACCACGCTCATCCTGGTCACAAACGCGGTCGCCGTGCACCAGTGGCGGGCCGAGTTGCTGCGCCGCACCAGCCTGACCGAGGACGAGATCGGTGAGTACAGCGGGATCCGCAAGCAGGTCCGGCCCGTCACCATCGCGACGTACCAGATCATGACTACGCGGCGGAGTGGCACCTTCACCCACCTCGAGCTGCTCGAGGCACGGGACTGGGGCTTGATCATCTATGACGAGGTTCACCTGCTGCCCGCGCCTGTCTTCCGCATGACCGCGGATCTGCAGGCCAGGCGGCGGCTCGGGCTGACGGCAACGCTGGTACGCGAGGACGGCCGCCAGGGCGACGTCTTCTCGCTTATCGGCCCGAAACGCTACGACGCGCCGTGGAAGGAAATGGAGGCCCAGGGCTGGATCGCACCCGCCGACTGCGTGGAGGTACGCGTCACCCTGCCGGCCGCCGAGCGACTCGGCTACGCGACGGCTGAGCCTGCAGACCGGTACAGGATCTGCTCCACCACGCCCGCAAAGACCGCCGTTGTCGAGAATCTCGCCTTCAGGCACCGCGGCGAGCGGATCCTCGTGATCGGCCAGTACATAGGCCAGCTTGACGAACTCGGCGCACGCCTCGGCGCACCTGTCGTCAAGGGTGAGACGAGAGTGGCTGAGCGGGAACGGCTGTTCGCCGATTTCCGTGCCGGGCGCGTCACCACGCTTGTCGTCTCGAAAGTCGCGAACTTCTCCGTCGACCTGCCGGAGGCGGCCGTGGCGATACAGGTGTCCGGCACGTTCGGGTCCCGGCAGGAAGAAGCCCAGCGGCTCGGCCGTATCCTGCGGCCCAAGCAGGGCGGCCGCCGCGCCCGGTTCTACGCGGTCGTGTCCCGCGACACGCTCGACGCCGCCTACGCCGGTCACCGCCAGCGGTTCCTCGCCGAACAGGGATACGCCTACGAGATCACCGATGCCGCGGACCTGCTGGCCGACGAGGAAACCTGAGCTTACCGCGCCGGGCTGATCTGGCCACGCGGCCAGGCCCGTCAGCGCCGCGGATCGCATCTGTCATCAGCACGCGATCGCGGCGGGGAGTCCCGTGTCCCCGTGCGGACTCGCCGCGGCTGGATTCACCGGTCGGCTCCCACGCCTACTGACATTCGCCGCAATCCGCAGCGTGACGCGCGGAGGGCGGTCCCGCAAGGCGGGACCGCCCTCCGCGCGTTGAAGGCCGGACTTGGTCAGAAGTCCATGTCGCCGCCGCCTGGGGCGGCCGGCGCCTTCTCCTTCTCCGGCTTCTCGGCGATAACGGCCTCGGTGGTCAGGAACAGCCCGGCGATGGACGCCGCGTTCTGCAGCGCCGACCGGGTGACCTTGGCCGGGTCGATAATGCCAGCCTCGAACATATCGACGTACTCGCCAGTCGCGGCATCGAGCCCGCGGCCCGGTTCGAGCGATCGCACCTTCTCGGCCACCACGCCGCCCTCAAGGCCGGCGTTGATCGCGATCTGCTTCAGCGGCTCCTCGAGCGCCCGCCGCACAATCTGCGCACCGGTCGCGTCGTCGCCCTGAAGCTCCAGCTTCTCGAAGGCGCTGCGTCCAGCCTGCAGCAGCGCGACACCGCCACCGGGCACGATGCCCTCCTCAACGGCGGCCTTCGCGTTGCGCACCGCGTCCTCGATGCGGTGCTTGCGCTCCTTGAGCTCGACCTCGGTGGCCGCGCCGGCCTTGATGACGGCAACGCCGCCGGCCAGCTTGGCGAGCCGCTCCTGCAGCTTCTCGCGGTCGTAGTCGGAGTCGGTGTTCTCGATCTCGGCGCGGATCTGGTTGACCCGGCCGGAGATCGCCTCGGCGTCGCCGCCGCCGTCGACGATCGTGGTCTCGTCCTTGGTGACCACGACCTTGCGTGCCTTGCCGAGCAGGTCAAGGTCGGCTGTCTCGAGCTTGAGACCGACAGTCTCGCTGATGACCTGGCCGCCAGTCAGGATGCCGATGTCACCGAGCATGGCCTTGCGGCGGTCACCGAAGCCCGGCGCCTTCACCGCGACGGACCTGAACAGGCCGCGGATCTTGTTCACGACCAGGGTCGCGAGGGCCTCGCCCTCGACGTCCTCGGCGAGGATCACCAGCGGCTTGCCGGACTGCACCACCTTGTCGAGCAGTGGCAGCAGGTCCTTGTTGGCCGAGATCTTCGACTCGACGATGAGGATGTAGGGGTCCTCGAGAACCGCCTCCATACGCTCAGTGTCGGTGGCGAAGTAGGGCGAGATGTAACCCTTGTCGAAGCGCATGCCCTCGGTGAGCTCGAGCTCCAGACCGAAGGTCTGGCTCTCCTCGACGGTGATGACGCCTTCCTTGCCGACCTTGTCCATCGCCTCGGCGATCATCTCGCCGATCGCGGCGTCACCCGCGGAGATGGACGCGGTGGACGCGATCTGTTCCTTGGTCTCGACGTCCTTGGCAATCTTGGAAAGCTCTTCGCTCACCCGCTCCACCGCGGCCTCGATGCCCTTCTTCAGGGACATCGGGTTGGCCCCGGCGGCCACGTTGCGCAGGCCCTCCCGCACAAGCGCCTGGGCGAGCACGGTCGCCGTGGTGGTGCCGTCGCCGGCCACATCGTCCGTCTTCTTGGCGACTTCCTTGACGAGCTCTGCGCCGATCTTCTCGAACGGATCCTCGAGCTCGATCTCCTTGGCAATGGACACACCATCGTTGGTGATCGTCGGCGCGCCCCACTTCTTCTCCAGGACGACGTTGCGTCCCTTGGGGCCGAGGGTCACCTTCACGGCATCTGCTAGTTGGTTCATGCCGCGTTCGAGGCCACGCCGGGCCTCCTCATCGAACGCGATCATCTTGGCTGCCATAGGCTCCAGTCCTCCGGAACTCTTTGTGGCGTGCGCAGACCGAGCCGACGCCCGCGACGGACAGCTCGGTTCGCGGCCGGTCCCTTCCCGACCGCGCACCGGGCTTCATCGCCCCGATCCTGCCGTAGCGTATTATCACTCTCAAGGTGAGAGTGCCAACGACTTGTTTAGCACTCTCGGGCCGAGAGTGCAAGCCAGGCCAGGTTTGTGTATGTTCGCGGCCTGTCGAGCGGGCGAGCCAGCCCCAGCGGTGGCCCGTTGCTGTGGGGCTGTGGCAGGTCCGTTGCTGGCCTCTCCGCGGTCATCCACCGAAATCCCCGCGGAGTGAGATGACCCGGCCCCCCATCATGATGGAGGCCGGGTCACCCGGCGAACGTGACAGAACGTTCAGAGGGCGCGGACAGCCTCGGCCTGCGGTCCCCGGTCGCTCTGCGTGATCTCGAACTCGACCCGCTGCCCCTCTTCGAGGGTGCGGTAGCCATCCGACTGGATCGCCGAGAAATGCACGAACACGTCCCTGCCACCGTCGACCGCGATAAAGCCGTAGCCTTTGTCCGCGTTGAACCACTTGACGGTGCCCTGCGGCATTACAAACAACTCCCTAACTGCGCTCGGGCCTCGAGCCCCGCCCAGGCAACCGCGGAGCCCGTCGATCGCTACCGGCTGAAGCGGTCGGCGACCGCTGACGACCATACCTCCTACAGCAAGCGTTGCGCATCCGTTACCCACGTAATCACACGAATGGCTCAGTAATTTGCGACAACGTTATCAGGTGGTAACATCACGGTCCGCTCACTCAACCTCCCGCAACAGCTGGGATTACTGAGACCTGCGTTCCTGCGGGGACGGGCGTGTCGAGCCCTGACGCGAACCGCACGTCCTCGTCGCCAACGTAGACGTTGACGAATCGTCGGATCTGGCCGCTGTCATCGAGGATCCGCCCCGCGATGCCCGGATATGCCGTGTCCAGGCCGGCCAGCACCTCGCGCAAGGTGCCTGCCTCCGCATTCACCTCCGCAGCTCCGCCCGTGTAAGTGCGCAGGATCGTTGGAACGCGGACAGAAACGCTCATGCCAGGCCCGCCTCTCTGAAAGCTTCGATCGAAGGCTGGATCGCCGCGGTCGGCCTCGCTACCTCCGCCACCGCGTCGAGTGTCTTGAGACCGTCACCCGAGTTGATGACGACGGTCTCAGCGGCTGGGTCGAGCCGGCCTTCCGCGAGCAGTTTCCGCAGGGTGGCCACTGTCACCCCACCCGCGGTCTCCGCGAATATCCCCTCCGTCGAAGCCAGCAGGCAGATCGCCGACACGATCTCGTCGTCGCTGACGTCCTCCACCGCACCCCCGGTGCGGCGGGTCACATCGAGCACATAGGGCCCGTCGGCCGGATTGCCGATCGCGAGGGACTTGGCGATCGTGTTCGCCTTGACCGGGCGCACCACATCGTGGCCGGCCTTGAAGGCGGCCGCCACGGGCGCGCAACCCGACGCCTGCGCCCCGAACACCCGGTACGGCGACTCGTCGACCAGGCCAGCGCCGGACAGCTCGGTGAATGCCTTGTCGATCTTGGTGAGCTGCGACCCCGAGGCGATCGGGATCACGATCTGCTCCGGCAGCCGCCAGCCGAGTTGCTCGGCGATCTCGTAGCCGAGGGTCTTGGACCCTTCCGAGTAGTACGGCCGGACGTTGACGTTGACGAAGGCCCAGTCCTCGTGCTCGCCGGCGAGTTCCGACGCGAGCCTGTTGATGTCGTCGTAACTGCCCGCGACGGTCACGAACGTGCCGCCGTAAACGGCGGTCGTAATGATCTTCTGGCGCTCGAGGTCGTCGGGTACCAGCACCACAGAGCGGATCCCCGCGCGCGCGGCAGCCGCGGCTACCGCGTTGGCCAGATTGCCGGTTGACGGGCAGGCGAGCACCTTGAAGCCCATGGTTGTCGCGGCGGCGAGCGCCACCGCCACCACGCGGTCCTTGAACGAATGGGTCGGGTTGCCGCTGTCGTCCTTCACCCACAGCCGCTGCATCCCGAGCGCCCTGGCAAGGTTGTCGGCGCGCACCAACCTGGTGCAGCCGGGCTCGGTGTTTGGCGCGCTGGCCACATCGGCTGGAACCGGGAGCAGGCTCGCATAGCGCCAGATGTTGTGTGGCCCGGACTCGATCGCCGCCCGGGTCAGCGGCGGCAGGTCGTAGGCGACCTCCAGCGGCCCGAAACACTCCTCGCAGGCGTACCAGGGCCCGAGGTCTCGGCTGTGCCCGCACTCGCGGCAGGACAACCTCGTGGCGAAACCGAACGGGCCCGGCGCGCGGGTACCGTGCGCCGGACCAGGAGCGGAAACAGAACCGGACACTGAAGAGGCAGCGGCGTTGAAGGTTTCACCTGTAGGGGCTGTGCTCACGTAACGAGGCCCTTTCTCCTCATCTTTCCCTGCGGCCACCTTGGCTACGGGTCGGAATTGGCACCTGTCACGGGACTCGCCACACGCAGGGCGAGCATGCGTCACCGTGGTGGTTGCCGGGGCTTCACCGGGCCGAATCCCTCCACCCCTCTGGATGAGCTGTATGTGGTTGTGACGCGGCCCCTCGTGGCGGTGCCGTCGACAGGCGTCATGAGGCCATAGTCAGCACTCTAACCGACGCAGGGACGGCCGAGTGCCGCCGGCACGGGAGCGGCCGGCGCCGCAGCGCCTGGAGCAGGACACCAGCGCCTGGAGCAGGACACACCAGCGCGGGAGCGGCCGAGCTCACCGGCGCGGCGTCCACACCTCATGGTTGCCTGGTGTCCACACGACCTTCGCGTGGTTCGGCCCAGATGGCTCCCGCGGCCTCTTTCATGATCTCGCGGGCCCTTGAGATGTCCTGGCTGCCCGGGCACGGCACGCCGGCAACGGGCTGCCCGGGCCTCGCGATCGCCGCTCGGCTAGCCTGGCCGTACATGGGCAAGCCCCAGGTTCTCATCGCGTCCAACCGCGGACCGGTCTCGTTCTCGCTGAGCGACGACGGCGGCCTGACCGCGCGGCGGGGCGGGGGCGGCCTGGTGTCCGGGCTCTCCTCGGTGGCGGGCACCGATACGGATGTCCTGTGGATCTGCGCCGCGCTCAGTGACCCGGACCGTATGGCAGCGCGGCGCGCACCGGGCGGCAGGCTCGATCTGGACGGCCACGATGCGGGCGCGGCCGTGCAGATGCTCAACATCCCGCACGCGACATTTCACCGCGCCTACAACAGGGTGGCCAACTCCACGCTCTGGTTTGTCCACCATTTTCTCTTCGACATCCCGAACAGGCCACACTTCGGGCTCGGGTGGCAGCGCGAGTGGCAGTCCTACCGGTCCTACAACATGGCATTCGCGGCCGCTCTTACGGCCGCGGGCGACGTGGCCGATGAGGCGCATGGCTCACGCGACGCCGCAGGCCGGAGCAGCGCCCGGGCGCTCGTGCAGGACTACCACCTCACCCTGGTGCCCCGGATGCTCAGGAATGCCCGTCCCGGGCTGCGGATCGCGCACTTCTCGCACACGCCGTGGGCGCCGCCCGACTACTTCCGGACACTGCCCGACCACATCGCGCGCGAGGTGCTCGACGGCATCCTCGGCGCGGACCACGCCGGGTTTCTCTGCGACCGGTGGGCGCTGGCGTTCCTTGACTGCTGTGGCGAATTCGTCGGTGCGGAGGTGGACCTGGAGAACCGGACCGTCAGCTACCGCGGCCACGTCACCCGCGTCGCGGTGCACGCACTGGGGGTGGACGGCGCCGAGTTGCGTGAGCGGGCCGGCGCCGCGGACGTCGCGGCGCGGACGCAGGCGCTGCGAGAGGCGGTGGGTGAGCGGAAGCTGATCGTGCGAGTGGACCGCACGGAGCTGTCCAAGAACATCGTGCGCGGGCTCGCCGCCTACCGTGAGCTGCTTGCTACTCATCCCGAATGGCACGGCAACGTCGTGCATCTTGCATTCGCCTATCCCTCACGGCACGACCTGCCGGAGTACCGCGAGTACACGGCCTCGGTGCAGCGGATCGCGCGCGAGATCGAGGACGAATACGGCACCGACGACTGGGATCCTTTGATCCTGCAGGTCAACGACGACTATGCGCGCTCGCTCGCGGCATACCGGCTGGCGGACGTGCTATTGGTGAATCCGATCCGGGACGGTATGAACCTGGTAGCCAAGGAAGGACCTGTGCTGTCGGAACGGGCCTGCGCCCTGGTGCTTTCCCGTGAAGCCGGGGCCGCCGCCGAGCTGGGCACGGACTCGCTGCTTGTGAATCCGTTTGACGTATCCGGGACCGCTGACGCACTGCATCAGGCCCTGACCATGCCTTCTGCCGAACGGCTCGCGCGGTGTACTCGCCTCGCGGAAGCCGCGACAGCACTGCCGCCGAGACAGTGGTTCGCCGACCAGCTCGCTGCCCTGGACTGAGCCACGCGCGCCGTGGCTCACGGATCCTGCCTTGTGGGACTTTCAGGCAATTTCATACTTTACCGATCGGTAAATACTACCGGAGATAACGCGTCGGAACGCCTGTCACAGATCGGAACGCCTGTCACACGGGGCACAGGTAGCCGCCGACATCCATTCATGCAACCGTCGATCCGTGCAGAGCGGCGGCCGAGAATCCATCAATCAACCGCCGAGCGCGGCCGCTATGGTGCTGAGCAGGCCGACCACGCCGTCCGGGCCGTCCACCACCAGGTCGGCGGCCTCGGCAAGCGCCCCGACCTCAGCGGAGCCGCTGCAGACCGCCACACCAGGGATGCCGGCCGAGCGGAGCTCGCGCACGGTCGCGAACGCCGCCAGGTCACCGAGATCATCTCCGCAGAACATGACCGCCCGCGAGAGCCGTTCTGCTACAAGCCGTGTCAATGCCGTGCCCTTGTCCATGCCCGCAGGCCTCAGCTCGATCACCATCCTGCCTGGCTCGACCGCCAGCCCTGCACGCTCTGCGAGCGCGGCCAGCGGTGCCCGTACCAGCGCAAGGGCGCCGTCAGGGTCGGGTGTGCGGCGCGTGTGCACGGCGATGGCGTACCCCTTGTCCTCGACCCACGTGCCCTGCGGCGCACCAGCGTCTGCCAGCACGGTGGGCAGTTCGCCGCGCACCGTCTCGAGGCCGGCCGGTGGCGACGGAGCGGTGAGCACGCCCGATTCCCAGCGCTCGGCGCCATAGTGGCCGAGTACCACGATCCCCGGCACGTCATGCAGGCCGCCAAGCTCGACCGCGAGCGCCGCGGGACGGCCGGTGATCACGGCGAGCGTGCCGAGATGCGTGCCCAGCCTCCGCAGTGCCATCGCGGCGCCCGGGTGCGCCCTGGCGGCAAGCGGATCGGCAACGATCGGGGCGACGGTACCGTCGTAATCGAGCCCGACAAGCGCGCCGCCAGGATCGCTCAGCAGCGCGGCCATGCCCGCCCTTCCCTCCGGTGTCGCTGGCTCAGGAATGCTGCCCGCGATCGGCCCGTTCTCCACGGTCTTCCCCTCACCTCGGTCGGACTGGAATCTGCTGTATCCCCGGATCACGGCTGACGGCGGGCGGAGCGCAGCCGCCGCCGCTCGGTCCGCTGGCGGCGGAGCCGCTTCACAAGGATCGGGTCGAAGGCGAGCGCCTCCGGCCGGTCGATCAGCTCGTTGAGCAGCTGGTAATAGCGAGTGGCTGGAATGTGGAAAGCCTCGCGTATCGCCTGCTCCTTGGAGCCCGGATACCGCCACCACCGCCGCTCGAACGCGAGAATCGCCGCGTCCTGCTCGGAAAGCGGTTCTGCTGGCATCTTCCGACCTGCCTGCTCATCCGCGGCCTGCTCATCCGCGACCCGGTCATCCGCTGGCCTGCTCGGCTGCACCTGCGTCCTGGCAGAACCGTACACTGCGCCGTGCCGCTCGCCTTTCCCGCCTGGCCGCGGGCCACGCCGCAGCGCCCGGCGGTCCCCCACGCCGAAGGCGCGGCGCCGCTGAACTGAACCATCGTATGCCGCGGGTAGGCCTACCCCCGATGGTCCGGTCCGACGTACGCTCACCACTCGTGGCCTCTTATAGCTGCTTGACCTTCCTGACGGATTACGGCCTTGAGGATGGATTCGTCGCCGCGTGCCATGGCGTGGCGGCCAGAATCGCCCCGGATGCCCGCATCATCGACGTGACCCATCTTGTGCCGCCCGGCGATGTGCGGCGGGGAGCGGCGGTCCTCGCGCAGACCGTGCCCTATCTGCCGCCAGCCATCCATGTCGCGGTCGTCGATCCTGGCGTGGGCACGGCCAGGCTCGGCGTCGCCGTCCAGGCTGGCGACCGGATCTTCGTGGGCCCGGACAATGGTGTGCTCTCCTGGGCGATCGCTGGCGCGGGCGGCGCGGAGCGGGTCGCTCAGCTGAGCAACAGCGACCTGTGGCTGCATCCGGTGTCCGCGACCTTCCACGGCCGCGACATCTTCACCCCGGTCGCCGCGCATCTGGTGAACGGTGTCGATCTGGCCGCTGTGGGCACCGAGTCGCCAGTCGCTGACCTGGTGACGCTGCCCGCGCCGACCAGTCGCGTGCACGATGGAGAGGTCGAGGGTGAGGTGATGTCGGTGGACAGGTTCGGCAACGTGCAGCTGTCGATCGCCGCATCAGAGATCGGCAGGCTCGGCGCCGGTTTCGGTGGGACCCTCGTGGTCCGCTGCGGCCGGCGCCAGCTCACCGTGCCGTACCTGGAGACCTTCGCCGCTGTCGCACCGGGTGAGCTTGTTGCCTTCACCGACTCAGCCGGGCTGGTGTCCCTCGCGGTCAACGCGGGCGACGCGGCGCAACGGCTCGGCCTGCCACCCGGCGCTCACGTGCGGCTCGCTGCCGCGCCGTAGCGGTCCGGCAGGCGCGGTCCGGCCAGCGCGATCCGGCCGCCGCGATCCAGCCGGCGCGAGGTGGCCGGCGATCCAGCCGGCGCGGTCCGGCCGGCGCGATCCAGCCGGCGCGAGGTGGCCGGCGCGATCCGGCCAGCGCGAGGTGGCCGGCGCGATCCGGGCGGCGCGAGGTGGCCCGCGGTCGGCACCTGTCCTTCGTGAGCAGAGTTCCCGCGTGGGACTTGACGGCCCGAGCATGAAAGAATCCGAGTGCCCGTGCAAAGGAAGGCATCGCTGTCGTGTCACTGAGGTTCCCGCGCCGCCGGATGTCGCCGTTCGCCGCCGGCGTGGCTGCGGTCGCCGCGGTGATGGTCGGGCTCACGGCGGCTCCCGGCCTCGCCGATCAGGTGCGTGACCGCGAGTGGTGGCTGACTGAAGTGCACGTCACCCAGGCGTGGCGGGTCAGCCACGGGACCGGCGTGACCGTTGCGGTGCTCGACACCGGCGTCGACCCGGCCCAGGCCGATCTGTCCCGATCAGTGATCACTGGCCCGGACTACACGCATTCCGGGCGGCACCTCGGCGACATGTACTGGGGTGTGAACGGCACGGCTATGGCGGTGCTCATCGCCGGACACGGTCATGGCCCCGGGCGAGCCGACGGCATCATCGGCATCGCGCCCAGGGCAAAGATTCTCTCCGTGCGGGTGAACCTGGAGAAAAACGATCCGCTGAACGCGGGTACGGCCGTCGCGTCCGGGTTGCCCGCGGCGATAGCGGCGGGCATCAGATACGCGGCGCATCACGGCGCGAAGGTCATCGATCTGCCTCTCGATCCGGGCGCGGCGAGCGCGGACGGTATCCGGGGCGCGGCCGCCGCAGCGGGCGGTTCCGTCGCGGAGCGCAAGGCCGTAGCGTACGCGCTTGCCAAGGGAGCCGTCCTCGTCGCGCCCGCAGGGGACGACGGGCCCGGGGATGGCCAGGTCAACTACCCCGCGGCATATCCGGGCGTCATCTCCGTCGGCGCCTTCGACCATGGCTTCGTCAAGGCGCGGTTCTCCAGCGGGCAGTCCTACGTAACCCTCACCGCGCCTGGCGAAGGGGTGATAACGGCCACCTCCGCGACCGGCTACACCACGGTGAGCAGCACGAGCGCGGCGAGCGCGGAAGTAGCGGGTATGGCCGCCCTCGTCCGCGCCAGGTATCCGGGCCTGACGCCGGCGCAGGTCGGCCAGGCCCTGACAGAAGGCACCCGCTTCGGCCGCCCGGACGGCCGCAAGAACGGTTCCGGGTACGGGACCGCCAATGCACAGGGGGCGCTAAGTGCCGCCGCCCATATCGAGACCGCCAGCCTGCGAGGCAGCCCAACGCCGCACGCCTCGCCGCCAGCCGGTCAGCCCGCAGGCGTGCACCACCGGGCCGGGGTGCTGCGTGACGCCATCATCGGTGTCTGTGCCCTGCTTCTGCTTTTCTTGCTGGCCGTCATTGTCTGGGTGAACCGCCGCCGCAAGCGCACACGCGGCGTGCCCGAACAGGGGCCACCACCGCCGACGCCGCCGCCTTCCGCGCGGATCACCGCACCCAGCCAGGGCAATTCCGACGACGCGAAGCCCTGGAGCTCAGCGCAGGCGCGGCAGCGGCCGCAGCTAGCGCCGGTTCCCAGGCTTGAGGTGGGCAAGCGGTCCACGCAGGCAGAAGGGCCACCCTGGGACCCCGCACCCAAACCGGACAGCGAACCACCGTGGTGGGCGCCTGAGTCCATCGCCAACGGCAGCGGCGCGACCTGGGCGCTCCCGCACCCGGCGGGCGGCCCGAACGGGCGAAGTGACGCAAGCTGGCGGGCAACACCCGGGCCCGCAGCGCCACCGGTACAGCGCGATCCGGCATCCGGCCCTGCCGCCTGCCCGCCCGTCACGCCGGGCAGCGGGATCTTCAGGATTCCGCCGCTGGCCGCAGGCGGGGCACCTTCGGGGGCGCCGCCCTCATTGGGCGGCGGCGATGCGGCCTCCGGCGCGCCGAACGCATCGTCGTCCGCACCACCGTCCACGCCTGGCGGGAACAGGCCGCGTGAGAACGCCGGACCGGCTGGCGCTGCATCTGGCACTGTCCCGGACCCGCCATCGCCCTGGCGGACCGGCGGCAGCGGCCAAACGGCCGACCGCGAACAAGGATCCGGGCAGATCTATGTCTGGAACCCAGGCGCGAAGACCGAGGCCTTCCCCGTCATATCGAGCGGCCAGCCGCGGGACGGCGAGAACGGTACGCCATGGCCGCCAGCCTTCGCCGGATATCCGGATCCGGCCGCGCCGGGAGCCGACACCCAGGCGTTCCCTCGCGTCCCCCCAGCCGGCATAGGCGGCAACCCCGAGGCTGACAGCGGCCGCAACCCCGAGGCTGACAGCGGCCGCAACCCCGAGGCTGACAGCGGCCGCAACCCCGAGGCTGACAGCGGCCGCAACCCCGAGGCTGACAGCGGCCGCAACCCCGAGGCTGACAGCGGCCGCAACCCCGAGGCTGACAGCGGCCGCAACCCCGAGGCTGACAGCGGCGGCTACGCCGACGACGAGAGCGGTGGCTACCCCGAGGATGACGAGGACGACCGCCACCTCTGAGGGGCAGGATCAGCTGATGAGGGCCGGGCTCAGGTGAGGGTCGGGCTCAGCGCGGGCCGCGGCCCTGCGCTTGCCTCGCGGCGGCGAGCTGCTCTTTCCTCGTGGACGCGTAGACCGGCGTGTACTCCTGGCCGGACAGCTCCCTGATCGCGCGCATCACGTCGTCAGTAATTGCCCGGCGAGCCTTGGCCGGCGCACTGGTGGCCGCGTGCTGTTCGAACGTCAATGCCCTCCCGATACGCACCTCGATCGGGCCCAGGCGCGGGATCGTTCTACCCGGGGGGAGCACACGATCTGTCCCGATCATCGCGACAGGAATCACCGGCAGGCCTGACGCAAGGGCGAGCCAGCCGACGCCGGTCCTGCCGCGGTACAGCCTCCCGTCCGGCGAGCGGGTGCCCTCCGGGTAGATACCGAACAGCTCGCCCCTGCGCAGCAGGTCGAGCGCTGACTCCAGCATCCCGCGGGTGGCCCTTGTGCCGGTGCGGTCCACCGCCAACTGCTTGGTGCGCCGCAGGTAGACGGCGGTTGCCCTGTCGACAAGCCGCGTGCCGGTGAAGTATTCGGATTTGGCGGCAAAGGTCACCGGCCGGTCCAGCATGAGGGGAAGGAAGAACGAGTCAACGATCGACAGGTGGTTGGACGCGAGGATGGCGCCGCCGTGCTCAGGCACACTGCCCGCACCGGTAATCGACGGTCGCCACAGCAGGTGCAGGACGGGCCCTGCGACGGCCCTCGAGACGCGATACTGCACCCGTCCTCCTGTCACCGTGGTCGGCCGGATATTCAGCTTTGCACTGCCGCGGCAGCTCAACCATAACCAAGCGCCCGGCGCATGCGACATGAGCCGGCCCAGGCCGCATGCGCTGTGGCCGGCGCGGCCCACTGTGTCACTCCGGTCACGTGGCGACCCATCGCCGGGCCGCGGGCCCAGAATGCCGAAGGTCCCAGCCGGCGAGGCAGAACGCCTCTAAACGGTCCTGGCCGCCTTCGGCGACCCTGATATTGGGAAGTCCGCACCTCACAGAGCGAGGAGGCAGACGATGACCGGGCACAAGGATGACCAGGCCACGCGAATCGTCGTCGGAGTCGATGGGTCGTCGTCCTCGACGACGGCCCTGCACTGGGCCATCCGGCAGGCCGAGCTCACCGGTGCCGCGGTGGAAGCCGTGATCGCGTGGCAGTATCCCGTGAACTACGGCTCCTTCGGGTGGGCGCCAGTCTCAATGGAAGAAGGCGGCACCGATTTCGGCGAGATCGCTGAGAAGACACTGACCGACGCGATCAACAAGACGGTTGACCCCAACACCGACGTCACTGTGCGGCCCGTGGTCTCGCAGGGAAACCCGGCGCAGGTGCTGCTCGAAGCGGCACGGGACGCCGACCTGCTCGTAGTGGGCAGCCGTGGGCACGGCGGCTTGACAGGCGCGCTGCTCGGCTCGGTGAGTTTGCACTGCGTCCATCACGCGGCCTGCCCGGTGGTCGTCATTCGCGGGCCGGTGCATGGCTGATCGGCCGCGTCATGCTGCCGGCCAGCGGAAAAGACGAATACTACGGCCGCAACTGGCGGGGAACGATGGTGTGCACGCAGGCGTGTCCGGGCAAAGCACCTTGCGACGGGACGTTCAGCCCTACCGGAGCAGGCGGTCGCCGCAGCAAGATTTCGCAGTGCATTACGATCCTGCGGTGCAGGAGGTCCTGTCCTGGCACGAGTGCATGCGGTTGCTCGCGAGCGCGCCCGTCGGGCGGATCGTCTACTCTGACCAGGCACTGCCCGCGGTGCAGCCCGTCGACTTCGTCGTGGACGACGAGGCGGTCGTTGTCCGCACCGGGAATGGATCGAGGCTCGCACGAGCGGTTGAGCGGGCGATCGTGGCATTCGAGGCCGACGAGTACGATCCAGCGGCGGGCAGCGGATGGTCTGTGACACTCGTCGGGGAATGTTCGGACATCGAGGAACCGGGACAGTTGGAGCGCCTGTCCACACTCGTGCCGAGGCACTGGGTGCCTAACGGCGACCATCACCTCGTGCGCATCAGCGTCGCGGACGTCACCGGCCACCGTATCCACCCGCCTGGCTGAGACCAGCCGGGCGTAGGCCGCCCTTGAAGCTGTCTACCGAGCCGCCGCAGTCTGGCCTGGTCCATTCCCCGCCGATCGCGCTAGAACCGATCTCCAGGCCGGGGGGGTGCGGGTGGTTCGCCGAAACAGCTCGCGAGGGTCTCGACTGCGACCCTACGCTCGCGGGCACAGCGCACCACTTTGATCCAGGCCGGCCGACGCACCGGGCTCAAGGGTGCGGGCGAGGCGCAGGCCCGCGGCCGACGGAGCCGCTGTTCCACGGCCGGCGAGCCCACACGCCGGGCCGACAGCATTGAAGGTATACCCCACGTGGGTATATGGTCGGTGCTGGCCCGACGCGAGGGAGAGGTATACCCCACGCGGGTATATGGTCGGTGCTGGTCCGACGTGAGGGAGCAGGATGCGGCTGTTCGACGCGATCGGTCACGCGCTCGCGATCGCGGGATCGATGACCTGGGTGATCACCTGGGCGCTGATCCTCGGCTTCACCCTCTCCGCGGTCGTGCAGGCGGCCGTGCGGCGGTCGACCGTCGTGCGCCTCCTCGGTGACAATTCCGCCAGGTCGCTGGCCGTCGCGACCGGGCTCGGCGCGGCGTCCTCGTCTTGCTCCTACGCCGCGGTGGCGCTAGCCCGTTCGCTGTTCCGCAAGGGCGCGGACTTCACCGGCGCGATGGCGTTCGAAATCGCCTCCACCAACCTCGTCGTCGAACTTGGCGTAATTCTTGCCCTGCTCATGGGCTGGCAATTCACCGCGGCCGAGTTCACCGGCGGCCCCATCATGATCGTGCTGCTCGCGGTCGGGTTCCGGTTGCTGCTCCGCGACCGGCTGCTGCG
The DNA here is from genome assembly GCA_963712955.1 of uncultured Actinomycetota bacterium. Taxonomy (GTDB): domain Bacteria; phylum Actinomycetota; class Actinomycetes; order Streptosporangiales; family Streptosporangiaceae; genus DATFVJ01. Next base: position 249,994 of record CAVQKF010000005.1, on the reverse strand, counting down.
GTCCGCGCGGGAGCAGGCGGATCGCGGTGTGGCGGGATCGATGGAGGGTCACGCCGCCATGGACATGTCGGCGAGCGGATCGGGCTCATTCTGGCGGCGGCTCGGCTCGGCACGTGGCTTCACCGCCGTTTCACATATCTTCGTGATGGAAGTCGCGGCGATCTGGCGTGACGTGGCCGGCGGACTGCTCATTGCCGGGGCCGTAGCCGCCTGGGTACCAGCGAGTTTCTGGCAGCACTTCTTCCTCAGCGGAAACCCGGCCGTCGCAAAGATCTGGGGACCGCTGATCGGGCCGCTCGTCAGCGTGCTCAGCTTCGTCTGCTCGATCGGGAACATCCCGCTCGCGGCCGTGCTGTGGAAGGGCGGGATCAGCTTCGGTGGCGTGATCGCGTTCATCTTCGCCGACCTGATCATCCTGCCGATCCTGGCCATCTACCGTAAGTACTACGGCACCCGCATGGCGGTCTTCCTTTTCTGCACGTTCTATGCCGCCATGGTCGGGGCCGGATACGCTGTAGAGTTCGTGTTCGGTGGGCTTGGCCTGATCCCCGACCGCAACGCCGCGCGTATCGCCGAGGCGGGCGTCTCCTGGAACTACACCACCTGGCTGAACATCGTTTTCCTCGCGGCGGCGGCGATCATGTCCATCAGGTTCGTCCGCACCGGCGGCATCCCGATGCTGAAGATGATGGGCGGCGGTGCGCCCGGCGGTGAAGGGAACGCTCACACCCACGGCGGTCACTGCGCACCTTCGGGTCACGGGGCGCATGCCGCGCCCGACGGGCGCCAGGAGAGCGTAGATCTGCGGCGCCGCGAACGAGGCAACCCTCGTTCGCGGGTTCCACGCTTGGTGAGCGGGCGGGAGTGACCACGCCCACGGCACCCCCCTCAGCAGGGTCTGACCGCGGCACGCGAGGCGGGTAAGTTGTATCGACAAGTGTCTAATCAAGTCCTTGGAGTTCCATCTAAATAGGTGTGTCAAGGTATGTGTCATGACAGTCATGGAATCCCGCCCCGTCACGGCGTGCTGCGCGCCGCTTACCACGCAGCCGCTCACCGTCGGCGACGCCGCCCAGCTCGCGGGCGTGTTCAAGGCGCTCGCCGACCCAGTGCGGCTTCGCCTGCTCTCCCTGATCGCCTCGCGCCGGGGCGGCGAGATATGCGTGTGTGAGGTGACAGGACTCTTCGAGGTCACCGGGCCGACGATCTCGCATCACCTCAAGGTGCTCAGGGAAGCCGGGCTGATCGACTGCGAGCGGCGGGGTACCTGGGTCTACTACTGGCTGGTCGCGGCCATGCTTGATCGCATCGGCAGGGTCGTCGCGCTCTCCGCGGCCAGCCAAGAAGCCACAACGGCTGAGGGCTGGCGGTGACGACAGCGCCGCTCGAGGTCCTGCTCGACCGCTGGCGCAGGGACCTGGCTGCCTGGGCCATCCCTGACCCGATCAGATCGCAGGTCAATGAGTCGCCATGGGTACTGCCAAGACAGGTCTTAGCGCGGCGCGCCGAGCGTCAGGTGCGTCAGCCGTTCGGGTACTCGTTTGAACGTGAGCGTGAGGCGCTCGAACCGCCCGGCGAGGTTCTCGACGTCGGCGCGGGGGCGGGCGCGGCGTGCCTGCCGCTCGCGCCGTTCGCGACGGGCATCACTGCCGTGGATGTCGATCGCGAACTGCTGAGTGTGCTGGAGGCAAGCGCCAGCCGCCTGGGTGCCGGCGTCGCCGCGGTCACGGGCCGCTGGCCGGACGCGGCCGGCCAGGTCGGCGCCGCGGACGTGGTCACCTGCCACCACGTCCTCTACAACGTCGCGGATCTCGCACCGTTCGTGGTGGCACTCACGCTGCGGGCGCGGCGGCGGGTCGTGGTCGAGATGACGGCCCGCCACCCGCTCGCAGCGCTCAACCAGCTGTGGGAGCACTTTCACGGCATGCGCCGCCCGGAGGTCCCGACCGCGGATGACGCGCTCGCGATCCTGACCGCCCTCGGCCTCGACGTCACCGCGGAAGCCTGGAGCCGGCCCGCCACGGCCGAGTACGCAAGCTTCGCCCAACTGGTCGAGGTCACCCGCCGCAGGCTGTGTCTACCGCCGGAGCGCACGGGCGACGTCGAAGCGGCGCTGCGCGAGTCTGGAGCCGACACCGGCCATCCAGTCGACCTCGGCACGTCCGGCCGCCGGCTCGTCACGATCTGGTGGCCGGGAACCGTGGGCCGCTGATGCCGCGGGCCGCTGATGCCGCGGGCCGCTGATGCCGCGGCCCGCTCAGCCCGCGGGCCGCTCAGGCCGCTGCATTAACGGCGCGTTCGTCACGGCGCGGCCAGTTGCCATGACGAACTGCGTCATCTCCGCGCACGGGTGCGCCACCTCACGCGTCGATCAGATCCGACTTCGTCGTGGCGGCCACGTGCCGGAGCATGAACGCGCCGATGATCTCGAAGACGCCCATGATGACGAACCAGATCCCGAGCAGCACGGCGAGTACGGTGACGGACGACACAGGGGAAGAGGCGACAACGATCCCAGCGATGAGGCTGACGATCCCGAAGAAGATCCACCAGCCTCTCCCCTGACGGGACCCGCCAGACAGGCCGGCGATGAGCGCGACCACGCCCTGGACGATCCAGACGACACCGATGATCAGCCCGATGAGACCCGTGGTGAGGTGCAAATGACGGATCAGGACGACGCCGATCACGATGAAAAGCAGGCCGGCGATGCCCAGCCAGACCCGGTGTGGCTCCCTGGAGTCGAACACCCGGACCAGGTGGAAGATCCCCGAGATGAGCATGAGGATGCCGAGCAGGACGGCAATCACGTTGAGTGAGCCGGTCGGGTTGAAGCTCACGATCAGCCCGAGTATCAGTGTCACCACGCCGATGAATAGCGTCGCTTGCCATGAGGCCGCCACCATGGCGGCCTGCGACTCCGGCGCGCCAGGCGCTTCGGGTTGCATTTCCCTCACCTTCTTGGGCGGTTATTCAGGTTCCTGCGCTGATATTCCGGTTCGTGCGCGGTTATTCAGACAATGCGGGCGCACGCGTCCCGCGTGTGCCGACACGTCAATTCTGATTTGGGCAGATCGCCCCGTCGTCACCCCTTCCGGGTGAGCGCTACGGTGCCGTCCGGGTGAGCGCTAGGGTGCCGTCCGGGTGAGCCGATGACGGCGTGCCCGAGCGGCAACCCCTGCGGATCAGCCAACCCCTGACGCCGGGTGACCGTCCTGCAGGTAGACAAGCTTCTTGGCCGCGCACGCAGCGCCGACCCGGCGCCGGATCGGCCCTCTGAGCATGCGCAGGGCTCTGGGCAGCGCCACGATCCTGTGCTCGGAAATCTCCTCAGGCTGCAGGACCACGGCGGCAAGGACGGGGTCGTCAAGGGCGCCGCAGTCGAACAGGAACCGTATCCCGCCCGGCCTGCCCGGCCGGGGCCGGCGAAAGTCGACGCACGCGAGCCGGCCGGTGCGCACGTCGATGCCACATTCCTCCCGTACCTCGCGCCTGCAAGCGTCCCACGGTGTCTCCCCGTCTGCTTCCATCACCCCGCCAGGGATGGTCCACCCGGACTTGTAGGTCGGCTTCAGGATGAGCAGCCTGCCAGCGTGATCGAAAATCAGCGCTCCTGCGGAGGCCGGGATCGCAGGGACGAGTGAGGGCTCGCCGGGCACGGGACGGTTGCTTTCTGCCACGACAGCCACGCTACGGCCGCCCGGGACGCACGGACTCTCCCGCGACCGCGCAAGAGCTCAAAACCTTGATCCCGAACGGCTTCATACTGACTGCGCGGGAGCACTCGCCGTTCCCTCATCCTGCCGGGGTGATGTGCGGCAGCGGTCTCGCGACGGGCTTCATCATCGAACACGACGACAGGTTCATCTGGGGAGTTCGCGCGGCTTCATCTGGGGAGTTCGCGCGGCGATGATGACGTGTCGGGACGCACCGGCAGGCAGGCTGGAGCCCATGAGCTTCGAGGGCTTGAGCGCACAGGTGAACCGCGTCGTCGCCTGGGCGGACCGCCTGCAGCGCCGGCACGGCGTGTTTGGGTTTCCTTACGCGGTGATCAAGAAGTACGGGGACGACGAAGGCGGGCGCGAGGCCGCGCTCATCACCTACTACGGCTTCCTGAGCATCTTCCCGCTGCTGCTGCTCGGGGTCGCGGTGCTGTCACGGGTGCTGGCTGAGCACCCGGACCTGCGGCAACGGCTCGTCACCGCGATCGTGCCGCAGGCACTGCGATCCACGGTTGAGCACTCGGTGGCCGCCTTGCCCACGTCGACAGTTCCGTTCATCGCCGGCCTGATCGGCTTGCTGTTCTCAGCAACCGGTGTTGTGTTCTCCGCCTACCAGACGCTGAACCATGTCGCGGCGGTCCCGCACCGCCTCCGTGCCGGGTTTGTCCCCAGGTACGTCCGGGTGTTCGTGATGCTGGCGACGCTGCTGCTCGGGGCGCTGACGGTCGGTGCGCTCACGGTGGTGGCCACCGCGCTGCCCGACCTGCCTGGAGTGCAACGGGCCGCCGCGGTGGCAGGTTCGGTCGTGGTCATCTTCGCGGTCCTGCTGCTTGGCGCCAGGTTGCTGCTCGCGCGGCCCGCACCGGTGCGGGCCCTCTGGCCGGGCGCCATCCTGGGCGCGGCGGTAGTGACGCTGGTGCTCACCGTCGGAGCGCCGCTGCTGGCGAGGCTGGTCGCCAAGGCTGGGCCCGTCTACGGCAGCTTCGCCACCGTGGCGGGCATGTTCGCCCTGCTATACCTGGTCAGCCAGGCGCTTGTGTACTCGGCCGAGGTGGCAGCAGTCCGCCACGCCCGCCTGTGGCCACGAGCAATTGACCTGAACCGGCCCACGGCGGCTGATGCACGCGCGCTGGCTCTGCTCGCCCGCGAGCAGGAACGCATCCCCGCTGCCCGGGTCCAGCTCAGCCTTGTCCACCCGAAGCGCGGGCCATCGCAAGGTGGGCCACCGCGTCGCAGCCGTTCTGGATAAGTCGCCCGATTACGCTGCCGATATCGACACAGACGCCTCACCCGCAACGGGCGATCGCAGCATGGCACCCGGCCACGGCCCGCCCGTCAGGCCCGGTGCTCCCCGTCCGGCTTCGGCTGGACGGGCTCGCCCGCGGCTGCCGGGTGCTCCTGATTCCGCACAACGGCCTCCTGACCGGGCTCGTCCTCGTGGCTTGCGGGGATAGGCTCATCGCGCGCCTGGTTGGTGTTGGCCTGATAGCCCTGCTCGCGGCCCTCGCTCCCGCTCATTTCCTCACCTCCCGTATGCCATTGCTTCCGCAGGGCCGACCGGCACGTGCTTGTGGCCCGGGCGCCTGGCACGGTTTGTGGTCCTACCCATTCGGCGGCGGTTCTCACCCTCGAGGCCGGCGGACGGCGGACGCGCCAGATGCGCCAGATGCGCCAGATGCGCCAGTGCCATCGTGACGCTACCGGATTGCCCGCGGCCACGTGTGGCGCCTTCTGGTGCCCGCAACAGCCAGGTCCGGCTTTTCCTTGGCCAGGATGAGCGCGGCGCTTGTTCATCCCCTGTTGTCGGGCGGACAGTCATCTCGCCGCTGCGCCGCCGCGAGCGGCCCGCCTCGGCGAGCGATGGGGAAGGCAAACCAGAGGCCGCCGAACACGCACAGGACGAAGACGGTGATGATGATGACCGGTAGGCCCTTGTCGACGTAACTGATCACCAGAGCACCTGGACGCCGAGACCGGCGACCCGCAACTCCTGAAGCAGTTCAGCCAGGTTGCGGTCGTCGCGCTCGGCTTCGGTCTCCGCGGGGCGGCCGCTCGCCGAACTCGTCGGCCCGGTTGTCCCAGCGTCGCCGTCGCGGCTCATTGCCACTGGCTACCCGGACAGGTGCAGGCAAAACGACAGGCCCGGACGCCCGAGCTGCCGGCGGGCGTTTCCCTGCCCGCTCAGTGGGCACCCCTTACCGGCATCAAGCGCAACACAGCCAAGGAGGATGCAGACCAATGGCCGGAGAAGAACCTACCTTGCGGCCTACCGGAAGGCACATATGGAGGCAGGGCACACCCGGCGCCTGTACCCATGACGACCGGCGCGCGCTGGCCGAGGAACTGGCCGAGGAGATCGAGCGGGCCCGCGATGAACTCGGTGCGACGGTCGAGGCGTTCGCCGCCAAGGCCGATGTGAAGGCCAGGGCGCTGGAGAAGGCCGCCGACGTTTCCCGGGCCGCGAAGCGAGCGGCAAGCAGTGCAAGCCAGCGCCGTATGCCGCTGGCCGTGGCCGTCAGTGCGGCCCTTCTGGCCGGCTGGCTGATCGTGACGTGGCGGCGGCGATGACCAAAGTGCTGACCCATGCGCCGCAGCGGAAGCTCGGCCGCCGTTCATGGCTCGCGGCGGGCAAGCGCTCCATAAACGAGTTCAAGGACGACGCGCTGACCGACCGGGCAGCCGCGCTCACCTACTACGGAGTGCTGGCGATCTTCCCGGCGCTACTTGTCGTGGTATCCCTGCTCGGCCTGATCGGCAACTCGGCCACCCAGCCGCTGATCACCAACCTGGCCAGCGCGGCACCCGGCGCCGTCAGGCAGACAATCCTTACCGCCGTGGATCACCTCCAGCACACTCACGCCGCTGCAGGGGCGGCGGCCCTGGTCGGGACGGCGGTGGGGCTGTGGTCGGCGTCGAGTTACATCGCCGCGTTCATGCGCGCGTCCAACGCCATTTACCACGTCCGTGAGGGCCGGCCCATCTGGAAGACGCTCCCCACACGCCTCGGCGTCACCCTCGTGCTGCTGGTGCTGCTTGTCGCGTCCGCTCTCATCGTTGTGGTCACCGGTGGCCTCGCCCGGCATGTGGGGCAGCTGCTGAGCATCGGTTCGGTAGCGATCGCCGTGTGGGACATAGCCAAATGGCCGGTTCTTGCGATCTTGGTCAGCCTGATGCTCGCCATCCTGTACTGGGCCAGCCCCAACGCCAAGCAGGGTTTCCGGTGGGTCAGCCCCGGCGGCGTGGTGGCGATCGTCATCTGGCTTGTCGCGTCAGGCCTGTTCGCTATCTACGTGGCCAACTTCGGGCACTACAACAAGGTGTACGGCAGCATAGCCGCAGTGATCATTTTTCTCGTGTGGATGTGGATCTCCAACGTCGCATTGCTTATCGGCGCCGAGTTCAACGCCGAACTCGAAAGGGAACGCGCAGTAGCGGCTGGCGTACCTGCCGGCGAGGAGCCGTACGTCAGCCTGCGGGATACGAGGAAACTGGGCAACAAGGCCGAACGCAAACGCCAGCCGTGATCAGGCGGCCGGCCGCGGCCGTGCCGCTGTCGGCCGCAGCCGTGCCGCCGCGAGCGGCGCGCCACGCCTGAACCGAGGGTGTGCCGCTCCACCGCAACGCCACCTCGATCACGGGCTGTCCGCGGCGCCGGCTGCGCGGCTACGGGCGGTGTCGACGCTACGGCGCAGTGCCTCCATCAGGTCGACCACGTTGTCATCCTGCGGCGGCGCACCCTCGGCGATGATCTCCTCACCGTGGCGCTTGCGCTCGATCAGGTCTTCCACCCGATCCCGGTAGGTGTCGCGGTATTTCTGCGGCTGCCATGGGGTCCCCATCGACTCGATCAGCTGTTTCGCGACGGCAAGCTCACGGCCGCCGGCGGCGTGGCCTTCAGGCAGGCTGCCGATCTGGCTCCGCGGGTCGCGGATTTCGTCGGCGAAGAACATCGTTTCGAGCACAAGGACGTGCTCCTCCGCCCGGACCGCGACCAGATACTGCTTGCCGCGCATCACGAACATGGCGATGCCTGCCTTGTTCGTCGCGGCCATCGCCTCACGAAGCAGCATGTAGGCGCGATCGGCGCCGCCGGGCTGCGGAGCAAGGTAGTAGGTCTTCTGGAAGTGGATCGGGTCGATCTCGTCAAGATCGACGAAGTCGGTGATGTCGATGGTGCGGGACCGGCCGGGCTCGACTGCTTCGAGTTCCTCGTCGGTGATCAGCACGAACTCGCCCTTGCTGACCTCGTAACCCTTGACGATCTTCTCGTAGTCAACCTCGCGGCCGGTGCGCTCGTTGACCCGCTTATAGCGGATCCGGTCTGACGTGCCGGCCTCGAACTGGTTGAAGTGCACGGTCTTGTCCTCGGTCGCCGAATACAGGCCGACAGGGACGTTGACAAGCCCGAAGGCCAGTGACCCTGTCCAGATCGCGCGTGCCATCCCACACCTCCCGCGGCCGGCGCGCGGTCAGCGCAGCCGCCGCAAGAAGGGGTCTCGCGGTTCCGGCGGGGCGATCCGTACCCGTGCGTCGACGGCGCTGACAAGGCCGGGGCGGACGATTACGGGGTTCAGACCAAGTTCGGCGACCTGGATCAGGTCGTCGGCGAGCCGTGAGACCCGCAGCAGTGTGTCGGTAAGGGCGGCGATATCGGGTGGTGTGCCGCGGCGCCCGGAGAGCAGGGGGCGGCACGGACGCTGCGGACCATTTCGGCCGCGTCGATGTCGGTGAGCGGAGCGAGCCGTACGGTGTGCGCGCCGAGCACGCCGGTGGGGACCCCGCCGAGGCCGCCGTTGACGACCCCGCCGACGCCGCCGTTGACGCCGTTGACGCCGTTGACGCCGTTGGCGCCGTTGGCGCCGTTGACGCCGTTGACGCCGTTGACGCCGTTGGCGCCGTTGGCGCCGTTGGCGCCGTTGGCGCCGCCGCCGAGGCCGAACGCCACGATCGGGCCGAATACCGGTTCCTGGGCGACGCCGATGAACACCTCGACACCACCGGTGATCATCGGCTGGATCAGGACTTGATGCAGGCGGGATCCGAAGGTGGCGGCCATCCTGCGGTAGGCACGGCGGATGTCCTGTTCGGAGCGCAGGTCGAGCTGGACTCCGCCGGAATCGCTCTTGTGGACCAGCCCGGGCACGTCGGCCTTGAGCGCGACGTGCCCGCCCAGTTCGGCAGCAACCCCGACAGCTGCCTCGCCGCTTGTGACAGGCCTGGTCGTGACCATCGGGATTCGGTAACAGGACAGGAGCTCGATGGCCTCACTGGCGGATAGCCAGCCCCCGTGCCTGTGCCGTGCGAGGAAACGCCCGGCCAGCGCGCTGGCATCGGCCTCACGCACGCCATCGAGCTCGGGAACCTGGCCGCGCTCGCTTGTGCGCCAGGCTTGGTATCGGGCCGCATGCCCGAGCGCGCGGGCCGCGCTTTCCGGATAGGCGTAGGAGGGCACCGGGTGCCCGGCGGCGGGCGCGGCCCCGGAGGTAGCGTGCTTTGGATGTGGGCCACCGCGCGGCAGCAGTTGCACGGTCTGCGGCTGGGTCAGGGACGCCACGGCGAGGGATTTGGTCACCTTCGCGGTGGTGACCGCCGCAGTGACGTCGGCGGTGGCGGTCGTTACGGTGATCGCGAGGATCATGTCGACGGCGTCGTCGGCGGCGATTTCTTCCAGACAGGAGCGGAATGCACCGGCGCCGACGGCGGCGACGATATCGACGGGGCCTTTGACCACGGTGCCCGGGGGCAGCAGGTGGCGCAGCCGCCGTTGGGTTGGGCCGCTGAGCGCGGTGACGCGCAGCCCGGCGTCGGCGCAGGCGTCGGCGGCCAGGACGACGCAGCCGCCGGCGTTGGAGACGATGGCGACGCGATCCCCTGCGGGCAGGGGCTGGCTGGCGAGCAGCGCGGTGGCTTCGAGTAGTTCGCCGAGGCTGGTGGTTGAAATGACGCCGGCCTGCTCGAACAGGGCTTCGCGGGCGACCAGGGGGATCGCGGCGGCGGTGTGGGAGGCGGCTTGCCGGCCGACCGCGTAGCTGCCCGCAGCGGAGCTGCCCCCGGCGGAGCTGCCCGCAGCGGAGCTGCCCGCTGAGCGGCCCCGGGCGGAGCGGCCCCTGGCGGAGCGGCCCGCTGAGCGGCCCGCGGCGGAGCGGCCCGCGTGCAGGGTCAGAATGGGGATCTGCTGGCCGACGCGGCGGGCCGTGCGGGCGAACCTTCGTGGGCTGCCGAATGATTCCATGTACAGGATTGCCAGCCGGGTCAGGTTGTCCTGTTCCCACCACATCAGCAGGTCGTTGCTTGACACGTCGTACTTGTCGCCGACCGAGGCGAACGAGGAGACACCGATGCCGAGCCGGGACAGGTGGCCGAGCAGCGCGGCGCCGACGCCGCCGGCTTGCCCGACAAGGCCGACCCGCCCTGGCGCGGGATGGGCGCCGGCGAAGGTGGCGTCCAGGCCGAGGCGGGGCACGGCGACGCCGAAGCAGTTAGGGCCGATCAGCCGCATGCCGTGGCGGCGGCAGATGGCAAGCAGATCGGCGCCGGCTCCAGTGTCCAGGCCGGCCGTGATGACCACCAGGCCGCGGACACCGCGCTTGCCGCACTCTTCAGCGACATCCCTAACGGCTACCGCGGGCACCGCTATCACCGCCAGGTCCACCGGCTCCGGCAGATCGGAAACCGACGGCACGCAGGTCACCCCCTCGGCGTGGCGGGCACGCCGGTTCACGGCGTACACGTGGCCGCTGTAGCCGCCCGTGACGATGTTGTGCAAGATGGCACGGCCGACCGTACCCGGCCGGCGGCCCGCGCCGACCACGGCCACCGACGCGGGCGCAAGCAGGTAGCGCAGGCTCGCCACATCCGCACGGCTTTCCCTGCCCGCGACGCTGTCCAGGTAGCTGTCCATATGACGGTCGGCGTCGTCGCGGGGAAGCGGGAAGGTGAGACTGATCAGCCCGTCCTCGAGCCGCCTGCTGACCGGCAGGCCCGCGTCGGCGAACACGCGAAGCATGGCGGCGTTGGCGACCAGCGTCTGCGTGGTGAAGGCCTCCAGCTTGCCGCGCCTGGCAACCGACGCCAGATGCTCGAGCAAAAGCGTCGCGACGCCGCGGCCGTGCATATGCCCGGCGACCGCGAAAGCGATCTCCGCAGCAGCGGGCTTGTCCGCTGGCTCGTAACTAGCCACACCGATGAGCTCCCCGCCCAGCCAGGCGAGCAGCGCGGCGTGGCCGTCTCCAGGCTGACGGCACACCCGCTTGGCCTCCTGCTGCGCCGCAAGCGGGCTTGAGTTGAAGAACCGCAGATACACGTCGTCGGGTGACAATGCCGCGTGCAGCTGGCAGACGGCATCGCGGTCGGCGGGCTGAGCGGGACGGATCTCGATCATGGTTCCATCTGTGAGCAGGGCATGAATGCCGGCCTCGCTCGTCAGTGGACTCATGCAAGATCCTCCGGGTGCTTGGCCGCATCCGCTGTGAGCCGCGGCGCGCCCGCCGGGTGGCTCGCGGGCACGATCCGGGAATACGGGCCAGGGAACACCAGGGCGATGTGTCCGTCGCCCAGCCACTTGATGACATAGGGCGGCGTCCCAGCCTGGTGCTGTACGCCGATGACCAGGCCGACACGGTTCGCGTCGCCGTCAACGACCAGACGGTCGCCGATACATGCCTTCATGACGGCCACTCTCCTTGCCCGCATTCGGAGCCCGGGCCTCGCGGCGGCCCTAACGGCCCTATCTGATCCATCTGCTGTCATGGTCGGCCGCCCCACCCGGTGGCCGCATCGGGCCGAGGTCCCTGGCTTGCGGGCCGTTGGGCCCCGCAGGCCTGCCGCTCCGCACCGCCAGGGGCCCAAGGTCCCCCATCGCGAGCCAGTACCGCCGCGGCATCGGCTACCTCCCACGGCGTAGCGTCGGGCGTGGCGAGACCACCGCGGAGGGCGTCATGCGGGCGGTGGCGCCGGCGTGACAGCGCGCGCCGGCGCGCGCTTATTCCTGTTCGGCGGCGTCGGCCTGCTCATGCAACCGGGCCGCGTAGGCGGCGGCCTGGGTTCGGCGCTGCATGCCCAGCTTGGCAAAGAGCGAGGAGACGTAGTTCTTGACCGTCTTTTCGGCAAGGAACATCCGCTCGCCGATCTGGCGGTTGGTCATGCCCTCGCCGATCAGCTCGAGAATCCGCCGCTCCTGCCCGGACAGCCCGGCGAGCGGATCCGGCTGCCGCGCGTTGCTGCGCAGCCGCCCCATCACCTGGCTCGCGGCCCGCGGGTCGAGCATGGACTGCCCGGAGGCCACGGTGCGCACGGCACCGACCAGGTCGGTGCCACGGATCTGTTTGAGCACATATCCCGCGGCACCCGCCATGATCGCATCGAACAGCGCGTCGTCGTCGGTGAACGACGTGAGCATCAGGCACGCCACTTCTGGCATGCGTGAGCGGATCTCACGGCAGACCGTCACACCGTCACCATCCGGCAGCCGCACATCAAGCACCGCGACGTCGGGGCGCAGCGCCGGGATGCGGGCCAGCGCGGAGGCTGCGGTCCCGGCCTCGCCGATCACGACGATATCCGGCTCGGCCTCGAGCAGATCCCGCACACCCCGCCGGACGATCTCATGATCGTCGAGCAGGAACACGGATATCTTGCTGGAGTTTTCCCTTTGGGTGGACACCACGTCAGCCTAACCACGACGAGCCGCATCAGGCTAAGCACCTCCGGCCCCGAGTGGGAGCCGTGTCGCATCAGGCCCCGCCGGGAAGCTCCTGCTTGGCGGACTCCGGGGTGGCGCTGACGAAGAAGCGTTGCCGGCTTCCGCCCCGCCGGTCGCGAACTCGGGACCAATGACTCTGGAGCCATATACCCCTATGGGTATCGTTGCAAGTGCGCGGGCGGCCCTCCAGTGACACGAGCCGGCGGGCCCTCCGCAGCGGGCAGCCGTGGAGGTGCGTGATGAGGGCAGGGACACCCGGCGACCCGGGCGCGCGGGACCACGAGGCATTCCGGACAACGTGCGGCCGGACGGTGCGCGTCGGAACGCTCGCGCCTGGCGGCCAAGAGCGGCAGGCCGGCCGCGTCACCGTGGAAATCGGAGAGTGCCCGGGATGCCATGACAGCGCCCGGGCCGCGCTGACCGTCGCGGAGGCACGGCGGCTGGCCGGATCACTGCTGTCGCTGGCCGCTGCCGCCGACCGCGACAGCCGTCCGTGGGCGGACACCGCGGGCCGCGTCGACGTGGCGCATGCCGGCCGCGAGTCGTATGCGATCACCACGCGCGGCCATGCCCTGCTGGCCGACCAGCCCCCCGACGCGGGGGGAGGGGACGCGGCGGCGACCCCGACGGAGCTGCTCGTCGGCTCGCTCGCCTCGTGCGTCGCCTTCTACACCGGCCGATACCTGCTGCGTCATGGCCTGAAGCGGGATGGGCTGCGCGTCCACGCCGAGTTCGCCATGGCTGCCGACCGGCCTGCCCGTGTCGCTGCCGTACGGATGCTCATCACCGTACCGGGCGGCGTGCCCGCGCAGCGCCGGGCCGCCCTGCTGGCCGTGGCTTCGCACTGCACTGTGCACAACACCCTCAGGCAGGAGCCCGATGTCACCGTCGAGCTCGCGGCGCAGGAGCCACCGGTTCCCTTGCTCACCTCCGCTGGGGCCGGTTAATACCCCCTGGGGTACACTGGCCGGACTCCGTTTCCCGAATGGGGGATGGCCGATGATGACCGACGAGCAGGCGGTGGGCGCGTGAGGGTCGATGACAGCGCGGTGGGCGCGGTGCTCAACAGGCTGCGCCGTGCGCAGGGCCAGCTGGCCGGGGTGATCACGATGATCGAGTCCGGGCGCGACTGTACGGACGTGGTCATCCAGCTCGCCGCCGTGTCGCGGGCGCTCGACCGGGCAGGTTTCAAGATCGTGGCGAGCGGCATGCGGCAGTGCCTTGCCGACGGCGGTGATGCGCCGATGAGCGAGGAACAGCTCGAGAAACTGTTCCTCGCGCTTGCCTGAGCACGGCGCCCGCCCACGCCTGAGCACGGCACCCGCCCACGCCTGAGCACGGCGCGAACGCGCGGGCGGGCGGGGCGGGGCCACAGCGGGCGGACAAGGGCCAGAAGTCCCGGGGACAGGAACTTCGTCCCTTCCCGGCGTGGCATGGGCGGTGATCTGCTAGCAGCAGACGCCCGACACCCAAGGAGACGACATGAACAGGACGGTCCTGCCGACCGTCGATGCCGCCTGTCATGTCTCGGCCGCCGCCGAGATGACTCGCGAGCCGAGCGGCGACACCGGTGGCACGGTCATCGTCGTGCCGAGACAGGCAGGGACCGCAGATGAGCCGGCGCGAGAGCCGGAGGAAGTCGCGGCCGCGAGCGCTCAAGCGGGACCGACAGCATGACGGGGCCGTCAAGGGACGTCACACCGCTGCCGGACTTGCTGCACGGGCAAGGCCGCGCCGGGGCGGTCCGCGAGCACCGCCCCATCTACCTGGATCTGCTGCCGCCATGCAACGCGGGCTGCCCGGCCGGGGAGAACATCCAGGCCTGGCTGGCGCACGCCGAACTGGGTCACCATGAGCAGGCGTGGCGGCAGCTTGTCGCCGACAATCCCATGCCGGCGATCCATGGGCGGGTCTGTTACCACCCGTGCGAAAGCGTCTGCAACCGCGCCAACCTCGACAGCGCCGTCTCGATTCACGGCATCGAACGGTTCCTCGGCGACCTGGCGCTCGAGCGAGGCTGGGCGTTCGACCGTCCGCCGGTCCGCAGCGGTAAGCGGGTGCTCGTCATCGGCGCCGGGCCGAGCGGGCTGTCGGCCGCCTACCACCTCGCCAGGCTCGGCCACGAGGTCGAGATCAGGGACGCGGGCGACCGGCCAGGCGGGATGATGCGCTACGGCATTCCGGCCTACCGCATGCCCCGCGAGGTCCTCGACGGGGAGCTTGACCGGATCACCGCGCTCGGTGTCAGGGTCACCTGCGGGCACCGGGTGGAGGACCTGGATGCCGAGCGGCGCGAAGGCGGCTTCGACGCTGCCTTCGTCGCGGTGGGCGCCCACCTGTCCAAGCGGGTCGACATCCCGGCCAAGGATGCGGGACCGATAGTGGACGCGCTGTCATTCCTGCGCAGCGTCGCCTCGGGTGAGCGGCCGGTGATCGGGCGGCGCGTCGCGGTCTACGGCGGCGGCAACACCGCGATGGACGCCGCCCGGGTAGCCAGGCGTCTGGGCGCGAACGACGCGCTCATCGTCTACCGCCGCACACGCGAGCAGATGCCTGCCCACGAGGAGGAGGCCGAGGAGGCCGAGCGGGAGGGGGTGCGGATCAACTGGCTGCGCACGATCACCGCCTTCGATGGCCCAGAGCTGACCATCGAGGCCATGGAACTGGATGAGCAGGGATTCCCGCAGCCGACCGGGCGGTTCGAGAGGCTCGCCGCGGACACCGTGATCCTGGCGCTCGGCCAGGAGACCGACACCGCGTTCCTGCGCCAGGTGCCAGCAGTGGAGTTCAGCCGGGACGGCACCGTGCAGGTGTCGGCGGCCATGATGACCGGATGCCCAGGTGTGTTCGCGGGCGGGGACATGGTGCCTGCCGAGCGCACCGTCACGGTCGGCGTGGGGCACGGGAAGAAGGCCGCAAAGAACATCGACGCCTGGCTGCGGGACACCGAACCCGCGAACCTGCCCAAGCACGAGCTCGCCACGTTCGACGGGCTGAACCTGTGGTACTTCGGCGACGCAGCCAGAAGGCAGCAGCCGCAGGCCGCGCCCGAGGAACGTGTCGCTGATTTCGCCGAGGTGGTCGGCGGCCTGTCCGAGCAGGAGGCGATATACGAGGCGCGCAGGTGCCTGTCGTGCGGCAACTGCTGCGAGTGCGACGGCTGCCTGGGCGCGTGCCCGGAGGACGCGGTCATCAAGCTGGGCCCCGGGCATCGGTACGAGTTCGACTACGACCGGTGCACCGGCTGCCGCGCCTGTTTCGAGCAGTGCCCTGTGCACTCCATCGAGATGATCCCTGAGGAGTCGTGATGCGTGCCACGGTCGACGGCAACGAGGCGGCCGCGTCCGTCGCCTACCGGCTGAACGAGGTCTGCTGTATCTACCCGATCACCCCGTCGTCGCCCATGGCCGAGCTGGCGGACGAGTGGTCCGGGCAGCGGCGGCCCAACCTGTGGGGCACCGTGCCGTCCGTGGTGGAGATGCAGAGCGAGGGCGGGGCGGCCGGGGCGCTTCACGGCGCTCTGCAGGCCGGAGCGCTGACCACGACATTCACAGCGTCGCAGGGCCTGCTGCTGATGATCCCGAACATGTACAAGATCGCCGGTGAGCTGACTCCCGCCGTGCTCCACGTCGCCGCCAGGTCTTTGGCGGCGCAGGGACTGTCCATCTTCGGCGATCACTCGGACGTGATGGCGGTACGGCAGACCGGTTTCGCGCTGCTCGCCTCGGCGTCGGTCCAGGAAGCACACGACCTCGCGCTTGTGGCGCAGGCCGCCACGCTGGCAACCCGGGTGCCGTTCGTGCACTTCTTCGACGGATTCCGCACCTCGCACGAGCTGAACACGATCGAGTTGCTTCCCGACGACGACCTGCGGGCGCTCGTGCCCGCGGAACTCGTCCACGCGCACCGCGGGCGGGCGCTGTCTCCGGAGCGGCCGTTCATCCGCGGCACCGCACAGAACCCGGACGTCTACTTCCAGGGGCGGGAGACCGTGAACCCGTTCTACGCCCGGACGCCCGATGCGGTGCAGGACGCGATGAGCCGCCTTGCCGAGCGCACCGGCCGCAGTTATCACCTCGTCGACTACAACGGCCATCCCGACGCCGAGCGTGTCGTGGTGGTGATGGGCTCGGGCGCGGAGACCGTCATCCAGACCGTGGCCCACCTGTGCGCGCAGGGCGAGCGGGTCGGTGCGCTGCAGGTCCGGCTGTACCGGCCGTTCCCGGCCCGGGCGCTGCTCGACGCGCTGCCCGCCAGCGTGCGCAGGGTCGCCGTGCTTGACCGGACCAAGGAGCCAGGTTCGGGCGGTGAACCGCTCTTCCTTGACGTGGTCGCCGCGCTCGCCGAATCGCACACCGACGGTGAGCGCGCGGTCCTGCCGCTGGTGACCGGTGGCAGGTATGGCCTTGGGTCGAAGGAATTCACCCCAGGCATGGTCGCCGGAGTGTTCACGGAACTGGCGCGCGACCGGCCACGGCGGCGGTTCACGATCGGCATCAACGACGACCTGTCTGGCACCAGCCTGCCCTACGACGCGTCGCTTGACATCGAGCCGCCGAACACGGTCCGCGCGGTCTTCTTCGGCCTCGGCTCGGACGGCACGGTCGGCGCCAACAAGAACACGATCAAGATTCTCGGAGCCGAGGAGAATCTGCACGCGCAGGGCTACTTCGTCTACGACTCGAAGAAGTCGGGCTCAGAGACGGTGTCGCACCTGCGGTTCGGCGCTGAGCCGATCCGCGCGCCCTACCTCGTCGGGCAGGCGAGCTTCGTCGGCTGCCATCACTTCGGGTTGCTTGACCGGGTCGACGTGCTCGGCAGGGCGGCGCCAGGGGCGACGCTCCTGCTCGACTGCCCGCGGTCGCCCGATGAGGTCTGGGACGCGTTGCCGCGCCCGGTCCAGGAGAAGATTCTCGCCAAGAAGATCGATGTTTACGCTATCGACGCTGGCCAGATCGCACGGGAGGTCCACCTGGCCGGGCGGACCAACACCGTCCTGCAGACCTGCTTCTTCGCTATCTCGGGCGTGCTGCCCCGCGAGGAAGCGATCTCCAAGATCAAGGAGGCGATCGCCAAGACCTACAGCAGGCGCGGCGCCGAGGTGGTCGAGCGCAACCAGGCCGCCGTCGACCGCGCGCTGCAGGGGCTGCACCGGATCGAGGTGCCAGGCCGGGTGACGTCGGCCAGGGAGCTGCCTCCCGTCGTTCCGGCGCACGCGCCGGAGTTCGTCCGCACCGTCACCGCCGCGATGATGGCCGGCCACGGCGACGACCTGCCGGTGAGCGCGCTGCCTGCGGACGGCACCTATCCGAGCGGCACGGCGGCGTTCGAGAAGCGCAATGTCTCCGAGCTGGTCGCGCAGTGGGATCCCGACCTGTGCATCCAGTGCGGCAACTGCAGCTTCGTCTGCCCGCACAGCGTGATCAGGTCCACCTACTACGACGAGTCGCTGCTTGCCGGGGCGCCAGCGGAGTTCCGCTCGGCGCCGCTTGATGCCCGTGGGCTCCCGGATGCCCGCTTCACCCTCCAGGTGTACGTGGAGGACTGCACCGGGTGCGAGCTGTGCGTGCAGGCCTGCCCGGTCGGGCCGCCAGGGAATCCGGAGCGCAAGGCGATCAACCTCGCCCCGCGCGAACCGCTGGTCGCCGCCGAGCGGGACAACATCGCCTTCTTCGAGACATTGCCGGTGGCCGAACGGTCCCGTGTGGACTTCGGCACGGTGCGCGGCACGCAGTTCCTTCAGCCCTTGTTCGAGTTCTCCGGCGCCTGCGCGGGCTGCGGCGAGACGCCGTACGTCAAGCTACTCTCGCAGCTTTTCGGCGACCGGCTGATGATCGCCAACGCGACCGGCTGTTCCTCGATCTATGGCGGGAACCTGCCGACGACGCCGTGGACGACCAACGCGGAAGGGCGCGGGCCCGCATGGTCGAACTCCCTGTTCGAGGACAACGCCGAGTTCGGCCTCGGATTCAGGCTGGCTGCCGACCGGCACGCCGAGCTGGCCCAGGGCCGCCTTGCCGAGCTGCGGGACGCGATCGGCGCGGAGCTTGCAGACGACATCCTGGGCGCGCCACAGCTCCGCGAGTCGGAACTGCAGGCGCAGCACGACCGGGTGGCCGAGCTGAAGCGGCGGCTCGAGGGTCTTGACGGCCCCGCGGCCGCCGACCTGCGCAGTGTCGTCGATCACCTGATCAGGCGCAGCGTGTGGATCGTCGGCGGCGACGGCTGGGCCTACGACATCGGGTCGGGCGGGCTCGATCACGTCCTGGCAAGCGGGCGGAACGTGAACGTTCTCGTGCTGGACACCGAGGTCTACTCCAACACCGGCGGGCAGGCGTCCAAAGCGACGCCGCTCGGCGCCATCGCCAAGTTCGCCGCCACAGGCAAAGCGGCACCGATGAAGGACCTCGCACTCCAGGTGATCGCGTACGGCAGCGTGTACGTCGCCCGGGTGGCGATGGGCGCCGACCCACAGCAGACCCTGCGGGCGTTCCGGGAGGCGGAAGCCTACGACGGCCCGTCGCTCGTGATCGCCTACAGCCACTGCATCGCGCACGGTATCGAGATGCGGGACGGCCTCGACCAGCAGTACCGCGCCGTCGCAAGCGGGCACTGGCCGCTGGTCCGCTACGACCCGATGGTGCGGGCGGCCGGCGGCAACCCGTTCCTGCTCGACTCGCCGCGGCCACGGATGTCGCTGGCCAGCTACAGGCAGCGGGAGCTGCGATTCCGCGCGCTCGCGAACACCGATCCCGCCGAGGCTGAACGGCTGCTCGCGCTTGCGAAGGACGAAGTCGATCAGCGCTGGAGCACATACGAGGAAATGGCGACGCGCGGCGCGCGGCGATTCCCGGCTGACGCGCGGAAGGAGCGTTGATGGACCTTTCAACCAGATACATGGGCCTGGCACTGCGCAACCCGCTCGTCGCCTCCCCGTCGCCGCTGTCGTACACCCTGGACGGCATCAGGCGGCTGGCCGACGCCGGCGTCGGCGCTGTCGTGCTCTTCTCCCTGTTCGAGGAGCAGTTGCGCAGGGAGGCGGCGCAGAACGCGCGGCTGGCCGACGCCGGCACGGAGAGCTTCGCCGAGTCGCTCTCCTATTTCCCCGCCGAGGCGGAGGAGGCGGGCCCGCGCCGCTACCTCAGCCTGCTCGAGCGCGCCGTGGCCTCGGTGGAGATCCCGGTGATCGCCAGCATCAACGGCGTCACGCCAGCCGGCTGGACGGGTTACGCCCGCGCGATGCAGGACGCGGGTGCGGCAGCGATCGAGCTGAACATCTATTACGTTCCAGGCAACCCGCACATACCTGGCCGCGACGTCGAGCAGCGGCACCTCGACATCCTGAGCCGCGTCAAAGCGGCGGTGACCGTGCCCGTGGCGGTCAAGCTGAGCCCGCACTTCAGCTCGACCGGCGAGATGGCGCTGCGGCTGGATGAGGCCGGCGCGGACGGCCTGGTGCTGTTCAACCGGTTCCTGCAGCCCGACATCGACCCAGAAACCCTCGCCGTCGTGCCCACCGTGGACCTGTCAAGGTCAGCCGAAGCCCGGCTGCCGCGGACCTGGATCTCGATCCTGAGCCGCCGGGTGCACGCCTCGCTCGCCGCGACCACGGGCGTCGACGGCCCGGCCGACGTCGTCAAATACCTCCTGGCCGGCGCGGATGTGGTCATGACGGCGTCCGCACTGCTGCGGCACGGCCCAGAGCATGCGACCCTGCTGCTCGACGGCCTGTCCGGCTGGATGGTCCGCAAAGGGTTCGCCGCGATCGAGGAGCTGCGCGGCATGCTCGCCGTACCGCCGAGCGAGGACGAGGCGGCATACGAGCGCGCGGCCTACGTCAGCGCACTACGGGCAGCCAACAGCAGCGCCTACGGCCCCTGGTAACGGGCGGCGGCCCGGAGCCGCAAAGGTCCCTGGTTGACCACGCGGAATGCCTCTGAACGGCCGGCGTGCCGCAGGCGAGGATGAGGGTAGAGATTCTTCATGGCTGTGAGACAGAGGAGCGAGACAGTGGCCGGGCGCAAGAATGATGAAGCTTCGCGCATCGTGGTCGGGGTCGATGGGTCGCGGTCATCGAGGACGGCGCTGCGCTGGGCCGTCCAGCAAGCCGAACTCACAGGCGCCACGGTGGACGCAGTGATCGCGTGGCACTACCCGGCCAGCTTCGGCACCTACGGATGGGCGCCGGTCCCCACCGACGAGGACCGCGCCCAGTTCAGCAAGATGGCCGAGCGGACCCTGGCCGATGCGATCAGCAAGGTCGTCGATCCCAGCAGCGACGTCACGGTACGGCAGCACGTCGCGCAGGGCAATCCGGCGCAGGTGATCCTCGATGCGGCCAGCGATGCGGAACTGCTCGTCGTGGGCAGCCGCGGGCAGGGCGGATTCGCCGGCGCGCTGCTCGGTTCGGTGAGCCAGCACTGCGTGCATCACGCGCACTGCCCCGTGGTCGTGATCCGCGGCTAGGTCCACCGTGCGCACGGGGCCGTCGTCCCGCGCCGCGGGGACCTTTGCCCCTGCGCCGCGGCCGTTGCCGCCGGTCAGGATGAGAATCACAGACGTCTGTCAAGGAGGATCCGAATGACCATCCGTGTGGGAATCAACGGCTTCGGCCGTGTCGGGCGCGCGTTCATGCGCTGCGCTCTCGACCGCGACATGCAGGTCGTCGCGATCAATGACCTGACCGACGCGCGCACCCTGGCGCACCTGCTTGCGTTCGACTCGACCTACGGCCGGCTGAGCTCTCCGGTCAGCCACACCGAGGACTCAGTCATCGTCTCCGGGCGCGCGATTCCCGTACTGTCCAGCCGTGACCCCGCCGGGATCGACTGGGGCGACCTTGGTGCCGACATCGTGATCGAATCCACCGGAATATTCCGGACCCGCGACGACGCCGCGATCCACCTCAAGGGAGGCGCCAGAAAGGTGCTGGTCTCGGTCCCGATAAAGGGCGCCGACCTCACCGTCGTCGTCGGGGTCAACGACAACGACTACGACCCGGAGCACCATGACGTGGTCTCGAACGCGTCCTGCACCACCAACTGCGTGGTCCCGATGGCCAAGGTGCTGAATGACGCGTTCGGCCTGGTCAAGGGATTCATGACCACGATCCATGCATACACCGGCGACCAGATGCTGCTTGACGGGCCCCACAAGGACCTTCGGCGGGGCCGTTCGGCCGCGGTGAACGTGGTGCCGACAAGCACGGGCGCCGCCCGCGCCGCCGGTCTCGTCATCCCAGAATTGGCTGGCCGGCTCGACGGCGTCGCGGTCCGCGTTCCTGTCGAGGACGGATCCCTCACCGACCTGGCTGCCGTGCTCGCGCGCGAGGCCACAGTCGGCGACGTCAACGCCGCTTTCGAGGAGGCGGCCGGCGCCGGGCTCAGTGGCGTCCTGCGCTACAGCACCGACCCGCTCGTGTCCCGTGACATCATCGGCGACCCCGCATCGTGCGTGTTCGACTCCCCGCTGACGCAGGCCTCAGGCGAGCTGGTCAAGGTGTTCGGCTGGTATGACAACGAGTGGGGCTACTCGTCCAGGCTCGCGGATCTGACCGAGATCGTCGGCGCGCGGCTCTAGCGGGCCTGCGAGCTATGGGCGCAGCGTAACCGCCAAGCTCGCGTGTCCGGGGCGGCGGTCGCCATCGCGCATGCTCAACCGATGGCACCGCCGCTGGCGCTCAGTCCCAGGCCTGGCACGTCCTGGCCAGGGCCAGCCGTCACGCCTGGAACTCAGGACCTGTTATCTTTACGCTAAGTAATAATTGTTTTACTCTTAGTACGCAGGCAGGCAGGCAGGCAGGCAGGCAGGCGGCTCGACCCGCGCGGTCGCGGGATCATGCGAGAAGCGCGCCGCAAAAGAAGCCGGGTCCAACGCTGACATGGAACCACTACGCGGGCTACGGAGCGGGCCGCAGGCCGCGGGCGGCAACGACGGACCAACGCCGCTGCGGCTGCTGCTTGTCGAAGACGACCCGGCGGACGCGTATCTTATCCAGGCAATGCTCGAAGAGGCGGGCGTTGACGCCGAGTGGCGGCAGGCCGGAATGCTGGCAGATGTCGCGTTTACCGCCATCGGTGATTGGGCTGACTGCGCGCTTGTCGATCTGGGCCTGCCCGACAGCCAAGGCCTGGAGGCGGTCGAAGCGATCCTCCACGGCGCGCCGGGGATCCCTGTCGTGGTCGTCAGCGGCAACAACGACCGGACCCTCGCCCTGTCCGCGGTCCGCGAGGGAGCCCAGGATTACCTCGTCAAGGGCCGTATTGAGGCGGAGATGCTGGCCAAGACCATCCACTACGCCATAGAGCGAAAACTGATCGAGCATGAGCTTCAGCAAGCGCAACAGATGGCCAAGGTAGGCCGGCTCGCCGGCGGCATGGCCCACCAGTTCAACAATCTGCACGCGGTCATCTTGAACTACGTGGCGTTCGTGGTAGAGGCACTGCCTGACGCAACCACTGGTTGCGCCGACCGCTGGGAGCAGACGCGCCAGGACGTGGAGCATATCCGGCAAGCCGCTGAACGCGCCGTAGAGCTGACCCGGCAGCTGACGACCTTCGCCGAACAAGACTTCGTGCGACCTCAGGTCATCCACCTGAACGATGTCATCCAAGGCGCCCAGGAACTGCTGTCCGCAAGGATCGGATGTGAAATCGCGCTGGAAGTCAGCCTCGCCGCGGATCTGCCTCCTGTTCTCGCCGACCGCAGCCATGTCGAACAGATCCTGGTCAGCCTGGCCGACAACGCCCGCGATGCCATGCCCGGTGGCGGGCGGTTGACGATCGGCACGGACAGCGTCGATGATGCCGACCGCGACAGTGCGGCGCGCGGGTACGCGCGGCTGCGTGTTCATGACACCGGCACGGGGATCCCAAGCGACATCCTCGACCGTATCTTCGATCCGTTCTTCACCACCAAGGAGGTAGGCCAGGGCACGGGCCTCGGCCTGGCCGTCGTGCACGGGATCATGGGGCGCTGGGGTGGACGAGTCGATGTGGAGTCGGCACCTGGGGTGGGGACGACGGTCACATTGCTCATCCCTGCCACTGCCCCGCTCAGCTAAGCCCCTCTCGCAGGGGACGGAGCCCGGCCCGAGCCGGCAGCTATCGCGGTGGCAGCCTGACCACGGTGACAAAGAACTCGTCGATGGATTGGATCGCGCGTATGAACTGGCGCAGGTCAACGGGCTTCTGCACATAGCTGTTGGCGTGCAGATCGTAACTGCGAAGGATGTCTTCCTCGGCGCTGGACGTGGTGAGGACCACGACCGGGATCCTGCGAAGGTCGGGATCGGCCTTGACCTCGGCGAGCACCTCCCGGCCGTCCTTCTTCGGCAGGTTCAGGTCGAGCAGCATCATGTCGGGCCTGACGGCGCCGGCGTATGGTGGCTCGCGCCGCAGGAAAGCCATGGCCGCCACCCCGTCACCCACAACGTGGACGTTGTTGCGGATCTTGCCATCGTTCAGCGCCTCCTCGGTGAGCACGACGTCCCCGGGATCGTCCTCCACCAGCAGGATGTCGATGGGAACCCCTATGGGCGTTGCGCTCATGGCTCCACGTCCGCCGGCATGGTCCAGTAGAACGTGGCGCCTTCACCTGGCCGGGAGTCGAACCAGATTCTCCCACCGTGAGATTCGGCGATCTTCTTGCAGAGCGCGAGCCCGATCCCGGTTCCCGGGTACTCACCCCGGCCGTGGAGCCGCTGGAAGATAACAAAGATGCGGTCCGCGTACTGGGGTTCGATACCGATGCCATTGTCGGCTACGGTGAACAGCCATTCGGCACCGTTCCGCGAGGCGGAGATTTCGACCCGCGGGGGCTCCGTACCGTGGAACTTAATGGCGTTTGCCACGAGGTTCTCGAACATCTGCACCAGCCGCGCCCGCTCGCCCCGCACGACCGGCAACGTGCCCGTCACCACAACCTGGGCTGCCGACTGTTCGATGGCGCCGGCCAGGTCCATGCGCACCCGTTCCACGACCTGGTTGCAGTCCACCTCGACGGTCTCCTCATGCACCCTGCCGCCCGGGACAACATCAGCAAATCGTTGATCAGGTCTTGCATGCGGCTGGCGCCGTCAACCACGTAGGCGATGTATTGATCGGCCTGCTCGTCGAGCTTGCCCTCGTAGCGGCGGGCCAGCAGCTGACAGAAACTGGCCACCTTGCGAAGCGGCTCCTGCAAGTCATGAGAGGCGACATACGCGAACTGCTCCAGTTCCGCGTTTGAGGCTTCGAGCTGGCGGCTCCGCTCGGCCAGGGCATCAGCGGCGCGCCTGCGCTCGGTGATGTTGTTGGCGATCGTCGCAACCTCAGTGACCTCGCCCGCCGCATCGAGGATGGGCGACAGGCTCACAGCAACGTCGACCAGCGTCCCGTTCTTGCACATCCGGGCCGTTTCGCGGCGGACCGTCGTCCTGCGCGAGGCGACCTCTCTGAGCATCTCGGGCATTTCATCGCCGTGGCCAGGCGGGGCGAGAAGGGACACCGGCCTTCCCAGGACCTCCCCTTCCGTGTAGCCGTACAGACGCTCCGCTCCGCTGTTCCAGCCCGTGATGACGCCATCCACTGTCTTGGTAAAGATCGCGTCGTCGGCCTGCTCCACGATCGCGGCCAGCCGCCGGAGTGACGCCTCGGCCTTCTTGCGCTCGGTGATGTCACGCACGGCCGCGCTGACCAGCAGCCCCTCCTCGAAGTCGATGGACGACAGGATGATCTCGACCGGAACCTCCGTGCCGTCCCTGCGCCGGGCACTCAGCTCCACGCCCGCGCCCATGGGCCGCGTCCGAGGATCCGCGATGTAGGTCTCACGGTGCCCCGGGTGAACACCGCGGGATGACTCGGGTATCAGTGCCTCGATGGGCGAGCCAATCAGCTCCTGCCGCTCATAGCCGAACAGCAACTCCGCCTGCCGGTTGACCAGCCGGATCACTCCGGCCTGGTCGACGTCTACGATGGCGTCGGGTGCCGACTCCAGCAACCTCTCGGACTCCGCGGCCGGTCGCCGGAGCGCCCAGTCGGCCCCCTGCAGCTCCCGCGAGCGGGCGAGGATTTCCGCCTCCATGACGTGGGTGCGTGGCTGCACGTCTTCCGTCAGGTGCTGACGCTCGGCCTGTTGTTCCTTGAGCCGCACGTACTCGGTGACGTCCTCCACCCGGTGGACGATGTAGGCAAGCCTGTTGTCGGGCCCGAGCACCGGCGAGTTCACCGGGCTCCAGTACCGGGCTTCGAACCCGCCGCCTGGTGCTGGCCGTCTGACCTCGTGCCGCTGGACCGCCATCGTGTCGGACACCAGCTTCTGGCGTACCCGGTCAAAGGAGGCGCGGCCGTTTGCCACGCCGTCCGCCTCGGGGTCATCGGGATTGTCGGGGAACACATCGAAGACGTATCTGCCGACGATGTCGGCGCGCCTGGTCATGGTGTCCCGCAGATAGGCGTCGCTGGCCGCGATGATCACCAGATCGGGGTCAAGCACCATGAACGACACGGGGGCTGATTCGAACAGCAACCGGAAGTCCGGTGCTGGACGGGGCGGCCGCTCCTGACCGGTCCCAACCTGGCTCGCAGGTTTCGCCGTACCGCCCCCAGCAGACATAACCCCAGGAGACATAATTGGCATCTCACAACTACTCGGTGCCTTGGATGGTCGTGAACCCCCGGAAGTGGCCGTTGAGTACCTGTCCGGCCATGGCGAGCAGGTCCGCCTCGGAGAAGGGCTTCTCCACGAGGGCCACGCCGGGGTCGAGCCTGCCCTGGGAGGCGAGGACGGGCCGGGCGTAGCCGGACATGTAAAGCACTTCGATACCGGGCTTGATCGCCGCCAGCTTGTCGGCGACCTCCTTGCCGAGCATGTGCGGCATGACAACGTCGGTGACGAGCAGGTGGATCTCTCCGTTGTGGTGACGGGCGATGTCGAGCGCCTGCGGGCCGTTGGCGGCGGTGACCACGTGGTAGCCGTTGCGGGTGAAGATCCGCTCGGTCACCTCACGCAGGGCTTCCTCGTCCTCGACGACCAGGACGGTCTCTCCTTTGGGAGTCCGGTAGTAAGGCGCGGGCTCGGCGATGGGAGGGGCGGCCTGATCTGCGACGGGCAGGGTGATGCTGAACGTGGTCCCGTGCCCTGGTTCGGAGTAGATGCGGATGTGGCCCTCGGCCTGGGCGAGGATCCCGTAGACGGTGGACAGGCCAAGCCCGGTTCCCGCACCCTTGGTTTTCGTGGTGAAGAACGGCTCGAAGGCGTGTTCGGCAATGTCGGCGGGCATGCCCGTGCCGGTGTCGCTGACCCGCAGCCGCACGTTCCTTCCGTGCTGCGCCGGCGATCCGCCCGCGATGGCGTCGGCGTCCACGGTGACGTTGCCGGTGTCGATGGTCAGCGTGCCGCCGCCTGGCATGGCGTCGCGGGCGTTGACCGCCAGGTTGACCAGCACCTGCTCGAGCTGGCCTGGGTCCGCCAGGACAGGCCACAGCTCGCTGGCCAGCGAGGTGACCAGCTCAACGTGCTCGCCGATGGTCCGGCGCAGCATGTCCTCCACGGAGGCGACGACGTTGTTGAGGTTGAGGACCTGGGGCCGTACCACCTCCCGGCGCGCGAAGGCGAGCAGCTGGTGGGTGAGCTCGGCGGCCCGTTCGGCCGCCCGCTGGATCTGCCTTGTGTCGCTGCAGGCCGTCTGGCATCGCAGCGCCCAATCGGACTGGGTCGCGGCGCCCAGTTCCTCGGAGACGAAGGAGGCGTAGTTGAGGATCACCGCGAGGAGGTTGTTGAAATCGTGCGCGACCCCGCCGGCAAGCTGACCCAGGTTCTCCAGCCGTTGGGCCTGCTGCAGCTGTGCCGCGACAGTCGCCTTGTCGCGCTGAGCCGCGCGGCGCTCGATGCCCTGCCTCCTGTCCAACTGGTCCTGGGCGCCCTGGGCCCCGGCGCGCTCCTCGCTCACCCGCACCTCGAACTCGTCCCGGGCATCCTGCAGCTCGGTGCACCTCCTGGACACCGTGGAGGCACCCACGATGGCCCGAGCCCGGTCCATGATCGGCGACACGGTCGACGACACCGCGATAAGCGTCCCGTCCTTATGAACCCGATTGGTCATGAATCGCCCGATTTCCTCGCCGGCGACGATCCGCCGCAGCAACTCTGCCTCCTCGGCGCGCCGCTCCGGCGGGTAGAGCACCCCCACGTCGTGGCCTACGATCTCTCCCGCGGCGTAGCCGTAGAGCAGGGCCGCGGCCGGGTTCCAGCTGCTGATGATGCCCTGCAGCGTGACGCCGATGATCGCGTCGTGAGACGACTCGACGATCGCGACCGGCTCAGAGCGCTCGGTGCCCACGTTTTCTCGCCTCACCCTGCCCACCATCTGATCCCCCCCGAAGCCCAGGAACGGCGACACGCTCAGGCTCCTCCCACCTCGCCCGCCTGGACCGGCAATGCTGAGTCGCTACTATAAGTAAAAAGTATCATACGTTGAGTAATCGGCGACAGCGTCCGGGCGCCTTATGTGCCTGGGGCTTGGATGTGCGCATCATCGCGACGCCGACGCTCCGTCCGGAACGGGGACAATGCCCGCGTGTGACTTAGAGTGAGAGATAACATACGAAGGGTGCAAGGAAATGATGATCAACGTAAAGGAGAAAATCAGGACGATCCAGGCGATCCTGGCAGACAGCCTCACCCACCTGTCCCGCACCAGCGGCCAGCCCCTGACCGCCGCAGCCCGCGGCATTCGCGGCCGGACCCGCGGCCGTGCCCGCCTCGCCGGCCTCACCACCGCGATCGCTGTCACCAGCATCGCCGGCGCCGCGGCATTGGCCGTCAATCTGCCGGACCCCACTCACACCGCCACCCCGGCGCACCGGGCCGCCACGACCCACGGCCACACCCCCACCCAGCGGCTCACCGGCCCGCGCACCCCCCCCGCACACAGCAGCGGCAGGAGCCACGCCCCCTCCGGCGCGTCATGACCCATCGGCCGCCAACCCCGCCGGGTCGCAACCGTACTGTTGGGGCACTGCGGCTACTGTTGGGGCACTGCGGCTACTGTTGGGGCACTGCGGCGCCTGCCCTTTGGAGGTCGATTCTGGCCCGCCAGATCTGGTCAAGGAATTCATTGTGCGCGCTGGCCCGCAGCGCCGAGGCCAGTCGGTCCAGCGATGCCTTCGCCGTTGCCGGGTCGCCGATCGCGTGGTCATGCTCCGCGGCAGACGTGATCGTCAGCTCGATCTGGATCAGCCGCTCCCCGGCCCGCACCGCGACCCGTGCCCGCGCTGGCAGGCCAGCGGGCACCATCCCCAGCAGCATCAGCTCGACGACGTCGACGATGATGAGCACTTCGATCGCGCACAGCCCCGGTGGCAGCTCGTCGGCACCCACGGTAACCGGCGCGGCGAGCAGCCACGCGGTCCGCTGCTGTAGCGCGGCGGCCAGCTGCGTCTCGGGCCGCAGGAACGGCCAGTGCCCATCGACCAGCCAGCGCAGTGATCCGGCTGCCGAATCCAGCCGCTGCTGTACCGCGCCGAAGTGCGCAACCTGACCAGATGACGCCGACCGGCGCAGCATTTGCAGTTCGAGCGTGGCAGCGGTGAGGTCCTGGATCGGGCCGTCGTGAAGAAAGTCGGCAAGCTCATGGCGTTCGCGCTCGCGAATCTGGCGGGTGACGCCCAGCAACTGCCATGTCCGGGGCTCGTCGGCAACCGGCTGGCGCCTGCCCGCCGGTCCTGGCGCCGGCCGCGGCGCACCGGAATCGGTTCTGATGCCTGCCCGCCCATCGGGTGCTGTGAGCGTATCCGGCTGGTGCAGCTTGCGCACCGCCTCGAGCAGCTCACCCATCCGGAACGGTTTGGCCAGGCACGCGACGCCGTCGGGAAGCATGTCGACGCTTCCGCCGGTGATCACCAGGCACCGCGCCGCCGCGGTCGGGTCTGCTGACCGCAGCGCTTCAACCAGGTCGATGCCCCGCTCAGCGCCGAGATTGGCGTCGACTAGCACCGCGTCGTACCCGGCTGGGTCCATTCCGCGCGCCTCGGTGACCGTTGACGCGACATCGACCTCGTACCCAGAGGCGCTGAGCGCGCGGCGGATCACGGTCCGCATCTCCTCAACGTCATCGACGACCAGCACCCGCTGGCCACCCGGGCTGCCCGTCACGGCGTCAACGCCTTCGATTCGGACAGGACGCCACGGGCCGGCCCTGATGCGCCGTCCGTCCGGGGCAGTCGCCTACCGGCCGGAGGGCACCTACTGCCGGATATGTCATGTCGCCTCCGAACGTGCTGATGTTACTATTAGTATGCGCATACTTACGAAAAGTAGCATGGTTACGAATAGTGTGCGGATGAGAGGCAGTAACCGCTGAGAGTGCGTCGGCAGGTCTCTCCCCGCACATGATCATCGTCGAGGTGCGGAACGGGGCTGCAGATGAACGAGACCGCTGGAGCGCAGGAGCGGATCAGCGTGTTTCTCCTTGACGATCACGAGATCGTCCGGCGGGGTGTGCGGGATCTCCTGGCCGCCGAACCGGACATCGACGTGGTCGGCGAGGCCGGGACGGTGGCCGAGGCGCTGGGCCGGATTCCGGCGTTGCGGCCGGACGTCGCCGTGCTCGACGTGCGACTGCCCGACGGCGACGGAGTGCTGGTCTGCCGCGAGATCCGCTCGAAGCTGCCCGAGACCGCCTGCCTGATGCTCACCTCCTTTGGCGATGATCAGGCACTCCTCGGTGCGATCATGGCTGGTGCCGCGGGCTACGTCCTGAAGCAGACATGCGGCTCCGACTTGGTCAGCGCGGTGCGCGTGGTGGCCGCTGGGCAGTCGACGCTCGATGCGCGCGCGGCGCTTCAGGTGACGGAACGGCTGCGGGAGCGGATGGCCAGCGCCGATCCCCTGTCGGCGCTGGCCGTGCAGGAGAAGCGGGTCCTGGAATTGATCGGCGAGGGCCTGACCGACCGGCAGATCGCCGAGCGGATGTTTCTGCCGGAAAAGATCGCCAAGAACTATGTGTCATCGCTGCTCACCAAGCTGGGCATGCGACGGCGCAAGCAAGCCGCCGCCTTTGCCGCGCGGCTCTCAGAAAACCAGAGCGACTGACCCATGTGCTCCGCGTCGACCGGATGAGCGGCATGACATGCCTCGCGGTGATCCTCCTTGCGCTCCGCGGATGACGTGCATAACCGTGTCAGCAGCGCAAGGTACGTGAAGGCCTGCAGCAAGCCGCCTTGCCGGGTGAATACGCTGTGATGGTGAATGGGGTCTGCGCAGGCACCGGCGTGCATCTCATGACCTCACCGCCTCGGAGGTGCCGTGGCCGACGCGACTGAGGCGAGCGCCACCTTTCCCGTGTTCGGCACCACAGCCACGCTTGTGGTCACCGAGCATGACGCGCTCACGGCCGCACGCTCATTGGTCGACGCCCAGTTGGCGCAGATCGATCTGGCCTGCAGCAGATTCCGTGACGACTCGGAGTTGTCCAGGCTGAACGCCGCCTCTGGTACGCCTGCCCAGGTCAGCGAGTTGTTCGCCGAGGCGCTCAAGGTTGCCCTGCGCGCGGCGGAGCTTACCGCTGGGGACGTCGATCCCACCTGTGGGCAAGCGCTGATCGAACTCGGTTATGACCGCGACTTTGGCGAGATCAACCCCGCCAGCATTCGGCTGCCCGCTGCAGCGGCGCCGCTACCCGGATGGCAGCGGATCCGTTTCGACCCGGTCCGTCGGCTTGTCCAGCTTCCCGCCGGGATCCTGCTCGATCTCGGCGCGACCGCCAAGGCGTGGGCGTCAGACCTGTGTGCCGCGCGGGCAACCAGTGCTCTCGGCTGTGGAGTCCTGCTCAGC
Source organism: uncultured Actinomycetota bacterium (assembly GCA_963712955.1). Taxonomy (GTDB): domain Bacteria; phylum Actinomycetota; class Actinomycetes; order Streptosporangiales; family Streptosporangiaceae; genus DATFVJ01. The sequence goes on along the minus strand of CAVQKF010000005.1, from coordinate 218,758 downwards.
CTCGGCGGGGATGTCGCGACGGCAGGTCCCGGACCGGGCGGAGGATGGCAGATCCGGGTGACGGACGACCACGCGGCGCCGGCCGATGCTCCAGGCCAGACCGTGACCATCCGTAGCGGCGGGCTCGCCACCTCCGGCACGACCGTGCGCGCGTGGTCGCGTGATGGCCGCAGGGTCCACCACATTGTGGATCCGGTCACCGGCCAGTCGGTGCAGTCGTGCTGGCGGACGGTGAGCGTGGCCGCAGCGACCTGCGTCGACGCCAACACGGCAAGCACGGCGGCGATCATCCGGGGCGCCAGCGCACCCAGGTGGCTGGAAGACCTCGGCCTGCCGGCGCGGCTGGTACGCGCCGACGGCTCCGTGGTAAGGATCGCCGGGTGGCCTGGCGATCCAGACGCTTATTTGTCCCCTTGCGGGTATTTATAGCGTCATTTACGATGCCTCCCTATTTGACTCATATTGGCCCGGCCATAAGTTTCCCGTACTTCCCGTATGTGTGATTGATTTCGTGCCCGTGCCGAGGATAATATTTTCATTACGGGGAGATCGCGGCCATGCGGATGGCAATGCAGGGCCCGTTGGGGGTGGGGCATGACCTCGGCCGCGTCAGGGATCGCGCTATGGCACACGGGCAGGGCCACCGGAATATTCAGCGTCTTGCTGCTGACAATTGTGATCGTCCTCGGCGTTCTTGTCGACCAGAAGGGACGCCTGTCCGGGCTACCGAGATTCGGGGCCGAAGGCCTGCATCGCAACATCTCGCTGCTTGCCGTGGCGTTCGTGGCCGTCCATGTGCTGACGGCGGTCGTCGATCCTTCGGTGACCATCAGCGTGGCCGCCGTGTTCGTCCCGTTCGTCTCGGCCTACCAGCCTGTGTGGATCGGCCTCGGCGCGGTATCCACCGACCTGTTCGCCGCAATAATCATCACCAGTGCGGTGCGGCAGCGGATAGGGCATCGCACGTGGCTGGCGATTCACTGGCTCGCCTTTGCGGCGTGGCCTGTCGCCCTCATTCACGGCCTCGGCGCGGGTACCGACCTGCGCTCTGGCTGGGAACTCGGCCTGACATGTGCGTGCGTCGCCGCCGTCGGCGTGGCAACGGGCTGGCGGCTGGCCGCCGCTATCCGGGCCGTGCCGCGCGACCGCCGCCTCGCCGCGATTCTGGCCGAGACCCATACAGCACCAGAAGATCAAGCCGCCGGGCCCGATGTAGCCGGACCGCCTCCGGCCGACGTGCCACCCGCCACAACGCACCGGACGATCCCGTGAATGGAGACGAATCACAGGTGCCGCTCAGCAAAGACATCGCCGGACATCCCGGCGCGGGCGAACAGGCCGTGGGACTCGGCGGGCTGTTGCCGGCGGCCACACCTGCCGGCTGACCTGGACCAGCATGTTGATACACACGGACCGCTGCCCTACCAGGACGGCACTGGACTGATAGCGGCCGCGGACGCGGCCGGCCTCACCGGACGCGGCGGCGCCGCATTCCCAACCCACCGCAAGCTTCAAGGTGTGCGTGCCGCCGGCGAACCACCAGTGGTCGTCGCCAACGGCGCGGAGAGCGAGCCGGCGAGCGCCAAGGACAAGACGCTGCTATCGGTCTCCCCGCACCTGGTGCTCGACGGGCTTCAACTCGCCGCCGAGGCTGTCGGCGCGCGGCGGGCATACCTGTACGTGCACCGCGACCCAGAGCTGCTACGGAGCCTGCGCAACGCCATCGCCGAGCGGACCGGCCGCTGCGTCGATCGCGTCGCCGTCCGCCTCGTTGAAGCGCCCACGCGCTTTCTGGCCGGTGAGAAGACGGCCCTCGCGAGCCGGATCTCCGGCGGGAACGCGCTGCCCAGGTTCAATCGGCCGCCGGTGTCGGAGCGCGGCGTCGGCGGCGCGCCGACCCTGGTCCAGAATGTCGAGACCCTGGCGCATCTTGCCCTGATCGCCCGGCACGGCCCTGCCTGGTTCCGCGACGTGGGAACTCCGGACGAGCCGGGCAGCATGATCTGCACGATTCACACCCTGGACAGGCCCGTCCAGGTCATCGAGACCGCGATCGGCACCCCGCTGCGGAGCCTTCTTCCCCTGGACGCACCCGCCACCCAGGCGGTGCTTATCGGGGGGTATCACGGCACCTGGCTCCCGACTATCCAGGCGGCGTCGCTGCCGCTGGCCAACGCGGCGCTTGGCCCGCTGGGTGCCGCGGTAGGCGCGGGTGTCCTCGCCGCGCTGCCCGCAGGCTGGTGCGGCCTGGCCGAGAGCGCCAACGTGGTCCGTTACCTGGCGCTGGAGTCCGCCGGGCAATGCGGTCCGTGCATCAACGCACTGCCACGCATCGCGGGCGCTCTGGCCGCAGTCGCTGACCTGCGGCCGGAGCCGCAGATGCGGGCCAACCTGCTGCGCTGGGCCAGCCTGGTCGAACGGCGTGGCGCGTGCCATCACCCGGACGGGACCGTCAGGTTCGTCAGGAGCGCGCTCATTGTGTTCGCACATGAAGAGCGCAGCCACGACCAGGGCCGCTGCAGCGCGATGGATCAACGGCCATTTTTGCCTGTGCCCGACGTCCCACCGGGCAATCGCGATTGGAAATGAGATGGACCTGCGAGTGCGTGTTAACCCCATTACCTGCTCTGGCCACGGCGTTTGCGCTGAATTGCTGCCCGAACGCATCCAGATGGACGAATGGGGCTATCCGATCATCAATCAAGATCCCTTGCCCGCTGAACTGGAGCGGCACGCCCGTCAGGCGGTTACCGAGTGCCCGACCCTCGCGCTGTTCGTCGTGGAGGGCAGCGAACGCATCTGATTGTGTCCGCACCCGGACCGGGGCTGACCTGGCTGATACGCCGGAAGCGTCACTCCGCGCGAGTTCGTGATCAGCAGGAGCAGGGTTCATGCTGTCTGGCGGCGGTGATCGAGGGCTTGACGTACCCGGGCGACCAGCGTGGCTTCTGTAAAGGGCTTTTCGAGGATGTCGATCGGAGGGTCGAGGGCACCGCGGGTGCCAAGGAAAGGCTGGGCGTACCCAGACATGTAGAGCACCGGCAGGTCCGGGCGCATGGCGAGTACTCGGTCGGCGACCTCGTTACCAAGCATTTCCGGCATGACCACGTCGGTGAGAAGCATGTCAATGGTCTGCTCGAGATCGCCGGCACGACACACGGCATCCGGTGAAGTGGTGGCTGCACATACCTGGTACCCGTTGCGGGTCAGGATCCGGCACGCCAGTTCCCGTAGATCCTCCTCGTCTTCGACGAGGAGGATCGTCTCACCGTGGCCGTGGCCGTAGCGGACGGCGGGCGCGGCCGCCACGTTTTCGGGCGCGACCGCATCCCCGCTGGCGGGAAGCAGGGCAGTGACGGTGGTGCCGAGCCCGGGCTCTGAGTAGATCTGGACGCTGCCACCCGCCTGAGTCACGATGCCGTAGACCGTTGCGAGCCCGAGTCCCGTGCCGTGGCCTTTTGGTTTGGTCGTATAGAACGGTTCGAACACCCGGTCAAGGGTGGCGCGGTCCATGCCGGTGCCTGTGTCTGAGACGCGCAACCGGATGTAGCGGCCCGGTTGCAGGTCTGGGCGAGCACATCGGGCCAGCTGCGGTCCTGCGATCTTGGCCAGCCACGCCCGCTGGGCCGCCGTAATCGCAGCGAGCTGGGCAGGCATGGGCTTGTAGCCGCGGACCAGTCCTGCCAGCCCGGCCTGCTGCCCAGGGATCAGGCCTGCGGCCACACGGAACGGCGCCAGTGCGGCGGGCCGCTCACTGGTCACATAGTCACGCAGTGAATTCTGCTCCGCCGTGTGGTACTCCAGCAGCACCCCCGACGCCGCGCGGCCGGCACCAGCCGTTGCGACAGCTCCCGGCTCGCCGCGCCGGTGCTGGCCGCTGCGGCGAGCGCGACGGCCAACGCTCCGGCCGTCACGACCAGCGAGACGGCCGCGGCGGCGCTCGCGCGACGTCGCAGGCCGGACATCCATGCCACGCTCAAACCCCTCCGGTCTGGAAGGTAATTACTCCAGCATGACCAGTGAACACTAACTGTAACTGATATGTCACGCTTCGACGAACACTGTCGCTGTGATCGTCGGCTCAGGCGCCGGGGCGAAGGCCGACCTGCTTCCTGGGCTTACAGCCAAAGACTGCGCGTAAGCGGCTGGGAGATGTGCCGGTCGTACCAGAACTGCGACTCGGACCGCGCCCCGAAGGGGCGGGGGTTCCAGGCAGCGCAGCCCGAATCCGCGCAGCCGATTCTCGTCATCCCATCCGCCGTCGTGGTCTCGACCGGTCCATGCGCGGGCCGGGGCCGGACGGGCCGGAATCGCGCTTCATTAATCGCTTGCATGAGGCTCCGCTCCAGGCTTGGGGACCCGTGTGACCAGATCCCTGTCGTGCAGTCAGCATTCCGCGCGGCAGGATCACCATGGGTCCCGCCGGGTTGCCATCCGGTGGCGGAGCCACGCACGCGGGCGGTCTGGATCCAGCAGTACTACCGCGGCAGCGGTGAGCACGGGGAGAAGGTGGTCCTGCGGGAGGCCAGCGGGCATGGCCTCCCGCCGGGCAAGGCCCGGATCGTCTCCCCCTACGACACCGGCGCCCGCTACAGCCAAAAACACGGCAAAGGCTGGCTCGGGGACAAGGTCCCCCCGGCCACGGTCCCGCCGGTGACGGTCCCCCCGGTGACGGTCCCCCCGGCGGCGGTCCCCGCGGTGGCGGTCCCCGCGGTGATGCTCCTGGCGGTGGCGCTCCGCGCGGTGATGCTCCCGGCGGTGGCGCTCCCCCCGGTGGCGCTGCCTGCGGTGACGGGGCGCCGGGCGGCCGGGCCCTGCTGATCAAGATCGATCCGCTGGCCGTCGGGTGCTGCGCCCACGACCGGGAGACGGCCGGCTACCAGCTGACCCCGCGGCTGCGGCACCTGATCGAAATCCGGGACCGGACCTGCACGTTCCCCGGCTGCCGGCGGCCCGCCACGCGGTGCGACAAAGATCACACCCTGGCCTACGATCAGGGCGGCCGGCCCTGTGAATGCAAGCATGAACTTCGCTAATGGTTATGCATATGGCCAGGTTTGCCCCGCCTGCGTGACGCTACGGGCGCTTGATGACGAACGTTCCCCGCTGCGGCACGGTGTCCACAAGCCCGCGCTCGCGCAGCACCGCGACAGCCTGCCGGGCGGTTCCCCGCCCGACGCCGTATTCCTGCTGGAGCACCTTCTCACTCGGCAGCATCCGGCCGACCGGCAGATCACCAGAGCCGATCCGCTCGGCGAGCAGATCAGCTAGCTGCACGTACGCGGGCAGCCGTCCGGCCGGGTCGATCGTCACGTGATCAAGCTAGCTACCTGCACGTACTTAAGAACATTCAGGTACGTCCTTGCGAACGTTCCCATAAACGTCCTAGGTTCGGGTCAAAGAGCGGGCCCGCACCAGCGGTGTGAACGCCGGAGCGGGCCCTTGATCCGCCTGCGAAGGAGGCGAACCCATGTCTGATGATCCCACCGGGACGCCCGCTGACGTCACCCCGGGACCGGCCGGCCCGCTGGCGACTACGGCAGCGTGGCGCGTGCTGGCCCGCTCCGTGGCCGAGGCGATCAGCCCGCCACCGCCAGCCCGCGACGGCAGCGGCGACCAGGGCGGTTACCATCGGCTGCTGGCCGACCGCTGCACAGTCGCCGGTGCCGCGCTGCGGCATGTCCTGGGCAACAGCCGCGCGGGCGCGGACGACATCTGCGCTGCGGCCCAGATTGTGAATGAGCAATGCGCCGTGATGCGCGCCGATTACGCGACCGCGCCTGCGGGCCACGGCGGCGGCTGGATCAGCGGTACGTCACGATCATGACCGCCGCGGCGTGGCGCACGTCGCGCCAGAGCAATCCCGGCGGCGCCTGCGTCGAGATTGCCGCCGTCCCGGACCTGCCCCGGCCTGCGCACTCGATTGTCCTGTCCGGGTGCCACGACCGCGGCTGCGGCGAGGTGATCATCCGCTGCACGTGCGGCGGGCTGGCGGTCACGGGCGCCGAGGGCGTGCCGCTGGGCGAGGTGAACAACATCGCGCTGCTGCACATCGCCGAGCGCTGACCATGACGTGACCGGGCAAACCATCGTGGCATCCCCGGTCATCACGCCCCCCGGTCCCGCCAGCCCTGGCGGACCGGGGGTGTCTCTTGCGTGTCAGGCCGCGTCGCCGCTATAGCCTGCCGCCGATCGCCACCGGTTCCACTTCCGCTCGTTCACCCGCCGCATGTCCGCCTCCTGTTCCGGCGAGACGGCACCTTTCCACTGCCACGACGGCGGGCGGCCGTTCTTCCAGCCGTCACCGACGCCCTGATCATCCTTGAGCTTGCCGCCGTGCATCGCGTCCGTCACTTCCTGCGGCGCGGCGTTGCTGACATCCTCAGCGGTCCACTGCACCTGACGGGGCTGCGGGGCGGCAGGCGCAGGCACCGCCGCGTCGAGCAGGGCGCCGGGGTGATCCTGCCGTCGGAAAACCAGCGCGCGACCGTCGCGGCGGCGGCGGCCGTGTCCTTGCCGCCCCGGTCGAGCATGAGCGCCAGGTCGGCTGCCGTGATCTCGCCGGCATAGGCGGGACTCGACAGCCTCCTGAACCTTCCCGTCCGTTCCTCCTCGGCGCGGATGTCTCCGGGTCCCATTTACTTGCCTCCCGCTGCGGTTGTCGTGCCGTGCGTCCTCGGCGATGTTTCCTCGGTGCTGTACAGGGCGCCCCGGGGGGACGTTCCACGCTGCCGGCCGGGGCCTGGGTACTGACCGACGTGGCGCATTCCGCGTCCTGCCGGGTCGCGCCGGGCGCAACCGGCCCGATCTGCCGGTGGTTGCGGTGGGCGTCGATCCGGGCGTGCTCGCCTGTCCTGCGTGCCATCTGCCTGCCTTCCTGATCATTTGAATGCGAAGACGTGCTGGGTTCCCCGGAGCAAATGCGCGGCAGTAAATGGGTAAGTCTTCGGAAGTCCTGTGAGAGGGCATGCTGACTGCCGGCGTGACCGTTGACGACGGCTACGCCGGTGGAGGCGGTTATCCCGGGGATTTATCGGGCAGGCGGAGGCCGTGCCCAGGTGCGGAGGTGTTCGGGGCTGGCGTTCCAGGGCAGGAACGGTTCGAGTGCCGGGCCGGTGAGCGGCTTGCCGCCGTTGCGTCCGCATTCGTCGAGGTAGGCGGTGAGATAGGTCACGATGTTGAGGCCGGCCATCTGGGCGGTGGCGGTGACGGTCCAGATCACGGCGGCGTTCCGCGCAGTGTCGCCGTTATGGGAGCCGCGGGCGTTCTTCCTGGTCACGACCGGGCCTCTGATCATCCGCTCCGCGGCGTTATTGTCCAGCGATACCATCGGGTAGTCGCGGTGCGCGGCCAGGCCGTCCCATTCGCGGTCTAGGGTGGCGAGCGCTTTCTTCGCGGGTTCCTGCAGGCCCGGGGCCTGCATCTGCTTCTTCCGCGCCTGGTCGATGACCGTGATTGCGTCATCCCAGGCGGCGTATGCCTTCTCCAGCCGGCCGCGGCCGGCTCTTTCTCCTGTGGCGCTGGCGCGGCGGTACCGGCCCAGGCGGCCATGAGCTCATCGTGGGCGGCGTAAAGATCCCGGATCCGGCCCAGCCACGTGCCCGTCCAGTGCCCGAGCTGGACCGGGTTCGCGTCGCCGGCCCGGACTATATGCCGTCTCAGGTGAGCCCAGCAGTAGAGGTTGACCAGGCCGTCCGCCTTCTTGCCCGCGGACTCGTACACCTTGTAGAAGTCGGTGGACAGCACCAGCCGCCGCGGCCCGTCCTCGCCGTCGGTGAGCTGCCCGGTCTTCCCGTCGAGCCCGGCATGGCGGGCCAGGACCGCGCCGGACCTCGTCGGGTCCATCACGAAGCAGACGGTGTCCGGGCCGAGGAACACCCACAGCCACCATTTCGCCGGCCCGTCCCCGTCACGGGGGGCGAAGACCCGCCACGTGGTCTCGTCGGCGTGCAGGTGCCACGAGCCCCGCGACCGCTCCGTGATCGCCTCTGCCAGCGGGACGAGCAGCGCCCCGGCCTGCGCGCAGGTGCCCGCCAAGGTGGCGGGCGAGATCTGTGCGCCCTGCCTGCCCAGCCCGGTCACCAGCGAGTTCATGCTCCGCCCCGCGGCGAACCGCTCGGTCAGCAGCATCGCGATGAACCCGTTGGTGAACAGGCCCTTGCCGATCGCCTTCGGCGGGCCGGGCGCCATCACCGTGGCGGGCACCCGGCAATCGCAGGCCCGCCGGTAGCGGCGGCGGCAGTCCGCCCGCACCCGCACGATCACCAGCCAGTCCAGCTGCTCCCCGGACAGATGATCCCCCAGCGGCGTGAACGGCTCCCCGCACTCCGGGCAGCAGTACCCGCCCCCGGGAAAGTCCCAGACCACCTTGAACCGCGGCAGGCGCGAGTAATCCCGCCGCCCCGCCCGGGCCCCCGGGCCGCGCCTGCCGCCCTTGCCACCGGCCCGGCCCCGCTCCCCGTCACCGCCGGCCTCATCCTCACCGCCAGCAGGCCCCGGCCGCGCCCGCTCCGACGACCTCCCGAATACCATCCGCTGCAAAACCGCCAGGTCAGCGCGCAGCCGCTCCAGCTCAGCCGCCTGCTCCGCGTTCTCCTCCCGAAACCGGGCGTTCTCCTCGCGCAGCTCACCCGCCAGCCGCGCCAGCTCCTGGTTCGCCTCCAGCGCCGCAGCCAGCACATCCTCGGGCGACGCCTCAGCATCCGCCAGATCCAGGACAACACCTGCCGCAACAGCCACGCAGCAAGGAAACACCCTCACCAAGCGCAAATCACGCACCACGCGCCAGCGTGTCAAAGCCCGCCGGTCCGTGGGACGCCGACGACTCCGTCACAGGATTTCCGAGTACTTACGTAAATGGTGCCACGCCGTTAGTCCGAGGACGCCAGGTAACCGCCGAAGCTGTGCGGCGCGTCCTATCGAACAGGAGAGCCACGGCGCGCGCCTACGAGGCTGATCAACAAAGCTCAAATTCGACCAATTGCTTTTATGAGTTCGCAGGTCAGAACTCTGCGGAGTGATCACTAAAGGCGCTATTCAGCAGTCTCGTAGGCAGCCATCGCCCGCGTGCGGCCTTCCCCTCCACGTAGAAACCTGCACCCAAGGAAAGGAAAGGAAAGGAAAGAAGAAAGGAAGCGATCACTCATGAGGAAAATCGTCACCACCACGGCCGTGGCTGCGGCAGTGCTCGGGATCACCGGCACCGCGCTGGCATCCATTCCGGACAGCGGCGGGGTCATCCATGGCTGCTATGGCACGAAACTCGGGACGCTCCGCGTGATCGACACTGGCGCGGGCCAGGCGTGCGTCAAGGGCGAGACCGGCCTGAACTGGAATCAGACCGGGCCACAGGGTGCGACTGGTCCGGCAGGGCCGCAGGGCGCGACAGGATCCCGAGGCGCGGCAGGACCGCAAGGCCCAGCAGGACCGGCTGGTGCGACTGGCCCGGCGGGACCATCAACGGCAGGGCCAAACGGCCTGGACGTGACAGTCGTGACTGGGCCCACTGGCCAGAATGGCCAGTCAACCGCAATGTGCCCGGATGATCACCCGTATGTGCTCGGCGGTGGCTGGTCAAGCAATACCCACATAGGCGGGGCTGATTCACTGCCTGTCATTAATGCGCCATCGGGCGAGGAAGGCAGCTCGGGAAATGGGTGGACAGCCGAAAGCACGGACTTCCCCGCCGGCCCGCCGCTCTCTGCTTACGCCATCTGCGCTAAGTAGCTGGGGGCATGGGCGGCCAGGTTCGGCTCGTTACTGGAGAGGCCGAGCCTGGCCGCTCGCGAGTGGTGCCAGCAGGACATCAGCGACCTAAGGCCGTCTGAAGCGGCCGTCAGGTTCTAAACTGCCCGCACAGTTTGCCGCAGGCCCGGCAGACCCAGATCATCACCACAGGTCGCGCCCGGTCTCGCGGCCCTCGGGGGCGCGGAAACTCGAAAGCCAGTACTCCCGGGGCAGGGGCGCGGCGGGCACGGTCACTCCCCCGCCCGACTGGCCGTGTGGGTAGGCAGGGGCGAACCCTGAAAAGCCGTCGGGTTCGGCACCGGGGTGATGCAGCGGCAGGCTTGCAGCAAGGCCATCGCGATGTCAATCGTGGGCCCCGCGCTTCGCTGCGATTTTCGTTCCGGCGTCGGTGTGCTCGTATTCGATCGACCGCAGTTCCTTCGGCGGGCTCGCCACGTCCGGCACAACGCGCCCGCGCGCCCGGGTGAGCGGCGGGCTCGCCACGTCCGGCACAACGCGCCCGCGCAACCGGGTGGCTGGAAGACCTCGGGCCGCCGGCTCGGCTCGTCCACGTCGATGGCTCTGTGGTCACAGGTTGGCTAAATGGCTGACCTTGCCCTCGGCGGTTGACTAGAGTCCTGCCACCCCCCGGTAGCTGGGTCAATGGTGCCGGTTCGCCAGTCGTCCATATGACCGCTGTTCTGCGAACCACAGCTTTGTCCGGATTAAATTCTGATTGGGGGGCGACGACAATGCACGTTACTGAAATCCACGTCAGCAGCGGGACATGGCGTAAGGCCGCGGCAATTACCGCCGCGGCGGCGGCGGCGGCCGGCGGCCTGATGTTCACCGATCCTTCCGCGCACGCGCGCCAGGCCCCTGGCCGATCGGGCTCCCCGTTCGCCCCGCGAACCGCGGACCCGGATGGCGACGGAGACGTTGACCTGCGCGCTGCCTGCGCCGCACGTCCCCACCCTGGTCAGGCGGCGTGCTTCGGCATGAAGATCACCGACATGGACACCTACCACGGCCCCAGTCCCGCGCGTCCCTCGACACCCTTCGGATACAGCCCGGCTCTCCTGCGGCACGCCTACGGCCTGAACGCCAGCCGGGGCTCGGGCCACACCGTGGCCGTCGTGGACGCCTACGACGACCCGAAGGCGGAATCCGATCTGGCTACCTACCGCCGCACGTACGGCCTGCCATCCTGCGGCACCTCGAACGGCTGCTTCAGGAAGGTCAACCAGAAAGGCGGCACCAGCTATCCCAGGGCCGACTCGGACTGGGCCGGAGAGATCTCTCTTGACCTGGACATGGTCTCCGCGATCTGCCCGAAGTGCCATATCTTGCTCGTCGAAGCCTCGTCTGCCAACATCAGCGACCTTGGCAAGGCGGTCAACAGGGCGGTCCGCCTCGGCGCGAGGTTCGTGTCGAACAGTTACGGCGCCGGGCCGTCGTCCTCGGACGCAACCTACGACCGGCTGTATTTCAACCACCCCGGTGTGGCTATCACGGCGTCGGCGGGGGATGGCGGCTACGCGACCGCCTATCCTGCCGCGTCCCGTTATGTCACCGCCGTTGGCGGAACCACGCTGAAGCCGAGCAGCACGGCGCGCGGCTTCAAAGAGACTGTATGGGGCAATTCGGGCAGCGGGGGTACCGGATCGGGCTGCTCCAGCGACGAAGCCAAACCGTCCTGGCAGACCGATACCGGCTGCCGCATGCGTACCGCCACCGACGTCTCCGCCGTCGCCGACCCCGATACAGGCGTCGCGGTATACAACGGCGGCTGGGTGGTCTACGGCGGGACCTCCGCATCGTCGCCGATCATCGCCGCGACGTATGCGCTCGCTGGAAACCCAGCCGCTGGCAGCTACCCGTCGTCGTACCCGTACAGCCACGCGTCGGCATTGCACGATGTGACGTCCGGCAGAAACGGGACCTGCAGCCCGTCGTACCTGTGCACGGCAGGGCCCGGTTTCGACGGCCCGACCGGCCTCGGCACACCCCACGGCTACGCGGCGTTCGCCGCGCCTTGAGAGGTGCAGTGAAAGGTGCCGGTTGGCAAGCCATTCAGCTCCGGGTACTGAGAACCTCGCGTAGCTTGGCGAGCAGTGAGGTTTCTGAGAACGGCTTCTCGACGAGGTGGACACCGGGTTCGAGTACGCCCTGGGCGCCAAGGAGACCCTGCGTATAGCCGGACATGAACAGTACCCGCACGCTTGGCTGGAGGGCACGGACCCGGTCGGCCACTTCCCTGCCCTGCATTTGCGGCATCACCACGTCGGTGAGCAGCACATCGATGCGGCCTGGGTGGGCGGCGACGGCCTCGATCGCCTCGTAGCCGTTGGCTGCGGTCAGCACCTGGTAACCGTTGCGGTCCAGGATCCGCTGGGTCACCTTGCGAATGGCGGCCTCGTCTTCGACAACCAGCACCATTTCGCCGGTTCCACGCTCGGGTTCGGTCGGCCGCGGCTCGGCGGCGCCGGCCTGGTCGGTGACCGGCAGCAAGGCGGTCAAGATGGTGCCCGTCCCGGGCTCGGAGTAGATCCGTACATTCCCGCCGGCCTGGGTGATGATCCCGTACACGGTGGCCAGGCCCAGGCCTGATCCTTCGCCCTTTGGTTTGGTGGTGAAGAATGGCTCGAATACCCGATCGATGATCTCCTTGGGCATCCCGGCGCCGGTGTCGCCGACCTTTAGGCTCACATACCGGCCGGGAGAAAGATCGGCCCGGCCAGCCGCATACGCCGCATCCACCGGCGTGTTGGCGGTCGCGATGGTCAGCTTCCCGCCGGCCGGCATCGCGTCGCGTGCGTTGACCGCAAGGTTGACCAGGACCTGCTCAATCTGGCCGGGATCGGCCAGCACGGGATTCAGGTCATCGGCCAGATCGGTGACCAGCTCGACGTGCTCGCCGAGGGTCCGGACCAGTAGCTGCTGGATGCTGGCGACCACATCGTTTATGTTCAGCACGCGCGGCTGGATAATCTCACGCCTTGCGAAGGCCAGCAGCTGACGGGTGAGGCCCGCGGCCTGCTGAGCGGCCCGCTGGATCTGGTCGATGTCCTCCCGGACGGCTTGCCAGCGGACCTGCGGCGTCTCCTTGGCCACCTCTTCGCCGACGAACGACGCGTAGTTGGAGATGACGCCGAGCAGGTTGTTGAAGTCGTGGGCCACCCCGCCGGCGAGCTGGCCCAGGCTCTCCAGCCGCTGCGACTGGTGGAGCTGGCGCTCCATCCGGTCATGCTCGGCCTGTGCCCGCAGCCGCTCCCGCTCAGCCTGGGCTTCCAGCCGGTCGGTCACGTCGCGGACGGCGGCCGAGACCAGGATGCCCTCAGCGGTGCCGATCGCGGACAGGGAGATCTCGGCGGGGAAGGTGCTGCCGTCCCGCCGGCGCCCGGCAAGCTCCGTCCCCGCGCCCATCGGCCGGGGCCGGGGATCGGCGGCATACCCGGCCCGGTGGCCCGGGTGCATCTCCCGCACCCCGTCGGGCACCAAGATCTCCACCGGCCGGCCGATGAGCTCATCCCTGCGGTAGCCGAACAGCCGTTCCGCCTGGGCGTTGACGATGGCGATCTGGCCGTCCCGGTCGACGCACACCATCGCGTCCGGGGCCGCCTCCAGCAGCCCGCGGAACATGGCTTCGGCCCGCTGCCGGGCGGTCACATCCCGGGCCACTGTCGATACCCCGATGATCGTGCCAACGCCGTCGGTGATCGGAGACATGGTCAGCGACACGGTGACCGCGGTCCCGTCCTTGCGGACCCGCTGCGTCTGGTAGGGCTCGACCCACTCGCCACGCGCAATGGCGCGCTGGATACCGGTCTCCCGCCCGCGGTCCCCAACCGGGATCAGCATGTCGACGTGACGGCCGATCATCTCCCCGGCCGTGTACCCGTACAGCCGTTCGGCTCCCGGGTTCCAGCTGGTGATCACCTGATCGAGTGTCTTGCCGATCACTGCGTCGTGCGAGGAGTGGATGATTGAGGCCAGCTGGGCAGCCGTCCCGGCGGCGAGCCGGCGCTCGGTCACGTCGCGGACAGCGGCGGTGATAAGGATCTCCTTGTCGGCGTCGATCGCCGACAGGGAGATCTCGGCGGGGAAGGTGCTGCCGTCCCGCCGGCGACCGGCAAGCTCCATCCCCGCGCCCATCGGCCGGGGCCGGGGATCGGCGACATATCCGGCCCGGTGGCCCGGGTGCATCTCCCGCACCCCGTCCGGCACCAAGATCTCCACAGGCCGGCCGATGAGCTCATCCCTGCGGTAGCCGAACAGCCGTTCCGCCTGGGCGTTGACGACGGTGATCTGGCCGTCCCGGTCGATGCACACCATCGCGTCAGGCGCCGCCTCCAGCAGCGCGACAAACCTGTGGTCGGCAAGTTGTTCCACGTATCTCACCCCACGCTTCTAGTCAGTTACTTATCGTTATATTCCCACATCAGCTGGGCCGACTGCGGTGGATGTGGGTGCCATTACTACGGCCTGCGACGACAGCCCCGGCCCGGCGCAACGGAAGCTGAGCAGCGATCCACATGCTGCACGCGCGACTTGCAACTACACGCCTCACGTGCAACTAAGTGTTATTGATTGCATACAATACGTAACTGAATTGCTACTATGTGATCAGGCACGGAGTCGCCGGGCAGCGCGGCGACGGCGACCATGTCGGCCACGCAGGCTCTGGTCAGCGAACGTTCTCTTCGGCGGACGTAACGAGAATCACCCACGGGGGGCGGGAACATGGCGTCGAGGAACACCCGGCAGCCGCCGTTCAGGACGTGCCATCCGATAGCTTCCCGGCCGCTCCCGCGGGACGGCGCTGGTGGCCCGTGACCAGGTGCCACCGCCGGGGCCGGCCGGGGGCGCACGCTCTCGCCTTGCGGCCGGCACGGGAGTAGTGGCCGTGACCGGCGCCATCGCCCTCGCCGCCTGCGCGACGAGCACCGGGGGACGGCAGTGAGCTCACCCCGAACGAGTCCAGGGCTGCAGGTGGCGGACCGTCCGCGTCGGCTCCGGCGGTGGTGGCTCGACCGGTCGGTGCGGGCGAAAGGCCTGATCGTGATCGCCATCCCGCTGGCCGCCCTGCTCGGCACGACCTCGGCGAGCCTGGCGCTCCAGCGCAGCGAAGGCCAGCAACGCCTCCGCGCTGCGACCAGCACTAACCTGGGCAACACCGCCAATGCCGTCCTTGTAGATGCGTTGAACGCGGAGACGGGCGTGCGTGGTTACGCCGTGACGGGCGACCCACTCTTCCTAGCCCCTTACGACCTCATGCTCACGCGGATCGGCGCAGAGAGAAGGTCGCTGGATGATGACGCTATCGCCGAGGGCAACATCCGCAGTGAGCAACTCGCCGACGTGGCCTTGGGCGCGGTACTCGGCGACCTAGCGCACCTGCGGTCCGCCATCAGTAGGGGCCCCTCCAGCAAGGAGATCGCTCCGGCGCTGAAAACAGGAAAACTGGCCATGGACCTGCTGCGCCGCCGGATAGCCGGCATCGGCGGCGGGTCAGCGCGCCTGGCAGCCGGTCAGCGCGGCAGGATCGGCAGACTGGAAACGGCAATCACCGCGCTCAACGTCGCCGGTCTTCTGATTGGGCTGCTTGCCGGGCTTGCCGGGGTCGCGCTGTTCACCTCGGGCATTTCGCGGCGGGTCGCCGCCGCCGCGGTCAACGCGAGCCTGCTCGGGCAGGGGGAGCCTCTCAGGCCGACCAGCCGCTCGCACGACGAGCTCGGCCACCTGGCCGACTCGCTCGCGCAGGCCGAGCAGCTTCTCGTCAGCCGGGCCGCCGAGCTGACGACCGCCCGCGATGACGCGATGAACGCCTCGAAGGCCAAGGACCTGCTCCTGTCGCGGACGAGTCATGAGCTGCGAACCCCGCTGAACTCCGTCCTCGGCTTTACCCAGCTGCTCCAGATGTCCGACCTGAGCGGCGAAGACAACGATTGCGTCGAGCGTATCCTGGCCGCCGGGCGTCATCTGCTCACCCTGATCAACGAGCTCATCGACTTCGCCCGCATCGAATCCGGTGATATCAGCCTGTCCATTGAGCCGGTCGCGATTCTTCCGCTGATCGAAGAGGTCAGTGATCTGATGGGTCCACTGGCCGCTGAACGCTCGATAGCGATCATCCACCGCTGCGGGCACCCTGGCCTGGCTGCCCGCGCCGACCGGCAGCGCCTCTCACAGGTCCTGGTGAACCTGATGTCTAACGCGGTGAAGTACAACCGCCGCGGCGGCACAATGACGATCACCTGGCAGAAGGACGGCGACGGCCGGGCCAGCGTAGTCGTCTCCGACACCGGGCCTGGCCTGTCGAAGGAGAACCTCGAGCGCGTCTTCGTCTCCTTCGAGCGGCTCGGCGCCGAGCAGACCGGGGTCGAAGGCACCGGGATCGGGCTGTCGCTGGCAAGAACCCTGACCGAGGCGATGGGTGGCCGGCTCACCGCATCCAGTGTCCCCGGCGAAGGATCGGCCTTCACCGTCAGCCTCCCGGGCGCACCGGACATGATCCACATCGCATCCCGCGACACGGCGCCGGAATCACCACCCGTCCCGCACGCCCCGGCCAAAGCCGCCATCAACATCCTTTACATCGAGGACAACCCCGCGAACGTCGAGGTGGTCCGCCGGTTCCTGAAGGCCCGGCCGAACATGACGCTGCGGGCCGTCGCATCCGGCCGGGACGGTGTCCAATGCGCGGTCCGTGACATTCCCGACATCATTCTTCTCGACCTCCACCTGCCCGATCTCCCCGGAGACAGGGTTCTCAAAGAACTCAGGGCCGAACCGGTCACTGCCGCCATCCCGGTGGCGGTGCTGTCCGCCGAGGCCAACACGCGTACCATTCGCCGCCTTCTCGCAAGCGGCGCGCTCGCTTACCTCACCAAGCCCCTCGACCTCGCCGAACTCGGCGCACTGCTCGATTCCTTGGTGCCCCCCGCGCGCGACTCCCCGGCAGACCCGCCGACGCGGGCGACACCAGCATGAAGCCGACTGCGGCGCGCGGCGCATCTGGCGCCTGCAGCGCGGACTGGAAAGGCAGGTCACGTGAACCAAACCGTGCTGTACATCGAGGACAACCCGGACAACATCCGGCTGGTTGAACGGCTGATCATGCGCCGCCCCGAGGCCGACCTCCGCGTGGCCACCAGCGCCAGTGACGGCGTCAAAGCCGCAGCCGACGAACAGCCGGCCCTTATCCTGCTCGACAACCACCTCCCCGACGCCACCGGCGGCGAGGTTCTGCGCAAGCTCGCCTCCTCGGAAGCGACCGCAAGGATCCCCGTAATTATCATCAGTGGTGACTCAGGCGGCGGGACCGTCGATGAGCTCCTCGCGAGCGGTGCCTCCGACTTTCTCGCGAAGCCGTTCGACATTCACCAATTCATGGCCATAGTCGACCGTTACCTTCTCTGAGCCCCACGATCCAGCGATCAGGCCGCCTTCTGCGATGGCAGCGGCGCGCTCACGGTGAGTGCCCGGAGCCTGACTAACGTGACTCTTTGAGATCAATTGCCTACTGTAAGTAGTTCAGCCAGTTCTGGCCCGCATCACGCCGAGGTCTCGGCCGAAGCCCGGGTGAGGTTCGCGACGACGAGGTTCAATGGTTACGGTGGGTGACATGATCAGGTTGATCTTGATGGAGCGCGAGCGTGTGGCCTCGCTGGCTGCCACCGCGTCGCCTGCTCCCGGCGCAAGGGAGGTAGTGGTCTTCCTTGTCCAGGATCTTGGTGGTCGATGACGAGCCTGACTTGCGCTTCATTCTCCGGAGGATCTTCGAACGGGCCGGGCATGAAGTGGTCGATGCGGGTCACGGAGCAGACGCTCTGGAGTCCGTACGCGAGTCAGCGCCGGACCTGGTGGTGACGGACATCATGATGCCGGTGATGGACGGGCGCGAGCTGATCCGCCGCCTGCGCGCCGACCCGGCCACAGCGGAGATCCCGATCCTTGCCGCGACCGGGAACGGCCAGCTCGCTGACGCCGCCGATGTGGCGCTGGCCAAGCCGTACCAGGCAGACCAGCTCATGGCGGCGGCGAACGCTCTGCTGGCGCATGAGGCGGACCGAACGTGAAACGACTGGCAACCGGTGTTCCCGGCCTCGACGTGGTGCTCGGCCGAGGGCTTGAGCCCGGTTCGGCTACGGTGCTTGCCGGTGCACCCGGAACCGGCAAGACGATCCTCGCGCAGCAGATCTGCTTCGCCAACGCCACCACAGACCACCGGGCTGTGTACTACACGACCCTCTCTGAGCCGCATTCGAAGCTGGTCAGGCACCTGGAGCCGTTCGGCTTCTTCGCACCAGAGGCGTTGGGGCCGAAGGTGGAATACCTCCACCTGGGTGATCTGATCCGCCAGGACCGTTCCAGCCGGATGGAGCCGCTGGTCTGCGAGGTGGTGCGCAAGGCGATGGAGGAGCAGCCCACCCTGGTGGTGATCGACAGCGCTAAGGCGCTGAGGGACTTCGCCGGGGAACGCGAGTTGCTCCTGGCGTTCTACGACCTGACCAGCCGCATGGCCCACACCGATGCGGCACTGCTGCTGCTCGGCGAGTACACGCCAGAGGAAATGGCAGAAGGCGTCGAGTTCTCCCTCGCCGACAGCATCATCCAGCTCGCGTATGAACCCCGGGAACCGGTCGACCGGCGCTGGCTCCGGGTGGTGAAGATGCGCGGTACCCACCACCTGGAGGGCAAGCACACCTTCCGCATCGGCGCCGGCGGATTCGAGGTCTTCCCCCGCATCGAGACCCTCGACGCCGGTGAGCCTGCGCAGGTTACCGGCCGGATCTGCAGTGGGATTCCCGTCCTCGACGAGCTGATGTGCGGCGGGATCGGCTCCGGCGAGGCCACCGTCGTCCTGGGACCGTCCGGGGTCGGAAAGACAATCTTCGGGCTGCGCTTCGTCAGCGAGGGCCTCGCGCAGGGGGAACGCTGCCTCTACGTCACGTTCCAGGACACCTCCGACCAGCTGATCAAGATGGCGGCAGGTTTCGGCTGGGATCTCGAAACAGCCCGCGCCAGCGGGCAGCTCGCGGTCCACCACATTCCGCTGGGTGAACTGGACCTGGACATGCTCACGTCGGGCATCCGCAGGGAGCTCGCGGAGGGGCCGATCCGTCGCGTCGTGATCGACAGCCCGCCGAACTGGTCTTCGCCGCCCGCGAATCAGAACGCTTCCCCGCCTACGCCCGCAGCCTGACCGGGCTGATCCGCGCCGCGGGCGCCTCGCTGGTGATCACCAGCGAGACCACGACGCTCGGCCCGACCCCCGAACCGGTGGGAGGAGTCACGTTCCTGTTCCACAACGTCATCCTGCTGCGCTACATCGAGTTGAATTCCACGACCGGTCGATCGTTGAACATCGTCAAGATGCGCAACAGCAACCACCGCAAGGACGTGCACCAGTTCGAAATCGGCGAAGACGGCCTGGTTATCGGGAACAAACTGGAAGGGGTCACCGGAGTGCTGGGCTGGAGCGCTCTGCGAGCTGCTAACACGATCTTGTGAACCAGTACGTAGTGGGTGGCCCTGTAGTTCTGCGTGCGGGCAGGTTCCTGCGTCTACCGATCGCCCAGCGGTCACCGCCGCCTGCCAAGGGCATTGGACGAGGGTGGCAGGTGTGACATGTGACACCACTGGGACCTCTCGTCGGCGAGCTCGCGCAGCGGGTGCCCGAGCTCATGCAGCTATGTGTAATCGATTATATACAATTAGTGACTTCCGGGCTACGATGTGATCTAGGTACGCACTCGCGCAGGGCGCGGCGACGTTCGCGGGCTGGCCACGAAGGGCCTGGTCAGCGAACGTTTCTTGGCCGGGGGAGCCGCTGACGTCACCACGCCGCCGACCCCGTCAACGAGAATCACCCACAGGGGGCAAGAGCATGGCCATCGAGGAGCACCCAGCAGCCGCCGTTAGGGATCTGCCGTCTGACAGCTTCACTGCCGCTCCCGCAGGACAGCACTCCTGGCCCCGGATCAGGCGCCGCCGCAGGTACCTGCCGGGTGTGCCAGCTCTCGCCATCGCAGCCGGCACCGGAGTGGCAGGCGTGACCGGCGCTGCCGCCCTCGCCGGCTGCACGACAAGCACCGGCCAGCACGCCCGCCCCAGCGTCACGTCAAGCGCCTCCAGCCACGCGGCGGCAGCGCACGCGAAACATGCCACCCATCCCGTTGAGCCCTCGTCGAGCATGTCCGCAAGGCCGACGCTCAAGACCCCTATGACACACCCGGCCCCAAGCAAAAGCCCCCACACACATGCCACTTCAGGTGCCACCTGATGCACCCGATGGTTACGGCTCGCCGCCTGCCCAGTCAGACGTGAAACCTCGTGGACATTGGGCTTGTTGAGTCCGACTGAAGCCTGCCGTCCCGAGCCAGGCAGCCCTCGGTCGAGGTCGAGCCGTGTCGACGGCAGGTGAAAACCCCCGCGTGGCATCCGAATTTTGACCCTTCTTCCCGAAAACCTGGCTCGAACCGAGCCTGTGCGCCACGAGGCGCTCTTGTTCCGGATGGAGGTGAGAGACGGCACACACTCAGACCATCGAGGCCAGCTCAGGTTACCCGCTATTCACCTACAAATTCGTCTCACGCCCCCAGGCAGCCCCAGGACGCGGAAGCGTCAGACTCAGACGTGAAGATAATGCCAGGTGAAACGTGAAAACCTCAGTGGACAGGTCCTCACATTTGGCCGTGACCTGCAGGGACGCGTGCTGTGAGGGGGCTTGCCCACAGGTTAAGCGTGGCGCAGCCACGGTGTTATGCGGTGGTTTGCCTGTTCTTGCCTGCGCGGGCCGGGGTCCGGCGCTTGCCTGGCTGGCCGGCGTCAGCGATGGCCAGGGTGAGGGCTTCGAGCTCGGCGACCAGGGCGCGGAGCCGGCGGTGGTTGCCGAGCCATTGCCGGTAGTCGTCGAGCTGGTCGTCGGGGACGAACCGGGTGATGGTCTTGCCGGCCAGCTTGCGGGTCCACTGCCGGTAGGGGCCGTGCAAGACGGGCGGGTCGGCGTGGCAGCGGCAGCCGGGCTTGCCGCAGCGGACGTGCCGCTCGATGAGGGTGCCGGGCAGGGCGAGGCCGAGGCTGGCGAGCTCGGCCGCGATTCCGGCGGCGCGGGCCTGCTGGCCTGTGGTGGGCGACACGCTGTCCATGGTCGCACGCGGGTCCGTGATCCCAGCTCCTTCTTGCAGTATAAATTACTGTATGAATGGGGGTGATGAGGACGGGGTGGCCGGCTACATCGCCGCCTGGCAGCCGTCGTCGGCGCCGCCGCAGGCCGCAGCGTTCGCCCGGCAGGTCGTGTCGCAGGCGGCGCCGGCCGGCCGGGACCGGGCCAAGAATCTGCTGTGGGCCGCGGGGAAGCTGGCCGGCTGGGCGATCCCGCTGGGCCTGGAGCCTGCCCCGGCGGTGCTTTTGCACCCGTCGGTGATCGAGCGGTTCACCGCGCACGCTCCGGGGCTGTCGGGGCCGGCCCGCCGGACGCTGCGCACCAACCTGCGGTTCATCGCCCGGCGCGTGGTGCCGCACCTGGGCCCGGCGGACGCGCCGCTGCCCCGCGAGCGCGCCAAGGCGCCGTACACGGCTGCCGAGCTCGCCGGGTTCCTCGCGCTCGCCGATGCGCAGCCCACCCTCGCCCGGCGGATGCGCGGGGCCGCGATGGTATGCCTGGGCGCTGGCGCCGGGCTGATCCGCTCTGACCTGCGCGCCGTGCGCGGCACCGACATCTGCCGGCAGCCCGGCGGCGTCATCGTGCAGGTGCACGGCCGCCGGCCCCGCGCCGTGCCGGTGCTGGCCCACTATCACGCCCCGCTGCTGGCCGCCGCCGCGTTCGCCGGCGAGCACCTGCTCACCGGCGGCACCGGCCCGGCACGGCACAACGTCAGCAACCCGCTGACCCGGTCGCTGGCCGGCGGGTCCGGGCTGCCGCCGCTGGAGGGCTCCCGGCTGCGTGCCACCTGGCTGGCCGACTGCGCTCAGCTGATCGGCCTGCCCGTGTTCCTGCACGCCGCCGGGATCACCTGCTGCCAGCGGCTGGGCGACATCGTCGCCACGCTGGATCCCGGCGGGGAATCCGACGCGGTCGCCCTGCTCGGCGGCGCGGCCCGGTGACACGGCCGTGGGCAGCAGGTCCGGGCTCGCTGCCATCGAAGCCATCATCGATGCCTCCGGCGCCGCGCCGGCGATCGAGGCGCTGCTGCCGACCGGCGTGCGGCACCGGCAGCTGCGCACGCGGACCCTGCTGACCGGGATGATGCTTGCTCTCGATGACCGCCGCCCTGCCTATCTCACCGAGGTCCGCGCCGCGCTGACGTCCCTGCCCGGAGCCGACCAGGTGCGGCTCGGCGTCACCGAGGACTGGCACGGCCGGCCGCACCAGCTCACCTACCGGCAGACCGAGCACACCTGCCGGCTGATCGCGAAAGCGCTCGGCAAGGACCAGCCCGACGGCGCGCCCTCCGGCGACCTGCAGGCGGCCTGCGACCAGCTGCTGGAGGCCAGCATCCCCGCCGTGCACAAGAACAGCAGCACGGCGCTGGCCGCCGACTGGACCGACGTCGAGACCCGGTCCCGGCCGCCGCGGCACGGCAGCACCGAATGCGCCGATCCCGAAGCAGCCTGGGGGCACCGCAACTCCAACCTCCCCGGCCCCAAAGGCGAGATGTTCTTCGGCTACTTCCTGTCAGCCGCCGCCATGGTCGCCGACGAAGACGGTCCCGCCGTCCCCGAACTGGCCCGCCGCATCACCCTGTCCGGCTGCGACCACGACCCTGTCCGGCAGTTCGCAGCCGTGCTGCTGCGCATGGCCGCCGACGGCATCCCGCTCGGCGACATCATCGACGACTCGGGCTACGCCCACCGCGACGCCGGCGCCTGGGCCGTCCCGCTCCGCAACGCCGGCGCCCAGCTCGTCCAGGACCTGCACCCGCACGACCGCGGCCCCAAGGGCACACATCACGGAGCCGTCATCGCCAACGGAAACCTGTACTGCCCGCAAACACCCCGCACACTGCTGGAACTCGCGCCCCTGCCACCCGCAGCCTCCGGCGAGCAGGTCGCCGCCCACGACCAGCAGGCCGCCGAGCTGGCCCGGCACAAACTCGGCCGGCACACCGCCGACGACGCCGACGGCTACCACCGCGTCACCTGCCCCGCCACCGCCGGCAAGATCCGCTGCCCGCTCCGCCCGGACTCAATGCTGCTCAGCCGGGACCGGCCCGAGATCCTTACCCCGCCCGGCCACCCGCGCGCCTGCTGCACCCAGCAGACCATCACCGTGCCACCCCAGATCGCGGGTCGCGGTAGGGACCGCCCTTGCGGGCGGCCCCCCGCACAGATCCCAGCGTGCGGGATTACCGCACTGGGCTCCTACCTTGGGTGAGTGGCGGCGAAGCGCGCCTCGGGGAAGGGGTGCATCACGCGGGCGGGTGGCAGCCACCGGGTCGCAATCCGGTGCGTCCGCGTCCAGTTGATCCGGGTCTTCTGGCTGCGGCGCCGCAGCGCCTTGTGCCAGTGCCTGGTCACCTGGTCACGGAAGACCCTGACTGCCTTGGCGTTGCCGGGCACGGCGTAGTAAGCCATGTGCCCGCGCACCACGCTGGCCAGCCAGCGGCCCTGCACCGGAATGGGCTGATGCATGCGCCGCCTGAGCTGGTCTTTGACCGCTTTCAGCTTGGCCCGCATCCGTTTCGAGATCGTGATGCGCTTGACCCAGAACCGCCCGCTCTTTGACTTCGCGCAGATGTGCGTGAAGCCGAGGAAGTCGAACGTCTCCGGCTTGCCCAGGCCCCGGGCCGACCGGTCGCGGGCGGCGAACCGCCCGAACTCGATCAGCCGGGTCTTGCCCGGGTGCAGCTCCAGCCCGAACTTCGCGAACCTGCCGCGCAACTCGGCCAGGAACCGCTCCGCATCCTCCCGGTACCCGAACCCGACGATGAAATCATCCGCCCAGCGCACGATGATCACATCACCGTGCGCGTGGCGCTTCCTCCACCAGACGGCCCACAGGTCCAAGACGTAGTGCAGGTACACGTTGGCGAGCAGCGGCGACACCGATGCCCCTTATGAGCAGTGCCGGGTTATGCGCAGCGCTGGCCTGCTGGCCCTGGTGACAGCGGTGCGGGCGCTCGATCACTGCGCATAACCCTTCTTTGATGCTGAGGGCTCCACAGGTTGGCGAGCCAGCTGAGCAGTCCGGGGTCGTGGTTCCATTCGGGCAGGTCGTCGGTCGTCGACCTACGCCATCGCCGCGTCCAGGGGGAACTCCCCGGCACCATGGGCAGCGACGTGCTCCTGCATGCGGCGCCAGCAGCGCCGGTACCAGTACCATCGTCGCGTCCTTGTAGCCAAGACGCAGTAACTCCGCGTCCAGGCCCCGCACCAGCGCCGACAAAGTCGCCATAGCAGCTGACCTCCGCATCATGCTCGGCCCGGCACCATGCCTGGACCGCCTGATCAGGATCATCCGCGGATTATGCGCAGTGATCGAGCGCCAGCACCGCTGTCACCAGGGCCAGCAGGCCAGCGCTGCGCATAACCCGGCACTGCTCATAAGGGGCATTATGTTCAGCTGAACATAATGCCCCCTGCGGTGATCCCCGGTCGCACTCCGTCCATTCCCCGTCCTCGATGACTCCCGCGGCCAGCCACTTGCCGATCAGCCGCAGGACCCGCTTGTCCGCGATCCGGTGCCCGAGGAACTTCCTGAGCCAGTCCCGGTCAAGCTGGCCGAAGAAGTCGCGGATGTCCGCGTCGAGCACCCAGTTCACCTTCTTTTTGTAGATCCCAGCCGTCAGCGCGTCCAGCGCCTGGTGCGGGTTGCGCCCTGGCCGGAACCCGTAGGAGAAGCCCAGGAAGTCCGCCTCGTAGACGGCGTTGAGTACCTCGACGACGGCCCGCTGGACGATCTTGTCTTCCAGCGAGGTGATGCCCAGCGGCCGCAGCCGCCCGTCCGCCTTCGGGATGTACGCCCGCCGAGACGGCCGCGCCTGGTAGCGCCCGCTGTGAACCCGGTCGTGCAGGTCCCGGAGGTTGACCACCAGGTCCTGCCCGTAGTCCTGCCACGTCACCCCGTCCACTCCCGGCGCGGCCTTCGGGCTCAGCGCCCAGTAGGCCATCACCAGCCGCTCCAGGCTGACATGGTGCAGCAGCGCCGTGAACCGCGCTTCCTTATCCCGTTGTGCCACTTGCCGCACACGGTCCAGCTCACTTGACACGCCAGGCCCGGCGCTGCGTCCGGGGCGTGTTTCGCTGGCCGTGTTCCCCTTGGCTCGCTCCCTTTCCTCCCCCGCCTCCGCGGCCGTGGCCTTGTTCGGCGAGTTCGCAGGTACTACGAAGCGATCCGACTGCCCATGCCCGTTCATCCCAGGCTTACCGCCTCGGCGTTCCCTGAGCGGCCCGCCCGCTGACCAGGCAGGACGGGCGGACGTGGGCTCTCCCGGTTCTCGCGCACGGAGGTTCCGCACATGCCATGGTTCTCCGACCGCGCGGGGCCCGCCAGCGGCTCGCGCATAGCGCCGCCGACGATGTTGCCTTCCACCTCTTGAACAGCGTCGGCGCCCCGGTCGTTGTGATTTCGCGGCTCAATATCCCGGCCTGCACGTGCCCCTGCCAACGCTTCGCCACGCCCTTGCGGGTCGTCGACGCATGGCTGAGGGCCGCCGTGGGTCGCTAGCCCTTCGACGTAGAGCTCTTCCATCTCCTCCTCCATGCCGGTTTATCCCGGCGCTTTCCCAAGACCCGCCAGAAACACGATTACCCCTCGCCGCAATGGCGACGGTCCTACCGGCGGCGCACCGCCGCCGAGCGCGTCAACGCCACCATCAAAGACACCGCCACCACCAGCATCGCCCGCGGCTGGTGCCGCCTCATGGGCCTGGCCCCGCTCACCCTGTGGATCGCCTGCCTGCTGGCCATCCGCAACCAGCGCATCCTGGCCGCCTGGGACGCCCGCCAGGACGACAACGCCCGCCACGGCGCCGCAGGCCTGCCGCCCCGCACCCGCAAACGGC
The DNA here is from genome assembly GCA_963712955.1 of uncultured Actinomycetota bacterium. Taxonomy (GTDB): domain Bacteria; phylum Actinomycetota; class Actinomycetes; order Streptosporangiales; family Streptosporangiaceae; genus DATFVJ01. The sequence goes on along the minus strand of CAVQKF010000005.1, from coordinate 193,022 downwards.
GCCGCACCAGCCTCGCTCAGCTCGCCAGCGCGCCATAACCATCCGGCACCGCCAGCGCCGTCGCCGCACGCAGCACCCGCAGCAAGCCCGCCCGCCAGCTAGCACCGCCCGCGCGCGCCCACACCTGCTAACCGGCACCGATAATGCCTGCAGACCGGCCCGCGGCAGCACCGCAGCCCGCACAGCAAGATCCTCATCGAGGCTGGCAACAGACTGTCAGACCTTAATGTGAACATGGATGCTGGCGAAGTGTGAATACCTCGTGGAGCCGGTGAGCGGAATCGAACCGCTGACCTGCCGTTTACAAGACGGCCGCTCTGCCTGCTGAGCTACACCGGCGAGGGTCAGCGCACATGGTAGCCGATCGTGACGGCATGCTTGAAAACTAGCTGCTGGCCTGGCTTTTTGCCGTGGGGGGCGGGAGTTCCGGAAGACCACCCGGCACTGCCAGCGTCCGGCTGATACCGGCCAGCGCCGGGCGCTAGCGGCTGGTTACGCCAAATACACGCCCAAGATCGTCAGGCGTCGTCGCCGGGCAACGCTCGCATGATCCGGCGCTTGGCTATCTCATGCTGACCGTCGAGGCACTTGGCGTAGATCCGCAGGAGCACTTCGACGCTGTGACCGGCCCATTCGGCGCCCTGGGCCGGCGCTACTCCCCCGTTGAGCCAGGTGGAGACGCACGCATGCCGCAGGTCGTATGGCCGCTTACCGAGGGGTGAGTGCGTACTGCGCCGAGGTCAGTGCGGTCATTCGTGCTTTGCCCCATGCTCGCCGGTACGTGATGGTCGGCAGCGGGCCACCCTTCACGCCGCGGAATAGCCGGCCGTCCGGGCCTGCGCCCGAACTCGGTCAGGTGCTGGCGGAACAGCGCCGACTGCTGCGGCGGGCACCAGGTCTGGGTCCGCGCCCAAGGCGTCGAATGCGGCAATGGCGTGGTGGGTGAAGTAGTCGCCGAGCTGCGCGGCGCCAGCGATGGCGGTGTCGGTGACAGGGCGGCGCCAGCCGTCGTCATTGGCGGCCAGGTGGAGGAGCCCGGCGAGGCGGAACACGGCGCCGATGTGCTTGCCTGCCCAGTCGCCGATGTGGCCGAGATCCCCGGTATCGGGGTGCAGGCGTGGTTCAGTCGCTGCTTCGAGTTCCAGGAGCGCGGTGTTGGCGGCGGGGGTGAGCTGGAGGCGAGCGGGATCGTCCCAGCCGTGCATTTCGGCGGTGAGCCGCTGGATGGCCGTGTCGTAGCGCTCCGCGACATCGTCGGGGACGGGTGGTGGGCCGATGCGGCGGTGGCCGATATTGGAGGGTGGCAAGGCGTACAGGATGCGGCCAAGGAGTCCCTTGCCGCGGAATCCGGGCATGGCGGCGATGTCGTGGATGACCTCGGGCTGGACCGCCAGGCCGAGAGTCAGGGCCGGGTGGTCGAGGTGGGCGGCGGCCGCGGCCTTGCCGGTCGATGCGCAGCATGTCGCCCGCGTGCCCTTTGAGAAACACTTCGAGGTCGGGGGTGCCGGAGTAGCGTCCGGCGAGGGTGGCGAAGATGCCGCCTTCGGCGGACAGCACCGCCAGGCGCCCGCCTTGCTCGGCTGGCAGGGCGGCGGCCCGTTCCGGGGTGACGTCGTCGGCCACGAAGCGGGGTTTGACCGGCACTGTGATGGCGTCCGCGGTGAGCGCTGCGCCGATTGCCTCGGCGAGTGCGTCAGGACTGGTGCCGCGTGATGTCGCGCCGTGCGCAGCGTTGTGGGCGGCTTTGGAAGGCGCGGTATTGGCGATGCGGCGGGCGATCTCGGCTTCGATGATCTGCGGTTCGGTGCGCTCGGTGAGCTGGCGTCCGGCGGCGAGCAGCGGCGCGGTCATCGCGGCGAAGACGGCGGACTTGCGGGACGCGGGTGGCATGGCGACCACAGCGAAGATGTTCACCGGTTCGACCCAGCCGCCGCGGACGTGGACGACGGCCCGCCCGCACGCCGCGGCTGACAGCACGGCGAGCGCCATGCACCCGGCGAGGTCGGCGGGCGTCTGGGTGAACTCGGCGACGGCGCTCACCATGTCGGCCAGTCGGCCAGGCAGCGCATCGGCAGGGAACGGCGGGAGCCGCCGTGTGGCACTCAACGGCGCGGGCGTCTCCCATGCCGTTTCCTGGCTGGCTTTGCCGTGGACTGCGGCCAGGGCGTCGGCAGCGCCGAGCCGGGCGAGGATGTCGTCCGCACCGCTCACGCTGCGGTCCAGCGGGGCTTTCTGGCACCGGAGACCAGCCCAGAGCGAATGGTGGCGCCGGCTTCGCGAGCGCCAACCCGCAGCCGGTCTGCCACTTCTGCAGGCCCACGACTCTGCATACAGACATGCAGAGGAATCCCGTAGAGTGCTCCGCATGAGCACTGGGCCAACCGATGCGCGAAGCCTTCAGGTCCGAATCGCCGACGACATCCGCGCCAAGATCGAGACGGGCGAGTATGCACCGGGACAACAGCTCCCGACCTATGACGACCTTACGGACCAGTACCTGTGCAGCCTCGCCGTGGTACGCAAGGCCGTTGACCTGCTCAAGCAGCAGGGCCTTCTGATCACAAAGCAGGGCAAGGGATCATTCGTCCGCGAGCGCCCGCACGCCCGCCGTCACGGCATGGACCGGTACTCGCGTAGCCGCTGGGCGGCCGGAACGTCCATCCTGGTTGGGGAGGCCGCCGAGCAAGGGCACACCGCCACGCAGCTCATTCGCTTCATCGGCGAGGTATCCGCACCAGGCCCCGTCGCCGAACGCCTCAAGATCGAGCCGGGCACCACGGTGCTTGCGCGGAAACGAACGACGCTCATCGACGGGCGCCCGAACCAGCTCGCCGACAGCTACTACGACCTGGCGATAGCCGAGGCAGCGCGCAAGCTCCGAGCTGAAGACACCGGTCCGGGGGGCGGATTCGCCAGAATAGAGGAGGCGGGCCATCGACTCGCGCGGATGCGGGAGGAGCTATCAGTACGCATGCCAATGGGGCCGGAAAGCGTCGCGCTGCGTCTGCCCGAGGGAACACCCGTGGTTGAGCTAATCCGCACTACGTACGACAACGCCGGGCAGCCGGTCGAAGTGATGCTCGCAACCATAGCCGGCGATATGGTGACTTTCGATTACGACTTCCCCATACCTGACTGACCAACGATGCGGATAACGTTCGCGAGCGAAAGCGCACCGGGTCGCGCCAACGAGGACTACGCCGTATGCGGTCCCAACTGGGCCGCTATTCTCGACGGTGCCACAGCCCCGGCCGGGGTCGACAGCGGCTGCATTCATGACGTTCGGTGGGTAGTTCGCCAGCTCGCAGCGGCGCTCAGCAAGCGCCTAGTACTGGAGAGAGCCCGACTGCCTGACCTCCTGGCGGCGGCGATCGAGGAAACCTGCCAAGCGCACGCCCACAACTGCGACCTCGAAAACCCGGATAGCCCCTCGTCCACCGTCTCGATCGTCCGCATCGGCAATCACTCGCTTGAATACCTTACGCTGGGCGATTCGCCGATTATCCTACGGCACCGTGATCATACCTTCACACCTATCGTCGATAACCGAACGGACCACCTGCCTGGTGGACGTCCCTACACAGTCGAGCTAGTGAGTTCACTCCGCAACAAGCCTGGCGGCTTCTGGGTAGCCAGCACCAACCCGAAAGCCGCCTATCACGCAGTCTCTGGAAACGTGCATGTAGACGGCACGATGGATGTGGCGCTACTCACTGATGGCGTAACGCGACTGATCGAGTGGTACGGGCTCGACTGGCCCGCTATATTCACGGTCCTCACTGACGAAGGACCTTCCAGCCTTATCGCCTGTGTCCGCTCAGCCGAGCGCAAAGATCCGCCCCCGCACGGCAAGCAACACGACGACGCGACCGCGGTTCATATACGCAACATATGAGGCCAAAGCCCGCACCATGCGGGCGAGGTGATCCGCATGTGATCAGCAGTAGGTGGCCCGTGGATCGAAATGAGAATGAAGGTCGTGTGTACCCCGTTGACAGCGTTGACAGCGTTTGACAAACAGGCCGCCGGGGAATCTTGTCAACGGTGGTGCGGCCCGCGCCTCGCTGTGCCATCATCGCAGCCGCGTGTGGAGGCGGATGGAACGGCGAGTGGATCATGCCGCGAACGATACATTCCTGCAGATCCGGCTCACGCCTCTTCGTCAAGGACTCCGTGCATTCTATGCCCTCGCGCCGAATACGCGGCGAAGCGGACGGTGCCACGCCGAGCCGTCGCGGCATCGCTGCAGCTCGGCGAGCTTGCCGGTCAGGAACGCTCGATCGTCAAGGGTCAGCCACTCGTTCACCTCGATGCGATGAGCGGCGTTCTCGAACGGCGCCAGTGCGGGAAGGTGCAGGCTGCCCGGCGCGGTCAGCGTGTGCAGCCTGACGAGCACTTCGGCGACCTCGCGGACGGTTGGGTACTGGTCGCCGTCGTCCGAGACCGCGTTCCAGAACGTCACGACATGCTGATCGACGATGACGGGCTGGTCGACGTCGACCAGCCCGGACCGCGGATAGTCCACCGACTCTAGCCACCGGGCGACAGCAACGGCTCGCCGGGCCTGGTCGACTGAGGCACCACTACGCGAGATACGGGCCACCACCGGAGCCGTCGCGCGCCGTCTGGGTCGAGCCCGGCGGCCGCACACGCTTTTTGGAGTATCGCGTCGGTTCTGGCTGGGCTCAGCTCGGTCGGGTCATCGCCCTCACCGGCTGAGCCGGTGCCGCTGTCGGCAACCGGGCGGCCGCCGACTCCAGGGCGCGGCCGCGTCCTGTGCCAGTCGATGATCTTCGAGGGGCGCCACACATGCGTGCGGCCAAGGTCATATCCGGCTCTGGCATCTGCCCCCGCATCCGGTACGAGCTGACCGTCGCGACGCGCAATCCGAGGTAGGCGGCAACCTACGAGGTTGTCCACCACTCCGCAGACGGATCCGGCTTCGCCTAATCGCTAGCCCCACCTCCATTGTGGCAGTGGAGCTCGGGCGCGCCCACCATGCGTACGCGCCCACCATGCGTATGAGGCCACGCTGGTCGAGAAGAACCGTGTGGACTTCGCCCACATTCAGAGGTGCTTCCTCGATCTCCTGGATGATCCTGACATCGGAGTGGCGGTGCCGCCTCCCCAGCATGAACGTTGGCCCAGCTCACGCCGCAGGCGCGCTACCGATCTTCCAGGCTGGTTGCGCGGGTTCGATCCCGTCGCCTGCTCTTACCTGTATTCCCGCCCAGGTCACAGGGGTTACGCTTCACCCGCAGGTTTGATGTTGGGGTTCAGCCGGAATAGGTTCGTGGGGTCGTACTGAGCTTTCGAGCTTTCACCTGGCGGAGACGTCCGTGGTTGGATCCGTAGGAGGCGCGGACTTTCTCTGGAGGGTCATCTGCGGCGACGTGGTTGATATAGACGCGGTCTTCCAACAGGGGTGCCATCTTGTCCCACGTCGCCCGCACCCAAGGGATATGGCGATCCGATTCGGCTGGGTTATCCCACTGGCCGATAACGTCGACATCCCACAGCACGCGACGGGCCGAGAACGCGGTATCGGCCGCGGGGACGCGGGTGGCCGCCCCGTGCATATAGAAGAACGCCATCAGGCTCAGTGGAGACGTGAAGCTCGACGCGGCGTCGACCGCAATGTCGATGAGCTGGTCGGACAGTTGCTCGGCAAAGGCCGAACGCCAATAGCGGTGCAGTCCGTTCCTGGCGGTAGGCTCGTCGAGCAGGGTCTGGCGCACGGCATACGGCATCGGGCCCACTAGGTCGGCGACCGGGTGACCGAATTGCCGGGCTGGGGCCAGAACTCTCTCGCCGTCATCGATGGGGCCGTTGTAGCCAAGGATCATGGCGACGACCGGCACGCCGGCCTAGGGCTCGGTGAGGAACCCCAGGTAAGCCTCCGCCTCGTCCGGCAGGGTCAGACAGAGGTCGCGATAGAAGCGGGCGACATCTCCGGCTTGGTCCAATGGGTACACGACCAAGCCGCCCAAAATCTCCCCGACCGGGTGCAGGCGGTACTCGAAGGACGTCACCACACCGAAGTTGCCGGACCCACCCCGCAACGCCCAGAACAAGTCTGGTTCTCGTTCCGCGCTCACCGCGTGAAACTCAGCGTCGGCCGTCACCACATCGGCTGAGATCAGGTTGTCCACCGTCAGACCGTGCTTGCCCATCAGCCAGCCGAGGCCCCCACCCAGGGTGAGCCCTCCGATCCCGGTGCTGGACACCGTTCCGCCGGTGGTGGCCAGCCCGAAGGCCTGCGTCTCGCGGTCAAACTCCCGCCACAGCACGCCACTCTCGGCTCGTGCAGTGCGAGCGTCGGGGTCGACACGGATTCCCCTCATCGCAGATAGGTCAATGACTAAGCCGCCATCGTTGGTTCCGTAACCGGGGGCGCTATGACCCCCGCCGCGCAACGACACCAACAGGCCCTCCTCGCGCGCGAGGCTGATCGCGTGCCGCACATCCGCAACCCCACAGCAGCGCGCCACTAATGCCGGGCGCCGATCGACGTTGCCGTTCCAGACCCGCCGGGCGTTCTCATAGCCGGGATCGCCGATGCCGATCAGCTCACCCCGGAACACTCCACGCAAGGCGGCCACCGCCTCGGGGCTCACCTCTGGGGTCAGTTCTCCTCGCGGCCCGCTGATCGTTGCCATGTCCGCTCCTCCGACTCGCATGCTCGTCGCGGGGGCCTAATCGCCAGGGTAATCCAACCCGCAGACAGCTAGCCGACTCTTCCGGCGCGAGCCACGCGTGGTTCTCCTGAAACCGTGGAGACGTTGAAGCTGACCCTGAGCAGCCCGACCAGTAGTGTCGTAAGACTGAGCCGACTCCAGCGGGGGGCAAAGGGACCTAAGTCCCGAGCTTTCCGCAAACTTGGGATGAATTCCGATCGCCGGATCGGCCTGCCGAATACGTGCCCAAGCCAGCGGCAGAGGTTGTCCATCGGCTACGTCTTTGCAGTTCAGCAGCCTACCTAGCGCGGCCAGCCCGACCGTTTACAAGACGGCCGCTCTGCCTGCTGAGCTACACCGGCGAGGGTCAGCGCACATGGTAGCCGATCCCAGCGGGATGCCTGCCCGGACTGCCCGGTCTCTGAACCCGAAGCGAGGATGATCGCGGCATTCCCGCCACACCGCAGTTCGTTCGAGATGCGGGGGCAGGGGTCGCGAGGATTTCGCGGAAGCTATGTATCACATCTGATACACTTGTCATGTGAAGAAGCGACAACCAGAAGGTGTGCCACGCGATGACGGGAGTGGCGCCAACGCTCCTGGACTCGAAAGACCTGAGTTGCTTCGCGTTCTCGAGTCAGCGGCGAGGCTTCAGGAGGTCGTTCCGGATGCTGTGCTGGTAGGCGGCTCTGCCGCAGCGCTCTGGGCCAGCCATCGCTCTTCCGATGATCACGACCATGTGCTTGAGGATCTGGGTGCGCGTTTCGACACGGTGCTCGAGGCGGTCGAAGCGACGGACGGGTGGGTCACAAACCGGGTTACTCCCGGAAAGATCATCCTGGGAGAACTGGGTGATATCGAGTCTGGCGTACGCCAGCTCATCCGGAATAGGCCCTTGGAGGTTACGGAAGTCACCCTGCCGTCAGGGCAGCCGCTCCAGGTGCCGACCCCAGACGAGACCCTGCGAATCAAGGGCTACCTTATTGTTCGCCGCAATCAGGTGCGGGACTACCTCGACGTCGCAGCTCTTTCCGATCGATATGGGATCTCTCATGCTGCAGATGTGCTTGGGCATATCGGCGCCTACTACTCTGACCAGCGAGGCCCCGAATCTGCGGGTGTCGCGACCCAGCTCGTCCGGCAACTGGCCGACCCCAGGCCAAGGGATGCCAGGATAATCCAGCAGCTTCGCCTGTACAAGGGCCTCGACGCCCGGTGGGCGGACTGGAAAAACGTGACCGGCGTCTGTCGATCCGTGGCAGTGGAGATGGTGCAATGACTACCGCCCTCAAGTTCCGTAACCTCACCGCCTCCCCGGACGACCCGGTGGAGACCTGGCCATTCGAGGGAATCGTCGCCGCAGTCGAGCGGGGCACCCTCCCTGACTGGCGCCGACTGGCGAATGTCATCCAAGCCGATCCATGGGGTCCAGTGGCCCAACAAGTCCTCGAGGCCATCCACCTCTCTCACCCCTATGGCACTGCCGAGCTTCTGGAAGGAGTGATCGACCGCGCTCGCCAGATGGCTATCGGCTCGGAGCGCGGCGAGGTGGCGTCTGAGGTTAGGAGGCTGGTTGGCGGTTCCAGCCTTTCTCAGCAGGACTTTGCCGACCGGATAGGCACTTCGCGATCTCGCCTGTCGACGTATATGTCAGGGAAGGTCGTGCCCTCGGCAGCCCTCATGGTGAGGATGCGCCGTGTGGCACGCTATTCCGCCTCTGGAAACGGGTCATCCGGGGCCGATATTCGCGAGTGAATCCCGTCAGGCACTGCTGCACCAGCAGTATCTTTCGAGCAACGAAAAACCCCGAACGGGTACTGCACTGCCGCCAGGACGGCAATGCTCGTCTTCCAGCGATGTGCTGGGCCGCGAGCGCCATTCGTCAAACACCTTCAGGCCGTTGGGGTGAAGCCGCAGCGGCATCGCGTCAGCCCTTCGCCGTTTTACAGTCCGCGCTGCGCGAGCATCTCCCTCACGTCGACAGAGGCGGCGGGGCCTGCGGGTGGTCGGGTGCTTCACTCAGCGCCTTCTCACAGTCAGGATCACTCTGGAGACGCAACGTGACAAGACTGTCAGTCGCCAGGTTTGTGAGGTACCCGGCGTCACCCGTCCGCTCATACCCGGCCGCGCAGCGCAGCAGGCTGTGGGCGATCTCCTCCAGGTTCTCCCGGGGCATCCGGCCGACCACCGCCATCAGCTCTTTGACTTCGGGGTCGTCCTGCGCAGGCAGTCCCGGCAGGATCCTGAACGACTGCTTCACCATGGCGTCTTGCTCCCTCCATTAGCCCTAGAGGGAAGGGGGTCCCACGAGCGTAGAACCGCCGCGGGCGGTACGCCCGCGGTTATGCGTCGCGTGCGAGCCATATCGTGCTTACTTGCCACCGATCAAACGTATGTTCGATTATCTGACGTGGTCAACCGGCCACGGGACTATGGGCAGTCCATCTGTGGCCCCGTGGCCCGGCCGATCTCCTCGGCGTCGCAGCCTTGCCGCTTCGGCGGCCGTGCTCAACAGGGCTGCCCGGGTCATTCAGCGGCTTCGCTGCGATCAGGCGTTCAACCAACTCCACTCCCAAATCCGTCAGTGTGTAGATCTCGACCAGAGCGTCACCCCGGTTCCTGCGCAGGCCGCGGCAGTGATCGTGTCCGGGACGGACGTGAGGACCTTCGTCTCTGACCGCACGGCTGCCGTGCGGGTCTCCTGAAAGGATGTCCGTCAGCGAGGAGGCCTCGCTAGATGTCAAGTTCCGCTCAGCCAAGCAGCGCCCGTAATGGGTGGCGTTGGGTATGCCCGAGCGTGCAGTTCTTGAAAGGAGTTGATAGCCATGTCGGCCCTCGTGAAGGGCAGGCGCGACTGGCTGGCCGTCCTGTCGCTGGGCTTCAACATCGACCGTAACGGCAGACGGCGCAAGCCGGTGTGGATCAACATTGTGACTCTGGGAATACTGCTGCCAGGTTTCGCGATGTGGGGACTCTACCGTGCCTTCACCACCCCCACCGGCATCGGCCTCTGGGCGCTGGCAGCAGCGATGTACCTGTTCACGATGTTCGGCGTGACGCTGGGTAACCATCGCTACTGGACCCACCGCGGGTTTGAGGCCAGGTTCCCGCTGCAGGTAGTCCTGGCCGTAGCGAGCGGCATGTCGATGGAGGGCGACATCCAGCAATGGGTGATGAACCACCGCGCCCACCATCGCTTCGCCGACGTGGTCGGCAAGGATCCGCACTCGCCTTACGAATACCCCGGGTGGCGGGGCTACAAGGGCCTCGCGTGGGCGCAGGGCGTCTGGCTGTTCTTCGTATACGAGCGGCCGCCAGAATACGCGCTGCACCGCGACCTGGCCGGGGACCGGCTGGTGCAGTGGCAGCGCCGGGTGTTCCCATTCCTGGTTGTGGCGAACTTCCTCGTGCCGCTGGCGTTCTACCCGCTGTTTGGGTGGAACTCGGTGCTGATAGCCGGAGCGCTGCGGACAGCAGCCCTCATGACGGCCACCGGTTTCGTCAACTCGGTCTGCCACAAATGGGGCACCCGGGCAAAGGACAGCCGCGGGCACGAGTTTCGCGCGGACGACAGCCGTAACAACTCCTTCGTGGCTGTGGTCGCCGGCGGCGAGGGTAACCACAGCTGGCATCACGCCGACCCCGCCTGCCCCCGGCACGGCCGCAGGGTCGCGCTGGACGCCGACGCCCTGGCGGCCGGAGCCAGGCCCGAGCGCGGCTGGCGCCCCGACGCCACATGGAGGCTCATCCAGCTCCTTGCCATGCTGGGCTTGATCTACAAGGTGAAGAAGCCGAAAGTGAAGGTCAACTTCGCCGACAAGCAGTTGGTGCCCAACCAGTCGCTCCGGCAGACTCACCTCGAGTGGCACATTCCGGAGCCGGAGGAAGCGCGAGAGCTGCTTGCGTCGTGACCGGGGCTCGCCGCAGCTCCCGTTGACCTGCGCGCGGTGTCAGCCGGGAAAGCCAACTCGACTAGTCTGGGAGATGATCACTGACGCGCTCATCCACGGGCCCCCCGACACCGGCGGATTGCGTGTCGTCGGGACCGCTGGTCAGAACGGAGCCACAGAGATCAGGACCTTCCTCGCGCGCAAGTATGTCGCGTACCGCTGGGAGCGCGACGACGGAGCGTACCGGCTGCAGGATCTGGCCGCGATCTTATGCACATCGACGATCTGCGCGCCATCTTCTTGTTCGACGGGCTCAGCGACGGGCAACTGCTCGAACTGATCGCTGTCGGCGATGAGGTGCACTTCGATGAAGGCGATGTGCTCTTCCACGAGGGCGATGCAGCCGACTTCTGGTGGGTGCTGCTCGACGGGCGGGTGGAGTTGCTGCGCCGTGACCGCCGGGAGGAATCCGTCGTCAGGGTGATGGACCGGCCAGGGGTCTGGGCGGGCGGTTTCCGGGCGTGGTCCAACACGGCCGGCTACCTCAGTACTGGCCGCGGCGCCAGCCAGGGACGGATGCTTCGAGTCTCAGCCGAGGCACTCGGGGAACGGGCGCGTGCCTGGTTCCCGTTCGGTGTTCACATGATTGAAGGCTTCTTCCAGACCGTTCGCAACATGGAAGCGCAGTCGCGGCAACATGAAGCGCTCGTCGCGCTCGGCACCCTCGCGGCGGGCCTCGCGCACGAGATCAACAACCCGGCGTCGGCCGCCGTGCGGGCAGTCGAGGCATTGCAGGACACCTGCGGCACGCTGCTGTCGTCGCTTGCCCGCCTCGCCGAGCGATCGCTGTCGGCCAAACAGTTCGTCGCCATCGACGCGCCTGCGACGCGAGATTAACGCCGGCGCGGCGAGCCTCGGCCCCTTGGCGGTCGCGGACCGCGAAGAAGCGCTCTCTGACTGGCTCGACTCGCACGGGGTCGACGCCGCATGGCGCATCGCTCCCGCACTCGCAGCGGCGGGTGTCAACATCGCGTGGTGCGAGCGTGCCGCCCAGATACTCGACGGCGGCACGCTCGAACCCGGCCTCGAATGGGTGGCGAGCACACTGTCGACCGCGGCGCTGCTCTTCGAGGTGAAGGACGCGACAGGGCGCGTCTCGGCACTCGTCGCAGCGGTGAAATCGTATTCACAGCTCGACCGGGCCTCGCTGCAACTCATCGACGTCACAGAAGGTATCGACAGCACCCTCGTCATGCTCGGGCACAAGCTACGTGGCGGTGTTGCCGTCGTTCGCGATTACGGCACCGACGTGCCGCACATCGAAGCGAACCCGGGCGAACTCAACCAGGTATGGACGAATCTCATCGACAACGCCATCGACGCCATGGACGGAAACGGAACACTCCGCATCTCGACACGAGCCGACCCCGATGATGTCGTCGTCGAGATCGGCGACACCGGCCCCGGGATGCCTCCGGACATACGGGCCCGTGCCTTCGACCCGTTCTACACGACCAAAGACGTCGGCAAAGGCGCCGGCCTCGGCCTTGATATTTCACGCCGCATCATCGTCGAGCGCCACCACGGCCAGATCACGATCGATTCGCGGCCCGACGAGACCGTGCTGTGCGTCCACCTCCCACGCCACCACACCAAACGTCAGTCGCGCAGTCAACGCCTTTAACCAGCCCGCATCGCGCCAGCTGGCCAGATGTCCACTGCCATGCGTGGGCGCTGGTCACCGTCCAGGGCAGTCGCTCAAATCCGCCCGCGCCCGTGCTGGTTGAGGGTTGAAGGTTGAGGTTTGAGGGTTGAAGGTTGAGGTGCCGTTGCTCTATACCGCTGGTTAGCCGAAAAGGCGGTATTCTACCCGGAGTTCGCGCTGCCGATGTTGCTGCTTGCGGCGACTGTTCTGTTTTTTGGCAGCATTGCAGTGCTTGTTAACGGGTTAGCGGCCGCGCTGCTCGGCGCGGCCGGGCGGAAGCCAATGGGTTCGGCACTGATTGGCCGCGAGCGGACGGCCGTGTCATGAGAGGAGCATCGTGGCTTTAACGCCACCGCCTCATGCGTGGCTCAACGGCACGATCGTGCCCTGGGACCAGTGCGTGTTGCACGCCCGAAGCCAGGGCGCGTTCTGGGGCGCGAACGTGTTCGAGGGTGTGCGCGGATACTGGGCCGCGGAGCAGGGCCAGTTGTACGCATTCCGGATCGGCGACCATCTCGTCCGGCTGCGCCGTTCCATGAAGAGCCTGCACATGGAGATCGATTACGGCAATGCCGAACTCGAGCAAGCCTGCGTCGACCTGGTCCGCGCCAACAATTTACGGCAGGACGTGCACATCTGCGTGGTGGCCTACTTCGGCATGGGGCCGAACTTCGACCCACTGTCGTACACCACAGAAACTGGCGTGCACATTACCTCCACCGCGGTTCCCCGGTCGGCCTCCTACGACAGGGGCGTGGCCGCCAGCATCTCCTCCTGGCGGCGGATCAGCGACGACTCGATGCCGCCGCGGATCAAGGCGGGCGCGAACTACCATAACAGCCGGCTCGCCCAGCACGAGGCGGTGCGCAATGGCTACGACACCACGCTGTTGCTCAACCAGCGCGGCACCGTGTCGGAGGCGCCAGGCTCCTGCGTGGTGATGGTGCGGGACGGCGAGCTGATCACACCGCCGGGCACCAGCGGGGTGCTTGAAGGGATCACGGTCGCTACGGTGGCCCAGATCGCCTCCGACGAGCTAGCGATCGGCCTGCACCGGCGGGAGATCGACCGGACCGAGCTGTATGTCGCCGACGAGCTCTTCCTGTGCGGCACCATGTCCGAGCTGCTGCCGATCGTCTCCGTCGACCGGGTCCAGGTGGCGGACGGCGTACCAGGGCCGGTCACCCGTCGGCTGCAGGTCGAGTACGACCGCATGGTGCGTGCACGGTCCCCGCGCACCGGCTGGTCCACCCCGATATACCCGCAGCCGGCAGCGGTCCGGCCCTGAGCTGGCAGGAAGGAACAGCGTGGTCCTATCGCCCGGTCCGCCTGCGCGCCACCTCATAGAGGGCGATCCCAGCTGCGACGCCCGCATTCAGCGATTCCGTCCGCGCCGCGACTGGGATCGCCGCGAGGAGATCGCACCGCTCGGCGGCGAGCCTGGAAAGGCCGCGTCCCTCCGAGCCCACGACGAGCACCAGCGGGCCGTCGGCGACCTCCAGGTCAGCCACATCGGTGCCGCCACGCGCGTCAAGTCCGGCCACGAACAGTCCTGCGTGCTGGTAGTCCGCAAGCGCACGGACCAGGTTGGCAGCACGTGCGACAGGCAGATGGGCAAGCGCGCCCGCGGAAACCTTCCACGCCGACGCGGTGACGCCGGCCGAGCGCCGCGCCGGGATGACCACCCCGTGCGCGCCGAACGCGGCGGCCGACCGCGTCACCGCCCCGAGGTTACGCGGGTCCGTCACACCGTCGAGTGCCACAATCAGCGGAGCCGCCCCTGTGGCGGCCGCGCGCCCTGCCAGGTCGCCGGGATGTGCGTACTCGTACGGCGGCACCCGCAGTGCGAGGCCCTGGTGCAAGGCGCCATCGGTCAGCCGGTCAAGCTCGGCCCGCCCGGCTTCGAGCACCGCCACTCCGGCGTCTCCCGCCAGCCGGATCGCCTCATTGACCCGGTCGTCAGGCTCCATGCGGTGCGCGACGTAGAGCGCGTTCGCGGGGACCGCCGCCCGCAGCGACTCGAGCACCGCGTTACGGCCCGCAACCACCTCGGGCACGTCTGCCGCGCGCCCATGGCCGCCGGGTGCGCGAGACCCGCGCGATGTCCCACGGACCGTTGCGGGTTTACCCGGGCCCGATCCATAACGGCTGCCGCGGCCACTCCCGGTTCCGCCCGGTGGCGCGCCATCGCGTGGGGCTCCCTTAGGCCGCACACGGCCAGCGTCGCGGTCTGCACCCGTGGCCCGCTGACCCGTGGCCCGCTGACCCGTGGCCCGCTGGCCCGTGGCCCGCTGGCCCGCAGTCCGCTCGCCCGTGGCCCGCTTGTCCGCAGTCCGCTCGCCCGTGGCCCGCTCGCCCGTGGCCCGCTCGCCCGCAGTCCGCTCGCCCGTGGCCCGCTCGCCCGCAGTCCGCTCGCCCGTGGCCCGCTTGCCCGCAGTCCGCTCGCCCGTGGCCCGCTCGCCCGCAGTCCGCTCGCCCGCAGTCCGCTCGCCCGCAGTCCGCTTGTCCGCAGTCCGCTTGTCGGCGGCGGCGCGCCGCCGAGCCGGGTGACCGGGCCGCAAGCGCGCGGGCGGCGTCGGGCCCTTGCCCTCCAGGCGCCGCTTGCCGTGCCCGCCCGTGCCCTTGCGCCGGGGTCCTGTGGTCATTGCTTCAGCTCCCAGCGCGGGCCGTTCGGGGTGTCCTCGATGACGACACCGGCCGCGTGCAGGCCGTCGCGGATGGCATCGGCGGCCGCGTAGTCCTTTCGCTCACGGGCAGCGCCGCGCTGCGCGAGCGCGACGCCCACAAGCGCGTCAACGACACCGCGCAGGTCACCGGGACTGCCACCGGCGGGAACCACCGCCCACGGATCGGCGAGCGGGTCGAGGCCGAGCACGCCAAGCATGGCGCGGACCTCACCGAGCTTGCGGGCTGCCGCGGCAGCGTCGCCCGCTGCCAGAGCGTTGTTGCCCTCACGCACCGCATGGTGCACGAGCGCGAGCGCCTGCGGGACACCGAGGTCGTCATTGAGCGCGGCGGCGAACTCACGCGGGAGCGACGGCAGCCCCTCCGGCGTGCCGCCGGCGCCCGGAGGTGCTACTTCCCCTGCACGGACCACGAAACCCTCGATCCGCCGGTAGGCTGCGGCCGCCTCGCTCAGAGCCTCGCCGGAGAATTCGATCAGCGACCGGTAGTGCGCCTGGCCCAGGTAGTACCGCAGTTCGGGCGGCCGGACCGTGCGCAGCATCTCGCTTACGATCAGCGAGTTGCCCAGTGACTTGCTCATTTTCTCCCCGGCCACGCTGACAAGGCCGTTGTGTAGCCAGTAGCGGGCGAAGCCGTACCCGGCGGCCCGGGATTGCGCGATCTCGTTCTCGTGGTGCGGGAAGACCAGGTCAAGGCCGCCGCCATGGATGTCGAATGTATCGCCGAGATATGAGATGGCCATCGCCGAGCATTCCAGATGCCAGCCGGGCCTGCCGGGTCCCCACGGCGTGTCCCACGCGGGCTCGCCGGCCTTGGCGCCCTTCCAGAGCACGAAGTCACGCGGATCGCGTTTGGCCGCCGCGCCGTCGCTGTCGCCCGCGGCACGCATGTGCTCGAGTCGCTGGCCGGACAGTGCGCCGTATTCGGGGTACGAGCGCACGTCGAAGTACACGTCGCCGCAGGCGGCGTAGGCGTGCCCCCGCTCGATCAGGCGGCTGACCAGCGCGATCATCTCCGGTACGTGCCCGGTCGCGCGCGGCTCGACGTCAGGCGGCAGGCAGCCGACGGCGTTGTAGGCGTGGGTGAACGCACGCAGGTTGCGTTCTGCGACCGCCCACCACGGCACGCCCTCGCGCCGCGCCACGTCGAGGATCTTGTCGTCGATGTCCGTGACGTTCCTGCAGAAGGTCACCTGATATCCGCTGGCGGTCAGCCACCGGGCCAGGATGTCGAAGCAGACGCCCGAACGCAGATGGCCGATGTGCGGCTCGGCCTGCACGGTGGCGCCGCACAGGTACAGCGAGACCCTGCCCGGTGTGACGGGCGTGAACTCGCGCACCGTGCGCGCGGCGGTGTCATGAAGACGCAGGCCAGATTTCATCTCGCTCGCTTCTCCGCCCGATCGCGACGCTCGGTGGCGTCGTTCGGGGCATCACTGAATCCTTGCCCGGCCGGTGTCCATGCCGGGACGACGGGTTACGCAGCACAGGGTATCGGCGGGGCGACGTTCCCGCGCCGCCGGCGGTTCGCCAGAGTACGGGTCGCCGCAGCCGCATCGCGACGCTGGGTACCAGCCGAGCGAGCCCACCCGACCGCTTGCAACGGCCGGTGGCCGTAGCCGACAGCCTCGTGCGGGTCGTATCAGCCGGACCAGCCACCGGCCCAGCTCCAGGCGTAGCCCGGATCCTCGGCCTGCCGCGCGGCCGGGCCAAGCTGCAGCGGCCGGAATGTGTCGATCATGACGGCGGTCTCATCGGTGCTCGTCCTTCCCTCTGCCAGGCCGCGCACCGCCGCCTCTACGGCACCCGGCTGCGGGCCATGCGTGAAACCGGACGGGTGCAGGCTGATCGAGCCGATCCCGATGCCCGATCCGTGGCGCGCGGAGTAGTCCCCTGCGACGTAGAACATCATCTCGTCGGAGTCCACATTGTGGTGGTTGTACGGTATCGGCACGGCAGCGGCGTCGAAGTCAAGCGGGCGGGGGCAGAACGAGCAGACCACGAAATTGGGTCCCTCAAATGTCTGATGCACGGGCGGCGGCGCGTGGGTTCGCTTCACCAGCGGCTCGAAGTCCGCGATGTTGAACGCATGCGGGTACAGGTAACCGTCCCAGCCGACCACGTCGAATGGATGATGCGCATAGGTGAGCCTGGTCAGGCCTGCCCGGTTGCGGACAAGCACGGGCACATCCTCGCCGGCTGCGAGCAGCGGGCCGTCGGGCCCGCGCAGGTCCCGCTCACTGTACGGCGCGTGCTCGAGGAATTGCCCGTGGGCTGACAGGTACCGGCGCGGCGTCCCGATGTGCCCCCTCGCCTCGACCACCAGCACCCTGGCCAGTGTCTCGCTCTGCCCGGCTCCGTCCGTGGCCCCTGCGTCCGTGGCCCCGGTGCCGTCTCTGGTAGCGGTCGCAGGAATCCACCTGTGGATGGTTCCGGCTGGCACCAGAACGTAGTCACCGGGCCCCGCGTCGATCGTGCCGTAGACCGATTCGAGCCGCGCATGACCTGTCTGCAGATAGACCATCTCGTCGCCGGCTGAGTTTCTGTACAGATCAGAGTGCGTCCCGGCGGCCGCGTAGTAGATCCGCACGTCGTCGTTGCCGAGCAGCAGCTGCCTGCCGAGGACGAGATCGCCGCCCTCGGCCAGATCCTGGGTGCGGAAATGGCGCGGCGCAAGTGGCAGGTTGTGGGTGACGCGGCCGGCGGCCGCGTCGTCAGGCACGCCTTCGCTCTTGACGATGGCTGTAGGCAGATGGATGTGATAGAGCAGCGAGGAATCGGAAGAAAAGCCTTCCTCGCCCATCAGTTCCTCGGCGTACAGGCCGCCATCAGGCCGGCGCATCTGAACATGCCGTTTCCGCGGGATTTCCCCGACCGCCCGGTAGTACGGCATCCTGTCTCCTTTGACCTGAGATGCTCCACAACCCGCCGCCCTATCGCCGGGTGGTCTGCGCCCCGGCTGCCCGGCCAGTCCGGCTCTCGCCGGGCGCCACAGCGACGATGGCGGTCGCGATGGCGGCGATCCCCTCGCCGCGCCCTGTCAGGCCAAGCCCATCGGTGGTGGTGGCCGCCACGGTGACCGGAGCACCGCCGAGCGCCCCAGAAAGCGTCGCCTCAGCCTCGGCGCGCCTGGACGCGATCCTTGGCCCGTTCCCGATGAGCTGTATGGCCACGTTGCCGACGCGGTACCCGGCGCCACCGACAAGCTCGGCCACGGCCGAGAGCAGTTCGGTACCCGCCGCACCGGCCCACCTGGGTTCGGTCGTGCCGAAGCAGCTACCAAGATCACCAAGTCCTGCGGCGGACAGCAGCGCATCGCACGCCGCGTGGGCGGCGACATCGCCATCGGAATGACCGGCCAGCCCATCCTGGCCCGGCCACAAGAGCCCGGCCAGATAAAGGGGACGGCCGGAACGCAGCGGGTGGACATCGACCCCGATGCCCACCCGTGGCAGGTTAGTGCTCAGTAGAGAGAACCTCGTCGAGAAGCGCCTCTGCCTTGTCCTCGTTCGTTTTCTCTGCAAGCGCGAGTTCGCTCACGAGAATCTGCCGAGCCTTGGCAAGCATGCGCTTCTCGCCCGCGGAAAGACCGCGTTCCCGGTCCCTTCTCCATAGGTCGCGTACGACCTCCGCGACCTTGTTCACATCACCGGACGCGAGCTTCTCAAGATTCGCCTTATACCTGCGTGACCAGTTGGTCGGCTCCTCGGTGTGAGGTGCGCGGAGCACTTCGAACACCCTGTCAAGCCCTTCCTGGCCAACGACGTCACGCACACCGACGAGCTCAGCGTTATCGGCGGGCACACGCACCGTCAGGTCGCCCTTGTCGACCTTCAAAACCAGGTAGGATCTTGTCTCACCCTTGATCGTCCGAGTCTCGACGGCCTCGATCCGAGCAGCCCCATGGTGGGGGTAGACGACCGTGTCGCCGACCTTAAAAGTCATGTGGCTAGTACCCCTTCCGCTGAAGACAAGGTTACCACGGCGGACGCGGGTGATAAACCGCTCTTGACGGTAAACGTGCAGGTCACTGGGGAATTTCACGACATCAGAATACGCGTGGGACACGCCGCCCAAGCCAGGCGGCCCTCGCGAACCCGGACCTTCTTCGTTCCGTGCGCATACCAGTTCACAACTCCAGGCGTCGCGGGCTCATACTGGAATACGCTGGCATGACTTCGCCGGACGCAGCGGACGAGCGAGGCCGCACCGCCAGCGCCACAAGCTTGCTCGGCCGGTGACGGGAGGTGCCCGTGGAGATGGGCGGCGAACCCGAGCGGGACGAGAGCGGCCTGCCGCCGGTCGACATCGAGATTCCCGACGATGCAAGGGAACTCGACCGTGATGTGCACGCCTACTACCGGGAGCTGCGTGCCCAGCGGCGGCGCCGCTGGGTTGAGCGATTCATCAGACCGTTCACGAAGCACGGGATGGTGGTCCCGATGGTCGCGGGTACGCTCGCCGTGACACTCTTCGCCGGCACCATGCTCACGGTGATCACGAGTGCGCCCGAGCAACCTGCGGCGCCGACGCCGCAGGTTGCCGCATCGGCGTCTGTCCCTCCAGCCGGGCAGCTTGGCGGCCCACTCCCCGATGCCGTGGTTTACATCGACAACAAACCGTCGAAGCTGCGCAGCCTCCGCCCGTCCGTGCTCGCCATCGTTCCCCCCATCTGCCGTTGCCTGGCCGCGCTGCGGCAGCTCACGCTGCAGGCCCTCACGACACAGGTCAAGATCTACTTCGTCGGCGCAGATGGCGGGCTGAAACAGGTCACCAGCCTCGCGGCGCAGGCCGGCAGGGGAAACGTCCAGGTGGTGGACGACAGGGACCGCATCCTCGGTATGTACCGTCCCCTCGGGCTCACCGCTATCCTCGTGCACAGCGACAGCGCCGTGACATCGGTGGAACGCAAGCTGAGCCCTGGCCTCAAGCTCGAGGAAAAGCTTGCGCAGCTCGGCGCCCCTGCCCTCGGCTACCCGGACATTCCTGGGCCCGGCTGAGTCCGGGCCGGCAGATGCCCGAGACCGCCGCCAGGACGACGCCAGGGGAAGGCACCCACGGGGACGCCGACCACAAGTAGCCTCTGAGCCGTGCGAGCACGCGTCCTCGAAGGTCTGGTCAGAAGCTGCCATCCGCAGCCGGTGTGTGCCGTCGCGGCCGGAGTCGCCGCAATCGCATACGCGGCCGGCCGCGGGCTCGCGGGTACGGTGCTCGCCGGCCTGGCGGTGCTGACCGGCCAGCTCTCCATTGGCTGGAGCAACGACTACCTTGACCGGCGCCTCGACAGGGCCGCGGGCCGACAGGACAAGCCGCTGGCGCTCGGCAGCGTTCCCGCTCGGCTGGTCGCATACGCCGCGGCCACGGCGGCTGTCTGCTGCGTCCCGCTGTCGCTCGCGAGCGGGTGGCGCGCGGGCCTCGCGCAGCTCGCGGCGGTCGCCTCGGGCTGGATCTACAACCTCGGCCTGAAGCGCACGCCCTGGTCACCGGTCCCCTTCATACCAGGATTCGGCCTTTTCCCCGCATTCGTCACACTTGGCCTGCCCGGCCATCCCTGGCCCGCCTGGTGGGCGCTGACCGCAGGCGCCCTGCTTGGGGTCGGCGCACATTTCGCCAACGTCCTGCCCGACCTGCCCGCCGACCTTGCGACCGGTGTGCTCGGCCTGCCGCAGCGGCTCGGCGGCAGGATCTCCCGCTTCCTGGCGGGCGCGTTCCTCGGCGCGGCGACCGCCATTCTCGCGGTCGCGCCGAGCGGCTTCGACGCGCTCGCCGCATTCGGCCTCGCCGCGTCGGTCGCGGTCATCGCCGCCGGCCTGGCGGGCGCCATCGCGGGTCCGCGGCACCAGACCGGGCGCGTGCTCACCATGGGCGCGGTCATTGCGGCCGGCCTGCTCGATGTCGCCCTGCTTGTGGCGAGGGCGGGGCAGATGAGCTGACGACGCGGCCGGTTGGGGAGGGCAGGTGAATGATCTGCGGGCGCGACCGCTACGCTTTGCGTGCCTGATCCGTTCGTGAGACGGAGGAGACGACTCCGTGATCCGCTGTAGCGCCCTTCGGCTTCTTGCGATCGCCGCTGCGGTCGCGCTGGTCCCGGGGCTCGCCGGCTGCGCGGCCGGCCTGAACGCCCAGACCAACCAGTCCTTCATTCCGACAGACGGGGCGAGCACGGTCTTCCACAACATCGCCATCCGCAACGTGTTCGTGCTCGGACCGGTCGTGAGCGGAACGCTTCAGCCCGGCCAGTCCGCGGGGATGTTCCTCGCCCTGGTCAATCTGGGTACCCCCGACCGGCTGACCGCTGTCTCCGCGTTCGGCACGGCGGCGTCCGTGACGATCCAGGGCGGGACGGTGAATCTGACCAAGGCACGGCCGGCGCTCCTCACAGGGCCCGCTCCGCAACTGGTGCTCAATGGGATCACGAGGCCGCTGATCGGCGGTCAGTTCATCCCGGTCGCGCTCACCTTCCAGAACGCAGGCACGATCGCGATGATCATCCCCGTCGTGCCGCGGGCGAACTACTACGCGACGTTCTCACCCCCGACCCCGACCCCGACCCCGACGCCCACGCCGACCAAGCGCGCCTCGAAGACCCCGACGCCCACGCCGACCAAGCCCGCCTCGAAGACCCCGCTACCGTCGCCAACCCGCTCCGCCAGATCACCTGCGGCCGCCCCGACCGCCACGCCGACCCCCACCCCGACGCGGTAACAGCCAACGCCGGCCGGGCGCAGTGAACACGGTGGGCTCACGTGGCCCCGATGCTTGCGTGGCTCGCACGACCGGCTCGGCCGGCATGACCGGCGCGGGTAGCTGGCGGCAGCTTCTCAGGAGGCGGACTCGAATTTGTAGCCAAGCCCGCGGACTGTGATGATGTGCCGCGGGTTGGCGGGGTCCATCTCGATCTTCGCCCGCAACCGCTTGACATGCACGTCGAGCGTCTTGGTGTCACCGACGTAGTCGACACCCCAGACACGGTCGATGAGCTGCATGCGGGTCAGCACCCGGTCGGCGTTGCGCAGCAGCACTTCGAGCAGCTCGAACTCCTTGAGCGGCATTTGGACCTGCTTGCCGCGCACGGTGACCACGTGCCTGTCCACGTCCATCCGAACCGGGCCTGCCTCCAGGGTGGCCGCAAGCAGTTCCTCGGTCTCGCCCTGGCGGCGCAGCACGGCACGGATCCTGGCGACAAGCTCACGCGAGGAGAATGGCTTTGTCACGTAGTCGTCGGCGCCGAGCTCGAGCCCGACTACCTTGTCAACCTCGGTGTCCTTGGCTGTGAGCATGATCACCGGCACGTTCGACCGCTGCCGGAGGGTCCTGCACACCTCGGTGCCAGGCAGCCCAGGGAGCATGAGATCGAGCAGCACCAGGTCAGCCCCGCTGCGACCGAACGTGTCGAGCGCGTCGGGGCCTGTCGGGCAGACGGCGACCTCGAAACCCTCCCTGCGGAGCATGTAAGAAAGGGCGTCGCTGAACGACTCCTCATCCTCGACGACAAGTACGCGCGTCACTTGACCGCCTCCCATGGGGGTTGCGCAGCGGCGGCCTGGTCGCCGTTCCTGCTAAGTTCCGCCTGCTGGTGCAGGGGAAGCCGGAGGGTGAAGGTGGAGCCAGCGCCTTCTTTGCTCCAGACCTTGACCTTGCCGCCATGCGCGGCCGTCACATGCTTCACGATGGCAAGGCCAAGCCCGGTGCCGCCGGTTGCGCGCGAGCGGGCCGGATCAACCCGGTAGAAGCGTTCGAAGATTCGCTCCAGATCCCGCTCAGGGATACCGATGCCCTGGTCGGCGACGCTGATCTCGGCCTTCTTGCCAGAACGCTGCGTGGAGATCACCACACGGGTGCGTTCCGGGCTGTAGGCGACCGCGTTCTCGATCAGGTTGCGCAACGCCGTGACCAGCATGTCCTCGTCGCCGAGCACGTACAGGTCCTGGTGGCCGCCCGAGGCAAGCGTGATGCCCTGCTTGTTCGCCTTCATCCGGCACCGGTCGATAGCCTCGGTCACGACCGCTCCGATGTCAACCGGCCTCGCGTCGGTCACAGGCTCGGCGCTCTGGATCCTCGTCAGTGTGATCAGGTCCCTGACGAGCACGGTGAGCCTGGCAGCCTCCTGGCGCATCCGGCCAGCGAAGCGGCTCACCGCCTCAGGGTCGTCCGCCGCCTCCTCGGTGGCCTCTGCGAGCAGCGCGAGCGCGCCGACCGGCGTCTTCAGCTCGTGGCTGACGTTGGCCACGAAGTCACGGCGGACCGCCTCCACCCGGCGGCTCTCCGTCTGGTCATCGGCGAGCACAAGCACCAGGCCACCACCGGCGAACTGAGCGCCGAGCGGCGCGACCCGTACGGCGAAGCTGGTGGTCCTGCCGCCGAACTTGCGGTTGGGCACGTCGATCTCGGTCTCCCTGATCTGGCCGTCCCTGCGTACCTGACGGGCCAGCGCGATCAGCTCACCGACGACGAGCTGGTCCCCTTTGATAAGACCGGACGCGCGCGCCGCGGAACTCGCACGGAGCACGCGATCCTCGTGATCCACGACAACGGCGGAGGAGGGCAGCACGGAAAGCACGGAGGCGACGCCTTGCGGCAGCCGGACCTGCTGCAACGTCCCCTCTCGCAGTTCGCGGCGATGGCTCACCGGCCTCACGGCGAGAACTGCGGCTGCGCCCGCTGCAAGGCCGGCCATCGCCGCGATGGCTGCCACCAGCTCGACGCTCACGTCTCGATGGTATGCGGATGGTGGCCTGACCAGGCAACAGCCAACCTCCGGCGCTGGGGTAATTTGGGATGAATTCACTGTCCGGTCAGGACGGGTTCGCCTAAGTGGCCACCGGCTTGCTACCGGCCCTGGTTGCGCACCGCCTCAACCGCCTCAGCGGCCGCATTTGGATCGAGATACTCACCGGGCCGGACCGGCCGGAAGTCGGCGTCGAGCTCGTATGCAAGCGGGATCCCCGTCGGGATGTTGAGCCCGGCGATATCCTCGTCGCCGATGCCGTCCAGATGCTTGACCAGCGCTCGAAGCGAGTTGCCGTGCGCAACGACCAGCACTGTCAGGCCCGCGGCGAGGTCAGGCACGATCCCGTCGTACCAGTAAGGCAGCATGCGTATCAGCACGTCCTTGAGGCATTCGGCGCGCGGGATCAGCTCGGGCGGCAGCGTGGAGTACCTCGGGTCACCAACCGGCGAGAGCGGATCATCGTCAGGCAGGGGCGGCGGCGGGATATCGTAGGAACGGCGCCACAGCATGAACTGCTCGTCGCCGAACTCGCTGCGGGTCTGCGCCTTGTTCTTGCCCTGCAGCGCGCCGTAATGCCGCTCGTTGAGGCGCCAGGAGCGGCGCAAGGGCAGCCACCCGAGCCCGGCGGTGTCCAGCGAGATGTTCGCGGTCTGGATGGCGCGGGTGAGGACCGACGTGTGCACGATGCCTGGCCGCACGCCCGCATCACGTAGCAGCTTCCCACCGGTGTCGGCCTCGGCCTCGCCCTTCGCGGAAAGTCCGACGTCGACCCAGCCGGTGAAGAGGCCGTCGGCGTTCCATACGCTCTCGCCATGCCGAAGCAGCACCAAGGTTCCCACGTTGAGACAGCCTATCCGCCATGCCCGGCGTAACGCACGGCAGGCAAAGGGGCATCAATCGGATCCCTAACGGCTGCGCGGGGCCGGCTGGCCTGCGCCCCTGACGCGGGTACCGGGTGTCGTCCCCGGGCTGCCGCCGCTTCACGGCTGCGTGGCGGTCACCAGGCACGGGAACACGGCGCGCCGCAGCGCGGTTGGACGTGGCGGTTGCCCATGCCGAGGTGAGTGGAGGTGAATCGCCGTGCGGCGGCACTCCCCAAGGCGGATCGCGACTATCAGCGTGCACACGTCGCCATTTGACCAGCCGGGCACCGGCGATGCGGGTGGCCTCAACGTGTACGTCGTCGAGGTCAGCAAACGCCTGGCGGCACTCGGCGTCGAGGTCGACATCTTCACCCGCGCGGTGTCCCGTGACGCACCGCCCGTCGCGGAACTGGCTCCTGGTGTGCTCGTCAGGCATGTGGTCGCTGGCCCGTTCGAGGAACTCGACAAGAGCGATCTGCCTGGGGAACTTTGCCACTTCACTTTCGGCGTGCTGCGCACTGAGGCGGCCTACGAGCCGGGCAGGTACGATCTCGTGCACGCGCACTACTGGCTGTCCGGGCAGGTCGGGGCCGTGGCCAAGGAACGCTGGGGCGTCCCGCTCGTGCAGTCGATGCACACCCTGAGCAAGGTCAAGAACGGCGCTCTCGCGGCGGGCGACGCACCAGAGCCACAGATGAGGATCCGGGGTGAGACCGAGGTCGTCGCGGCGGCGGACCGGCTCGTCGCCAACACGTCGCAGGAGGCAGATCAGCTCATCGCGCTCTACGACGCGGACCCGGCCCGGGTGGGTACCGTCAGCCCCGGCGTCGACCTCGCTGTCTTCAGGCCGGGCTCGCGCGGCGCCGCGCGGCGCAGGCTGGGCCTGCCGACCGATGCGGTGGTGCTGCTTTTCGCCGGGCGGGTGCAGCCGCTGAAGGGACCCGACGTGCTGCTGCGCGCGGCAGCACGGATGATCCGCGAGGATCCCGGCCTCGCGGGCAGGCTTGTGATCGCGTTTGTCGGTGGCCCGAGCGGGTCAGGCCGTGCCGATCCTGACAGGCTGAGCGAGCTTTCCGCCGGGCTCGGCATCGCCGACCTGGTGCGCCTCGAACCGCCGTGCCCGCAGTTCGAACTCGCCGACTGGTACCGGGCGGCGACGGCGGTCGTGGTGCCGTCATACTCGGAGTCGTTCGGCTTGGTGGCGGTGGAAGCGCAGGCGTGCGGGACGCCCGTGGTCGCGGCGGCGGCCGGTGGGTTGCGCACGGCGGTGCGGGACGGAGTGTCTGGCGTCCTGGTGGCGGGGCATGACCCGGCCGATTACGCGCGTGTGCTCCGCGACCTGGCCGCAGCCCCCCGGCGGCTCCGGCGGCTGCGGCGTGGAGCGATCGCGCATGCGTCACAGTTTGGCTGGGCTGACACCGTCGACCGCCTGCTCAAGGTGTATACCGGGGCCATGGAGGAGCATGTCGCGGCCGCGGTGGACGCGTGACGCCCGGCCCAGGTGGTGACGACGCCCCTGCCGTGATCGAGGGTGCGCTCACCGGGTCCGGGATTGCGTACGAGAACCCGAAGCCTGGCGTGTACCTGGCCAGGCTGGAGGGCGAGCACAAGCTTGCGACCATGACGTGGCTCACTCTGGGCACGCACAGCCTGCACGTGGAGGCGTTCTTCTGCAGGCAGCCGGACGAGAATCACGCGCGCTTCTACCGGTTCCTGCTCGAACGCAACGGGCGGACGTTCGGCGTGCATTTCGCACTCGACCCTGTGGGCGATGTGTATCTGGTCGGGAGGCTGCCGCTGCGGGCGGTGACACCTGACGATATCGACCGGCTGCTAGGGTGCGTGCTGACGTACGCCGACGAAAATTTCGACACTGCTCTCGAAATCGGCTTCGCGTCGTCGATCCGCAGGGAGTGGGCGTGGCGGGCCAAACGCGGCGAGAGCCTCGCCAACCTCCGCGCGTTCGCCCGCTTCGCAGATCCCGATGCCGGTGGCTGATTGCCGAGCGTGAGGCCAACACCGTGATGGTGGTCCCAGGCCTGTCAGCCAGGTGGCCGGTCAGTCCCGTCAGCCGGGCGGCTGCGCGGCGAGCGCACGCTCGAAAGCGGCGAAAACATCCGCGCCGAACAGCACGAACCGCGCATCCTCTATGCCGCTCGGTGTGCCGTTCACGGCCGCGACCGCGATCCGTGCCGCGTCTTCAAGCGGCCATCCGAAGATTCCGGCGGACACGGCGGGGAAGGCGACGCTGCGCGCGCCGAGCTCATCGGCGACCCGCAGGGATTCCCTGTAACACGAGGCGAGCAGGTGCGACCTGTCCTCACCGGCGGAGTAGACGGGCCCCACCGTGTGGATCACCCACCTCGCGGCCAGCCGGCCCGCGGTGGTGGCGATGGCCTGACCCACGGGCAGTCCGCCACTGTACGCACCGGCGCGCAGCTCACGGCACGCGGCCAGGATCGCGGGGCCGCCGCGTCTGTGAATCGCACCGTCCACCCCGCCACCGCCGAGCAGTGAGGAGTTGGCGGCGTTGACGATCGCGTCCGCCCGCTGCTCCGTGATATCGCCAAGCACCAGCGTTATCGCCACATCGGCCACGATAAGGCAAGCGGCGTCCGAAGCCGCGAACGGCCCGCGGGACGACGCCCGGCGCAGCGGCGTGGGACGAGGGGCGGCCCCGCACCCGTTCCGGATGCGGGGCCGCTGCCCGCCCGGCCCCCCTGGAGCCGGGCGAAACGAGCCGCGAAGGACCGGTCAGGTCACCGCGGGCTCGGTGACGCGTGGCTCGGTGACGCGTGGCCCGGCCTCGGCCGGTTCGCCCTCGCGCAGGCCGTAACGCGCGTAGACGCGGCCCAGCGGCCCTGGAGCCCACCAGTTGGCGCGGCCGAGCAGCCGCATGGTCGCCGGCACGAGCAGCACGCGCACGATGCTCGCGTCGATCACCAAAGCGATGATCATGCCAACCCCGATGAGCTTGATGAAACCGATGCCGGACGTGGAGAAGGCCCCGATCACGATGATCAGGAGCAGCGCGGCGCTCGTGATGACGCCGCCCGTGCGCTGCAGGCCGCCGGCCACGGCCGCGGCGTTGTCACCCGTGACGTCGTAACGTTCGCGGATCCTCGACAGCAGGAACACCTCGTAGTCCATGGACAGCCCGAAGATGACCGCGAGCATGAGGATCGGCATGGTCGGGTCGATCCAGCCACTCGGCGTGAATGCCAGCAAGCCGGACAGGTGGCCTTGCTGGAAGATCCAGACGACCGCGCCGAACGTCGCCGCTAGTGACAGCACGTTCATCACGATCGCCTTGATGGGCAGGACGACCGATCCGAATGCCAGGAACAGCAGTACGAATGTGGCGATGGCGACCATCAGCGCCATCCACGGCAGGGTGTGCCCCAGGCTTGCGAGCTCGTCGGCAAGCTGGGCGGTGACGCCGCCGATGTACACACGTGCGCCGGCCGGGGGCCGGACCTCCCGCACCGCCGCGACGATCCTGCGTGCCTGCGCGGACTCCGGGTCAGGCCGATAGCGCATGTCGATACGTGCGACGCTCCCCGCGGCACCGGTCACCCGCGCCGCCCTGACACCGGGGACGTGATCCAGGCGTGCGACGTACGCGGCGAGCGCGGCACGCTGTGCCGGCGCCGCGGCAGGGCCGGGTAGCTCGACGGCCGCTTCGATGGGGCTGGTCGAGTTGGCGGGGAAGTCGCGGTTCGCCGCGTCGGCGACCTGCCGGGGCTGCGCGCTCGTGGGAAGCACGCGCGCGTCCGTGCCTCCCCAGGTGATCTTGAGGAACGGTGCACCGAGCACGAGCAGCGCGGCGACGATCACGACGGCGTAGGCGAGCGGACGGCGCATCACGCTCTGCGCGATGCGATACCAGCCGCCGCTGCCCTCGGCGCGCGGCGGGCGCCTGACGGCGCGCCGCACCCGGAGCGAGTTGACCCGGTGACCGAGCACCGCGAGCAGCGCGGGCATGATTGTGAGCGCGGCGAGCATGTCCACCACGACGGTCGCGACACCGCCATAGCCCATCGACCGCAGGAACGTCTCGGGGAACAGGATCAGGCTGGACAGCGCCACGGCGACCGTGACCCCGGAGACAGCGACGGTGCGCCCCGCTGTGGCCACGGTCCGCGCGAGCGCGTCCTCCACCGTCGCCTGCCGGTGCAACTCCTCGCGGAACCTGACAACCATGAACAGGCCGTAGTCGATTGCCAGGCCGAGTCCAAGAATTGTCGTGATGTTGATCGAGAAGATCGACACGGGCGTGGCCAGGGTCAGCAGCCGCAGCGCGGTGAACGACCCGAGAATGGCGATACCGCCTATCGCGAGCGGCAGGCTGGCGGCGGCCAGGCTGCCGAAGATGACGGTAAGCAGGATGAGCAGCACGGGCATGGAGAATTGCTCGGCCTTGCTGACGTCAGCGCTGACCTGCTTCTGGATTGCCTCGTTGGCGGGAACAAGGCCGCCCACCTCGGTCCGCAGGCCCGGCACGGCGAGCCGGCCTTTGATCGCGTCAAAGTCCTTCTGGCGCGCGCTGTCGTCTGTGCCCTTCAACTGGATCACGGCGTAGGTCTCCCGCCGGTCCGCGCTGACGAACTGCGCCGAACCGGTGGACCAGTAAGTCTGCTCGGACGCCACCTCCGCCCTCGGAAGCGCGGCAAGACTGCCCGTGACCGCGGTGCGGTAGGACGGGTCGTCCACGGTCTTGCCAGGGCTACGGTACAGCACGACCACGTCCGCGTCGTCCCGGCCTAACGCGTGGGTGATCACATTGCTGGCCGTCTGGCTCTGGCTTTTCGGCGCGGCGAACCCGCCCGACGACTGAAGGGACCGGAACACGCCGGTCCCCCAGACGGTGGCGATTGCCACCCCGATCAGGCCGATTGCCAGGACGAGCCAGCGCCGACGCTGGATGATGCGTCCCCAAGCCTCGAACATCTGTCCCTCCATGAGTAGGCTTGTTACCAGTGGTTAACTTAGTAAACGGTGTTAATTAGCAGCTGCTGTTAACTTCGCATACAGTGTTAACTAGTGTCAAGGCCGTTTAGGAGGCAGGGGTGGAACAGGTAGCCGACGTGGTGGGCGTGGTGAGCCGCCGTGACCGCGTCCGCGCGGCGACCACCGAGGAGATCAAGCAGGTCGCGCGCAAGATCCTTGTGGATGAGGGGCCCGAAGCCGTGACCCTGCGGGCGATCGCCCGTGACATGGGGATGACCGCGCCCGCGCTCTACAGGTACTTCGGCAGTCATCAGGAACTGATCAGGAACGTGATCGGCGACATCTTCCTCGAGATCGCCAACGACATCCAGGCGGCGATCGATGCCGCCGCGGCAGACGGCCTCACCGCGAAGTTCATCGCGGCCGCGCGAGAATTCCGCCGCTGGTCACTGAATCATCAGCGCGAGTTCGCGCTGGTGTTCGGCGCTCCGCTACCCGGCGTTGATCTTAACCAGAACGATGTCGTGGATGAGTGCGGCCGCAAGTTCAGTGATACCTTCCTCGCGCTGTACGCCGAACTGTGGCTGAAGAAGCCCTTCCCCGTGCCCGGACCGGAGGAGATCGACCCAAACTTGCGGTCGCAGCTTGACCGCTATCTCGATGGCGTGGGGGCCAACGGCCGCGTCCTGCAGGTCGCTGCGGCCGCGTTTCCCGTCGGCGCCCTGCTGTCGTTCGTGTATTGCTGGACCCGGCTCTACGGCATGGTGAGCCTGGAAGTATTCGGCCATCTGAACTGGGTCCTCGACGATGGTGAGCCCATGTTCGAGATAATGCTCAGGGAGATCCTCCAGGTCCTCGGCCTGGACTATCCAGCGCAAAGGCCCGGCTGAACCCCCGCACGCGCAGGGGCCGCCGGGCGGGCGATCAGCCCGCCGATTGTCACGATTTGGGCACCGGTCTCGTCCGCACCTTTCGTCGGACAGGCGCAAGCTGTTCCCGCACGCGGTCCTGCTCGCCGAACCTGGCGGCACCACACACGCAGACTCCCTGTCAGGTGACCTCTGCGTGGACGGCACGATCGCGGCCTATCTGACGAGCGGCAAGCTGCCGAAGCGCGACGTGCACGCCGCGTGGGACACGACATGCAAACCGCTCCCCGTGCCCGTCCCCTCCGCCTCTGCTGCCGCGGCTGCCGCGGCGAGCCGAGCACAGGGCCGGGCGGCCGTCCGCCCAGCCTTCCTGCCCGCTTATCTGCGGTAGCGCTGGTCGCCTGCCGCGTGTGCGTGCCCCGGCGCCCGGGCTTGTCCCTGGACCCGGGGCACGCTTGTCCGCCGTCGCGGCATCGCCTGTACATTGGCACCCGTGAACCGGCTCGGCGACCTCGAACGCGCGGTCATGGATGTGCTCTGGCAGGTTGAGGAGGGACTCACCGTCCGCCAGGTAAGCGCGCGCCTCGCCGATCGTGAACTTGCCCACACCACGGTTATGACGGTCCTCGACAGGCTCACCAAGAAGGGCTTCGCACGGCGTGAGCGAGACGGCCGGGCCTGGCGTTACACGCCGACCGCCAGCCGCGAGGCATATGTCGCGGAGCTCATGCTCAGCGCGCTTGCCCAGACGGGCGACAGATCCGCCGCGCTTGCCCGCTTCGCCAGGTCCGTTTCCGACGACGAGGCGCAGGTGCTGCGCCGCGCCCTTGCCGCGCTGAAGACCCGCGACACTGGCTGATGGGCGGGCTGGCAAGCGCAGCGCTCCTCGCGGCGGTCTCCGTCGCGTGCGTGCCAGCCGCGCTGGTGCTCGCCGCGGCCACCTGGCCACTCAGGTGCCCCGCGGCCGCGATCCTGCTGTGGCAGGCACTCGGCCTGTGCTGGGGCCTCGGCGCTGTCGGCGCGCTTGCAGGTGCGGCGGTCACGCCGCACCGGGCGGGTATCGCGGCCGGCGTGATGGCGTTCGGTGCCCGGCTGATCGCTGGACACGGCGCGGCAGGCAAGCCCATGGTCTTCGCCGGTGCCCGGCTGGCCGCGATTTCGGCGGGAGCCGCGCTGCTTGCGCTGCTCTGGGGGATCCTGCTCGCGGCTGCGGGCGACGTGCTGCGGGCCAGGCGCAGGCAGCGGGCGCTGCTCGCGCTCCTGGCTCACGGCGACCCGCGGCTGCCAGGTGCGCTTGTGGTGGATCACCCGGCGGCCGCTGCCTATTGCGTTCCAGGCCGCCACTCCCAGATCGTAGTGAGCGCGGGAACGCTCGCGCTGCTCGATCGCGCTGAACTCGCTGCCGTAATTGCCCATGAGCGCGCGCACCTGCGGGCGCGGCACGACCTGGTGCTGCTGCCGTTCACCGCGCTGCTTCGCATCTTCGGCTGGTCCGGGGTGGCGGCCCGGGCGAATGCGGCCGTCGCCCTACTCGTCGAGATGCTCGCAGACGACTGTGCGCGTAAGCAGAGACCGGCCAGGGAACTCGCCACCGCGCTGCTGAGATTCGGCGTCGCGGGCAGCGTCCGGCCACCGTCCGGCGCATTGGCGGCCGCGCCGGCGACGCAATCCGATGTGGCGGCGCGCGTCAGCAGGTTGCTCGACCCCGCGCCGCGGTTGTCGCGGCCGGCACTTGCCGCCGTGTGCGCACTGGCTGCGCTAGTGGCCGTGGCACCCGCCGCGCTGCTGCTCGTGCCGCTGTGAGCCTGGCCGCGCGGCGGTGGGATCAGTCGCGGACGCGCAGCCGCACCCGGCGAAATCCCCTGCCCTTGTTCTCCATCTTGACAAGCTCGATCCGGCCGATCTGCTTGGTCGAAGCGACGTGCGTGCCGCCGTCGGCCTGTGTATCGAGCCCGACGATGTCGATGATCCTGACCTGCTCGACGCTTTCAGGCACAAGATTTGTGGCGGTGCGGATGATACCGGGAATCGCGAACGCCTCGGCACGGGGCAGTACCCGCACGTCAATGCGCCGGTCAGCGCCCACCTCCTGATTGCACGCGGCCTCAACGGATTCGCGGAAGGCCGCGGGCACTTCTGTCATGTTGAAGTCCATCCGCGCGGTGAGCGGTTCCATGTTCCCGCCGGTGACGAGCGCGCCAAAGTCACGGAACACCACGCCGCACAGGACATGCAGGGCGGAGTGGGTGCGCATCAGCGCACTGCGCCTCTCGTCGTCAAGCGCGCCGCGGACCGCGGTACCAGGCGGCGGGACCGGATCGTCCTCGGCGGGCACGAGGTAGAGGTCATCACCCTTCCTCGCCCCGACGATCCTGGTCGCTACGCCACCCCAGAGCAGCACACCGCCGTCGGGAGGCTGCCCGCCACCACCAGGGTAGAACGCCGACCTATCAAGGACGATCCCGTCGCGGCCGGAGGCGAGCACGGTCGCGTCCCATTCACGCAGCGTCTGATCGTCCAGTTCGAGCCGGTGGGTACGCCATTCGACTTCAGCCATAACAGGAGCTTAAGAGACCGTGATCGATCGTGGGTGTGACCTAGCTGTCCCTACAGGGACAGCTGGGTCGTTGACCAGGAAAGTTGGGCAGGTCGGTGGTCGTAGGCGACAAGTGAGCGCTTGACGGGCGCGCGCGCCAATGGTCCCGGGGAGAGCAGATCATCGAGCGAGTCTCCGCTCACCCACTCGAGTACCAGGTACGCCCGGTGGATCTGCCAGTTGTGTGCCAGATGGCGGCGTTGAGCGCGAGCAGGCGCTGCCAGCTCCGCGCAGGTCACCTCCGGTGGCTTGCCCTGCCCGCGCCGGCCGAGGCCAAGCGAGGCGATGACGGGGCCAGGAACACAACTTCCCCCCGAAGACGTCACGGAAAACGGGCATTCCGCCCGCAGGGACGACGTTTTCGGGGGGGAAGTCGCAGGAACCAGCCTGCACGCCCCAGTTCATGATCGGCGCGCAGTGCGCCCGGTCACCGGCCGGACTCCGGTCAACGATCCAGATCACATCCACGGCAGCAAGCCGCTCGGGCCAGGTGGTTACCATGGGCCGTACGGGCCCGAACTCGATCCGCCGCGCCCAAGCGCTTTCACCTTGGGCCGGACGTCGGTCAGGTAGATGGCGGCGGCGACGAAAGCCGCGATCGGGAGAATGCTGATGGACAGGCCAGCACTGAACACGAGGCTGTACAACCCCACGACGGTGGCCACACCGAGGATGATCAGCCACAGCGGCTTGGTCTGCTTGCCCGCAGCGGGAAACGCCCGCGCCGGGCGGCTGATCGCGTCGATGAACGCCCACGCCTCCGCGACGAAGGCACCGAGAGCGAGCACCAGGAAGAGGTAGTACAGCGGGGACAATGCGGCACCGATCACCGCATCAGATTATCCGGTCTGGGCACATGGTGGGAACTGAAGCAAGCTCGGCTGCGGGCAACCGGCTGGCAACGTTGAACGCTCGTTATCACGAGGCGGATCAACGCCGCTGACGCTCGTCCACAGCCGCGTTAGTGGCCGGCGCCTGTCAGGCCGTGGTCCCCTTGGGTGTGCGGCTGGCCTTGCTCGCGCTCCCGCTGGCCTTGCTCGCGCTCCCGCTGGCACGGCCCGCGCCGCCACTGGCCTTGCTCGCGCTCCCGCTGGCACGGCCCGCGCCGCCACTGGCCTTGCTCGCGCTCCCACTGGCACGGCCCGCGCCGCCACTGGCCTTGCTCGCGCTCCCACTGGCACGGCCCGCGCCCCCATTGGCCTTGCTCGCGCTCTCACTGGCACGGTCCGCGACGTGGTTGGTCCTGCCGGCTACCTGGCTGGCCTGGCCCACTGCCTGGTTCGCCGCCAGGCTGGCCGCGCGGACGGTCGTGTGCGCTGTCTTGCGCGCCGCATCGGCCGCGCGGACGGTCGTGTGCAGGGTCACTGTGGCGGTCGACCGGGCCGCCTCCTCGAGCTGCGCAGCGGCCTGCTGCGGGTCCACCCTGTTGATGACCTGCATACCGCGATCGGCAAGCTCGTCGTATACCTGGAAGGCGCGGGCAGCCGCCACTGTCACGTACTCGAATGCGAGGCCGGACAGCGCGGTCAGGTCCGCCTTCTCCTGCAACCGGGCGAACCGGTCTGGCAGCGCACGGAGCGCCTCGACCGCGAGGTCGCCCGCGCCAGCGGCAGCGTAGACCGCCTTGTGCTCTGCGAGCTTCCTAACTTCGTTTCTGACGTCTGTTGCCAGGCGGCCCATCGTCCCCAGTCCCTTCATGAAGCATTTCCCCCCGGGGTTAGCGGGGTGGCTATGTTGCGATCATCAATCAGCGCGGCTTCGGCGGAATCCGTCGCGTTCTCTTTCCTGAACGACTCATAGATGTCGATCAGGACCTGCTTCTGGCGCTCGGTCAGGTGCGGATCGCCAAGCACCGCGGGCTTGAAGACCGAATCCGCAGGCCGGTCCTCCAGGATTCCCGCCTGAATGTAGAGTGCCTCGGCGGAGATCCGCAGACCCTTGGCGATCTGCTGCAGCACTTCGGCACTCGGCTTGCGCAGCCCACGCTCGATCTGGCTCAGGTATGGATTCGACACGCCAGCCGCCAAAGCGAGCTGACGCAGCGAAATCTTCGCCTGCTGCCGCTGCTCACGGATGTAGACACCGATTGATCTCACCGGACGCATACCTCTAGTGTCGCCGACGGTGCTTGCAATTGCAAGCATTTAGCAAGCACCAGATCCCGGGCGCGGTGTGCTCTTCGTCACGTGGGCTTGCACGCTGAGACCATTCGCGCCCGTCACAGCGCTGACCCCGGCGCTGCTTGTGCTGCTTGTGCTGCTTGCTCTGCTGGGTCCGCTTGCTCCGCAGGGTCCGCTTGCTCTGCTTGCTCTGGGTCCGCTTGCTCTGCTGGATCCGTTTGCTCCGCTTGTGCTGCTTGCGCTGCTGGGTCCGCTTGCTCTGCTGGGTCCGCTTGCTCTGCTGGGTCCGCTTGCTCTGCTGGGTCCGCTTGCTCTGCTTGCGCTGCCGGCTCCGCTGACTCTGCTGACTCTGCTGGCTCTGGTGGCCATACAGCCCGCACCGCACCCACCGGCGCGCCACCGCCGAGGAGCGGAGTCGCGGTCAGCGTGCCGAGTACCTCCTGATCCACGCCATCCGGCGCTTCGGGACCCGCGGCGATGCCGAGCGCCCGCAACAGCGCCACCGTCACGGGCGTCACGGCGCGGCGCGCGCCATCCGCGATCTTCACCGCGCAGGCCCGGCCGTCGGCGGACGCGAACACCTCCATGCCCTCGGCACCCGACTTCACCAGCAGGCCAGGCACCGCGGTCATCAGAGCGCGCTCGGGCCACCGCGTTCCTGACGTCCACTCCGGGTAGGCACGCATCACGTCAACGACCATACGCTCCGGGCTTCCAGGATCCGCGAGCACCATGCCTCGGAGCGCCCGCGCGATCCCCTCCAGGGAGACCGCGAAGAGCGGTGCCCCGCAGCCGTCCACGCCCGTTGCCGCTACGGGCTCACCGGCGAGGCGCTCCACCGTCTCACGGATCGCAACCTGCAGCGGATGATCCGGGCGCTGGTAGCCGGCCACCGGCCAGCCCGCTGACACGCAGGTGGCCGCCATCGCCGCATGCTTGCCCGAGCAGTTGTTGTAGACAGGCTCCGCGGCGCCGCCGCTACGAAGCACGGCGATGGCCGCGGCCTCATCGAGCGGCAGGGCCGCCGGGCAGCCAAGTGCGCTATCGTCCAGGCCGGCGCGGGCAAGGATCTCCCGGACCCCCGCAAGATGGAAACCCTCGCCGCAGTGGCTTGCCGCGGCAAGCGCGAGCAGCGTGCCGCGCAGGTCAAGGCCGTTTCGCAGCATGGCGGCCGCCTGAATGGGCTTGTTGGCGGATCGCGGGAAGACCGGCTCGCCCGCCGCACCTGCGCGAAGCACCACGCGACCGTCGCGGGCAAGGCCGACGGCGCGCCCGCGGTGCTGGGATTCCAGGAAACCAGACCGAACGGCTACCGCGAGCAGCACGTCACCTGGCGGTGCGGGCGACACTCCGCGTGAGCCGTTATGTATCTGTGTGGTCGTAGCCTCCGCCGCGGTGCCACGGCCGTCAGCGGCGATCTCGCACCCCCAGGAACTCGCGCGCCTGCTGTGGCAGCATCGGCGGGCGCTGCGCGTGCGCGGCGAGTGCGGCGGCCCGTTCCACCAGTTCGGCGTTGCCAGCCGCCGGGCGGCCGCGGGCGAAGCTGAGCGTGTCCTCCATGCCGACCCGCAGGTGGCCGCCCGCGGCGAGCGCTGCGAACATGACGGGCAGCGTCGTCCGGCCGATACCCGTGGCCGACCACGTCGCCCCGCCAGGCAGCGCCGCCACCGCAGCGACAAGCGTGGCAGCGTCCCCGGGCATTCCGCCCGGTACGCCCATGACAAGGTCACAGTGCACATGCCCGCCCGCGGGTGGGCCGAACTCGCCGAGCAGGCGGTGCAGCGCCGCGACATGGCCGAGATCGAAAAGCTCGAACTCCGGCACCACGCCAAGCTGCTGCGTCCGCTGGTACAGGGAACGGATGAACGGCCATGAGTTGCTGAAGATCTCGTCGCCGAAATTGACCGTGCCGCAGGTCAGCGAGCAGGCATCAGGTCCCGCTTCGAGTACCCGCAGCCGGTCGTCGGGCGGATCGGTGACCGCGCCGCCCGTCGAAAGCTGAACGATGAGATCGGTGGCCTCCCTCAGGGCGTGAACCGTCTCTGCGAGCCTGCCGAGGTCAAGGGTGGGGCTGGCGTTCCGGTCACGGATGTGCACGTGGATCACGGCGGCACCCGCCTCCTGGCACTGTTTCGCCGTGGTGACCAGTTCCTCCAGGGTTACGGGAAGAGCGGGAACCTCGTCCTTTCGTGCCTCCGCGCCTGTGGGCGCGACGGTGATGAGCGTGCTAGGTGTCATGACCGGCAGAATGCATCACCATGCGAGCTGTCGTCCAACGGGTGACCAGGGCCTCCGTCAGCACGGGCGGGCGCGTCGTGGCGTCGATCGCCGGATACGGCCTGGTCGTCCTGCTAGGCGTCACCCATTCCGACACCGAATCTGTGGCGTCCACCCTGGCAGGGAAGATCTACACGCTGCGGATTCTGCCCAGCGAAAAATCCTGCGCGGACACTGGCGCACCGTTGCTTGTGATCAGCCAGTTCACGCTCTACGCCGACACAAGGAAGGGGCGGCGGCCCACCTGGCTCGGCGCGGCGCCAGCGCCAGGCCGCGCAGCCGCTCGTCGACAGCTTCGTGGCCGCGTTGCGGGGCTTGGGCGCCGAGGTCGGGACCGGGGTGTTCGGCGCGCACATGCAGGTCTCACTGATCAACGACGGCCCGGTGACGCTGATTCTCGAGGCCTGAAGGAGACGGGCCCAGCGCGACGGTCAGCCGCTGAGGTAATAGTCGATCACCGGCGTAACCAGCGCCACGATCTCATGCTCAGGGGAAGAGGCCAGCGGTTCGATGCCGATGACGTAACGCACGAGTGCGATCCCGACAAGCTGTGCGGCAGCGGCCTCGACGCGGAGCCTGGGCACGCCGAGCGTGCCTGCGATCCTCGCGAGCAGCGCACTGGAAATGAACTCGCGGAACATCGCCGCCGCCTGCTCGTTCGTGGTGGCCGACCTCAGAATGGCGACGAACGGTGCCCGTGCCTCGGGATCGCGCCAGACCGAGAGGAAGAACCGCACGAACCGCCGAGCCATCTCGTCGCGCGGCCCGCTCACGACCTCGCGGATCAGATCGGCCGGGTCGAAAGGGAAGGCCATTGCCGCGACGAAAACCTGCTCCTTCGTACCGAAGAAGTGATGGACAAGTGCCGCGTCAACGCCGGCCTCGCGGCCAATGGCCCTGATGGTCGTCTTTTCGTAGCCACGTTCTGCGAAGAGCCTGCGCGCCGCGCCGAGAACCGCGTCGCGCGTCTGGCTCGGGCCAGGCCGCCTGCCGGGCAGGCCGGAACCCGTGCCGCGTTCCGGGATCGGGCTGATGCGCCCGTTCATGCCCCTCTTCCGGCGGCACGCCCCCGGCGCCCGGTCGCCTTGACCGCGGCGGCCAGGTGCAGGCGGGTGAAGGCCAGCGCCTCGGCGAGATCGGTGCGGCGGTCCTCGCGGCTCAGCGCCCGGCGGGTGCCCACCTCGAGCACAACCAGGCCAGGATAGTTAGTCGCGGCGAGGTGCTCGAGCAGTGCGGCACACGGCTGGTTGCCCCGGCCGGGAACCAGGTGCTCGTCTCGGTTGGTCGTGCCTGTGCCGTCTGCGAGGTGGACGTGCGCGAGCCTGCCGCCGAGCTTGCGCGCCATCTC
Organism: uncultured Actinomycetota bacterium; assembly: GCA_963712955.1. Lineage (GTDB taxonomy): Bacteria > Actinomycetota > Actinomycetes > Streptosporangiales > Streptosporangiaceae > DATFVJ01. The sequence goes on along the minus strand of CAVQKF010000005.1, from coordinate 154,312 downwards.
GAGCGCATCGGAGCCGGACACGGCCGTGTGCGACAGGTCGAGCGTGACGTGCTGGTAGTCCTGGTCCACCGGATTCCAGTGCGGCGCGTACGGCACGACCTCCGTGCCGCGTGCGCGCAGCGGAAACATGTTCTCGACCGCGAAGACGACGTCGGTCTTCTCAGCCATCCTGGCAAGCCCTGACTCGAATTCACGTGCGTAATCGCGCTGCCAGCGGAATGGCGGGTGGACTACGACCACCTTCGCACCGAGCCGCTCCGCGACCTCCCTGGCCCGCTCCAGCTTGCCCCATGGCTCGCGGCCCCACACCCGCTGCGTGATGAGTAGGCAGGGCGCGTGGATCGCGAGCACGGGCATGTGATGGTAATCAGCAAGCCGCCGCAACACGTCCACGTCCTGGCTGACCGGATCACCGGTGACCATCACCTCGACGCCGTCGTAGCCCAGCTTGGCAGCCGCCTCGAACGCGTCAGGTGTCCGCTCCGGATATACCGACGCGGTAGACAACACAACGGCCGCGTCGGGCACCCTTACCGCGCCGCTCAACTGCGCCTCCCGGGGCGACTCCTGTGTGTCCCGGCCAGCTTATGTGGTCCGCAGGTGCCGGCAGTCCCGATGACATGCGGCCGGCTGCTCCGTGCGCGGGCGACCGCCCGGCCGGAACGCCGGCGCCCGGTGGTGACCGCCCCCGGCCGGAATGTCGGTACCCGGCTCTACGCTCCGTGCCATGGCGAAGTCATCGACATACCCTGCGTTCCGCTGCGCGGAGTGCGGCTGGCAGACGGCCAAGTGGGTGGGCAGATGCGGCGAGTGCGAGGCGTGGGGAACGGTCGAGGAAGCCGGGATCTCGCGGCTGGTGGGGGCCGGCCTGCGCTCGGCAGGTCCGGGGCCGGTGAGCGGGCCAGCGGTGCCGATCGGCGACGTGGACGCCGACGCCGCGCGCGCCAGGCCGACCGGCATGGACGAGTTCGACCGGGTGCTCGGCGGCGGGCTTGTACCTGGCGCCGTACTCCTGCTCGCCGGAGAGCCCGGGGTCGGCAAGTCCACCCTGCTGCTCGAGGTGGGGGCACTGGTGGCCGATTCAGGCCCGGTGCTCTATGTGACCGGTGAGGAGTCGGCGCCGCAGGTTCGGGCGCGCGCCGACCGGATTGGTGCGGTGACGCCGAACCTCTACCTCGCCGCGGAAACCGGGCTTGGCGCGGTTCTCGGCCACGTCGAGCAGATCAAGCCGGAACTGCTCATCGTCGATTCCGTGCAGACCATCGCCGTGGAGGGATCCGGCGGCGCTCCGGGTGGTGTAACGCAGGTACGCGAGGTCGCCGCTGCCCTCATCCACACCGCCAAGGCACGCGGGCTTGCAACGGTGCTTGTCGGCCACGTCACCAAGGAAGGCTCGATCGCTGGACCCCGCACGCTGGAGCACCTGGTCGACGTCGTGCTTCACTTCGAGGGCGACAAGCATTCGCAACTGCGGATGGTACGAGCGATCAAGAACAGGTTCGGCCCGACCGACGAGCTCGGCTGCTTCGACCTTGGCGAGTACGGACTCATCGGGGTGCCCGACCCGAGTGGCCTGTTCCTTTCGCGGCGGGCCGACCCGGTTCCAGGTACGTGTGTCACCGTCACGCTCGAGGGCCGCAGACCGCTGGTCGCCGAGGTACAGACTCTCGTCGCCGCGAGCATGCTTGACGTGCCGCGCCGGGTGACGTCGGGTCTCGATGGGCCCAGGCTCGGGATGGTGCTTGCCGTGCTGCAGCAGCGTGCGGGCCTGCAGATCGGGCGGCGCGACGTCTATGCCGCCACCGTCGGCGGCGTCCGGCTCTCCGAGCCTTCGGTCGATCTCGCGCTCGCGGTCGCGATTGCAGGTGCCGTGAACAACCTGAGCGTGCCGGCTGGCGTCGTGGTCATCGGCGAAGTCGGGCTGGCCGGTGAGGTGCGCAGGGTGACGGGCATTCAGCGCAGGCTGGCCGAGGCTCAGCGGCTCGGGTTCCGCGTTGCGATCGTGCCGACGGGGACGGGACGGCTGCCCTCGGCCGACCCGCCGTCACCCGGTCTGTCCTCAGCCGGTCTGTCTTCAGCCGGTCTGTCCTCAGCCGGTCTGTCCTCAGCCGGTCTGTCCTCAGCCGGTCTGCCCTCAGCCGGTCTGTCCTCAGCCGGTCTGCCCTCAGCCGGTCTGTCCCCCGCCAGTCTGGGCTCACCCGGCCCGCCCCTGGCCGACGCGTCGCGGGCGGGCCCGGCGTCACCCGGCCGATCCTCATCCGGCGCGTCCGCCGAGCCTGACAACCTCACGAGCCTCATGTCCGTCAAAGAGGTCAGAGATGTTCGCGAGGCGATCACGGCCGCACTGGCTGGGTAGGGCGATCACGGCCGCGCTGGCCGGGTAGGGCGATCACGGCCGCGCTGGCCGGGTAGGGCGATCACAGTCCCGCTGGCCGGGTAGGGCGATCACGGCCGCGCTGGCCGGGTAGGGCGATCACAGTCCCGCTGGCCGGGTAGGGCGATCACGGCCGCGCTGGCCGGGTAGGGCGATCACGGCCGCGCTGGCTGGTTAAGAGGTCGGGTGGCCATTGGCTTGTGCCCAGAAACGGCGCCGGCCGAGGCTCCCGCAGCCCGTCGGCGTTTGCGCCGCTAGACTTACCCCGACTAGCGACCTCCGGGGGTCTCGTGCCAGCAATCGACAAGGGCACCGACAAAGGCGGCACCGTCAAGAGCAGAGACGAGCGGCGCAGAGCAGCCCTTGCCGCCGTGGCGCCGGGAACGGCGCTACGGGACGGGCTTGAACGCATCCTGCGCGGCAACACCGGCGCCTTGATCGTGCTCGGGAACGACCCTACGGTCGAGGCCCTGTGCACCGGGGGTTTCGAGTTCGAGGTTGAGTTCTCCGCCACACGTCTCCGCGAGCTCGCCAAGATGGATGGCGCGATCGTGCTCGGTGACGCGAACCGCAGTATCGTGCGGGCGGCCGTCCACCTCGTGCCAGATCCCACGATCCCGACCGACGAGTCCGGCACCCGGCACCGCACAGCCGAGCGGGTTGCCAGGCAGACCGGGCATCCGGTGATCTCGGTGAGCAAGTCCATGCAGATCATCGCGCTCTACGTGGACGGTGTGCGATACGTGCTCGAGGGCTCGGCCGCGATCCTTTCCCGCGCCAATCAGGCGCTCGCAACCCTGGAGCGATACAAGCTTAGGCTCGACGAGGTATCTGGGACCCTTTCCGCGCTCGAGATCGAGGACCTCGCGACGGTGCGGGATGTCAGCGCGGTCGCGCAGCGCCTCGAAATGGTCCGCAAGATCGCTGACGAGATCGAGGGATACGTCGTCGAGCTCGGCACCGACGGCCGGCTGCTCGCGCTCCAGCTTGACGAGCTCGTCTCAGGCGTGAGCGCAGAGCGTGAGCTGGTTGTGCGGGATTACCTGCCGGGCACGGGAAGCCCGAGCCTTTCGAGGACGGCAAGTGTGCTCACTGAGCTCGACCAGCTCGCGGCGACAGAGCTTGTTGACCTGACGACGGTAGCGGAGGTCCTGGGATTCAGGGGCCCGGACATGCTCGACTGCCCGCTGAGCCCGAAGGGCTACCGGCTACTCGCCAAGGTGCCGCGGCTGCCCAGCCTGGTCATGGAGCGGCTGGTGGAGCACTTCGGCGAGCTGCAGAAGCTCCTTGCCGCGAGCGTCGGCGACCTGCAATCGGTTGGTGGCGTCGGCGAGGCGCGGGCGCGCAGCGTCCGCGAAGGACTGTCCAGGCTCGCCGAGTCGTCGATCCTCGAACGGTACGTTTGAGGATCGCAGTGATCGCGCGGCGGACTGGCGCACGTGCCGTGGCGCGGCGGACTGGCCCAGGTGCCGTGGCGCGGCGGACTGGCCCAGGTGCCGTGGCCCAGGTGCGCGGGCGCATTGCGCAGGGCGCACGGGGGTGACGCACGGGGCGTGGGCGCAGGGGTACTAGCGCAGCACGAACACCTCTGCCCGGCTGTGGACAGCGCCGCTGTTCACCATAGCCGAATATGTGCCAGGTGCTGCCTTGGGCTGGGCGGCCCCGCAGCCCGAGCCCGAACCTGGGATGGAGCGGCGGCGGCTCCATGAGACGTAGCTGACGAACGGCACGCCGCGCCGCAGATGCACAACCTTCGGGGAAGCGCCGTGAGCACAGTCGGCGGAGCCCCAGACCCGTATCTGACCGGATCTCACCACAAGTCTCAGCGACCGCGCGCCGACATCGAAGGTGCAGGTGCCGTACCCGATGTTGACGAGGTAAATCGAGAACTGCGGGTTCACCCACCGCTGATAGGTCTGCTGGCTCACGAACAAGCTGGGCACCACGTCGGCCGGCGCGCAGGGCCCGCCTGGCCGGATCGCGAACGCGGGCCGGTGCGCCATAGCGCCCGGGCGCGCGGGCATGGCCCCGGGCGGCTTACGGGACGGTGCGGTCGTACCGGCGCCCGAAGCGTTCGCGGACGGCGTTGTGCTTGACGTCACGGCCGACGCGCTCGAGGACGCGACGGCCTGCTGCGCGGCAGCCGAGGTCGGGCTGACTGTGGTCTGCGGCACCGGCTTCGCACCACCGAGTGCACCGGAAAATGCCCATGCAAGCAGCCCGAGCACACCGAGACCGGCCGCAAGGGCGAAAACTCGGCGCCGCCAGTACGTGTCTGGCTGATCTGGCCATGGATTATCACGCGGCCCGTTCGGATCCATACGGAGAGTATGCAGAGTGGTTAGTGGATTCGCCCGCAGACCCGCCGAGGCCCGGACACGCTGCGGTGGCGCAGGACACGGAGCGTAGGCGCCGGGGTGCGCTCGGTCGCCGGGAAGAACTCCGTATACGACACACCACTAAGCACATCCGGCGCGGGCCTGTACAGCACTACAAGCAAACCCGCGTCCCGCGGGGCCTTTGCGCTGAGGGGTTGTCATGGCTGGCCGGTGGTGTATCTCCGGCCGGCGGGGGTGGTCCACACCAGGACCCCGGGCGCGGGTTGCTCAAGGTGCCAGCCCTGGGCCTGTTTGACCTTGTGATGGGCGCGGCAGAGCGGGGAGATGTTGCATTCACAGGTCCGGCCGCCCTGATCGTAGGCCAGGGTGTGATCTTTGTCGCACCGCGTGGCGGGCCGCCGGCAGCCGGGGAACGTGCAGGTCCGGTCCCGGATTTCGATCAGGTGCCGCAGCCGCGGGGTCAGCTGGTCGCCGGCCGTCTCCCGGTCGTGGGCGCAGCACCCGACGGCCAGCGGATCGATCTTGATCAGCAGGGCCCGGCTGCCCGGCGCCCCGTCACCGCAGGCAGCGCCACCGCCTGGACCGTTACCGGGGGGACCGCAACCGGGGGGACCGCCACCGGGGGGACCGCCACCGGGGGGAGCGCCGCCGGGGGGAGCGCCGCCGGGGGGACCGTCACCGGGGGGAGCGCCACCTGGGGGAGCGTCGCCGGGGTGAGTGTGTTCGCGGCGGCGGCAGCCGTGCCCGATCACCCGCCCGGCCTCGTCGGTCACGGTCACGCACCAGCGGGTGGCCGGGTGGCGGGCGGCGGCTGCGGCGAGGGCCCGGGTGGTGCCGGCGTCGACCGGGCCGAACCCGGCCACCTCGCCCGGCGGGCCGTCCAGGTCCAGCAGCGTCGCCAGCGGCACGGTCAGGTTCACCGAGCCCGCCAGCCGCCCGAGGTCAAGATCGCCCCAGCCGGTCCCGGCCGGCCCGGGGGCCACGCCCAACGGCGCCGGCGCCGCGGCGCGGCGCAGCCCAGCCGGGACCGGCTGCCCCGCCACCCCCGTGCCCGCGCCAGATCCGACGGCACTGGCGGGAGCGGCCCCAGCACCGGCATCCGTCCCGGCCCCGCCAGCAGCATCCGCCCCGCCCCCAGCACCGCCCTCACTCCCAGCATCCGCCCCGCCCTTAGCACCGGCACCACTCCCAGCACCGGCACCGCTCCCAGCGCCGCCGCCAGGGACGGGGGCGGGCGCATCGGCGCGAGCGGTGCCGCCGGCCCAGGCGCCGTCACCAGGCGGGCCACTATCACCTCGCGGGGCGCCCTCACCAGCCTGGGCGCTATCACCTCGCGGGGCGCCCTCACCAGGCTGGGCGCTGTCACCAGGCTGGGCGCTGTCACCAGGCTGGGCGCTGTCACCAGGCTGGGCGCTATCAGCAGGCTGCGCGCCGTCACCGGGCTGGGCGCTGTCAGCAGGCTGCGCGCCGTCACCGGGCTGGGCGCTGTCGCCGGGCCGGGCGCCGTCACCGGGAACGTGCGTTCCGGTGGGCGGGGCGGCGTCGCCGGGCTGGGCGCTGCCGCCGGGCTGGCCGCTGTCACCAGCCGGGGTGCCGTCACCGGGCTCGCCGCCGTCACCGGGCTCGCCGCTGCCACCGGTCGGGGTGCTGCCACCGGACGGGGTGCCGTCGCCGGGCTGGGCGGTGTCGGCGGTCTGGGCGCTGTCACCGGGCCCGGTGCTGCCACCGGGCGGGGGGAGCAGGGCGTCCAGTGGCTGGCCGGCCAGCAGCGCCAGGTACACCCTGGCCCGCAGCAGGTCCAGGCTGCCGCCGACGCCGGCGTTCTTCAGCTCGGCGGCGATCGCGGAGATCCGCTTGTCGGCGGCGAGCACCCCGGCCGGGGGCAGGTCACGCCCGGCCAGTGCCCTGGTCCCGGCCGGCTCGTCCCACAGCTCGACCCGGGCGTCTTTTTGCGCCTCCTCGCGCCGCGCCCGGTCGGCGCCGGGGTCGGCCGCAGCAACCGCCCGGCGCACCGCGGCGCGCAGCTCGCCGCTGGTCTGGCCGGGGGCTTTGGCCAGCACCCTGGCCTCCACCGCGGCGGCCACCCCGGGCCGGCGCCGTCCAGCCCATCGATGATCGCCAGCGCCCGGGGCACGTCGATCCGGCCCCGCGCCAGCACCGCCGCGGTCACCGGCAGCCGGGCCAGCCGCGCCGCCCGGTCGGCCAGCTTCTCCGCGCCGCGCCGGGTCAGCGTCAACGCGCACGCCAGCTCATCGGCCACACAGTCACCCGGAGCCAAACGCAGGCCGCAGCCGGCGCCGGATTCGCGGCGCGCGGCCAGCTCGGCCACCGCCGCGAACTCACCGGCGGCCGCCCACGACGACAGCCGCCGCCACGCCCGCAGCACCCCGATCAGCTCATCATCGGATGGCCTGCCCAGCCCCCCGGCCCACACGTCGGCGGCGAACCCGGCCAGCACCACCCCCGGCTCCAGCACATCCAGCGCGCCGCCGTCACAAAACCCGCTGCCCGCCCCGGTGCCGGTACCCCGCACCATCCCGGCCGCAAACAGCCCCGGCGCCGCCGCCTGCTCCGCCGCCGCCTGCTCCGCCGCCCAGGCGGCCCACACCTGCCCGGGCACATCGGCCTCGGCGTCACCGGGCGGATCGGCCCACGGATCCGGCGCACACCCCCACAGCTCCTCCTCGGCCGGCGGCTCCGCCGGACCAAGCGCCGCCAGCTCCTCCGCCAGCACCGCAGCCTGCCAGGTTTCCTCATCCCGCCCGCCACGCCGCCACGCCACCCCGCTCCCCCCGCCCCCGGCCGCCGCGGCAGCCACCGGCACAGCCCCAGCCACCGGCACCGCCCCAGGCACAGGCCCGGTTGCAGGCGCAGGCGCGGGTGCAGGTGCAGGCGCGGGCGCGGGCCCGGGTGCAGGCGCGGGCGTGGCGGATATGGGCATGTGGTTCACCTCCCCGGGCAGCTAGACGGTGGCAATACGAACATTCTAGCGACCAAACGGGCCGGGTATCCGGCTATCCACAGCAAGAAACCCGGCCACCCGGTTATCCACAAACAGGATTCGCGGTAGGGACCGCCCTTGCGGGCGGCCCCCCGCACAGATCCCAGCGAGCACTGCTAGCGCACTGGGCTCCTACCTCGGGTACGGGCGTCGAATCGGACGTTCGGCCAGGGATGCGTGATGCGGGTGGCAGGGAGCCACCGTGCTTCGAGCCGGCCCATCCGCTCCCAGGTCACCCGGTGGCGCTGGCTGCGGCGCCGCAGCGCCCGGCCCCAGTGCCGCGTGACCTGTTTGCGGAATGCCGACACGGCATGGATGTTGCCGGGAACCGCGTAGTAGGCGGTGTGCCCGCGCACCACGCTGCCCAGCCACTGTCCCTGCTCTGGGATGGGCCAATGACGCCGTCGCATGAGCAAGGTGTGCACCTCGCGCAGCTTGGCCGCCATTCTCTTCGCGATCGTCTTGCGCCGCAGCGCGAACCGTCCCGCCCGGGTCTTCCCGCACATGTGCGTGAAGCCGAGGAATGCGAACGTCTCGGGCCGGCCGAGGCCCCGCCGCCTGCGGTTTTCGGCGGCGAACCGCCCGAACTCGACCAGGCGGGTCTTCTCGGCGTTGAGCTCCAGGCAGAACCTGGCGAAACGCTCCACCAGGTCCGCATGGAACCGCTCGGCGTCAGAACGATGCTGAAACCGACAACAATGTCGTCGGCGAAACGCACGATGATCACATCACCATGAGCTTGCCGGTTCCGCCAGTGCCGGGCCCACAGATCAAAGACGTAGTGCAGGTAGACGTTGGCGAGCAGGGGGGATGCGCTGGCCCCTTGCGGGGCTCCCTCCTCGCTTGCCGACCACGACCCGTCCTCGATCACTCCCGCGTTCAGCCATTTCTGGATGAGCCGCAGGACCCGCTTATCCGCGATCCGATGCTCGACGAACCTGCGGAGCCACTCGTGGTCGATGGCGTCGTAGAAGCCACGGATGTCCGCGTCGAGTATCCAGTTCACCTTCCTCTTTTCGATCCCGACCGCCAGCGCATCGAGTGCGTCGTGGGGCTTGCGCCCCGGCCGGAACCTGTAGGAGAAGCCGAGGAAGTCCTCCTATCCCGGTAGGGACCGCCCTTGCGGGCGGCCCCCCGGACAGATCCCGACGTGCGGAACTACCGCATCGGGCTCCTGCCTCAGGTCCTGGCGTCGAAGCGCACGCTGGGTTGGGGATGCACGATGCGGACAGGCGGCAGCCATCGGTCGATGAGGCGACTCATCCTCTGCCAGGTCAGGCGGTGCCGCTGGCTCCGGCAGCGAAGTGCACGCAGCCAGTAGCGGCCCGCCTGGCGGTGGAAGGTCCCCACAGCGTCGATGTTGCCTGGCACGGCGTAGTAGGCGAGATGACCCCGCACCACGCTTGCCAGCCAGCGCCCCTGCTCGGGGACGGGCAGGTGCCGGCGTCGCTTGAGCTCGGTTTTCACCCGCTTGAGCTTCGCCCGCATCCGGCGTTGGATGGTGATGCGCCGGAGCCAGAAGCGCCCGTCCCTCGTCTTCCCGCAGAGGTGCGTGAAGCCGAGGAAGTCGAACGTCTCCGGTTTGGGAAGGCCCCGCTCCGACCGATGCTGGGCCGCGAAGCGCCCGAACTCGATGAGGCGGGTCTTCTCCGGATGCAACTCCAGGTTGAACTTCGCAAATCGCTCACGAAGGTCCCTCAGGAACTGCTTCGCATCACCAAGGTGCTGGAACCCGGCAACGAAGTCATCGGCGAACCTCACGACGACCATGTCGCCTCTGGCGTGCCGATGTCTCCACTGCCTGGCCCACCGGTCGAACACGTAGTGGAGGTAGACGTTAGCGAGCAACGGTGAAACCGATGCCCCCTGCGGTGACCCCTCTATCGTCAATGCCGGGGAGTTAAGGACCGCGCACGGCGGTCAAGCACCCTTGTGGGCGTGTCGTCGCGGCAAAGCAACGGAGGTCCGGTAAGACGGGAATCTACCAAGATCGATCCGTCGCCGAGGACCTCCGTTGCGCATTCAGTCTGCCACCCGTACTGCTGTTGTGACCATTACGAAGACGATCAGTGTGGCGGCGGGGGTGTTCGCCCCCGGGCACCTGGGCGAGTTGACCCAGCAGGTGCCGTTCGAGTTGGCGGATGCGGTGCTGGAGGGGACGCGCACTCAAGAGCGGCGGCTGCGGTTACTGCCCTCGCGGGTCGGGCTGTATTTCGTGCTGGCGATGTGCCTGTTTCCCGGAACCGGGTATCGGGGCGTGTGGGCGCAGCTGACCGCGGCCCTGGACAGCCGGGGACTGCCTTCGCCATCTTTGAGGGCGCTGCGTGACCTGCGCCGGCGTATCGGTATCGCGCCAGTGAAGGCGCTGTTCGAGATGCTGGCCGGCCCGCTGGGCCGGCCGCGCACGCCAGGGGTGTGCTTTGGCCGGTACCGCACCGTCGCCTTCGACGGGTGCCGGTCGATCAAGGTCCCGGACAAGCCCCGCAACCGGGGCTGGCTGGGCAAGCTGAACGCCAGCCGGGGCGAGACCGGCTACCCGGCGATCCAGCTGATGACCCTTTGCGAGACCGGCACCCGCGCGCTGATCGGGGCGGTGTTCGGCACGCCCGCCGACGGGGAGATCACCTGGGCCCGCAAGCTGCTGCACCACTTGGACGACACGATGCTGCTGCTGGCCGACCGCGGTTTTGACGCCGGGGAGTTCCTGCGCGAGGTCGCCGCCACCAGGGCGCAGTTCCTGGTGCGGCTGACAGCCACCCGCCGCCCGCCGGTGCTGGGGCACCTGCCCGACGGGTCGGTGCTGTCGGTCATCGGCGGCGTGAAAGTCCGTCTCATCGCCGCCAGCGTGACGGTCACCTGCGCCGACGGCACCAGGTACGGCGGCACCTACCGGCTGGCTACCACGCTCCTGGACCACCGCGCCTACCCCGCGGACGCGCTGATCCGCCTGTATCACGAGCGCTGGGAGCACGAGATCGCCTACCTCGCGCTGCGGCACACCCTGCTGCACGGGCGGGTGCTGCGCTCGCACGACCCGGCCGGCCTGGAGCAGGAGATGTGGGCGCTGCTGGCCCTCTACCAGGCGCTGCGGATCGCCATCACCGACGCCGTCCAGACCGTCCCGGGCACCGACCCCGACCGCGCCAGCTACCAGATCGCCGTCGAGACCGCCGCGACGCTTTTGACCCAGGCACGCAACGTCGTCACCGGCACGGTCGACCTGGCCGGCGACATCGGCCGTGCCATCCTGGCGAACCTGCACGGGCCGCGCCGGCCCCGCGTCTGCGCCCGGAAGGTCAAATCCCCGCTGTCCCGCTGGGCCAAGCACCCACCCGACAAACCCACCAAGTGCCTGCCGATCACCAGCCTGACCACCACCATTCACCAGGCCGCGGCGCCGGAGAAGACACGCCGCCGGAGATGCTTGACACAAGCGCCCAGCCCTTAACTCCCTGGCATTGCCTCTATCGTCTCCTTCCAGTTCCCGTCCTCGATGACCCCTGCGTTCAGCCACTTCCGGATGAGCCGCAGGACTCGTTTGTCCGCGATACGGTGCCCGAGAAACTTCTCCAGCCAAGAATGATCGAGCTTGGAAAAGAAGTCGCTGATGTCAGCGTCGAGCACGTAGTTCACCTTCTTCCTTGAGATTCCGACGCTCAGCGCATCCAGCGCATCGTGCGGGCTGCGCCCTGGCCGGAACCCGTAGGAGAAGCCGAGGAAGTCCTCCTCATAAATGGCATTCAATACCTCGACCACCGCCCGTTGGACGATCTTGTCCTCCAAAGTGGCGACGGACGATTCATACTGCCCCTTCTGCAATCGCGTGTCGGGATGTTCGGGCGTGGTGCGGGTCTGCGCTGGCCAGGGCCGCATTCACGGGTTCGCTGGTGTGATCATGTCAGGCGGTGCTGACAGTGACGGCGGCGGCCTCGTGCCGCTGGGGCCGGTTCCGTGGCCTGGTGCGGCGGGCGGCCGGGTTCAGGTGGCCGGATCCGGCGATGCGTCGGCGGCAGGCGGCCTCGATGTCGCTGGTCCACGGGATGCACAGCCTGCCGCCGGGGCCGCGCCGGGCGTCGAGCTGGGCGGAGTCGATCCAGTAGTAGATGACGCCGGTGCCGCAGCCCAGCCGCCGGGCGGCTTCGGCCACCGGGATCTCGCTGCCGGCGTAGGGGGCGGGGGCGGGGATGTTGTAGGCGTGGCGGATCCACCGGACGGCCTTGACGTCGAAGGGGCGGCCGTGGCCGGTGGTCAGCCCGGCGGCGTTCAGCCGGCGGGCTAGCTCGTCGTTGCTGGTGGCCGGTCCGAGCTGCCGGACGAGCTCGACTGCGGCGGCCGGAGTGCGCTTGGCCGTGCCGGAGTGGATGGGCAGGCCGGTGACAAGTTCGTCGGTGGCGCCGGTGTGCCAGCGGATCCCGATGCGCACCTGGCCGGGTTGCTGCTCGGGGAGCAGGGTGATGTCGGCGATCAGGGTGCGCAGCAGCCGTTTGCGGTCCTTGCTGCTGGTGGCCGGCGCGTGCCAGAGCCCGGGCAGGTCGGTGGCGAGTTTCTCCAGCTGCGTCCGGCCGGGCAGCGGCGGCAGCGTGTCCCGGGCGGCCGCCAGCGCCTGCTCGGCCTCGGCGAGGGCGGCGAGCCGGTCCTCCCAGCGGGCCTCCAGGCTGCGGGCGACCAGCCGGTTCTCCGGCTCGACCTGGCAGAACGCGCGCTCGGCCCGGCTGGCCTCATAGCGGGCCCGTTCCACGGCCAGCTCGGCGGCCCGGCTGACCCGCTGGTGCCGGCCCGCGACCTCGTCGGCGGCTGACAGCGCCAGGGCGACCTGGTCAGGGGTAAGCGCGTCCAGCAGCATGCGCGCGACCGCGTCGTCTACGGTGGCGGCGGCGACCGACCGGCAGGCGGGCGTGGTGAGCCGGTCGCGGTGGGAGCTGCACTCATAGGAGGGCCGCTGACCGGTGTGGTAGCTGGTGCGCATCGGCTTGCCGCAGCTGCCGCACAAGATGATCCCCTGGCATAGCGCGCAGCCCTCGCGGGGTGGCCGTGCTCCGGCGTTGGTCCGGTTGGCCGCGAGCCTGGCCTCGTTGGCCAGGTAGTCCGCCCAGGTGATATATGCCTCGTGGTGGTCTTTGATCAGGACCGGCCAGTCGGCGCGGGGCCGTTCCACGATCGCCGTGTGCACGGTGCCGCCGGGGCCGGCGGTGCGGTGCGAGGTGTAGCGGCCGAACACGTACGCCCCGGCGTAGCCCGGGTTCTTCAAGATCCCGAGCACGCGGGCGTGGGTGAGCCGCCCCCAGCGCAGCTGCCCGGCCCATGCGCCGCCGTAGGCGCGCAGCGGGAACCGCCGCCCGGCGAACGCGGCGACCACCCCGTAGGCCGACCCGCACGCGGCGAACGCCGCGAGCACATCACGGATCGCGGCCTGGACCCCGGCATCGGGGTCGATCACCACATCGCCGGCCTCGTCGTGGACATAGCCGACCGGCAGCGGGGTGCGCAGCTCGCCGCGCTCGGCCGCGGCGCGCTTGTTGGCCTGCAGCCGCTGCGCCATCACGTGCAGTTCCATCTCCCCCATGGTGCCCTTGAAGCCGAGCAGGACGCGGTCGTTCACATCGGCGGGGTCGTAGACGCCGTCGGGGTCGATCAGCAGCGTGCCGGTGATCCGGGCGAACTCCGCCAGCCGCGCCACGTCGGCGTTCGACCGGGCCAGCCGGGTGATCTCGATCCCGAAGATCGCCCCGACATCGCCCCGGCACATCCTGGTCACCAGCTCGGTGAACCCCTCCCGGGCCACCCCCCACTTGCCGGAGATCCCCAGGTCGGTGTCGATCACCTCGATCGACGTGCGAGCCCAGCCCAGCGCGGCCGCCGTCTCCGCCAGGCCGTACTGGCTCTTGGCCGGGCTCGGTGTGCTGGCGGACCTGGGCCATCGAGGATTGCCGCAGGTAGATTACCGCCGTCCGCTCCCGGTGAAAGCTCGTGATCTTGTGCTCGCCGTTCACGCGTGCCTCCCAGCGCCGAGATGGTCATGTTGGCCAGCGCCGCCACCGCTTCGGCCCGTGCGGGCCCGGACAGGACGGCGGCGCTCACCGGCTAGGACAGCTCCCTCCGGGCCAGCAGCTCGGCGTTGATTGCCGAGATCTCTGCGAGCAGCTGCTCGATCTCCTCGCCGTTGCGCAGGTACCGGCGCACCACCCCGGCCAGGGACGCCGGGACGTACCGCAGCCGGCCCCGGGCCGCGGTCTTCGGGGCGAAGAAGGCATACGGGCCGTGCGGCTCGCCGCGCGCGCACCGGCAGCCGGCCTTGCCGCATCGCCGCGTCTGCTCGGTCAGCGAGCCGGACAGCACCTGCTCGGCGCCCCCCAGCCGGGCGGCGAGAGCGCGCCGCCGCGACAGCAGCCGCCGCGTCGGCATGCCCGCCAGGCCGGTCCCGGTCTCCTTCTTTAGGTCTCTCATCGCAAAAGAGTATGTCGCTGCCAGGCATGGCAATCAACGACCTTGCAGTGCGCGTGTCACAGCGCCGAGTGCTGCGACCCCCTCGGCCGACAGCCGGCCGGTCTCGGGCGGCTTGCCCCGGTCGGTCCACGATTCCGGCAGCGTGATCGACCCGTAGGCACCGCCCGCGCAGACGAACACTGTGGCACCGGCCCGCCGCTTAGCGAACAAGACCTCCAGCCGCTGACCCGTCAGCGGATGGAACGGATGGGTGACGACGACGAAACCCAAAGGATCACTGGATGACGCGGCACTATGCCACCTCCGTGGCTATGCCGAGCGGTCGCTGCCGCCCGTCTGGCTTCGGTATGTACACCCTGCGAGAGGGGCTCGCCCGGTAGGCACCGCTGTGAACCCGGCGGAGCAGGTCTTCGAGGTTCACCCGGAGATTCTGCCCGTAGGCGGCCCACGTCACCTGATCCACCCCCGGAGCGGCCTTCGGGCTGATCGCCGCGTAGGCCGCCCATAGCCGGGAGAGGTCGACGTGGTGCAGCAGCGCCGTGAATCGCGCTCCCTTGTCCTTTCGTGCAACTCGGCGCACACGTTCCAGCGCACTTGACGCGTCAATATCACGGCCCTGAGTCCGGGGCGCGTTTTGCTGGCCCGTGTTCCCCTTGGTCAGCCGCCTTTCCTCCACCGGCTCCGCCACCGGCTGCCCGGTCTTGTTCGCCAGCTTCGCAGGTACTACGCGGCTGTCAGACTTCCCGCGGTCGTTCATCTCGGGCTTACCGCCTCAGCGTTCCCCGAGCGGCCCGCCCTGCCATCACAGCCAGACGGGCAACCGCGGGATCTCCCGGTTCTCGCACCTGAAGACTCAACGCATGCACAGGCTCTTTGACCGCGCGGGGCCCGCTGGCAGCTCGCGATAGCGCGGCCAGCGATGTTGCCTTCCGGCCACTGGGACGGCGTCGGCACCCTGAACTGTTGATTTCGCGGCTCAATGACCCAGCCTACGTCTCCCTCTGTCAACGCTTCGCCTGCGTCCTCACGGGCGCCGACGCATGACTTGAGGTCATCGTGGGTCGCTACTCCTTCGATGCAGGACGTTTTCATGTCCCTTCTCCAGGCCGGTTTATCCCGGCGCTCCCCAGCCCCACCTTCGCGAAGGCCAGCCCGGCCCCGATGAGACCGCCTCGTACACGCCGGCCGGCACCCGGCACACCCGGCCCGGCACACCCGGCCCGGCACAGCGGGCGGGCGGGCACAGCCGCATCCCGGCACGGCCGGACACCAGCGGGCGGCCACACGGCACACGGCACAGGCGACGGGCCCGGCACGGCGGGCGGGCGCTTGCGCCCTTCCGCACCGCGCCCCGCGCCCGGCACCGCACCTACACCGGGCGGCGGGCGCCCCGGACTCGCGCTCGCTCTGCCACCAGGGCAGCCTGCTGCGTCCGCGGTGGCCGTGGGCGCGTAGCCGCGAGCACGGCGATTCCGGCCCAATGGCGCCGGGAGGGCCGTCAGTTATCCGGGCAAGTATCCGGGCAAGCATCGCGCTGGGTCAGTAACGCCCGACCATGTCAGTCCCCCCGCACACCAGGCGTGCGAGGATCGGTCCGATATGGCTAACGGCTACCTGGACCCTGTCCTGAACTGGTACGAGCGGCACGCCCGCGACCTGCCATGGCGTGAGCCGACCGCGTCGCCGTGGGCAGTGCTCGTCAGCGAAATCATGCTGCAGCAGACTCCGGTCTCCCGCGTCGTCCCCGTTTACCTCGAGTGGCTAAGGCGATGGCCCGCGCCCGGCGCGCTCGCTGCTGAGCCCGCTGGCGAGGCGGTGCGGCAGTGGGGTTACCTAGGCTATCCGCGCCGGGCGCTCAACCTGCATGCGACGGCACAAATCATCACTCAGCAGCACGGCGGCGAGGTCCCAGCATCGCGAGAGGACCTACTGGCACTCCCAGGCATCGGGCCCTACACCGCCGCGGCGGTGGCAAGCTTCGCGTTCGGCCAGCGGCACGCCGTGCTGGACACGAATGTACGGCGGGTGCTTGCGCGGCTGCTCAGTGGCATGGCGTTCCCGCCGCGCGCGCTTTCGGCCGCCGAGACACGGCTCGCTGAATCGCTGCTGCCGGCCCAGCCTGCTCTGGCCGCTCGGTGGGCTGTCGCGGTCATGGAACTCGGGGCACTAGTGTGCACAACCGCGAGCCCGGCATGTGGCCGGTGCCCGGTCGCGCAGTCGTGTTCGTGGCGGCTCAGGGGCTTCCCTGCCGCGGTGGGGCGTCGGGCCGGGCAGCAGCGGTACCAGGGCACAGACCGGCAATGCCGTGGCCGCATTCTGGCCGTACTGCGCGGCGCCCGCGATCCCGTGGCGAAGGTGGACCTTGACGGAGTGTGGTCGGACGCGGCCCAGCGGGAACGCGCGCTCGACAGCCTCGTCGCGGACGGCCTCGCTGAGCCACTTGCCGACGGCACGTACGCCCTGCCTCGCTGATCCCTCTGACGACCGCGCTCGACCGGCAGGAGACTGTCAAGCTCGTCGCGCAGGAGGGCCACGCGTTTCGCTTCGCTGGGACCGGCGACGGAACGGGTCATGGCGTCACCGGCGGGCTGGCTGGCACGTCTGAGAATCGTGCGTCTGGCGGCTCCGGTCAGCCGCACCCGGGTGCGGCGCCGGCAGGCAGGATCGGAGGCCGTCTCGAACAATCCGCGATCGCTGAGATGGCGCGGCTGGCACGGACAGCTGGCGCGCCTGCTCGCGGTCGGCCCGGACACCCGCGCGTTCCGGCCGCCCTGGCCGGACAGAGTGCGCCTGTTCGAACTGGACGGCCATCAGGCCGGCCCGGGGGGATCCCGGGGGGCCGCCCCCCGGGCCAACACAGCCTTAACGGCTCCGCGGCGCGACGCCACCACCAGGCCGGCCGGGGGCGTCCCCCCGGGCGGGCTCACATGACACCTTCGAGGCGGGCGGCGACCTGACGGAAACAGCTGACGGGCACAAGGTGCACACCCGCGAACGCGCCAGTCTCACGCAGCCGCAGGATCTGTTCACACGCGGCCTCGACCCCGGCCTTTGAATCGCGCGCGACCTGTTCCACCAGGTGGGTGGGGATATCGATGTCCGGAATGGTCGCGGCCAGCCGCCTGGCCATGCCCGCGCTTGCGAGCACCATGACACCCGCGAATACAGGCACATCCACCGGATTGGCGTCCCGCCAGCGCAGTAGCGCCTCGACGGAGTAGCTGACCTGCACGAAGACGAAGTCAGCGGTCCGCTTCCATGCGGGCAGCGGTCGCAACCCTGCCGCGGTACCCACGCGGAACGCCGGGATACCGTCGAACGCGGGAGCGGCCGTCACCGCGCGTGCCTCATCGATCATGGCGCGGACGGTCAGTTCACTGGTCCGGCCCCCGGAGCTCGGCTTGTCCCCATAGACAAAAAGAAACTGGTCCACTCCGTATGCGGCGGCGGTGAGCAGGTCGCGCCGGAAGCCGAGCAGGTTTCTGTCGCGCGAGTTCACGCAGGCGATACTGCGGCCGCCCATCGCCTCGACCTCGTGAGCGACCGCGATGCTCGACACGGTCGCCCGGCCGATGTGGTTGTCGGGGATCAGGAACGAATCGGCGACCGGGCTGAGCACGCCGATCTGATGGCGGACGTGTTTCAGATCCGGCCGAGTCGGCGGCTCGATCTCGCAAACCAGCTCGAAGGCGCAGTCGTTCACTAGCCCTACGGTACGCGATGGCTCTCGCCGTGCACGGCTTCGCGCGTGGCACCCCGGTTTCCCGATCCGGGGCCTCGCTGGCCCGGAATCCTCCGGGCCAGCATCGCCTTCAGCGTAGGCGCGGCACGAATCAAGCCGAGGTGAGCATGATAATGGCCCGGGCCTTGGAGAAGGCCCGGGCCATGTGATCGAACCAGGTCAGCCCTGCTGGTCGGCCGGGGCACCCTCGATTTCGGCAGGCGGCACGTCAGGCACCGAATCAGGCTTCGGCACACCCTTGAAGGTGAACTTCGCCTTCTCGCCCTCGCCCTCGACATCGATGAGGACGATCTGGCCGGCCTTGAGATGGCCGTAGAGGATCTTCTCCGACAGGTTGTCCTCGATCTCCCGCTGGATCGTGCGGCGCAGCGGCCTGGCACCGAGCACAGGATCGTAACCGCGCTGAGACAGCAGGGTCTTGGCGGCCGGGCGCAGCTCCAGGCCCATGTCGCGGTCCTTGAGCCGCTCGTCCACCTTGGCGATCATCAGGTCCACGATCTCGATGATCTCTTCGCGGGTGAGCTGGTGGAACACGATCACATCGTCGACGCGGTTGAGGAACTCCGGCCGGAAGTGATGCTTGAGCTCCTCCTGCACCTTTGACTTCATCCGGTCGTAGGACCCCTCGGCGTCGCCCTGCCGTGCAAAGCCCACGGACACGCCCTTGGAGATGTCGCGCGTGCCCAGGTTGGTGGTCATGACGATCACGGTGTTCTTGAAGTCCACCACCCGGCCCTGGGCATCGGTCAGCCGGCCGTCCTCCAGGATCTGCAGCAGCGAGTTGAAGATGTCCGGGTGTGCCTTCTCGATCTCGTCGAACAAAACCACAGAGAACGGCCGCCTCCGCACCTTCTCTGTGAGCTGGCCACCCTCTTCGTAGCCGACGTAACCAGGCGGTGAGCCGAACAGCCGGGACACCGTGTGCTTCTCCATGTACTCGCTCATGTCGAGCTGGATCAGCGAGTCCTCGTCCCCGAACAGGAATTCGGCGAGCGTCTTGGACAGTTCGGTCTTGCCGACACCGGACGGCCCTGCGAAGATGAACGACCCTCCTGGACGCTTGGGGTCCTTGAGGCCCGCGCGGGTACGGCGGATCGCCTGCGACATGGCCTTGATCGCGTCGTTCTGGCCGATGACCCGCCTGTGCAGCTCATCCTCCATGTGCAGCAGCCGCTGGGACTCTTCCTCGGTGAGCTTGAACACCGGGATCCCCGTCGCGGTCGCAAGCACCTCGGCGATGAGTTCCTCGTTGACCTCGGCGACCACGTCCATGTCGCCGGCCTTCCACTCCTTCTCCCGCGCTGCCTTCTGGGTCAGCAGTTGCTTTTCTTTGTCCCGCAGCGCCGCGGCCTTCTCGAAGTCCTGCGAGTCGATCGCGGACTCCTTCTCGCGCCGCACGCCCGCGATCTTCTCGTCGTACTCGCGCAGGTCGGGTGGGGCCGTCATGCGCCGGATGCGCATCCGCGACCCGGCCTCGTCGATCAGGTCGATCGCCTTGTCCGGAAGGAACCGGTCGCTGATGTAGCGGTCCGCGAGCTGAGCCGCAGCCACAAGGGCACCGTCAGTGATCGATACCCGGTGGTGGGCCTCGTATCTGTCACGCAGGCCCTTGAGGATCTCGATGGTGTGCGAGATCGTCGGCTCGGCGACCTGGATCGGCTGGAACCGCCGCTCAAGTGCAGCGTCCTTCTCCAGGTGCTTGCGGTACTCGTCAAGCGTGGTCGCGCCGATGGTCTGCAGCTCACCGCGTGCCAGCATCGGCTTCAGGATCGACGCGGCGTCGATCGCACCTTCCGCGGCGCCCGCGCCCACAAGCGTGTGCAACTCGTCAATGAAAAGAATGATGTCGCCGCGGGTGCGGATCTCCTTGAGGACCTTCTTCAGCCGCTCCTCGAAGTCGCCGCGGTACCGGCTGCCCGCCACCAGAGCGCCGAGGTCGAGGGTGTAAAGCTGCTTGTCCTTAAGGGTCTCTGGCACCTCACCCTTCACGATCTTCTGCGCCAGGCCCTCGACAACCGCGGTCTTGCCGACCCCGGGCTCACCCACGAGCACCGGGTTGTTCTTGGTCCGCCGGGACAGCACCTGCATGACCCGCTCGATTTCCTTCTCCCGGCCGATCACCGGATCGAGCTTGCCCTCCCGTGCGGCAGCCGTAAGGTTCCGGCCGAACTGATCAAGCACGAGCGACGTGGACGGGGCCGACTCGGACGAGGCGCCTGCCGCTGCGGGCTCCTTGCCCTGGTAGCCGTGCAGCAACTGGATCACCTGCTGGCGTACCCTGTTCAGGTCGGCGCCGAGCTTCACAAGCACCTGCGCGGCCACCCCTTCGCCCTCACGGATCAGGCCGAGCAGGATGTGCTCCGTGCCGATGTAGTTGTGGCCAAGCTGCAGCGCTTCGCGCAGCGAAAGCTCGAGCACCTTCTTGGCCCGCGGCGTGAACGGGATGTGACCGGACGGCGCATGCTGACCCTGGCCGATTATCTCCTCGACCTGCTGGCGTACCGCCTCCAGGCTGATCCCAAGAGACTCAAGCGCCTTCGCGGCTACCCCTTCGCCCTCATGGATGAGGCCGAGCAGGATGTGCTCGGTGCCGATGTAGTTATGGTTGAGCATCCTGGCTTCTTCCTGAGCCAGGACGACAACCCGCCGCGCACGGTCGGTGAACCTCTCAAACATGTCGCTCCTCACAGAGCGGTCGGGCAGGCCAGTAAGGTCGGACCCTGTCCCTTCCGCATGCTAGCCCGCGAGCCGGACAGCGCATCTGGTGCGTTTTGCCTCACGTTGAAGACGTTCCCCGGCCATAGGACGTTCACCCCATCCAACCCCGTGCTGCACCTGAGGTGTTCCCGATACGCCGCAAGCGAACGGCCCGCCGCTCGCTTTGAGCGGCTCGCCACTCGGTGATCGGCGGGCCGTTCGGTGAGCGGCGGGCAGTCGCTGGTCCAGCCGCGGACACATACCGTGTCCGCGTCCGCACGATCCGCAGCGATGTGTGGCCTGCGCCGCTCGTGCCGCGCGCACAAATGCCGTGCCCACAGCGCGCCACGCCAGCCACAGGCGCCCCAGTGCGGTCGCGCGGCCTGGGCCGCGCGGCCTGGCGGCCGCGCGGCCCTCACCGCGGTCCCACGGTAACCGGGCGGACCAAAACCCAGACCGACCATCCCGGCGGTCATGCCGACCATCCCGGCGGTCATATTGCGGTTCGCTCTTAGCCACCCTGCTGCCCCCACCACCGACTGGCCCGAAGACCGACTGTGCCCCAGGACCGACTGTGCCCCAGGACCGACTGTGCCCCAGGACCGCCTGTGCCCCAGGACCGCCTGTGCCCGACCACCGACTGGCCCCACGACCGACTAGCCCGAAGACCGACTGTGCCCCAGTCTGAGAGCGCGCCTGTCCACTAGTGCGGGCAGTGTAGTGCGGGCGTTGCCAGTGCGGGCAGTGCTAGTGCGCGGCCTCATACTCCTGGACGATCTGCGCCGGAATCCGGCCACGCTCATTGACCTTGTAACCGCGCTGCTTCGCCCATGCCCTGATTTCTGCGCTGCGCTCGCGCCCCGGACCGCCGCGAGTCCTGCGCCGACGGCTGACTCCACTCGCCTTGCGCGCGTGGTCGACGAACGGACCGACCTTGTCGTGAAGTTCCTTCGCGTGCTTAGTACATACGTCGATCTCGTACGCAGTGCCGTCAAACGAGAACGAAACCGTCTCTTCCCCCTCGACCTCACCGTCATGCGGAAGGTCGCAGACGACCGTCACCTTCACCTTCTGTGCCATCGGGGACAGCCCTTCTACTGGAGTAAGTTTATTTCGAGTGCCAAACATATACCCTGATACTGCCCATGACAATTCGAGCCCGGCAGTAATCTGACGAGGAACTTCCCGCCAACGGGTGATAGCTGTCAGTTTGGAAGGCGCATGTAACGCTCAGTAATCACGCTCTGGGCGAAGCAGGCGGCTGGTCTTCTGATGCGGGGCTGATGACACCATCATCCTCGCGATCTGGCAGATCACGCATGGCAGAACCCACCGCATCGTTGTTGGCAGAATTATCGCCTGAAGTACCGTCGCCATCACCGTTCTGCCGCCCACCCGGCATCTGCGAGTACTCCGGTGACGTCATCTCACCATGTGGGTCGCGCGGCCAGTCGGTCTCCTCAGGCTGCGTCATCCCGCCGCGCCGCCGGGGTGCCATCTCCCTGCGCAACAGGGCGACGACTCCGGCGATGAAGGCGACTGCCATTACCAGTGGCGGGGTGAGGGCCGCGAGGTCGTTGCGCATCGCCTTATTCCTCCTCCCCCCTATACATCGACGCTACAGCCGCGCCTGTGGCCCGCGCGCACAGGGCCCCTTACCAGGCGTCCGGCCACGTCTTCGGGCGGATTAGCGGCAGATTACCCGGACGGGCGCCGGCGCGTGGCAGGATCGGGCCGAGTCGGGCCACCGGCGGGCCGCCGCGCGCGGAGCGAGAAGACACGTACGCGAGGAGGCGGAACCACGGCATGTTCCACGCGGACCTGCACATCCATTCGAAGTTCTCACGTGCGTGCAGTAAGCAGTGCGATCTCGCGCAACTCGCGTGGTGGGCGTTGCGCAAAGGCGTGACGGTGATCGGCACCGGCGACTTCACTCACCCCGCGTGGTCGGGGGAACTGAAGGAGAATCTCGTCCAGGCCGAGCCCGGGCTGTTCCGCCTCCAGCCGGACATCGAGAAACACGTGCGGCGCACCAGTCCGCCGAGCGACGGCCAGTCCATTCGGTTCATGCTCTCCGTCGAGATCTCAACGATCTACCGCCGCGCCGAACGCACCCGCAAAGTTCACCATCTGCTCTACGCACCCACGTTTGCCGCCGCGGACCGTATCACCACCGCGCTGGCCCGGATCGGAAATCTTGCGGCCGACGGCCGGCCGATCCTCGGGCTTGACTCACGTGACCTCCTCGAGATCACCCTTGAGAGTGATCCGGGCTCTTACCTAGTTCCCGCGCACGTGTGGACACCATGGTTCGCGGTACTTGGATCCAAATCTGGTTTCGACACGGTGGCGGAGTGCTACGCGGATCTCGCCGGGCACGTGTTCGCCATCGAGACCGGGCTCTCCTCCGACCCGCCGATGAACTGGATGTGCTCCGTACTCGACTCGTATCGGCTCGTGAGCAACTCCGACGCGCACTCGCCGCCAATGCTGGGGCGTGAAGCGACGACGCTACAGACCGATCTGGACTACTTCGCCATCAGGCGTGCGCTTGAAACCGGCGACGGTCTGGCGGGTACGGTCGAATTCTTTCCCGAAGAAGGCAAGTATCACTTGGATGGGCACCGCAAGTGTGGCGTGCGGTTCACGCCCGCGCAGACGCGCGCTTGCGGCGGCAACTGCCCGGAATGCGGAAAGACGCTCACCGTCGGTGTGCTGCACCGGGTGGCCGAGCTCGCCGACCGCCCGCGCGGCTTCCGCCCCCCGGGCGCGGCGGATTGCTGGAATCTCGTGCCGCTGCCCGAGATAGTCTCGGAGATTCTCGGACCTGGACCGAAGAGCAAGCGGGTCACCGGCGAGGTATCCAGGCTGGTACGCGCCCTCGGGCCCGAACTGGCCATCCTGCGCGACGTGCAGGCCGGCGACATCGCAAGGGTCGGTGGAACCCTCCTCGGTGAGGCGATCACCCGGCTGCGCCGCGGCGACGTGCTCGCCGACGCCGGATACGACGGCGAATACGGCGGGGTCCGGCTGCTCCGGCCCGCCGAGATCCGGATGTCCGCGAGCGTCCCCGTGCTGTTCGACCCCGACAGCCCCGCCGGGACGGTGACGCGCGGGCATGCCGCGGCGAACGCCGCTTATCCAGAACGGCTGCCGCGGTGCGCGTCACGCGCGCGACCCGCGTCACCCCCTCCGCCCGGACCGTCGGCTGAGCCTGCGTCAGCCGCGGGGACAGCGTCACCCGCCCCGGGGGCAGCGTCACCCCCCTCGGGGACGGCGTCACCCGCCCCGGGGACGAGGGGGGAAGGCTCGTTGCTCGACGGGCTCGACCTGGATCAGCGTGCGGCGGCGGCCGCGGCCACGCCGCTGTTGATCATCGCAGGGCCGGGCACGGGCAAGACGCGGACGCTGACGCACCGGATCGCCCACCTGATCAGCGAGCGCGGTTTCGCCCCGGGCCAGTTCCTTGCCATCACATTTACCAGGCGGGCCGCACAGGAACTCAGGGACCGGCTGGCTCTGCTGATCCCAGATTCGGCGCCTCTGATCACGGTCACCACGTTTCACGGCCTTGGGCTCCGGATCCTCCGCGAGCATCATCACCGAGCCGGGCTGCCCGGGGGGTTTGGCGTCGCGGACGAGGCCGCCCAGCTGACCGTGGCGACGGAGCTGGCAGGATCGCGGCACGACGGCCGCGTCCTGCTCGCCGAGGTCACCAGGGCCGCGGGCACCGACCCACAGCGGGAGAGCTTCCGCAAGGCGCTGCATGCCCGCGGCCTGGTGGACTTCGACGGGCTCGTCGAACTGGCTGGCTGCCTTCTCCGCGATGACCCCGGGGTCGCGCGGCGCTGCCGTGAGCGCTGGCCGCACATCAGCGTGGACGAATACCAGGACATCGACTCGGCACAATACGCGCTGCTCACGCTTCTGGCCCCCACGGAAGGTGGGGGCCTGGCCGTCATCGGCGACCCGGATCAGGCGATCTATGGATTCCGCGGCGCCGACGTGGGGTTCTTCCTGCGCTTCCGCGACGACTACCCCGGTGCACAGACCGCGGTGCTGACCACGAACTACCGGTCTGGTCACGCCATCGTGGCCGGCGCTCTGCAGGCCATCGCGCCGGCCACGCTGGTCCCTGGCCGCAAGCTTCACGCCGCGACAGCGGATCCTCGCGCTGCGGGGCCGATCCGGCTTCACGAGGCCGCCGACCAGCATGCGGAGGCCGCCTGGATCGCCGAGGCCATTGATGGCCTGCTCGGCGGATCGTCGTTCCACTCCCTGGATTCCGGGCGGGCCGATGGCCACGGTCACGGCGGCATCGGCCTGTCCGACATTGCCGTGCTGTACCGGACGGACGCGCAGGCGGGTCCGCTCATGCAGGCGCTGACCCGGGCAGGGCTGCCGTTCCAGAAACGCTCACATGACAGGCTCGCCGACCGGCCAGGCGTTCATCTGCTTGCGCGCGAGCTCCGGCTGGCGAGCCTGGGGGAAAGCCCGGGCAGCGCGGCGGCTGCGGCTGCGGAGGGCGGCGCGGCGGCTGCGGCTGCGGCTGCGGAGGGCGGCGCGGCGGCTGCGGCCGCGGAGGGCGGCGCGGCGGCTGCGGCCGCGGAGGGCGGCGCGGAAGCTGGCTTGGACGGCAGTGCGGATGCCGGCAGTGCGGATACCGAAGGTGCGGATACCGGCAGTGCGAATACCGGCAGTGCGAATACCGGCAGTGCGAATACCGCTAGTGCGGATGCCGGCAGTGCGGATACCGAAGGTGCGAATACCGGCAGTGCGAGCACGGGCGCGACAGGCGGCGCCGTTTCCTTGGAAACCCGGCTGCGCGCCGCCGTCCGTGCGGTCACCGCGATGCTGCCGACCGCCGGGCCTGAGGCCACCGACGTACGCGCGGCGGCGGAGGTGCTGCTTCCGCTGGCCCGCCGATGCGGCAGCGACCTCGGCCGGTTCCTGACCGAGATCTCGCTGGGCGCGGAAGCCGACGCGGCCGACCCACGGGCCGACGCGGTCGCGCTGCTCACCTTGCATGCCGCGAAGGGCCTGGAATTTTCCGTCGTGTTCCTGGCCGGTTGCGAGGACGGCTTGCTGCCGCTGCGGCTGCCAGGCGCCGCGCCCGCCGAGGAGCGGCGGCTGCTTTTCGTCGGCATGACGCGCGCCCGTACCAGTCTCCTGCTCACGTGGGCGCGCCGCAGGGCGGCCGGCGCCGGCGAACGGGCGGCGGGCCCGTCGCCCTTCCTCGCCGCCATTAGCGGCGAGCTACTCGAACGCGGCGCGCCATCCACGCGCCGCCAGCCGGGTGACCGCCAGCTCCGGCTGATTTGATCTTTGCTCGGCACGAACGCCGGCGAGCTGTGGAAGTGCCCCGGTCCCCGGGCGGATGGCCTGACCCCCTGGACGGTTACGCCAGGGCCGCCGCGTCCGGATGACCGCGTCACCGGGGCGGCCAGTCCATGCGGAACCAGACAGTCCGGCGCCACGGGCCGCCCCGGTGCCCCCAGCGGGTGGACAACTGCTCCACAAGGAAAAGACCCCGGCCGCAAACATCGAACTGCCCCGCTGACTCCGGGCCCACCGCGCGTGCGGGCACCGTCGTCGAGCCGTCGTCGATCACCGCGACACAGGCCCCGCGTGCGCCGCTCCAGACAACGACCTCGAACGTCCCTCCCCGGCCGGTCCTGCTGTGGATCAGCGCGTTCGTCACCAGTTCGGAGGCGAGCAGCACCGCGTCACCGGCCACCGGGCAGGCGCCTCCGATTACGTGCCGGACGAAGCGCCTGGCCTGCGCCACCTGATCGGCGCGTCCGGGGAACACGCGGCGCGCCGGCCGATCGCCTGGCAGCACGGAGCAGAAGGGACGTCCCCGCGCGCGATCAGGATGTCGGTACCGGGGGTCGTCATGCCCAGTTGCTCCTTTGCGGCAGTCAGTTCAGATAGCGGGAAGTCACATCCCGGCGGCGGTTCGTCCCTTACAGCCTGTCGTAGCAGGAATACGCTTGGACACACAAACGAGCTGTCAGCGGGACTGTCCGGGTATCCGGTAGCCGTGTCGGATCGTGGCGGCTCATGTCGGACCGGGTAGGAGGCGTGATGCCGGCGTCACGGGATCTCGATCCTGGCTCGGGTCCGCTGGCGTTCTTTGGCGCGGAGTTACGGCGCTGCAGGACGGCGGCAGGCCTGTCCCAGGACCAGTTGGGCGACGAGATCGGGTACTCCGGCGCCCTTGTCGGCCGGGTGGAGACGGCCGGCCGGATGCCGCAGCTCGACTTCGCGGAGCGCTGCGACAAGACGCTGGTCACCGGCGGCCTTTTCGCCCGGCTCTGGGAACTTGTGCGCCGGTGGGCCGACCCGTACCCGGCGTGGTTCCGGCCGTTCGTGGAGCACGAGGCGGCGGCGACCTCGCTGCGCACCTTCCAGCCGTTGCTTGTTCCAGGTCTGCTGCAGACCGAGGGCTACGCCCGCGCCCTGTTCGTGGCGTGGCAGTCGGCCGACACCGAGGATGGCCTGGAGCGGCTTATCGCCGCCCGGATGGAACGCCAGGCGGTCCTGGCCAGAGACATGCCGCCGCACCTGTGGTGCGTGATCGACGAGGGCGTGCTGCACCGCAACGTCGGCGGCCGCGAGGTCGTGCGGGATCAGTTGCTGCACCTGGCCGAGGCCTCGCGCCGGCCGAAGGTCACGATCCAGGTGATTCCGTTCGAGACCGGGGCGCACATAGGCCTGATGGGTGCGTTCGTGATCGCGGGTTTTGACGGCGCGCCGGGTATCGTCTATGTGGAGACAGCGGCGGAAGGACAGGTCGTGGAGAAGCCCTCCATGGTCGCCGACATCACGCTGACCTTCGACACGCTGCGGTCCGAGGCCCTTCCCCGTACGGCCTCGCGGGACCTGATCCTGAAAGTTGCTGAGGAAAAATGGACGTGAGCGGCGCCCGATGGCGCAAGTCAAGCTACAGCGGTGGCAACGGCGGCGACTGCGTAGAGATCGCCGCCGTGTGGCGCAAGAGCAGTTACAGCGGCGGCAACGGCGGCAACTGCGTCGAACTCGCCGCCGTCGCCCGGCCGGGCGAGAACGCCGAGCCCGTGATCGCGATCCGCGACTCCAAGGACCCCCGCGGCCCGGAGCTTGCCTTCACCCCGGCCGCGTGGGGGGCGTTCGCGGCCAGGGTGAGGGACGGCGCGTACGACCTCACCTGAGCACCCCAGACCCCGAACCTCACAGGATCCCTCCGCAGTCCCGCTGGCGGCACGCGCCGCGGCAGCCGTTAGGGAAAAGGGTTGTGACACCGGGCGGCGGCGCGCACCGGCCGGACCTACGCCCGGCCGGCGCGGCCGCCGGCAGCGGTTCAGCTGTGCTCGAAGGTGCTTGTCGAGGTGCCAAACGGCATGTTGGCCGTGAACACGTGCGTGCGAAGCGCAGAGTCGAGGTAGTCGGCGCCCTGTGCCGTGATGGTCGTGGCGATGTTGCCGATCACGATGTGTGTCGCATCGCCGCCGAGCGTCGCACCGCTCAGGCTCAGCGCGAACAGCGCGATGCGCGCGCCGCCTGGTGTCGCCGCGGTCAGGGCCGTCACGCCGTTGACGATGTCGACCTGCAGGCCGGTCAGCTTGACCGAGCGCAGGCCGAACAGGCTGATGAAGACCAAACTCCCGCTTGCCTGCACCTGACCGTTGAATGTAGAAAAGTCGATGCTCCCGCTCGTGAGCGGAAAAGTAGTGGTGGCCGTCGGGTGCGTCAGTGAACCCCCGAGGCTCATCCTGCCCGGCTTCCGCACGATCGGCACGACGCCGGCGAGGGCGAGCTTGCCCACGACGCCCGGAGCGGTGACGGTCGTGGCGCTCCCGCCAGTCACATTGACCACGTTGTCGGCCAGCGCTGCCGTAACCGCGGTGGCAGCGGTGGCAGCGGTGGCCGCGGTGGCCGCGGTGGCCGCGGTGGCCCCGGTGGCCCCGGTGGCGGCGGTGGCCCCGGTGGCGGCGGTGGCGGCGGGCGCCGCGCCGATGGCGAGAGCGAGGATCAGCGGCGCGAACAGGAGCCGACGACGCCAACGGAACATGTTTCCTCCTTAGGGGCCACGTGGGCACGTACACAAAGGTGCCGCGCCGCCGCCGCCAACGTCCCGGCGCCGCGGCAGTGCACCCTGACCGTGATGACGGGCCACGACCTTAGTAGACCCCGGCCGGGAGCGGTATGACCATTCGTGACAGATCGGCCTACCGGCCTTCTTCCTCACGGATAAGACCTGCGTACCCGGACAGGGAGAACGCGGCCGGCAGCCTGGCTAAAAGCGTGCGGGCCGATCGGCCACATGAAGGTGAAGGAGCATGCGGGTATTGCCGAGGGTATTGGGCTTGACCCGGTCAAGGTCCAGAAACTCGGCGACGCCCTCGTCGTAGGAACGCAGCAGTTCCGCATAAACCGCGGGCGACACCGGTGTTCCCTCGATCTCCTCGAAACCATGCCGGGCGAAGAACCCGGTAGCGAAGGTGAGCACGAACACGCGGCTGACGCCCAGTTCGCGCGCCGTAGCGAGAAGCGCGTCGGCGATCATGTGCCCGACACCGTGGCCCTGACAGGCCTGGGCCACCGCGACGGTCCGGATCTCGGCGAGGTCCTCCCACATCACGTGCAGCGCGCCGCACCCCATCACGGCCCCGTCCGCGGCCCGTTCGGCGATCCAGAACTCCTGCACGTCCTCGTAGAGCGTCACCGTGTCCTTGCCGAGCAGCCGGCCGGAGCCCGCGTTCGCGTCGACGAGCCCGCGGATCGCACGGACGTCGTAGGCCCGCGCCCGCCTGATCGTGAAGTCCATCGCCCGCACACGTTACCCGCACCTGGAACCTCTCAGGCAGCGCCGGGCGGGTGGCGGGTGAATCGCGTAAATGGTGCGGACGTAGTATACGCAGTGTACTAGATCAGCCACGAACCGCGCTGGAACGCTCGGCTGATGTCTAATTCACCTACATCACGCGCAGATCACACGGCTGGTTACGTTCCGTACGGCCGTCTATGACCTGCGAGTACGCCCAACGGATCCGCCGCGTCATGCCATCCGGGTAACAGAACGTAAGCCGTGCCAAAGGCCAAAGCGATGGCCAGGTTGGTTATCCGAGCCAAAAATTTTTGCCGTTCTGGTTGAGCGCCGAGTGCACCATCCATTAATGTCCAGCGCTGTTGTCATGTGCTGCGCTCCGCTCCCGCGGTGACGCAACGTGACCCGCCGAGTTCCTGGTACGCGGCTACGCCGTAGCCGTGCCAGGGAGCCGGGGACCCAACCTTCCCCGGGGTGAATCCGCAGGCACGACGAGGCTCTCGTCATACCTCGGTAGGGCTGCTCCGGCCCGAACCCGTCAGCTAACCCGGTAGGCGGCAAAGGAGAGGAGAATCCTGAGTGGAGCGCTCGCACCGCGTTAGCGGCATCCCCGGATCCGTCCGGGGCGGCCGTTTCTCCACCGGGGGGGGTAGTTTCCGCCTTCGGCCCGCGCGGCCGTGGCAACGGGCTCTGGTGCTCGCCGCCGCGCTCATCGCGTTCAGCCTCGCGCTGCCGCTCACGCCGGGCGACGCGAAACCCAGGGTGCCACAGCCGAGCCTCAACGACCTTGTCGCCCAGGCGAGGCTGCTCGCGCACCAGATCGATGCGCTCAGCCAGCAGTATGACGGTCTGCAGGTCAGGCTGAGCGAGACGCGGAGCGCCGCCAGGGCCGCAGCCATGACGTCGGCGCGCGATACGGCGGCACTCGCAGGCGGCATGCAGAAGGTCAGCCAGATCGCCGCGGAGAGCTACGTGACCGGCGGGTATGACCCCGCGTTCCAGCTTGCGACCTCCAGCGACCCGCAAGGCTTCATCGACCGGGCGTCGATCATGGATCACCTGCAGTCAGAGAACGGCGCCGTGGTTCACGGCCTGCAGACCGCACAGGCCGCCGCGAGCCGGGCACAGCAGACAGCACAGCAGCAGTCCCAGCAGGTCGCCAGCCTGGTTGAGCAGATGGGCGCGCAGAAGGACAAGATTCAGAGCAAGATCAATCTGATCGAGAGCTCCGCCTACAAGAAGGCGCTCGCCATCGCTAACCAGACCGGCCGCTTCCCTGTCATGGCACCTGTCGGTGACAACCTCGGCGCGCGTGCCCTCCGTTTCGCACTCACCAAGCAGGGCGATCCGTACGTATGGGGCGCGGCGGGCCCGAATTCCTTCGACTGCTCCGGCCTGGTCATGTGGGCCTACGAGCAGCTCGGGATCCAGCTGCCGCATTACACCGGGGACCAGTGGAACTCGGGTGTGCACGTCGCAAAGAATCAGCTTGAGCCCGGCGACCTGGTGTTCTTCTACCAGGACATCGGCCACGTCGGACTGTATATCGGTAACGGGCTGATGCTCGACGCGCCCGATTTCGGGGAGACGGTGCACGTCGAGCCGGTCTACTGGAACGTATACGTGGGCGCCGTGCGCATCGCGACCTGACGCGCCCGGCCTTCGGGTGCCCGGCCTTCGGGTGCCCGGCTGCGGTCAAGTTACGTCACATCCACGATCCTGGCACCTTCCGGCCTGACCAGCGGGAACAGGATCGTTTCCCTGATGTTGGCACCGGTCAGCATGATCAGCAGGCGGTCGATGCCCATGCCCATCCCCCCCGATGGCGGCATGGCGTATTCCAGCGCGCGCAGGAAATCCTCGTCTAGCTGCATCGCCTCCGGGTCGCCTCCGACAGCGAGCAGCGACTGGGCGGTGAGGCGGGCACGCTCCTCCACCGGATCGACGAGCTCGGAGTAGCCGGTACCAAGCTCGGTGCCGAACGCCACCAGATCCCATCGCTCGGCAAGGCGCGGATCGCTACGGTGGGCACGGGTCAGCGGCGACACCTCGGTTGGGAAGTCCATGTAGAAAGTCGGCTCGACCGTGCGTTCCTCCACGAGCCGCTCATACATCTCGAGCACGATCTGCCCGCGGTTCCACTTGAGGTGCAAGGGCACGTCGGCCTTGGCGCAGAACTCGCGCAGCCGCTGCTCACCGGTGGCCGGCGTGACCTCCTCGCCAAGCGCCTCCCCGATCGCCTGGTGCACGGTCTTCGACGCCCACTGCCCCCCGATGTCCAACTCGGTGCCGTCCGGGCGCCGCAGCACTGTGCCGCCGAGCGCGGCGGTCGCGGCCCGCTGGACGAGCTCACGGGTGAGCGTCGCCACTGTGTGGTAGTCGCCGTAGGTCTCGTACGCTTCGAGCATCGTGAATTCGGTATTGTGCGTTGCGTCGACACCCTCGTTGCGGAAGTTGCGGTTGATCTCGAAAACCTTCTCCATCCCGCCGACGAGGAGCCGCTTGAGGTGCAGTTCCGGGGCGATGCGCAGGTAGAGATCAAGGTTGTACGCGTTGTGGTGGGTGAGGAATGGCCGCGCGTTGGCGCCACCGTGCACGCGCTGGAGCATCGGGGTCTCCACCTCGATGAAGTCACGCCGCGTCATCTCCTCGCGTATCGCGCGGACGGCCGCGGCACGGATCTCCACCATGCGGCGGGCGTCCGGGTTCACGATCAGGTCCAGGTACCGCTGCCGCACACGCGACTCGATGTCGGTCAGGCCCCTGTGTTTCTCTGGCAGCGGGCGAAGGCACTTCGACGTGATGGCGAAACTCTCGGCGAGCACGGAAAGCTCACCGCGACGTGAGGTGATCACTTCGCCCTCGACCCCCACGTGATCGCCGAGATCCACGTCGCGCTTCCACGCGGTGAGCGCGTCCCCGCCTGCCCGGTCGAGCGACAGCATGACCTGCAGATCGCCCGTCCCGTCCCTGATGGTGGCGAAAACCAGTTTGCCGCTCGGCCTGTTCAGGATCACCCGGCCGGTGACCCCGACGCGGTCGCCTGTGGACGCATCGCGGCCGAGGCCGGCGTATTTCGCGCGCAGAGCGGCAATGGTCGTAGTCCGGGGGAAGCCGACCGGGTAAGGGTCGACGCCGGCTGCCCGGAGCCTTTCGAGCTTCGCCATCCGCACCCGCATCTGCTCGGGCAGATCGTCGCGGTCACCTTGAGCCTGCTGATCGGTCACCTGCCGAAGGTTACCCGTCACGCCGTGAGCAAGCACCGGAAGGCATTTCGTTCACCCGGTTACCCGGTTACCCGGTTACGCGGTTACGCGGTGCCGCGCTATTCTGGCGCGTTTCGCTCATAGACCAGACGAAGCCCGATCAGCGTCAGCCATGGCTCGTAGACATCGATGACCCCGACCTCGTCGACGATGAGCGGTGCGAGGCCACCTGTAGCGGCCACGGTCACCGAGTCCGGATCATCGGGTGCGAGTTCGCGAACCATCCGCTCGACGATCCCCTCGACCTGGCCCACGAATCCGAAGATGATGCCGGACTGCAGGCATTCCACGGTGTTCTTGCCGATCACCCGGTTCGGCCGCGCGGGCGCGACCTTGAGCAGTTGCGCGGCGCGCCTGGAGAGTGCGTCGACGGAGATCTCGATGCCCGGTGCGAAGGCGCCGCCGACGAACTCGCCCTTCGCGCTCACCGCGTCGAAGTTGGTCGACGTGCCAAAGTCCACGATGATCGCGGGGCCGCCGTAGAGGTGAACGGCGGCGAGGGAGTTCATGATGCGGTCGCTGCCGACCTCCTTCGGGTTGTCCACCCGCACGGGAATTCCTGTCTTCACACCTGGCTCGACGATCACCGCCGGGACGTCGCCGTAGTATCGCCTGAACATCTCGCGCATCTCATACAGCATCGACGGGACCGTCGAGCACAGTGCGATGCCGCTGACGTCGGCCTCCTTGAGGATCGGGCTCTGCCCGAGCAGGCCCTGCAGGACGACCGCGATCTCGTCCGCGGTGCGATCGGGATCGGTGGCGATCCGCCAGTGCTCGATGACCTCCTCACCCTCGAAGATCCCGAGGACCGTATGCGTGTTCCCGACATCGATGGTCAGCAGCATGATCGTCCTGACGGAGTGGGGTCGGCAGCCGCCGACAGCGTGGCAATGAATGGTGCGGCCATGACCGTCACTGTCACGGCCCGGCTGCGCCAGGCGCAAGATCTAGCGCGATATCGAGTGCGGGAGCGGAATGGGTCAGCGCGCCGACAGCGAGGTAGTCCACTCCGGTCGCGGCTACGGCGCGTGCCCGTTCCAGAGTCAGCCCGCCGCTGGCTTCCAGCCGCACCTGGCCCGCCGCGAGCGCGACCGCGGCGGCTGTGTCACCGATGTCGAAGTTGTCGAGCAGGATCAGCGTCGCACCGGCCCCGATTGCCTCCTTCACCTGCGCGAGCGTGTCGCACTCGACCTCGATGGGCAGGCCCGCCGCGGCGCCGCTCACCGCCGCGAACGCCGCCGCGATGCCGTCGGCGGCGGCGATGTGATTGTCCTTCACGAGCACCGCGTCCGACAGAGACATTCTGTGGTTGACTCCGCCGCCGCAGCGGACCGCGTACTTCTGCAGCGCCCGCAGGTTCGGCAGGGTCTTGCGGGTGTCCCTGACGGTGGCACCGGTGCCCGCCACCTCGTCGACCCAGCGGCGGGTCAGCGTCGCGACCCCGGACAGGTGGCACGCGAGGTTGAGCGCGGTCCGTTCGGCGACGAGCAGCGCTCGTGTGCTGCCTGTGATGGTGAGCAGCGTGTCCCCGCGGCGCACCCGGTCACCGTCGGACTTGTGATAAATGATCCCCAACGGCTGCGCTGCGTCCTCGTCAGCGTAGGTGGCGCCGCCTCCAGGCGGTTCGGCGCGCGCCGCTGCCACGTGGAAGACCGTCTCCGCGACGGGAAGCCCCGCGGCCACGCCGTCCCCGCGCGCCACGAGGTAGGCGGTGGTCCTGGCGTCGGCGGGCACCGTCGCCTCCGTGGTTACGTCCGTCCGGCCGGCGAGATCCTCGTCGAGCGCGGCCGAGACGATCCGCGTGACCTCCTGCGGATCGAGCCCAGCGCCGCGCAGCCGCTCGATGAGTTCTGGGGTAAGCACGTCACGCATGGCCGCGCTCATTCTGGCTCCTTCCCCGCTCCGTCGGCCCCAGCACCAGCACCAGCAGCCCCAGCCCCAGCAGCAGCAGCAGCAGCAAGCAGCACCAGCACCAGCACCAGCTATGAAACGGCTCAGCAGCGCATCACCGCTGAGGATGGTGACCAGATGTCCGAGCCACGCGTCACTGCGGTCAGGAAAATCCTGCCGCCAGTGACTGCCGCGGGTCTCCTCACGCCGCGCCGCCGCGGCTACCAGGGCGGAGGCGACCAGATGCAGGTTGGTCGCCTCCCACGCCTCGGTGCAGGGCCTGCCGGGCGCCTGCTCGCACAGCCGCCCGAGATCCTCGGCTGCGGACTCCAGCCCAGCGCCCTCGCGCAGGACGCCAGCGCGGCCGGACATGACCCGCTGAAGCTCGCTGCGGACATCCGGGCTGACAAGGCCCTGTGGCCGGTCGTCTGGCACCGGGTCCTGCCATGGCGGCAGGCCGGCGGCGATGTCTTCGCCGATACGCTCGGCGAAGACGAGACCCTCGAGAAGTGAGTTGGACGCCAGCCGGTTTGCGCCGTGCACCCCGGTGCAGGCGGTCTCGCCGCAGGCGTAGAGACCCGGGACGCTTGTCCGGCCCCACACGTCCGTCCGTACGCCACCGCTCGCGTAGTGAGCTGCAGGCACGACAGGGACCGGTTCGAGTACTGGGTCGATCCCTTGGCGCCTGCAGCTCGCGAGGATGGTCGGGAAGCGCCGCTCCCACATTCGGCGGCCGAGGTGCCGGCCATCGAGATAGACGTGGTCGGTGCCCGTCGCGGCCATCTGCGTCACGATCGCCTTGGCGACCACATCGCGCGGCGCGAGATCGGCAAGCGGGTGCAGGCCGGCCATGAAACGCGTCCCCGCCTCGTCCACCAGGAAGGCGCCCTCGCCGCGCACCGCCTCGGAAACGAGTTGCTGGCGGCCCAGCGAGCCTGCGCCGAGCCACAGCACCGTCGGATGGAACTGAACGAACTCCAGATCCGTGACGTCTGCCCCCGCGCGCAGCGCGAGCGCAACCCCGTCGCCCGTTGACACCCCCGGGTTGGTGGTGGCCATGTAAACTTGCCCGAGCCCTCCGGTCGCGATGACGACCGCACGGGCGTGCACCGCGCCCACCCCGTCCCGCTGGCCCTCACCCATAACGTGCAGGGTGAGCCCCACGGCTCGGCCGGTGCCGCGGCCGCTGATCCCGCCGACGCTGGCGCCGCCGACACTGGTACCGCCGACACTGGCGCCGCAGACACTGGCGCCGCCGACACTGGCGCCGCCGACGCTGGTACCGCCGGCGCTCGCGCCGCGGAGCAGGTCGAGAACGAGCGCGTGCTCGATCACCTCGATGCCAGGATCAGCGTCAGCGGCCGCCTTCAGCGCGGTGACGAGGGCGCGCGAGATTTCCGCGCCGGTGGCGTCGCCGCCCGCGTGCGCGATACGCGGCCGCAGGTGACCGCCTTCACGGGTGAGGGCGACCGCGCCGTCTTCTTCTGTGTCGAAGCGGGCGCCGAGTGCCATGAGCCGCCGCACCGCCGCCGGGCCCTCCGTGACGAGCAGGCGGGTCGCCGCCTCGTCGCAAAGGCCACCGCCCGCTTCGAGGGTGTCGCGCAGGTGCTGGCACGGCGAGTCGCCAGGACCGAGTGCGGCGGCTATGCCGCCTTGCGCCCAGCGGGTGGATCCCGCATCGACCAGCGCCTTGGTGACGAGCAGCACCCGGCCCGCCCTGCGGGCAGCAAGCGCGGCCGTCAGGCCCGCCACCCCAGATCCTGCGACCACGATGTCCGCCCGGACCGTCCAGCCGGGCGATGGGGCGAGCAGCCGGGACGCGATCCGTGTCATGACCGTGCCTCGGGCGGAAGGCTCACAGCGACGTTGTCGATCAGGCGGGTGGATCCGACCCTGGCGGCGACCGCGAGCACGGCGGGGCCGTGACCCGTAGCGGCGAGGAAGGTCTGCGGATCTGCAAGTGCCACGTAGTCGAGTCTGAGCGGCGGATCCGCGCACGCCGCCTCGTCGAGCACCGCCTTCGCCGCGGCCACGGCCCCGTCCGGGCCTGACGCGGCCTCGTCACGGCCCGCGCGAAGCGAACGCCACAGACGCCGGGCTGTCACACGCTCGGTCGCGGACAGAAACCGGTTACGGCTGGACGTGGCCAGGCCATCAGCGTCGCGGACAATCGGCACCGGAGCGATCTCGATTCCGAGATCTAGGTCGGTCACCATGCGGCGGACCAGGGCAAGCTGCTGCGCGTCCTTCTCGCCGAACACGGCGACGTCCGGCCGGGTGAGTGCGAACAGCTTGATCACGACCGTGAGGACGCCGCGGAAGAAACCCGGCCTGAACTCGCCCTCCAGGCGTTCACCCGCAGGTCCGGGATCGACCGTTACCGTCGGCGCACGTGGGTACATCTCGCTGCGGCCGGGTGCGAAAACCACTGCCACGCCTTCGTCACGGCAGACGGCCATGTCCTCGTCGAGGGTGCGTGGATAGCGGTCCAGGTCCTCGCCAGGCCCGAACTGGAGCGGATTGACGAAGACACTCACGAGAACGGAACCGTCGGCGCCGGCGAGTTCCCGAGCGCTGTGAAGCAAGGCGCGGTGACCGGCGTGCAGCGCGCCCATGGTCGGTACCAGCACAACCGGGCTGCCGAGACCGCCGCGTGACGCGGCGAGTGCGTCGCGGTCGCGGGCGAGCGCCGGCATCATTGCTGCGTTCCGCTCAGCACGTCGAGCAGGCGCTCCGCATCCTCCGGCTTGAGCATGCTTGCGGCGATCGCCCGGTCGGCGGTGAGCCTGGCCATGGCGACATAGGCCCCGACCGCGGCCGGCGAAGATACCTTCCTGAGCGCTTCGATGTGGCTGGCCACCGTGCCCGCGTCGCCACGGGCGACCGGGCCGGTCAGGCCGGCGATCGCCAAGCCGAAGTGCGTTGTCCAGGGCCGCGGAAAGCAGCGGGGCGAGCATCCGCGCGGGTTCGGAAACACCCGCACCGCGCAGCAGTTCGGCCGACTCGGCGATCAGCGTGGTCAGGTGATTGGCGGCGCCCGCGAGGGCGGCATGGTAGAGATCCCTGTCGCCCTCGGCGATGATCACTGACTCGCCGCCCATCTCGATCACGAGAGCCTCTGCCACCGGCCGCAGCGCGTCAGGTGCCGTCACGCCGAAACACACGCCAGTCAGACGTTCGACGTCTTCCGGGCGGCCGGTGAAGGTCATCACGGGATGCAGGGCTAGCGGCAGTGCGCCGCGGCGGGTGGCCGGATCGAGCACCGCGGTGCCGTACCTGCCGCTCGCGTGCGCGAGCATGCGGCCGTGCACAGGTGCACCGGTCCGCGCGAGGCCTGACACCAGCCCAGGCAGGGCGTCGTCCGGCACGGTGAGCAGGATCAGATCGGCTGCGGCGACGACATCTGGGGGTGCGGCGAGCGCGGCAGTTGGCAGGAGGCGGCTGGCCCGGTCCCTGGACGCGCCAGAGACTGCGGACACCGCGACGACACTGTGGCCGGCCCGCGCGAGAGCGGCGCCGAGAACGGCGCCGACGCGGCCGGCACCGACAACACCGACCTTTAGCCTGGCCGGCCTGTCACCCGCCATTGCCCGCCGGCGCCTAGCCTGCTGGCCTGTTGCCTGCCGACCTGTTGACTGCTCGCCCGTTGCCTGCTCGCCCGCTGCATGCTCGCGTGCGGCCTGCTGGCCCGGTACCCGCTGGCCGTCTGCCTGCGGACCTGCGGCCTGCCGGCCTGCGGCGTGCTGGCCGGCCGTCACTCGCGCGACGTGACCCGCCTCTCCACGGGGCAGGATCGCGCCGTTCGCAGGACGCAGCACTACAGGGTCCATCTCGTTCCAGTCCTCGCCGGGTACCGGACGGCGTCGTCGATGTTTCAGGTTAACGCGGCCAGCATAGGCGAAGGATGGTGGACCGCCGCCGTGCGCAAGAAGCGTCGCGCAGGTGCACACCTCGCCTGGCTGGACCCGCGGACGGCCCACGGGACCGACGCGCCATGATGCCTAGCATGTCACTTTCCTGTCCTGCTGGACTTGGCAGGGGACTCGCGATGGCCGAGCGCTGGACAAGCCCAGCAACGGGCCACCGCTGGGGCCAGAACCCCAGCAACGGGCCACCGCTGGTGCTTGATCCACTCTGGCCCACGTGACGGCGGGCCGCTGGGTCGTTGACCGGAAATCTGAGCAGCCCACCGGCCGGCGCCTACAGCCAGCAACACAACTTCCCCCCCGAAAACGTCACGGAAAACGGACATTTCGCCCGCAGGAACGACGTTTTCGGGGGGAAGACGCAGGAACCTGCTCGCACGCCACCAGTTGACGGTCAGCGCCAAGCGCGCCCGGATCACGCGCCGGTTTCCGGTCAAACGATCTAGCTAACTCCTGCTGCGCCGGGCCGGGCGGGTGTCGTCCTCCTCGTCAGGCTGCT
Source organism: uncultured Actinomycetota bacterium (assembly GCA_963712955.1). Classification (GTDB taxonomy): domain Bacteria; phylum Actinomycetota; class Actinomycetes; order Streptosporangiales; family Streptosporangiaceae; genus DATFVJ01. Next base: position 115,322 of record CAVQKF010000005.1, on the reverse strand, counting down.
TCGGCACGCGGCAGCAGTACTCCAGGTACAGGGCCGCCGCGGCAAGCAGCGCGGCTGCACCAAACGTGCCCACCGCCGCGAGCGCATCGTGACGCGGAAACGACTTGTCGAGTGATCCCGCGACATACAGCGAAAATCCGCCGGCCACGCCGCCGATGACCGCGGCCGTGTACGCGCTTGCCTTGGCGAGAGCCGCCGTCCGCGCGACCGCGATCGGCTCCACCGGCTTGGTGCCCGGACGCTGGTGAATCCTCGCCCGCAGCAGCATCCCGCTGTAGGCCTCGGCGAGTGCCACGATGATCAGCGTGGGCACACCGCTCCAGGGCAGCGGCGGCAATGCGCGGTAGACCAGCCCGAGGATGAGCCAGGACACGGCCGCGCAGGCCGCGGCGAGGGCCACTATAGCTGCGATCTTCGTGGGCTTCATGGCGACCAGTCCGGTGGCCGGATGGCGACGTCGTCGCGCCTGCGCACGGGCGCACCGGCCGCGCTCGCGAGCAGATCGGCCACGCGTCCCCTGCCAGGAATCTCGGCCCCGGGGTCAAGATCGAGCCATGGCGCGAGTACGAACGCGCGCTCGTGCGCCCGGGGATGCGGCAGGGTGAGCTTCGGGTCGTCGCTGACCTCCGCGCCACAGGTGATGATGTCGATGTCGAGCGTCCGTGGCCCCCAGCGGGCCCCGCGGGCGCGGTGGAATGCCCTCTCGATGCCCTGGGCGAGGCCGAGGATCATCATGGCCGGCCGCGGCGTCCCTGCGATCAGCACCGCGTTGAGGTAGTCGGGCTGCCCGGGGCCGCCGACCGGTTCGGTCTCATACACCGGCGAGATCGCGAGGACACCCACGTCTGGCGCGTCGACCAGCGCATCGACCGCACCCTGCAGGTTCCGCATTCGGTCGCCGAGATTGCTGCCGAGCGCGAGTACGACGCGGCGCGCCTGCGTGGCCCCTTCAGCCGCAGGCTGCTCAGCCGCGGACCACTCTCCGGCGGGCCACTCGTGTGCGGGCCACTCGCCGGCGGGCCGCTGGTCCGCGAGCCACTGGTCCAGGCGCCACTGGTCGACGCGCCACTCGTCGGCGGGGTACGCATCCGTCATGTCCGCCGCCGCAAGATGGTCACCGCGACATCGTCGAGGGGAAAAGGGACCGGTGCCTGCGGCTTGTGCACGGTGATCTCCACCTCCGTCACGGCCGGTTCGGCTAGGCACGCCTCGGCAAGGCGCTGAGCCAGCGTTTCGATCAGCCGGACGGGTTCGCCCGTGACGATACCGGCGAGCCTGATGGCCACGCTGCCGTAGTCGACCGTACGCGACAGGTCGTCGGCGGCTGCGGCGGGGCGGGTATCCACGCCGAGCACGGCGTCCACGACGAAGTCCTGGCCGTCACGGCGTTCATGCCCGTGCACGCCGTGGTAACCCCGCGCGCGCAGCCCTCGCAGCGCGATCCGGTCCACGGCGGCTGGTGCCGACCCGGGGGGGCGGCCCCCCGGGGCCCTCCGCCGGGCCGGTGCCTGCCCGGCAGGCACAGGCCCAGGCAGCCCGGTCACTCCTCCTCCAGGCGAAGCATGACCGGCGATCCGTGATGCAGCCACAGCCTCCAGCCGTCATCGGTGCGGACGAACGCGTTCGTGGTCGCCACGTTGCCGCCCGCGGCGAAACCCGCACCGCCGTCATCCGATGCGGTGATGATGTTCTCGGCGCAGGTCAGGACCGCGAGATCGCCGGAGATCTGGGTGAGCACGTCGGTGAGCACGAACTGGATGTACGACGTGTTGGCCATGATCAGTGCCCACGACCGGAGCACCGGACCACGGCCGCGGATCATCGGGCCGCCCGGGTGCACACAGATGACGCTGCCTCCCGCGTTCTTGTCGTCCGCCCACACCTGCCCCATGCGGTCCAGGTCGCCGGCTTCGAACGCGGCGTAGAACTCGACGTTCAACTGCTCGATGGCCGCCACCTCAGAGATCTCCATGGCCGCCCTCTCGCGAATCTGCCTGCCGCCACGCCGCCGCGACGCGGACCGCGTCGGCATTGGGCGGCACCTTGTGGACTCTTACACACCAGGCACCCCTCGCCGCGGCAAGCGCGGTCACCGGCACAGTGGCGTCGTCACATGCGGAGAACGGCCGCGGCGTCCCGTCCTGCGATGCGAGCAGCCTGCCGAGGAAACGCTTGCGTGAGGCACCGACGAGCACGGGAAAGGCACGGGTGCCGCCAAGGTCGGCGACCGCGCCGAGCCGGGTGAGGAGCCTCCAGTTGTGCTCGGGGCGCTTGGCGAAACCGAGCCCGGGATCGACGATGACGAGCGCTGGGTCGACGCCCTCGGCGATCACCGTGTCCACCCGGCGGCGCAGTTCTTCCCTGACTTCGCCCACGACGTCGCCGTAGACGGCGCGGCTGTACATGTCGTGACTGTGGCCGCGCCAGTGCACGACCACATAGGGCACCCCCGCCTTGGCCACCAGGCGCGGCATCGCCGGGTCGGCGAGGCCGCCGCTGACATCGTTCACCAATCGCGCCCCAGCCTCGACGGCGAACCCGGCCACCTCTGCGCGCATCGTGTCCACGCTGACTGGCACCCCCTCCCGGGCAAGCGCGCTGATGACAGGGCCGACTCTGCGGAGTTCTTCCGCCGCCGATATCCGCTGCGCGCCCGGACGCGTCGATTCACCGCCGACGTCGACGATGTCGGCACCGCCGTCGACAAGATCGAGGCCGTGCCTGATCGCGTCGTCGGGGCCGTACCAGGCGCCGCCGTCGGAGAACGAGTCGGGGGTCACGTTGACCACGCCCATGACCAGGCACCGGCCCGGAGCCGGAAGCCCGGGCAACGCCGGTGGGCTCACCGGCCCGCCTGCCGTCAGGTCGGCAGGGGCCATCTCATTCGCCATGGGCGCAAGCCTATGCGGGCAAGTCACGCCCGCGGAGCGTGTGCCTTCAGCATCCGACGTACCTTGCCGAGGCCGAGCTTGCGCGCGATCGTGCGCGGCTTCAGCTGTGGCCACGCCAGGAACGCCTCGGCCTCGAGGGCGGCGATGGCGATCCTCGGCGTGTCCCTGGTGCTTGGGAAGACGAAGAACCGCGGCTCCCAGATCGGGCGGAACTTCGCGTTGAACTTGTACAGCGATTCGATCTGGAACCACTTGGACAAGAAGATCAGGATGGCCCGCCATGCACGCAGCACCGGCCCTGCACCGATCCGCTCACCACGTTCGAGGGCGGACCTGAAGACCGCGAAGTTGAGTGAGATGCGCTGCACGGACAGATCGGGGGCCGCCTTGATCGTCTCGGTGATGAGAAAGTCGTTGAGCCCGGGCTGCGACTGCCTGTCCCTGCGCATCAGGTCAAGCGAGAGCCCGTCCGCGCCCCATGGCACGAAATGCAGCACGGCGCGAAGGACTCCGTTCTCTGTCGCCGTGGCGACGACGCATCGCTCGTCACCCCGTGCACCGATGCGGCCGAGGGCCATGGAGAAGCCCCGTTCGGTCTGGCTGCCGCGCCAGGAGTCGGCCTGCAGGCAAATGCTCTCGACTTCCGCCCTCGGGATGTCCGAGATGCGGCGGACCTGCGAGCAGTAGCCGTGCCTGGCCACCCTGGACACCATCTGCCGCACATTGCGCATGGCCCGGCCTGCCAGGCTGAATTCCGCCACCTCCACGATGGCCTCGTCGCCGAGTTCGAGCGCCGTCAGTTCGCCTTCGCGGCACCAGACCTCCGCACCGAGCTCGCTGCAGCCCATGACCGCAGGCACCCAGGCATGCCGCGCCGCTTCGTCGAGAAAGGCGTGGATCGCACCTGGCCATGCCTCCGGATCACCGATGGGGTCAGCGGCGGCCAGCATGACACCTGAGACCACGCGGTATCCGATGCATGCTTTGCCTGTCGGCGACCAGATCACGCTCTTGTCGCTGCGGAGCGCGAAATAACCGAGTGAGTCCCTTTCGCCATACGTGATAAGCAAATCCCTGATCCGCTCGCCGTCCTGTGCGCTGAGCCGCCCTACAGGCTCGGCGGGCCGGAGGAACAGATAGGCGGCCGCGATCAGCGTGAACAGGCCGAGGGCGCTTGTCGTCAGGTGGAAGGTGTCTGTGCGGCCCTCCGATACGAATCTGATGGGGCTTGTGACTCCGACTAGCTCGTAGATCACGTCCCGTACCTGCTGAGTCAGCGAGTAATCGTCCGAGATACGGCCGAGCCTGATGTAACCGAGCCCGATCACCACATCGGCGATTGCCAGCCCGGCAAGGACCCACAGTGCGCGCCAGCGCGTCCTCGGGTCACCGATCGCATAGAACTCGTCGCGGAAATACAGCAGCGCGCACAGCATCACCGCGGCCACGATCGCCTGCCCGAGGTGCGGCCCGTGCGCGATATGGGTCACGATGTTCACGGCCAGCAGGATCGTCACCGCCTGCCACGCCCGGCGCTTACGGCGCCGCAGCGCATGGGCGAGCATGATCAGCAGCAGTCCTGTGATGACCTCGCCGGCACGCGCGGCGTTGGTGAGGCTGCCGGGCACCACCCTGCCGATCCGGTGCAGCCTCTCATGGAACACAGGTGCGAGCACGCCGAGGATGTTGTACAGGCCGATGATCAGACTGAGCCAGCCCGCCGTCGTGGGCACCCAGCTGCGTTGCCGTCTGCGGTCGGGCGACCGCGGATGGCGGTGCAGCTCACCGCTATCGCCGGCCCGTGCATCATTGCCTGCAGGACCACCAATGGAATGCTCGTTCGTCTCAGACACCTTGGCTGAACCCCGCATCACGGGCCATCAGCGTAGCCACCGCAGGAACATCGTGCGTTCACACGCATGTAATGAGCAAGAGGCGGCGAGGGACAAAAGGAACGCCAAACGGTGTCCTGGACCACGGTCCGCGATGTGCCGGGCGAGCCGCGCATAGGCTAACGGCAACCGAAGATCAGGCTCAGCGCCTCCGCACGGGTACGGTCACAATCACGGAAATCCCGGACCGCCGATGTCACGGTCTTCGCCCCGGGCTTGCGGACCCCGCGCATGGTCATGCACAGGTGCTCGGCCTCCACCACCACGATGACGCCGCGCGGTTCGAGCACCTCCATGAGCGCATCCGCTATCTGCCCGGTCATCCGTTCCTGCACCTGCGGCCGCCGGGCGTAGACCTCCACCAGCCGTGCCAGCTTGGACAAACCGGTGATCTGGCCCTTGCTATTCGGGACATAGCCGATATGGGCGACGCCGAAGAAGGGAAGGAGATGGTGCTCACACGTGGCGTACAACTCGATGTCCTTGACCAGGATCAGCTCATCGTGGTCGGCGTCGAATACGGTGCGGAGCACGTCCTCGGGATTCTGTCGCAGCCCGGCGAACTGCTCCTCATAGGCGCGCGCCACCCGGGCGGGAGTGTCAAGCAGCCCGTTCCTTTCAGGGTCCTCGCCGATCGCGAGCAGGATCTCACGGACAGCGCGCTCGATGCGCGGCAGATCCACGTCACCCGCCCGGGCGGTCGGGCCCACCAGTGTGCCGGGTGCGGCCGATGCGCCCAGTGATTTCGCCCGTCTCTTTCTGACCGCCGATGGGGTTGCCTGCGCCCATGCCGTTGCCCTGAGCGCCCAGCTCCGCGGAGTCCTTCGCTGCCGTCAGCGCGAGCTCCTTGGGAGTCAGCACGGGTGGGCGGTCAGACGGGAGCCGCTTGCCGTAGCCCGTGTACGACCCACGGGTCGGCCGCTTCTGCACCGTCGCGAAGACACGCATAACCTCGTCCCTTGACAGGGTCTCCTTGTCCATGAGCTGGAGCACGAGGTCGTCGAGCACGTCGCGGTACTGGACGAGAATCTCCCACGCCTCGTCGTGCGCGGATTCGATGAGCCTGCGCACCTCCTCGTCGATGGACGAGGCGATCTCCTCCGAGTAGTCCCTGGTGTGCCCCACATCCCGGCCGAGGAACGGCTCGCCGTCGCCGGTACCGAACTTCCGCGCGCCGAGCCGCTCACTCATCCCGAATTCGGTCATCATCCGGCGCGCGATGGATGTCGCCTTCTCGATGTCGTTGGCCGCGCCGCTCGTGGGCTCGTGGAACACGAGCTCTTCAGCGGTACGCCCGCCAAGCAGCATGGCAAGCTGGTCCATCATCTCGGACCTGGTGATGAGGAACTTGTCCTCCGTGGGCAGCGCCATCGTGTAACCGAGCGCACGGCCACGCGGCAAGATTGTGATCTTGTGCACCGGGTCGGCGTTCGGCAGCGCGTGGCCAACGAGAGCGTGGCCGCCCTCGTGGTAAGCGATGATCTTCCTTTCCTTCTCCGACATCACCCGGGACTTGCGCTCGGGGCCCGCCATCACACGGTCAATGGCCTCCTCGAGCATGGCCATCGAGATCTGCTTGGCGTTCATCCGGGCCGTGAGCAGCGCGCCCTCATTGATCACATTGGCCAGATCGGCGCCGGTGAAGCCTGGTGTTCGCCGTGCGATGGTTTCGAGATCCACGTCAGGTGTGAGCGGCTTGCCCCTGGCGTGGACCGTCAGGATGCCGCGGCGGCCGAGCATGTCAGGCCTGTCGATCACGATCTGCCTGTCGAAGCGCCCTGGCCGCAGCAACGCCGGGTCCAGGATGTCCGGCCGGTTCGTCGCGGCGATGAGGATGACGCCGCCCTTGATATCGAATCCGTCCATCTCAACGAGCAGCTGGTTCAGGGTCTGCTCGCGTTCGTCATGGCCGCCGCCCAGACCAGCGCCCCTGTGCCGACCCACGGCGTCGATCTCATCGATGAAGACGATCGCCGGCGCGTTCGTTTTCGCCTGCTCGAACAGGTCGCGGACCCGGGAGGCGCCGACACCCACGAACATCTCGACGAAGTCCGACCCGGAAATCGAGTAGAACGGGACACCCGCCTCACCGGCGACGGCCCGGGCGAGCAGGGTCTTACCCGTACCTGGCGGTCCGTACAGCAGAACGCCCTTCGGTATTTTCGCGCCGATGGCCTGGAACTTGGCCGGGTTCTGAAGGAATTCCTTGATCTCCTGAAGCTCCTCGATCGCCTCGTCCGCGCCAGCCACGTCGGCGAACGTCGTCTTGGGCGTGTCCTTGGTGATCAGCTTGGCGCGCGACTTGCCGAAGTTCATCACCCGGGAGCCGCCGCCCTGCATCTGATTCAGCATGAACAGGAAGAACAGGACAATAAGGGCAAAGGGCAGGATGCCGATGATGAGGGACAGCAGCGAGTTTCCCTTGGGAACCTGGACGTTGTAGCTCGGGACGCTACCCTTGTCCACCTGCCTCTGGAGTTCCTGCTGAAGCGCCTGGCCCTGGTTCCCCACCCAGGAAGCGGCATAACGGCTGCCGTCCTTGGCGATGACCTGGATCGTCTGGTCCTTGTCGATCAGCACGGCCGACTTGACCTTGCCCGCGTCGATGAGCGATACGACCTTGGACGTCGAGGTCTGCTTGTAGGCGGGACCAGAATTCGCGTAGTCGAGTACGACGAGCAGCAGTATTGCGGCCGCGACGATCAGCAGCAGCGGCCCACGGAAATAGCGCTTCACATCCATCGATGAACAACCCCGCCGACTAGGGGTCGGTCCCTCCTGACCAGCATCATGTCCCGCCGACTCCCGGCGGTGTAGCCTTTCGCCCCAGTGCCCATGCCTTACTTCCCTCTATTCCCCGAAGCGGTAACGGGATGTCTGACGGTACACCTGACCACGCGGCGGGCACCCATGTAGCTGGCACACACTATGCGAGAACCGCTGGACGCTCCCGCTTCAGGATGAACGCCCGTCATCGCTGCTTCTGTTCCCGTCCGCGCCCCTGCGGCGGGGCACCAGCCCTTCGTGGCTTGCTGTCCCCGGCTGACATGCCGCCTCCGTAGACATGAGGAGCCAGGGTGCCGATGAACGGCAGATTGCGGTAACGCTCCCCGTAGTCGAGCCCATAGCCGATCACGAACTCGTCCCCGATCTCGAAACCGGTGTAGGCCACGTCCACATCCATCCGCGCCGCATCGGGCTTGCGCAGCATCACGCAGACCCGCACGGAGGCGGGGCCTCGTGACCTCAGGTTGCCGACCAGCCAGGACAACGTCAGGCCCGAGTCAACGATGTCCTCGACGACAAGCACGTGCCGCCCGGTGATGTCGCTGTCCAGGTCCTTCAGGATGCGCACCACCCCTGACGACTTCGTTCCCGAGCCATAGGAGGAAACGGCCATCCAGTCCATCTCCACCGGCAGGTGCAGGTCCCTGGCCAGGTCGGCGAGCACCATGACCGCTCCCTTGAGCACCCCGACAAGCAAGAGGTCCTGCCCGGCGTAATCGGCGTCGATCTGTGCCGCGAGTTCGGCGACGCGTGCCTGCAGCCGCTCAGGAGTGATGAGCACCTCCTTGAGGTCGGCGCCCATGTCGCTCGCGTCCACCCGCTCCCTCCCTGCTGCTCGGCGGTTCCACGGATGCGGGTTTCTACGGCTGAAGGGTCCGCTGCTGAGGGGCCCGCGGTTCAGTGGCCCGCGGCTCAGCGGCCCGCGGTTCAGTGGCCCGCGGTTCAGCGGCCCACGGTTCAGCGGTCCCTCCCGTCGCCTCTTCGCCGTCCTTTGTGAAAAGCAGCTTCCCACAACGGCGCTGCGCCCGGATGCCGGCCGGCAGATCAATCCAGCGCTGGCCGCGCCAGCCGGTCAGCAGATCCTCGATCTGCCCGATATGCCGTGCGGTGAGCGCGCCGGCAGGGCAGCCCGCCGTAACCGCCGCACCATGTAGCACACGGGACCGCACGGCCAGGGGCAGCTCCGCTAGTGCGGCTGCGTCCAGGTCACCGCCACTGCCGCGAAGCCGTTCGGCCTCAATATCCGCCCACTGCGCCAGCGCCTCAGCGTCCGCGCGCAACTGGCCCGCTGTCCGCGCGAGTGCCGTCGCGACGCCGGGGCCGAGCACCCGTTCCAGGGTGGGCAGTGCCTCATGACGCACCCGGACCCGGGTGAACGCCGGATCGTGGTTGTGCGGGTCATCCCACGGCGCCAGACCGAGCGCCGCGCACGCGGCGCTCGTGACGCTGCGGCGGACACCGAGCAGTGGCCTGCGGTATCGGCCCGCGGCGGCCGGCATGCCGGCGAGTGAGCGCGCACCCGAGCCGCGCGCCAGGCCAAGCAGCACCGTCTCGGCCTGGTCGTCGAGGGTGTGCCCGAGCAGCACGGCGGTTGCGCCGCAGCGGCGGGCGGTCTCGTCGAGTGCCGCGTACCTCGCGGTGCGCGCGGCAGCCTCCGGGCCGCCCGACCGTCCCACGACGATGGCTACCCGCTCCACCGGATCGAGGCCGAGTCCGGTGAGCAGCCCGGCGACCCGGCCTGCCCGCTCGGCCGAGCCTGATTGCAACCCGTGGTCGACCGTGACGGCGCCCGCGCGCAGGCCGCGCCTCGGGGCGATGAATGCCAGAGCGGCCGCTAGGGCGAGTGAATCACCACCTCCGGAGCAGGCAGCAAGCACGAGCGCGCCGGGGCCGAGGTCGCTTACCCCTTCTCTTACTGCCCCGCGGACCGCGGCAACCGCCGGATGCGGCCCCATCCGGGGGGCCTCAGCCCGCCGCGCCAGGATCCGCCGCCGGGGGAAGTGCACCGCCGGCCCCGATCACCCGGTCCACCCAGGCGCGTGGACGTGCGATCTCCGCCTTGGTGGGCAGCGTCTGGGGCGATGTCCACACCTTGTTGAAGCCCGCCATGCCCACGTCGTCGACCACGGACCGCACGAAACGCGCACCCTCCGCGTACTGCTTGAGCTTGAGGTCGATGCCGAGCAGCCGCCTGAGCGCCTGCTCCACCCGGCCGGCCGAGTGACGGCGGGCAGCGAAGCGGGCCCTGATCTCCGCCACCGATGGGACGACCCGCGGCCCCGCGGCGTCCATCACGTAGTCACCGTGACCCTCGACGAGGGTCATAACGGCGGTGAGCCGGTCGAGCGTGACGCGCTGGCGCGGGCTCTGGATCGCCTCGAGGAGGCTGTCCCCGCCGCCCGCGCCGCCGCGCACCGCGCCAGAGACCACATCGGCCGCCGCGCGAAGCCGCTCGACGATCGCCGCAGGATCAAGATCGGAAGCGAGCAGGAACTCTGAGATCTGGCCCTGGACATACCCGCGCAGCCAGGGCACGGCGGTGAACTGCATCCGGTGCGTCTCTTCGTGCAGGCATACCCACAGCCGGAAATCGCGGCTGTTCACACCGAGCTCGCGTTCCACCATGACGATGTTGGGTGCCACAAGCGTGAGCCTGCCGGCGGGCACGTCGCCTCGCTCCACAAGATCGTGCGCCGCGGAATCGTGCGCCACGGAATCGTGCGCCGCGGAATCATGCCGTGGGGGCCCGGCCGACCCACTCGGCGCTCCGTTCGCCGCGCCCGCGTCGCCGCCGGCGCCCGCGGCCCCTCCAGCGGCCGGGTCCGGGGGCAGGAACAGCTCGTACTGGCCGAGCACACGCCCGGCCAGAAACGCGAGGATCAGCCCCATCTGGACGCCGGTGAACCTGGAGCCGACCGAGCCGAGCAGCCCTCCGGCCGCGGGCCACGCTCCTGGCCGCTCGCTCAGCTGCTGCGCGAGAGGATCAAGCACGACGCGGAATCCGTCGACGTTGGCCCGGATCCAGCCCGGCCGGTCCACCACGGCGATCTGGCCCGCGCTCTCCGTGCTGACGAGGCCGGTAATCTCACGCACCGGTTCCTGCACGATGGCCGCGAGTTTGCGGAGTTCCGTCACGGCACGCCGGGCCTCGGCCAGGCTCACCTGAGGGCCAGGTCTCGCCCATCGGACCCCTGTGGCGACGGCCACGTCCCAGTCGATCATCTGCGCGCTGCTCACCCTCCCACCGTACGTGGTAACGGGTGGTGCGGACGCGCGGCCCGCGCGAACCTTCCGGCCATGCCGGCCACGATTCGCAGCAGCGATCAGCGGCAGCCGCAACCGGCCAGCGTCGCCGCGAGCATATCCAGGATGGCCGCGGAGGCGGTCATGGTGCTGGCAGGCACCCGATTGATCATGAATGCGAATGAGAGCAATTGCCCGTCCTTGTCGACGACCAGGCCGGCGAGCGCGCGCACATTATCCAGGGTGCCGGTCTTGGCCCGAACGAGCCCGACCGCAGGCGCGCTCAGCTTCGTGACGAAGCGGTTCTCCGCCGCGGACAGCGTCCCGGAGAAACCCGCCACAGGCAGTCCCGTGATGACGGCGCGCAGCCGCGGGTACCGCGGCGAGGCGGCAAGCGAGATCAGCCGCGCGAGCGCGGCAGGAGTGACGCGGTCCTCGGGGGAGAGCCCGCTGCCGTCCACGGTCTGAATGCCGGCCGCCGCACCGAGCCGCCGCAGGGTCGCACGCACCGCCGCCGCCCCACCACTGAATGACGCGGGCCTGCCGGTGGCGATCGCCACCTGCCGGGCGAGTGCCTCCGCTATGTCGTTGTTGCTCTCGATCAGCATCCACTCCACGATGTCCGCCATCGGCGGTGACCGGACCTGGGCGATCTCCGCCGCACCTGGCGCGGCCCGCTCCAGCCGCGGCCCGCCCGTGACGTGGATCCCCTGCGCGGCAAGGAAGGACGCGAAGGCGTGCGCCGCGTCCGCGGCTGAGTCGCGCGAACGGGGCCGGTAGTTGGACGGATCGTCTGCGTCCTCCGGGCTGCCGCTCGCGGTCAGCCGTCCCTGATCCACTTCGAGGGCGCTGACCGGGCTCACGTCGCCCGTGCTCACATAGCTCGCGGACCAGCCTGGTGCCATGCCCGGGCCGCTGAACAGCGACGTGTCATACCCCACGCGCACCTGGCCGACATGGCCAGCGCGCAGCGCCCGGGCGGCCGACGCGGCGAGCGCCGCCAGCGTGGCGGGCCGCGGATAGTCGGCGGCGGGGGGGAGGCCAGCCGCAAGCGTGGGATCCCCGCCGCCGACAAGCACGATGTCGCCCGCGGACGCGCCACGCACCACTCTGGTGGTGAAACGGGCGCGTGGCCCGAGCACCGTGAGGGCCGCCACAGCCGTGGCGAGCTTGTTGGTAGACGCTGGCGTCAGCGCTGATGTGCCGCCGCTGCTGAACAGGACGCGCCCAGACGCGGGGTCGGTGACCACCGCGCCCACGCTGGGGCCGAGCGCGGGAGACGACAGCGGCGGCGACAGGGCCGCGGCGAGGCCGCCCGGGGTGGGCAGCTGGCCGGGTCCGGTGTCCGGCGCGAGCACCGTTCCCCCACGAACCACGGGCCGCACGGCCACCCGCGGCTCGGCGAGACGCGCGCCAAGCAGGCCCGCGAGTGTGACGCCCGCCGCGATGATGAAGACGTTGAGCAGTGCCAGCGTGACAAGCGCCAGGGCACGCGGGCGGCTCAGCACGGCATAACCCTTCCTTGGATGCGGGATCCTTAACACAGTCGGACAACTAGACGCTAGGACGGCGCCACGTTGCCATGCGCGGCGGCTTGGCCAGGCACCCAGAGTCAATCATCTGAGAATGTCCGCGGAGCACGAGGAGCCGCATCGTGGAATTTGACGTTGTCATCGAGATACCGCAGGGCAACAGGAACAAGTACGAGATGGACCATGAGACTGGCCGGATCCGGCTGGACCGGATGCTGTTCACCTCGACCAGGTACCCGGCCGACTACGGATTCATCGAGGGCACGCTCGGCGATGACGGGGACCCGCTCGACGCGCTGGTGCTGCTGCAGGAACCGACATTTCCCGGCTGCGTCATCCTGTGCAGGGCGATCGGCATGTACCGGATGCGCGACGAGCACGGCGGGGATGACAAGGTGCTCTGCGTGCCCGCGCGGGATCCGCGGGTGGCACACTTGCAGGACGTCGACGACGTGCCGAAGTTCGATCTGCTGGAGATCCAGCACTTCTTCGAGGTCTACAAGGACCTCGAACCAGGGAAGTCCGTGGAGGGCGCCGAATATGCCGACCGCGCCGCGGCGGAGGCGGAGATCGAGGCGTCACGCAAGCGGCTGACGGATAGCAGCCACTGAATCACGGCGCGGCGTCGAGCCGTGGCGGGTGAGAGGCGGTGATCCTCAGCTGCGTAGTCGAGCAGCGGCCCGAGGCAAGTGGGCGCAGGGTCTTGAAAAGTCTCTCCAACGTTGGCTTTGCGAAATTGCGAAAGCACCAATTTCTGACGAGAACATACAAGATCAGGCGGATCAGCCCACCGGGCGGGTGGCGCCGATCAGGCCAGGCTCGAAGATGCTGTCGATCCGTACGTCCACACCCGTGTACGGCGCGTCGACCATCATGTCACGCCCGATGTAGATGCCAACGTGGTGGATGGTGCCCGGATCGGACGTGTTGTTGGCGAAGAACACGAGATCGCCGCGGCGTAGCTGGTCAATCGGGACGTGCGGGCCCGACGTCCACTGCGTGCCCGTCCAGTGATCGAGCTCAATCCCCGCCTGCTGCCAGGCGCGCATGGTCAGACCCGAGCAGTCGAACGAGTATGGTCCAGCGGCGGCCCACACGTACGGCTTCCCGAGCTGCCGCAGCGCCCAGCCTGCCGCGATGTCCCCTGCGCTCGCGGAGGTGCCTGCGGCGGCCCCTGAGGCATACGCCCAGGCCGGCGCCGTGCTCGCAGCCACGGCGCCCGCGGCAGGTGACGCGGGCGCGGCCGCCGCGATTTCGAGCGTACCCTCCCTCGCCCGTGCGGCGGCGAGCTGGACCACCAGCCGGTGTCTTACCGCACGCGTCGACGTGAGCACCCACTGCTGGTGGACGACCGCTGCCATGGCGGCCTTCTTCAGGGTGCCGACCTGCCGCGCAGCAGCCTGGCTGGCCTGGAGCGTTTCCCGGGCCTGTGCGCCGAGTACCTGAGCGACAATGCTGGCGCCGGTGGCGGAAGCGAGGATGTCCGTGTCATCTTCCGCCAGGACCTGCAGGACGCCCGCGCGGTCGAAGAAGGCCCGCGGGCCGCCAGGGCCGCCGATCATCGCCGTCATCGAGCCGAACCCGCCATCGGTCTGATATGCCTCGCTGGCGAGTTCGGCGACGGCGCGGCGGCGGGCCGCCTCCGCACGCATGGCGGCGGCGAGCCTGCCCTGGGCGGTGCGATACGCCCTTGTGTCCTTGCGCAGCTCGACGACGGCGCCGTCGTAGCGCTCGGTGAGCGTCTCGGCCCGTGCCTCGATCCGGTTGAGCCTCGCCTTGGCGGCGGCGAGGCGGTCCGCGGCGCGGCCCGCCGCGGCCGCACGCTGCGCCACCGCGTCGCGGGCCGCGGCCAGGCCCTGGCTCGGCGGCGGCACCGGGGCTGTGGCGGACGCCGTACCTCCCGGCCAGGGGAACACCGTCCACGCAAGCACGGCAGCAAGCGCCGCAGCCACGAGGATCCGGCCCGGCACGCGCGCTGCCATTCGGCTGGCCCGCGCTCCCATCGCGTCACCTCCTACCCGGTACCGCGCACTACCCGGTAGCGCGTAACACCGGCACGTAGCTGTCTCTTTACGGCGGCGCGCCGTGCGCCTGCCGCAAGATTCAGCATTCCCACAATCTCACGCTCCGTAATCAATTTGCTTCATCTGGCGAATGCCTGCGCGATGCGGGCGGGCATGCGCGGCCGCCTGAGGAGACCTGTTACACGGCGCCCCACAGTGCGACACTTGTGAACAGGCATAGCAAGGAGGCACCGGTGGAACCTGCCGATGACGTGCTGAGCCGGGCGCCGCTCTTCGAGGCGCTGGATGCTGGAGCGTCCGCGGCTCTGCGCAGCCGTGTCGAAGAAGTAGAACTCACCCGCGGTAAACGGCTGTTTGACGAGGGCGACGACGGAGACCGCCTGTTCGTGATCCTCGACGGCAAGATCAAGCTCACGCGGGCCGCGCCCGACGGTAGGGAGAACCTGCTCAGCGTGCTCGGCCCCAGTGAGATGTTCGGCGAACTTTCACTCTTCGACCCGAGGCCTCGCACCGCCAGCGCCACCGCCCTGACCGACACGCGGCTCGCGGCGGTGGCTCACGATGCCCTCCGGCCATGGCTCACCGGGCGGCCTGAAGTGGCCATGCACCTGCTTCGCGCCCTTGCGCAGCGGCTGCGCAGGACCAACGACGTCATGGCCGACCTGGTATTCACCGACGTACCAGGCAGGGTGGCGCGAGCGCTGCTCGACCTTTCTGACCGGTTCGGCCAGCCGAGCGGTGAGGGCATCGACGTGCACCATGACCTCACGCAGGAAGAACTCGCCCAGATGGTGGGCGCGTCGAGGGAGACCGTGAACAAGGCGCTCGCGGACTTCGCGGGCCGCGGCTGGCTCCAGGTGTCGGCCAAGTCGGTGCTGATCCTCGACCCGGAGCGCCTGCGCAAGCGCGCCCACTGAGCCCAGCGCAAGCGCGCCCACTGAGCCCAGCGCAAGCGCGCCCACTGAGCCCAGCGCAAGCGCGCCCACTGAGCCCTGCGCAAGCGCGCCCACTGAGCCCTGCGCAAGCGCGCCCACTGAGCCCTGCGCAAGCGCGCCCACTGAGCCCTGCGCAAGCGCGCCCACTGAGCCCTGCGCAAGCGCGCCCGCTGAGCCCTGCGCAAGCGCGCCCGCTGGGCCCTGCGCAAGCGCGCCCGCTGGCCCGGTCAGAACGTGACGTCGGGCGGTAGCGCTCCGCGCGCCGCCAGGTAAGCGAGTTGCGCGCGCACCGACCACACGGCGAAAGGGCGGACCGCAGGATCGACCGCCTGGTAGACCCGTGCGGCAATCTGGGCGACCGTCCGGTCACCGGCCTCGATCGCGGCCGTCACCTCCTCGAGCCGCTTGGCGCGGTGGGAGATGTAGTACTCGAGGGTTCCCACCGGATCGGCGAGCACTGGCCCGTGGCCGGGCAGCAGGACGCTGACGGGCGCCGAACTCGCGAGAGCGTGCAGCCTGTCGAGCGATCGCAGGTAATCACCGAGGTTCCCGTCGTCCGCGAGGACGGTGGTGCCGCGGCCAAGCACGGTGTCGCCGGTGAGCAACGCGCCGTCCACCGGCAGCAGGAAGCATGCCGAATCGGCCGAATGCCCAGGGCTTGCGACAACCCGAAGCTCACACCCACCCGCCGTAATCACATCCCCGCTTGTCAGCCCTTCCCCGCCGAGCCGGTGCGCGGGATCGAGAGCCCGAACGGCTGCGCTGGTGAGTTCCGCCAGGCGCCGTGCGCCGCCCGCGTGGTCGGGGTGTCCGTGAGTGAGCAGGATCAGCGCGATCCTGCGGCCCTGGGCCTCGACCTGCCCGGCCACCCTGCGCAGGTGGGCCTCGTCCGCCGGGCCCGGATCGACCACGACGACGGTGTCGCAAGCTGGATCGCCGATTACCCAGGTGTTGGTGCCTTCGAGGGTCATGGGCGACGGGTTGGGGGCGAGTACGCAGGTCGCCCGCGCGGTCCCTGCCCCGTCGATCGCTGCCGCACCGCCCGGGCGGTCACCGCCGTCGCCCGTGACACCGGCTCCTGCGGCGGAGCGGTTCAGCAGCGGATATTCCAGGCCGTCGGGGATGGTGAGCCACGCGGCGTCGCCGACCACCGAGATCCCCGGCTGCCGCGGCGCCATATCCCCGCTCGCGGCGAGCACCATGGCGGCACTGTCGTGCCGCGCAAGCTCGGCGAGCGTGACCGCGGTCGGCGGCATCAGCAGAATCTCGCCCTGTCTGGCCGCGCCGATCGCCTCGGCCAGCGCCAGCCACACCACTTCGTCCGCTTCCCCGCCGACATCTCTGGTGCGCTGGCCCGCGGGCAGCGCGGCAGCGAAGATCCTCGTATCGAACCTGCGGCTCTCCATCTCGGGCGTTATCCATCTCGCCCACGGGCTGAGCAGATCGGATCGGAGCACCAGGCCGCGACGTTGCAGCAGTCCCGCGAGGGAAAGCGAGCGATCGATGAGCGCGCGCCTGTCCGCTTCCCAGTCGTCACCCCTGGTGTCGGCCACCACGGCGCCGGGGGCTGGCCCGGCAAGCAACACGCCGGACTCCTCGAATGTCTCGCGGACCGCGGCGCAGACAAGGGCTCGTGCCAGTTCCGCGGAGCCGTTAAGTATCCGGCCCCACGCCGCCGGGTCCGGGCCCGCCCAGGCCAGCTCGGCGTCAGCGTCGCGTGGGTCGACCGACCCGCCTGGGAACACATGCGCGCCCGGCGCGAACGCCATTGACCGCCGGCGCCGCAGCAGGTAGACGTCGAAGCCGCCGCTGGCAGCGGGGCGCAGCAGCACCACGGTGGACGCGTCACGCGGCGCCGCGGGTTCCTTGCTGCCTGCCAGGATGTCACGCACCCGCTGCGCGAACTCGTCTGGAAGCCGGATAACCGAGGGTGTCACTGCCGTCCCCGGATCTCGTGATCGCGGTAACTTTGCTGAAGCATTCGCACAAAAGTCGCCGTGATCATGGGGGTATTAATCCTCGACCTCGACGATCAGCTCCACCTCGACCGGTGCGTCCAGTGGCAGCGCCGCGACACCGACCGCGCTGCGCGCGTGCTTGCCCGCGTCGCCGAACACCTCGAGCAGCAGTTCGCTCGCGCCATTGACGACCTGCGGCTGGCCGGAAAAACTGGGAGCGCTTGCGACAAAGCCGGTCAGTTTGACCACCCGCCGCACCGTAGAAAGGCCACCGGTCACCGACGCCACCGCGGCCAGGCCGTTCAGCGCGCAGATACGCGCGAGTTCCTTTGCCTGGGCCGCGTCGACCTCCGCGCCGACCTTGCCGGCCGTGAACAGCTTCCCTTCGACAATCGGCAGCTGACCGGCCGTGTAGACGTAGGCGCCGGTGCGGACGGCAGGCACGTACGCGGCGGCAGGCGCCACCACCTCGGGCAGCCTCAGGCCGAGCGCACCGAGCCGCTCCTGCGGTGAGCTCACGCCTTCGCCCGCTTCATATAGGCGACCAGTTGTTCCGCGCTCGGCCCGGGGACGACCGTGACGAGCTCCCAGCCGTCATCGCCCCAGTTGTCCAGGATCTGCTTCGTCGCGTGCACGAGCAGCGGTACGGTCGCGTACTCCCACTTTTGCATGCCGCTACCCTAGCTGGCGATCCTTGCTCACGTGCCGGGCCGCGCGGTACCCTCCGCGCCATGTCTGTCCGCCCGGGGGCTGCCGAGGCCGGGCACGGCCGGGACCTCTGGGACGGCCGGAACCTCAGGGATGGCCGGGATCTCCGGCTCGGGCGCGGCCGCGATGGCTGGCTCCGCTAGCTCGCCACCGATCGCCGCCTCCGCGGCGGCGACCTCCGCGTCCCCGGTGTCCTGAAGGCTTGGCTGGTCTCCGGGCTGCGACGGCAGCGCCACCTTGTCGAAGAAGCGCAGCAGCTCCACCGGGACGGGCATGACGAGGGTGCTGTTCTTCTCCGCGGCGACTTCCACCACGGTCTGCAGCAGCCGTAGCTGGAGCGCGGCGGGATCGCGGGCCATCACGTTGGCCGCGGCGGCGAGCCGCTTGGATGCCTGGTATTCGCCGTCAGCCGTGATGATGCGTGCGCGGCGCTCGCGCTCGGCCTCGGCCTGGCGGGACATCGACCGCTTCATGCCCTCTGGCAGCGAGACATCCTTGATCTCGACCCGCTCCACCCGGATGCCCCACGGGCCTTCTGTCGGCTCGTCGATGGCCTCGCGCAGCTCCACGTTCACCGCGGCCCGGTCGGTGAGAAGCTGATCCATCTCGGAACGCCCGATGATCGACCGCAGCGACGTCTGGGCCTGCTGTGAGACGGCGAACAGATAATTCTGCACGTTGACGACGGCCTTGATCGGGTCGACCACCCGGAAGTAGACCACGGCGTCGACACGGACGCTGACGTTGTCCCTGGTGATTCCGTCCTGAGCCGGGACCGCCATCGCCACGATCTGCATGTTGACTTTCTGCATCCGGTCGCCGATCGGCCTGATCACCGTGAGCCCGGGGCCGCGAGGCTCGGACACGATACGGCCCCACCTGAAAATGATCCCCTTCTCGAACTGCTGCACCACCTTGAGTGACCGGGCGAGCCCGGTCAGCCCCAGGATCACAAGCACTACAAGCACAGCCACGATCGCTGCTAGCACGGTCCACACCTCATCTCGCGTGACCCGATGGCCAGCGACGCCGGCCCCGCGGCGGTCGCCGGTTCGGCGCACTGCTTTCCATACCAGCCTAGTGATGTCCAGCGGCGATACCAGCCAGGGCCAGATGGGTGCCCAGGCGGCGATAGCCTTCATGGGGTGAGCGCGAGGGACACCGATTGGGACGGCGTGCGGCTGCACGTCGTCACGGGCAAGGGCGGCACCGGCAAGACCACGGTGGCCGCCGCACTCGCCTTGGCCCTGGCGGCACGTGGGCGAAAGGTGCTGCTGATGGAGGTCGAGGGACGCCAGGGCATCGCGCAGCTTTTCGATTGCCCACCGCTCCCCTACGCCGAACGCAAGGTGGCGGTCGCACCGGGATCAGCTGCCCTGCCGGGCGGCGACGTCTACGCGCTCGCGGTCGACCCGGAAGCGGCGCTCCTGGAGTACCTGGAGATATTCTACGGTCTGCGCCGGGCGGGCCGGGCGCTCACCCGTCTCGGCGTCGTGGACTTCGCCACCACGATCGCGCCAGGGCTGCGCGATGTCCTGCTCACAGGCAAGGCCACCGAGGCGGTGCGCCGGCGCGCCGACGGTGCGAGCCGCAAGTATGCGTATGACGCGATCGTCATGGACGCACCGCCCACCGGGCGTATCGGCCGCTTTCTCAACGTGACCGCAGAGGTGGCCGGGCTGGCCAAAGTCGGCCCGGTCCGCAACCACGCGGACTCGGTGCAGGAGGTTATCCGCTCCCCGCAGACCGCCGTGCACTTTGTCACGGTGCTCGAGGAGATGCCCGTGCAGGAAACGCTCGACGCCATCGGCGAGCTTCGCGATCACGGCCTCCAGGTGGGTGGCATCGTGATCAACATGGTGCGCCCGCCCGTGCTGCGGCCAGCCGAGCTCACGGCCGCGGCACGTGGCGCCGTCGACCTGGACGAGCTCACCGTCGGGCTCAAGGCGGCGGGCATCGAGGAGGGCAGGGACGTCGCCGGCGACCTGGCCGCCGAACTGACCGAGCACGCTTGCAGGATGGCACTCGAGCGCCGGGAGCGGCGACGGCTCGCCGCGGCGGGACAGCCGCGCTATGACCTGCCACTCATCTCGGACGGAATCGACCTGGGCGGTCTTTACCAACTCGCCACCATGCTGCGCGAGCAGGGGGCGGCATGACGGCCCCAGGCTCGCGGAATGCCCCACGGCATCAGGGGAATGCACCCTCGCGGAAACCCCCGGGGCTCGACATAGACAGGCTGATCGGCGATCCGCGTACCAGGATCATCGTCTGCTGCGGATCGGGCGGGGTCGGCAAGACCACCACCGCCGCGGCGCTCGGGCTGCGGGCGGCCGAGCAAGGCAGGAACGTGGTGGTGCTGACGGTGGACCCGGCGCGGCGGCTGGCCCAGTCCATGGGGCTCACCGTGCTAGACAACACGCCTCGGGTGGTGGCAGGGGCCGACCTGACGGCCGGCGGCAGCCTGCACGCGATGATGCTCGATATGAAGCGGACCTTCGACGAGATCGTCGAAGCGCACTCCGATCCGGCGCGGGCCGCGCAGATCCTGGCCAACCCGTTCTACCAGTCAGTCTCTTCGAGCTTCTCCGGCACCCAGGAGTACATGGCCATGGAGAAGCTCGGTCAGCTCCGGCGCTCTGACGAGTGGGACCTGGTCGTCGTGGACACCCCGCCAAGCCGGTCGGCACTCGACTTCCTTGATGCGCCGCAGCGGCTCGGCCGCTTCCTCGACGGCAGGCTCATCCGGCTGCTGATGGCCCCTGCCCGGGTGGGCGGCCGGGCCTACATAAAGGTGCTGAGCGCGGGGTTCGGGATGGTCACCGGAGTGCTCACCAAGGTGCTCGGCGCTCAGGTGCTGAAGGACGCGCAGACCTTCGTATCCGCGCTCGACACGATGTTCGGCGGGTTCCGCGAACGTGCAGACCACACCTACCAGCTGCTGCAGGCACCAGGCACCGCATTCGTCGTCATCGCCGCACCGGAGCCCGACGCCCTGCGCGAAGCCTCGTATTTCGTGGAGCGGCTCGCGGACGAGCGGATGCCGCTTGCGGGCCTCATCGTCAACCGGGTGCACCGCTCGACGGCGGCGCGGCTGTCCGCGGCGCGGAGCCTGGCGGCCGCAGAGAACCTCAACGGTTCCCGCTATCCACTGGCCGCCGCGGTGTTGCGGCTGCACGCCGACCTGATGCAGCTCCAGACCCGCGAGCAGAGACTCGCCGAGCACTTCACGTCCGCCCATCCCGCCGTGCCGGTCACCGAGGTGCCCGCCCTGGCAGAGGACGTGCATGACCTCGATGGCCTCCGGGTTATCGGGAGGTATCTCACCACGATGTGAGATATGCCTTTCCGCATACGGTCCGCCCGCATGCGTCACAGACCCTCCGCCCCGGCCCGCGCGGCAGCGCGGGTCAGCGAAAGAGCGTCCGCCAGCGCAGCGTCGCCCGGCACCTCAGCCTGGGCGGAGGCACTAGTATGGGCGGAGGCACTGCGGGGCGCCGGGCCTGGAAGAGATGGCCCAGGCGCGGCGCCCCACGGAACTCATCAGCTGGCTACAAGCTCGTCGGCGCTCAGCTCGTCCTCATCGCTGCGTTCGTATTGGGCGCGGGCGTCCTCAAGCAGTTCGTGCCATGAGGTCACGTCCGGACGGCGGCGCAGCAGCGCACGGCGCTCCCGCTCTGTCATGCCGCCCCAGACGCCGAACTCGATGTGGTTGTCGAGCGCGTCCGCGAGGCATTCGGTGCGCACGGGGCAGCCGCGACAGATCAGCTTTGCGCGGTTCTGCGCCGCCCCTTGCACAAACAGCTCATCAGGATCACTCCCCTTGCACGCAGCGCGTGCAGTCCAGTCCGTGATCCACATGTGGCCCCACTCCTTCGGTGTCACGCCCGTGGCGGGCGTCACGCTGGATGGCGTTCACTTGCGGTCTCGGCCGACGGGCGCGGACGTCGGGCCGCTTTTTTAGCTGCGGAAGCACAACTTACGGAAGTCCCGCCGGTATGGCCAGACCCCAATGGGCCCATTTCGCGGATAGCCCGCCTGGGTCATGCGCCGGGGAAGGACTAGTCACGCACAGCAATGGCTGGAGATGATATGCGCTGATTTGGCCTTTGACCAGTGGCGTTTGCCGGTTAGAGCAGCCGCTGGCGTACCCTGGTCGCGTGCTGACCACAGGCCTCGTCGGGAAGACGAACGCACTCGCCAGGCTCGTTACCATGTCGGCGGTGGGCGGATTGCTCGTCGCGGGCGTGCTATTCCCGGTGGTCGGCGGGCTGGGCATCACCGTAGGTGGCGCGGCCGACAAGTTCCAGTCGCTGTCCGCCAATCTCCCTAGCCAGCTGCCACAGCGGTCCGAGATCTTGGACAGCAAGGGCAACGTGCTCGCGTACTTCTACGGCCACGTCTACAACGACTCGAACCAGGTCATCGACCGTGTGCCGGTGAGCTTCAGCCAGATCGCGCCCATAATGCGCAATGCGGTCGTCGCGATCGAGGATTCGCGCTTTTACCAGCATGGTGGCCTAGACATCAAGGGCACGGTGCGTGCGGCCCTCGAGGACGTGCGCGGAGGCAGCGTCCAGGGCGGGTCGACGATCGCGCAGCAATATGTCAAGAACGTGCTCATCCTGACGGCGAAGAACCTGGCACAAGCCCAGGTGGCGGCGTCGGACACGCTGGCGCGCAAGATCCGCGAGCTGCGCTACGCAGTCGCTGTCGAGCACCAGATGACCAAGAACCAGCTGCTCGCCGCCTATCTGAACGTCGCCTACTTCGGTCAGCAGGCGTACGGCGTGCAGGTGGCCTCCGAGCGTTACTTCGGCACGAGCGCGGCCGACCTGACACTGCCGCAGGCAGCGCTGCTCGCGGGCATCGTAGAGAACCCCACCGCCTACGACCCGATGAGCAATCCAGGTGGCGCGCTGACACGCCGTAACACCGTGCTCGCCCGGATGGCCCAGCTCGGAGTGATTACCCAAGCGCAGGCCACCGCCGCGGAGAACACCAAGGTAAGGCTGCGGCCATCCAACGACCCGAACGGCTGCGCGACCAGCTACGCCCCGTTTTTCTGCGACTACGCGTACCAGGTGATCAACACTGACCCGGCCTTCCATCAGGCCGCGACCCTGCTCGACGGAATCGGCGGGCTGAAGATCCATACGACGCTGAATCCCACGGACCAGCGTGCCGCGCAGCACGCGGTGAATTACATGCTGCCGGCCCGGAACCCGGCCTACAATCCGGGCGGGAACGCGGACACCGAGGTCCTGGTCCAGCCGGGCACGGGCAGGGTCCGCGCGATCGCGATCGACCGTCCGTATGGCACGGGCCCCGGGCAGACCGTCAACAACTACGCGGTCGGGCCACAGTATGACGGTGGCTATGGGGTCCAGATCGGATCCACTGGCAAGGTCTACGTCATGGTCACCGCGCTGTTGCAGGGCATTCCCTTCGGCTTCAGCATGAGCACCCCGCAATCGACCACGATCAGCGGTTACACCAACTGCAACGGCGGCGCAGCCGGCCAGGGGGATGCGGGACCCGGTTCCTGGACCCTGCACAACGACGAGAGCGAGGGCGGCGGGAGTCATACCCTGTACACGGGTACGACCTATTCGATCAACACGTTCTTCGCCCAACTCGAGCAGAAGGTGGGTCTCTGCCAGACCGTGCGGACCGCCGCGCGGATGGGGCTAACGTGGCCCGACGGTGTCTCGCTGCTGAAGCCCGACCCCAAGGAGGGCCACGCCCAGAGTGCGGACAACGACCCGTCTTTCACCCTCGGCGCGGAGAACGTCTCACCGATCGATGTGGCAGCAGCCGACGCGACCCTGCCCGCGCGTGGCATCTACTGCCATCCGATCCCTGTGACCTCGATCACCGACAGGAACGGCAACGCGGTCCCCGTGGAGTCGGCGGGATGCCACCGGGCGATTCGCTCCGACATCGCCGACGCGGCCAACTACATCCTGCAGGGTGACCTGAGCTCGGGGACCGCGGTCAGCGACGCGATTCCCGGTCTCCCATCCGCGTCGAAGACAGGCACCGCGGACCAGTACACCTCGGCGTTCTTCGTCGGCTACACGCCGGACTTGCTCGGGGCGGTCTGGGTCGGCAACCCCGGGGGCCTGATTCAGATGGTGGGCGACGCGTCCTGTTATCGCCTGGGCTGCGTCGGCTCGATGTACGGCAGCATGGCGCCGGGCAAGACCTGGCAGATGACATTCATGAGTGCGGCTCTGCCGAACCCGCCGCTCAACTTCGTCCCCGTGTCACCGGGCAGCCTGTTCCTCAGCAAGGGCAACGGCCAGTACGTGCCGCCGAAACCCAAGCCGCCGCGACCAACGCCCGGCCCAGGCGGTGGCGGTGGCAATGGCGGTGGTGGCGGTGGCAATGGTGGTGGCGGTGGCAATGGCGGTGGTGGCGGTGGCAATGGTGGTGGCGGTGGCAATGGCAATGGCGGTGGCGGTGGCGGCGGCCATGGCCATGGCCCGCCGAGGCTCTGACGCACCTGGCCCCACCCACCAAGGCCACGCTGGCCCCGGGTCGGCCCGTCAGGTGGCGAGCTGACGTCGCACCTCTGCAGCCACTCGGGCACCGTCCGCCCGGCCAGCGACACGTGGAGTCAGCGCCTTCATGACCTGGCCAATGCCTCGTGGCCCTTCGGCTCCGGTCTCGTGGATCGCCGCGGCAACGAGGCCGGACAGTTCTGCATCGGTGAGCTGCGCGGGGAGGTAGCCGGCGATCACCTCACCCTCCGCGCGCTCGGCCGCGGCCTGCTGAGGCCGACCGCCGGTCTCGAATGCCTCGGCGGCCTCGCGGCGCTTCTTTGCCTCCCTGATAAGGACCTTGACGATCTCGGTGTCGGAGAGCTTGCGGGCGGTCGCGCCCGCGACCTCCTCGTTAGCGATTGCGGTCAGCGCCATCCGGAGGGTCCGGGTCCTTACCGCGTCGCGCGCCTTCATCGAGGTGGCCAGATCGGCGCGCAGTTTGTCCTTGAGTTCAGGCATGGTCACCATCCTGCCCTGCCCGCTGATCAGTTCACGGCAGCCCACCCGGTCATTACCTGCCGGGATCGCACAGCGCGCTGGGTCACCGCCGTAGGCATGGCAACATGAGATGGTGCGAGCACCCGCCCTCATCACACTCGGCGCAGCCGCGGGCGTGGCCGGTCTCGGCTATGTCTGCGCCATTGAGCGCAATATGTTCCGGTTGCGCCGCCACGACGTCCCAGTTCTCCCGGAGGGCGCCCGGCCCGTCCGGGTACTGCACATCTCCGATGCTCACCTCACGCCGGGGCGGCGCAGGCTTATGTCATGGATCAGCACACTTGACGCCCTTGAGCCCGATCTGGTGGTGAACACGGGAGACTCGATCGCGCACACGGCAGCCGTTAAGTATTTTCTTGGATCCCTCGGTCCGTTGCTCGATCGGCCGGGCGTATTCGTCTACGGATCGAACGACCTGTACTCACCGGTGCCCAAGAACCCAGCGCGTTACCTGTGGCGCACCAGCGCGACCGATCATGCCCGCGAGGCGCCTGACCTGCCGTGGGCCGAGCTTGGCGCCGGGATGACCGCGGCCGGGTGGCTGGACCTCAACAACAAACGCGGCCGCATCAAGGCTGGCGATCTCGACATGGAAGTCGCCGGCGTGCACGATGCGCACATCAGAAGGGACCGTTACGAGCGGATCGCCGGACCCGCCGGCCCAGCGGCCGACCTGCGGCTCGGTCTGCTGCATTCGCCCGAGCCGCGGGTGATGGACCGGTTCGTGGCGGATGGCTACGACCTGCTGCTCGCCGGGCACACCCACGGCGGCCAGATCTGCTTGCCGCTGCGTGGCGCGCTCGTCACCAACTGCGGCATTGAAAGGGCACGGGTCAGCGGGCTGCACCGGCATCCGGCGGCGGGGCAGCCTGCGCTCGACGGCCACCGCGCCTGGCTGCACGTGTCTGCCGGTCTTGGCACCTCGCCATGGGCACCGGCCCGTTTCTCCTGTCCTCCCGAGGCGACGCTGCTGACCCTGGTGCCCGCGACTGGCGATCCCGGGCCTGAATAGCTTCGGGTTCGCACATCGGGCGCGCCGTGGCCGCGCCCGCGGTCACGCTCCGCACGCCGGGGCGGCCGGGCGGCCGGAGCGGGAATGGCCAGCAGTCCGCTAGACTCGCGGAAGTCCGGGGCTCGCCCCGGCCCGGGATCGCAGATGCGGTCGCCGGGGTGTGGCGCAGCTTGGCAGCGCGCTTCGTTCGGGACGAAGAGGCCGCCGGTTCAAATCCGGCCACCCCGACCAGAAGTTAAACAGGTCGACACTTTCGGCGATCTTGCGGAAGGCCCGTCTGGGGGCCAAAACGGGGGCCACTCGCTCACGCGGACTTGGCTTGGTCCTGCTGTTGAAGATGGTGTTCATGGTCTCGGCACCCTGGGTGATCACCGGCTTGAGCTGGTGCCGGTAGACCTCCTCGGTTACCGCCGTGCCGGCGTGCCCGCAGAGATCAGCGATGGTCTCGATGGGTACGCCGTTGTCGCTCATGATGGACACGAACGAGTGACGCAGCTCGCGGGGCGTCCAGTTCTCCCCGAGCCCCGCCTTCCTGGTGATCGCCTTGAACGCCCGGCGGACGTGGGAGGCGTCCAGCGGCGTCCCGACCTGGCTGGCGAACACGAGGCCGTGATCCTGCCAGCGCGTGCCCGCCGCCAGCCGCTCCCTCGCCTGCCGCGCGCGGTGCGTCGCGGAGCGCGTCAGCGGCCTGCGCGGGCAGTTCCAGGGTGCGGCGTGACTTCTCGGTCTTGGTGTCGCCGTTGGCCCGCACCGAGCGCCAGACGTAGATCGCGAACCTCTCGTGATCGAATCCGGCTTCGGTGACCGGCCGCCACGCCGCTTCGTCCTCTACCCACGCGACCACGTGAGACCAGCGCAGGGCGCGGGCCTCTTCGGTGCGGATGCCGGTGAGCAGGCTGACGACGATATAGGCGTGCAGCCGTGACGCCTTCGGCCTGCTCCAGCATGGCCGTGGCCTGTTCGAGCGTCATGGCCTGGCTGGGCCGTCCCTCCTTCCCCTTGGGCGTGGTGACCAGTTCGGCCACGTTGCGGCAGCACCTTGTCACGGGCCTGGGCCTGCCGGATGGCCCGCTTGAGGATCGCGTGGACCCCTTGCAGGCTCCTGGTCGCGAGCTTGCCGGTCAGCCCGTCGAGCCACTCGTCGACCTCGTCGGCGGTCAGCTTCCTTGAGCTTGATCGCGCCGATCAGCGGCATCACGTGCTGCTCGGCGAGGATGCGGTTGGCCGTGACGGTGTCCTCGTCGCGGCCCTTGAGCCCCTTGGCGAGCCAGTCGCTTACGGCATCCGCGACCGTGTAGGAGCCGCTGGCTCTCGATGCCGGCTTCGAGGTCCTTGACGGCCTGGATGAGCTTGTCCTTGACGGCCGCCTTGGTCCTGCCCCGGCGCTTGATGCGCTGGCGGTTGCCCCGGCCGTCAAAGCCGAGGCTGATCGCACCCGATGTACCCGTTGTCTTCCGGGTAGATCGTGGCCTGGTAGCTTGCCGATTAAGATCTTGGACATTGAACCTCCTTCTTGCCAGGTGGTCGGGGTTGGGCCTGGCGTGCCCTGGCCTGCGTTCGAGGCGTACCACCGTGGTTCGTGGTGGCCAGGGCTGGCGCTGATGGTCAGCCGCCGTTGGGGTCGTCCTGGTGGCGCTCGATGTACTCATCGATTGCCTTCCTGATCACGTAGGACAGGTCACGGTCCTTGCGCCGTGCGATCTCTTCGAGCTTGCTTCGCTGGTCTGCGTCGAGGCGCAGGCTGTAGGTCTGGGTGACTGCCATGGGCTCCATCCTTGGCCGGGCGCGGTGCCGTTGCGAGCACAGTATGCAACACACTGCCGTGCAGTGCAATACAGTCATCGCGGGTCGTCTTCCAGGGAGGCGATGAACTCGGCGAGATGCTGGTCGGTGATCCGGCGCAGCTTGCCGATCTTGATGCTGCGGAGTTGGCCGGTGCGGAGCAGGTAGTAGACCTTGTCCCGGCCGATGTGCAGTATCTCGGCGACTTGTTCGACGGTGTATGCCTGCATGGGACATCACCTCCCTGGGTCGTGGCTGGCGTTGAGTCGTGGTGGTCTCCTCTCGTTTGGTCACGGTGGGTAGCTGGCGTTAGCGCAAGCGCATCGCGCAAATGTGCCGCCTATGAGTGCAGACGCGCGTGAGGCGTGCGCTTGCGCTTGCGCTCCGGCGTTCACTGAGCGTCACCCCCAGGGTGTGGTCGCGCGCCAGATCCCGCGCTTGATCTGGACGGCCCGGCCGGCCGCCGCGAGGGCGCGGAGCCGGTAGTGGACCCATCGCTGGCTCATGCCGGTAGCGGCTACGAGGTCGGCTACGGGGATGCCTTCCTCGGGTGCGAGGCACAGAGCAGCCCACAGGAGCGCTTCCGGGGCTGCTCCCTCCGGCGTCCGCGGCGCTCTCGCCGTCTGGCTGGTGAGCAGTGGCCGGGCTCGTCTGTGGGGCCACGGGCGCGATGGTCCGCGCGCTCGTCCAGGGCTTGCCGGGATACCTCGTCCAGTTCGGGCCGCAGGTCCGCGTGCCGGCTCGCGGTGGCGCTCACGGCCTCGTCGGTGAGCAGGTAGGCGCGGGCGCGGCGGGGGATGTCGTGTTCGGGTGCGGAGATGAGGAACTTGCCGGGGGCGTTGAGCTTGTGCGCGTGCCAGCCGGCGGCCAGCATGCCCTGGCCGAGGATGAGGTCGACGTCCCGGCGTTCGCGGACGCGGAAGCAGATCCGCACGTCCATCTGCGAGCGCAGCGCGCCTTGGCCCATGGCCTTCTGGGTCGGCCGCTGGGTGGCCGCGATGAGGGTCACCGCGACGGCCCGGCCACGGCGGCCGATGGAGTCGGCGTCGCCGGTCGCGTCGGGGGCCGACTCGGTGAGTTCGGCGTACTCATCGATGATGATCACCAGGGCGGGCATGTCCGGGGCGGGTTCCCAGACCCGCTTGCCGATCGCGGCGAGGTGCGCGGCGCGGGCTTCGAGGATGGCCACCGCGTCGGCCAGCAGCGCGCGGGCTTCGGCGGGCGTGGTGGCCAGGCGGTCGATGCACCCGGCCCAGGGGCCGAGTTCCATGCCGCGCTTGAGGTCGACCGCCCAGATCACCACATCGGCGCAGGCGGTCAGGTTGCCCATGAGGACGTTGACGCCGCCGCTCTTGCCCGATCCGGTCGCGCCGCCGAACAGGCCGTGACGGCGCAGCAGGAGCACCGTGCAGGGCATGGCGTCCTCGAACGGGCCGAGGTCGATCGGCTCGGTGATGGACGCGACCGACGGGCCGGGCCAGGTGATCGCGTCGGCGTGCGGGTCCTTGTCCAGCACCCGCAGCTCGAACCGGTTGGCCAGGCCATCGGGGGTCGGCGTGACCCGGGCCGCGCCCCGGAAGGTGCCGAGCCCGGATTCGATGGCGGGGAGCTTGGCGATCACGTCGGTGATGGTCTGGCCGCGGGCCAGGCCGAACCGGGCCCGCCAGCCCCACACGTCCACCACGGCGGACATGACCCGGGAGCCGGCCAGCCCGACCGCCTGGGCGATCTCAGGCCAGGCGGCCAGCAGGCGCTCGACGCGCACCCTGGCGCGGCGGCGGCGGTGCGCCCACCAGGGCACCGCGAGCACGCACGCGCCGACCAGGAGGACCCGGGGCAGCGGCTGGCGCCAGGGCCCGGCCGCGGTCGCTGCGGCCAGCCATCCGCCGGTGGCCGCGATGACGGTCATCGCGTAGCCGCGCTCAGCGCGGGTAGCCAGGCCGAGCCGCCGCCCGCGAGGCCGGCGCCGGCGGCGGCGGCAACGGTGGCGGCGGTGAGCGCGGGCCACCAGTGCGGGTGGGTGGCGTGCAGTAGCCACGCGGCGAGCGCGGTCATGGCGGCGAAGGCGAGCGGGGCGAGTTCGGAGCGGTAGCGCCACACCAGCGGGCCAGGATGACGATGACCAGATCGGGCAGCGGGTCACCGGAGTTGATGACGACCATGGGCTGCAGGCCGTAGCGGCGCATCCGGCGGGCGTGGCGGCGCATCCGGTGGGGATTGGTCACTGCGTCCCCCCGCCGGGACGCTGAAGCCCTGGGCATGCAGCTCGTCACGCAGGTAGGACGAGCGGGTCGGGTTCCCCGTCGAGATAGGCGGCGATGGTGGCCCGGCCGGCTGCGGCGAGGTTGGCGCGGTCGAGCCGGACGGCGGCCAGCTGGGCGCGAGGCGGGTGACTTCGGCGGCCAGGGCGGCGACGTCGGCCAGGGCGGCGTCGATCTGACGCCAGAGGTCGGCGAGGGTGGGGAAGGCGGTGGAGAATCCGGCGATGATGTGGTGCGCGATATCGGCGCGGGTAGCTGCCTCCAGGAGATTGGTCGGCTGGTGCTGGGCGTGTCTTGGCACTGAGGCATCACCTCCTAATGGTGGCGCGATTTCAGTGGCCGCGTGAGTGACTGGACAATGCCGGTCACGATGCGGTGGATGGCGGGCGCGGCGGTGGTGGCGGCCAGGAGGAAACCGAACAGCAGGCACATAATCGCCTGCCATGCGCGCAGTCCCATGAAGCGCCAGGCCACGTAGACAATCGCGCCGACCATGAGGCACGAGCGGAATCGAAACGGTCACCGTGATTGCTCACCTCCTCTGCGTTTCGCGAGTCGGTGCTGTCGGCCAGGCACTAGTGCGCGTGCTGCGCCATGCTCTTGCGGCGCAGCCATCGCGCCCGGTTCCGGCACTTGCGGCATCGGCTTGCGTTCCGTTTTCGAGAAGTGCGCCACATGGGCAGCGACTCTTCGAGATGATCGACCTGTATAGGGCGCATTGAGTTACCTCCTCACGTGTCGTAGTGGACTTGGGCGTCTCTTGGGTTCGCGGCGGACGTAGACGCCCAGAAGCCGGCGAGCAGCACGTTCCATGCGGGTATGGGGCGCGCTGCTTGGGCTCAGACGACTGCCCTCGGTTCGCATGCCGATTAGCAGCAGCACGAATACGGCCAGGAAACCGAGGCCTGATAATCTGCGGTTATGGCCAGGATGAGCGATTATGGCGTTCATGAGTTTCCTTCCTATCGCATAGGTGCAGAAGCTCGCAGCCTGAGCCGCGAACGCTGATTTCAGCGATATTTCGCTGATTTCAGCTCCGTGCAGATATTTTTGATGGATCGCGCCGCAGAAGCGCCGTGTCGTGCCGCGGAATGACGGGGATCCGCTAATCTCTGCGCCGAAGGCGGAGCGCGGAGGAATTGGGTGTCGGAGGATTGGGCGGCGGTCGCTGAGGCCATCAATGAGCGCGTGAGCTGAGCTTGGATGGCGTCAACGCGAACTTGCGGAGCGTTCGCATGTGTCGCCGGCGACCGTCCGGGAAATTCAGCGTCACACCGTTGAGCGCCGCCGTAGCCCGCGCACTCTGGAATCGCTGTCTGTGACGCTCGGCTGGCAGCCGCAGCACCTTGACGCGGTGCTCAAGGGCCGCGGGCCGCCGACAGCGGGCCAGCCAGTCACAGGCAGCGGCGAGACGCCGTCGTCGCGCCTGGACACGATCGAACGGCGCCTGGACGAGATCACCCAGCTTCTCGCCGGCCTGAAAACCGATCTCGCCACGGTGATTGAGCATGTCCGCAGCGATCGGTAGTCCGCAGAGTGTATTCGATTGCCTGGCCGGATGTTTTCCATGCCCATAATTCCACTGCGGATCCGGCCCGCTTCCCATGCACTACCGATGCACATTCAGTGCATCACCAGTGCAGGTACGGTGCATAACGCAATAGCGGGAAGCGTGAATACATGGACCCAGTGACCGGCTGGACGGGCCGTACCGCGTGCGCGCTACAGGCCGCTTTACGGCTGAGTAATGAGGCGTTCGCGGAGCACTGGGAATTGGCGTGCGCACGGTCGCGGCCTGGCATCAGAAACCCACGCTGCGGCCAAGACCCGAGATGCAGCAAGTCCTTGACACGGCGCTTGAACAGGCATCGCCGACGATCAAGGCGCGATTCGCCGTGCTCGTGGGCGATCCGGCAGGTGCCGGACGTCCGCCTACGGACGCCGCACCGCGGGAAGACGGCGCGGCGGCCGACGCAGAGCGGAGGCTCAGCACCGACCCGAACATCGGCGCGGCGCTCGACCGACTCGATCAGTACGCCGGCTGGGAGCCGGGAACCGCCCGGCGGCAGGTCGCGTCCCGGCTGGCTCGGCTGGACGTGCGTGATCTCAGGACCGCGCGAGCCGCCGAAGGCGCATAGGCCAGCGTCGTATCGCGGAGGCCCTGGGCGACTACTACCGCGGACCGGACCAGCGGTCACGGCCGCTACAGCGCCCGCTACGGCCAGGACAGCGAGATCGTACCAGCGTCCTCACCCATCCCGACTGGCTGGACCTCGACTGCCCGCTGACCGCGGCCCATGACCGGCTCACGCTCGCCAGGCACGGCGGACAGCGACCTGTCGCTTGATGAGCGAAGCGGCCGGCGCAGCGGCCCAGCGGTTGGCCGAGACGCTGGCCACGGGCACCCGGCTTGTGGACATGCCGCTCTACCGCCTGCTTGACATTGACGTCAGGAGAGGCGCAATCGCCGGATCGGTGGGTGTCACGCAATTCGTGCGCTATGCCCTGACGATGGATCTCCTTGAAGGCGAGCTGATCGACGCGCTCACGGCAGGCGTATCCCCTCGTCCGGGTTCGCTGCCGCTGCGTGACCGGTACCTGCCGGACCTCGCGTCGGTTCTCGGCATCGCCGATCGGCTGTGCGCGGCGGCGCACTGGCCCTGTGCGCGATCGCCCGGCCGGCCAGCCCGTATCGCGGTCCTGCGGATTATGTGCTCCTCGTGCAGGAACGCTCCGGCAACGTCGTCAACGCTGCCCGGCGTCTGGCCGTGATCCCGAAGGGCTTCCACCAGCCGATGACGGATTTCCGGGCTGACGCGCGAATCGGTGCCACACTGCGGCGAGAGATGGAAGAGGAGCTGTTCGGCCGCGAGGACACGGACAACACCATCATCGAGCAGTACGCTGCCGATCCGATGCACCCGACACGCCTGTCCGAGCCAATGCGATGGCTCATGGAAGATCCCGGCCGCCTGAGAATTGAGTGCACAGGATTCGGCCTGAACCTGGTCAGCGGAAACTTCGAGTTCGCCTGCCTGATCGTCATCGATTCCGAGGATTTCTGGTCTCGCTACGGCGGGCAGGTCGAAGCGAACTGGGAGTCCTCGGCGCTGCGTCAGTACTCCAGCCTGGACAGCGATTCGCTGGCTGAGCTGGTCCACGATGCAGCATGGAGCAACGAAGGATTGTTCGCTTGCTGCAAGGACTTCGGCGGCTTAAGCAGATCGGGGGAGACCGGGTGAACGTGCCAGCGATTGAATGGCAGATCCTGCCATGAGCGGCAGCTGGTACAGCGGAAACGCTGCCGAAGACGGACGCGACGACCCGCGGCTGGCTGCTCGGCCACTTCATCGACCCAGCCGAGGGCGTGCGGTCAAGCAAGGATGTCGAGGTAAAGTGGGGCATCCATCCCGCAGGTGACGAGCGTCACGAGTGGACGGCCGACGACCAGCGAACGACGCTGGTGCTGCTGGTAGAAGGTAACTTCCGGGTTGACCTCACAGAAGCCAGCATCACCTTGACCAGGCAGGGCGACTATGCCGTATGGGGACCAGGAATCGACCACTCATGGAAAGCGATATCGGATTCGACCGTCATCACCGTCCGCTGGCCGTCGTCCTCATGACCGCGAGTAAGGATCGGATGACGGCGGCAGGATGGCTCGCACGTGAGAGCTACCAGCTGCAGTCATCCAGTTCGCCCGACATCACGCGGATGCCAGTAACGATCCTGAGCACCATGTCAAGGTGATATATCAGTTCGCTAGCCAAGCTCGGCAGGTCAGCTTGGTTGGGTTCTGCCCGTGCTCGCCAGAGGCACGCTTGTGCGTGCTCGATCCGGTCAATGTCCGCAGTGTCCATCACCAGCCCGCCTGCCATTGAAGGAACGTGCATAAGATCAGTGCCAAACAACTTTGCCGTCGGCCTTAAG
The DNA here is from genome assembly GCA_963712955.1 of uncultured Actinomycetota bacterium. Lineage (GTDB taxonomy): Bacteria > Actinomycetota > Actinomycetes > Streptosporangiales > Streptosporangiaceae > DATFVJ01. The sequence goes on along the minus strand of CAVQKF010000005.1, from coordinate 81,321 downwards.
GTAGGTGCCCCACTCACTGGAAAGGTGCTCGACCAGCATTAGCCCTCGGCCAGATTCCTCATCAGGCCCGGCGTCCTGACGCACGGGCATCTGTCCATTGCCATCCCACACACTGATCAAAATACGATGGAGATCGCAGGAAAGCCACAACCGGACAACCGCATCGGTTAGCTCACCACCACGCGAACGCCCTGCGGCCCGGATCGAATTGGTCACCAGCTCTGACACTATCAGCTCTACATCCTCGGCCAGCGCTGGCAATCCCCACTCCTGCATCACCGCCTTGGCATGCATCCGGGCACATGACACAGCGGTCGGCAATGCTGCAAGCTCTAAATGCGTCGTTAGTGGCCACGATGAGGCCGGTCGCTGTATTGGTATCTCCGTCAGTGCGTCATCCATAGTCACAGGCCGCTTGATCTCTGGTGTGTCGTCAACGATGGCTGTCCACGCGATCGGCTGGCACTGTTGCGGGCTCATGACCACAAAGATGCATGACCGGGGCCGAGAAGCGGGTGTGACAGTTTGTCACATGCCGTCAGCGCGCTGAGCCGTTCAGTGCCTGCCAGGCGTCGGCGACGATCGTCTCCAAGCTTGACCGGCTGGGTTGCCACCCCAGGTCGGCCCTGATGCGGGAGCTGTCGGCCGCGCAGTTCCCGCGGTTCGCTGGCCGGCGGCCCCCAGTGCACGGGAACCGGCCGCCGAGTGATCCGCTCTGTGGCCTCGATCACCTCGCGCACGCTCACGCCCACCCCGCTGCCGACGTTGTAGATGCGGTGCGCCGGCGGGGTCGGCGGCGTCGAGCGCCGCAGCATAGGCACGGGCCAGGTCGCCGACGTGGGTGTACTCCCGGATCGCCGAGCCGTCGCCGTTGACGTTGAGGCTGGTCGGCCTGGCCGGCGGCGACCAGGAGCGTCTTGGGGATGATCCGTGAGGTGTCGGGGTCGCCGTGGCCGTCTACCGCACCGGCCACGTTGAACGTTCTCAGCGTGACCGCGCTGATGGCTCCCGAGCGCGGCCTGATAGCCGATCGCAGTCTCGGCAGCGAGCTTCGAGGCGCCGTACGGACTGCCAGGCGCCGGTTCCTGCGCTTCAGTAATGGGCTGCGTTTCCGGTGCCCCGTACACCGCGCCCGTGGACGCGAACACCAGCCGGAGCGGGCGGCCGCTTCTCTGAGTTTCCGCGTTCATGGCGTCCAGAAGGTTGAGCGTGCCGGTGACGTTGACCCTGAAATACCGGACAGGCTCTTCAAACGACTGGCGGACCAGGGTCAGCGCCGCCAGATGACATACCGCGTCGGCGCCTTCCACGGCATGCTCGAGCTGCCGCCTGGTCGAGTATGTCGCCAGTCCGCAGCTCGCATGGGCAGGCTTGGACGTACGCGCGAACCCGATCACCGAATGCCCCGCCATGGTGAGCTGCCGGACGACTGCGCGGCCGACGAATCCGGTGGCGCCGGTAACGAGAACGCGCACGTCTCTTCGCCTTTACCCGTGCTGCCCGAGCAGCAGGTCCTGGTGATCCCACGCCAGTTCCATGCACGCTCGCGCGGCCGGTGCCAGCGGCTCTGTCGCCAGTAGCCGGTAAACGGTGTCACGCCGCCACGGCACGCCGACTGAGCCATCGGCGCCGAAGACGATGTCGCCTTCGCTATTCCAGGCGACAACATCGGCGAAGACCTGATCGAAGACCTCAGCGTCGATGACGAGAACCGTCAGTATCTCACCGGCAAGCGTCAGCGGGTCCAGCCCCGTGCCCAGGTACCACACGCGGATCTGGCCGTCCCTGCGGGCCGCGTTGAGACTGGCGAACGGCTCCTCGGCATCGTAGTCGATCGGCTCGCCAGCGCTGCCGTCGTGCTCAGGGTTTCCCAGGAACTCCTCGGACAGCTCACGCAGGATGTTATGCCAGATGTCGAAGTCTGCTGCTGATATTCCGCGGCGCGATCCCGGAAGGCTGGAACACGCCTGCGGGGATGATGTGGGTCATCCCGCCGGCGAGGGCGACATTGTCGGGGTTGCGGCGGTGCAGCAACAATGATGATCGGCCCGTATCGTATCGTGCCGGATGGTGAGGGTGTCGGTGCTGGGCAGGACTGGCCGACGTGACAAGTCGAAAGGATCACCGATCAGCGCGCGGAACGGCAGTTCCGACGGCCTGATCCGGGCAGCATCTCCATCGCGGCGCAGCCACGCGGCGGCGATCTCATGCGCTACCGCCTCGCACACGTCGACCATGGCGAAGTAGGTCGTGTAACCGTACGTCTGCTCCTGGTGATCGCAGTCGCAGCCAGATCCAGCAGACGGTACGAAACCCGGTTCTCGAACAGCGACGGTGGGTCAAGGTCCCGGATCGCATGGCAATACCTCGGGTAACGCCCGCCATGAGGCATCAGCGGTCGGCAGTGCTCGCTCTCAGCTTCGGCGCCCGTGATGGCAGGGGCAGGCGATTCGTCCGTCCACGTCAGCTTGAGCGCTCCGAGGTCCATCGGCTCGGCAGGCATCCAGCCAGGCGAAGTGATCAGCGGCGTACCAGCGATCCGCGTCCACTCCGCCGTACAGCGATACGGCAGCCTTGGTGAGCTGAGGCCGCCGGTGATTGAGAGCCATACGTACCCTGCGCCACGCATCAACGTCTTCTCGAACGTCACGGGCCAGGATGTGACCTTGTCCTGCCGCGAGCGCGGTTTCCCCAGGGTCGGGAAGCAAACCGAACCGCTCCGGCGGAACGCCGATGGTACGCGCGACTTGCCGAAGACGGCCGACGTCGCGGATCTGCCGGCTACCCGACAAGATCTTGGAGACATACGTGCGGTCAACGCCCAGCCTGTCCGCAAGCTGCGCCTGTGTCAGGCCCTGCTGTTCCATGAACGCCGCCAAGACGACGCCAGCGTCCGAACTGTCCCGAGGCCGGGACTGTTCTGCGCGCCCCGCCACGATGGCCTCGCCTGCCCTTGCTGGGGAGCGCAGACCTCATCAGTCTCCTCCTCATCCCGTCTGCCTCTACGCTACAAGCGCCCGCGTTCGACCGCATTGGCGATGGCCTGCCTGACCTGGCGGCCACTCCCAAGGATCTTCGGCACCTGCGAGCAGACGACTGCACTAGGCAGGTGTCCGAGAGTCTGGCTCTCGTCCGCACGCGGCGCGATTGTTCTGAAGTATCATGTCAAGACAGCCGAGGAGGTCTGTGACCCTTGTATCTTTCGCGAATTAGTATCAAGAACTACATGATCCACCAAGACACTGAGGTGGACCTGTACCCGATCACGGTCTTTGTCGGCCTAAATAACGGCGGCAAATCGGCCTTGTTCGATGCGTTGTTGAACTTCTCGATGGTCTCACGTGGCAAGCTGCATGAGGCATTTCAGATGGGGCCCTGGTCGTTTGCGGCTCGAAAGCATCATGGCGCCTCGCCCGCCGCACGAATCGCATACAGTGTAGATGTCCACGCACAACCCGATGCTGAAGAGTTCATTCGGTATTCGATCCAGTTTCACGAGGTCGCCCACGGTCTCACGATCATGGCTGAGCGAGTGGAGCTTCACCCGAAAGGTGTAATTCTATTCGACCGCAGCGACATCGATGCGTCCTCAATGAAAAGTCTTCTGCCGTCCGTTAGTTATGATCGTAGCATCATGGCTGTGGTGCGACGTACTTTCGTAAATGGAAACCATGGGGACGTGCACCCCCTCGTCCTGGACCTTGCGCGCAACGTTAGTCGTATCGGCAAGTTCCGGCTTGATCCTGTGAATCTAGGACGACCATCTGCGCTGCCTGACCCTTCACTCGAGGACCGGGATGATCTCAGCGGTCCTCGCGTGATGTATCGAGGCGACGGCCTCGCCACTGTTCTTTACTCTCTGAACGAGAAGGAGAGCCCGATCCTCGAAGAAATCAAGCAACGCGTTGCTGCAGTCGTCGACGGCTTTGAGGATTTCGAATTCAACGTGACCGAAACCGACAAGGTCGGCTTCTCCGTAAAGTTTGACGACTCACGGGGATCCGTATTTGCTGCCAACCTTTCGGACGGCACGTTGTCGATCATCGGATTTCTTACCCTGCTGCTGACGCCCGCCAGGCCAGCCGTATTGTGCATTGAAGAGCCTGAGAACGGGCTTACGCCGAAAGCAACCTCTGCGCTTTATGAGACCTTCAAGCAGATATCCGCGCCATCCGCCGATCACCCAAGTCAGGTTCTAGTCTCATCCCATAGCCCCTTTGTCATCTGCGAAGCCTGGAATGGCGTAGACCGCGACTTCTTGTATCAAGTTGAGCCCAAAGATGGCTCAGCCCGCATCAGGAAGGTTGCGTCAATCCTTGAGGAACAAGGCATCCAGCTCCGTAAGAAGGACAGAACGCGAACCGAGCTTGGTCTTCGCCAGGCAGATTTGCTTATGGGCGGCTTCTATTCGTAATGTCGTACCCTTGCCAATCAACGAGTGGGGAAGGGGCAATCGGTATGATCGACTGGATAGCCCGCACCTCCCAGGCGCGGGCCAGAGTCAGACCGCCATGGACGATCCGGCCGTAGCCACCGAGCAGAAGGTAGTGCCCGATCAGGTGTAAGACCGTCGGTCCTGACACCTGCGAGGTCGCCGTGACCACTCCGCCTACGGGTGCGGGCGGGTCAACTTCGACCTGCCCCTGACGCTTCAATCGGCCCTGCGGGCATACCCTTGCGGCCCCGGAGAACCCCGGGGTTTCCCAAAAGGTGCTGGGACCGAGGAGATGACTTCACGCCTCACTATGGCGTGGTAACGCCAGAGATGCGTCGGGCGCGCTCACCAGATGTCGCGCGCAGCATCAGAATGCAGCGGTTAGGCCCGCCCGCAGTTGATCGCACGAAACCGTTGCGGCCGCGGCACCTATCTACAGGATGACTCGTATGCACTCGTGAAAGGCCGGGCCCTAGGCGGGGGGTTCCAAACCGACAGTCTCGATGGACAAAAGGTAAAAAACCCTGGAATGCCCAGGACCCGACACCCCCAAGGCTACTACAAACGAACCTTCCCGGGGCATACGCCCCACGGGACCAGGCACGCCCCGGGCTTCATGGCGGCTGCGATGCGGTCCAGGTGATCTGAGGTGTCTTGCAGTTCCGCGCTGGCCTGCCTCGTCCAGCCGATGGCGGTGTCGCAGCGGAAGCCCGCCCGGCGCACCGGCTCATCACGAGCGGCCCGGATACCTTGCAGGGCGTGGATCTCATCGGCCAGCGCTTCGACGCGGATGGCAAGGCCGAGCGCCCGGCCCGCGGCAGCCGCAGCGTACTGGGAACTGTCGTTGATCATGATTGTCATAGGTGACCCCTCTCCCGCCCGAGGGGGCCACGGGGAGCCAGAAGGGGCGCCAACATGCTCAGGCTCCATCCGACTCAGCTCGACCCACTCAGAGCGTTTGTGCAGGTGAGGGGCTCCCCTTCGACTCATCCAGACCCGAGCAGAGACACCGGTATTGCTTCGGGACGAAGAGGCCGCCGGTTCAAATCCGGCCACCCCGACCAGAAAACGCCAGGTCAGGGCCTATGTCCTCGAAAGGACGCCGGCCCTGATCCCGCGTTCTGGGGCTCTCTGGAGAAATCCTGGAGAAGATCTTGGATGTCGTCTCCAGGACGTCCGCTACTGGCGGGCCTTGAGAAGTGCGTCCAAGACGGCCACGGGCGAGCCGGGGCTCATCGCCCGCCGGGCGTTCAACGACTCCTCCCACATCTCGGTGAGCGCCGCCATGAGCGCCTGCCGCATCCCAGCAGTGATGTGGTCGTAGCGGGACTGAACCGAGCCGTCCTCATGACCCATGCGTTCGTCCATGAGCTTCGGTGCGGTCCCCGCTTCCCGCATCAGGGTCTTGTGAGTGTGCCGCAGCCCATGCGGCGTCAGCCCCGGCGCGATCGGCAACCAGCACGCCTCCGCGCGCCGCGAGGCTCCGCGCCCACGTACCGGAATCCCTGGCCACGGCTCGGCAACAAGCGGCACCGGGTGCGCGTCTTGCCCGCCGCGCTTCGGATACCAGCCTGTGGCGGCAGGCCGGAACAGCCACGTAGCGAAGCCAGATCGCCGCCAGTGCGCCGCCAGCTCCCCGAAGCCGCATTGCGCACGTAGTCGAGCTCGGTGATGGCTTCCAGCACTTTCCGCCGGGTCGGCTCCGGCACCGCATCCGGGCGGTTCAGCACGTTGGACGCCGTTCCCGTTGAAACGCCAGCGCGGCGGGCCACATCGACCAACTTCGCCCCCGGGCGGCTCGCGGCCCCGTTGGCGGCGCCGTGGCCACGGAAGACGTAGGTCAGTCCGTGACATTCGCACAACTGCGGCTTCGTGCGGGAAATGTGTCCCGCCAGCAGCGCGTCGAGGAAGCCGGGGGTGTCTATGTCCCGGTAAGAGTCGTCCTTGGGCGGGCAGCGGTGCAGCTCACCCGTACCTCGACAAGCATCTAGCTGAGGTCTACCGCGAGGTAAAAACCAAGAGGTTCTCCGCTCTCACAAGGTGCGAATTCGACCAGGAGACGAGAAAAGTATCAGCTAGCGAACTGATTACGCCGCTCTACCCGCATGGGGCCTGAGACGTGCATTTTTCTGCCGCTACGTCGCCTGGATCTTCGCAGCCGAACGAGGACTGGGCCGCGGTCTCGCCCACCATCGGCGTGATCCTCGACGGCGTAACAGTGTTCGACCAGGGTCGGACAGGCTGTCACGACGGCACTCCCTGGTACGTCAGCATGCTTGGCACGCACCTATTCGCGACCGCATCGGACCCAGCGATAACGCTCGCGGATGCTCTCGCCCGGGCAATAAAGGATGTCGCCGCGCTGCATGCCGACACTTGCGACCTAGAGGAGATAGGCGCGCCTTCGGCGGCTGTGGGCGCTGTACGGCTCAGTGAAGGCTCAGTTGATTACCTCGTCTTGGCGGACGTCACAATCCTTTTGGAGACGGCGGAGGGACTAAGCGTTATCAATGACGACCGAGTAGCTGGCGCTATGAGCGACCTGGAGGGACGGGCAAATATCGGCACAGAAGTGATGGAACGGCGAGCCCGGTACCGAAACCAAAGCGGTGGCTACTGGGTAGCGGCGGCCGACCCCAGCGTTGCTGAGCATGCAATCTGGTCACATTAAGCAGGCAGGATTTAGACATGCTGCTCTAATGACCGATGGCGCGGCGCGGCTGGTTACTCCATTTGCCCAAATCGACTGGCGGGGCCTGCTGACGCTGGCGGTCGGATCTGGTACCGCGTCGGTGATCGGGCGTGTGCGCGCTCTGGAGGCGAGTGACCCAGACGGACAGCGCTGGCCGCGCTTCAAAAGCAGCGACGACGCCACGATTGCAGTAATCGGGGTCCGGCTGAACATGGCACGGGGCTAACCTGGCGAGGCAAACAGTCTAGATGGTTGGCGCTGCCGAATCCGGCCTTACATGGATCAAGGCGGCGACTGCGGCGCCGCTGGCCCGGCGTCAGCGGCGGGCTCTGCCTTGGAGGCCCGCCCGCCGGGCCCTACGCCTCAGCATCGCGGATCAGCCACTCAGTCACGCAACTTCTGGGCGCTGATCGTCTTCCTCGACGGCACGGCGACCAGCTCGCGGTCAGCATGGCCGGTACAAGTGGACGGCGTGATTTGCCTTATGTGCGAGGTCGCCGTTGCCGTGACTTGCCCGCGGGATCCGGCCCGAGGGCGCGGCACCGGACGTGCCGGGCCAGTACGGAAGGCGATGCTCCGCGCGGGTATCGGTGCTACCCGTTTGACATAGTCGGCGAGGCGAACGGCCCGCTCAGTGCCGACCGCTCGGCTGATGCAGCGACGCGCAGGACGTCGTCTTGGCCGGTTGTCAAGGTCGCGACCACGGGTCCGTCGCCCAGACGATGCAGCGCCTTCCGTTCCTCGGGTGTGGCGGTGCGGGCGCTTGCGCCGACGACGCGCACCAGGTCCTCTCTCCAGGCGGCCGGGCTCCCTCGCCAGGCGAAGACATCGGAGACCCATATGGCGTGGCCCCGTGTCCACCGGCTTTTACCGGTCCGCTGCACACGCACTGTGATGTCGCCGTGCCGCCTGCGCAGGCTGCGATTCCGGTAGACCAAAGCCAGGATGCCGAGAGCGCACAGCCACAGCGGAACACCCACCAACGCCAGCAGTGCCCAGATCATGACCCCACCTCCACAAATCACACATCCTCCGGCACGCGGTGGTGCACGGATTATTAGATGCCCGCATACTCGTGCTCGTTGACCGGCAGTCCGGCCGCGGTCCACCCCTTGAGCCCGCCGTCGAGGATGGCCACGTCCTGGTAACCCATCGTCGTGAGGGTCAGGGCGGCGAGGGACGCGCGCGCGCCGGACGCGCACACGACGATGACCCGGCGGCTGGGGTCAAGCTGGTTCTGATGCCGCGGGCTTGCCGGGTCCGCGAAGAACTCCAGCAGGCCACGCGGCGCCGCGACGGAGCCGTTGATGTGGCCGTGCTGCCATTCCTCAGGCTCACGCACGTCCACGATGACAGCGCCGCTGCCTAGTTCGTCCGCGGCTTCCGTCGGCTCGACGAGTGCCACCTGCGCGCGGGCCTCGCCGATCATCTGCATAACGGTCTTGCTCATGTGATCCACCTTCTTCATGTCAGGTTTCGCCTGTCCGCGCGGGTCTGCCGGGTGACCGGCCGGGCAGGCCCGCTGTCTTCTGCATTTGAGGGCGGCGGCGTGCCGTTGCCGCGGCTAGCCGAGGCGGACGAGGCTGAGCTGCAGCTCGGAGGCCTCAGGCAGCTTGACGGTCGTGATCTGCTTCCACTGCTCCTGCAGCAGCTCTTCGGCCGCCTTCTCCAGGAACTGCGGCGCGGCCCATTCGTGCACGTCGAAGTCGCGCTTGATGTAGCCGTGGCTGACCATGAAGTCCTTGCCGATCTCGACCGCCGCGAGGTTCCGCGGCGACAGGTTCGGCACCATGTCGACGCCCTTGATGCCCTGGTAGGTGTCCTCGACGTCGCGGTAGAACGTCTGCCGGTTCAGGATTACCGCGGCGGCGTGCTTGTGCTCGTTCGCCCACCGGCCGACCTTGATCATGGCCTTCATGTAGGCGATGACCAGCTCGGGGTGCTCGTCGGCCATGACGTCGGTGCAGGTGATGACGGCGGGACAGTTCGCCATCTGCAACGTCCAGTCCGGGTAGCGGGACAGGTCCTCGATCGCCTTGAACTTGCCGGTGTCCTCCTGAAGGTGCTGGAACACCTTGCTCTGGGTGTAGATCGCATCGACCACGCCCTTTTCCAGCGCGGTCTCCAGCGGCCGGAACGCCAGGTCGTGCTTGTGGTCACGCCGCAGCCACAGCTCCGACGGGTTGTTCATCGTCACCTGGAGCATCTCCGGCTTGTCGTACCAGTCATCCGGATACGGGAACTCAACGATCTCCACGTCGCCGCGGGTCATGCCGTTGACCCGCAGCATCAGCTCGATGCCGGAATCCTCCTGGATCCGCCACCAGTCGTTCTTGATCGTGTTCAGGCTCTTGGTCAGCCCGATCTTCTTGCCCTTCAGGTCGGCCATGGTGAAGATGTCGTCCCGGGCCCGGACCAGCATGCAGCCGCCCTCGTAGACCTGCGTCGCGCCCAGCAGCCGGGTGCGGCGGATATCCGCATGCACGGCGATCGGCGGGTACAGGCCACCGAAGCGGATCAGGTTGTCCAGGTTGTGGATGTAGTGCGGGTACCAGTTGTTCTCGCTCCGGGACCGGAAGTAGGCGTACTCGACGCCGATCTTCTTGAACTCCTCCCGGCACCACCCCAGCTCCTGGTCCACGTTGTTCGCCGACACCATCGGGCAGTTCGTGTAGAACACCTCGTCCCAGCGCAGCGGCACGGTGGTCGCCCGCCTCACGGGTCCATCGGTTACAGTCATTGGTCTCTCCTCCCCCTCGGACCCGCCCCGGCGCGGAAAGCCAGCCGGAATGCTCACTACCTGGGAATGTGTACAACTGTTCACATTGAATCGCCCGCGCCCGCAGCCCCCTAGAGGCAAAGGTCCCGGCCGGGCGGCCGGTTGGCCTCAGCGCGTGCGCGGCTGCGGGTCCGGCGGCGAGGGCCAGGGCGTGGCGCCCAGCCTGCGCGCCGACCGGGCGAGCTCCTCCCGCAGCGTCGCAAGCGGGATATCGCCCAGCCCGCCCGCCTCGATCAGGTACGCCTCGAAGATCCGCCAGCCGAGTGCGGCCGCGACGATCTGCGCCGCGCGCAGCCGCGCGGCCCGCGGATCGAGCCCGTATCCCTCCTCGAGGGTGCGGGCCATAGCCTTTACCGGGTTGAACCGGGCGCTCGGCCCGACCGGCCGACCGGCGATTACCAGCGCGCCGATGACCCGCACCCACTTACCCATGATCGTGTCCGGCTCGAACCCTTGCCCCGACAGGGCACTCTCCACCACCGCCCGCGCCACCTGGTCGGAAAGGTAGTCAACGACCGCGAGCACGAGCTCCTCCCGGGTCCCCACGTACCGCCTGATCAGCGCGAGATGCACGTCGGCCTCGGCCGCGATGTCGCGCAAGGAGACAGCATCGATCCCGTGCAGGGCGAATAGGGTTGCGGCGGCATCGAGCACCGCATGCCGCACCGCATCCGGTCCGCTGGGCGATCCCGGCGGGCGGTGCGGTCCCGGCTGGCGGCTCCGCAGTTCTTCAGCCATCAGTCCGCCACCATCGTCGCTACCGCCCTTGACTGCGGGCACTGCCGTGAGAGGCGCAGCACGCGGATAAACGCAAACGAAACAAGTGCGAAGATCGCCGCCGCAAGGAACCCAGCCTTAAACGACTGGAGCTGGACCTGCTGGCAGTCGCAAGCGGTGACCCCCGTCGCGGCAACGCCGAGTCCGGCCAGCGCTGCCGTTGCCTCGATGCTGTGGCTAGAACCGTTCACCCATGGATCCTAAAGACGATCTCGTCAACACGTAACGTAACCCCGCCATCCTGCACGCCGTCGGGCCGCCGTTGGAAGGGCGCCACCACCTCTTGGTTGCCTCCGCGTCCACATCCCGGCACGGGCACGCCACCGCATCCGCGCTGCGCTCCTTCAAGGAGTACCCAGCATCCTTATTAGAGCCATCGCCCGCTCCGCCGCTGCCCGCATGTTCCGCAGCAGGGGAAGGTGGTCGTGGCGCTGCGGGTGGTTTGGGAGCAAGAGTCCGCGAGTTCGAATCTCGCCAGCCCGACCAGCAAATCGCAGCTAACAGGCCCCGTCGGACTCGCGGGGCGTCCATTCCTTCGCGTTGAGTCCGGCCGCCTTGACGACCTTGCGGAAGTCGCGGCGGACGTTGTGCGCGCTTAGTCGCCCGGACGGAACGCCACACGTAGACCGCGAACTCGGATCGCTCCCATCCGGTTTCGGTGACGCCGCACCCCCCGGCCAGCGCTTGAGATCGTAGGGTCTCATCCGCCCGTCCGGCGCTGAGCATGTGGCGATCGGTTTCTGGAGAAATCCTGGAGAACGATCTTGAGACCGAGACCTCTGGACGCCATCACAGACCAACGCAAACCAACGCTCTGACCTGTGTCTTTGGCGCAGTCAGCAGGTCGGCGATCTTCCAGGGCCTAATTCGGGACGAAGAGGCCGCCGGTTCAAATCCGGCCACCCCGACCCAAAGTTTTGGCAGGTCAGAGGGGATTTCGGAGATCGCTCCGGAGCCCCTTTTCTGATCTTGTGGGGTCTGTGGGAGCCAAACGGGGAGCCACCGCCTCACGCGGACTTGGCTTGGTTGTGCTGGTTGAAGATAGTGTTCATGGTCTCGGCACCCTTGGTGATCACCGTCTTGAGCTGGTGGAACGGCAGACCTCCTCAATTACCGCCGTACTGGCGTGCCCGACAAGATCAGCGATCGTCTCGATGGGGACGCCGCTGTCACTCATGATGGACACGAACGAGTGACGTAGCTCGCGGGGCGTCCAGTTCTCACCGATACCGGCCTTCTTGGTGATCGCCTTGAACGAGCGGCGGACGTGGGAGGCGTCCAGGCATGTCCCCGCCTGGCTGGCGAAGACGTAGTTGTGATCCCGCCAGAGCGGACCCGCTGCCAACCGCTCCGTCGCCTGGCGCGTGCGATGCTCGTAAAGCGCCTCGGCGGCTTGGCCGGGAAGCTCCAACGTCCGGCGGGATTTCTCGGTCTTGGTGTCACCGTCGGCACGCACCGAGCGCCATACATAGATCGCGAATCGCTCGTGATCGAATCCGGCCTCGGTGACTGGCCGCCATGCAGCTTCGTCCGCCACCCATGCCACCACGTGAGACCACCGCAGCGCGCGGGCCTCATCGCGCCGATAAGCGGTATGACGTGCTGCTCGGCAAGGATGCGGTTGGCCGCTACCGTGTTGTTGTCGCGGCCCTTGAGCCCCTTGGAGAGCCAATCGCGCACGGCGTATCTCGGCGCGGTTATCCGCATCCTCGGCACCCATGGGATCACGCAGGGCCAGATCGCCGGCGTGACCGGCATCCCCCAAGGCCGCCTCAGCGAGTACAAGACCGGCAAGCGCATCCCCAGTGCGTCATCTACATTTCAGGCGTTTGCTGACGGTCTCGGGCTGCCTGCGCCCGCGCGCCTCGCACTTGGGCTGGCACCAAGCAGCAACGGCATCGGCGCTCCACCCACCATCGGCGGGCCCGTCATCCCGGCAGACACGTTGGACCTGCTCATGCTCGCAGAAGCAACCGGGAGGAGGGGTAACGACGTGAAGCGTCGCGAAATGCTGTCACTGGCCGCGAAGATTGGGGCCACCGCATCTATCGCAGAGAGCGAAGTATGGGAACGGCTCGCCTACGCTCTCACGAAGCCCACCGCCATGGACGAATCGATAGTCCGTGAAATGGAGGCCCGCGCGGCAGGGTTTCACCGGCTCGACCTAGTGTCGCTAAAATGGATGAGATTTACATCATCCGAACTTTAGTCTTTATCGCCCGACGTGTGTCATAATGGTAAGTATGGAGCTTTCAGAAGAGCAACTCGCCGAGCTGCGGGCAGTCCTCAAGGCGGATGTCTATGACGGATCTGTCCCAGCCAGGGCGCAAATCGTTCTGTGGTATTACGAGGGTTACCCGAAAGTTGTCATCGCGAGGATGTCTGGTGCCTCGCGGCCAACTGTCGATAAATGGATCGGCCGGTACGAAACATATGGGCTCGACGGCCTCGCGGACAGGCTGTCTCCGGGCGGGCCGAAAACAATTGGTGGGCACATCCGGGGACGGGTGCTGGCGCTTACCCGGCAGACGCCTCCGGCGGAGCTTGGGATTTCCCACTGGACGTCGGAAGCGATGGCCAGATACATCAGGCGAACCGAGGGCGTGTCAGTTTCCCAGCCGTGGGTTTCGCGGCTATGGCGGGACAACGGGCTTTAGCCGTGGCGGCAGGGCACGTTCAAGGTCAGCAAAGACCCTGACTTTGAGGAGAAGGTCCGCGACGTGACTGATCTCTATTTGAATCCGCCGGAGGGTGAGGCGGTCGTGTCTGTCGACGTCAAGTCCGGTATCCAGGCCTTAGACCGGACGCAGCCGCTGCTGCCGGTCGATTTCGGAAAAAGCGAGAAGCGCACGCATGATTACAAGCGAAACGGCACGACTGACATGTACGCCGGATTGGATATCGTCACGGGCAAGGTCACAGTAGAACTGTCGCCCACGCATAACACTCAGGATTTCCTGCGGCTGATGAGGAAGATCGTGGCGCAGTATACGGACACAGACCTCCGGTAATCGTTAATTGAGTCCTTGGCCTGACCTGGGGTTCGCCGCCCGGCCGTCGATGTCGGGATGTCAGCAATCCAGCTCCCGCCCAATCGGGGTCCGCCCAAGCTGCCTCGCCGGTGCCCGATCGGGCCGCGCCCGGCCGGTCCGGCCGTGCGGAAAGGCCCTGTGAGCTGAGGAAACTGTCACCTCCCAGAGGCCGAAAAGTAAGCCGATCGTGATCTTTAAAGAAGATACTGACCTTCATGAACGCCCAGCAGCTCCCCGGCATGCCACCTCCCTGGCAGCTGGCCGTCACCCGCACCGGCGACGGCCGCGTGGTCGCGGTGCACGCCGGCCCGATGCTGCTGACCGCCTTCCGCGCCGACGACCTGGAGATGCGGGACCTGACGATCTGCGCGCTCACCGAGGGCAGCCGCTTCCAGGGCAAGACCGTCGCCGCCACGTTCGGCATCCTGCCCTCCCAGGTGTCGCGGATCCGCTCCCGCTACCGCGAGCACGGCGCCAAGGGCCTGGTCCACCAGATGGGCCGCCCGCCGCTGCTCAGCCCCACCCAGCTGCGGCAGGCCCGCACCTGGGCAGGACAGGGCCTCACCCACGCCGAGATCGGCCGCAAGCTGGGCGTGTCCCGGTCCCGGATCTCCGAACTGCTCAAGCAGCACGGCACGCTGCCCGCCCCCGGCCCGCTGTCCGGCGACGCCGATGACACCGAGGCCGCCGGCGCAGACCCGTCCGCCCGCGACGGCCAGGACACCGCGCCCGGCCAGCGCGCCGGCACCGGCCGCGACGGCCCCGGGTGCAGCGGCGATGGCACCAGGGCCGGCGAGACCGCCGGCCAGCCGACCTGCCGGGATGCCGGGACCGGGCAGGAAACACGCGCAAGCCGCGATGGCCGGACCGCCGACGCTGAGGGCAACGCCGAAGGGGATGGCGCGACCTGGCGGGTGGCGAGGAGGATCGAGACCGGGACGGTTGCCTGCCGGTATGCGGGCGCGATGCTGGTGCACGCCTTCACCGACCGGATCGGCGCGCGGGGCCTGCTGGCCGCCGGGACGGGCGCGTCGGCCGCCGGGGCCGGCGCGCCGGCGGATGACCTGGGCATCCTGGTGTGCACCCAGATGTCATTCACCCTCGGTGCGCTGACCCTGGAGCAGGCCAAGCACCTGGCCGCCGCCGACGCCGGGGCGCTGGCCGGGCTGACGTCCCTGCCGTCGCTGCGGACCTGGCGGCAGCGGCTGGGCGAGCTGGCTGACGGGTGCGACCCGCTGGCGCTGCAGCGCCGGCTGGCCAGCCAGATGCTCGCGATCGAGCCCGCCGAATCGCAGGTGTACCTGGCCGATGACCACCTGGCCGGGTACACCGGCCACCAGGCGGTCGCGCTGGGCCGCAACCCGCGCCGCGGCAAGCCCACCAAGGGCCACGACGACACCTACATCTGCGACCTGGCCGGGCGGGCGATCGCGTTCACCACCGGGGAGCCCTCCGCGCTGTGCACCACCCTGCCCGGCGCGCTCGCGGCGCTGACCGGCGCCCTGCCCGCGCGCGACCAGCCCGGCCCGGACACCAGACCGCTGATCGTGTCCGGCCGGGGGGCCGCGTTTCCGTCCACCTTCACCGCGGTGGACGCGGCCGGGTATGACTGGCTGACCTGGCGGCGCGCCCCCCTGGCGGCCACCACACTGCTCCCCATCGTGCAGACGATCACCCTGCGCGGCGGCCGCGTGCGGCAGGTGGCCTGGACCGACGAGCAGGTCACCCTGAAGGACTACGGCAAGCCGGTCCGGCAGCTGACCCTGTCCGGGCACGGGAAGATGGTCGCCCAGGCGATCAGCGGCCGGGCCGGCGAATGCCCGGCCGAGCTGGCCGGGTGGCTGCGCGGCCGGTGGGCCGAGGAGAACATGTTCAAGTACGACATGGCCAATTACGGGCTCGACATGCTCGCCGATTACGCCGCCGACGAGGTGACCAACACCAAGCTGAAGGCCAACCCTGCCTACGCCACCGCCAAGAAGGCCCAAGCCGCAGCGAACACCGCGCTGGCCAAGGCCGAGGTCGCGCTGGCGAAACTGCTGGCCGACCCCGCCATCCCGGCCAGGACCAAGAACGGCGAGCTGCTCCCCCGCGCCCAGCAGAAGATCGAAGCATGCCAGCAGGCGCTGCAGGAAGCCGAGACCGAGCGCAAGAACCACCCCGCGAAACTACCGGCCAGCGAGATCGACCCGGCCGCGACCCGGGCGATCCTGCACATCAGAAGGCGCTGCCTGCAACTGGTCCTGCGCCTGCTGGCCGCCAACGCCGAGCACTACCTCGCCCGCCACCTCAACGCCTACCTGGACGACGACGACGAGTACCGGGCCATCACCCGAGAAACGATCATCCGCGGACTCGCCGGCACCATCACCTACACGCCCAAGAGCATCACCGTCACGCTCGACCGGCCTGGCCAGGGTCGCGTCGCCCGCGCCCTCACCCTGCTCCTCGCCGAGATCAACACCCGCCCGCCCAAGCTACCGGGCGACGGCCGGCCCATCACCTACATCCTCCGGCAATCACAATGATTGCGCTGTCACGACCACCGATTGCCGGAGATCTGGGACAGGAAGAAGATCCACATAGTGCTGGACAATGCGTCGGTGCACACGGGCGGAGAAACCAGTAAGTGGCTCGCGGAGCAGGGCGGCCGGGTGGTGTTTCATTTCACGCCGACCGGGGCGTCATGGATGAATCAGGTGGAGATCTGGAATGGCATCATCACCCGGCAGCTTATCCGCCGCGGAACCTTCTCGTCGGTTAAAGCTGTTAATAACGCGATCAAGCGGTTCACTGCGGATTGGAACGCTGACGCCAGGCCATTCAAATGGACGGCGACCGCCGACGAGATAATTGAGAAGGTCCGAGCTGCCACCAGGCGGATAGCGAAGCTCCTCGGTGCCACCGAGATTGGACATGTCGTCAGGCGAGCAGCGTAAACATGATCAATTCTAGCGACACTAGTGATGCCTGCGTCAGTTCTCTTCAAGGCCCTCGTGGCCCATCTCCGCGAGCTCAGCACGCTCCTCAACGGCATCGCGGCCGACCCGAGAGACGAGCTTTGGAGACGCCTCATCGTCGTCGCAGGTGAAAGCAGCGTGCTCGCGGGCTGGGCGGCGAGCGATACAGGCGATGCCGCCACAGCGCGCAACTATTACGAAAACGGCCGAGCGTGCAGCCAAGGAAGCAGACGATCCAGGTATCGCCGCATGCGTCCTCGGATAACGGAGCTACATCCCAAGCACGAAAGGCGCAAACGGCCGCGCAAGGATGCTGCTCACACAGGCGCTAGAGACAGCCGGGCGTGCCAGAGTGCCATCGCCCGGAACCGTGTCCTGGCTCGCCGCACGACATGCCGAGGAAAGCGCAGCACTCGGCGACAAGGGGCAAGCCCTCAAATCGTGGCACCAGGCAGCCGAAGCATTCAGCGTTGCCGATCCAGACGAGGATCGCGTCTGGACACGATTCCTCGATCAAAACCGGTTCGACGCCTGCCGCATCGCTACCTACGCTAGAATCGGCCAGCTCGACCAGGCACAGGAGATAGCCAGCGCGGTCCTCGAACGACTCACCCAGCACGACACAAAGAGAACCGCGATCATCCTCGAAGACATCGCCGTCGCCCATCTCACCCGCGGCGCGGTAACCGACGCCGCCCGACTCGCGAAAGACGGCCTAGCAGTCACGCGAGAAACCGAGTTCGCGATGTGGATGCCACGCTTGGAGGCCATCGGCCAAGGCCTGCGCCGCTACCAGACCCAGCCGCAAGTCCGGGCCTACCTAGAAGACCTCGCTATGAGGAGGCGTCAGTTTGCCTCGTCTCCTCGCTGACCCAACCGAGATACTCGGCGCTGCCTGCGATGATCGGCGTCGCGATGATCTCTAGCGTGTCGTAGCTGTGGTTCGCCTTAATGTGCTGCTCCAGTGACTCTCCCGTGGTCTCAGGTATCGGTGTCATCGTTATGCGTAGGGTGAATGGGGCATAGGCCGCCGTGGACGAGGCTGGCCATGTTCATCAGGGCGGCCGCGCTGCGGAACCCTCGTGCGCGGGTGATCAGGGCGTTGACCTGGGAGTTCAGGGCTTCTGCCCGCCCGTTCGAGCACACCGTCAAGTGCACATGGTCTTGGTGATCCGGCGGTTTCACCGCGGGTGCGGGTGACGCATCCGTTTCATCCGTGGTCTGGGCGGGATTCCGGGTTCGTCATGCGGCGCAGGAGCTGGGACCTGGACCGCGTGTACTTCTACGACACCGGCGGTGAACTGGTGTGCCTGCCGGCGGAGTGGACCGATGCGGTGCCGGCCGACCCGTTCGTGGTGGCGGCGGCGGGCCGGGTGCCGTTCCGGACCGCCGACCTGCTGGCAGCGGCCGCCGTAGCGGAACGGGCGCGTGCCAGCCGTGACAGTCACGGCACACCGGGTGTCCAGAAGAATATGCCGTGATCGTCCAGTTGATTACGCCATCCGGCTGTCCCGGCTTTCACGGTAGCTCCATTCGCAATGGACCGCTGGTTCTATGTTTCCGCGGAAACCGGGACCGCGGTCGGCGTGTCACCGCCATCTGGCACAGATGGTCTGGCATATTTATCTGGACATCACCGTGCTCAGGGAGGTGGCATGGCCCGGCGGGCGGAAGATCCCAAGGCGGCGGAGCTGGCCGCCACGCGCACCCTCAACCGGCACCCCGAGGCGGTCACCGACCAGGAGTTCGCCGCCAGCGAGTTCTTCGACGCCCGCGACCTGGTGCAGGTGAAGTACGAGATGGTGCGCAAGGCGGAAGCCGGCGGCGCGGGGGTGTCCGCCGCCGCGGCGGCGTTCGGGTTCTCCCGCCAGTCCTGCTACACCGCGGCGGCGGCGCTGGCCGCCGGGGGGCTGGCCGCGCTGGTACCGGCCAGGCCGGGCCCCAAAGGCGGGCACAAGCTCACCGCCGAGGTGCTGACCTGGGCCGAGGAGCAGCTGGCCGCTGATCCGGGCCTGCGCGCGAAGGACCTGGCCAGCCCCCTCGAGGCCGAATTCGGGGTGCGCGTGCACCCCCGCTCCATCGAGAAGGCCCTGGCCCGGTACCGGGAGGGATCCAAAAGACCCCGAAGCCCGGGCTGACCCCGATCCGCCCCCCGGCCGCCCATCACCTGGCCGCGGGCCCGGCCCCGGGCCTGTCTGCTCTCCCGGTACCGGCACCATCCAGGCCTACGAGCATGCCCGCGCGGCGGCGGCCGGGCAGCGCGGCGACGGTTTCCGGCATGGCCTGGCCGTGATCCGCGCCAAGGGCATCGCCGCATGGCTTGCCCTGCACGCCACGGCCCCGCCGGCCCGCCCGGCCCCGGCCAGCCCCGCCACCCGCGCCACCACGTCCCTTCCCGGTGGCCTGCCGGCCGGGCAGATCGTCACCGTCCTGGCGGCCATGACACTGGCCGCCGCCCGGCCCCCGTAAACACCCGTCAGACAGGAGCCCCCATGCCCAGCGACCCCAGCAAGGTCACCGCCGGCCACCTCCGGCGCGCGGCCTATCTATACATCCGGCAATCAACGATGTACCAGGTGATCCACAACACCGAGTCCACCCGCCGCCAGTACGACCTGAAAGGACGCGCCGTCGCGCTCGGCTGGGACGCCGGGCAGATCCACGTCATCGACATCGACCAGGGCTCCTCGGGAGCATCCGCGGCCGACCGGGCCGGGTTCCAGCAGCTGGTCGGTGAGGTCTCCCTCGGCCGGGCCGGCATCGTGCTGGGCCTGGAATGCTCCCGGCTGGCCCGTGACAACGCCGACTGGCAGGCTCTGATCAAGATGTGCGCCCTCAACAGCACCCTGATCTGCGACGAAGACGGCCTGTATGACCCATCTGCGATCAATGACCGGATGCTGCTGGGGATGAAGGGCCAGATCTCGGAGTCCGGGCTGCACTACCTGCAGGCCCGCATGCGCGGTGGGCTGCTGGCTAAGGCCGCCCGCGGCGAGCTGGCGGTCCGCCTTCCGGTCGGGTTCACCTATGACGGCGCCGGTAACGTGATCCCGGACCCCGACACCGCAGTCCGCAAGGCGGTCAGCCACCTGTTTGCCACCTTCGCCGCCACCGGGTCGGCCACCGCCGTGGTCAAGGCATTCAACGCCGGCGGCCTGAAGTTCCCCGCGCGTGATTCCATCGGCGAGCGGGCCGGGCAGCTGTACTGGAAGCCGCTGCGCCACGACCAGGTCCTGTTCGTGCTGCACAACCCCCGCTACGCGGGCGCCTACTTCTATGGCCGCCGCGCTCACCGCAGTGCCGGCGGGAAAACCACCACGATCACCAAGCCGCGCGAGCAGTGGACCACCCTGCTCCCCGGGGCGCATGACGGCTACATCAGCTGGGAACAGTACGAGGCCAACCAGCGGCAGCTGGCCGCCAACGCCGCCGCCCACGGCGGTGACCGCAAGGCCGGACCGCCCCGGGAAGGCCCCGCCCTGCTCCAGGGCCTGGTGATCTGCGGGAAATGCGGCAAGCGGATGACCGTCGGCTACCACGCCCGCTGCGACGGCACGCTCGTCCCCGACTACGCCTGCCAGCGCGAGGGCATCGCCACCGGCACCCCGCCCTGCCAGAACATCTGCGGCTCCGGCATCGACGCAGCCGTGGCTGGCCTCGTCCTGGACGCGCTCACCCCGCTGGCAATCGGAGCCGCCCTGGAGGTCACCGCCCAGCTGCACGCCCAGGCCGGGCAGGCGGACGCGATCCGCGCCACCCACGTCCAGCGCGCCCAGCACGCCGCCGAGGCCGCCCGCCGCCGCTACCTCGCCGCCGGCCCCCGCCAACCGGCTGGTCGCCGACGCCCTCGAAGCCGACTGGAACACCAGGCTCCGCGAGCTGTCCGGCGCCCAGGACGACTACGACCGCGCCAGCCACAATGGCCCCGCCACACCCACCGCCGGCCAGCAGGAGCAGATCCGTGCCCTGGCCGCCGACCTGCCGGCCCTGTGGCACAACCCGGCCACCAGCATGCGCGACCGCAAGCGCCTCATCCGGCTGCTGGTCACCGACGTCACGCTGGGCAAGGGCAGCGATCACATCACCGCGCACGTGCGCCTGTCCGGCGGCCAGCACCATACCCTCACCGTTCCGCGGCCGCTCACCGCCTGGGAACAGCACACCACCAGCGAGACAACAGTGGCCCTCATCGACCAGCTACTGAACGACCACCCCTTCGACAAGATCGCCGCCATCCTCGGCGAACGCGGCATCACCGGCGGCTGGGGCCGCCCCTACACCGTCCAGAATCTGGCCGCACTGTGCCAGGCCCGCGGAATCCCCACCCACGCCCAACGGCTCCGCGCACGCGGCATGCTCACCCTCCAGGAAACCGCCGCCCAGCTCGGCGTCACCGCCCCCACCGTCATGACATGGCACCGGGCCGGCCTGATCACCGCCCACCGCGCCGACGCCCGCGGCAGCTGCCTGTTCCCTCCCGGCCAGCAGCGCCCCGCGTCCTTCCACACCCGCGCCGCCCGTCAGCGCACGGCCAGCGGCGTGATGTCAGCCCGCCAGCTCGGCGCCCAGCTCGGCGTGACCTCCTCCACCATCACCCGATGGCACCAGCTCGGCCTCATCGAATCCCCCGCCGCTGACCACCGCGGCTTCCCGCTCTACCCCGCCGGGCAGCAGCGCCCAACGCCCGCCCAGATCACCGCCGCCGGGCGGCCCGCGGCGCACCGCGACCAGGAACTGCTCACCGGCGGGCAGCTCGCCGCACACCTGGGCGTCACCCGCTCCACCATCTACAAGTGGCACCGGCTCGGCCTCATCGAATCCGCCGCCGCCGACTACCGCGGCCGCAACCTCTACCACCCCGGCCAGCAGGCCCCCAGCCCCGCCGAGATCACCGCCGCCCGGGCCGCCGCCAGGACATGACCCGGGAAGATGCCGGACCCAGAAAATGTCGGACCCTCATGCCACGATCAGCACCAAGACCAGCCGCGATCCCGCCGTCACCAAGCAGACAGCCTGAACATCAAGAAGAGGTGCAGTATGAAGGCCACTCGTTGGAGGGGCCCCCTGCGAGGGTGTTCCCGATGAGGGGCTTGTAGTGCACCAGGGTCTTCGCGAGTTTGGCCATCTCGGGGATCTTCGACCGCTGCGCCTAGGCGATGACCCCGTTGAGCAGGGCTTTGCCGTCGTCTCCCTTGACCTTGAACATCTCCCGGGACCCTGGGGTTCGAGAGAAACCTCCAGCGGGGCCGTCAGACCCCGAAGCGGCAAGGGTTTCTAGAGCAGGGTCTCGGCCTCGAACACCACGACGGCGCATCGCGGGGCGTACGCGAGCACGTCGGCGAACAGCTGCGCGTGGGTCATCCGTCAGCACGGAAACGACGCGAGGGGCCGCTCATGCCACCCACAAATCGACGTGCACCCGTCCCGCCTGGAGCACGTCGACACTGCGGTCAGCCAGCCACGACAACCACGCCCGCAGATCGCCGCAGTAGGCCCGCCGCGTCCGCTGCGACCGCAGGCTGGTCAGCCACGCCGCGGCCAGCAGCTGCTCCCGCTCCCTCAGCCCGGCCACCATCGGCAGCTCGGCCAGGATGCGGGCAAGCAGCTCATCGGTCAATGCCGGGGGGGTATCGGCGGGCACCGACACCGGCCGGGTGATACAGCGGGTTATCACCCGGCATACACGGCGATGAGCGCGCGGTCGCGAATGCCCAGGTGATCGTTACGCGGCGACTCGCCGATGACCCGCACAGAGGACGCATGAACAGCAGCAGGAACGACGGTCACGGCCAGGGAGCTGCTCCGCGCGTTTTCTGAGCTTGCCGTTTAACCTCTTTTCTTGTTCGCCGTGCTCGCCTTGGGGTGCTTGCCGACGCTGTGACGTGCGGCTGGTCGGCGGTTCTTCGATCCGGGCGGGCGGCCGGGGCCGGGCTTGCCGGGTTTCGGCGCGCCGGCCGGGCAGGTGATCTTCGCGCGGATGTTCCGGAACCCCCGCCGCACCCCGCGCCGGGGTGAGCCGGCCCGGCGGGGCGGGGCGCTCCCAGGGCAGGCGCAGGTCGGCGGCCAGCGGCCGGGCGAGGCGGAGCTGGGCATGGCAGGCGATGACGACCCAGGTCCACCGGTCGGCGGCGGCCGGGTCGCAGATCTTCGGGGCGGTCCAGCCGAGAACCTGCTTAAACAGGCGGAAGGTGTGCTCGATGTCGAACCGGCGCAAAAATGCCTGCCAGCACCGGTCCACGTCGGCGGGCGTGGCGCCGGTGGCTGACCACCACAGCCATACCGGCTTGGGGTCACGGTCGCCGGGCAGGTGATCAACCTGCAAGCGGATTAAGGTGCCTTCGATGACCGGCAGCTCGCCGTCGTGCTGCTGCCAGGCGGCCCGGCTGGTCAGCCGGGGATGCAGCCGGTCCCACGACTGGGCCATGGCAGTGCCGTACCGGGTGGTCTGGGTGACCGTGGTGACCGGCGGGTCTGGCCAGGTGCCCGGCTCGGCGAGCTTGAGCTCGGGACCGTGCCGGGACGGGCGGCCGTTCGCGCCGGGGGCGCGCGGCGGGGCGGGGAAGCACAGCACCCGGTCCGAGCGGAGCCGGCCAAGCAGCTCCACCGGCAGGTCCGCGAGCAGGAACGCCAGCCGGGTCACGTCGTACCCGGCATCGAATACGACCAGGATGTGCGGGTCGTCTTCCTTCTGCTGGCCAGCCTCGATCAGCCGGGTGACCACCTCGCGGACCTGGGCGGCGGTCACGTCGGTCTCATCGTCGGCCGGGCCGAGGCGGACCGCGTCCAGCACCGCGGTCCAGGACGTGCGGCCCGGCTCCAGCGCGGCGACCACCGAGTACGGCCAGCCCGGGATCATCTGCGCATTGCCCTTCCCCCGGCCGTACACGTGGCAGAACAGGCGCTCCGGGCTGGTCGCCGCGCCCGGCCGCAGCCAGTTGCTCACATCCACCGCCAGCATCAGGCGGCCATCGGCGGCGCGCGGCAGCGGCACCCCCGCCACCGCCCGCCGCAGCCGCCCGATCTCGATCCGCCCCGCATTCACCGCGTCATACAGCGCGCCATGCCCGCGCCGGTGCTCCGGCGCCAGCGATAACCCCGCCAGTGTCCGCACCGGCCCATCCGCGCACAGCATCGCATCGGCCAGCCCGGACAGCGCATCCGCGCGCTTGGTCAGGCATCCGTACAGCGCGCCGCGGAAGGCGCCCAGCCGCTCCAGGGCCTCCCGCGTCCCGGCCACGGCCTCGCCCGCGGGCTCGACGTCCGCTCCCTGCCACGCGATACTGAATGCCACGGCCACCGCCTTCATCTCCAGGCTCCTGGTAAGAACCCGAAGATGATCACGCGGTGGCCTCCTCTTGTCACTGTGACACGCCGGACAGGACCAAAGATCTGCGTCAAGCGGGACAGCAGAGGTTAAATAACAAGCTGAGCGCCAGTACCCGCGTGTACCGCGCCAGCCGGGGTGGCTACGGTCCGCCGTACGTCAGCGCTCCGTGGAGCAGGCGCGCAGCGCAGGCACCTGTGCGTGCTGCGGCCATCTCAGGAGCATGATCTGTCTGCCGTGCTGCGCGGGCAGGTATTTCCTGAGGGCTACGACCTTGCCCGGAGGCCGCCAGTTGCGGCTGCACCGCGAGCGTGCGGCACGTGGCCGGCTGGGTCGGTCCCACCGGTGATCGTACGTTGGTGAGATTGTGGGAGCAGCGACAAATCTTCGGCGCTTAGTAATGCGCTATCGCCAGTGCTTCGGTTCGTTCCATGAACTGCCGTACGGCGGTGGCCGACGCCTTGCCCGCTAGGCGCCTGCGCAGGTCAAGTACGTAGCGGACGCAGCGGCGGGACTCCAGGCCGGCCGCTGCGTCGGCGGCTTCGAGTCCGACCGCGCTGGCCTGCTCGGCGTCGCCCTGCTGGGCCAGCGCGGTTCCGAGCAGTGCGAGGTTGAACGCGCGCCCGCGTACATACGAGCCGTTCATGTTGCCGAGGGAGCGGCGGGCATAACCGGCCGCCTGACGGCCCTGGCCAAGGTCGCGGAAGCAGTGTGCGATGCGGGCTGCCAGGTACGCCTCATCGAAGTAAGCAAGCCACGTCGGCTGTTGTTCGTTCATTCTGGCCTGCCCGAATGAACGTTCTGCTCCCGTGAGCGCGAGCGCACATGAGCGGGCGTCGTTTCGTGCTGCGTGCCCGTGCGCCTCAGCCACATGGCATTCGGCGACGAGAATGGGCAGCTCGGCCCGCTCGGCAGTTGGGCGCGCCGCACGAGCGAGGTCAATTGCCTGATCAGGCTTGGCGACGTATACCGCCTGCTGGCTCATGGCGGCGAGGATCTCCCCGGCCAGGGCCTGATCACCGGAAAACCGGGCCAAGCCGAGAGCCTGGATCAGGTATCGCTGCGCCAGCCCATGCGACTCACTGTCATAGGCCATCCAGCCGACGAGCTGCGACAGTTCAGCGGCGGCAGAGGCGAGGTCGCGGCCAGTCGATTCACTGAACGATGCCTGCCGCAGAAGCGGTGTCACTTGCCTGTCCAGGAACTGGACCAATGTGGTGCGGAGCTGTCCGCCACCGAGGCGGTTGTCAAGCTCGCGATAGGTGCGGTTAATCTCGCGGAGCGCCTCCACATCACTCGCGCCGATACGGCGTTTGCCCAGCCCGGTAAGAGTGCAGGCGGGGGGCAACGTGAGCCAGCGCACTCCGGCGCTGGCGGACGCGGCCACGGCGAACCCAGCTGTGGAGAGAAACTGCGTCCGATGCACGTCAGCGCTCCACAGCCCGGTCACGGCGGCAACACCCTCGGGCCAGGTGAGAGGAAGGTCAAGTCCAAGTCCGGCGTCCTGCGGCGGCGCATGCATGCCTAACTCGGCAGGCGTAACCACCTGTGCCAGGCGTCCCGAAAGTACCTCAGCTATCAGTTCCGGGCCAGGGTGACGCGGCTGCTCGCCATCTAGCCACCGCAGCACTGACGTGTGATCGTATTTCAGGCCTTGCGTGCCCTTGGCTTGCGCAAGCTCGACAACCGAACGTGCAAGCAAACTGTGTGAACAGCCTGCTTCGTCTATCGCCGCTCGCAACTGATCATTCAGTCGTTTAGGTCGCCGGGCCATCGCCGCCGCCCTCCATAACCGAATTTATTTGCAGCGTCAGTATGTCCCAGGCCAGTGAACATGGCAACCCCTGGAAGCCCCGGGCGATGGGGGCCGATGTGTGCGCGCCATGTGTGCGTAGCCGAACGGACAGAGTGGGGCCCGCTAAGGCGGCTTCGCTTGACGCTACGAGCGAAACGAGCTAATTTTCTTCATGCAAGCAGGCCGGACCTAATGAGTCGGCGTCAGCGGAAATGCCAAGAAGCGATCAACCCGGCCTCGACGAACAGTTCCAAGCAGCTGCAAACGTTGTGACAGATGCCTGAGACAAGCGGATACGGATCCACCTTGCTCGCCGTACAGCAAAAGATATAGCCGACCTGGGCACTGGCCTGATGCGGGGCTGCCGCCTAACGGGAGAAAATATAACCCGCATTTATCAGGCAAAGGTTCAACTGCGTGGAGGCCCATTATGACCACACCGCCACAAGTTACGACATGGAAGGCTTTTCATGTCACCAATGCGCAATCCAGAGCCTATTGGGGTGATCGCACCGATATCCTTGAGTACCAGCCGCAAGATCCCAATGCAATGGTCTTTGCGACGGCGGGCTGGGATTCGCGAGGCCCCGGAGGCGTGTATGTCGACGACCTTCCCAGCGTCTTCTGGGATGGGGGACCCAGGTGCTGGTGCGTCTATACGGGTTCTGGCTCCATTATGAACATCGGAACCGCATTCAACGTCTTCTACACGCTCAATAATCCGAATGCATTCATCGTGAAATCGCAGATCAGCGATCCGACGATTACCACGAGGCACTACACCTACATCAACAATGCGCTGACCAACAACAACCCCGACGCACTCCTGATGGTCTCGGCCAACCTTACGCCTGGCGGGGTCGGGAACGTCAACCGCCAGGAGCATCCCATCGGCGTCTGGTACGATCCGCTGGCGGGGAAATGGGCGATCTTCAACCAGGACATGCACCTGATGGAGGATAATCTGGCCTTCAACGTTCTGGTCGGCCCCAGAGCTGTTCCGCCCTACGATAGCTATGCTGGCCTCGTCCATATCGCCCAGCCGAGCGTAAGCTGGGGCAACTACTCGTGGGTCACACACGATTATTGCGATGGTGATCCCAGCAAGCTGCTCCTCGTTACCCCTGTCTGGGAGAGCGAGGAGAACCCAGGTCCCACAGGGGGCGTGTTCTTCCCATGCTACTACGGGGTACGCTATGCTCAGAGCCTGGGCAAATGGGTCATCTATAATCAGGCCGGGGCGTTTAGCCAGTACGTGGTACCCGGCAGCACGGATGCAATTACCCTGCCGAATAAGTACCCGAACCTGATCCCGGATGACAATGGTATCCCGTCAATGGCGGCCTTCCATGTCCTGATCGTAGACCCGACCTGATGTAATTGTTCATCAAGAACCGCCCGAGAAATCCCTGGCTCAGCCATGGGGAGGTAAGGGCGGACATGCGGCCCTGGGTGCGCGTCAATTTTGTAGGTGATCAAGATCTTTTAGCGGGTCAGGCTGGCAGGTCTCGGGTCCCGGGCGGCCGCAGAGGCGCCGCTGCCGACGTCGCGGCGACCGGCTACGCCAGGTCGTCGCGGACTGCGCGGGGGCGCCCTGGCCAGTAGGGCCACTCCTCGAACCAGGTGCAGCGACCGTCATCGGCGAGCCGGATGACCCACAGATCGCGGTATTCCTGGCCGGGCGGAGGATCTCCGTAGCAGACCTCGGCCCGGACCACCGCCGTCGGGCCGTCAACAGCAAGGATGTCAGTGGCCAGGGTGAAGACCTCGTCCGGGCCGTCTCGTTCTTTCTCCCACATCCGCTTGATCGCGTCCAGGCCGGTAACAGGCTGTTCGTAGGGGGACTGCAGGTAGGTAGCGTCGCCGGAGACAGGCCAGCGAGGTCTCCGGTGCCCGGCGCCCGCCAGGCGGCCTCGTATCCGGCCAGCCACCGGCTCACCGTCGCGCGGTCGGTCACCTGCTAAATGGTGCCCGACATCGGCGCATCAGCCCAACTCCGCCACCGCTACTGAGCCTTCGTAGTCCCAGCGGCATGAGCGTAGGTCGCTAGTGCCGGATCCGGTTTCTGGACGGTGGCACTGCGGTCTCAAGCTCATGATCCGTCTTCGAGGCAGCCGTGATGGCCCTGGCGGCTGGCGCGGTCACGGCGGTGCTGCAGGTACTGGCGTTCGGCGGTGTCGTGGGTCAGGGCGATCGCGCTTTCATAGGCCGCCACGGCTTCCTCGCTACGTCCGAGATGGGCGAGCAGGTGCGCGCGCGTGGCTCTGGCCGGCTGGAAGCGGCGGGCGTGCTGACCGGCTTCTTCCAGCAGAGCGTCGAGCCTGGCGAGCCCGGCGGCGGGGCCGTCGACCTCGGCGGTGACGGCGGCGAGGGCGACACCGCTGCCGAGGGAAGGTGCGACCGCGTGCAGCAAGCGGTGCAGGGTCAGCAGTGTCGGCCAGTCCGTCCCGTCGCCCTGTCGCCGGGCGCAGTGCACGGCCTGGATCGCGGCCTCGATCTGGAAGCGCCCCAGCTGTCCTCGCGCGTGCGCGGCCCGCAAGTGTTCGTGTGCCCGGTTGATCAAGTGAGGGTTCCACAGCGAGGGGTCCTGGCCGGCGAGTGGGACGAAGCACCCGTTCGCGTCAACCCGCGCCGGGGCGCGCGCCACCGAGAGCTGGACCAAAGCTGCGAGCCCGTGGGCTTCCGGATCGGCGGGAACGAGCGTTGTGAGCACTTCGGCGAGGTGCAGTGCCTCCAAGGGCAGTTGACGGGCTTGTGGCCCGGTCGTCGCCCAGTCGATGACATAGGCGCCGTAGACCGCCTCAAGGACCGCGGTCATCCGCGCCACGAGGTCACCCCGGCCGGGAACGTGGAAGGGGATGCGGGCGGCCTTGATGCGCTTCTTCGCCCGGACCAGGCGCGTCGCCATCGCCGGCGCCGGCACCGAGAACGCTCGCCCGACCTGCTCGGCGGTGAAGCCGAGCACCGTGTTGAGCATGAGAGGAGTCCGCACGGCTCCTTCGATCGCCGGGTGCGCGCACACCAGCATCAGTTCAAGCCGCCGATCAGGGATCGCGTCGACGTCCACGTCATCGAAATGCACCGGCTCGTCCTGCCCGGTCTTGCGGGGGAAGGCCCGCTGAGCATGCGCGGACTTCCAGTGGTCGCGCAGGCGGTTGCGGGCGACGGTGAGCAGCCACGCATCCGGGTTTCCCGGCACCCCCCGAGACGGCCACGTCCGCAGGGCTCGCTCGAATGCGTCGGCAAGCGCGTCCTCCGCGGAGGCGAGGTCACTGGTCGAGGCAGCCAGAAGGGCGAGCAGCCGCCCGTAGCTGTCGCGGGCCGCCACGCCCGCAGCATGGGCCGCCGGCCCCGGCGCTCCCGGGCCGGGGCCGCCTGCCCACCTTCCACCGCCGGACGTCAGCGCGTCCACTCGCCGTTGACGAACGCGGTCGCGGCCGGGCGCACCTCGATCACACCCCACTGCGCGCCCGGGCACTTCTCCGCCCAGCCGATGGCCGCGTCAAGGTCGGGCACGTCGAGCACGAACACTCCAGCCAGCGCTTCCTTCGTCTCGGCGAAGGGCCCATCCTGCACCCGCAATACCCCTGACCTGCGAGTCACGGTCGTCGTCGCCGCAGTCGGCTGCAGCACCTCTGCCGAAAGCAGCACACCCGCGCTCTCCAGCGCGCGGCCGTAGGCACCAAAGGCCTCTTTGGCCTCCGCGATCGCGTCCTCGCTGATCTCCCCCTCGCCAGGCTCGCGGTAATGCATCAGCAGTGCGTAACGCATCGTCATTCCCTCCGATCCCAGTGTCGCGCCGACCGCGACATCTGCACCCAGATGACGATCGAACAACCCCCAGATCGTCACCCAAGAGACAAGACCCACTCGCGCACGCGCCTGCCGGCAGCGGACGGACTGCCTGCCTGCCTGCCTGCCTGCCTGCCTGCCTGAACCAGCATGATCGTCTGCACGACCGCATATCATGCATGAGCGGAAGTGTCTGATCGTCACGCGACAGAACAACTAGCTCTGCACGCGACTCCCTGTCCGTATCGGCCAAGATGCTCTCGTACAGAACGATGCCTTGCGCGTGCGCTGTCATCCGCCAGCCGAGCACTTTCCATTCATGAACCCGAGCTTCGCGGACATGGCCACGCCGGCCCTCGTGATCGCGGGGGATCGAGACCAGTCCGCCCTGTCCGTTCGGGGGCCGGACTGGTTTACCGACCCGTACTTCCTGAGTGCAGGCGGCAAGAGCCCTTGCTTACTCTGTTCGGGGCAGAACACTCGCTTGGCGGAATCCCTGGCTACAACGTCACGGAAACGACGGACGAGAACCCCGAACGAGTCGCCCTGATCCAGCGGCTCACGTGGGCTTACCTTCGCAGTGCTTTCTACCCCGAAGTCCCCAGCTGGCTCGCAGCGCGTTCCGCCTTGACGGAAGGGCCTAATCCGCTGGCCCGCTGCCGGCCACTCCTCGTACAGCAAGTGGTGGTTCCGGCCAGCGCCGGAAACGGTGGATCTCATGACTTGTCATCCGCGGGCTCGTCGGCAGGTCGCTCGATGCACCACGAGCGGAGTCACCGAGAGCCGTGACGTCGTTGGCTCGCTGGAGTACGCGCGCACGCGCCCCGACACTCGCGACATGGCGATCGGGCTCTTCAGCCGTTGCATGGGCGGAAGCTCCACGCTGGCCGCGATGACGCGCTTCCCTGGGGCGTTCGACGGCGTGCGCTGCCTCGTGTCGCCCCAGCCGGTCACTCCCCGGGTCATCGTCGAACGGCGACTGGCCGTGATGGGCCTTGGCGACCGCTTCGACACTTACGTCCGCCTGCGCACCAGCGTCGGGCTCGGCCAGCGAATCCCGCAGGAGTAGGCCAGGGCCGTCCGCGTGCCGACTTTCCTCTGCCAGGTTCGCGGCGACATCCTCACCCACCCGAGTGACGTCCAGACGATCTTTGACAACATTCCCGTGGCCGACAAGAAGCCGACAAGAAGCTGCAGTGGATCGAGGGCACGACGGCCCGGTTCGACGGCTACCTGGAGTTCCAGCGCCGCCCGCAGCCCATGCTCGACTGGTTCGCGCAGTACATGTCGTGATCCAGCGCCGTTCGCCGGGCGGCGGACCGGCCGGCCGGCCGGATCACACCAATGAGGGACGGACTCCTCATCAGTCGAACCCGGCTTCACCGACGAGGATGGCCCGCACGGCTCTGTTGGTACCTGATTGACTTAGCGTTGGGCTGCGGCCTACGTTTGGTGACGAGTGTCCCGACGTCTTGGTGCGCGGCAGCATGCGATGCACCTGATCTTCGACAGCCGAAGGGACTCCGCGTGGCAGTTCGCCCTGCTCATGCACCCGTTGCCGGGGCGTCGATGCCTACGCGACGTATACCACAGCCAAGGGTTCAGTGCCAGCGGATGCCCGGCTCTTCTGGGACGCCCGGCGCGAACCGGAAGTCTTGCAGAACTTGGTTCTGGTCTGTGCGGTTGCGCGCGGCCGGGGCTGGTGGCGACCCGGGGGAAGTATCAGTCATGGGATTGCACCTGCAGCGAAGACACCTCTTCCCGGCTGCGGCGGCCAGTGCCGTGTTGGTGATGCTGGCGCTTTCGCCCGGCCCCGGTGCCGCCGCCGCATTACCGTCCGCACCAACGGCACCGCAAGACCTCGGCTGGCGGTACTACGGCAACGATCTGGGCAACACCCGCTTCCAGGACGTTGGCCAGATCAACCCGTCCAACGTCGCCAGCCTCCGGCCCGCGTGGATCTTCCATACCGGGGTGCTTGATCCGGCCACGTCGTTCGAGGGCTCGCCGATCATCGTCAACGGGATCATGTACATCTCGACCGGCCACGACGACGTGTTCGCGCTCAGCGCCGCCACCGGGGCCATGAAGTGGGCGTACCATCCGGAGGCGGACATGCCGCCGCTGAGCCAGCTGTCCATCTGCTGCGGAGAAGACAGCCGGGGCGTCGCCTACGGTGACGGCCTGATTTTCCTCGCCCGGCTGGACGCGCGGCTGGTTGCGCTCAATGCGCATACAGGCGCGGTGGCCTGGCAGGCCACGGTGGCTAACTGGCAGGACCGCTACTCGATGACCATGGCCCCCCAGTTCGCCGGCGGCGAAGTCGTCGTCGGCCTGTCCGGTGCCGATTACGAGACCCGCGACGCCGTCGTGGCTTACGACGCGCTGACCGGCCGCAGGCTGTGGACCTTCTATACCACCGCGCCCGGCCCAACCTGGCAGGGCACTTCCTGGCAGACGGGCGGGGGGGCGGTGTGGGACAACCCTGCAGTCGACCCGCGGCTGGGCGTGGTGTACGTGAGTACCGGCAACGCCGCCCCTGACCTGTACGGCGGGAACCGGGCCGGCCAGAACCTCTACACCTCCTCGCTGGTCGCGCTCGACCTCAGGACCGGCCGTGTCCGCTGGTACTTCCAGGAGGTCCACCACGACCTGTGGGACTACGACAGCGCACAGGCCCCCATGCTGTTCGACGTACCCTCGGGGGGCACACCTACCCGGCGGTGGGCGAATGCAACAAGAACGGCGACTACTACATCCTCAACCGAGCGACCGGCAAGCCGCTGTTCCCGGTCACCGAGACGCCGGTCCCCACCCAGCCGGCCTGGCAGAATCCCTGGCCCACCCAGCCCGTTTCCTCCGTCCAGGCGCTGACCCCGATGACGGTCGGACCGGTTGCGCCCGGGGCCACCGCCGTCCCTGAGTTCACGCCGCCGCAGCAGCAGCTACTAGCCATGCAGCCCGCCATGCAGGGCGGCTGCGAGTGGCCGCCGGCCGCCTACAGTCCCCGCACCGCCGCACGGCCGCGAATACGTGGTCGACGTCTTCGGCGGCAACTGGCTGGACCGCATCATTACCGGCACATCGCCTCTGGGCGACGCGGTCATCGCATTCACCCTGCCTGGGCAGTCCTCGGGCAGATAACCGGGACCGCACGGCCGGGCACGGCGCCTGAACGGCACCCGCGCCCGGCCACTCGAACGCTTGCTCTTGTGGTCTGCGTGCTCGCAGTGCCTCGCTCTGCTGAGCGCAGAAGACGTTACCCCCTCGCCGTGCATCTTGGAGGCACCGTGCCCAACTGCCAAGCGCATCACGTTACGGCCGTGCTGGTCCACGGCGGTTTCCTTGGGCCGTGATCTGGGCGGACACCGTCAAGCTGCTTGAAGCCCGCCGGGTCCGGTCAGTCACCGTGGATCTGCCCAGCAGCCAAGACAGCAGCGATCTCCTGCCCGGCCTGCACGACGATGCCGCGGCCGTCCGCGATGCGCTCAACGGCTGCGCCGATGCAGTGCTGTGCAGGAATCAGAACCTCCAAGATCACCGGGACGGTCCAGACGCGATCATCGCTCGGTTGCTGGTCGAGCATGCACTGGCGATCGTAGAGCAGGAACGCCTGGCACAGTCGGCGGCCCGTGCTGATGAGCGGGCCGCGGATCTGGCAATAGACCTGATCACCAGCCGCACCGTAGGCGAGGCGATCGGCTTCCTCATGGCCAGCGGTCAGGCCGCGCGCGAAGACGCGGTCCGCCTGCTTCGCCGGATGAGCCAGGCGCGCCGCCGTGAACTGCACGAGGTCGCGGCCGACGTGGTGCGCAGCCGAGGCCCTCAACGAATCCTGGAGATCGGCGCATCCATACGGCGCGACATACGTACCGCACAGATCGCGGCATCGCCTCCCGCGATGCCTTGGTCTTTTCTACCGAAAGGAGTACTTCATGAGTGAGGAAAGCCAGGTCTCAGTCGTTGGCCCGGACGGTGGCGAGCAGATCGACCTCGGACCGGTCAGGATGCGGATCCTGGAAGACGGAAGCACTACCGGCCACCGTCTCGGGATCAGCGAGTCGGTGCTGCCGCCGCACACTCCCGGTCCACCCCAGCACCGCCACGCCCGGCACGACGAGGGGTTCTACATCGTCTCCGGCACCGCCGTCTTCACCGTTGGCGACACCGACTACCAAGCCCCCGCCGGAACCCTGGTCATGATCCCGCCCGGCGCGCCGCACAGCTTCGCCAACCCGGGCGACGAACCCGTCGTGATGATCAGCACCTTCACCCCCGACCTGTATGTTCAGTACTTCAGGGACCTCAGCGCGATGTTCGAGACGGGCGCACCGATGACGCCGCAGGCCCATATCGAGGTGATGCGGCGATACGCCACCGAGCCGGCGACAGAATTCGGTTGAGCCTTATCGCCCGGTGCTGGCGCGTACCAATAGGTACGTCGAGGTGTCCGGCGGGCGCTACGCGGTGACGGGGAGGTTGCCTTGCACGGCAAGAAGATCCTCATTACCGGTGCCACCGGCCAGCTCGCCGGAACCGGTGGCAACCGCCTTGGCCAGGACAACGACGCGGGTTCGGCGCGGTGCCGAAGGACGATCCCCTACAACGAGCTGATTCCTGTCCGGCGCCGGGCGTCGCCTCGGCAGCGGGTCACTCCCCGCTGGATGGCGCCTTGGCCGGCCCCGGGGCGCGTCGTAGGAGCGCCGTACCGCTGGGAGTCCCAGCCTTGAGCTCGTTCATGCCGACCGTCTGCGCCGTCGCTCCGTTGTGCTCGCTGATTCTGTCGGCCTGGGTTTGTAGTGTCGGCGGCAACCGACCGGTGAAGGTGTTATGGGCCACGCGAGCAACCGCAAGAAGGCACGCCGCCAGGCTGTGTACGAAACGCAGCGGGCCGGGCAAAGCTCCCGCGCCGGTACCGCGCCGCAGCAAGCGATGCTCCCGCTTGTCGCTGGCCTGCAGGCGCGGAACCAGGAGCTGGGTGCGCGGGACGGGCAGCAGGCACCTGCCTATCGGGCGTGGTGCGGCGGCAGGGAGCCCGTTCCGGCTGAGGGACCTCGATGGGCGGAGGGCTCGCTCGGCGACCGGCTCTTCTCCGGCACGCACCTGGCCAGGGCACGGAACGCGCCGTGCTTGCTGACTGCGGAAGTTCCGGACGCCACGATGATCGCCGCCGATCCGGCGCACTGGAGTGTGGCGGCCAGCGTCCTGGTCCGCGCGGTTGTCTTCGACGGTCTGCGGGTCGACCACCCAGCGGTGAGCATGCTTGTCGACGTGCTCGCCCCCATCGCCGAGGCCGAGCTGGCGTATGACGAGGCCATCGAGGAGCGGCTTGTCTCGGGATGGGATGAGGACAAGCCGGAGTTCCCCGACCTGGACGGGCCGGTGTTCCTGATCGGCACGTGCGCGCTCGTGGACGCGACCTGCGCTGTGGTTGGTGAGGATCCGCTCAGCGAGGTACTCGCCGTGTTGTCGCCTGCCATAGACGGCACCGTTCCGGGTGTGGCAGGCCGGGTTGTGGCTGACGCACTGATCGGTGCCTTTGTCACGCACTACCGATGCGAGCTGCCCGGCGATGCCGATGTGCTGAAGCGCATCAGGCACGTGGACGCCGGCGCCGGGTTGCCGGGGCTCGTTGCCGCCGGGGACGTGTCGCCCAGAGACGTCGTTCGCGTCGGGCTGACGATTCTGTCCGTGCTCGCTGAACTCTGCAAGAGCGATTCCGCTTCGATCCTTCGGCGGGCCGCCTGAGCAGGCCGCGGCATACGCTGCGCCGTCTCGGCCAGCGTTGAGTTTGCCGGGCCGGATCGTCGGCGTCCCAGGGTCCCGGGCCCCGGTCATCGCGATGTAGAACAGCCGCCGTTCGTCGGCGTCCGGCGCCGCTGGTCTCCTCGTGGTCCGCAGACGCTCGGGATCAAACACTGGCTCGCGTCTGTGGTGAGCCGGGCTGGTCAGCCGTCCCTGGTGGGTTCCGGACCGAGGCCGCCTTCAATGAGGCCGCCCGTGCGGCTTTCGCGACCTTCTTGTCCGGATGCAGCTTCCCGGCTGTCATCAGCGCCTGCGCGGCGATGACGTGGCGGGAGCGCCACATCTGCTCGAAGAGAACAGCCTCCGAACCCGGCGCGGCCGCCTGCCGGACCGCCGCGGCCACGCCGTCAGAACCGCTGGTCGCATAGCCGGCCACGATGGCCTGCGATGCCATGACCACGGCGTCGCATTCGAATGGCTCGAGGCCAGGCAGCGGGTCGTGCTGCGCGTCGCGCCCGGCCCGCCGGTTCAGTTCCGCAACGGCGTAGGGCCGGATTGCGGGCAGCGACATCGCCGAGAGCCAGGCGGCCTCGGTGTCCCCCTTGATGCCAGCCGCGATCTGGACGGCGGTCGTCAGGTACGCGGCGTCCTCTTCCGCCGCCGCGTCCAGCAGCGCGGTCACCGCCCCGGCCGGTTCCCGTGCCGCGAGCCAGGCGTGCAGTTCCTGCGCGAACATTTCGCCGGACATGCCGAGCCGGCAGATGATGAGCTGGATCGGCGTCAGTGCCGCGGACGCCGGCAGCACCTCTACCTTTGCTCGCACTTGCTGGATGACCGCCCACGCGCCCAGCGGGGTGAGCGAGACCGCGGGGCCGTCAACGGTGACCACGCCGAACTCGGCGGCCAGCCGCAGGAACGCCGCAGTGGGGTCACCGTGCCTGGCCGTCCACGCCGACCACCGCAGCCGACCGGAGGAGTGCGTCATCCCTTCGGTGGCCCCCTCGCCGATTTCTGCCGAGAGAATCTCCGCGGTTGCGGTGCCGTGCTGCTCGAGAAGCTTGAGGATCGGGTAGTTGCCGATGCCGGCGAAGTCCAGCGGTGCCGGATCGGCTCCCGTGGGCAGCGCGTCCTCCACGCCGTGCGCGAACAGGGCATCGAGCGCACGGCACCAGTCAGCAATGATCTCCGCGTCTGTGCGTTCCGCGGCGCCGCGGAGCGTTCCGGCCCGGTGTATCAGCTCGTGGTCTTCGCTCGTGTGCAGGTATCCGGCGTGGTAGGCGACCTCATAGATCCAGCGCAGTCGGGTAGTCGTCGCGTCGGTTATCGCATCGCCGCGCGCGGCGAGGCCCAGCGTTGCGGCCGCTTCCCGCTGCGCGTGTGCCGAACGCCAGCCGGGCTCTGCGTCCACGGGGTCATCCCCGAACCAGTCGGCCAGCCGTCGCCCGCCTGGAGCGGCAAGGACGCCCGCGCTGCTGCGGCGAGTTCTTCTTCGGTCGCATTCCGCACGGGGATGATCGCGGGGAAGACCAGACGACGGCTCATCTCTGCCTCTCGGGAAGCACGATCGCGAGTCAACGATGCCAGCAGTCACGGTAGCGCGAGCAGATAGTGTCGCTGGGTGGAAAGGGTAACTTCAGGAGATGATCTTCACGACGCGGCCCGCCTGGCACGCGAGTGCGCCGTCCTTGAGCGCGCGGTTACGCTGGCCCGCTGGGTGGGGACAGGGAAACGGCCGGTGACGTCCGCGCGGGTGCTGCGCAAGGCGGATGTGCCGGCCGCCGGCGCTGCGATCGGGGTACGAGTGCCGCCGAATACGCGGACGGCCGCCGATGTACCGGAGCTGCACCGACCCTGGTCCGCGGCAATCGCGACGGGTTTGCTGCGGATCAGCGACGGGATGATCACCAGCGGGCATGCGCTGGAAGGCTGGCCGCCCGGCGATGCCGCATTGCTCGATGCGTGGTTCGCGGGACTTCGTGCCGTCTGCAGGGCGCTGGCCGATCCCCGGCAGGAGGACGGCTTCACTGGAATGCTGGTGTCCGCGCTGGCGCTGCTCACGGTCCTGGAAGACGAGGAAGTACCGACGGGCGAAGAGCTATGGCAGGCGGTGCTGGAAGAATCCGATGATCTTTGTGACACCTACGATCTGGACCTGCTGCTGGCTGCGGCGATTCCGCGCGCCGGGCTGGCGGGCCAAAACCGCCTCGGCGGGATGGTGGCGTTGCTGGCTGGCTTCGGGGCGGTTACCGGTGACGCGGACAGGCCCGTGATCACCCCGCTGGGCCGCTGGGCGGTGCATCGGCTGGAGGACGCCCTACCCGGCGCGGCCGACCCGGAGATCTCCGCCGCCGAACTGATCGCGGAGGTGGCGGAATACGACGACGCCGCGCAGCGGCTGGAGGCCGCGCCCGAGTGGCTGGAGCAACACCACCCGAGGGAGATCCTGGAGGCCGCAGAGTCGATGTCGCCCTTGCTGCGCAGCGTGGCCGCTGACCTCGTCGGGATGCTGGGCGAGTACGCCATCCCGGCCTGGCGCGAGTTCACGGCGGCGCCGCACGTCGGCCCGCACGCCCGCTATGCGCTGCACGCCTGGGACCAGGGGCCGGAACCGGGCGAGCGGGACTTTCAGTGGCTCGCCACCGAGTCGGCCGCAGCCGCGCTGGACGGCAAGGGTCCCGACGAGGCGCTGTGCGTGGTCTGGGAGTCCGTGCGCGGAGAAGGTCTGGCCGGTCGTCTGGCCGTGGTGCGCGCGACCGGCCATCCTGCGGCCGGAAAACTGGCACGCGCGCTGACCGGGTTCACCACGTCGGGCGTGCCGCGGAGCATCGAACAGGGGGTTCAGCTCAAGGTGACGCTGAAACGCGTGAAACCGGCGATCTGGCGCAGCGTGCGGTTGCCCGTCGTCGCCACCCTCGGCGACCTGCACCAGGTGGTCCAGCTCCTGTTCGGCTGGGACGGTGACCACCTGCACGCATTCCGGGTGGGACGAAAAACGTACAGCGACCCGTTCTTCACCCTGGAAGACGCGGCCGACGAGGATGGCATCCGGGTACGTGACGCCTGCCGGCCCGGGTCAAGGTCGGATACGAGTACGACTTCGGGGCAAGCTGGCAGCACGAGATCACGGCGCAGAAGGCCTTCCTGCTCGACCCAGACCAGTCGCACCCGGTCTGCGTGGCGTACCAGGGCGGCTCCCCGGTCGAGTATCCATTCGAGGAGAACCCGCAGGAACCCGAGCCGTTCAGCCTCACCGAGGTCAACCGCAAGCTCGCCAAGCTCGGCCGATGAACCCGATGCTGCTGATCCCGCGCCCGGGCGCGGACAGGCGGCCGCCGGGCGGTCTGGCAGAAGCTATGACGAACCGGAGGCATCCCGCCGGGCGGGGACGGCATCGTGCAGGTCGAGGTAGCCGTGAACCGCGTCCGACAGGTGGCTCTCCGGGTAGATGCCGGAGCCGCGGTGCTCAGCGCGCCACTCCCGGTCCCAGCACCCGTCCTCTACCGAGTGCGGGTAGGCCAGGCCCGCCGCAAGCTCGACGTCAAGCTGCTCATCTTCCTCCCGTGGATCCGGCGGTGGCAGGCGCAGCGTTTCGGCTGCTCCACCGAGGGCGCCGAGCGCGGCAGCGTCGACCCACACCGTTACGATCAAGATCACAAACTCGGGGACTCAAGCGCCGGGGCACGCTAGCGCGTACATCACATCGTCTCCGACCAGTGGTCCATGGGCGTCCTCATGCGCGAGCTGATGCGCATTTTCCCGGCCTTCGCATTGAGAGGTCTCGCAGGCATTCGCCCCAGGCGAGCTAACGCCTATCGTCCCACCGCCGCCGTGCCGTGCGCTGGCCCCGTGCGCCGCTGGCCGAGTTCGGCACCATCATCGCGCCCGCGGTCGGCATCCGAGTATGCGACTCAACCACCAACATGCGTTACCTCGTGCTGCCCATGCGCCCCACCGGGACCGAAGCCAGGACCGAAGACCAGCTCGCCGCGATCGCCACCCGAGACGCCATGATCGGCATGGCCGTCCCTAAGGCCGCCGTCCGATCGGGCACGCTATGGGCACGTCTCAGGGGGTTGGTGTGATCTTGGTAGAGCGTGGGCACGAAGACGCTGATCATCTTCGAGCAAAGGGGCCCAGTCAATGAGCACGATCACCACCAGCGACGGCACCGAGATCTACTACAAGGACTGGGGCGAAGGCCCGGTCGTCACGTTCTCGCACGGCTGGCCGCTGAGCGCCGACGCGTGGGACGGCCAGCTGCTGTTCCTCGCGCGGAATGGTTTCCGGGTGGTTGCGCACGACCGGCGCGGCCATGGCCGGTCCAGCCAGCCCTCATCCGGGAACGACATGAACGGCTATGCCGACGATCTCGCGGCCGTGATCGAGGCGCTCGATCTCACCGGCGCCACGCTGGTGGGCCACTCCACCGGTGGCGGGGAGGTCGCGCGCTATATCGGACGCCACGGGACGGGGCGGGTTGCCAAGGCAGTCCTGGTATCCGCGGTGCCGCCGGTCATGGTGAAGTCCGCGGCCAATCCGGAGGGCCTGCCGATCGAGGTGTTCGACGGCCTGCGCGCGGGCCTCACCAAGGACCGCTCGCAGTTCTATAAGGATCTGGCAACTCCGTTCTATGGCGCCAACAGGCCGGGCGCCGAGGTCTCGCAGGGCGTGCTGGACCAGTTCTGGCTCTGGAGCATGCAGTCTGGCCTCAAGAACGCCTACGAAAGCATCAAAGCCTTCTCTGAGACCGATTTCACCGAGGACCTCAAGAAGTTCGACGTCCCGACCCTGGTCCTGCACGGCGAGGACGACCAGATCGTTCCCGTCAAGGACGCAGCGGTCAAGTCAGCGCAGCTCATCAAGGGCGCAAAGGAAATCTACTATCCGGGCGCGCCGCACGGCCTCACGGACACGCATACGGATCAGTTCAACGCCGACCTGCTGGCCTTCCTCCGGAGCTAGCGTGAATCTTTGCGATCTTGGTTTCGTGGCCCGAAGCTGAGAGGCTTGAGATCGTTTCCCGTTACCGGTCAGCCCGCTAGCCCGGCTGTCGTGCCGGGTGTACGAGTACCGACGCGGCCTCATCCCCGATCTCCGGTGTGCGCCGCAATTTGCCGAGCAGAGATCACTGCTCAAGGGTGGCGCTGCAGTGCCAACTTCCACCTGCGCTGTCTGGACATTCCTGGCGCGCGCGTGACGTGTTGTGCTTGAGCAGGCGGGACGGGCACGGCACGCGGGACGGTGGCATCCCGCCCACAAGATGATCCAGGGGCAGCCCACCCTCGCCCTGCACGCCGGCGACCCCTTCCCTCATGCCGCCCCGCACGCCGCACAACGCGCTGGACATTGGTCCCGAGACGGGCCAGATGCTCTCCACCTACATCGTCGAATCGGGGCAGCCGCTGGCGACGTTCGTGGACGGCCCGCCGGCCCCTCCGGCGACGCCGGACAAAGGCACGACGCGTGACTGACGTGCGTCGTCCTGCCGCTTGACGGCCGATCATCTTCATGTGCCCGGACTCCGGCATCAGGTGCTCTCTGCAGCCGGGCCGGGCGGGCAAGTCAGCCGGACCCGAAGCAGACGAAGGGGCTGAGTGGTTCTGCACGAGCCGCCCGGGCGAGTGCTTCGGCGGGCCTGGCACCTGCCCTGAGCGCACGATGGTAGCCGGTCATGATGCCCACGGCGGCGTCGTCGGCCACCCGGGTGACGCTGGAGATCACGGTCGCCGTCCCGACGTAGAGCAAGGCCGCGGTAAAGCCAAGGATCTCCTCGCCCGGGCGTACGACAGTCCGCCCGACATCGCACGCCGAGAGGATCACATGGCGGGGCGCGGCCGCGAGCTGCTGAATGTCATAGGCCATGAGCGGGCCGTCTGCCAGGTCGAGCCTGGAGAACAGGACGTTCTCCCGATCATGGTGCCCGTGCGCGGCCAGGTGGGCGAGCGGGGCACCGTCGAGGGCGTGCAAAGTGGCGCTCACCGTCGCCGTTTCCGCGAGCAGCGGAATGCAGCCAGGATAGGCCTTCGCTATCTGCGTGACTTCCCCGACCGCGTGCAGGAGATCTGGTCCCGCTACCAGGAGCGGCGGGCGTGTCCGCGGCCCGGCCGCCGCTGCTTGCCCGCGACGCCAGGCGGCCAGCCATGAGGACGCGGACGGGCACACCGTGACCGGGCGGCCGCGCAGGTCGGGGAGCAGGCTCCACGGGATGCTTGCCAGGGCGCCCGCCGGAACGAGGACGACGCCCTCATCGCCGAGCGAGGCCCGCAGCGGCGTGACAATCTCGGCCGTGAGCACTGCTGTCTGGTGCCGGATCGACTCCCTGATCACGGCCTCGAGCCGGGCGGGCAGCCGCCGCCCTGCCAGCGAGTCAAGGTCGGCGTTCAGGCGCCTGGCTGCCTCGGCGGCCGCCTCGAAGTCGCCGAGGCTGGTGAGACGCACCGATCCGTGCCTCAGCACTACCGCGTGCATCCTGCCGCCGCGAGCCAGGATGCCCACCAGGCTCTGTCCGCTCTCTTCCAGGACCGCGCTCACCTCGCCGAGGCTCGCTTGCGCGGTGACTTCGCCCAAGCCGCTGGCCTGCCAGCTGCGCTCCCTGATCTCGCGCTGCAACTCGGCGCGCCTGGTGATGGCGGCCGGGTCGCGGTGGCCGTTCAGCTCCGCGTCCCGGATCAGGTAGCTGAGCTGACGCAGCTCGGCCAGGACCGCTGCTGCTTGCGGATCGGCGGGCGGCCGCACCGGCCCGACGCGGAACGCCTGCGCCCGCGAGCGTTCCAGCCACGCGAACACCAGCGACGCGGACCCGCGCTCCAGCGCCAGCCGCAGGCCAGCGGCTGCGAGCTCAGCGCCTAGGGCCGCGGCGCCGGTCTGCATGTCGAGGCTGCCGAGCCGGCCGCGGCGGGCGTGCACCATTGCCAGGCCCGCCCGGAGCTCGGCCAGCGCCGCGCCTGGCTGCCCTTCCAGCTCCGCCAGCTCGGCCCTGGCAAGCCGGCGCAGCAGGCTGACGTCCAGCGACACCGCCGGCCCGCGGCGGCGCACGACCCCGATCCGCCGCCTCGCCTCGCCGGGACGGCCTGCCGCGAGCAGCGCACGGGCCGCGATCAGCTCAGCCACGTCGGCGTCGCTGCTCAGCCCGCAGTCGCGCAGCCGCTGGGCGAGCAGCAGCGCCTCGCGCGGCGATCGGCCCAGGGTGGCCGGGTGAGACCGTCCGCGCACGCAACCGGGTGAGTTCGGCCAGGGCAGGCGCAGGCGTCGTTGCCCCGGCGGCGGAAGCGCCGCTCGGCGGCAGCTGCCCAGCGGCGCGCGATGGCCGGCTCACCGGCGGCCAGCGCAGCCTGAGCCCGGGCCAGCTCCGCCTCGGCGAGATCCTGATCAAGCCGCTGCCGCCGGAACGCGCCAATCGCGCTGTCCAGCTCCCTGGCGGCGTCATCAGCAAGGCCGACCGCGAGCAGCGCACGGGCCTTGTCCGTCCCCAGCACGGGCAGAAAACCTGGCGCGCTCAGCCTGTAGCTGTCCGCGGCCGCGTTGAAGAGCTGCAGCGCGGCGGGAATGTCGCCTGCCAGCAGGTCGCAGTAACCCTGGTTGTGCACCGCCTTGGCCGCGATCAGGTCGAGGCCCGCGTCCGCCGCGATGCGCTCAGACCAGGCCAGGTCGGCGCGCGCCCGCCGGAAATGACCAGTGGTGAGGTGCAAGACCCCGCGGTTGAGCAGCGCCCTGGCAAGGACCGCCGTCTCTGTCTCGTTCCCCTCCAGCAGGGCTACCGCGTCGTCGAGCATTCTCAGCGCGTCGCTGCTGCGCCCCATCCGCAGGAGCAGCAGTCCGCGCTGAGAGAGCAAGACCCCCCGGTCATCCGCCGCAGCAACGCCCTCGGCCCGGTCCAGGAGGCGCAGCCCATATTCCGTGCGGCCCTGCTCGGCCTCGAGGTGGGCCAGACTCATCAGCAGCCTGGCGGCAAGGGCATGATGGTGTACCTCGCGCACCTGCCCTGCGCCAGGCTGCCTATCGTCCTCGTCCTCGTCCTCGTCCCAGCCCAGTTGCAGCAGCCCGGCGCGCAGGTAACGGGCACCGACGGCGGGGTGGCCCGAGGCGGCTGCCCGCAGGCCGCGCCGATGCGCGTCGCGGGCGCGGCCCTCGGCTCGGGCGTGCGATCCTGCGGGCTGAACTGGGCCGCGCTCGGCACGGGACATTCGGCGGGCGTCTCCCGGTCCTTGCCTCAGAGGATGAGCGCTGGGGTCACCACAAACCGCCCAGATCCGCTCTGTCCTTGCTCGGCTGGCCGGACCACCAGCTGAGCGATGCTACGGGGCACGCTGGCGAAGGCGAAGCGTCCCTGTTCGTCGCTGACCACGCTCAGCGAGTCTGCCGCGGTCCTCATCTCGATCTCGCGGCGCTGCGGCGGCGCCAGCCAGCCGTCGACGCGCGCCGTCCCGTCCGTGTTCGAGTCGATCCGGATCATGATCGTCAGGCTGTCACTGTCGAACGTAACTGTCCGGCTCTGCTCCGCGCCACGGGCAGCGAGCACCCGCCGGTCCTCCTCAGCCGCGAGGCGAGCCACCTCGACCTCCAGGTCCCGCAGCGCCAGGGAGAACCGGATCCGCTCTGGAAGGTCCGCCGGCATGGGGTCGGCCTCCTGAAATGCCTGGCGGACGCCGTCCAGGATCGCGAGATCGATGTCGTCCAGCTGTCCGTCAGCCGCTGGCCAGTCGCCTCCGTCCGAGGGCTTCATCGCGGACTCACCTCAGGGTCGCCGGCCAGCAAGGCGCGGAGCTTGGCCAGGCATCGGCCGCGAGTGGGGCCCACGCTCCCGCGTGGCATGCCGAGCTCGGCCGCCACCGCCTCATAGTCCGGGCGCGGCACGAAGGCCATGATCCGCAGCAGCTCCTGGCAGCGCGAGGAGAGCTGGCCGATGGCAACCCACAGAGCACGCCGCTGATCGTCGATGATGACCCGCTCCTCGGCGCCAGGTCCCTGGTCGGGCAGCGCAGCGAGCCAGTCCTGGTCAGCCGGAAGCAGCCTGCGCCCTGCGGCGCGCACCCGCCACGCTTCCCGCCTGGTGGTGATGACCAGCCAGGCGGTGAGCGCCGTCGGGGTACGGATGGCGTCCAGGTGAGAGAGCAGACGCATCCATACCGTCTGCAGCACGTCCTCCGCGTCACCGGAACTCAGCCCTGCGCCGCGCGCGACCTGCCACAGCAGCGGGCTGAGTTCCGTCACGATCTGGCCCAGCGCATCGTCGCTCCCGTCCCTGGCGGCGTTCACCAGGTCCGCGATCCGTGCGCTGCGATCGGGCCGGTCAGCCGACACCACGGGCATGCGGTCGTCCACCGGGTCAACCCTGCCAGCCCAGGTTCTTCAGGGCCGCCGCCGCCCGCTTGGTGGCTGCCAGCTTCCCAGGCACGTCTAG
This sequence comes from uncultured Actinomycetota bacterium, assembly GCA_963712955.1. GTDB lineage: Bacteria > Actinomycetota > Actinomycetes > Streptosporangiales > Streptosporangiaceae > DATFVJ01. The sequence continues at coordinate 36,590 of CAVQKF010000005.1, read as the reverse complement.
CCGCAGCCCGAGCGCGGGATCGGCCGCTTTCTCCAGCAGCGATCTGGCTATATGCGCGGCCAGCAAGGGAGCCGAGAATGAGGTGCCGCTCCAGACCGCGAAGCCGCCGGAGTAGTCGTCGGGATCGAGCGCCTCGCGTTCGCCGGGCAGCGAGACCTGTGCCGGCATCTCGTTGGCTGGGTGCGCGCGCATCCGGATCTCGGGGCTGCGGCTGCCGTTGATGTCCATCGGGAAGGTGCTGACCACGGCGGCGCCCGCGGCCCAGGCCGTTATCCAGTGGCCGCCGTCGCTGAAGAGCGCCTTGGAGCCGTTCGGGTTGAGCGCACCCACGCTGAACAGGGGCACCTGACCCGGCGGGGTTGGCTGTTCGCTGAACCCAGCGGGGTAGAACTTGCGGCTCGTGGAGAAGTTCCCGGCCGCGGCGACGACTGCGACGCCCATGCCGAGCAGCACCTCGATCACCTGCCACAGCCCGGAGCTGTAGGCCACGTCGGCTGCGGACTCGCTGAAGTAACCGAGCGACAGCGAAACCACATCGACCATCGAGGCCAGGTCGCCTTCCTCAGCGGATGCGACCCGCTCGGCGAGCAGGCCGAGGGCGTAGATGAGGTCGCCCTCGTTGACAACGCCGTCGCTGTGCATGACCCGGACGGCCAGGACCCGGGCATCGGGGGCGACCTGGCGCACGATGCCCGCGATGAACGTGCCGTGGCCCGTGTCGGTGTCAAGCTCGCCGATCAGCGGGTCCGCCGTGATCGGCCTGTCCCATGGGTGCTTGATCAGCTGGCGCGGGTGGTCACCGGCTGCGGCCGCCTGCTCGCCCTCCTTGTAGATGGCATGCTGTATGTCATGATCGACCGCGACAAAGCCGTCAGCCGCGGTGACGTAACCGCCCGCCGGATCCGCCTGCACGTCCAGCCACGGATGCGCACGGACGCCCGTGTCCAGGACGGCAACCACCGGGCGCCGGCCGTACCCGGACCCGGACCCGCACCTTTCGGCCGACTTGCGTTTGGGCGCGTCGAGGGAGACCGCGACCGGGGCTCGCGTGTCGCCGCCGCCGTACAGATAGGAGTCGGTGCTGCCGGGTCCGGTGACGCCGCTGCCCTCGGTGGCCGGGCTCCCCGTGACGCCGCTGCCCTCGGTGGCCGGGCTCCCAGTGATGGCCGAGCCGATCAGCAGATGCTCAAGCGCGATCCTGCGGACAGCCTGCTCGTCCAGCGCCGGATGCTCCCGCGCGGTAGCGGCCGCCCGCAGTGCCTGTAGCGCCACCCACGCGTCGATCACCACGGGCAACGCCGCCTTGCCGTCCGCCGGGACCGCCGGCACCAGGACCGCCGGACGGGGCAGCCGCCGCAGGATACCGGCGCCCCGCCCGTTGCCGGGCGCCCTGTCGCGGTCCGGCGCGGGCGGGATCAGGTTCACCCCGACGCGGGCGAGCACCCTGTTGATTGCTTCGACGATGGCTGGCTCCTGCAGCAGATCGCCGGGGACCAGCAGCGTCCTGGCCCGGTATACCGTCGAGCGGGGTGTCGGCCAGCCATGGATCTCCGCGGCTGCCCCGGGTTGAGCACCAGGGCGCCGTGCCGTTGCAGCAGCGCCGTCGGCAGACTGATCAGGCCAGGCCCTGAGTCATCATCGTCATGCCTGGCCCCGTCACCGTGACGATGGGGCTCGAAGAACCATTTCATGTTCGGCTCCCGCATTTGCAACGCCCCCTCATCCTGTGTCCGCGGATCGCGGAGAGTCCAGCCCAAAAATGGGGCCGGTACCACGGTTGGCAAGAGGTGCCCAGGGGCCGTGAAAAATACCTAAAGACGAATAACGAACTGATAACGACCACCAGCCAGTGCGCAGCAGCCGCTCGGCGCAGTCCGTCGTGCGCGCTGCGTGATGTCGGCGCTTCGCGCCGGGCCGCCTCTGCGCCACTTCTGCGCCTCACGCCGCGAGGCGCACCGGCAGGCCCGCTGCGCTTTGGATGTCCGGCCGGGCGATCTCCTGGGCCTCGCACTCCCGCATCCCCCGAGTTAGCCGCCGCGCTGAAAACCTCCGGCCGCGAGTTCGAACAAAGCCCTGGTGGGTCACTTACCACAAGAGAGGTTAATAGGTTGTTCCCACCGCGAAGGAGCGGCAGCGATGCAGACGCGCGACCGGGTACCTGGACCAGACGACGCGACCAGCCCTACCTTCGGGCGGCGGAGACTTCTCTCCGCCGGCGGGGGCCTCCTCAGCGCCGGCGCTGTCGGCCTACCCCGGTCCGTCGTAAACCCATCTGCCGGGGCCGCAGGTGCGCTGCCCGGCGCCCCCGGCCTGCCACCGATCTACCCCGCCGACCCCCGGTACACCACCATGCGCATGGGGTTCAACCGTCGCTGGGTCGGCTTCCCTGCTCACATCCAGGTGGTGACGGACGCCAGCCAAACGGTCGCGGCCGTCCAGCGGGCCTTCGACGCCGGTCTGCGCATCACCGTGCGCGGGGGCGGGCACTGCTACGAGAACTTCTCGGCCGGGAACGACGGCGGCGTCATCGTCGATCTGAGCGGGATGCAGGGCGTGTACGTGGGTTCGGCGGGGCAGGTGTGCGTGGAGGGCGGCGCCACCCTCTGGAACGTGTGCCAGACCCTCCTTAAGGACTACAACCTCGCCCTGCCCGGTGGGTCCTGTTATTCCGTCGGGGCGGGCGGGCACGTCGTGGGCGGGGGATACGGGCTCCTGTCGAGGTTGCACGGCCTGACCATCGACTACCTCGCCGCCGTGGACGTGGTCTGCGTCGACAAGCACGGCCGGGCCCGGCTGGTGACGGCCAGGAAGGACGACGCCGAGACCGGGGGGCTGCTGTGGGCCCACACCGGTGGCGGCGGAGGCAACTTCGGCGTCATCACCGCCTACTACTTCGCCGGGCTCCCGAGGCCCCCGGAGCAGGTGCAGCTCGCCACGACGACGTGGCCGTGGTCCGGCCTGACCGCACAGGGCTTTGCCACGCTGTTGCGCAACTACGGGTACTTCATGCAGGCCCACAGCTCTCCGTCGAGCCCGTTCGCGGCCCTGTTCTCGCTCCTCAAGCTGTTCCATCTCTCGGCGGGGCAGATCACGATGATCACCCAGGCGGCCGGACCCTTCGGAAACCGACCTGCTGCCAGCTTTCCTCTCCGAGATCAACCGGGGCGTCCCAGGCGGGTCGTCGACGACCGTAACGCTCCCCTGGCTGCAGGCGACGCAGACCCTCAACGGGTCCGGCCCGAACCAGCGCGGTAAGTACAAGTCCGCGTACATGAATGCCCCTTCCCTGACGACCAGATCCAGGCCATCCACACCGCTCTGACCGACACTCGCTACGACAATCCGCAGGCGCTGCTGCAGGTCGACTCGTACGGGTGCCGTATCAACGTGCCGGCGCCGGACGCCACGGCCATGGCGCAGCGATCGTCGATCATGAAGCTTCAGTACCAGACCTACTGGACCTCGCCCCAGGAAGACGATGTTAACCTGCGCTGGATCAACGGCTTCTACGCCGGCGTGTACTCGGCCACCGGAGGCGTCCCCGTGTCCAACGGTGTCACCGACGGCTGCTACATCAACTACCCCGATGTCGACCTGCCAGCCAGCTGGCCCACCCTCTACTACAAGGCCAACTATCCCGCCCTGCAGGAGGTCAAGGCCCAGTGGGATCCGCACAACGTGTTCAACCACGCGCAGTCGATCGCCGGGCTCGCCGATGCTCCAGTGATGGCCTACCGGCCGCTTCCCGTCGAATAGCCACCTCCCGGGAACCGCTCGGCCGTGGGTCGCATACCGGCTCATCCGGGAATACATCCCCAAAGGGGCGCCGGTCTTTTCCGATCCTGGCTTCCTTAATTCCGTTTCTCACTCACTCGACATCCGCACGAGGCGTATACTTGACTACAGAACGTCAGCCGGAGTGTTCGCCGAGATGCTCAGCGAAAGTTGCCTCCGCCGGTTGAGACACTCGGCTGATCGCCGGTCACGGCAATCAGCCGAGTGATCATTTGTAGGCCTTTCGCTGGCGGGAGGAGAGGGCGGATTCGGGCAGAAAACCGGCCAGGCAACGACGTGCGGCCCTGGTGCCGGGGAACAAGGACCGTGTTGTGACCGCAGGCTGCAGCACGAGCCTAAGGCAGCCTAAGGCGGAGTCGAACGAGGTGTGTCATGTACGATCCAGTCGCCAACATCGACCGGTTAATCGATGCGGCCAAGGCCGCGCCGTCCGTGCTCAACACCCAGCCATGGTTGTTCCAAGTCGTCGCCAACGATCGCATCAACCTGCGCGCCCATCCCAAGCGCCGGCTCCAGTACATTGATCCAAGGGGACGTGAGCTTGTCATCAGCTGCGGAGCGGCGCTGTTCAACCTCCGCCTGGCGCTGCGGGTCGCCGGCCACGATCCCGTGGTCTGGCTGATGCCCGACGCGGAGAACCAGCCGGACCTGCTCGCATCTGTGGAGATCGTGACCAGCCGTGCGCATCCGCCGACCATCACAGAGCAGCGGCTTCACGAGGCGATTTGGTGGCGGCACACGAACCGTCAGCCATTCGAAAAGGAACTCGTTGGCTTGAACATCGTGGCCGAGCTTGAACATGCGGGCTGGCAAGAGCGGGCCTATCTGCGGCTGTTGCACCGGCATGAGACTCACATGCTGCTGGCCGCCATCAAGGAGGCCAACCGCAAGGTCAATGAAGACACAGATTGGCGGGGAAAATATCGGGCGGAGCTTCGGCAATACACGAACGAGCCCATGCCAAGCTGCGGTCTGGGGATTCCGCCCGAGGCCTTCGGCCCGCTACCGGCGAATGGCCATGTTCCCTACCGTGACCTGGGGCTTGAATGGCACGGGCCCGGGGAACGCGAGCTGAAGCGATTCGAGAAGCATACGCGGCTGCTGGCGCTTTCGACGGACACCAACACACGGACTGACTGGCTCCGTGCCGGGCAGGGCCTGCAACGGGTCCTGCTGACGGCCGCCCGCCGCAACGTGGTGGCATCGTTCTATACGCAGCCACTCGAACCATCCAACGAGAACAAAAAGGACAGGCCCGGGAATCCCTGGTGGCCGTGGCCCAAGTTCCCGCAGATGATCATGCGCGTTGGGCATTGCAAGCCCCCCGCGGCAGAAACACCGCGGCTGGACAACGACAGCCTGTGGGAGGACTTGCGGGCCTAGTGTGCCGCCTCCGTGCTCCCGGCCCGCCTTGGCCGGAGGGGGCCGGAGGCACGCGAGTTTTCCCACCGCGACACGTCGAACGCTTGTGCGATCGCCTCCTGGAAGTGGATCACCAAGATCTGTAGAGTACCGGAGCGTGGGAGGCTTGTGCGCACCGCAGAGCCACGTGGGGCTCGTGGCGCCTTCTTCACCAGCGATCCCATCGCCGAGTGATTCGGTCCACCTGACCGAGAACAAGCCTTAATACGATAGGGGCTTTTGTGCCTGAACTGACGTGCCTAGAGATATGCGCCGGCGCGGGCGGCCAGTCGCTTGGCCTCGAACAGGCGGGCTTCGCCCATGTGGCGGCGGTTGAGATCGACCTGGACGCCTGTGAGACGCTGCGGCTGAACCGGTCCCGCTGGAACGTGGTCCCACAGGATGTTCATCACTTCAGGTATGCCGACTACCAGCGTGTCGACCTTCTGGCCGGTGGCGTCCCGTGCCCACCGTTCTCGATCGCCGGCAAGCAGCTTGGCGCGGACGACGAACGTGACCTTTTCCCCCAGGCGCTGCGTCTCGTTGAAGAGTGCGAACCGACCGCGGTGATGCTTGAGAATGTGCGCGGCCTGTCCACGGCGCGCTTCGCAGGCTACCGCGAGCAGGTTCTCGGCCGGCTGCATGAGCTCGGCTACGAGACCGACTGGCAAGTGCTGAACGCAAGTGAGTTCGGCGTGCCGCAGCTACGCCCGCGCTTCATCTTGGTAGCCATGACGGCGGATGCCTACAAGCACTTCGAGTGGCCGAGGGCAATCAAGACACCGCCAACCGTCGGTGAGACTCTCCGTGACCTCATGGCCGCCGATGGCTGGAAGGGGGCCGACGCCTGGGCCAGGAAGGCCAACGGCGTCGGCGCAACGCTGGTAGGCGGCTCCCGCAAACACGGCGGACCCGATCTTGGCCCTACGCGCGCCCGCGCGGCCTGGCGCCAGCTGCACGTCGACGGCAAGGGCCTAGCCGATGTGCCGCCGAGGCCGGCCGACCCTGTCGATCACATTCCGAGGCTGACGCTGCCGATGGCGGCAGCCATCCAAGGCTTCCCACCGAGCTGGCGGTTCTCTGGACGCAAGACGGCGGCCTACCGCCAGATCGGCAACGCCTTCCCGCCACCGGTGGCTCGGGCGGTCGGCGCCAGTATCCGCTCTGCGCTCGAAACCGCGCGTGAGGCGCCAGTCGCCGAGCCGCAGCGCTTGCTGCGCGCCGTGTGAGCTAACGGCACCTTGCAGGCGATCTGGGAGGCTGGGTAGCGATGTCCATGGATTCCCGCCCAAGCAGCCGCCGCGACGACCTGCCGGGCGTGGAGCGGCTGCTTACCCTGTCCGACGGCGTGGTGGCCATTGCCCTTACCCTCCTGGTCCTGCAGCTGAAGGTGCCGCCCGTGGCTCAGGCTGCCCATCCGACCTCAGCCTCCGAACTCGCCACAACGCTGGGCAAGGGCGCTGACCAGCTGATCAGCTACGTGATCTCGTTCTACGTGATCGCCCAGTTCTGGCTGGTCCACCACGGGGTGTTCCGTCAGGTCACCGGCCAGCGGGAGGGTCTGGTTTGGTGGAACTTCGCCTTCCTGTTCACCATCACGGTCATGCCGTTCACCAGCAACCTGCTGGGCGAGTACGCCTCCAATCCGCTCGCGGTCGACATTTTCGCCCTCAATCTGCTGCTCGCCAGCCTGGCCACCCAGGCGACACTTGTCTTCGGGCGCCGTAAGGGTCTCCTGACCTCACAGACCGACGCAGGGGAAGTGCGGGCCGGACTGACGCGCGCGGCGGCGACCGCGATCGTCATCTGTCTGTCCATCGGCCTGGCGTGGGTGAACACCAGCGTGGCCATGTACTGCTGGCTGCTGATCGCTGTCGCACCGAGGGCGGCGAATCGCTGGTCCGCCCGCCATGCAGGCCCGGATGGCGGTACACGCGGCGGCACGCCCCACTAGCCCCGAGCGGGCCCACTGACCCTCGATGCGCTGTCACGCGGTCCTCACTCGTCAGTTCGCGCTGCCACTTGGGAAGCGTCTCGCCGCTCGCTATGCGCAAGGGGAACGTCTCGCTGTTCGCTATGCGCATGGGTGGCAGTACCGCTGCCGAACGCGATGACCAGCCAGATGGCGAGATCGGTGTACAGCAGCAACTGGGCGAAGATGGTTGTCCGGTCAACACTGGTACCCAGCCACCAGTGGATCTCCATCGAACCGAACACATAGGTGGCGAAGATGATCGCCAATGAGATGAGGCACACCGTCCACAGCCACGCCGGGCTCCCGAGGCGGGCGCGTGCCCGGTCCCTGCGCACGAAGCAGCATCCGGCGACGAGCACCGCGAGGGCGACAGGCACGACGGCGAGGTGCGCAGCCATGCCGTGGAATGTGGCGTCGGCACGACTGGCCGGCGACTCCGTCGAGGACGACATGAAGAAGGCGTCGTGGAGGCCGATGAGACGGACCAGCCCGGCCCAGGCCAGTCCGGGCAGTGCTGGCACCAAGACGAACGCAGCACGTTCCGCCCACCTCGGTACCACGGGCCATACCACCACGCCGCGATCTCGAGGGTCAGTGTGCGCGTCAGGCCGCCGAAGCTTTGGCAGCACCAGTGGCCGGTACCGAAGGGCGATCAGGACCAGCACGACGAGGGCCGTGGCGAGCCCCTCGTTCTTGGTCAGGCTGGCTACGGCGGCGCAGATCCAGGCGATGACGAGTGCCCGGGTGCTCGTGGGCAGGACCAGACCCCAGACAACCGCACCCACGGCGGCCGCAGCCCACAGCAGGTCGGCATATCCGTAGACGCCGTAGTAGCCGGCGACCGCGAAGCCCACCACGCAGACGGCCCCTGCCGCGGCCAGCGCGGCTATGCGCGCCGCGGACGTCCCCTGCTGCCAACGGCTGCGACGCCCACGCCCACGACCCCGAGGGCACAGGCGTTCAGCAACGCCGTCACCTCCATGACAACAGCCAGATTGCCCCGTCCGAAGAGCGCGAATGCCAGGGCACCGGCGGCTGCCACGAGTGGCGGGTAATCCGGGTTGGAGAATGAGTATGCGACGTTCCGCAGGCCCGTGAGCAGTTCGTGGTGTCCGCCCGACACCATCAAGGTGTGGGTCAACCAGATTGCGTTGGCGTCGTAGCCGATCATATGGGCGCGTAGGCCAGTCAGCGGGACGATCATCGCGCCGAGCAAGACGACCACTGTGACGATGGACCACGTCCATGGCGGACCCGCCTGCGGCCGAAACCTTCTGGCCGCCAGCCACCACGCCATTACCGCGACGTTGACGATCCCGGCCACCACCACGTACCACGTGGGCAGCGACCCGCCTACACCGAGTTCGAGCTCGACCGCCACCGCGGCCATGCCCGCCCCTATGAGCGGGGCGAGAAAGACCAGCGCCGGGCAGCGGCGCGCCACTGCCACCGCCGGCAGGAGGCCGGGAAAGCCCAGCCCCACAATCACCACCACCAGTGCCCTCACGTGCGCCGAACCTCCAGCGATAGCCCTGAGCATGCGTGCCCTGGAACCAGGGAAAGCGTCCATCGCGCGGCAGCGGCACTCGCCTGTGGGACGGCCCACAGGGTCGACAGTTCGGCCAATCGCTGAGCGTCATACACAACATGATCGTCGATGTAGACGGTGGCGCCCTTCGGCAGCTCGGACCGTATGGCGTGATAAATGCACTCTTCCTGGCGGTCGAATTTCGTCCAGGCCTTGATCGCCCCTGGGCTGACCTGCGCTTCATTGAGCTGCAAGCCATGGTGCACACTCAGCCCCAGCATCACGGCAGCTGCGGAGACGATCGCGGCACACCCGATGCGCGTGCCACCATGCCTTCGGCCGGCCCGGAGGGATGCACCGCTGCCCGCGCCGTATCCGCGCACCCGCAGAGGGCGCATCACACCCACCTGACCAGCTCGCCTCCATCGACGAGGAGCCTTCCCGCGATCGACCATCCGGCGACCGGTGTCACCCCCGCACTCTACAGCGACCTCGCCCGTACACCGCTTTATATCAGGATATGCAACCTTAGCGGTGAATCCTGTAATACCCTAAGAAGGGTACTGAATGTGGTCGCCCGCTATTCGTGTGATAGCACGGGCATTCAGAATATAGCCGGGCGATCAATCGTGAGGCGTGACCCCGGGTCAGCCTCGTTGACGCGGCGGAGTCGTGCCAGCTCATCGCGCGGGAGCTTGCGGGAAGGAGTTGTGGTGTCTGATGGCTGACACGGTCGTCATCACGGGGGGGGCCGGGTTCCTCGGCTCGCACCTGTCGGAAAGGCTGCTCGCCGACGGCTGTTCTGTGATCTGCCTGGACAACTTCTGCACCGGCACGCCAGACAACGTCGGGCAGCTGATGGAGAATCCGGCGTTCCGCCTGATCCGATGCGACGTTAGCGAGTACGTCCACGTGGGCGGGACGGTGGACGCGGTGCTGCACTTCGCCTGCCCAGCGAGCCCGGCCGACTACCTCGAACTGCCCATCGAGACGCTCAAGGTCGGCTCCATCGGGACCATGCACGCCCTGGGACTGGCCCGTGAGAAGGGTGCCCGCTTCCTGCTTGCCTCCACGTCCGAGGTCTATGGCGATCCGCTGGTCCACCCGCAGGGCGAGGACTACTGGGGCAACGTCAACCCGGTCGGCCCTCGTGCCGTTTACGACGAGGCGAAGCGTTTCTCCGAGGCGCTGACCGTCGCGTACCGCAAGAAGCATGGGGTGGACGCGAAGATTATTCGGATATTCAATACCTACGGGCCCCGGATGCGCAGGAACGACGGTCGCGCCATCCCGACCTTCACCCGCCAGGCGCTGCGGGGCGAGCCGATCACGGTATCGGGCGACGGCAGCCAGACACGGTCGGTGTGTTACGTCGATGACCTGGTCGAGGGCATCCTGCGGATGCTGCGGTCGTCTCATCCCGGCCCGATGAACCTCGGCAACCCGAACGAGTTGTCGATCCTGGAGCTAGCCGAGACGATCCGGGAGATGACGCGGTCAGAGTCGCCGATCACGTTTGTCCCGCGCCCCCAGGACGATCCCATGGTGCGGCAGCCGAGGATCGATCTCGCTAGCGAGGTCCTCGGGTGGAAGCCCGAGGTCGCCCTGGAGGACGGCCTGGCGCGCATCATCGCGTGGTTCCGCGGGCACCCAGAGACGATCTGATCACGTACCCGGCGCAGCCTAAAGAACACCACGCCCAGAGTGGTCGCAAAGAGAATCACAAAGAGAAGAATGGGATGACGCGTGCCGTGTTGCTTTCGATTCTGATGCCCGTCTACAACGAAGCCGAGACGGTCCAGAGCGCAATCAAGGGCCTGCTCGACGTGAGCTTCCCCTGCCCGATTGAGCTGGTGGTCGTCGATGACGCAAGCACGGACGGAACGTCCGAGATTATCGACGGTCTGCATGACGAACGGCTCATCAAGCTCCGGCACCCCGTGAACCGGGGCAAGGGAGCCGCCGTGCGCACTGCGGCCGCAGCGGCGACCGGCGACTATGTGCAGCCCTTCGATGCCGACCTGGAATACAGGCCGGAGGATATCCCTGAGCTCCTCAAGCCAGTGCTTCGCGGCGAGGCCGAGGTGGTGTATGGCAGCCGGACCTTCGGTAGCCACTCGGCATACTCCTACTGGTATGTCATGGGCAACAAGGGCGTAACCACCGCCGCAAACATCCTGTTTAATTCCTACATCGCCGATCTGGAGACCTGCTTCAAGCTCATGCCCCTGGAGCTTTATCGCAGCCTGAACATCACCTCCGACGGCTTCGGGATGGAGGCAGAGATCACCGGAAAGCTGCTGGCTCGCCGGATCCGCCCGTTCGAGGTGCCGATCACCTACCGAGCCCGCAGCCGTGAGGCTGGCAAGAAAATTACCTGGCGAGATGGGGCGCAGGCGTTGTGGATTCTGGCCCGGATCCGTGTGTCGTCCTGGCGCGCGCCACGGTCAGGTACCGCGCGCGGCACCTGACAGAACGCAGGCGGTCCACGAACGGGCACATCGTGGCACCTCAGTCGCAGCCCCGATCACGGAACCTGCGTACTCCAGCGCGAGGAAAGCACGGGCGACCTCGCACGTACCAGGGTGGAATAGCCGCAGCAGCCGTTTGGGATCAATATGCCCGCCACACCCGATACAGAACGGCTCACGCGGAGGCGTGTCCGGACGGACCGGTGCCTCAAGTTCCCTCGCGCCCGATGCGAGACTGGCGGCATGCCTACTGACGAGACGCGGGCTGGCACTGCCGACGTGGCCGGAGCCGAGCCCGGCGGCCCCGCCGAGCCCATGGATGCCGTGGGGGAACTCGTCGCCCGCCGCCGGCCAGACAGCAGGCGCCTTCGCCGCCTCGTCGCGCTGCTGACCGGGGAGCCGCTCGACATTGCCTCGCTCGTGCAGCGTTCTACCCTGCCCCGCAGGACCGTGGAGGAGGTCCTGGACGCTGCGGCCCGTGATCTGGTGTGCCAAGGGGCGACGATACGGATTCGGCCAGAAAGAGCCGCCGCCTACCGCCTGCGGTTCGGCTCCGATCAGATGGCGCGCACCGAGCCGGCTGACCCCCTTGCGGGCCGGCTCGCCGCCGCGGCACCGATCGTGACGTTTATAGCGGAACTGATCCGCGCGGCGCCTGTGTCCCGCGCCGATCTCGACCACGTGCGGGCAACCGCAGAGACCGTCGTGCGCCGCGCGCTATGGCTGGACAGCACCTACGACCTCGCGGGCACCGTCGTCCTGTACGTGGGCGACCACGACCTGACCTCACTGGCCGTTGGGCAGGTCAACCGCGACGCGACCGCTGTCGTGGTCGACCTCGACGAGCCGACCCTGGAATTCATCGACCACCAGGCCACGAGCCTGGACCTCGGCGTCCTGTGCCTGTTTGGCGACCTGCGTTTCGGGCTTCCCGAGCTGGCCATCGGCTGCGCGGACCTGGTCTTCACCGATCCCCCGTACACGCCGGAGGGCGTCGAGCTCTTCGTCGCTCGCGGGCTACATGGCCTAGGCAACCGCGACAACGGCCGCGTCATCATGGCGTATGGATACAGTGACCGCCAGCCGACGCTTGGCCTGCAGGCCCAGTCCGCCGCGCACCGCCTGAACCTCGCCTATGAGGCGGTCCTGCCGCACTTCAACCGCTACGACGGCGCTCAGGCGGTCGGCAGTTCCAGCGACCTGTACGTGTGGCGTCCGACGTCGCGAACCTGGCGCGGCCTCGGCCGCCTCGACGCCCGCACCGGCACAAACCAGGGCATCTATACCGGTGGTCCGCAGGCGATCGAGAAGAGTTCACCCGTTCGTGACCGGGTGCTCCTGGATGCGCGCCGCATGACGTCCGAGGCCGGGTTCCCGATCCGGGCCCTCGTCGGCAACGGATGGCACGATGCCGATGAGGACGCCGTCAAGCTCCGGCTCGGCACCCTGCTTGCGGCGGGACTTCCGCCCAATGTCGCGCGCCGCGGGCCGTTCGCCGTGCTGGCCGACTTGTCCGAGGATCCCGGGCCGTGGCTGCTGCGCGCGCTGCTTGCGGCCAACGCAGACATCGTCGCGGCGCTGGTCCGCAACAACCATCCCGACCTGGGCAGCGAAGCGGCCCAGGCGTCGCTTGCGGGCCTTCTACGCGCGAAGTACCTGCTGCGTTTCCTGCGCAGTCAGCCTGATGCGCGGCACGCGCTTGTCGTCGCCGAGGCCGTGGATCCGGAGCCGCTTCCCCGGCCGGCCCGCCTCGCTCACTGGATCCTGCGGCGTGCTCACGGGAAGGTCGGCAACGTGTGGCGCGATGGGATCGTCCACATCAGCCGTGACTTCGCCGACGGCCCGCTTACCAAACGTGATGCCCGTACCGTGGCGCATGCCGCGGCCCGCCACGGGCAGATGCTGGACGGCCCCCTCATCAGCCTGCCGCGCCACCAGGTCGCGGCGGTGATCGCGGACGCCGCGGCGTCGGCGGAGGCGCTCGGCAGCTAACGGGCCGCGATACCAGCTCCGAGGCGAAATCCGGTTGCTCCCGGTGAGCGTGTGTGGGAGTGTCAGGCCGAACAGGTAGGTACCGGCAACGCCGGTCGAGCGGAAGGGAGGGCGACAGATGTCTATGCCCATTGGGCGGCCAATGCCGCATGCCCTGACCGCAACCCGCCTGAGGAGCACCATCAGTGCCAGACTTCACATCGTCCCGCCGCGGCAAGCGGCGTTTTGACGACGAAGAAAGAACCTTCGAAAAGCGCAACCGCCATCGCCCTTCGCTGCCCGCCGAGGACGCGCTCGATGCCGTCGACGGCCTGCAGGAAGGCAATCGCTGGTCGACCTGGGACCGATCCAGGGCCGGAGAGCGCGGACCCCGGCCACACCCGCGCTGGCTGGTCACCGAGTTGGCGGCGGTCGACTCTGAGCTCGGAGTGCTGAAGACCGGCAAGGAAGCCGACGTCTTTCTTGTGCGGCGCGGCGTGCCAGGAACGGGCCAATCATGCCTGCTCGCCGCCAAGCGCTACAGAGGCGCCGAGCACCGGATGTTCCACCGTGACAGCGGTTACCTGGAAGGTCGCCGCGACCGCAGGTCCAGAACCACCCGGGCAGTCGCTAACCGGACCTCGTTCGGCAGGCAGATGATGGCCGCGCAATGGGCGAACGCCGAGTTCACCGCCCTGTGCCAGCTGTACGAGGCGAGCGTGCCCGTGCCCTACCCTGTCCAGATCGTCGGCACCGAGGTACTGCTCGAGTTCATCGGCGAGCCGGACGGTAGCGCAGCATCCCAGCTGGCGGAGACGCCAGGCCGGGGCAGCGAAATCGCGGGGCTGTGGGACCAGCTTGTGCAGGCGCTTGTCACGCTCGCCCGCCACGGCCTTGCCCACGGCGACCTGTCCGCCTACAACCTGCTCGTTCACCACGGCAACCTCGTGATCATCGACCTCCCCCAGGTGGTCGATGTGATAGCCAACCCGCGCGGCGCGTCGTTCCTGGCGCGAGACGCGGTCAACGTGGCCCGATGGTTTGCCGCGCGCGGGCTGACGGGCGTGACACCCGAACCCGCCGACCTGCCCGCCCTGCTGCGCCATGAGGCGCGCATCGGCTAGCGGGCGCTCACCTGAGCCGACCACACCCAATAGCGGCTTCAGCTCATCGAACATCGCACGCCCGCCGGCGCGCAGCGGCCACCCGATTCATGATCACGAAAGCCACTGCCACCGCGTGGCGCGCGGGTGCGCCCAATCACGGCCGGCCCGCGACGCGGAAGCCAAGATTTCCCGTTGAGGCGTCGACAGAGTTCATGGTTCGCGCGGCGACCCGGTAGCGGTTGCAGTAGGAGTCGTGGCACAGGTAGGAACCGCCCCTGATGACCTTGCCAAGGCCCTTCCGCGGCCCCAGTGGGTTCCGACGGGCCGCAGTGCGGTGCGCGGACGGGCTGAACCAGTCCTGCGTCCACTCCCAGACATTGCCCGCCGCGTTGTACAAGCCGTAGCCGTTCGGCGGGAACGCGTCCACCGGGCAGGTGGAGAGGTAGCCGTCCGCGCCTGTGCTCGTGTCAGGGAACCTGCCCTCGAAGATGTTGCACATGGTCCGACCGCCAGGAGCGAACTCGTCGCCCCAGGGATACCGGCACTGGGCCAGGCCACCGCGTGCCGCGCACTCCCACTCGGCCTCTGTGGGCAGCCGCAGGCTGGCCCACGAGCAGTAGGCACGCGCGTCATTCCATGAGACGTGCACGACCGGATGCCGCTCGATCCCTGTGAGCCCCGACTGAGGACCATTGGGGTGAGCCCAGTCGGCACCCTCGACCTGCCGCCACCAAGGCGCGGCCGCGACCGCGCGCGTGGGCGGGAAGTCGTCGGGAAGGAGGAGGTGGAAGACGAACGACCAGCCGTACTGCTCCGCGTCGGTGTGATAACCGGTCGCGGTTATGAAGCGGGCGAAAGCCTCGTTGGTTACGGCGTAGGGGTCGATCGCGAACGGATCGAGTTCGCACGCGTGCACCGGACCCTCACCGTCTTCGGCGAAACCGGCCGGATCGTCGGTGCCCATGAGGAAACGGCCACCTGGGACCGCCAGAAGGGGCTGTGGGTGCGGCCGGCTGCGGTCGCCTTTTTGCCCAACCGCAGGCGAGGTCCCGGGTCCCGCAGTCCCGGGTCCCGCAGTCCCGGGTGCCGGGGTCGCACGTTCCGTCCCCGCCCGCTCGGGCGAACAGCACGCGGGCTGTCTCGCCTGCCGCGCAAGCTCTTGCTCATCGCGCGTGGTCACGGGTAACCCAACCTCGACCAGCGCTTCCGTCTAGGCCGACGCCGGCGAGGCGTCGGCCGGTCGGGCATCGCCCACACTCTGGCCCGCCTTCTTCAGGTCGGCCGCAAGCTGGTCGGCCGCCATGTCGGTCGCCTTGGAAACGATCCGGTTTGCCGCTTTGACGTTCGCAGCGATCTGGTCGGCGAGGTTCGTCTCGTACACCACGATGAGCCCCGCTGTGCCTGCGTCGAGCGTCTCACCAAGTTCCTTGAGGTCGCTGCGGTTCATGCCGCCAGCAGCGTGACCGGCCACGGCGCCGATCGCCGCCCCGCCACCAGCGCCGACCGCGACCGCGCCGAGAATGCCGATCGGAGGGAAGAGCGCGACGGCCACGCCAGCGGCGAGGCCCCACCCGAGCCCGACGGCGGCGCCGTGCCGCGTAGGCTGCTCATGCTTCTTCACGATCGCTACGTCTCCGCCGGCATCCTTAGCGATCACTGCGGCGTCGAAGTCGTGCGACGTCTTCACGGCGGCGTACAGCGCCTTGACCGCCTCGTAGTCGGACACCGCGTCGTCCACATTCCCGTACGCTGCCGCGAGCACGTAAAGAACATCGTTGTCGGACATGTGGCTTCCCTCCTACCGGGCCCCGTCCTGCCTCTTGGCCGCGGACGCATTCGCTCCCCACGCGGGGGCGCACCAGAGGTCACTCTGTCTGCCCGGCCCCGGCTGATACATCACCCCTGCGGGGTGAACCCGGCGGGTCATCGCGGCTCCTTGTCACGGTCGCCCGTCCAGCGGCCCATCATTGATCCTGAACGGCTCCGCGTAGAACCCGGCCCCTTGTCAAGCAGCTCCTGATACGCGGCGTCGATGTCAGGCACGTTAAGCACACGCGTGGCACCCCCGCGGCGCAGTTGCCACGGCCCATCACCCTGTGTGGGTGTTGCTCCGCTGACCTCAGCGCGTGGTACCCGGCCGACATCGCAATAAGACGCACCGCGTGCGCATGACGAGGTACGTATCGCACCGGACAGCCGGGTGACACCTCGCGTGAGCCGTTATGGATCGGCCTTGAAACCCGCGGGCCAGATGACCAGAGCGCGCGGCATCCCGCTGATGAACGGGTGCCAGGTGTCGATCACTGGCGCCTGGGAAGGATGCCCCACACAGGGTCACGGGAGATGTCTGAGCAAGGGGGAAGCATATGGCTGGCAGGTTCCAGCTCAAGAAGGGCAGCAGCGGCAAGTACCACTTCAACCTGCTCGCGAGCAACGGTCAGGTGATCGCGACAAGCGAGAGCTATGAGAGCAAGCGGTCCGCGCTGAACGGGATCGAGTCCGTCAAAGCCAACGCCTCTGGCGCGCCGACCGACGATCAGACTGGCGACTAGCCGTCCGGCCCTGCCTGCGGGTTCAGGTGTGCGGCGACGCGGCTAGCCGCCGCCCAGCTGCCGTTCCGCCTGGCACGCGGAGCTGACGGAGCTGGCGGAGCTGACGGAGCTGGCGGAGCTGGCGGAGCTGGCGGAGCTGGCGTCAACCGATACGGCGACGGAAAGCTTCGGCGTGTGCTTGTGGCCGGTTTACTATGCCCGTGGCCGCGACGGGGCGGGCTCCGCCGGCCCTTCCTGCGCCGCTTCCGGCCGTGGCCCTGGCCCGCGTTCGCGCACCCGGGCGACGCCGGACCGTGTGGCGAAGAAGGATCCCGCGAGAATCAGCACGAACGACGCCGCGATGGCGGGCGTCAGGCGCTCACCGAGTGCCGCCACCCCGAGGGCTACCGCGACCGCGGGGTTGACGTAAGTGATCACGGTAGCCCTGGCCGGGCCGACCTCCGCGATGAGCGCGAAAAAGAACATGAAGGCGGCGCCTGTACACACCAGCCCGAGTGCCACGATGGACGCGATCACGTTGCCATGCGGCACCGCGTGTGGCCAGGTCAGCGCCGCGAACGGTGCGTAGACCAGAGCGGCGAATGAAAGGCACACGGCGTTCACGCCAAGGCTGGGAGCGCCGCTCAGCTTGCGGCTGGCGATCAGCGGGCCAATTGAATAGCCGAGCGCTGTGAGCAGCACCTCCGTGACCGGCCAGGCGTCTCCGCCGCGGGCCGTGGGCCCGGCGAGCAGTGCCACGCCGCCAAGCCCGAGCGCCAGGCCCGCCCATCGCACCACGGTGAGCCGGTCGTTGTCGCCGGTCAGGCGGGCAAGGACCGCACCGATGATCGGCACGGACGCGATCAGCATCCCGGTCAGCGAGCTGGGCAACCGTCGCTCAGCGTCGGACAACAGGACCCACGGCAGGATGACCTCTACCACGGCGAACACCACCAGCCACCGCCAGTGCGCGCGCATCGCACCAAGCTCGCGGCGGCGCAGCGCAAGGGGCAGCAGCACGAGCGCGCCTATCCCGGTCCGCGCGAACACGAGAACCGGTACGGGCACCCCGCCGTCAGCGACTTTGATCAGCAGATAGGGGAGGCCCCAGATCACGCCCATCACTGTGAAGAGGACCCAGCCACGGCGGGTCACCGCACCGCTCCTTCCATACGTTCCTGTGCTTTCGCCGCGGCCGGGCACGCCGCGGGCGGCGCCCGCGTGGGAGGGCGCTTGTCACCGGCTCTCAGTTTCCGCGACCGTTACCCGGCTGTCCTGAACGCTGTTGCGGTATGCGCCGGGAGCCACCGCGAGAACTCGCCAGGCCCGCGACCTCAGCAGTGCACAACCTCCCGCCTGCTCGTGGTACCCGGTATTCGCCAAAGCCCTGCCACATAACGACCGTAGGCGGGCGCATGGTATTCCTCGGCCACCGGCCAGGCGCGGCGGCGCCTGATCCATGTGACGCGACGTGCCCGCGTCCGGGAACATGGGCACATGCCGACGCAGTTCGATCCCCCCTCGGGAACACGTGATTTCCTGGCCGCCGAACTCTCTGTACGCGAACGCGCGTTCGGGACCATCCGTACGGTATTCACGCGGTACGGCTTCGAGCCGCTGCAGACTCCCGCATTCGAGCGGCTCGACGTGCTCACGGGGCAGTACGGCGACGAGGGCGACAAGCTGATCTTCAAGATCCTGCGCCGTGGTGAGCACGAGGCGTCAGGCGAGGCGGACCTGGCCCTGCGCTATGACCTGACCGTGCCGCTGGCGCGAGTAGCCGCCGCGTACGGGAGCCGCCTGCCCTCGCCCTACAAGCGGTATGCGATGGGCCCGGTCTGGCGGGCCGACCGTCCGGGCAAGGGCCGCTACCGCGAGTTCGTCCAATGCGACCTGGATACCCTCGGCTCGGTCTCCCTGCTCGCCGACGCCGAGATCATCTGCGCGGTCAACGACGTGCTCACCGAACTCGGGATAGGCGAGTTCACCTTCCTGCTCAACTCAAGGCGCGCGCTTTCCGGGTTGCTCGAAGCGTTCGGCGTGCAGGAAGAAGTCGGGCCTGGCGTGCTCATCACCCTCGACAAGCTGGACAAGCTCACCCCTGATGAAGTGATTGCCGAACTTGTCTCGCGTGGCCTTTCGCGCGAGACGGCCACGGAACTAGTCGGGGTGATGACCGGGTCTGACGCGGTCAAGGCGGTGCGCGCGGCGCTCGAACCCACCGAGGCCCGCGCGGCCCGCCTGGCGGAGGTCGACCGGGTCCTCGAACTGGTGACAGATCTGATGCCGCCAGGCCGCATCGTGTTCACACCGCGCCTCGTGCGGGGCCTGAGCTATTACACCGGCCCGATCTGGGAGGTGATCGCGCCTGGCGTGCCCGGATCGATCGCCTCGGGCGGGCGCTACGACCACCTGATCGAGGCTTTGGGTGGACCCGACGTGCCCGCGTGCGGCGGATCGCTCGGTATCGAGCGGATCCTCCCGCTGATCCCTCACGACGGCAGCGGCGGTGCGCGCAGCCTCGACGTGGCGGTGGCGGTCCTTGGCGGGGAATACGCCGCCCAGGGCTTTACCTTCGCCGCCGCTGCGCGCAGCGCCGGCCTTCGCGCGAGCGTGTACCTGGGGTCCTCGGGCAAGCTCGGCCGGCAGCTCAAGTGGTCAAGCGATCGTGGCGCCCGGTGGTGCCTGATCTACGGCAGCACCGAGCGCGAGGCAGGCGTCGTGACGGTCCGCGACATGGTCACGGGGGACCAGACGGCTGTTCCGCTTGATCAGCTCGCCCGCCACCTGGCGAGGCTCGCGTCGAGCGCTGCCGACTGCGCCGGACATGCGGGACCCGTGCCGCAGTGTCCCACGTAACGGTCTGCTGATGATCCCCGAACGGCTTTGCGGCAGGCCGCTCACGCTCATGATCACGCTAACTTCCTGGCGAATGCACCCAGGGAACGCTGCCCGTGATCATGAAAGCTGGGCCGGGTCGGTCAGCCTGCGGTGAGCTCGGCGGCGACGAGTTCGGCGATCTGCGCCGTATTCAGCGCGGCGCCCTTGCGCAGGTTGTCACCGCACACGAAGAAGTCGAGCGCGTGCGGGTCGTCAGGTGAGCGGCGTACCCGCCCGACCCAGGTCGGGTCGGTGCCGACGACGTCGGCGGGCGTAGGGAATTCAAGGTGCTCAGGATCGTCGGCCAGCAGCACGCCGGGCGCGCCTGCCAGTACGCGCTGCGCTTCCTCCCGGCTGACCTGGCTTGCGAACACGGCATGCACCGCGACCGAGTGCGTGGTGATGACGGGCACCCGGACGCAGGTCGCGGAGACCCTGAGGTCCGGCAGGCCGAGGATCTTCCGCGACTCGTTCCGGATCTTAAGCTCCTCCGAGCTCCAGCCGTCTTCCTTGGGCGATCCTGCCCAGGGCACGACGTTAAGAGCGAGCGGTGCGGGGAACGGGCCGAAGTCGCCGACCGCGCCGCGCAGGTCCCCGGCGCGCTGGCCGAGGGAACGGGTACCGGCCACCTTGCCGTGCTGTGCGTAGAGCGTGTCGATACCCGCCTGGCCCGCACCCGAAGCCGCCTGGTAGGAGGCGACCACCATCTCCGTAAGCCCGAAGGCGCGGTGCAGCGCACCGACCGCCACGATCAGCGAAAGGGTCGTGCAGTTGGCGTTCGCGATGATCCCGCGAGGCCGGTTCGCGATCTGCTCGGGATTGATCTCAGGGACGACAAGCGGGACGTCGGGGTCCATGCGGAATGCACCGGAGTTGTCGACGGCGACGACGCCGTGCCCGGCCGCGGCCGGCGCCCATTCCGCCGACACCTCGTCGGGCACATCGAACATGGCCACGTCCGCTCCGTCGAAGACCTCCGCGCAGAGCGCGGCGACCTCCAATTCCTCACCACGGACCTTGAGCTTCGTTCCGGCCGAGCGGCGCGAGGCGACCAGGCGAATCTCCCCCCAGACGTCGGCCCTGGTGGACAGCAGGTCCAGCATGACCGTGCCGACCGCGCCTGTGGCGCCGACCACTGCAAGCGTGGGCTTGGCGCCCTTCACCGGCCCGTCCCCCCATAGATGACGGCCTCGACCTGATCCACGTCGAGGTCGAATGCCCGGTGTGTGGCGGTCACCGCGGTGTCGACGTCGTGCTCGTCGACCACGACCGAGATCCGGATCTCCGACGTCGAGATCATCTCGATGTTGACGCCTGCCGCGGCAAGCACACTGAAGAAGGTGGCGCTGACGCCCGGGTTCGAGCGCATACCGGCGCCGATCAGCGAAACCTTGCCGATCCGGTCGTCGTAGAGCAGCGACTCGAAGCCGACCTCCTGCTGCAGACGCTTCAGACCGGACATCGCGGCCTGGCCGTCGGCGCGCGACAGCGTGAATGAGATGTCGGTGCGTGCGGTCGCCGCGGCGGAGATGTTCTGCACGATCATGTCGATATTGATCTCCGCATCGGCGATGGCGCGGAAGATCCTGGCCGCCTCGCCGACCTTGTCGGGCACGCCGACGACAGTGATCTTCGCCTCGCTCCGATCATGCGCGACGCCGGATATGATCGCCTGCTCCATCTCTTCCCCTGTTCGGTGTTCCTCGCCAATTGTCAGCATGCTGCCCATTACCCACGTGCCTGGACGCTGGCTGAACGACGACCGGACGTGGATGGGGATGCCGTACCGGCGCGCGTATTCCACGCACCGCAGGTGCAGGACCTTGGCGCCGCACGCCGCCATCTCCATCATCTCCTCGTAACTGATGCGCGGCATGCGCCGCGCACCCGGCACGATGCGTGGATCGGCCGTGAATATCCCGTCGACGTCCGTGTAGATCTCACACACGTCCGCACCGAGTGCCGCCGCGAGCGCGACCGCGGTGGTGTCTGAGCCACCGCGGCCAAGCGTGGTGATGTCCTTGCTGGTCTGGGACACACCCTGGAACCCTGCCACGATCGGGATAGCGCCGTCCGATAGGGCGTCCCGGATACGGCCGGGTGTCACGTCGATGATCCGTGCCCTCCCGTGCGCCGAATCGGTGATCACGCCCGCCTGTGACCCGGTGAACGAGCGGCCCTGATACCCGAGGTTGCCGATGGCCATCGCGAGCAGCGCCATCGAGATCCGCTCTCCAGCGGTGAGCAGCATGTCGAGCTCACGGCCAGGTGGCAGCGGGCTGACCTGTTGCGCGAGGTCAAGTAGCTCGTCGGTGGTGTCACCCATCGCGGACACCACCACAGCGACGGAGTTCCCCGCCCTCCGTGCCGCCACGATGCGCTGCGCGACCATTTTGATGCCAGCAGCGTCGGCAACGGACGAACCACCGTATTTCTGCACGACAAGCCCTCCGTTAGCCACGAACGCGTTACTCCTCCCCGATCTCGTCAACCCATGCCGCCGACAGCTTGCCTGCCTTGCCTGCCTTGCCTGCCCTGCCTGCCTGCCCTGCCCTGCCCGCCCTGGTTGCGGACGAACCGAGTTTATACAGCCCGCCATGGGACGCAATGAGTCAATTTATTCGCACCGGGCCCGGGCGGGCCGCCCGAGCGGCCTGTAAGAACTCCCCACCAGATGGATTGTGCCTGCTCACGGGAGCAAAGCCCGCCGCCAGGGCACACCAAGGACCCGCCGCGCCATTAACGGCGGCCCGGAAACCCGCGAGGCATTAGCGGACGCCCGATGGGTGCGAAAACTTCGGCTCTCCTCGCAGCGAAAGTGCCTGCATTTTGATCTCCGCCCCGGTGCGCCCGGTGATCAGCCGGGTGTGGATTCCTCGTCCACGTCGAGCCGAGCGTGCGCGACCACGGCGTGCAGCGCCCGCAACGCGGCGCCGCCGTGAGTGCCCCAGTGGTTGAAGTACGAGTACTGCCACCACCACAGCGCCTCGAGGGGCCGGCCTGGTAGTGCTTGAGCCCGTGTACCAGATCGGCCGCGACGGCCGCCACATCGTCGGAAAGCCGAAACGGGGTGGCCTGGCTGTCCGCGTACGGGTCGAAGATCTCAAGGTAATCGTCATAGGGGGCGAAGCGCTTGGCCAGGCCGGTCCGCAGCTCGTCGAGGTCCGGGTCGGCTCCCACCTCGGGTTCGGAGTTGTCGGGCAGGATCACATCCGTGGTCGCGCCGAGCTGCGCGCCGGCGAGCTGGATTTGCGAGACCTCGAGCAGGAGCAGCGGAACGGTCTCGTTACCGCCCTCACCCCGCGCGAGAGCCTCCACCCCGTCCAGGAAATCCTGGACACTTCGCGCGATCCGGTCAGCAAGTGCGTCCCAGCCCTCGCGACCTGGCCGCGCGGGCCACCCAGGAAGATGTGACACGGAGCCCGGTGTATCAGACATCGAGCAGCCTCCGTCCTTCGAATGCGCGGCCCAGGGTGACCTCGTCCGCATACTCCAGATCGCCACCGACAGGAAGGCCGCTCGCCGGCCTCGTCACCCGCAGCCCCATTGTTCTCACCAGCCGGGCCAGGTAAGTCGCGGTCGCCTCGCCTTCGAGGTTCGGGTCCGTGGCGAGGATCAGCTCGGTGACCGTCCCGTCCGCCAGCCGGGTCATCAGTTCCTTGATCCGCAGATCGTCAGGGCCGATCCCATCGATCGGGCTGATGGCACCACCGAGCACGTGATACCGCCCACGGAACTCACGGGTCCTCTCGATCGCCACCACGTCTTTCGGCTCCTCGACCACGCAGATCAATGCCGGATCGCGGCGCGTGTCACGGCAGATACGGCACTCATCCTCCTCTGCGACGTTCCCGCAGCTCCGGCAGAACCTGACCCGATCCTTAACCTCGAGCAGCGTGGCCGCGAGCCGCCGCACGTCCGCTGGGTCGGCCGCCAGCAGGTGAAAGGCGATGCGCTGCGCGCCCTTCGGCCCGACACCTGGCAGCTGGCCGAGCTCATCGATGAGGTTCTGGATGACCCCTTCGTACACGTCACGGCCTCACATACCCGGCAGGCCGGGGAAACCCGGTCCGCCAGGGCCGCCCGATTCGTCAGGGGCGCCAATCTCGCCAGGACCGCCGAACTCGTCAGAGCCGCCCAGTTCACCGAGGCCGCCCGCGCCGCCCAGGCCGCCGAGGCCCTCCGCGAGCGGGCCCATCTTTTCCTGCTGCAGTTCGCTGACGGCCCGATTGGCGTCCCGCACCGCCGCGAGCACGAGATCAGCGAGCGTCTCCGCCGTCTCACCCGGTTCGGCGGGATCTATTGCCGCTGGGCTGATGGTGAGATCTACCAGCTCACCCTGGCCGTTCACGGTAGCGGTCACCAGCCCGCCACCCGCCGTCCCCTGAACAAAGGCATCGGCGAGTTCCTGCTGGGCGCTCATCAGCTTCTCCTGCATCCTCTGCGCCTCGGCGAGCAGTTGCTGCATGTTCAACGGGCCACCCGGGTTCACATCCGCCCCCTCGACGACGACAGCGATTTACTTAAGAGCCTACGGCCTGGCGGTCCGGCAGGCACATGCCCCGTACACTCCCGGTGGCAGAGCGTTTCCGCGGGCCGAGTGGCCCCGTGCTCCCGCCTGCGCTTCCAGGGCCTGTTGCCTTTCCCGGCCCCGCTACGCTTCGCCGTGCCTTCCGGCCCGCCCTTGCCCGACCCTGCCGCACTGCCCGCTCCCGCCCCGCTGCGTTGCCAGGCGTGAAGCGTTCCCCGGAAACCCGCTCTGGCTATCTTGCGGATCGCCCGGGCCCGTCCTGATTGTCGATCTCGCCGATCACCTGGCCACCGAGCTCGCGTCTGATCAGCTCCATGCCCGTCAGCCCATCGGCGGCGGCGTCGTCGTAGATGTCCGCCTCGTCATCCAGATCGGGCTCTCCTGCCCGCATCTCAGCCGACGTCTCGGCTGGCATGGCCGGTACCGGCTGACCTACCGGGCCGCCGGTTGTTGCGCTGGGCCGGCATGTGCCGGCCTGCCGCTGCCGCGCGGCTGCCGACGTGCTGCCTGTAGTCGCGACGTGGGCGGTGACCTGGTCGTGGCCGCCGGGCACGAGACCGGGCGTTTCCAGACGGCCACGGCCCGCGGCTGGAACTCCCCGGATGCGCCAGTCCACGCCGAACCGATCATGCAGGACCCGGGCAAGGACCGCGTCGCTACCGCTGGCCGTAAAGCCCTTCAGCTCCCCGTCCCTGGCAAACTCCAGAGTGAGGACGTTGCCCTCGAGCGACGCCACGCCGGCGTTGCTGAGCTGGATCCAGGACACCTTGCGCACCTGTCGAACGGCATCGAGGATGCCATCCCAGCCGCGGCGGAGGGATTCGGTATCGAGGACGCCCGGTGCGGAGGCGGCGGACGAGGTGGCTGCGCCCGGCGAGGCTGGCGCGGCAGCCGGGGCGGAGAAGGTCTGCGGTGGCGGAGTGGATGCGGGGGAATCGGTAGCATACTGGTCCTGCGCGGGCTGGTCCTGCGCGGGCCGGTCCTGCGCGGGCCGGTCCTGCGCGGGTGGTTTTGACGCCGAAGGTGCCCTTACGCGTGGGGCCTGTTGCGCGGGTGGGGCGTGTGTGGCCGGCGCTTGTGCGGGGGGCGGCGGCACCGACGCGGGCGATGTGGACCGGGCCCATGTGGACGAGGCCGACGCCGGTGCTGCTCCCGCGGATTGGCCATGCCCCGGCGCCGCGTGTGCCGGCATGGGGATCTCGGCCGGTGCGTGGCCCGCATTGCCAGGGGCTTGGCCCGCATCGCCAAGGGCAAGGCGCCGTTCCACCCGTTCCAGCCTGGCGAGCATTGCGGCCTCATCGGCCTCGGCAGCGGGCAGCAGCACACGCGCACAGGTCAGTTCGAGCAGCAACCGCGGCGACGCCGCGCCGCGCATCTCGGTCAACCCAGCATTGAACACCTCAGCCGCCCGGGTCAGCTCGGCGGCGCCGAACCTGGCTACCTGTTCGCGCATGCGGTCCAGCTGGTCAGCCGGGCCGTCGAGCAGGCCCGTACGATCCGCGTCACCGACCGCTCCGAGCACGATCAGGTCGCGAAACCGATCGAGCAAATCGGCGGCGAACCTACGCGGATCGTTACCGGCGTTGATCACCCGGTCCACCATTAGGAAGACAGCGGCGCCGTCGCCTGAGGTGAACGCGTCAACGGTTTCGTCGAGCAGGCTCGCGTCGGTGTAGCCGAGCAGTGACACCGCAGCGGAATAGGTGATGCCAGAAGCGTCCGAGCCGGCCAGCAACTGGTCGAGGACCGAAAGTGCATCCCGGGCCGAGCCCGCGCCCGCGCGTACGACCAGCGGCAGGGCGGCAGGCTCGTAGGACACTCCCTCTGCGTCCAGGATCTGTTCGAGCAGCTGACGGAGGATCTGCGGCGCGACGAGCCGGAACGGGTAGTGGTGAGTCCTTGACCTGATCGTGCCGATGACCTTCTCCGGCTCGGTCGTGGCGAACACGAATTTCAGGTGCGGCGGCGGCTCCTCCACGAGTTTCAGCAGGGCGTTGAAGCCCTCTCGGGTAACCATGTGCGCCTCGTCGATGATATAGACCTTGAACCGGCTCGAAACCGGTGCGTAGAAGGCGCGTTCCCGCAGATCACGAGCATCGTCGACGCCGCCGTGCGAGGCGGCGTCGATCTCGATCACATCGATGCTGCCCGGCCCGCCGGGTGCTAGCGCGAGACACGAGTCGCATTTGCCGCAGGGGTCGGGGGTCGGACCCTGCTCGCAGTTGAGCGACCTGGCGAGGATCCGGGCGCTTGACGTCTTGCCACAGCCGCGCGGACCGCTGAAGAGGTAGGCGTGGTGGACCCGGCCGGCAAGGAGCGCCTGCCGCAGTGGCACTGTCACATGATCCTGCCCCTTGACCTCCACGAAAGTGGCAGGGCGGTATTTGCGATACAGGGCCAGAGTCGAAGGGCCACCTGCCATTGGGCTCCCGTCCTCGCCAGAGCTGGAAGAGGAAAGAGGACCCCCCGCACACCCGTCAGAGCCCGCGTACCCTTGCTGCCTTCCGGCCCTGGGGGAGTTGGCGGGATTCACGCCGTGCGGGGGGTCTCGGGACAGTGTAGTGGCCGGCGCCGGGCCTGAGGCCGCCGACCGGGAAGACCAGTGATCCCCGGCTCGTGCTGACACGACCCTCGGTGACCCGAAGCGGCTCAGGTTCAACGGCGGCGGCACACGCGATCTGGTTATCGCCGGCGCATTCCTGCACTGCGCGAACGCCGCGCCGTCAGCTCGACCTGGCGAGGCCGCTGACATTTGGAACGCTCTGCTCGGCGGCCACCGTCCGGCGGGCAGGCAGGCACCGCCCGGCAGGCACCACCCGGCAGGCACCACCCGGGAGGCACCACCCGGGAGGCACCACCCGGCAGGCTTACCGGCCACTGGGCCGATAAGCTTGCCCGCGGAGGATTCGCCTAGTGGCCTAGGGCGCACGCTTGGAAAGCGTGTTGGGGGCAACCCCTCGCGAGTTCGAATCTCGCATCCTCCGCCACCCTGACCAGCGGCAACCCCGGACCACCCCGTTGCTGGGAGCGGCCCAGCGTTGCCGCTGGTCTCAGTTTTGGTCTCAGTTGCCCATCTCGGCAGGGTGACAGGAGAGGGCCATCCGCCGTACAGGCGGCCCTAGCCCGCAGCCCCATGCCACCGATGTTGGCATGGGGCTGCCTCGGCGCCAGTCGAACATCGCCGCGCAGCGGGTGAGGGTGTCGTCGTCCGCGCCGTTGCCGTACTCGGCGCACACCGGTTCCAGGGGCTTGAAGTCGCCGGTGCCTTTGAGTTCGTAGCCGCGCAGCTCGACGCGGATGTCGAGGGCGGCGGCGAGCACGAGGAGCCGCATGGCGAAGGTTTTGCCGGAGCCGGGCTGCCCGCCGAACAGCCAGTTGCGGAACATCAGCTCCGCGGTGGTGATGGTCAGCCGGGGAGTGGTGGCGAACGGGAACGGCTTGAACACATCCACCTTGCCGTCGCGGATCAGCGGCCAGGCAGGCTGGCGCATCTGCGAAGCGGGCTCGTGCCCGACCCACAAAGCAAGCCGCCCAGTGTGGCCATGGGCGGGTTCGGGCCACACCTGATCCAAGGGCAGCCGCAGCCCAGAGGCGAGCCTGCCGCGGCGGGCGATCACGTCGGCGGCTTCCACGCCGTAGGGCAGGTCCACGATGGCCAGGTGACCGGGGCCGTCGCGGTGGATCTCCACCGGAGCGGCAGATCCAAGCGTGGCTGAGCACGCGATTTCCGGTCATATTGCGCGCCTAGGATTTAGACATGCGGTTCTAATGACTGACGGGGCTACGCGACTGGTCACGCCCTTTGCCGAAACCGACTGGCGTGGCCTGCTCAAGCTGGCCGTTGAGTCTGGCGCCGTCTCGGTGATCGATCGGGTCCGGGGCGTGGAGGCAAGTGATCCGGATCGGGAACGCTGGCCACGCTTCAAGACCAACGACGACGCCACGATCGCAGTTATTGGGGACATGCTGACTACGACGCTGGCGCCAGCTCAGTCACGCACAAGGGACCTAGATCATTAATAGCTGATTCCCGCCCGGCTTGCTGACAACAACTTCTTCCAGGCGCCTCGACAGTTCAGCGCGATCGCGGACCGGCACAGCCCCGCGCCGCAGAAGCACGGCATTACCCGGCGGAGTCTGTGCAAACTCTAGCGTGATGACACGACGGTTAAGCTCGAGCGCCTTCGTGCCTGCCGCCAGTGTGCCTCCCTTCTCGCTAGCCTCAACAACGACAAGCGCCCGGGAAAGACCAATTATTACACCATTCCGCGCCATGGCTGCGCCAGTGGACCAGGGCCGGGTTGGCGCAAATTGCGAAACAACCAGAACACGTGCGGGATTCCACACCTCAGCGAAAGCTCCGCGCTTTATGCGAAAGCGGTCTATGCCTTCGGGGAGGACGATAACCGTCGTGCCTCCAGCTGCCAAGCCCGAAACGTGAGTAGCCATATCGACGCCACGAGCGTACCCAGAGACGACCGTCAGACGTTGGTGCGCCGCAACCTCACCGCAAGCTACTGCGGCCTTCAGACCTTCTTCCGTGGCGTTTCGAGACCCACACATTCCAATTCCCGGCGCGTTCAGCAAATCCGAAGAGCCCATATAGAACAGAAATGGAGGTGCGTTGCGTATCTTAGCCAAAGAGCCAGGGTATTCGTCCGATCCCAGGAGCGTAGCCGAGATGCCTCGCTCAGCCAGAGCCTCGGCTTCCGCAGTTACGTGGTCCAAGTCGGCACGGCTCAGGCCATCCAACACCTCGGAAAAAGCTGCGGGCCCCAGCTCCCGCGCCTGCCTAGCCAGGCGCGCGTCGCCCTGCCCATGCCGCGAGCCCGCTATGGCCAACTTGAGCCTGGTGAGCTGATCCATTCGCAGTCCCCTCTCAGGGTAGCCGAGCGAGTACAGGATGATTCGATGCGTACTGACGGGTGGTTGCTTCATATTCGAACGCATATTCTATAGTGTCTCTTACGATAGAGCTTCGTGCAAGGAACTCACCCGCGTCTACCGGCCGGCGTGTCTGAGCGCGCGGCAGACGGGGCCAGGTCCAGTATGGAGGGTTGCAACGAGCGTCGTCTGCCGAGGGCGAGATGTCGGGTTTCGATGGTTCTATACCGTTTCGTCGTGATTCACGAGGCGGCAGGCTTGAGTGCTGGACAACCACCCCCGTTGACATGGGACATGTCCTTTGGCTCCGCGGGCCAACGGAGGTCGTAGACCAGGTCACCGCGCTAGCGCCTGAGTACCGACTCCTCGACGCGCATGTGACGACGGGTCCGACATGGACTCACGCCCTCAAGTCCTCGAATCCGGGCGTGCAAGGGCCGGTTCGCCTACTCCTAGATCTGCTTACTAAGGTGGTGAGCTTGCCAAGTCCAACGGACGTGGAGTTCGCTCTTGCCTTGGACTGGTACAAGAGCCCTGAGGAAGGTGTCAATCCCTACGACTGGCCGAATACTGCGACCGCGCAATTGGTTAACTCTGGCAAGTACAGATACAAGAACAACAACGATATGCAGAGTCAAGTAGGACTTCAGCTTGTCGATCTCATGTGTGGTGCTATCGAACGACACGGGGTTCTAAGCCAAGCAACGATCGTACTCGACATCCCCGGACACGACACTACTAGGGTTTCTTTCGGATCTCGCGTTGTTGCCACTATTTCGCAACGCCGGAGGATACCGATGGTAAAGGTTGCCGCGAGATCTGCCTTCAGGCCTGAAGCCAAGAGGCTTGCCGAAAACGAACGTTCGAATTTCCTAAATGGCCAGTTTAGCGTGTCCCAGAGACTCGATGGGCAACGGGTACTCATAGCAGATGATGTATTCAGGTCAGGCACAAGCATGGGGGCGGTGGCGTCAGCTGCCCGTGAAGCCGGAGCTTGGAAAATCTATGGTCTCTGCGGCGTTCGCACTATGAGACGGTAGGGCGGTTGAATCCCCAGTCGTCCTCGTCAGGGCGCGGGATCCCCGGAATCTGAGCTTGGCTCAACGCTGCGGCCACTTGCGCCGCGACCTCATCTACAAGCTGCGGGACACTATCAAGTCCCTCGGTCAGAAGTATCTGAAGATGAGGTACCAAGTCTGGCAGACGGCGCTCAACCCCAGCTTCTTGCGGGAGCTGGGCGAGCGCGGCAATAGCTTGGCCCAGGGTTTGGCTCCAGTCCGCGGGCGTGACACCGCAGCACCGGAAACTCTCTACGACGTCCCGAACCTCAACTAGCGGATCGGCGAGTTCCGCGTCGTACTGCATCTTCACCATCCAAGCATGATCAGGCTCGTTTGGCACGTTAATATATAGACACTACTTATCTTCTATAGATGTTAAACCTATCGTGTAACTAGTTAGCGTGCCGGGCGACACGCCGGGGGGACGCTTGCAGGACGAGGACCGTGGTGTGCACCTGAGTGCGGACCTCAAGGTGAGTAAGACTGTCTCCAAGCAGGCAGGGCTTACGTGGCCGATCCCTGCGGACCGGCGGCTCGACCAGCTAGTTGAGCTGGCCAACGAGGCTGGAGCAGTTGCACGCCGGAACGAGCTCGCTACCGCGATCATCGCTACAACGGAAGCAGAAGGAGAGGCGCTACTTCAGCTGTGTTGAGATGGCGGCGCGCACGCGTTAGCGACGTCGTACTCGACGTGGCCCCAGAGGGGATCGTGTACCTCCCTCGATACGGGCCGGGTAGACGCAAAGCCGATGGCGCCTAAGAGCGAGTCTTGGCCGCAGAAACTTGACCGGAACGTGGACCGGGACCGCCAGGCGGCCGACGGACTGATCAAGCAGGGCTACGCTCCGTCCGGGACTTCGCCCGGAAGCAGTGGCCCCTTCGGGGCAGTCCGGCTGACGTGAGCTGCCGCTGATCCGTACGGTCGGCGGGTGGCCGATGACTTCTCCGAACGGTACGGGGACCTGCTGACCGGCAGCTATGACTGCGTGGACCGGATCGTGCTGACGGCCTACTTCCCGCTGGGCCACAACCCGGGCGGGTTCCGGACCTGGTGGCGGCGGCTGCACGGCGGCAGCGACGAGCAGCTGGATGACACCCACCTGATCCGGATGGCGGGCCGGTTCGCCCGCCGGGTGAAGGCCTGGGCGGCAGCCAACCAGGTCCCGCTCCAGTACTGCACGGCCGGGCAGCGTAAGCACCTGATCGCCGAGGAGTACCTGGAAACACACGTTGTGCGGCCGGGAGTGTTTATGATCCTGGCCGCCAAGGCGCCCGCCACCGTGTGGAAGGTGAAGCAGTCGGCGCGCGGGGTGATCACCAATATCGAGAAGAAGACCGAGTACGTCTACCACTACAGCTTCCACATCATGGACCCGGCCTGGGGGCATCTGACGGTCAAGATGTCGGGGCACCCCCCGTTCGGCGCGCAGGTCATCCTCAACGGCCACGAGTACGTCGCCTGCCAGGCGCAGGCGGCCGGGATCGGGTTCACCAAGGAGGGCAACTGTTTTACTGGCATTGCGGAGCCGCAGCGCCTGGCCCAGGTCGCAGATTCTCTGCCGCAGCAAGCGGCTATAGGGCGCCTGGGCCAGGTCTGCGACCGGTGGATCTATTCGGCCTGCCTGTGCTTCGGCCTGGACCTGGACGAGCAGCGCCGCAGCGGGTTCTGTTACGGCTACTCGGTCTACCAGGCCGAATACAGCCGCAACCTGCTTTTCGGGTCCGGCGGGCAGATGGAGGACCTGTTCGACCGGATCGTGGACCGGACCCGGTCGCGGCTGGACATCCCGGCGGTGCGGACCCTGTTCGGCCTCAAGACGCGGCCGCACCGCAACCGGGCCGGCGGGCCGCCGGCGCAGGAAATCGTGATCGAGAAACCGCAGTACGGCCTCAGCTGGTTCCGGATCCGCTTCGGGCGCCTGCAGCTGAAGGCCTACACCAAGGGCGAACACGTGCTGCGCTTGGAGGCCACCGTGCACAACACCAAGGAGCTCCGCTGCCGCCGCAGCCTGGAATATTTCCCCGAGATCATCACCCGGCTCGCCGGGATGGCTGAGCGGTTCGCCACCACGTTGGACTGCGCCGACATCGGTTTCCTGCCCGACGGCGTTCTGGACGAGCTGCCGCTGCCATCCCAGATCGGCGCCACCCGCACCGGCGGCATCGACCTGAACAAGCCCCGCATCCGCGCCGCCTTATCGGCGGCGCTCGCCCTGACCGCCGCCCCACTCGGCTTCACTACTGCCGAGTTCACCGCCAAGGTCCAGCAGATGACCGGCCAGAACGGCTACACCACCCGGCAAGCCGCATACGACCTCCGCAAACTCCGTGGCAAATGCCTCGCGGACAAACCCGGCCGTACCCGGCGCTACCACGTCCCGCTCCAGGCGGCCCGTACCATCGCCGCTCTGCTCGCCCTCCGCGACCACGTCATCGGCCCCATCCTCGCCGGGGTCCGCAGCCCACGCATGGGACGCAAACCCGCCACCTGGACCCGCATCGACCGCCGCTACGAGACCCTCCGCATCGGCATGCAGGATCTCTTCCACGACCTCGGCATCACGTCGGCCGCTGCAGCCGCATAGACAACATTTTGTCGATCGGAGAAATCCAAGTTTCTAGACGAGGGGCACGGCAAACGAAACGCTGGTCCGGCGCGGGCGCGGGAAACTCAAACCGGGGGCACCCAGAAGGCTAGGACCCGGGTACGGTGAGCTGATCAAGCGAGCCCAGGGCCAGGACCGGTCTCAGTTCTGGTCTCATTCGCTGGCGTCCGGCAGCGTTCGTCAGGGGTCAGTGAGCGGGCGACGCGCCAGGCGAGGGCGCCCGGCAACCTTAGCCGGACACACGCCCACAGACTTGGAAAGCGTGTTGGGGGCAACCCCGCGCGAGTTCGAATCTCGCATCCTCCGCCGCGCTGACCAGCGGCGATGCTGCGACAGCATTCGCAGTGACCGGCCCAGCACACCCGCTTAGTCTCATTTCTAGTCTCATTCGCGATCTGATCAGGCCGGAACGAGCACCCCGGCCGAACCCTGGCCGAACCCCGGCCGCGCCGTCGACGTTATCTGATGCAACCGAGGTGATGACATCGCAGGTCAGTACACCGATGGAACCACGCGACATAGCCATGCCGGGCGAGTGATGCGCGCCATTGGGCATCCCCGAGTCCGTATCCACGACGAAATCCAGGTCCGGATCCAACGCCCGGCGAAGCAACCGAGTTGCGGATGCCAAGCGGTACCACGGTCGGTCAACACACTCGCGTCGGCTACAGCAAGGATGGGCAACCTGCCCGGGTCATGGTTACCATCTTTGCGGGCGACCGCCATTACCTCATCTACGACCAGGACCAGGCCCGACACATGAGCGACCTTGTGTGGTACGTCTCATACGGCTCCAACATGTGCGCAAAGCGGTTCCATTACTACATCCGTGGCGGTCACCCACCTGGCGCGGCTCGCGCCTATCCAGGAGCCCAAGACCATACGTTGCCGCATGCCGACATAGCCGTATGGCTGCCAGGTGGTGTCTACTTCGCAACCGAGTCACAAGTCTGGGGCGGCGGACGGGCACTCTACGACCCCACTATTCCAGCGAAAGCTGCCGCCCGAGCATATTTGATTACCTCCCAGCAGTTCTCCGATGTAGCCGCGCAGGAAATGTATCGAGAGCCAGGCGTGGACCTGGATGTGACGAAGGTAATTACCGCCGGACGTATCCAGATAGGGACTGGCCGTTACGAGACGCTGCTACACGTCGGCCAGAATGAGCAGGCTCCCATGCTGACTTTCACTGCGCCATGGGGAATCAGTGACGTTCCGTTGCTGAGCCCAAGTGCTACATATCTGCGAATGCTTGGGCAGGGACTACGCGAGGCCCATGGATGGGATTCCCAGAAAACCGCTAATTACCTTGCCAGGCTCCCAGGGGCGCAAGGCACCTGGACACAGGAGCAGATCGCGTCCATCCTCGCGTTAGGCACGGGCGAGGCAGAGGTGGAACAGATGCAAGACTAAACGCCGAAAAACCTCCGGGCAACGCGAGGGGTAATCGTGCGCGGGTCGTCAATCCGTTGTTATCGACGGCGGTAGATATCGCTGCGGTGCCCGATATCAACGACCACGACGCGCCGCTTGTCATGCTCGATCTGGTAGAGCCCCGCCATGCTCCGACTCGCACCCTGAGTACTCCGTGCTCACCGGCAAGCGCCTTGACCTGCTTGGGCGCGGGGTCGTCCGCCAGCTCGATCAGCGCAGCGCCCACACGGTCACGGACTGGCGGGTCAAGGGCCTTGTACTGCTAGCGGGCTCGGCTGGTCAGCTCAAGCTCGTAGGCAGCCACCTTGGCGCTAACTCTCGGTCAGTTCAGCGTCCACGTCGCCAAGCCGGAAGGTGCGCCGGTCGTCCGCCGCCCACTCGGCCAGCGCTTCGTCCGCCGTAGCGCTGTCGGCAGCGTCTTCGAGCGCCTCGACAGCAGCCGCGCCAGCGGCGGCGACGTCTGCCGGTACGATCGCGGCCAGCCGCCGACCCTGCGCGTCGGTGAGATAGACGACCTGGCCGCGCTCGGCGGCATCGTGCGCCGCGTGCGTGAGGGCGGCGGCGTCGTCAATTGGCAACTCGGTCACCTGATCAGGGTACGGCGCGGCCCCGGGCCACCGTCAGTTCCAGGCCCGGGCCACCGTCGCCCTGTCCTGCCCCGACAGCCAGGCGCAGCCGCAGCAACCTGGGCGCCCATCACGCGGCCCCCGCTCTCCGCGCCCACCGCCGCGACCCGCGGGGGTGGGGAGATTCCTGTGCTGGCGGGTGACGTGCCGCCCCGCGCGTGAGATCATCCCCAGAGGGCCGGTTTGGGCATTTTCGGCGGGGAGGTAACCGGTGCGTAGCACCATGATGGACGTTCCACTGACCGTGTCCGCTCTCATGCGGTACGGGACAACGACTTTCGCCGACTCCTCGGTGGTGACCTGCACGGCAGAGGGTTCCCGCAGCCGGTCGTACGCGGCGGCCGGGCGCCGCGCGGCGCAGCTCGCGAATGCCCTGCGCCGGCTGGGCGTCGATGGCGATCAGCGGGTCGCGACGTTCATGTGGAACAACGCGGAGCACCTGGAGGCCTACCTCGCCGTCCCGTCGATGGGCGCGGTGCTGCACACGCTGAACATCCGGCTGTCCGCGGACCAGTTGACCTACATCGCCAACCACGCCGCCGACGATGTGATCATCGCTGACGCGGCGCTTGCGCCCCTGCTCGCGAAGGTGCTGCCGGTGATGAAGACGGTCCGCCATGTGATCGTGACGGACCCATCATCCCAAACGGCTGCCGCGGCTGCGGAGCAGCTCGCTGGTGCGGGCATCCCCGTGCATGTGTACGAAGACCTGCTCGCGGCGCAGCCGGAGTCGTTCAGCTGGCCTGTCCTCGATGAGCGGGACGCGGCGGCGATGTGCTACACCAGCGGCACCACCGGCAATCCGAAGGGTGTGGTGTACAGCCATCGTTCGGCGTACCTGCACGCGATGGCCGTGTGCATGGGGAACGCGTTCGGCGTGTCGGCCGGGGACCGCGTGCTGCCCGTGGTGCCGATGTTCCATGCGAACGCGTGGGGCCTGGCGTATGCGGCTGTGCTCGCGGGCGCGGACCTGATCATGCCGGACCGGTTCCTGCAGCCGGAGCCGCTGACCCGGCTGATCGCCAGCGAGCGGCCCACGGTGGCGGGCGCGGTCCCGACGATCTGGAACGAACTGCTGCGGTACCTGCGGGCCAACGGCGGTGATCTGTCATCGCTGCGGCTGGTGCTGTGCGGCGGGTCGGCGGTGCCGCACGCCCTGATTGAAGCATTCGAGAAAGAGTTCGGGGTGCGGATCGTGCAGGCCTGGGGGATGACAGAAACGTCGCCGCTTGGCACCGTTGCCCACCCGCCCCCCGGGATCTCCGAAGAGGAGGCGTGGCGCTACCGCGACACCCAGGGCAGGCTGATCGCGTTGGTCGAGGGGCGGCTGGTCGCTGACGGCTTGAAGGTGGTGCCGCAGGATGGGACCGCGGTCGGCGAAATCGAGGTACGCGGTCCCTGGATCACGGGTTCCTACTACGGCGACGAGGATTCCGGCCGGTTCGACGACGGGTGGCTTCGCACTGGTGACGTCGGCACGATCGACCGGCTCGGCTACCTCACGCTCACCGACCGGGCCAAGGATGTGATCAAGTCCGGCGGGGAGTGGATCTCCTCGGTCGAGCTGGAGAACGCCCTGATGGCCCATCCCGACGTGATCGAGGCAGCCGTCATCGGCGTGCCCGACGACAAGTGGGGTGAGCGCCCCTTCGCGGCCGTAGTACTGCACGAGGGCGCCGCCAGGCCCCGCCGAGCTGCGCGAGTTCCTGTCATCGAATGTGGCCCACTGGCAGTTGCCCGAGCGCTGGTCGTTCATCACCGGGGTGCCCAAGACCAGCGTGGGCAAGTTC
>CAVQKF010000004.1:0-583035 GCA_963712955.1 uncultured Actinomycetota bacterium | reverse complement strand
GGCGCACCACCGAGTCGATCGCACGCCGGAAGGCCCCGGTGCGAACGCGGTCGCAGATCATCGTCCGGTGTACCTCGAACTCCGCGTACATCGGATCCGGCGGGTTCCTGATCGGCGTCCGCACGCCAGCATCGTAGCTTGTTCCCGCTGGCCAGCCGCCCGGATCTGGCGCAGGTCCGGCCGCCAGCTGCCGTGGCGGGGTGCATGGCGGAACTCACCGAGGTCCGGGGGCACAGGCAAGCCTGGTGGTCGGTGGGGTTCGAAGCGGCCGGCCCGTGCGCCTGCGGCGCGGCGCCCTTGAGCACGCCGCCGGCCTGGCATCCGACCGGGCGCTGCCGCCTGAGGTGCCATTCGGCTTGGAGAACTCCCGGTCCTGCGCGCTGGCTGGGCCGCGCCCGGCCTGGCTGCCGGGGGCGCAACCCCTGGGTATGGCCGCTCATCACGTAGGCAGCTGGTCGTTCACGGCGCTGTCGTGCCCGGCTGGGCAGTACCGTATGGCAGCACGCCTGCCCGCGGTGCCCGGGGGATGGCTGGGGACTTCCGGCTCTTTGTACCGGGACCGCTGTGGGCCCGGCGGGAGCACCGGCCTGACGCTGGAGATGTGGTTCGGAGCGAGCTGGCGGCCTGCCCCTGTGTTGATCCAGGCCAGATACGGACCTACTGCCCGCCCCGGTGCCGGGCGCCTGGCCGCCAGTGCCCCGGCTGAGCTTCAGCAAGCCGGCGGACCATCCGATCGGCGGGTCTGGCCGGGCGGAGGTGTTCCGGACGCCGATTACGCGGACATGTCCGCCCCGCCGGGGGACGGGCCGGCCGTCGCTGCCGGATGGCGGCGATCCTGGCACTGCAGGCGCTGCACGATTACTCCGACCGCGGGACCGCCGAGGCGGTCCGCTTCGGCGTGTGGTGGAAGGTGGCCTGCGGGCTGGCGGTCGATGACCACGGTTTCGACGCGTCATCGCAGGTGTACTGGCGGAACCGGATCGCCCGCTCGGAGCGCCCGCACCGGGTCAACGACGCGGTGCGGAAGATCGTGGAGGAAACAGGCGGTCTTGCAGGGCCGGCGGCGCCGCGCGGTGGACTCCGCGATCCTGGCGGACGCGGTCGCGGCCCAGGGCACCGTCACCCAGCTGATCAGCGCCACGGAGTGGGCCCTGACTGCCGACGTGCCTGGCTGGCG
Source organism: uncultured Actinomycetota bacterium (assembly GCA_963712955.1). Lineage (GTDB taxonomy): Bacteria > Actinomycetota > Actinomycetes > Streptosporangiales > Streptosporangiaceae > DATFVJ01. The sequence continues at coordinate 581,858 of CAVQKF010000004.1, read as the reverse complement.
ACGGAGATCCGGCGGCACCAGATGCCGCGATGGCATGAGCCCGCTGCGGGCGTCCATGCGGTGATGCCGGGCGGGTATAGCGCGTCCCGGCGCGACTACGACGGCCGGCGGGTCGTTAGTCCCGTGATCACTGGCCTTCGGCGGTCCGGGCCGGGCGGTTCGGCCGTGGCATGGCTGGCTTGGGTGCCATTGCAATGGCGGCAAACCCGAAGAGGCGATCGGAAGATGAGTAACACCGTCAGGGATGTCATGACCACGCCCGTCGTGACCGTCCGCCCGGACACGCCGTTCAAGCAGGTCGTCGCCCGGGTGCGCGCAGCCCGCGTCGGCGCCGTCCCGGTCACCGATGACTCCGGCCTTGTCCTTGGCATTGTGTGTGAGCACGACCTGCTCGCTAAGAAGGCCAGTCCGGAGCGCCCGCCCAGCCGGCTGGCCAGGGCACGGCACCGCCGCGAGCAGGGCAAGGCGGCAGCAGCCACCGCGGCCAGCCTGATGACCAGCCCGGCGGTGACTACCCGCGCCCAGGCCAGGACTGAGGAGGCGGCGCGGCTCATGTACCGCCACCGCATCGGGTCCCTGCCAGTAGTGGACTCGCTCGGCCGCCTGATCGGCATCGTCGGCCGGGGCGACGTGCTGGACAGCTTCACCCGCCGGGATGCGGAAATCCGCCAGGAGGTGGTCCGGGACGTCATCTCGCGGGACTTCCTGCTCGACCCGGAGGCGTTCTCGGTCACGGTCCAGGACGGCATCGTGACGCTGTCCGGGGCGCCGGAAAGCGATCAGGTCGGGCACCTGCTGGCCGCGGCCGTGCGCCGCGTCGAGGGCGTGGTCGGTCTCCGCGACCAGCTGCGCTACACGGCCGGCAGAACCGGTCCCGGGGCCGGTTCTGCCACTCAGCTGTTCTGGCCGGGTTGAGCAGTCCTGGCGGCCGCACTGCGCTTCCGCTAAATACGCCCTAGGGCAGGCTCCGCGCCAGGACCGGCCGGGTTCGGCACTCCTGGATCCTCATCGGGCTTTCGGCGGCTTCGGGGTGAAGGGCAGGAGCTGGTCGCCTTCTTTGCTGACCACTGCGTAGCTTGCCTCGGGCATCTCGACCCAGGCACCGGGGAGGTCACCCACTGGCTCGGAGACCACCAGCCGCGTGTCATCGGACACCTGGCGCAGGATCTCCCGGTCCGGAGCCAGCTGCCTGACCGCGCGGATGTCGCGGCTGAAGAACAGCGACCGTGACTTGCCCTCGCTGGAGTAGCGGAACGCCCACAGGCTCTCCCCGTCGGTAGTGGCGATGGTGCCCTGGAACGGGTACTTGACGCCCCGCGCCCGCCCGCACGCCTCGACGAACCCGATGGCGCGCGCGACAGCAGCGGGCGGATCATCGGCCAGGCCGAAGCTGAGCGCCAGGTAGAACAGGACCTCGGTGTCGGCCTGGCCCTTGATCTCGGGAAACAGCGATTCGTCGACCGCGAGCACCAGGTCGCGCTTGATCGCCGCGAAACCGTCGATGAACCCGTTGTGCATGAACAGCCACCGGCCGTGGCGGAACGGATGGCAGTTCGTCTGCTGGACGGCCGACCCGATCGCCGCGCGGATGTGCGCGAAGAACAGGTGCGAACTGATGTGACCCGCGAGCTCGCGCAGGTTCTGGTCATTCCAGGCCGGCTCGATGCTCCGGAAGACCCCGGGGGCCGGCGCGGCGTCATACCAGCCGACGCCGAACCCGTCGCCGTTGGTCGTCTCGGCCCCGAGCCGGGAGTGCAGGCTCTGGTCGATCAGCGAGTGGACGGGGGTGTAGAGCACCTGGGTGAGCAGCACGGGTGAGCCCGTGTACGCCAGCCAGCGGCACATGCGTCGCTCCTTATGAGTCTTATCGGTCGTAAGCCGGCGGCGCCGAGCGGCCAGCGGCACTGCATGCGGTCAGGACCATCAAGGCTGGGCAGCACCTCGGAATGGAGGTATCCCGGCTGCCCGCGTCAGACGGCCGCTTCGATGTTCGCGCGGCTGCCGTAGGCGCACAGCCCCCACAGCGCGACGATGTCCACGGCGATGATGGTCAGCGACCAGAACGGGTAGGCCGGGAGGAAGAACATCTGGTCGATGGCGCTGAGCCCGAGCACGGCCACCCCGAACCAGCGGGCCAGCTGGTTGCCCGCCACCACCCCGGCCGCCGCCAGCAGCTGCAAGACGGCGATGATGAGCGTGATCCAGCCCCACGTGCGCAAGTTGGCGAACACGTAATGCGCGTTGGCCACGAACACGTGCGAGTTGGCGATCGCGGCGATGCCATCGATCAGGTTCAAGAACCCGACCAGGCCCAGCAGGACAGCGGCGAAGATGACCAGGCCGAAGCCCCGGCCTTCTGCGTGCCGTCCGCCCGTGCCAGCGGGCTTATACGCTGCCGACGTCATGATGATCCCTCCTGTGCCGAAGACGGCTGAACCCGTACCGTGCCCGTGACCGCTTCTGCCCGTGCCGCCGGGCCCGGCAATCCCCACCGTCAGCCTGCGGTTAAGCGCGCATCAGGGCCGAAGGTCCTGACATCCGAAGGCACATCGGCCACCAGTCCAGGCCCCGCCGATCCTCCGCGCAGCACAACCGGGTGCCCAGTCCGGCTGCCGGCGTACCGTTCACGGTCCGCGAGTCTGGTCAGCATCATCCCGGTCAGGGCATCAGCCAGCGCACCGGCATCCCCCGCCCCGGAGCTCGCGGCGAGGACCGGTCCCGTGAACCCGACCTGGCTGCGACACCATATGCGCCCGGGTACGTTTTCGCAGCTCAAAGGCGTACATGCTGGCACCGGGAAGGCGGTGAGCGGATTCCGCTGACCTGCCCGTCTGCCGGAACCGCCGCCTCGGTTGCCCGCCACGGGCATTTGCGCATCGTGACTTATCTATAACTTAAAGCCATATCAGGACAAAGGTTCTTCCCGGCGGCCCTCGCCCGGGTCGGGCAACCTTAGACCCTACCATGGGTACATCCGACCAGCCTGTTAAGCGCCTGCAGTCATATGAACCAACCCCTCCGGTGTGGCGCATGCGCTGCCTGTGCTCGTTCAGGTCTGGCAGGGCGGGGGAAATCGCCGCGTGCGAGTGCCGCTCCTGGTGGCGTGTCGGCAAGCGCGGCCGGTGGTATGCGATCTCTAAGCGCCGCGCGTTCCGCGCGCTCCTGCCCGAGGTCCGCCGGTGCCGGCGGCGGGCGGCCACGCCAGCAGCGACGCGACGGTCACCTGGGTCCGCCGTCACCTCGACCTGTTGCGCATCGGCGGCGCCGTGATCGCTGCGCTCGCCCTGCTGATATTCAGCGTCAGCTGGGCCACCCTCCTCATCATCGCCGTCCTCCTGGCGCTCTATGAGCTCGGATTGCACCGGCTGCGCCAGACAGAGCCCGCCGCACAGCCTCCCCCTGCTGCCAGCGCCCGGCCGTAACCGGGACACTGATATGCCGGGCAAGACACCACCTTCTGACCCGCGGCAAGATTCCAGTCGCCCAGATCAGCACCCGGCAACGGGACCTAGGTCCCCGGCAAACGGGCCGATCCGTTCTAGCCCGGCAGGGCAGATCCGGACAGCTTGGGTATGCAGGCCCGCCAAGCTCACCCGGGGCTGGAATAGGGGGCGAAATGACACCGCCAGGGCGGGATCCGAGCGCAGGTGATTTCTGGGAGAGCGAGATGAGATGACGATCAACATCGGATCGGCGGAGCCTGCCCCCATATCAGGCACTCGGCAAGAAGCGCGGGAGGCGAGACGACGGCAGCACGTGATCACGCTCGTCATGCTGGCTGCAGCGGCCCGTGCGGCGGTGGACAGGCGCACCCTGGCGGGCGTAATCGTCCTCGCGATCGGGCTGGTCGCGGCGAAACGCCTGGCAACGGAGGGCGGTACGCCTGGCCTGGACTGGTACCTGGCGCGAGGACGAGACGAGAGCCGCAGCCCGGCATAGCTGCGCGTCGGGGCTCCTGGCTCACAGGCACACCGGGTTCGGCACGCCATCGGCGATGTTCTCATCCCCGCCTGCCCATTCTGGGCGCTGACCATCATCGCCGTGGATGCGGTCGCGCTGTACGGGCTGTGCGCCTACGGCAGCCGCACCAGCCTGGCCGCCTGGCATTGCGGCGGACTGACCGGGGCAGGCCGGCGGCCGGGAGTGCGGTAACCCAGGCGGGTTCCTGGCCGCTGGCCCCAAGGGAAGGGACGAAATAGGCGATCAGCGCGGCTTGGGTCAGCGAGGTGGTGCCGCCGCGCGGGGCGTTGCGGATGGCGGCCTGGACCTGACCAGGACCATCCTTGCCGGGTGATGTGCGCGCCATCGCGACGCCGCAGGATGCAAGCCACTGGGAGATGCAGACCCAGCGGATGCGCCCTCGGCGTCCCGGCCCGGGCAACAGGCCGCCGCGCTTGGGCCTTGATGTCCGGGTCGGCCGGCAAAATCCAGACGAGAAGGGCAGACGCGATGCAGGAGATCGCGCACTTGAGCGGCGCAGGCCGGAGGCGGGCAGCCGGCATGGCAGCTCGCGCGTGCCGCCCATGGTAGTCGTCTTCGCCCTGCTGGCGGCTCTGTCCAACGCGGTCAATGAGGCCACTCAGCACGTTGCCAGCACCGCTGCGCCACGCCGGTCCTCGGGCTGGCGGCTGGTCCTGTACTTGTTCCGCAATCCGTTGTGGCTTCTCGGCTTGGCGGCCCTGGTGGCAGCGTTCGTGTTCCAGGCACTCGCCCTGCACGATGGCCAGATCTCGGTCGTGCAGCCGCTGCTGGCCACCGAACTGGTCTTCATGCTCATTCTGCGCCGCTTCTGGATCCACCAGTCAATTCGCCTGGTCACCTGGGGCGCCGCCGCCTTGACCTGCGTGGGCCTGACCGTGTTCATCATCGCGGGGCAGCCGGGAGGCGGCAATCCCACCCCGACGAGTCATCACTGGTTCACGGCCGGACTGGCCTGCTGCGCCGGCGCTGGCGTCCTGGCGGTCTTGGCGCGATGGGGATCCCCGAGCGTGCGCGCTGGTCTTTATGCTTCGGCCGCCGCGGTCATGTGGGCGCTGGTGGCGACGTTCATCAAGGCCACCACGGACACGCTGACCCAGTTCGGCGTGGCCGGGATGTTCACCCACTGGCCGGTATACGCCCTGGCCGTGGGCGGCGTGGCGGCCCTGTTCCTGGAGCAGGCGGCGCTGCACGTCGGGCCGCTGCGCGTCTCCCAGCCCTTCTTGGTGATCATCGATCCGATCGTCAGCATCGCCCTGAGCGTGTGGCTGTTCGAGGAGAGCTTCACCTCTGACGCCGCCGTGCTGGCTGTCGCGGCGGTCGCCTTCGCCGTGATGTGTGCCGGGGTCGTCCTTCTGACCCAGACCGCACCGGCGACGATGAAAGCCGATACCCATACTGGCAAGGAAGGCGATGGGCAGCAGGCGCGGCAGGCACCGGTGACCGGCGTCCAGGGCGCTGACAACGACCCGCCGCCGGGGCGCGCCGCCCCAGACCGGAGGCGGCCAGCATCAGGACGCCTTCCGCCGGGGCGAGACGAGAGGGACAGACATGGTCCTTAACCTCATGATCATCGGCCTGGCGGTAACACTGGACCCGCTGCCGCTGTCGGCATTCCTGGTCGTGCTGCCCTCCAAGCGCGGCGTGCGAAAAGGCGCGGCCTTCGTGTTCGGGTGGCTGGTGTCCCTGGCCATCGTGGTCACGGCCACCGTGCTCGCTACCGGCAACAACCCGCCCCAGCCGAACACCGCGCCCTCACTGGCATCGCTGGCCGTGAGGATCGCCCTGGGCGCTGGCCTGGTCGCGATCGCGGTCCGGGACCGGCGGCGGATAGGGCGGCCGACGAAGCCGAAGAAGCCGCCCAAGTGGCAGGCGCACGTGGACAACATGTCCCCGTGGTTCGCCATGGTCCTGGCCCCGACGCTGCAGCCCTGGGCGCTGATCGGCGCGGGCGCGGCCACGGTCGTGGAGGCCAAGCTGTCCAGCTGGGAGAGCTTCCTGGCGCTGATCGGTTTCTGCGTCCTGGCCTCGGCGTCCTACCTGGCCATGGAGATCTACGCCGGTTTCAGACCGGACAAGAGCCAGGCGCTGCTGGCCCGGTTCCAGACCTGGATCAACACCCACACCCAGCAGGTAATCATCTGGGGGAGCCTGATCATCGGTCTCTGGCTCATCGCCGACAGCATCTACCTGATCGTCACCTAACCTTGTTATTTAACCTAGGTTGGCGCGTACCGCGCGCTGAACAGCCGCCTCGACGAAGTGCTCGGCCATCTAGGCAGGCACCAACATCCCGCCCGTCCTAGACGTTGTGCCCGCCGAAAATCTCATCCGTGCAGGTAAGGCAGCATGTCGGTACCCGTGGAGGATGCCGCCGAGGCGGTCGCGTCCGTCTATGCGGAGGCGGGTGGCGGCGTCCGGCTCGGGGATCGGTGAGGGCAGCGCGCGCAGTGGCCGGGCGTTCGCGATTCCCTGGTGAGGGCGGTGGGAGTTGCAGAACTGCCCGGACTCGCGCAGTGCGTGGTGCAGGTGTCGCTGGTCCCAGGATCAGAGTGCGGTCGAGCAGTTCGCGGCGGCAGGTCTGTACCCATCGCTCCGCGAGCGCGTTCATTCTCGGCATCTGGACCCCGCTGAGTACAGTTTCGATGCCCGCGTCAGCGAGGATGGCGTCGAACAGGCCGGGGAACTTGCCGTCGCGGTCCCGGATCAGGAACCGCGCCCGGCTGCCGGCGTCCTGGAGGTCCATGACGAGATTCTTCGCGGCCCGGGCGACCCAGGAGGCAGTGGGATGAGGGGTTGCGTCCAGGATCCGGATCCGCCGGCTGGCGTGCTCGATGACCGCCGAGCACGTACAGGCGGGCGCCGCTCAAAGTGACGGTCTCGAAGAAGTCGCAGGCAAGCAGGGCGTCGGCCTGGGAGCCGAGGAAACTGGCCCAGGTGGTGAAGGTGCGCTCAGGCGCCGGGCCGATCCCGGCCAGCTGAAGGATCTCCCACACGGTGGAGGCCGCGATCCTGATCCCGAGCACGAGCAGTTCGCCGTGAATGCGCCGGTAGCCCCAGCCCGGGAAATGTTGAGCTCAACATTTCAACGGCTGGGGATACCAGCGGATCCAAGGCGAGCTGCTCAAACTCGGCCACCGGGTCGGCGCGTCCACGATCCGCCGGGTCCTCAAGGCCCTGAAGATCCCCCGGCACGCAACGGCGCACCGACACGACCGCCGGGTAGCCCCGGTGCATTGCTGCACCGGGGCCCCTCAGGACCGCGCATGCCACTCATCGCGGCACGCGGCCCAAGCAAGCCGCTTGGGCGGTTCAGGTCGTCTGCTGCAGCACGGTGTTTCCCGCCAGCCGGGACGGATGTTTCGTCCGGTGGCAGGTGGCGTGTACGAGGTGTGTCCGGTTGCTGCGTGCGGCGCTGGGCGTGTCGTGGTGGACCAGGTAGTCCGCCGTGATCGCCTTCTTAGTGACCCACAGGAACCAGTGTTCCCAGCCCTGGGGGGACTGGGGGAGCTGGTCGGGGGTCAGCAGGTTTTCCCCGCATAGGCTGCACCGCCCGTCCTGCCTGGACAGCAGGCGCACGGTGCAGGGGTCCAGCGGGGGTTTGACCTTCTGGCGGCGTTGCGCCCAGTACCCGGCCAGGGCGGGGTCATCGGGTGATGCCCCGCCTTTGACCAGGGTGTGCCGCACGATATCGGTCCAGGACGGTTTCGGCAGGTAGGCGCCGGTGTCTTTATCGCCGAATACCCACCGGTCGTTCCTGAACTTGCTGAACTTCCCGAAGTACCGGCCGATGATCCAGTGCCTGGGCTTATTCGGGTGGCTCCAGCACGCCCACTTATAGGTGAGCTTCCACAGGTAATCGGTCAGGGCAGCGAACACCCTGGTCGACACCACCGTCCGGTAGTAGGCGACCCAGCCCCGCACGATCGGGGCGATCTTCGCCAGTACCGCTGCGACGTTGGACCCGCGGAGTGCGCGGAACTCCTTCGCAAGCCTGTCTCGGAACCTCTTGATGGCCGTGGCGCCCGGCTTGATGAGCAGCTTGCCGTTGGGGTAGCGGCGGAGATTGAATCCGAGGAAATCGAACCCCTCAGTAACGGGGACGATCCGGGTTTTGGCGTCGTTGAACGCCAGCCCTCTCGGCTCCAGCCACCCGGCCAGCCGTGCCTTGACCTGCTCGGCGTCCTGCCTGGAGTGGCAGCACACGACCAGGTCGTCGGCATATCTAGTGAGCGCCGGGCTGCCGGCCTTAAACTCCCTGGCGTGAGAGCCTGTCCGGTACCGGACGCCTGCGGCCTCCTCCAGCCCGTGCAATGCGATATTCAACAGCAAAGGTGAAATGACTCCTCCAACGCAAGTGGCAATTTCTGCTTTGAGGTGACGCTGGGCTACAGGCGCTGTGAGCGGCCCGGTGTGACCGAAGTGAGCACGTGACATGTCAGGTAGCATGTTGATGACATGGTTCGCGGCGGGCGGGTGGGTGGCGTGGAGTACGCCGAGCGCGTCAACGCTGCTGCCGGGCTGGTGGCGGCGGGGGTGCCGGTGGCTGAGGCGGCCCGGGTGCTGGCCGGGCGGTTCGGCTGCTCGGAGCGTCAGGCCCGCCGCTACGTCGAGGTCGCGGCCCGGTCGGGAGCTGTGCGGGTTCCCGAGCCGGCGACGGTGTTCACGGTCAAGGTGCCGGCCAGTCTTGCGCAGCGGGTGCGGGAGCATGCCCGGGCGTCGGGGAGGTCGATCTCCGCGGTGGTGGCCCAGGCGCTGGAGGAGTTTCTCGCACGCGGCCGCAGGAACCATTCCGGCAGGTGAGCGAGCTGGTAGTCGAAGCGGTGTTCGTGTTCGACCGCCTCGGGGCCGCGGAATTGTCGGCGGCCTACAAGATCTTGGTCCCCGAAGGGCCCGCCCGCAGCGTGCGGGGCGGCCGGGAAGGACGGTGCCGCGATGACCAGCGCGGCGATCTACGCGCGGGTGTCCAGCGCCCGGCAGAAGGAGCAGGAGACGATCGTCTCCCAGACCGAGGCGCTGCGCGCCCACGCCGGGCAGCTGGGGCTTGACGTCCCCGAGCAGTGGGTGTTCGAGGATGACGGGTACTCCGGCGCGTCGCTGGTGCGCCCGGCCCTGGACGCGCTGCGGGACCTGGTGGCGCAGGTGCCGGTGGACGTGGTGCTGTGCCACTCCCCGGACCGGCTGGCCCGCAAGTACGCCTATCAGGCGCTGCTGATGGAGGAGCTGGCCAGGGCGGGCACCTCGGTGGTGTTCGTCAAGGCCCCCTCCGGGGACACGCCCGAGGACGCGCTGCTGGTCCAGTTCCAGGGCATGATCGCCGAGTATGAGCGGGCGCAGATCATGGAACGGACCCGCCGCGGCAAGAACCAGCGGGCCCGCTCCGGCAGCGTGAACGTGCTGTCGGGGGCCCCGTTCGGGTACCGGTACGTGCGCAAGAGCGATCACGCCGCCGCCCGGTATGAGGTCGTGCCGCACGAGGCCGCCATCGTCGCCGCGCTGTTCCGCCGCTACGCCGACGAGGGCGTGGCCATCGCTGAGCTGGCCCGGTGGCTGGGCAGCACCGGAGTCACCACCCGCACCGGCAAGGCCCGCTGGGACCGCTCCACGATCTGGGGCATGCTCCGCAACCCCGCCTACGCCGGCCGGGCCTGCTTCGGCAAGACCAGCCGCCTCAGCCAGCAGGCCGGCCGCAACCGGGTCGCCCGCCTGGCCGGGCGCGCCACCGGCGCCGCCTACACCACCGTGGACCGCCCCCGCGGCGACTGGCTCGAGATCGACGTCCCGGCCCTGGTCGACGAGGCGACCTTCGAGCGGGTGGCGCGCCGCCTGGCCGACAACAAGAAGTTCGCCTCCCGCGCCAGCAAGACCCCGTCCCTGCTGCAGGGCCTGGCCGCCTGCGCGGGCTGCGGGTACGCCTGCTACCGCGGCCACACCACGACCAGCGCCGGCAACAAGATCTTCTACTACCGGTGCATCGGCAGCGACAACTACCGGTTCGAGCACGGCAAGGTCTGCGACAGCAAGCCCGTCCGCGCCGACTACCTCGACCAGGTCGTCTGGGACCACATCACGCACCTGATCGCCGACCCCGCCCTGATCCGCGCCGAGATCGGCACGCGCCTGGCCCAGATCCGCACCGCCGACCCGGCCACCGCCCAGCGCAAGCGCCTGGACGACGCCCTCGCCAAAACCACCAGCGCGATCACCAGGCTGATCGGCGCCTACCAGGAAGACCTCCTCTCCCTCGAGGAGCTCCGTGCCCGGATGCCCGACCTGCGCGCCCGCCAGGCCAGCCTGCGCCACCAGGCCCAGGCCCTGGACGCCCAGCTCGCCGACCGCGAGGTCTACCTCAAGCTCGCCGACGACCTCGAGGGCTTCCTGGCCACCCTCCGCAAATCCGCGGTCACCGCAACCGTCGAGGACCGCCAGCGCGTCCTGCGCCTGCTCGTGAAGGAAGTCCTGGTCGGCCCCGGCAAGATCGTGATCCGTCACTCCATCCCCGCACGAGGCGGCGCACCCGCACCCGCCACCGTCAGCACGGACAGTGACGACGACGCGGAGCCTGCCCCAGGTTCGCACTTGCGTTGGAGGAGTCATCACGCCGCCCTGTGGAGTTCCCTCCTCCGTGGGCGAGTATCCTTTCCCGGCCTCGAAAATCCCTGCCCTCAGCCAGCCTGCGATCATTCCCCTCGCGGGGAAGCCGCCGATCGCCTTGAGCAGGTGCTCGTGGTCGATTTTGTCGAATGCGCCCGCCAGGTCGGCATCTAGAATCCACACCCGTTTGGCTTTCCCGCGCAGGGTGTTAAACAATGATCCTATCGCGTCGTGGCAGCCGCGGCCCGGCCGGAACCCATAAGATCTGGGCTCGAACCGGGCCTCCCACTCGGGTTCCAGCGCATTACGGACCCGAGCCTGGTGGCATCTGTCCAGAATAACCGGAATTCCGAGCGGCCGCATTTTTGTCTTATCACTGGCTTTCGGGATATACACCCGCCGGACCGGGGAAGGCTGATGCGAGCCCATCGTGGCGTGCACCCGCACCGCCATCTCGGCCCGTGCCTGGCTGGTCAGCGCGACCAGCCCGTCGATTCCCGCGGTCTTGCGGCCCGTATTGCGCTGCGTGACCTGCCGCACGCTGACCAGCGTATTGTGCCAGCTCCGCAGCATCAGCTTCTGTAAGTTCCTAGCCAGCGGCCAGTCACCCTCCTGCACCGCCTTGAAAATCCTGCCGCGCAGCCGCCGTACCTGCTCCTCCTAGTGCCGCCAGTCCACATGCTCCCAGGCGTCACCGTCGAACGGGGGCAGGCCCTCAGGTCCGTTCACCGAGGTGTCCAACTTGCCCATCGGTTCCGGCATTTAAGCTCGCTTCGTCTCAAAGGCTCACCTGCCCACGTCAGCGCCCTTGCGGGCCCGGGCATCAAGCTCGGTATCCGGCCAGTTATGCGAGCACCTTCCGGGAGGAGACCCGGCCCTGCGGCACTCGCTTTCCTGCTGCCTTTCGGCCGCCGGCATTCGCTTCCTGGGCACCCTGTCCCGCCGGGGAATTCCGCCCCCCTTACGGTCGGCCTACCGCCCCGCCTGCGCATACCCGCGCCTGCACGGCGGACCCTGACGAGGTTTACACGTTCCGCACGCGTGAGACCCAGACCGGGCCGGGCGCTCTCTCTACCCCGGGAACAGCGGTGCTCACCGGCCATCGGGGCGTCCGCGGCCGCCGCCTGCCGCCTCTCAGCGACTGGTCCCTGCCACCCCGGCGAACAACCCAGCCCGGAGTGCGTACATGACGAGGCATCAGCAAGAGTTTCCTGGTAGTCGCCCTATACCGGTCTTTCCCCTGACCTGTGGCCACCCTGGCTGGAACGGCGGCCCTTGGGCTTTTTCCGCGAGCTCCGCACCCGACCGGTCAGGAACCGGCCACGCACGTCACGGTGGGGACAGGCCGAGCACAACCTGTAGCTATGTCTCCGGCATCAGCCAGACCTCCTCGACTAGCTCACTCATCACGTGCGACCTCGTGTCGCAACGCTCTCTGTACCCCGGGGACAGCGGTGCTCACCGGCCACAGTCCATCCGCGGCCGCCGCCTGCCGCCTCGCAACGGCTGGTCCCTGCCACCCCGGCGAAACAACCCAGCCCGGGATGTGAACTTGACGAGGCATCAGCAAGAGTTTCCTGGTAGTCGCCCTATACCGGTCCTTCCCCTGACCTGTGGCCACCCTGGCTGGTGCGGCGGCCCTTGGGCTTTTCCGTGAGCTCCGCACCCGACCGGTCAGGAACCGGCCACGCACGTCACGGCGGGGACAGGTCGAACACAACCCGTAGCTATGTCTCCGGCATCAGCCAGACCTCCTCGACTAGCTCACTCACCACGTGCGACCTCGTGTCGCAATGGTCGCAGTTCCTGCGTTCTCAGGCCGAGGCGATCCTGGCCTGCGACTTCTTCAGCGTCGACCTGCCCGGCGGCACCCAGGCCTCCGTCCTGGCCGTGATCGAGCACGCCACCAGGCGCATCCGCATCCTCGGCGTCACCCTGTACCCGACCGGGGAATGGACCGCACAGCAGGCCCGCAACCTGATCATGGACCTCGGCGAACAGGCGCACCGGGTCAAGTTCATGATCCGCGACCGCGGCTCGAACTTCACCGCAGCATCCGGCGCGGTCCTCGCCGACGCCGGCATCCGGACCGTGCTCTGCAACGTGCGGACGCCCGGCATGAACGCGATCACCGAACGCTGGATCGGGGGATGCCGCCGCGAGCTCCTGGACCGCACCCTCGTCTGGAACCAGCACCATCTGCGGCGGATCCTGCGCGAGTACGAGACCCACCACATGACAATCAGCACCGGCCGCACCGCTCCCTGCACGGCGCCGCGCCGCTCAAACCGCTGCCCGAAACGGTCGATCTTGAGCAGTACCGCGTCCGAAGGCAGGCTCGCGTCGGTGGCCTGATCAACGAATATCGCCTGGTCGCATGACTTGGACGAGGTTTCCGGCACGCACAGCCCCTTGTGGCAGCAACCCAGGGCACCGCCGAAGGCTCCACCACGCCACTGAGCTGCGCGGACGCAATTCTCGGCACCCGCAGCTGCGGCACGAGGTCGCCGTGCTGCGCCGCGCCACTGCGCGGTTACGCCAGTGCGTTGAGCATGGACCCATGGATGACGCACCGGCCGACCGGCCATGGACGCCCGATTGAACCTGGTTCTGATCTAATACTCACAAATTGAGGTTGCGGTAGACCTCACGGCGGTGGCCAACAGCACCGACCCGCACGGTTCGCGCGGCATCGTCTACGAGATAGATCACTCGGTAGTCGCCGGAACGCACACGCAGATATGGACGGTGGCCCCTCAGGGCGCGAACTCCCTGCGGCCGTTGGTCCGTGGCTAAGGCGTCAATCGTTGCACCCACCATCGCGCGGGCCTCTGCATCGAGCCGGCGCAGCGCCTTCCTCGCCGCAGGCCGCAGCGTAAGCTCTCGCGCAATAATTGATTCCCTTCATTCGGGCGTGTCGTGTCGCCGGGCGGGTCTGCTGGGATGGTGTAGTTCCAGTTGCCGTGGAACTGGTGGCGCTGGAGGTGCCGGGCCTCGAATGCCTTCATGTCCTTGTCCGGGATCCTGATGCCCTTGGGGTAGATTCCGGTGTCCAGGACGGCTGTGACGGTCAGGCCGGTTCTGGTGGTGACCGCGCTGATGGTCTCGATGATGACCTCGTGGGAGATCAGCGGCAGGCCCCGCCAGTTCATGGTGATCGCGGAGAACAGCCGGTGCTCTATTTTGTTCCACTTGCTGGTTCCCGGTGGCAGGTGCAGCACGGTGATGTCCAGGCCGGCCTCGGCGGCGAACGTGGCCAGTTCGGTCTTCCACAGTCGCAGCCGGGAGCCGTTGGACCCGCCGGAGTCGGCGGTGACCAGCAGGCGCCGGGCGCCGGGGTAGGCGGCCCGGCCGGGTCCGTTCCACCAGGAGCGGATCGAGGCGACGGCGAACGCGCCGGTGTCGTGATCGGTGCCCACGTTGACCCAGCCGGTGTTCGCGGTCAGGTCGCAGCTCCCGTACGGGGTGACCTTGCCCAGTTCCTCGTCGGGGAAGTCGTGCACGCTGACCCGCTCGGGCTGCCCGGCCGGCGCCCATTCCGCCCCGCCGTTCTTGAAGTTCCCGACATTCTCCTTCTTCTTGGCGTCCACGCTGATCACCGGGCTGCCGTCCTCCTGGAACGCCGTCACCTGCTCGTTTATATACCGGAACTGGGCGTCACGGTCGGGGTGCTGCTTCCCCTCGATGGTCTTGGCGTTGCCCTGCAGGCTGTACCCGGCCCCGGCCAGCAGGCTGGCCACGGTCCGCGCCGTCACCGCGTGGCCCTGACTGGTTAGCTCGCTGGCCAGATGGGCGGCCGGCTTCGTCGTCCAGCGCAGCGGCGACATCGGGTCGCCCCGCGTTGCCGGATCGACCAGCGCCTCCAGCGCGGGCACCAGCCCGGCGTCCAGCTCCGCCAGGCCAGGCCGCCCGCCGCCGGGACCGCGCACCCTCCCGCCGGGCTCCGCGCCGGACTCGATCTCGGCCGTGCCCCGGCGCACCGTCTTCACGTCCGCGCCGGTGGCGCGGGCAATCACGGCCACGCCGCCGCTGCCGAGCGCCTGAGCCTCCACGCCCAGCCACAGCCGCCGCTGGCGCTCATCGAGATAAGGACGGATCTTGACATACCGGGCGGCTATCTCCGCGTCAGTCAGCATCCATTCGACATACCACAAACGACCAGGGGATTATTCGGACAACTCCCTTTAGTTTCTGCGCGAGCGCTAATCACATAGCCGGGCATCCGTCAGAGCCCGAGTTCAGCCTTGACCTCCTGCCAGGGAACATCCTCACCGGGCTCATCGAACGCGGCGTCAGCCTCGGCGGCGTCCTCGGCGTCCTCGGCGGCCCGCATTGCGTCAAGCATGGACTCGGGCACGATCGCGGCGAGGCGCTGACCGTCCTTGGTTATGTGAGTGACCCGGCCGCGAGCAGCTTCATGGACGGCACCCGTCGCGCCCGGAACATCATCGAGCGGGAGTTCACTCATGACACGCCCACTTATCCCTGATCCTGATCCTGATCCTGATCGTTCGCTGCACCGATGGTACCCGGTGAGCATCGCCTGATACCGAGCATGCGTGGCTCCCAACGACTGGGTATGGGACTCAGTCACCCCGCGCTAGCGCCGCTGCCTGCGGAAACGCCGCGTGACGGCCACCGTGATACTGCGGGTGCGACTCCACACCCCGAAAAAGGTCGCTGACCTGCGCGCCTTGACCACTCAGTCCTCCTGGCCGAACTGATCGTTTAGTGTGACGTGGAGGTCGGGGATCGCCGTCCGCAGCAGTGATTTCTGCGGCCAGGCGTTCCCCGGCCGCCAGTGGTGGTCAGCCAAGTTCTGCTGTGACGAGCATGCCGTTGCTGCGTCCAACGCGCGCCGCCGCGCTGTGCCCGAGCCGCGGCCACGCACTGTGGGTGCCGACAATGCCTTCACCTCATGCGGCCTGCCAATACTCGTAGATCAGGCCGCCGAGCCGGGCGCGTCGCCGGACGCGGATTTTGTCGTCGGGAGGCGTCACCTGAGCCCTGCCGTCGGGTGGTTGCTGGCGGAGGGTCCTGTGCGGCCGGTGGGTGTTGTAGTGATCGACATACTCGCTGAGGACGTGGTGGAGATGTCGCCGGCCGGCGATGAGGACGCGGTCGGTGCACTCGCGCCGCGCGCTGGCGATCCAGCGCTCGCAGATCGCGTTCGCTCGCGGCGCCCGGACCGGCGTGGCGATGACCCGCATGCCGGCCGCGACGAAGACCGCGTCGAACGCGTCGGTGTACTTGGCATCCCGGTCTCTGATCAAGAACTTCAAGCCGTCGGTCCGCTCACCAAGGTCCATGAGCGTGTTCCGGGCCTGCTGTACCGCCCAGGCGGCGGTCGGATGAGCGGTGACGCCTGCCAGGTAAACGCGGCGATGGTGGTGCTCGATGACGAACAGCACGTAGAGACGGCGGAGAAAGACCGTGTCGACGTGGAAGAAGTCGACCGCGGCAATCGTCTTGGCCTGGGCGGACAGGAACTGCCCCCAGCTGGCGCCTGCGCGTCGCGGCGCGGGGTCGATTCCGGCTTCCTTGAGGATCTCCCAGATAGTGGAGGGCGCGATCTTGTACCCGAGCCCTGTCAGTTCGCCGCAGATTCGCCGGTAGCCCCAGGTCGGGTTGTCGCGGGCCATCTCCAGCGCGAGCCGGCGGATCGTCGGGCCCGTGCGCGGCCGTCCGGGTGTCCGGTGACGGTAGGTCCAGTGATGCCGGACCAGCTCGGCGTGCCAGCGCAGGAGCGTACGGGTGTGATGATCAGGGACAGCTGGCGGCGATGTGCGGTGGAGAGCCGCCGGGTGAGGGCGGCCAGAACCGCCCGGTCGGCCCATGACAGCCGAGGTGATCTGACTTGGCGTTGCAGGACGGCGATCTGGTGGCGCAGCACCAGGATCTCTGCGTTCTTGACATCGCCGGAGCGGGGTAGCAGGCTGAGCCAGCCGCACAGCCGGACGAAGATCAGGTAAAGCAGGCGGAAGGTCACGAGAGCTGATCGTGCCGGAGTCGAGGCTGGCCTCGCCGCCGTTCGCCCCGGATCAGTCCGGGTGCAGGATTCCCAGGTCATGTGTGAGGGACACGATTTCCGGCACCCACACCTTCGACGTAGAGCTCTTCCATCTCCTGCTCCATGCCGGTTTATCCCGGCGCTTTCCCAAGACCCGCCAGAAGCATGACTACCCCTCGGCGGCGCACCGCCGCTCATACGCCCGGCGCACCGGCGCCGAGCGGACCTTCTCTACTGCCAAGGACCCGGCCAGCAACAACATCGCCCGCGGCTGGACCCGGCTGATGGGCCTGACCCCGCTCATGCTCTGGCTCGCCTGCCTGATCATCGTCCGCAACCAGCGCATCCTCACCGCCTGGACCGCCCGCCAGGACGATGACGCCCGCCGCGCCGATGCCGGCCTGCCGCCCAGGACCCGCCGCCGGCGCCGCAAAACCCTGGCCAGCCTCGCCGCCACCACCGCGCCGCCCTAGCAGCAGCGGCCCAGTCCTGCGGCCGTTACCGGCCGGCACCACGAGAACCATCGCACGGCGGGCAGAGCCTGCTGCCCCGGGTCAGCCACATCAGCCAGGCAACCAGCCCCGAACCTGGCTCCATCACCAAACACGCCGGACACGCACGCCACGCCGAGAACGTCAGGCCCAAAAGTGAACATGGTCCCCACTGAAACGTGAAAACCTCTGGGTCAGGTCCTCACATTTGGCCGTGACCTGCAGGGACGCATGCCGTGAGGGGGCTTGCCCACAGGTTAAGCGTGGCGCAGCCACGGTGTTATGCGGTGGTTTGCCTGTTCTTGCCTGCGCGGGCCGGGGTCCGGCGCTTGCCTGGCTGGCCGGCGTCAGCGATGGCCAGGGTGAGGGCTTCGAGCTCGGCGACCAGGGCGCGGAGCCGGCGGTGGTTGCCGAGCCATTGCCGGTAGTCGTCGAGCTGGTCGTCGGGGACGAACCGGGTGATGGTCTTGCCGGCCAGCTTGCGGGTCCACTGCCGGTAGGGGCCGTGCAAGACGGGCGGGTCGGCGTGGCAGCGGCAGCCGGGCTTGCCGCAGCGGACGTGCCGCTCGATGAGGGTGCCGGGCAGGGCGAGGCCGAGGCTGGCGAGCTCGGCCGCGATTCCGGCGGCGCGGGCCTGCTGGCCTGTGGTGGGCGACACGCTGTCCATGGTCGCACGCGGGTCCGTGATCCCAGCTCCTTCTTGCAGTATAAATTACTGTATGAATGGGGGTGATGAGGACGGGGTGGCCGGCTACATCGCCGCCTGGCAGCCGTCGTCGGCGCCGCCGCAGGCCGCAGCGTTCGCCCGGCAGGTCGTGTCGCAGGCGGCGCGGCAGGCCGGGACCGGGCCAAGAATCTGCTGTGGGCCGCGGGGAAGCTGGCCGGCTGGGCGATCCCGCTGGGCCTGGAGCCTGCCCCGGCGGTGCTTTTGCACCCGTCGGTGATCGAGCGGTTCACCGCGCACGCTCCGGGGCTGTCGGGGCCGGCCCGCCGGACGCTGCGCACCAACCTGCGGTTCATCGCCCGGCGCGTGGTGCCGCACCTGGGCCCGGCGGACGCGCCGCTGCCCCGCGAGCGCGCCAAGGCGCCGTACACGGCTGCCGAGCTCGCCGGGTTCCTCGCGCTCGCCGATGCGCAGCCCACCCTCGCCCGGCGGATGCGCGGGGCCGCGATGGTATGCCTGGGCGCTGGCGCCGGGCTGATCCGCTCTGACCTGCGCGCCGTGCGCGGCACCGACATCTGCCGGCAGCCCGGCGGCGTCATCGTGCAGGTGCACGGCCGCCGGCCCCGCGCCGTGCCGGTGCTGGCCCACTATCACGCCCCGCTGCTGGCCGCCGCCGCGTTCGCCGGCGAGCACCTGCTCACCGGCGGCACCGGCCCGGCACGGCACAACGTCAGCAACCCGCTGACCCGGTCGCTGGCCGGCGGGTCCGGGCTGCCGCCGCTGGAGGGCTCCCGGCTGCGTGCCACCTGGCTGGCCGACTGCGCTCAGCTGATCGGCCTGCCCGTGTTCCTGCACGCCGCCGGGATCACCTGCTGCCAGCGGCTGGGCGACATCGTCGCCACGCTGGATCCCGGCGGGGAATCCGACGCGGTCGCCCTGCTCGGCGGCGCGGCCCGGTGACACGGCCGTGGGCAGCAGGTCCGGGCTCGCTGCCATCGAAGCCATCATCGATGCCTCCGGCGCCGCGCCGGCGATCGAGGCGCTGCTGCCGACCGGCGTGCGGCACCGGCAGCTGCGCACGCGGACCCTGCTGACCGGGATGATGCTTGCTCTCGATGACCGCCGCCCTGCCTATCTCACCGAGGTCCGCGCCGCGCTGACGTCCCTGCCCGGAGCCGACCAGGTGCGGCTCGGCGTCACCGAGGACTGGCACGGCCGGCCGCACCAGCTCACCTACCGGCAGACCGAGCACACCTGCCGGCTGATCGCGAAAGCGCTCGGCAAGGACCAGCCCGACGGCGCGCCCTCCGGCGACCTGCAGGCGGCCTGCGACCAGCTGCTGGAGGCCAGCATCCCCGCCGTGCACAAGAACAGCAGCACGGCGCTGGCCGCCGACTGGACCGACGTCGAGACCTGGTCCCGGCCGCCGCGGCACGGCAGCACCGAATGCGCCGATCCCGAAGCAGCCTGGGGGCACCGCAACTCCAACCTCCCCGGCCCCAAAGGCGAGATGTTCTTCGGCTACTTCCTGTCAGCCGCCGTCATGGTCGCCGACGAAGACGGTCCCGCCGTCCCCGAACTGGCCCGCCGCATCACCCTGTCCGGCTGCGACCACGACCCTGTCCGGCAGTTCGCAGCCGTGCTGCTGCGCATGGCCGCCGACGGCATCCCGCTCGGCGACATCATCGACGACTCGGGCTACGCCCACCGCGACGCCGGCGCCTGGGCCGTCCCGCTCCGCAACGCCGGCGCCCAGCTCGTCCAGGACCTGCACCCGCACGACCGCGGCCCCAAGGGCACACATCACGGAGCCGTCATCGCCAACGGAAACCTGTACTGCCCGCAAACACCCCGCACACTGCTGGAACTCGCGCCCCTGCCACCCGCAGCCTCCGGCGAGCAGGTCGCCGCCCACGACCAGCAGGCCGCCGAGCTGGCCCGGCACAAACTCGGCCGGCACACCGCCGACGACGCCGACGGCTACCACCGCGTCACCTGCCCCGCCACCGCCGGCAAGATCCGCTGCCCGCTCCGCCCGGACTCAATGCTGCTCAGCCGGGACCGGCCCGAGATCCTTACCCCGCCCGGCCACCCGCGCGCCTGCTGCACCCAGCAGACCATCACCGTGCCACCCCAGATCGCGGGTCGCGGTAGGGACCGCCCTTGCGGGCGGCCCCCCGCACAGATCCCAGCGTGCGGGATTACCGCACTGGGCTCCTACCTTGGGTGAGTGGCGGCGAAGCGCGCCTCGGGGAAGGGGTGCATCACGCGGGCGGGTGGCAGCCACCGGGTCGCAATCCGGTGCGTCCGCGTCCAGTTGATCCGGGTCTTCTGGCTGCGGCGCCGCAGCGCCTTGTGCCAGTGCCTGGTCACCTGGTCACGGAAGACCCTGACTGCCTTGGCGTTGCCGGGCACGGCGTAGTAAGCCATGTGCCCGCGCACCACGCTGGCCAGCCAGCGGCCCTGCACCGGAATGGGCTGATGCATGCGCCGCCTGAGCTGGTCTTTGACCGCTTTCAGCTTGGCCCGCATCCGTTTCGAGATCGTGATGCGCTTGACCCAGAACCGCCCGCTCTTTGACTTCGCGCAGATGTGCGTGAAGCCGAGGAAGTCGAACGTCTCCGGCTTGCCCAGGCCCCGGGCCGACCGGTCGCGGGCGGCGAACCGCCCGAACTCGATCAGCCGGGTCTTGCCCGGGTGCAGCTCCAGCCCGAACTTCGCGAACCTGCCGCGCAACTCGGCCAGGAACCGCTCCGCATCCTCCCGGTACCCGAACCCGACGATGAAATCATCCGCCCAGCGCACGATGATCACATCACCGTGCGCGTGGCGCTTCCTCCACCAGACGGCCCACAGGTCCAAGACGTAGTGCAGGTACACGTTGGCGAGCAGCGGCGACACCGATGCCCCTTATGAGCAGTGCCGGGTTATGCGCAGCGCTGGCCTGCTGGCCCTGGTGACAGCGGTGCTGGCGCTCGATCACTGCGCATAATCCGCGGATGATCCTGATCAGGCGGTCCGGCATGGTGCCGGGACAGCATGATCGGAGGTCAGCTGCTATGGCGACTTTGTCGGCGCTGGTGCGGGGCCTGGACGCGGAGTTACGGCGTCTTGGCTACAAGGACGCGACGATGGTCTGGTACCGGCGCTGCTGGCGCCGCATGCAGGAGCACTTCGCTGCCCATGGTGCCGGGGAGTTCTCCCTGGACGCGGCGATGGCGTGGGTCGACGACCGACGACCTGCCCGAATGGAACCACGACCCCGGACTGCTCAGCTGGCTCGCCAACCTGTGAGCCCTCAGCATCAAAGAAGGGTTATGCACAGTGATCGAGCGCCAGCACCGCTGTCACCAGGGCCAGCAGGCCAGCGCTGCGCATAACCCGGCACTGCTCATAAGGGGCATTATGTTCAGCTGAACATAACCCGCCCTGCGGTGATCCCCGGTCGCACTCCGTCCATTCCCCGTCCTCGATGACTCCCGCGGCCAGCCACTTGCCGATCAGCCGCAGGACCCGCTTGTCCGCGATCCGGTGCCCGAGGAACTTCCTGAGCCAGTCCCGGTCAAGCCGGCCGAAGAAGTCGCGGATGTCCGCGTCGAGCACCCAGTTCACCTTCTTTTTGTAGATCCCAGCCGTCAGCGCGTCCAGCGCCTGGTGCGGGTTGCGCCCTGGCCGGAACCCGTAGGAGAAGCCCAGGAAGTCCGCCTCGTAGACGGCGTTGAGTACCTCGACGACGGCCCGCTGGACGATCTTGTCTTCCAGCGAGGTGATGCCCAGCGGCCGCAGCCGCCCGTCCGCCTTCGGGATGTACGCCCGCCGAGACGGCCGCGCCTGGTAGCGCCCGCTGTGAACCCGGTCGTGCAGGTCCCGGAGGTTGACCACCAGGTCCTGCCCGTAGTCCTGCCACGTCACCCCGTCCACTCCCGGCGCGGCCTTCGGGCTCAGCGCCCAGTAGGCCATCACCAGCCGCTCCAGGCTGACATGGTGCAGCAGCGCCGTGAACCGCGCTTCCTTATCCCGTTGTGCCACTTGCCGCACACGGTCCAGCTCACTTGACACGCCAGGCCCGGCGCTGCGTCCGGGGCGTGTTTCGCTGGCCGTGTTCCCCTTGGCTCGCTCCCTTTCCTCCCCCGCCTCCGCGGCCGTGGCCTTGTTCGGCGAGTTCGCAGGTACTACGAAGCGATCCGACTGCCCATGCCCGTTCATCCCAGGCTTACCGCCTCGGCGTTCCCTGAGCGGCCCGCCCGCTGACCAGGCAGGACGGGCGGACGTGGGCTCTCCCGGTTCTCGCGCACGGAGGTTCCGCACATGCCATGGTTCTCCGACCGCGCGGGGCCCGCCAGCGGCTCGCGCATAGCGCCGCCGACGATGTTGCCTTCCACCTCTTGAACAGCGTCGGCGCCCCGGTCGTTGTGATTTCGCGGCTCAATATCCCGGCCTGCACGTGCCCCTGCCAACGCTTCGCCACGCCCTTGCGGGTCGTCGACGCATGGCTGAGGGCCGCCGTGGGTCGCTAGCCCTTCGACGTAGAGCTCTTCCATCTCCTCCTCCATGCCGGTTTATCCCGGCGCTTTCCCAAGACCCGCCAGAAACACGATCACCCCTCGCCGCAATGGCGACGGTCCTACCGGCGGCGCACCGCCGCCGAGCGCGTCAACGCCACCATCAAAGACACCGCCACCACCAGCATCGCCCGCGGCTGGTGCCGCCTCATGGGCCTGGCCCCGCTCACCCTGTGGATCGCCTGCCTGCTGGCCATCCGCAACCAGCGCATCCTGGCCGCCTGGGACGCCCGCCAGGACGACAACGCCCGCCACGGCGCCGCAGGCCTGCCGCCCCGCACCCGCAAACGGCGCCGCACCAGCCTCGCTCAGCTCGCCAGCGCGCCATAACCATCCGGCACCGCCAGCGCCGTCGCCGCACGCAGCACCCGCAGCAAGCCCGCCCGCCAGCTAGCACCGCCCGCGCGCGCCCACACCTGCTAACCGGCACCGATAATGCCTGCAGACCGGCCCGCGGCAGCACCGCAGCCCGCACAGCAAGATCCTCATCGAGGCTGGCAACAGACTGTCAGACCTTAATGTGAACATGGATGCTGGCGAAGTGTGAATACCTCTGGGTGGGCGCAGCCGGGTTCGAACCAGCGACCCCTCGCTTGTAAGGCGAGTGCTCTACCGCTGAGCTATGCGCCCAAGACATCGATATGCGTGACCAGGAACAGGCTAGACCGGCGCGACCGTGACGCCGGATGCTGGTTCCTGGACGGGTAAGCCTACCCGGCAAGTGACCAGCCGGCGCAGCCGCGCCCCCGGGGAGCTCCGACCCCAGTATTGCGGCCATAGAAAGGGCGCTGCGCCACCACCCCGCTCGCCACCACCCCGCTCGCCACCACCCCGCTCGCCGCCACCCCGCACGCCCGCGGCAAGCGGGTCCGCGGCGTCGAGACGCGTCAGCAACCGTCACCTGGGCCCCGTCGTGCGCGACTGCCGCCACCTGAGCGCAGGCCAACGAGGAGCCGTCGATCGCGACGTAGTCACGCATCACTGATATCCGTCCGAAGGCGGACGCAGACGGTGAAATGCCATCATCCCACGAAACTAACGGTCATCGCCGCCGGTGGGTGACCGGCTTGCCGAGCACCCGGCCGAGTGCCTGGGCCACCTCTTCTGCCAGGTCCGACGTCCCGGGTCCTGCGACCTCGCTGATCGCGGCCGCATCAACCGCGGCGGGCGGGACCGCGGGCCGGGCCCAGCCGCAATCCCTGCACTCCACATCGCCCAGACGGGAAATCAGGCGCACGCCGCCACACGAACCGCAATGGTCAAGCTCGGCCGCCCACTCATGGGCAACCTGGCAGTCTGGGCAGATAAGCACCTGCCGGTCATGGCGGACGCCCCGTTGCCACGGGCTCGGCCCCCGGTCCGGATCAACTTGCCGCGATCCGCAGCTGTAACAGGGCATGGCCGGAGGTCCTCCGCCGTCAGTAGATCGCGGCCACCTGATCGGGCGGCCGCAGTGGTTACCCCAGCCCCGCGAGCACCTTCTGGTACTCCGCGAGGTCACGCGCCTGCGGGATCGGGTTCACGACCTTCCACCGCACGACGCCATCTTTGTCGATGATGAATGTTCCGCGGGTCGCCACGCCGATGTTCTCGTCAAACACCCCGTACGACTTCGCCACAGAGCCGTGCGGCCAGAAGTCGGAGAGCATGGCAAAACCGAAGTGCTCCTGATCCGACCACACGCGCTGGGCGTACTTGGAATCCACCGACACCGTCAGCACTTCCACGTCCTCACGGGAGGCCTCAGGGAACTCGTCGCGCAACGCGCACAGTTCGCCGGTGCACACCCCGCTGAAGGCGAGTGGGTAGAAGACAAGCACGACATTCTTCGTGCCGCGAAAGCCGGACAGCTTAACCGGGCTGCCGTGCTGATCCTTCAGTTCGAAGTCGGGGGCGTGCTGGCCGACATCTACCGCCATGTGCGGGTCCTTTCCACAAAGTTCGGAATGCTCGCCGCGGCGTCCGTCCGCGGATCGGGGGTTGCACCCGGGCGCGCACAGCCTTGGTCTGGTTCGCTGAGTCCTGAGGCTGCCCCGCGCATTGGTGCTTCCCAGGCGTCCGGATGGTGCCCTCCGGACGGCCCTGCCCGCGCCGGCGTCCTCCCGTCTAGTCTGCCATTGACCGGACGTGGTGCCGCACTTTTTCCGCGCCGGATCGCTCGCCGTTCACGCGATCCGTAAGAGACTCCGGCGGCCCGCAAATGCCCGCGCCGGGTAAGGCACTCGCCCACGTGCGCAGGTCCGACCGCGTCCCCCGCCGCTGACAAGCCTTATCCCTAACGGCTGCCGCGTGGCGCGCCCTTCGCAGCCGGGCTCCGGGCCGGTCTGGGGTGTCCCCGGGCGGGGAACCGTGTCCCCCAGGGCTGGCACGGTCGGTAACGAAACGGCCCACGCGTGGTGTCACCGGTCTTCGCGCGAGGGGCCGGGCGGCCCGTGCCTACTCCGGCGTCCATGCCACCCGGCGAACTCGTGGATCGGCACGAGCTACGCGGGCGCATGGGCGCTGGGACTTGGCGAAGGGGTGCATCGGGCCGCCGCCGGTCGCCCGGGCCGACATTGACAGCCCGAAAGGTCCGCGACGGCCGACAGGCCAGCAGCGCCGGATGGAACCGGCGCAGGCCACCCGGCGCAGGCGGCGCGCTGGGGCCAGCCGACCGTCAGCGCCGCGCCTTACGTGCGGCAAGCCGACTGCCGGACCAGTCGCGGGCAGCGCTCACGCTGCTCGTCTGGGACAAGCCCGCGGTCGGCGCCGCCTCGCCGATATCGCTCGGCTCGACATGGCCATCCCGGCCCGCCTTGGGGGTAAGCAGCCAGACATAGCCCCCATCGGTCAGGGGCGTGAGCGCGTCGACCAGCGCGTCGACAAGATCACCGTCCCCGTCCCGCCACCAGAGCATGACAACGTCGACCACGTCCTCGTAGTCCTCGTCGACAAGCTCGACGCCTTCGACGCCCACTACGGCGTCGCGAAGACTCTCGTCGCAGTCGTCGTCGTAGCCGATTTCCTGCACCACCTGGCCCGGTTTGATCCCGAGCTGCTCGGCCAGGCCGCGTTCACCCTGCGTCTGGCCCGCGGTCGCGCTCACTGACGTCCTCCTCGCAACCTTTCCCGCTCTACCGCCCAGCCGCGGGCATCGATTCGGTCACCCGCGGCGACGGCAGCAGCGACGGCACTACTTGCTCGGATAGTCCACACTGGGTCGGCTCGGCGCGCAAGTGGCAATACCGGACGCGATAGAAAACCCAGCCAGCCAACCAGCCAACCACGGCCACGGATCGCCTTCCTCAGGCCTGCGGCGGTATACCGCACACGGCCGCTAGCCGAGATACGAGAGCCGCACATGGCGTTCCGGATTATCGACGTTCAGATCCACAAGAGCGACCGACTGCCACGTACCGAGCGCCAGCCGCCCCGCGATGACAGGAAGCGTGGCATACGGCGCCACGAAGGCAGGAAGCACGTGCGAGCGCCCATGGCCGCGCGAGCCGTGGGCGTGCGCCCACGCGTTACCAACAGGAAGCAGTTCGCCGAGCGTGGCGAGCAGATCCCGGTCGCTGCCTGCGCCGAGTTCAATCAGCGCCACCCCCGCCGTGGCGTGCGGCACGAACACGTGCAGCAGACCGTCTCCTCCCCCGGACATCTCGCGGGCGAATCTCTCGCAGTCAGTCGTGATGTCGTGCACCGTCTCGTGAACGCCGGTGCGCACCTCGATAACGTCAGTCTTCATACCGACTTCATACCGGCCTCGGCGCGCTGTTCACACCCAGCGCCCTTCACAGCGGCCCCGAAGCGGCTCTGACGCCACGTGTACCACTGCCCATGCGGCCGCGCGGGCCGAACTGCGCCGCGGAAGCCGCCATCGTCAACGCTGCCGTCAGTTGCTGCCAACCGCCTCGACCACCGCATCCGGCCCCGGGAAGACGAGCGTGGTGTGCCCATCATCGAACCGCACCAGGTACGGCGGCTCTCCCGATGGTCCCTTGATCTCGACGATCTCCCCGGAGCGGTCCGGGGAGCCCACCATGTTGCCGTGCACGTGCAGCCGGTCGCCAACACTCGCCTGCATGCCGACCCCCTTCCCATGAGCCATACTGCCGGGCGTCATACCCATGTCTCCTGCGCCCGATGCCAGGCGTCGGGCGCGCCCACATTCGTGCGTACCCCAGCGTGGCACGCCAGAGGTCTTCCGCAAAGGGACGAAGGGCCCGCTTGGGCCAGCCGGCGCCGCCGCACGGGATCGGGCCAGCCCATCCAGCGGGAACGTGTGGCGGTTCCGCCGCAGGCGCAATCGCCACACGCGGCAAGAATCGACCGCGCGGGTACCGTGAAGGGTGCCGCGCGCGGGCGTGCCCGCAGCCGCCGTCCGCAGCCGCCGTGCTCATGGGCCGTAGGCATGGCACGTCGGCATGGCACGTCGGCATGGGGGCATCCGCCGCGGCAAGGACCGTGGAGCAGACCGCGCCCCACAGAGCCAACCCCGCGGAGCAACAACCCCGCAGAGCCGACGCCACGGAGCAAAAAACCCCACAAAGCAGCGACCGCACGGCGCAGCGACCGCACGGCCAGCGGTTACCCAAAAGTAGAGGTGCGTTTCTCGGCCGCTGGTACGACGATTGGTATGGACCAAGAGTCCACCTGCGAGTATCCGGCCATAACAATCTTGGAAGGCAAGGACCTGTGGCTTCAGGACGTAAGCGATTCTCGATCATCTCAGACGGGCTACCCACCCAATTGCCCGACGTCGATCCCGACGAGACGCGCGAGTGGCTTGACTCGTTCAACTTGGTCGTGAAGACCCACGGCCGCGCGCGAGCCAGGTACATCATGCTCCGGCTGCTCGAAGCCGCCCGGGCGCAGCAGGTCGGGGTGCCGGGCCTGCGCAGTACCGACTACATCAACACGATTCCGCCCGAGCGGGAACCCTGGTTCCCTGGTGACGAGTACGTGGAGCGCCGGATCCGCGCGTACATCAGGTGGAACGCGGCCGTGATGGTGTCCCGCGCCAACCGGCCCGGACTTGGTGTCGGTGGCCACATCGCGACCTACGCGTCCGCGGCAAGCCTGTACGAGGTGGGCTTCAACCACTTCTTCCACGGCAAGGATCACGGCGAGTCCGGCGACCAGGTCTTCTTCCAGGGCCATGCCGCTCCTGGCATCTACGCCCGCGCCATGCTCGAGGGCCGGCTCTCCGAGCACCAGCTTGACGGTTTCAGGCAGGAGCTTTCACACCAGGGCGGCGGGCTGCCGTCCTACCCGCATCCCCGCCTGATGCCCGATTTCTGGGAGTTCCCCACCGTCTCGATGGGCCTCGGCGCGATCGACGCGATCTACCAGGCCCGCTTCAACCGCTACCTGCTGGCCAGGCGCCTCAAGGACACAAGCCGCTCCCACGTATGGGCATTCCTCGGCGACGGTGAGACCGACGAGCCCGAGGTGCTCGGCGCGATCGGCCTCGCCACCCGCGAGGAACTCGACAACCTCACCTTCGTCATCAACTGCAACCTGCAGCGCCTTGACGGCCCCGTGCGCGGCAACGGGAAGATCATCCAGGAACTTGAGGCGTTCTTCCGCGGCGCCGGCTGGAACGTCATCAAGGTCATCTGGGGCCGGGACTGGGATCCGCTGCTCGCCCAGGACGTGGACGGTGTCCTCGTCAACAAGATGAACACCACGCCGGACGGCCAGTTCCAGACGTACGCGGTGGAGTCGGGTGAGTACATCAGGGAGAACTTCTTCGGCGACGACCCGCGGCTGCGCAAGATGGTCGAGCACCTGTCCGACGACGACCTGCGCAAGCTGCCCCGAGGCGGGCACGACTACCGCAAGGTGTACGCCGCGTTCAAGGCCGCACGTGAGCACGTCGGCCAGCCCACCGTGATCCTCACCCACACGATCAAGGGCTGGACGCTTGGCAAGGACTTCGAGGCGCGCAACGCCACGCACCAGATGAAGAAGCTCACCAAGGCCGAACTGAAGGAATTCCGCGACCGCCTCTACCTGCCCATCCCCGACGCCGCACTTGAGGCGGACGTGCCTCCCTACTACCATCCGGGCGGGGATTCCGACGAGATCCAGTACATGCGCGAGCGCCGCGCCGCACTCGGTGGCTACCTGCCGAGACGGGTGGTCAGGGCCAAGCCGATGAACCTGCCCGTCCGCCAGCCCGCTGGCGGTCCCTACGCGGAGCTCACGAAGGGATCGGGTCGGCAGGCGATCGCAACCACGATGGCGTTCGTCCGGCTGCTCAAGGACCTCATGAAGGACCCGGGGATCGGTGCCAGGTTCGTGCCGATCATCCCCGACGAGGCGCGCACCTTCGGCATGGACTCGCTGTTCCCCACCGCGAAGATCTACTCGCCGCACGGCCAGACCTACGACGCCGTGGACCGCAACCTGCTGCTGTCCTACAAGGAGGCCGCCGACGGCCAGATCCTGCATGAGGGCATCAGCGAGGCGGGTGCGATGGGATCGGTGATCGCCGCGGGCACGTCGTACGCGACTCACGCCACGCACATGATCCCCGTCTACGTCTTCTACTCGATGTTCGGCTGGCAGCGCACCGGCGACCTGATGTGGGCGTTCGGTGATCAGCTTGGCCGCGGTTTCCTGCTCGGCGCCACGGCCGGCCGCACCACGCTCACCGGTGAGGGCCTGCAGCACAACGACGGGCACTCGCCGCTGCTCTCCTCGGTCAATCCCGCGTGCGTCGCCTATGACCCCGCCTGGGCGTTCGAGATCAGTTACATCGTCGAGGATGCGCTGCGCCGGATGTACTCCCCCACCGAGGCGCATCCGGACGGCGAGAACATCTTCTTCTACCTCACCGTCTACAACGAGCCCTACCTCCAGCCGGCCCAGCCCGCGGATTACCCAGGCGGTCAGGACGCCCTCAGGGAGGGCATCCTCAAGGGCCTGTACAGGTACCGTCCCGCGGCTACAGAGAGCACAGAAGAAACAGGAACACCGACCCCGGCGACCGCGTCGGGCGCGCCAGGTGACACCGGCCCCATCCGGCTTGATACCCAGGTAGCCGAACGGCCGCGCGCATGCATTCTGGCTTCGGGGGTGGCGCTGCGCTGGGCCCTCGACGCGCAGCGACTGCTCGCGGAGGACTGGAACGTGGCGGCGGACGTGTGGTCGGCGACCTCGTGGACCGAGCTGCGCAGGGACGCGATCGCCTGCGAGGAATGGAACCTGCTGCATCCGGACGCGGAACAGCGGGTGCCGTACCTGACGCGGGTACTCGAGGGCGAGCACGGGCCGTTCGTCGCCGTGAGCGACTGGATGCGCGCCGTGCCGGACCAGATCGCGCGCTGGGTTCCGGGGACGTACACCTCGCTCGGCACCGATGGCTTCGGGTTCTCAGACACCCGGGCGGCTGCGCGCAGGTTCTTCCACGTCGACGCCGAGTCGATCGCCCTGGCCGTGCTCGCGCAGTTGGCCAAACGGGGCGAGATCAAGCACGAGGCGCTCGCCGAGGCGATCACCAGGTACAAGCTCGATCTTGCCGTCAGCGAGGCCCTCACCGCCGCGCAATAACCGGACAGGGTCCTGGCTAGCCAGGACCTAGCCAAGGGTTGTCAAGTCCGGCGGCAGTGCCGAACGGGATTCTGTGGATAACTGGCCTGACGCTGACGTATCAGCGGCCGCGCCGGGTCCAGGCAAGAAGATCGTCAACGTCTTTCGTGTTGACCACGCGGTCGGCAGGGACCCCGCAGGCGACGGCGCGCTCGCACCCATTTGGCTGCCAGTCGAGCTGTCCTGGCGCGTGCGCGTCGGAGTCGATGGAGAGCACGCATCCGGCCTCGACCGCCAGCCGGAGCAGCCGTTTGGGCGGGTCGAGCCGGTCCGGCCTGCTGTTGATCTCCACGGCCACGCCGTTCTCACTGCATGCACCGAACACCGCGCCAGGGTCGAACTGCGATTCCGGCCTTGTGCGCCCCCCGGCGCGGCGGCCGCCACCCTGCACGATCCGCCCTGTGCAGTGCCCGAGCACGTCCACCCGCGGGTTGGTCACGGCCGCGACCATCCGCCTCGTCATGGCATCAGGCTCCATGCGCAGCTTCGAGTGGACGCTCGCCACCACCACGTCGAGCTGGTCGAGCAGGCCTGGTTGCTGGTCCAGCGACCCGTCATCGAGGATGTCGACCTCGATCCCGGTGAGGATGCGGAACGGTGCCAGCCGCTCGTTGAGTTCGCTTACGACCTGAAGCTGCCTGCGCAGCCGCTGCGGATCAAGACCGTTGGCTACGGTCAGCCGGGGAGAGTGGTCGGTGAGCGCGATGTAGCCGTGGCCGATCGCCCGTGCGGCGGCCGCCATCTCCTCGATCGGGCTTCCCCCGTCTGACCAGTCGGAGTGGGTGTGCAGGTCGCCGCGCAGCGCGCCGCGAAGCGCGGCCGCCGCGCCGGCGGACTCGGTGCCGGCCGTCGCCTCGAGCCGCCGAAGGTAGACAGGTATCTCGCCGTCAAGCGCCTCGGCGATGACGGTGGCGGTCACGTCACCGATCCCTTGCAGCTCGGTCAGGGTGCCGCCGCGCGCGCGGTCGGCAAGCTCGGCCGGGCGCAGCTTGGCGGCCACCTCCGCTGCGCGGCGGAACGCGCGCACCCGGTAGGTGGGCTCGTTCGCCCGTTCGAGCAGGAAGGCGATCCGCTGCAGCGCCTCAACCGGTTCCACCCGATGACACTAGCCCGGATCGCGCCGGCAGGCGTCCTTGGGGGCAACAGCCGAAGGAGCCGCGTGGTGGTGGGGGTGGGAATCGCGGCACGGCGTTGACCCCACCGCGACTACGCGCGCGGGACCCACAGTGTGAAGAACCCCACACGGGCCAACTCGCGGAAGCGGTGATGAAAGAACAGTCTCGTCGCGGGCGTCCACCGCTCGGGGCGCCATGAGAGCACCGCCCCGTCGCTCACCGCCAACACCCTGCGAACCTGCGCCTGCCAGGCGGGAAAGCGGTAGAGCCCGCTACCGGCACCATGGCCAAGCCGGATGAGCATACTGCCGTCACCTACGGCCAACGCGGCTCCGGTGTAGTCCACGAGGTTGGCGCAGTGCAGCCGGACCTGACGGGTCTCCGCATCCGCGGCGGCAAGCAGCGAAGGGTAGTCGGAGAACGCGCAGGGGTGTGCCGCGAAGAACTCGCTGAACTCAGCCTGAACTGGCGATCCAACCACGTCGTTGGTCACGGACTGCCAGGCGAGCGCGGCGAGGGCGGCTGCCATGGCTACTGCCGCTGCCGCCGCCAGCGGCCTGCAGGCCCGGCGCGTGACGCGGAGCAGCTCGGCGACGGCGATGCCGACGCAGGCGGCGAGCGCAGCGGCGGCGAAGTCGACGTAGTGGTAGGTAAAGCTGCGCTGCGGCAGGACCAGCGCCACCGAGGCGATCGCGAGCGCGGCCCAGATTCGCGGGCCCCGCCACAGCGTGACGAGGACGGCCAGCAGGAAAAGCGCGATGACCACGATGGCGGCCGCTGGTGGCGCGCCGGCGCGGCCGTACACCTGCCCCACGCCGGCCACCTCGTGAAGGAACACCACCGGATCCGAGGTGAGCCGCTCGGTGCGCCCAAACTGATCAACGACGACCTGGTGAATCATCGCGCCGGGAGCAGCGAGGAAGAACGGCAGGCACACCACCGCAGCCACGCCGAACGCGGCGCCTGCCAACACGGCGGCGGTGCGCCATCCCCAGCGCCACAGCAGCCACCCGGCCAGCACCATGATGTCCGCGACCGCCCAGGCCTTCACCGTAAGTGCCAGCCCGAGCACAACCCCGGCGATGGCCAGCCGCCAAACGTGCTTGTTTCGCGCGTCAGGTGCTGGCCGCCCGTCAGGTGCGGGCCGCCCGTCAGGTGCGGGCCGCCCGCCGGCCGCGGTGCGCGCGTCGAGGAGCGTCATCGCTCCGAGCAGGCCGAGGCTGAGCAGCGGCTCGAGCAGCACGGTGCGCTCCGCGGCCGCGGCGCCTCCCCAGACCGCGTAGGTCGCGCCCGCCGTGACGGCCGCCACCCTGCCCGCCGACCGCCGGGTGAGGCGCATGAGAAGGAACACGTTGAGGGCCGCGACCAGGATCACCCCGAGCCTGGCCGCCGTCATGGCCGTCTGGTCGCCTGTCAGCCTGGCGAGGGCCGCGAACGGCGCGAGCAGCAGGAGGATCCCTGGCGGCTGGACGAAGACGAAATCGCGGTACGGGAGCAGGCCGCCGAGCAGGTGCACAGCTGCGTCGTAATGCACGCCGTCGTCATACTCGAGCAGCCCGCCAAGCATGTGATCGCTGAGCAGCGGCCAGAGCCTGACGGTTACCGCGGCGGCGACGACCAGGCCGCTGATGAGACCTTGCCAGCCGGGCAGACCGGTCCTCACCGGCTCGCCGGCCCGTCTGGTCTTGCCGCCCCGGCCGGGCTGGCCGGCCCGGCCGGCGTTGCCGCTCGCGTCAGGGCCGTGCTCATCCGCGCGTGCGGGAGCGTTCATATCGCTGCGGTAGCCCCTCGACCTGGAACTGAAGGTTTACGCACCGCTTGGCCGTGACCTGGTTACGGCACGCCAGGAATGGACTCTACCGGGCAGCTTGCCCTGTGTGGCCGCTACTTGCGCAAAGGACCATGTCAGCAGGCCGTGTGAGCGGGCTGTGACAGGGCCGTGCCGCAAGGCCCTCATGATCAGGGCCTGATGACAGCGCTCATCAGCGGCGGCGACCGGGCACAATGGCGAAGTGGCACGGTGGCGGGAATGAGAGCCGACCCTCCTCGGGGATCAGGCGGCAGGGTGAGCGCCGCGACGGTGCGGCGGCTCGAGCGGTCCATGGGCAGCCTCGGCACCGCGGCCGTGGCCTCGATGGACCAGCGGCTTCCCTGGTTCCGCGCGATGCCCGCGGAGAACAGGTCGTGGATCGGGCTGGTCGCCCAGGCCGGAGTGGCGGCTTTTGTCGACTGGATCAAGCATCCGGAGAAGAACCGGCCAGCCGTCACCGGTGAGGTGTTCGGCACGGCGCCGCGTGAGCTGACCCGCGCCGTGACGCTGCAGCAGACCGTGGAGATGGTGCGCGTCGTTATCGACGTGGTGGAGGCGCAGGTCGAAGATCTTGCCGCACCGGGCGGCGAGGTGGAACTGCGCGAGGCCGTGCTCCGGTACACACGTGAGGTGGCATTCGGCGCCGCCCAGGTGTACGCCAGGGCCGCCGAGGCGCGCGGCGCCTGGGACGCGCGGCTCGAGGCCCTCGTGGTAGATGAGGTGCTCCACGGCGAGGTGGACGACAGCATGCACTCGTGGACCTCGGCCCTCCGATGGTCCTCCTCACCTGTCGTGGCCGTGGTCGGGCATACCGACGAGACCGAACAAGAAGCGGTCATCGACGAACTCCGGATACACGCCCGCAGAACCCGCCATGACCTGCTCGCGGGCGTGCAGGGACACCGGCTGATCGTGCTGCTCGGCGGCGTGTCCGATCCGCTTAAGGCGGCCGCGCAGTTCGCTGGCCGGTTCGGCCGTGGCCCGGTGGTCGTCGGTCCCGCCGTGCCCGACCTGCAGTCGGCGTCCCACTCGGCGCGGGTCGCCCTCGCCGGCCTGCGCGCCGCGCCCGGGTGGCCGGACGCACCGCGGCCCGTCGACGCAGACGACCTGCTGCCCGAACGCGCGCTCGACGGCGACTCAGAAGCGCGCCACAAGCTCATCAGCGAGGTCTACGAACCGCTCCTGCGCAGTGGCTCACCTCTGCTTGACACTCTTTCCGCCTACCTGGAGCAGGGCCTGTCGCTCGAGGCCACCGCCAGGCTGCTCTTCGTGCATCCCAACACCGTCCGCTACCGCCTGCGGCGGATCGCAGAATTGACCGGTCACGTGCCTGGCGACGGCCGCGGCACGTTCGCGCTACAGATCGCGGTCACGATAGGCCGGCTCGAGGCCCGGCGGCCGGCCAGGGAGCGCCTCGCGGACACGGCCGATGCGGCACATTTCTCGCCCGTACCGGTCACAAAGACGCATCTTTTGTAGGATGTCTACATAGTCTGTGCAGCTAACTTCGTACTCTTCTGCATTCTTATATCGGAGTCCTACAGGGCAAGGTAGAAGAATGCTCGTCATCGTCGCTCCCGGCCAGGGCGCTCAGGTCCCCGGCTTTCTCTCCCCGTGGCTCGAGCTCCCTGGCGTGCCCGAGCAGCTCGCCGCGTGGTCCGAGCTCGCAGGCCGCGACCTCGTGCGCTCCGGCACGACCGGCGATGCGGAAGAAATCCGCGATACAGCGACGGCGCAGCCCTTGCTCGTCGCGGCCGCGCTTGCCGTGGCTGGCGCCCTGTTCGGCCACATCGATGAGGCATGGCGGCTATCGGGCGCCGTCGGCGGGCACAGCGTCGGGGAACTCGCTGCCGGTGCCATCGCCGGCGTGGTCAGCCCGGACGACGCGCTGCGCCTCGTCCGGGTGCGCGGCGAGGCGATGGCCCGTGCCGCGGCCACCGAGCAGACCGGCATGACCGCGATACTCGGTGGCGCCGAGGCCGACGTGCTCGCCGCGCTCGAAGCGAACGGCCTAACCCCGGCGAACATCAACAGCCCGGGACAGATCGTCGCCGCAGGGACCGCGGCGCAACTTGCCGCGCTGGCCGCTGACCCGCCTCGCGGCGCGAGGCTGCGCCCGCTGCAGGTCGCCGGCGCGTTCCATACCCATCACATGGCATCGGCCATAGGTGCGCTGCGCCGCGAGGCCGACGGCGTCGCGGTCAGCGACCCGCGCACCACGCTGCTGTCTAACCGGGACGGCGCCGCCGTGCGCACGGGCCGCGAATGGCTGGACCGGATCGTCGCCCAGGTCAGCGAGCCAGTCCGCTGGGATGCGTGCATGCGGACGCTGGCGGGTCTCGGGGCGAGCGCCATCATCGAGCTGCCACCCGCGGGGACCCTAACCGGCCTGGCCAGGCGCGCGCTGCCCGGAGCAGCGCTGCTCGCGCTGAAGACGCCCGGCGATCTTGATGCCGCGCGCAGCCTCGTCGCCGCGCACGCTGTGAACACCGCCTCCCACACCCCGGAATGGCGTCTGCTCGTGGCGCCGCTCGCGGGCACATTCCGCGCTGACATTGGCATGACACGCGACGACCCGGCGCTGAACGGCCGGGTGACGGTCGGCGCGGAACTCGGTTACGTCGACGCTCGCGGCGGCAAGCATCCCTTGCTCGCACCATGCGAGGGTCATGTCGTGGAATGGCTTGTCGAGGATGCCGACCCGGTCAACGCCGGCCAGCCCATCGTCAGACTCCAGCCAGAGACTGCCGAATGAGAGGAATCCACATGCACCTACCCGCTGGCGCCCCAGCCGCGCGGATCCTTGCGTTCGGTGGTTACCAGCCCGCCAACGTGGTCACCAACGACCATCTCTCCGCCACGCTCGAGACAAGCGACGAATGGATCAGAAGCCGTGTCGGCATCGCAAGCCGGCGGATCGCCGGGCCCGATGAGAGCGTGGCGGACATGGCAGTCGCAGCGGGTGGTAAGGCGCTCGCAGCGAGCGGGCTGTCCGCGGGCGATATCGATCTGGTCATCGTCGCGACATGTACGCAGGAAGCCCAGATACCTAACACCTCCGCGACGGTCGCACACCGGCTCGGCATCCGCGCTCCAGGCGCCTATGACGTCAACGCGGCCTGCGCCGGGTTCTGCTACGCGCTCGCGAGCGCCAGCGACGCGGTGCGCGCGGGATCTGCCACGGCGGCGCTCGTCATCGGCGCAGAGAAGCTGTCCCATTGGATCGACTGGACCGACCGGACAACGTGCATCATCTTCGCCGACGGCGCGGGCGCCGCGGTGGTGGCTGCCGCCGACACGGCCGAAGGCGCCGGGATCGGCCCCGTGGTGTGGGGCAGTGCGGGGGAGCACGCGGACAAGATCCGCATCTCGGGCCGTGAGTCCTTCATCGCCCAGGAGGG
This sequence comes from uncultured Actinomycetota bacterium, assembly GCA_963712955.1. Taxonomy (GTDB): domain Bacteria; phylum Actinomycetota; class Actinomycetes; order Streptosporangiales; family Streptosporangiaceae; genus DATFVJ01. Next base: position 545,655 of record CAVQKF010000004.1, on the reverse strand, counting down.
GCAGAGCGTCTTCCGCTGGGCGACGACGACGCTCGCCCCAGTCGCCATGGCCGCCTGCGCGCGGGCCGGGGTCGAACCGTCGCAGCTCGCCGCGTTCGTCCCGCACCAGGCGAACCTGCGCATCGTGGAGGCGATCGCGCGGCAGCTTCGCGTGCCGGACATCATCGTGGCCAATGACATCGTCGAGGCGGGGAACACCTCGTCCGCGTCGATACCGCTCGCGCTCGCCAGGATGACAGAGAAGGGGCACATCGGCTCGGGAGCCCCCGTGCTTGTGCTCGGCTTCGGTGCGGGATTGACCTACGCTGCCCAGGTGATCATCATGCCCTGACAGCTCACCGGATCAACCGTGGTCAACCGGGTGCAGACGTTGTTTCATGACCAATCACGAGAAGGAGAACACGCAACATGGCGATGACCGAGCAGGAAATTCTTGAGGGCCTCGGCGAGATCATCGACGAGATCGCTGGAGTGCCGGCCGACGAGGTAACCCCTGGCAAGAACTTCTTCGATGACCTCGACATCGATTCGCTGTCCATGGTCGAGATCGCGGTCGCCGCGCAGGACAAGTTCGGCGTGGAGATCCCAGACGAGGAGTTGAAGAACCTCAGGACCGTTCAGGACGTCGTCAGCTACGTGCAGCAGTCGGCCGTGTCGGCCTGACAGGGCCGGTACCCGCGCCAGCAGTGCGGCGATCTCGTCAGGACTACAAGAGGGAGCGATCAGCAGTGGCAAGAGACCAGGTCAGCGTCGTAGTGACCGGGCTCGGCGCGACCACTCCACTCGGCGGGGACGCGCCGTCGACCTGGTCGGCGATCCTCGCGGGCAGATCCGGGGTACAGCGGCTCACCGACGCGTGGGTGACAGATCTGCCTGCCCAGATCGCGGCCAGGGCAGCCGTCGACCCGGCGGCGGTGCTTGGCCGCGTGACGGCCCGCCGGATGGACCGCTGTGAACAGTTCGCCGTCGTCGCGGCGCGGGAGGCGTGGGACGATGCCGGCGCGCCGACGGCAGATCCCGACCGGCTCGGCGTGGCGTTCTCGAGCGGAGTCGGTGGCCTGATCACCGCGCTGGAAGGCTGGGACATTCTCAGGGAGAAGGGCTGGCAGCGGCTCTCGCCTTTCACCGTCCCGATGCTGATGCCGAACGGCTCCGCTGGCTGGATCAGCCTGGAACTTGGCGCACGTGCCGGCGCGCACGCGCCGGCGAGCGCGTGCTCGTCCGGGGCGGAGGCCATCGGATACGGGATCGAGATGATCCGTTCCGGACGCGCCGACGTGGTCATGGCGGGCGGGACCGAGTCGCCGATCCACGCCCTGCACGTCGCGTCGTTCTGCTCGATGCGCGCGCTGTCCACCCGCAACGACGAGCCGGAGCGGGCGTCGCGGCCGTTCGACAAGGGCAGGGACGGTTTCGTCCTCGGGGAGGGTGCGGCCGCGATCGTGCTCGAATCTGCCGAGCACGCCGCACGGCGCGGCGCCCAGGTGATCGCGGTCGCGGCGGGCGCGGGCTACTCGGCGGACGCCCACCACATCGCACAGCCCGAGCCCGACGGCGCCGGCGCCGCCATGGCCATGCGCAGAGCCCTCGCCGACGCCGGGGTGGCGCCGGAGCAGGTCGTGCACATCAACGCGCACGCGACCTCGACGCCGGCAGGTGACGTTCCAGAGGTACTCGCCATCAAGCGGCTGATAGGCGACGCAGTCGTCTCTGGCACCAAGTCGATGACCGGCCACCTGATCGGGGGCGCGGGCGCCCTGGAGTCTGTGGCTGCCATTTGCGCACTGCGCGACTCCATCGCACCCCCCACCATCAACGTTGATGATCTCGACGACGAGATCGCCGCCGCGGGCGTCGACATCGCGACCGAGCCGCGCCCGCTTCATTACGGCGGGCAGGGACCTGCGGCCGTGCTGAACAACTCGTTCGGATTCGGTGGCCACAACGTTGCCCTCGTATTTACCACGGCCTGACCGCGGCATCAGAGCGCCCGCAGACCCGGCGCTGACGGTCTTTGACGCGCCTCACGTGGCCCACACGGCCCGACCGGGCATTAGCCAGAGGAGACACCGTGACCGTCCGCTACAAACCCGCGCCTGCAGTGATCGGCCCGGCCGGCCCTGGCCAGCCGGGCGCCGCCGCACCCGCGCCGCGCCTGACGCGCGACCCGCGGGTGCGCCTCGCCGCGTTGTTCGACGAGGGCACGCTCATGGAGATCACCCCGCGCGATGACTGCGGTGTGCTCGCAGGCACCGGCCGAATCGGCGGCGCGCGGGCGGTGGCCTTCGCGAGTGACCCGCGGGTGCAGGGCGGTGCCATGGGCAGCGCGGGCTGCGCCGCGATTTGCCGCGCCTACGACACGGCGGTCGCGCAGGGCGTTCCTGTGATCGGCCTGTGGCACTCCGGCGGCGCACGGCTGGCAGAGGGAGTGGAGAGCCTGCACGCCGTCGGCACCGTGTTCGCCGCGATGACGAGGGCGTCCGGCGTCGTGCCGCAGATCTCCGTGGTGCTCGGCGCGGCGGCAGGGGGCGCGGCGTACGGCCCAGCGCTCACCGATGTCGTGATCCTTTCCGGGCAGGGCCGGATCTTCGTGACCGGGCCTGACGTGGTGCGTAGCGTGACGGGTGAGGACGTGGACATGGCACGGCTCGGCGGTCCGGAGCCGCACAGCCGCCGGTCCGGCGTGGTGCACGTGGTGACCGAGACCGACGCGGAGGCGCTGGCCCAGGCCCGCCGGCTTGGCGCGTTGCTCGGTGACCAGGGAATGGTGAACACCGCCCGCGCGGGCGGAACCGACCTCGCTGCCCTGCTGCCTGATTCACCTCGCCGTGCATACGACGTGCACCCGTTGGTGAACGGGCTGCTTGATGAGCCGGGCCTCGAACTGCACGCGAAGTGGGCGCCGAACCTGGTGACCTCGCTCGGCCGCCTGGCCGGGCGCACCATAGGAGTGATCGCCAACAATCCGATGCGGCTCGGCGGCTGCCTCGACGCCACTTCGGCGGAGAAGGCCGCGCGGTTCGTGCGGATGTGCGACGCCTTCGGGGTCCCGCTCGTAGTGGTCGTCGACGTGCCGGGCTATCTGCCCGGGGTTGGCCAGGAGTGGGACGGAGTGGTTCGCCGTGGCGCGAAGCTGCTGCACGCATTCGCAGAAGCATCGGTGCCAAGGGTCACGCTGGTCACGCGGAAGGCGTACGGCGGTGCCTACATCGCGATGAACTCACGGGCGCTTGGCGCGACACGCGTCTTCGCCTGGCCGACCGCGGAGGTCGCCGTGATGGGCGCCATCGCTGCGGTACGTATCCTGCATCGGCGCCGCCTCGCCGAGGTACCTGAGGAGCACAGGCACGAGGTGGAGGCCGAACTCGCCGCGCAGCACGAGAAGGTGGCGGGCGGCCTGCAACGTGCCCGCGACCTGGGCGTGGTCGACGAGGTGGTCCAGCCGGGCCAGACCAGGCAGGCGCTCGCGCGTGCGATCGCGGACGCGCTCCCGATGCGCGGCGCGCACGGCAACATCCCCCTCTGAGAGCTTCCAAAGCATCCCCAGACACGTGCGGACGTGCACGGACAGGTGGTTTTCGGGAGGGCTGGACTCCCCACTACACTCCCCAGCGATCAAGGCAGAGCGGAAGTCCACCGCAACCTCCTGACCGGCGCGAGATCTCTTCGCGGGCGGCGCCGGCAGAGGCAGCCCCCCTTGACACCTGCCCCCGCCTGCCCGTAGCGTGTAGACCTTCTTGCGCGTCAAAAGGGCCGCCTCGGCGGCTACCGTGACGGCCCTCGCGCAGGAGTCACCCCCCACCCAAGCCAATGGAAAGAGGAAGATCCTGTGCGGAGCATTCTAGGTCTACTGTCGGCTGCCGCGCTAGTGGCGGCGGCTGTATTCACGGCCGTTCCCGCCGGAGCGAGTGCGGGCTCGTTCCAGCAGTGCGTCATCGCCCACGAGTCGTCAGGGAACGCCCAGGCACGCAACCCCTACTCGGGTGCGTGGGGCCTGTATGGGTTCATGGCCGCGACCTACGCCGCGTTCGGCGGGAGAGGGTTCGGGTACGCGGGCGCCGCGGAGCAGACGGCCGTGTTCTGGCGCGCCTACCGCGCGCTCGGGACGGCGCCCTGGAGAGGTGACGGCTGCGCCTGACCCTGAGACCGAGGGCAGCGGCCCGGTGGAGCTGGAGAGGCTCTGCCGGGCCTTTTCCTTTTCCTCCTGGGCGCCTCGCGGGGCTCTCGTGGTGGATCGCCTCAACCCAGGACGCACGCGCCGACTCGGTGCGCCCCTGCACGGCGGCTCAGGCTATCAACGTGCCGGCTGCCGTAAGAGCCGGTGAATCCGCTGTTCCCGCAGGTCAAACCGGCGCGCGCAACGGTCGCCCGCACGCATACGGGCCAGTATGACGCGTACGGGCCAGCATGACGCGTCGAAGGCACCGCAGGGAAGCCGGTCCGCCCATGTCAGCCGGTCGCGTGCAGCCAGCGGACCGGCGCGCCCTCACCGGCATAGCGGAACGGCTCAAGCTCGGCGTCCCACGGCTGGCCAAGCAGGCGGCTCAGTTCATCCTCGAGTGAGGTGCCGCCGTCGGCCGCGAGCGCCATCGCCGAGCGCAGGCGGTCCTCGGGTACCAGGATGTCCCCGTTGCCTCCCGTCACCGCGGTGAACGTGCCAAGGCTTGGCGTATAGCTGTAGCGGACAGCGTCACAACCAGGGCTCGCCTCCTCGGTTACCTCGAAGCGCAGCCGGTTCCAGCCGGCCAGCGCCGACGTGATCGCGCCCGCCGTTCCTGGACGTCCTTGCCAGCCAAGCTCGGCACGCATCATTCCGGGGGCCGCAGGCTGGCTGACCCACGGGAGGGTTACGGACACGCCGAGAACCCCGGCCGCGGCCCACTCAACATGCGGGCACAGCGCCGGGGGCGCCGAATGGACGTACACAACGCCACGTGCAGACACCGGACCTCCTGGCAGCGGACGAGATGCGCCTTCCCCAACGACCTCGGCTCGCTTCAGGAAACCCGTGCGCCGACCATACTGGACGACCGGCAAACGGTCGGGCATCGGGGTATGGCGCCGACGCGTTCCGACCAGGTGCGTACCAATGCCAATCTGCCCGACTGTCCAGGTCACATTGTGCCTCACTGCCACCGTCGGCACCAGAACCCGCGCCGTGTGACACACCCAGAGTGCAAAGATGCCCTCATGACTGGATACGACGCAATGATGGCCGAGACCGTCGCCATACAGGGACACGGCGGTGACCAGATCGAGGCATACCTCGCCAGGCCGCTGAGCGAGGGCCCGCGCGGCGGCGTCGTGGTGATCCACCACATGCCCGGTTACGACGCGGGGACCAAGGAGATCACGACGAAGTTCGCCTACCACGGCTACAACGCGATCTGCCCGAACCTTTACTCGCGTGAGGCACCCGGTGCGAGCCCCGACGACGCGGCGGCGGCGGCGCGCGCAGCCGGAGGGGTTCCCGACGGGCGCCTGGTTGGCGACGTCGACGGCACCGCGAGGTACCTGAAGTCGCTCACTTCCGCCAACGGCAAGGTCGGCGTGATCGGCTACTGCTCGGGTGGCAGGCAGTCGTTCCTGGCCGCGTGCAGCCTGCAGCTTGACGCCGCGGTCGATTGCTATGGTGCCTTCGTCAGTTCCAGGCCCCCCGAGGGCACGCCGCTGAAGGTGGAGCCGATCATCGCGCTTGCTGCGAACCTGTCGTGCCCCCTGCTCGGGCTTTTCGGGGCCGATGACTCCTACCCGTCGCCGGACGAAACCGCCGAACTGGAGAAGGTCCTGACCGCGCACGATAAGACCCACGAGTTCCACACCTACGAAGGCGCGGGCCACGCTTTCTTCTCGGTGGACAGGCCCGCATACCGGCCGGAGGCGGCGGTCGACGGCTGGCGGCGGATCTGGGACTGGTTCGGCCGCTACCTGGCGGCATAGCGCCGGCTGCCGAGCCGGCGCTATGCCGGCGCGAGCCGGCGGAGCCCGGCGCGGCGCCGGGCTGTGACACGCGGCTGAGCCGACACAGGCATCACGGGAAACCCTGCGGAACCGCAGCAGGCAGAGGGGAGACGAGGATGTGCACGTACCACACTGAGAAGATCGAGATTTCCGGTAGCGGCAAGGGACCACGGGGCTGGTTCCGCCTCAGCGACGCCACCGTCTACTTCGACCACCCGGTGCACGCGCGGCCGACCACACTCTCAACGTCGATTTCCTGAACCCTGGTGAGGGACCGTCGGCGCGGGTCGCGGTGGAGCTGACCGCGGGTTCTGCCCGGGCGCTCGCCGAGGCGATCCTGGCGACGCTCTCGACCGCCCCGCCGGGTCTTGTGCCTGGACAAGCCCGCCCGTCTCCATGAAGGCAGCGTGTTGATCGGCGCCCGGCCAGGCGATGAGACCGGTGCTACGGCGTGACGGCGTCGGCGGGGCGGTCTTGTGACACGGCCGCCTCGTTGAGACGCCGGAACCTGCGGATGCGGATCAGGCCGTAGACAGCCGCGATGCCCGACACCGCCAGCGCGGTGAACGGCACGTACTCACCGAGCCTGTCGTACAGCGTCCGCGCGCCGCCCGAAGGCAGCGCGAGCCGCACCACCACCACCCCGTGCCGCGAGGTACCGAACCAGGCAAGGTTACGGCCGCGGGAATCGAACGCGGCGCTGACGCCGGTGAGGGCCGCCTGGACGACGGGCCGGCCGGTCTCCGCGGCGCGAAGGGCGCCGAGCGACGCGTGCTGCGCGGGTGCCCAGCTGTTCTGGAACGTCGACGTCGCCGACTGGTACACGATCAGCTGCCCGCCCTTGTCCGCCGCCACCCTGGACATGTCGGGAAAGGCGGACTCGAAGCAGATGAGCACGCCGATGGGCAGCGGGTGGCCGACCGGGCCGGTCACGACCAGCAGGTGCTCCCCCGTGCCAGGAATCCGGTTGGAGCTTGCCGCCCGGCTGATCCTGGTGAGCCAGCCCAGCTGCTGCCGGAACGGGATGTACTCGCCGAACGGCACCAGCCGCGATTTCTCGTAGCTGCCCTGGATGCCCGCCGCGCTGACCAGGACCGCGACCTTGGAGATATGGCCCGCGCCGCGCGGCGCATCCTGATTGACCAGGATCTCCGCCCCCACCCGGGCCGACAGCCCGCGGATCTGGGTAAGCAGCGATTGGTCACGGTCCAGGTTGTATGCGACGCTGCTCTCGCCCCATACGATCAGGTCGGGGCGGATCGTCAGCGTCCGGGTGATGAGCGATGATGTGATCCGCTGGCTCGCGTCCACCCGGACCCGCGGGTCAGCCACAATGCCGGGCTGCACGAGCGCCACCGTCACGTGCCTGACAACCGGGGCCGGGCTGGCGAGCGCGTACGCGACCGGGCCTGCCGCGATGCAGGCCGCAGCGGCAAGGGCACCGATCACCCGCGGAGCCGTTCTGGATGAGATAAAGGCGATCAGTATGCCGGTATTCGCGGCCACCAGGGCGGCACTGACCAGCCACACCCCGCCGAGAGCGGCAAGCGCGAGCACGGTGGGGTGCTGCCACTGGCTCGCCCCGAGCAGCCCCCACGGGCCGCCGAGCGCCTGCCAGGACCGGATCAGCTCGACTACCAGCCAGGCGCTCGGCACCACGACCAGCGCGGCGAGCGCGCGGCGGACCGTGATCGGCGGGCGGAGCAGGCCCCACGTGGCCAGGCCGACGCCGACCCAGAGCGCGCCGACGACCACGGCGACGAGCAGCAGGGCAGGGCCGATGTTCGGGACCAGCCACCAGAGTACGGCGAGCAGGTAGCCTGCACCGAACCAGCAACCGCGTACGGCAGCCTCGCCCGGCGACCCTGACCGCTGGATCAGCAGCAGGCCTGGCACAAGGGCGACCCAGGCGAGCGGCTCCAGGTCGGGGGCGGGGAACGCGAGGGCAGGTAGCGCGCGGGCGACGAGTACGCCGTACCTGACCGGCTTCGCCATGCTGCGTCTCACAGCCATGACCCGATTGTCCGCCTGATCTCAGGTGGGTTTGCTCAGAGTTGCCCAGCGATGCCCAATCCCACATCCTCGTCGTCCGTCGAATACGGCAAACGCGGCGGGGCACGCAGCGGTGATGGCAAACGAGAGCCGTGTAACCACAAACTGGTGCCTGCGGCCAGGGCAGAACGCGGGGCCTCGGGCCGTATCGGATATGTCTCGATGTACGCCGATACGCCGCCCACGATCGGTGAAGTTGGCTAGGGTCCCGTCCGGACGCTGCGGCGCACCGACGGGCTCGCGGTGGTCTGATCCCGTAACGCCCGCGGTGCCTTCCTGTCCGCACGGGAGCGCCGCCCCACCACGGAGGACACATGCGCATCTCCCTGCGCTGGCTGCTCCAGCCGGCGCGCTCGCCGCTGCTGCCGCGCTCGTGCTCGCCTGGATGAACGCATCCGGGACGAGCGCCAGGCTCGCGTCCGCAAGCAGCAGCACCCAGACGGGTTTCCGCTGGGCCTGCCCGCCAGCTCAAGCCGGTCACTTCACGTGCTTCTCGATTGTCCGCGCCGCCATGACGCCGCAGGTGGCGACCCCGAACGCGTTACCACCGGGATACGGAGCCACCGGCCTGCGGAAGGCCTACGACCTGACCTCCGTTACGGCGGGCGCCGGCCGTACGGTCGCCATCGTGGACGCCTTCGACGACCCGAACTCCGGAAGCGACCTTGCCGTTTACCGTCACACGTATGGCCTTCCTGCCTGCACGACCGCGAACCACTGCTTCCGCAAGGTCAGCGAGAGCGGCAGCGTCAGCGCCCTGCCCGCCGCCAACGCGGACTGGGCGATTGAGATCTCCCTCGACCTCGATATGGTCAGCGCGACCTGCCCCGCGTGCCACATCCTCCTCGTCGAAGCCAAGTCGACAACGGTCACCGACCTGGGCGCCAGCGTCAATACAGCGGTGAGGCTCGGGGCGAAGTTCGTCTCCAACAGCTACGGCGCGCGTGAGTTCAAGGGCGAAGCGACGAGCTACAACCACTTCTACAACCACCGGGGCGTAGCGGTGACGGTCGCCGCAGGTGATTCTGGTTACGCTGTCAACTTCCCCGCCTCCTCGAGGTACGTCACGGCGGTCGGCGGAACGTCGTTGAGGCGGGCGAAGAACAAGCGTGGCTGGTCCGAGCGCGCCTGGTCCGGGACGGGATCTGGCTGCTCCACGTACAGCTACAAGCCGGGCTGGCAGCCCAAGAAGAGCGGCTGCCCCACCCACAGGACCGTCGGTGACGTGTCCGCGGTCGCCGATCCGAACACCGGCGTCGCGCTGTACGACACGTTCCCGGATCCGTCTGTCGGCCTGAACGTCGGCTGGAACGTCGCGGGCGGCACGAGTGCCTCCTCACCGATCATCGCGGCCGTGTACGCGCGGGCAGGCAGCCCGGCGAGGAACACGTACCCGGCGCGCTACCCGTACAGGCACGCCAGCCGCCTCTGGGACGTCATCGGTGGCCACAACGGCAAGTGCTCGCACGCGTACCTGTGCAACGCGGTGAAGGGTTACGACGGCCCGACCGGCCTCGGCACACCGCACACGTCCGCTGGGTTCAAGTACTGACCACGCACTGCGAGGGCTTGGGTGGGCTGTGGGCGGCGAGGGCTGTGGGCGGCGAGGGCTCGTTGGCAGGGTCCCGCCCGGACTCGCCTCGTCCGGAACGGCACGATCTGGTCGGCCCCGCCGCCCGGTCAGGCTCGCCGTCGGCCCAGGCTAGCCGTTCGAGCCTGCGGGCCCAGGCTAGCCGTTCGAGCCTGCGAGACAGCCATGGGCGGGCTATTCAGGGGTGTGGCAGACAGCTTCGACGTTGTTGCCGTCGGGATCGCGCACGAAGGCACCGTAGTAGTCCGGATGGTACTCCGGCCAGACGCGGGGTTCGTGCAGGATCTCGGCGCCAGCGTCAACCGCTGCCCGGAAGAACGCGTCTACTGCAGCCCTGCTGGGTGCCGAGAACGCGATATGCGACTCACGGAACCCCTCGCCGGTTGCCCGCGGGCCGAGCCAGAATTCTGGCTTGGGCGGGACGCCGAAGCCAATGACATCCCCGAATTCCATCACCCGGCGTCCGCCGAGCGAGGCGAGTGCCGCGTCATAGAACGCTGCGCTCGCCGTTACGTCAGCGCACTGGATGGACAGGTGGTCGAGCATGCAACCATCTTGCACCACAATCTTGCCGACAGGCCAGTATCTCAGGTGCAGGCCAGCCCGCCCGGGTGCGCAGCCGCCCGGAAGCCCGCGGATCACGGTCGTCATCGCTGCTGTGGACGCCACGTCCCGTCATGGAGGGCCTGCTCCCTGCGTGCACGCTGGGCCCGCTGGCCGGAACTGCGTCGCCGGGTGGCGGACCAGCTCTCGGCGGCGTTGCTGTTCAGCCCCCACCGAGCTCCCAGCACGGCGACCGAACCGACCCCGGCAAGGGACGCGACGAACGCCAAGACGGTCAGGACGTAAAGGGCCCGATGGTGCCTGGTGTACGTGTCCAACACGATGGCACCGACGGTGTGCGCCAGGGTGACAAGCATGAGCTGCTGCAAAGCCCTCTTGCGGCGCCGCCGAAGCTGGTAGAGGGCTTCTTCGTGGTCGGACCAGATCATCATCCCCCGCCGGTCTCAAGCACAGGCCCTCGCTGACCGCCAGCGTAGCGTCCAGACGCTCAGACATGGCGACCCGGAGCACATGCTGACGATGGCGGAGGATAAACCGGCTGACGCACGGCGCATTGTCCGTCGCGACAAACGGCGATCCGCTGCTGCCCAAAACTGGGTGATCCAGTCGGAATCTACGCTATTGCCATGTACCGACATTCCATGGAAGCAATACTGGTAATGCGACCCTAAGGATTGGACCCGCCGGCCCGGTCAGAAAGACAAGGAGAGTTGATGATGGCCCTTCGCCGCTTAGGCGCCGCCCTGGCTACCGTGCTTGCCCTCAGCCTGGCGGGCCTGGGCCTGGGCCCGTCAGCGCTCGCGGGTAACACCGGGTCGTTACATGGCGGGGGCAATGGCGGCGGGCAATGCTCCCCTGGCGCCCATACCCTCTCCCGCTTCGGCGACCACCTCTACCCGGACACGGGCAACGGCGGCTACGCCAGCCTGCACACCAATGTGCACCTCGTCTACAACGCCACCACGAACATGTTCCTGCCTGGCAACCACGTCGACCTCACCGACCGCGCCACGCAGTGCCTGACCAGCTTCAGCCTCGATTTCGAGCGCAGGTCTGCTGCCAATACCCTGGCCGGCCCGGACATGGCCGTCAGCTCTGTCAGGGTGAACGGCAGACTGGCCACCTTCACCTTCGTCCAGCCAACCTACCCCGGCGACCCGCACGGGCCCAGCGACCCCAACCCGATGGCCCACGAGGCCTCACAGCTCAGCCCGGTCGGTGGCCCGGACAACAACCAGCTACCACCGGCCTGCTCACCGGAACTGACCTCCACCGACCCGGCCAGGCAGAACTTGCAGAACGGCACGCAATGCCCAGCCAACAAGCTGGTGATAACGCCGTCCTCACCGATCAGGGACGGATCGACATTTACGGTCACCGTTAGCTACACCGGCAGGCCGGGCGTGCACACTGACGGAGACGGCACCACGGAAGGATGGTTCAGGTCGGACAACCCGGCGGGCGACGGCGGCTTCGTCACCACCGAGCCGGTCGGCACCGAGGACTGGATGCCGCTCAACGATCACCCGAGCGCCAAGCCGACGTATGACTTCTACGACACGGTCAACGCAGGTAAGACCGTGCTTGCCAACGGGATGCTCGTGTCCCACCGGCGCCATCGGCCGGACGCCAACTTCCCCGGTGGCTCGGTGACCTGGCACTGGCACTCACCCGCACCGGTCGCCAGCTACCTGGTGGAGGACAGTGTCGGCGGCTATGACCTGACGCAGCGGACCGCCCGCAGCGGCATCAAGTTCTATCAGGCGCAGGCCAGCTCCCTCAGCGCGGCGCAGAAGAAGAAGAATCTCGCGATCATGAACCAGCAGGAGGACATTACCGAGTTCCAGAGCATCTTCAACGGGCGGTACCCATTCACCTCGGAAGGCGTTGTGGTCGGCGCCGTCGGCCAGCTTCGAGGAGGAGATGCAGACCATGATCACCTTCTCGGGCGGCCAGATCGACCTCGATACGTTCAATCACGAGAACATGCACCAGTGGTGGGGCGACAACGTCACGGAGGCCAGCTACAATCTGACCTTCTTCAAGGAAGGCCTCGCGACGCTGGGCGAATACCTTTTCGCGGCCCGCAACGCGGAGACGGCTGCGGGCGGCCCGTTCTCCCGGGCCGGCCAGCGCGCGTTCGAGCAGAGCCTCATCAAGCAGTTCAACACGAACTACAACAGCAGGGGCAGCTTCTGGACGGCGTCACCGTCGGACCCGACACCATTCGGCCTGTTCAGCGGCGACGCCACGTACACCCGCCCGGGCAGCGCCTACATCGCCCTGCGCCAGATCCTCGGCAAGGCGAATTTCGCCAGCGCACTCGAGCAGATCCAGCGACGCCGCGGCGGCGCGAACATCACCGAGGCGCAGCTGGAGGACGGTTTCCGCCGTTGGCTCCCGGACCACAGCGCGGCCTGCGGTGCACTGCTCGATCAGTTCTTCACCCAGTGGTTCGACACCGCCTACCCTCCTGGCGGCCTTATGGCCCGGCCCCAGATCACCGGGCCTGGGCTCAGACCTCCGGTAATCGTTAATTGAGTCCTTGGCCTGACCTGGGGTTCGCCGCCCGGCCGTCGATGTCGGGATGTCAGCAATCCAGCTCCCGCCCAATCGGGGTCCGCTTAAGCTGCCTCGCCGGTGCCCGATCGGGCCGCGCGCGGCCGGTCCGGCCGTGCGGAAAGGCCCCTGTGAGCTGAGGAAACTGTCACCTCCCAGAGGCCGAAAAGTAAGCTTATTGTGATCTTCAGAGAAGATACTGACCTTCATGAGCGCCCAGCAGCTCCCCGGCATGCCACCTCCCTGGCGGCTGGCCGTCACCCGCACCGGCGACGGCCGGGTGGTCGCGGTGCACGCCGGCCCGATGCTGCTGTCAGCCTTCCGCGCCGATGACCTGGAGATGCGGGACCTGACGATCTGCGCGCTCACCGAAGGCAGCCGCTTCCAGGGCAAGACCGTCGCCGCCGCGTTCGGCGTCCTGCCCTCCCAGGTGTCGCGGATCCGCTCCCGCTACCGCGAGCACGGCGCCAGGGGCCTGGTCCACCAGATGGGCCGCCCGCCGCTGCTCAGCCCCACCCAGCTGCGGCAGGCCCGCACCTGGGCAGGACAGGGCCTCACCCACGCCGAGATCGGCCGCAAGCTGGGCATGTCCCGGTCCCGGATCTCCGAACTGCTCAAACAACACGGCGTGCCGGCCACCCCCGACCCCCTGCCCGGCGACGCCTGGCCCGGCGACACCGACGGCACCCGCCCCCCCGCACCCGGCGCGGACGACGAGCCCGCCGCACCCGCCGGCGCTGGCGCACCGGCCGGCACCGCAGATCACGACGGCGGGCAGCACCGCGGCGACAGCCCCCCGGGCGCCGGGCCCGACGGCACCGCCGGCGTCGATGGGGACGGCGGAGGGGAGGGCGTGACCTGGCGGGTGGCGGCGCGGACCGGGACCGGGACGGTGGCGTGCCGGTATGCGGGGGCGATGCTGGTGCACGCCTTCACCGACCGGATCGGCGCGCGGGGCCTGCTGGCGGCCGGGACGGGTGCGCCGGCTGCGGGCGCCGGCGCGCCGGTGGACGACCTGGGCATCTTGGTGTGCACCCAGATGTCGTTCACGCTGGGCGCGCTGACGCTGGAGCAGACCAAGCATCTCACCGGCGCCGATGCGGGGCTGCTGGCCGGGCTGACGCGCCTGCCGTCGCTGCGGACCTGGCGGGAACGCCTGGCCGCGCTGGCCGACGGGTGCGACCCGCTGGCGCTGCAGCGCCGCCTCGCGAGCCAGATGCTCGCGATCGAGCCCGCCGAGGCGCAGGTGTACCTGGCCGATGACCATCTGGCCGAGTACACCGGCCATCAGCCGGTCGCGCTGGGCCGCAACCCGCGCCGCGGCAAGCCCACCAAGGGACACGACGACACCTACATCTGCGACCTGGCCGGCCGGGCGATCGCGTTCACCACCGGGGAACCCTCCGCGCTGTGCTCCACACTGCCGCCCGCGCTGGCGGCGCTGACCGACGCGCTGCCAGCGGATGCCAAGCCCGGCCAGACCAGCCGGCCGTTGATCGTGTTCGACCGGGGGGCCGCGTTCCCGTCCACCTTCGCCGCGGTGGACGCGGCCGGGTACGACTGGCTGACCTGGCGGCGCGCCCCCCTGCAGGCCACCGCTCACCTGCCGATCCTGCAGACCATCACGCTGCGCGGGCACCGCGAGCGCCAGGTCGCCTGGACCGACGAGCTGACCACGTTGAAGGACTACGACCAACCGGTCCGGCAGCTTTCCCTGTTCGAGCACGGAAAGATGGCCGCCCAGGCGATCACCGGCCGGGCTCACCGCATGCCCGGCCGAGCTGACCGGCTGGCTGCGCGGCCGGTGGGCCGAGGAGAACATGTTCAAGTACGACATGGTCAATTACGGCCTCGACATGCTCGCCGACTACACCGCCGATGAGGTAACCAACACCAAGCCGAAGGCCAACCCGGCCTACACCACCGCCAAGAAGACCCAGACCGCCGCGAAGACCGCGCTGACCAACGCCGAGACCGCGCTGGCGAAACTGCTGGCCGACCACACGATCCCCGCAGCCGCCAAGAACAGCGTGCTGATCCCCCGCGCCCACGAGAAGATCACAGCCTGCGAGCGGGCGCTGGAAGCAGCCCAGACCGAACGCAAAAAGCACCGCGCGAAGCTACCGGCCAACGAGATCGACCCGGCCGCCACCCGGGCGATCCTGCACATCAACCGGCGCTGCCTGCAACTGGTCCTGCGCCTGCTGGCCGCCAACGCCGAGCACTACCTGGCCCGCCACCTCAACGCCTACCTGGACGACGACGACGAGTACCGGGCCATCACCCGGGAAACGATCATCCGCGGGCTCGGCGGAACCATCACCTACACGCCCAAGAGCATCACCGTGACGCTGGACCGGCCCGGCCAGCCCCGCGTCGCCCGCGCCCTGACCCTGCTCCTCGCCGAGATCAACACCAGCCCGCCCACACTGCCCGGCGACGGCCGGCCCATCACCTATCACACCCTCCCGCAGCCACAGTGATTGCGTTGTCGGGACCACCGACTGCCGGAGGTCTGGGGCTGGCTGGCCCCGGTTTCTATGGCAGGCGAGGCTGCACCGGGTAGTGAACGGCTGACGCGAGGCGCGCCACATAACGGCGTCGTGTCACCATTCGCGTGTTCGGGCGCCCCAAGCCCTACCTCACGTCCCGAGGCGGGATACTGCTTTGCGTGGTGGTCGAGGCAGTGGTGTTCGACTTCGATGGACTGCTGATGGACACCGAGAGCTCCATGCTCGCCAGCTGGCAGCACGAATGGCGCCAGCATGGGCTGGAGCTCGATCTGGACACGTTCTTCGCAGACCACGGTGGCGATGTCACGGAGGAGCGGTACGCGGAACTCGCCCGGGTCGTAGGTCCGGCCTACGACCGTGACGCCAGCCATGCGCGGCGGATCGCCTACCGCAATCGGCTGCATTCCACCCTTGGATTGTCGCCGGGCATTCCGCAGTGGCTGGGCAAGGCGCAGGACCTGGGGATCCGTTTGGCGGTGGCCAGTAGCTCGCCGCGTGAGTGGGTGGGCGGGCTGCTGGCCGGTGTCGGCTGCCTGGAGCGGTTTGAGTTCATTGCCTGCGGAGACGAAGTGCCCACACCGAAGCCCGATCCGGGCGTGTACCTGCTGGCGCTGCACCGCCTGGGGCTGTCTGCTGCGCAGGCCATCGCGGTGGAAGATTCGCCGCACGGCGTCGCGGCGGCCAAGGCGGCCGGGATGCGCTGCGTGGCCATCCCGAACCCCCACGCAAACCCGGCGCGGTTTACGGCGGCAGACCTGGTCTTGACCAGTGCGGCACAGGCCGAGCTTGACGAGATTCTCCGGTCTCTTGGCGGGCACGCACGCGAGAAGACGACGTAGCTGCCAGTCGCGCTGTCACCGTCTGCGGACGTACCACCTCGAGGCGGAGCGCCGAACTCGTGAACTCGTAGAGGTCCTTTGGCAAATGCGCACCAATGCGTATTGCAGGAGCTCGGATTACGCTGGGAGTCCCTGCCTGACGTACACCGTTCGATGTGCCTGCTTCAGTTCTCAGTTTAATCGGGGGCGCGCTCACGGTAGGAGAAGGGCGAGGCTCCATCGCGTTTCCAGCCGTCGCGCCATTCGGCGTAGACAGGCGAGAAGATGCCGCAGACGAGCCAGATCCCTGCAACCACCTGCCCCCACGCCAGCAGGGCGAGGACGACGCCGAAGGAGCCGAAGAAGCGTCCGTTGTCGGTGATCCAGTAGCCGAGTACGAACTCGGAGACGGTCGCCGCGCCCATGTAGGTCACCGAGACGAGCAGGGCGCCCGGAAGCAGCCGGCGCAGCTCTATCTGGCGGTGCAGCAGAAGCCAGGGCGTCCAAAGCCAGAAGGCGACGAGGACAGCGAGCCCGATCGGGCTGAACAGCACCCAGCCCAGCGATGAGACAACCGATTCCTCTGCCACCTGCAGACCCAACAGGGCCGTCGAGACGACGAACCAGAGCGCGAAGCGCCACCGGTCAGTCGGCGAGCCGACACGGATCCGCCAGGCCCGGGCGTAGACGTCCTGAACGATCTTCCCAAGTCCGAGCCCGAAGATGAGAAAGCCCAGCAGACCGACGACCGAGGCGGCCGCCGCATTGCTGGCCTCGCTCCCGAATGCTGATGCCACCAGCGCGGCGGCCGGTTCATGAATATGGAGGCGGTAGGTCAGATGTTGAGCGATGCCGTTGCCCGCGCCGGACGACAGATCGGCAAGGGCATAGACGGCAAGCAGCGCTGGGATGACTGACAAGAAGGTGCCGAGGACCAGCGCTTCAGCAGAGTTCTCGCTCGACTCGGCGTAGCGACGCAGGCAGCCGAGGACGAGGCTACCGAGTCGCCCGCTCGAGTGGCGCTCGAGCCGCCACTCCCCCCAGCGCACCAGCCGATTGCCCCGCACGCTCCCGGTATCCACCCGACCACCAGCCATCGCAAGCCCCTCCGTTCGCTGAGCTGATGCCGAGGCACCGCAGCCCAACCGCAGCCCGGATCGTGCGTCAACTCGGGGCCTGATGGCCAAAACCGTTAGTCGCCACCGATTATCTCCTCACTCACCCAAATGCCTCACGCCAGCGGATTCCCATCTCGGGATGCCCGCCCGCGAGGAACCGTTTCCGTGGGCCGACCTCGAGCCCGCATGCTCACTCTAGTAACGCAGCAAGTCTCAGCGAAGCCACCGTCTCGCAGTCAAGCTGGCCGGGCAAAAAATCCAAAAAAGTCCCCGTGAGAACTTTCCCTACTGCCTTTCTTAAAGGGCGCGCGAAGCACGCCGACCGCAGCGGACAGCAGGCGCTACCCGGCTGTCGGCCGATGCTGGCGAGCGTTCCGCTGGCTGAGTCCGGAGCGGCCCGGCGGGCGTTCGGCGGGCCGCATAGAGTCAGCTCAGCAGAACTCGCCCGGACATCACCCACCGCCTGTTATCGAGACGAAGCGTCATGACGGAATCCAGCTCACCGAGACCATCGCCCTCGCCTGCTGCGCTGCATGATCTGTCGGCAACGAGTGACGAGAGACGAGCATCTGGGAAGGCCGCTAGGAAACGGGCCCGTCGGGGCACGCTGGGGTGCTGGGAGGAGGAGAACCGCGGGCACGACGCGCTGAAGACGATCCTGGCCCAGAACCAGATCCGGGTCCCCGAGCTCGTTCCCATTCGGCATCAGCGCATGGCGGCCTCCCCTTGGAACTACTACCGAGGTGCCGCAGCGGTCATGGCTGGCGACCTCGCCTCCCAGCCCGACAGCGGCCTGGTGGTGCAGCTCTGCGGTGACGCCCACATACTGAATTTCGGCCTGTGGGCCACACCCGAGCGGAACTTGTCGTTCGACCTACGCGACTTCGACGAAACCCACCCCGGCCCATTCGAATGGGACATCAAGCGCTTTGCCGCCAGTCTCGTGGTAGCAGCGCGGGAGAACCGGATCAAGCCGGCGAGGGCCGCCGCCGCGGTCACCGCCGGCGTAGAGGCCTATCGCAAGCGCATGCGCCGGTACACGATGATGCCTGAGCTCGACATCTGGTACGACGGCATGCATGTCGACAGCCTGATCGACTACTTCGAGCTGCCCGACCGCGGGCGGGTTTCGATCCACATTGAGAAGAAGCGGAGGCGCCGCACGAGCCGTGGAGCATTCGCCAAGCTCACGACGATGGCGCACGGACGCCCTCGGATTACCGAGGAGCCTCCGGTCCGCGTCACGATCAGTGACGACGAACAGGCCGACCTCATCGACCACCTCCTAGCCGAATACCGACTGACCCTCCAAGAGGATCGACGGAGCCTGTTCGATCGGTTCACTGAGGTCGATGTGGTCCGCCAGGTCGTGGGAGTGGGCAGCGTTGGGATGGCTGTCTATCTGGTGCTCCTGGAGGGCCGCACCGGTGCAGACCCGTTGTTCCTTCAGGTCAAGCAGGCCGGGCCGTCGGTATATGAGGCCCACACCCAGCCCAGCCGCCACGACAACCACGGCGCGCGGGTGATCAACGGCAAACGGCTGGTCCAGAGCGCCACCGACATCTTCGTCGGTTGGGGCTCGCTTCACCGCAAGGACTATTACGTGCGGCAGTTCCGCGACATGAAGATCATCCCGACCACTGAACTGATCGCCCCTCGCCTCGTCGAGTTCGCTACCGCATGCGGCGAGACACTGGCCCGGGCCCACGCCCGCACCGGCGACCCGGTGGCCATCGATGGCTACATCGGGGAGGGCCCCAAGTTCGCCGCCGCGATCGGTCGGTTCGCCCGCCTGTACGCCCATCAGAACGAGCGAGACCACGCTCAGCTTCTCAGCGCCATCGCTGCCGGCATCGTCGAGAGTCTGCCAGGCTGAAATCGGCTGACATTTGGTCCGCGTGCTGCGGACAGATCACGAATGGCGGAGTCCGTGAGCACCATGGCTCGGTGACCTCGTCGGCCGGACGGCGCGCGGTCGTGATGTCCGGCGCGTTCACTTCCTCGACGGCGGGATGTCGTGGCCGGGAGCGGCCGATAGCCGGGTCCACGTGCTCGTGAGCCAGTTCTGGTAGGCATCGAGGTCCCAGCCGGTCATGCGGGTGATGAGCAGGTAGGTCTCGGCTGCCGCGAGGATGCTGGTGGTTCGATGAGCCAGTTCAGGGACCGGGTCGAGCAGGCCGTCATTGGCCATGCGGGTCCAGAAGACGCCGTGGGCGTGGCGGGTTGCTCGCGGCCCTGCTGCCAGAACCCGGCAATGGCTCGCTCGACGGCGGCGGCCTGCTGGGCCACGGCGAACAGCGGGCCGGTGCGCTGCATAATCTGGCGGCCGCCTGCTGCGGCGGCTGTGATCCGCTCGGCGGCGGTGGGTGCGGTGAGCGCGGTCTGCATCCAGTCGCGGCCGAGCACGCCGACTGGTTCGGTGTCGCCGACCGGTTCGGTGTCGCCGACGATGGCCACGTCGACGACCCGCATGAACAGGGCAGCCTTCGTGCCGAAGCGCACGTAGACCGTGCGCGCGCCGACCTGGGCGCGTTTGGCTACAGCCTCGAGCATGGTGGCCAGGTACCCGCTGGCGAGGAACAACTCGGTCGCGCGAGCGTGAAAATCACACAAGTCGGGGGTCGCTGACGTGACGCCGGGCGCCTCACCGGACTACCGACCTAGCGGACTGCCCCGTCCCCGGACAATCACCGCCGGCGGCAGCGTCATGTCGCGGCGGTGCTGAGCGACCAACCAAGATCTGCGGCGGCCGGAACGAACTCGAGGCGCCTCGCTGGATCGTTGACCGGAAATTCCGGCCGGTGATCGGGGTGTGCTTGGCGCTGACCGTGAACTGGTGGCGTGCGGGCAGGTTCCTGCGTCTTCCCCCCGAAAACGTCGCCCCTGCGGGCGGAATGTCCGTTTTCCGTGACGTTTTCGGGGGGAAGTTGTGTTGCTGACCTGCAGGCGCCGGGCCGGTGATGAAAATCTCCGCATCGGCATGCAGGCTCTCTTCCAGCACCTGGGCATTCACGTCGCCCCCGCCGCAGCATAAACGGCCAGCATCGACAAACTATTTGCGATCATGGAATCGCAAGGGGGCTTAGCAACCAAGCACGGGCAACCAAGCACGGCTAGGTGTCGGGCGCCTCACGCAGGCCGGGCCGAGGGCGCTGGAGCGGCCGCCTCAGCTGCGCGCTGGCCGGCTGAGCCGAGCCAGCCGGTGATGGCGCGGGCGGTGTCGCGCGGAGCTTCCAGCTGAGGTACATGGCCGACGTCGGGCATTACGACCAGCGTCCAGCCGGGGTTGGCGCGCGCCGCCGCCCGTGCAACCGCGACGGGCACCAGCCGGTCGCGCGCGCCATGCAGCAGCAACACCGGGCAGGTAATCGAGCCGATACCGCGCCTGTACGCCAAGCCGCGCAAGTAGCCGGCGGTGGCGATGAGAGAACGGGCAGAAGCAGCCACCTCCCGCTCGGCGTCTGCGGACCTGAGAACCTCGCGGGCCACCGTGACATGCTGGGCCAGCACGTCGGGGGGCACACGTGCGGCATCCACGCAGCACAGCGACAGCACGCTGGCAACCAGCGCCTCCGGCGACGTGCGGCGGCGGCGGCCCATCAGCACCGGGCCAAGGCCTGGCGTGGCGTAGGCGGCGAGCATCGGGGTGACGAACCGGTCCGGCCGCGCCAGCACCAACGGCAGTACCGGGTCGACCAGCACCAAGCCCGCCACCGCGCCGGGAGCGGCGCTCGCCTCCAGCAGCGAGATCATTCCGCCCATCGAGTTGCCCATGAGAATCACCGGGCCTGCGGACACGGCTTCGGTGAAACGGTGCAGCAGAGCCCGGAGCGCAACCACGTCCGTGCCCCTTCCCAGGGACCGTGTCAAGCCATGTCCGGCCAGATCTGGGGCGAGCACGCGGCAGCGGCCGGTCAGCAACGGCGCGATCGCAGACCAGTTCACCGCCGAGCCGACCAGCCCGTGCACGCACACGACCGTCGGCCCGGTGGCCGGGCCGCCGAAGTCGAGGTAGTGGACAGGGCCGTCGAGGTCGATCCACCGTGAGCATGCGCCGACGCCCGCCCGCACATCAGCGTCGCGCGGGCGTGGATCGGCAATTGCCGTGCCAGCTTGCTCGGCGGCATGGTCCTTCAGGCCGACCAGCCCCAGTGCCGTTGACAGCCCGGTGGCGACGATCGTTGTGCACCGATCGGTGGTCAGGTAGCGGACGCGGGTGAGGATACCGCTCAAAGCCCCCAGAGCAGATGGAGCACGAGGCTGATGATGCTGCTGTAACCTGAGTAGCATCTGCACGGCGGCTGGTGGGCTAATAATCATGCCACGATACCCTTCCGGTCAGACACAGGGGCTGTCGTGCCCGGCCTGCTCCCCCGCTCACTGGCAAATCTGCGCAACATCGTCGCCGGGAATGCGACGTCGGTGTCACTTTGACATCGTCGCGGCCCGCCGAAGCCCTGTCGCCAGGGGTCGCCCCTGGGTTCGACCCTGGCTGGGGCAGGTACGACATCCCTTCAGATAGCTGGAGAATGTGCCGGCACCCAGAAATACATGGCGTTCTCTCGCCTGCAGCACGTCCCACCGGCCGGCCCACGTGCGTCGGCGCCCGGCGAACAGCCTTGCGAGATTGCTCAACCAGATCATCCAGAACGGATAGCTCGGCGCGCAGCTCGGCTGCCGTGCGGGCTATCGTGGCGGCGTCCACGACCTCGTCCACGACCTCCTGTTCGAGATCCTCCTGGTCGGCACCCCCGAACTCATCCGGCGCCGATTTCGCCCGGACCATGGACAGGCGCGCCCGCGCCACCTGCAGTTCATCCGGCTGCTCATGGCAAGCCGCCGGAGTCGTGTAAGCAAGCCCTTATGTTCGAGGGTCATCCTGGCTATGCTCCGACAGTACCAGTAATTACTGGCGTGGTTTGGCCAAAGTGTAAGGACGCGCGACGGCATGGGACGAGCCAGGAGCTTGCGGGCCAGGTTGTCCTGGTCACCGGCGCAGCGCGGGGACTCGGTGCGCTCGTCGCCAGGCGGCTGTGATGAGTTCGCCGGCGTCGCCGCCGGGGGTGCGCGACACATGTGGGCGGGCCGACGTCGTCGTCGCCCGGGATTGGAGGCACGAGCGTGAGCTCTGCAATCAACGATCCGGCGATCGTCATCATCGGATCCGGATTCGCCGGTCTGTGCATGGCGATCCGGCTGAAGCAGGCGGGCTTCCACAACTTCGTGATCCTCGAGAAGGACGACGACCTCGGCGGGACGTGGCGGGACAACAAGTACCCCGGCTGCGCGTGCGACGTGCCGTCGCACATGTATTCGTTCTCCTTCGAGCTCAACCCGGACTGGTCCAGGATGTTCGCGCCGCAGGAGGAGATCTGGGCGTACATGCGGCGGTGCGCGGACAAGTACGGCGTCGCCGCGCACATCCGATACGGCTGTGTGGTCGAGGGCATGGAGTGGGATGACGCGGCCGGGCGCTGGCGCGTTGCGACGGCGGCGGGTGAGGTGTACACGGCCCGCGCGGTCGTGTCAGGCATCGGCGCGCTGCACGTGCCGTCGATCCCCGAGATTCCGGGGGCCGACCGGTTCGCGGGCCCGGCCTTCCACTCGGCGCAGTGGGATCATTCCTGCGACCTTTCGGGCAAGCGGGTCGCGGCCATCGGGACGGGCGCGTCGGCGATTCAGTTCATTCCGCAGATCGCCAAGCGGGCCGGGCAGGTCTACGTGTTCCAGCGGACGCCGTCGTGGCTTTTTCGCAGGTGGGACTTCGAGATCCCGCTCGCGGTCCGCGCCACGTTCCGCGCCGCGCCGCCGGTGATGCGCGCGTTCCGCGGCGGGATCTACTGCGAGCGCGAGACCGGCGCGGCTGGATTCGCGGTGCACCCCAAGCTGCTCGCGCCGCTGCAGCGACTGGCCGAGCGCCACATCGAGCGCCAGATCAGCGATCCTGCACTTCGTGCGAAGGTGACACCTGACTACGCGATCGGCTGTAAGCGGATCCTGCTGTCCTCCGACTACTATCCGGCTCTGACCAGGCCGAACGTCGACCTCGTGACGGACCACATCGACCACATCACCGAGACCGGCCTGGTCTGCGCGGACGGCACCGCATACGACGTCGATGTGATCATCTATGGCACCGGCTTCAAGACGGTCGAGGCGGTCGCCGAAATGAACGTGGCCGGGCGCGATGGTGTCAAGCTCCAGGATGCATGGCGCGACGGCATGGAGGCCTATCATGGCATCACCGTCGACAGGTTCCCGAACTTCTTCATGCTGCTCGGCCCGAACACCGGCCTCGGGCACAACTCGGTCATCTTCATGATCGAAAGCCAGGTCCAGCATGTGATGAGCTGCCTGCGGCTGCTGGCACGGGAGAAGGCGGACACGATCGAGGTCAGGGCATCGGCGCTGCGCCGCTTCAACGACGGGATCCAGCGCCGCCTGCGCCGCGCCGTCTGGAGCGAGGGCGGCTGCAAGAGCTGGTACCTGGATGACGAGGGCGTCAACCGCGCCCTGTGGCCTGGGTTCAGTTTCGAGTACTGGGCGCGCACCAGGCGGGCGCGGCGCGCCGACCACGTGATCCGCTGACCTACCCGCGCCAGCCCTCCCTGGCTCGCCGCGTCCCTGGTTTGGCTGGACGGCAGTGGCCGAGTTCCGCCGCGGCGGACCGGCCACAACGTGTCACCGGCCGAGGGCGAAGACGCGTTCGGCGTTGCCGTGGAGGAACAGGGCTTCTGTGTCGGCATCAAGTCCGAGGCCTGGGAGCCCCTCGAGGCAGTCGGGGGCAGGCCACGCCGGGTGGTTGGATCCAAACAGCACTTTCGTCCTGCCATGGTGCTTCATGTAATCGACCAGTTCCGGCGGATACCGTGACGCCTTGTAGGCGGACGTGTCGATGTAGACGGCCGGGTACTTGGTGGCAAGGCTGATCATCTCCGTCGTCCACGGGTAGCCGATGTGCCCGGCGACCACAACGAGCTCGGGGAACTCCAGTGCCACGTGATCGAGGTGGGGAATGGGGCGGCCGGGCTCCGAAGGGCACAGTGGCCCCGTGTGCCCGACCTGGAGGCAGAACGGGATGCCCAGCTCGCAGCACTCCGAGTACAGCGGGTAGTAGCGCCGGTCATCCGGTGGCAGGTTCCACAGCCATGGAACGACGCGCAGGGCACGGAACCCGAGGTCGCGGACGCACCGGCGCAGCTCGCCTACCGCCTCCCTGGGATGATGCAGGTCGACGGACGCCACCCCTACGAACCGGTCGGGGAAACGAGCGACGAGCGCCGCTACCTCGTCGTTTTCGATGAGCGGCCCGGTTGGCCCCCACCAGGCACACAGCAGGCCTACTTCCACTCCCGCCCGGTCCATCGCCGCGATCGTCCATTCCAGCGGAACATCACCCGCCGGGAAGGCGCCGTGCGACCACCGGCGAAGCGAGTCAAAGATCGGCGAGCTCATGAAACGTCTGGTCGGATGCTGCATCCACACATCGATCACCTGCCTGGCCAAGCCGAGCTCCTTTCAGCCCGCGCCTCTCCTCGAGCCCGGCCCCTGTCCAGCCGCGGTATCGCGTCCAAACGCCCAAAGGTCACGAGGTTTCCCCTTCCTTCGGCTCCGAGATCGCTTCCATGAGCATCGAATCCCCTCTGAACATTGGCGTCCCGCGGACTTGGCGCTCGATCGAGGTCGCGGACATGGTGTAGCCGAGGAACAGGAACAGCGAAACTGCCTGGATAATGATCCACACCCAATACGAGTTGAAGGCGCCCGGGGCCCAGTCGTTCAGCGCGTGGAGGATGGCCGGGATCGACACGCCGAGGAGAACGAGCTGTACGCGCCGTCGCGGATAGTTTACCGCCATCCCGATGAAGAACGCCGAGATCCCGGCCCAGACGGCATGCTGGAAGCCATCGACGAAGACACGCTCAGCAAACAACAGAACTGCAGAGACCGCCTGGCTCGCGGCCTGCGCCTGGCTGATAATAACGATCTCACGAGAGGTGTAGAGCGCTGCCTCTGACACGCCGAAGGCGAGGCCGGATATAGTGCCGAGGAACATCCACATCCGGACATCCAGTTTTGCCGACCGGAATCTCAGGAGAATAAGCCCCGCAAGCAGGACCGGTAGCGCCTTCGTTATCTCTTCGTTGAACCCAACGCCGAGAGCGGCGAGAAAGGAAAGAGACTGGTTCGGCTTGACCACCAGGTCATTAATGTTGACCGTCACGACCCTTATCCACACCAAGGTCCAGACGATGATCCCGATGCCGATCTGAACCTCCAGCGCCCTGATAGGCCCGGGACGGATCAACAGCCAGAAGCCGATCGCCCACAGCGGCGCGATATAGAGGCTGTACGCCCAGCCCGGGGTGGCCAGGTTGCCTGACGAAGCGAACAGCGCGATGAACACCGGCGGGAGCAGCGCATACGTGATGACCAGGAGCCGCAGGCCCTGGCGCCAGCCAGGATCCTTGAGCCAGCTCTTGACCGGGATCAGGATCTGCAATGCCGTCGCCAACTCGTCCTTCGACGGCGCGGCGGGCGGGCTGATGCCTGGCCGGGTGTCGCCATGGCGGACGAAGCCTTCGGCCATGGGGGTGGCCTGCGGATCTGCGGCCCCGAGGGTCGCCTGCGGGTCCGCGGCCCCTTGGGTCGCGTGCGGGCCCGGCGCCGGCAACGGTTCGATGCGCAGAACTGGCCCCTGTGGAAACCCAAGTGTGAGGTCTGTCGCCTGGCTTACCGCGACCTGCGCGATGGGCTGGCCGCGCAGGAAGGTGGGAGCCTGGCCGAGGTTCTCGAAGACCCACCCATCGTGTCCCCAACTCAGCTGAGCGTGCTGGCGGGAGACGGTCGGATCGCCGACCACCACCTCGTTATCGGGCGCGCGCCCAATCCGGACCGGCTGTCCGGGCTGGAAAATATAGGGCCGGCCATCGAAGGTGATGTGAAGCTCAGTGGCCTGGGTGGTGAAGCTGACCGCGCGTTGCCCGCCGTGGGGCTCCGGCCTCCAGAACACCCAGCCTTCCGGCGCGGGCGGCCACGAACGGCCGGGATGCCAGCCAGCCAACGGCTGCCACCCCGCGGGGGGAGCTGGCCAGCCGGGCGGCGTGTTGAAGACCCACGTCGTTCCCTCGGAGTCCGCCGGCCGCGGGGGTAAACTTGGCGACGCCATTATCCGCCTCCTGCCCTACCTGATTGCCCTCGAACGGTCTGCCGGGCCTCGGCGAGATGCATCTTGATGACGGATTCGAAATCCGGGTCCGGGGTAAGGCCCAGCCGGGCCGCCCGGTCGGCGCGGAATCGAGCAGGCCAGCTCGTCACGATCCCAGCCACCGCCGGTTCGGGAACCCAGTCGATAAGCGCGCTTGCCTCAGGTCCAGCCACCCGCTCCAACGCGGCGACCATGTCCGCGACTGTCACGGTGAGCGCCGGCAGGTTGACCGCGCTGCGACCGCCCCAGGCTTCGTCGGACGACGTGGCGGCGCAGAGCAGTCCGGCGATGGTCCGCGCCGGCGAGGCGAGCGCCACCTCGGTCCGCGGGTCGACCGGGCAGATCGCGCGTTCGCCTGCGAGCGGCTCCCGGATGATGCCCGACAGGAAGCTCGACGCCGCTGCGTTGGGCCGCCCCGGGCGCACGCTGACGGTCATCAGGCGCACGGTCCGTCCGCGCAGGAACCCCTTACGGGTGTAGTCGGCCAGCAATTGCTCCCCGATGACCTTCTGCACGCCGTAGCTGGACTGTGGGTTCGGCAGGGTGTGATCGTCAACGACGGCCGGGAGCGGGTGCTCGCTGGACGCCCCGAAGACGGCGACGGAACTCGCGAACACCACGACCGGGTTCGTCCCGAGCGCGCGACACGACGCGAGCAACGACTCGGTGGCGCGCAGGTTCGTCCGCATGCCGAGGTCGAAGTCCGCTTCGCATTCCGCGCTGACCGCGGCGGCGAGATGGAAGATCACGTCGGTCTCGGCGAGCGGGTGCGACCCGGCGCGTGTGAGGTCGAGCAGTTCGCCGAGGTCGCCGCAGATCGCAGCCACCCGCTCGTCCGCGGCGAGATCCGGAAGAACCGGCGCACGGTCGACGAGCGTCACCCGGGATAGCGGGTGTGGCCCACTGCCTGCCACGTCGAGCGAACCCGCGGCAAGCAGGTCCCGGGCGAGGCGTGAGCCCAGAAAGCCGGCACCGCCAGTGACCACCACGTTCGCCACGGCGTCTCCCGTCTCCCTGGCGGCATGGGTCGTCGAATACAGTGATCTTACGTGTTCGAGAGCCTGTAGCTGACTGAGGTGAAAGGGCCAGGTTGGTGCGGGACAGCCTGCCGGCCGCGTCCGAGGTGTTCGCCGAGCTGCCCGAAGCCCTGCCGGACGACGATGCCCTCCGGGAGTCGATTCGCGCGATGCGAGTCGCGGACGGCCTGCTCCTTGGCGTACTCGACGACGACCCGACCGGGTCGCAAGCGGTGCACGACGTCCAGGTCGTGACCGTCCTCGAGGAGACCGCCTACGAGGCCGCGCTCGGCGGTGTGGCCGCGACCTGCTTCGTCCTGACTAACACGCGCAGTCTCGACGAGCCGGCCGCGGTCGAGCTCAATACGCTCGCTGCTCGGGGCCTGATCGCTGTCGCCGAACGACGCGACGCGCGGATCCATCTCATCAGCCGCAGCGACTCGACGCTGCGCGGCCATGTGATGTCGGAGGTGGAGGCGCTGCAGGCCGTCCGCCGGGAGGTGTTCGGCAGCGGCTTCGACGGCGTGCTGCTGGTCCCCGCTTTTCTCGAGGCCGGACGGCTGACCGCTGCCGACATCCACTGGGCTCGCATCGGTCCCGACCTGCTCGCTGTCGGCGAGACCGAATTCGCGCGGGATCCCACGTTCGGATACACCTCATCGGACCTGCGGGACTTCGTCACGGAGAAGAGCGGCGGAGCGATCGAACGTGACGACGTCCGCAGCATCAGCCTCGCGGATATCAGGCTCGGCGGGCCGTCCCGGATCCGCGAGCTACTGGCCGACGTGCAGGACGGGACGTGGGTCGTCGTCAACGCCACCGAATACTCCGACCTGGAGACGGTGGCGTACGGGGTGCTGCTGGCCGAGCGCGCAGGCAAGTCGTATCTCTTTCGCACCGGACCGTCGTTCGTGCGAGCCCTGAGCGGCATCGGGCCCAGGGCGCCGCTTCGTGGCGCGGAGATCTGGCCCTCCGCAGGGCGCGACGGGCACGGCTTGATCGTGGTCGGATCCCACGTCAGCCACACGAGCCGGCAGGTGGCCGCGCTTCGCGCGCGCAGTGGAACCATCGACATCGAACTCGACGTTCCCTCCATCGTGAGCGGCGCCGGCCCCTCCATCGTGAGCGGCGCCGGCCCCTCCATCGTGAGCGGCGCCGGCCCCTCCATCGTGAGCGGCGCCGACGACGTGGTGGCCGCGACGGCGCGGCAGGTCGCCGACGCGCTCGGCCGAGCGGACGTCCTGCTCTACACGAGTCGCACCTTTGTTCCCGGCAGCGACGGGGCGGGCAGCCTCGCAATCGCCCGCACAGTATCCGCTGCCCTGTCCCGCACCGTCCGCGAGGCGCTGACCGCGAGGCCCGCCTGGGTCATCGCCAAGGGCGGGATCACCTCGCACGACGTTGCGCTGCACGGTCTGGGTATCCGGCGCGCCGAGGTGGCCGGTCAGCTGTTTCCCGGTGTGATCTCGGTGTTCCGCCCGATCGACGCGGCACCCGAGGCGATCGGTGTGCCCTACGTCGTGTTCGCCGGCAACGTCGGCGACGAAGGAACGCTGGGGCAGGTCGTGGCAATCCTCAAGGGCGAGCAGAAGGACTCCTGATACGAGTCGACTGGCGTAGTCGTCCAGGTTTTGCAGGGCGGGCCGGTGCCAGGGTTTGCCTCGCTGCCGGTAAGGGGCTTGACAAGCGGGGTCACGAAAGTGGCATACCAACTTTGCCTACAGGCCGTTTCGACGCACCCCATACGAGATATTACAATCCGTAGCGTAGCAACCATTGACATATGAGTGATCCGGAAAGATAGACCAAATCAGAATGAACCAGCAGCGGCCGGGCCGACGTAATCCAGGGGCAGTTTCCCGGCACCGGCCACCCGCGGGACTTCGCTCAAGCAAGGATCATACGAAGCCATGAGCGATCTTGTGGTGGATTACAGCTTTCTCGACAAGACCGAGGCGTCGCTGAACCGCCTGGCCAGGGAGTTCTCCGACATCAAGGCGCAAGTGCGGGCCACGACGGCGACTGGGGATCTGCCCGCATCCAGAATGCGATGGCCGACTTCGCTGGGAACTGGAACGAGCACAGGAAGAACCTCCTGGAAAAGATCAATACCCTCAGCCAGCACGTCAAGGAGTCGAAGAAGGGCTTCCAAGGCACGGACGCCAAGCTGAAGTCGGATCTCACCAGGAAGAACTGACCACCGGGGGACGCGAAGATGGCACGACCGCAGGACTGGAGCCCGCTCACCGACTCCGACCCGGCGCCCGGCAGCCCTCAATGCCATGGACTTGAGCGTGATTGGCGTTCGCCGCGGCTTTCCGGGCAGGGCGTGATCGTGCGGGTTGGTGGTTGCGGAGAGTGACGGGCGCGGGTATGGCCCGGGTGTCGCTCCCGGGCGGGCGGCCGGTTCCATGTCCGGCGGTCTTGGGCGGGGATCGGGGTGGGTGACGGCGAGCGGCAGCGGTCAGGCCGCGGCTGGCGGCAGACGCTGACCTGGGCGGCCGCGGTGCGGGTGGCGATGTGGCGCCCGGCGGCGGGAAAGGCCTGCCGGGTTTTGATTTTGCGGTCGCGGTGCCGGTGGCGGCCGGTGACGATGCGGCGTTTGCCGAGGTCGTGCAGGGTTCCGCGATGCATTAGGGCGGTGATGGCGGCGGGCAGGCTGGCGGTGGCGGCGCCGGACCGGGTGCTGTCCAGGCCGGCGCGGCGGGCGGCGGTGAAGGAGACGTGCCGGGGCTGTACCGGCTGCCCGGTCAGGCGGCCCTTGCGGGCAGGGGCGGCCTGGCGGGCGGCGGCGCGGGCCAGCGCGCGGACCAGTTCGGTGCCGCAGATCCAGGCAGCGTGTTCCTGATCGATCAGCTCCGGGGCCCTGGAGCGCAGGATCGGCCCGGCGGAGGGCCCGGCGCCGGCGATGGCGGACTTGGCTTCCTTCAGCGCGGTCTCGGACCCGGTCCACCGCCAGGCATAGGCGCCCGCGAGCTGGGCTGCGGGGTAGGCGGCATAGTCATGCAGGTCGGTGATCAGGCAGAACATTTCCGGGACGTCCTGGCCGGCGACGGTCACGTGGTATTCGATGACGCGGACCTTCAGGCACCAGCGGCCGCCTGCGCCGGTCAGGTAGCTGTAGTAGCTGCCGTCGGGCAAGAAGGCGCCGATCCGGGGCAGGGCGAGGTCGCTCTTGACGCGGATCAGCACGTGGGTGCCGGTGGCCAGCATGCGGGCGACCCGGTCCGCACCGGGGAAGTTGCGATCCAGGACCCAGATCCGGTCGCTGGTGAACACGCCGGGGTACCGGGTGAGCATGGTATCCAGCAGCGCCTGCTCGCCCTCGGCCTTGGCGCCGCCGGACGGGCCGGAGACCACCGCCAGCGTGCCGCGCGTGGAGGCGTCGCCGGCCAGCAGGTCACGGATCTGCGGGTAGGGCGCCGAGTCATCAGCGGTCCCGGTCGAGCCGAACGCCTGGCGGTTGGCGGGGGTGTCGGGGACCCGGGTGACCGACCCGTCGATGGAGCCCAGGTGAAGCTCGCCGACGCGGACGGCCCGGTAGTCGTGGCCGCGGTGCTCGCCGCCGACGGCGGCCAGCACCAGTGCCTGCAGCCGGGCCAGTGGCGCGGGACCCAGGGCTGCCCGCCAGGTACCCAGCACCTTCGGGGTGGGCACCTTGAACGGCCGCTGCCAGGGCACCAGCACCAGGTCACCGAAGACCGCGGCCAGCACCCCGGCGTAGTCCGCGTCCGGCATCAGCGCCATCAAGATCGTCGCGCGGATCGCCGCCGCGGCGGTCATCGACCGCCTGGCCTTGGCTTTCACCTTCCCGGACAGGACCGCCTGCGCAGCGATCTCATCGATCACCCCGGGGCCGGCCAGGTCATCGAGCTGCTGTTCCAGGGCCCCCAGCCGGGCGTGATCAGCCGGGTGCCCGCAGGCCTGGACCTTGCCGTCGCGGCGTACCACCGCCGGCGCGGCCGCGATCACCTTCAGGAATACCAGCTGCTCGCCGGCGCTGATCTGCGGGGTCCCGGCCACCACCAGCGCCGTGCGGCCGGCCTCCGCGGCCGCCGGGCCTGCCGGCGAGACCAGGTCCGCCAGCCGGACCGCGACCACCAGCCCGCCTGCGGCGGGCCCGACCTCGCTGGCCTCGCCCTCAGCGTTGTGACCTGCGGGAATGGTGTTCCGCGACGTGGCACGGTAGAACTTCACCGGGACTCCTGCGTAAAGGCTGGCGTCAGATACCACGCCTTCTACAGGAGTCCCGCCCCTATCACCCGTAACGCCACGCCGCGCAACGCCAATTCACCCCAGTGAGCACACGGCAGGCACTGGCTCCCCGGCCGTCGCGGCCCGGCGGACCGGGCAGCCTCCTCGTACCGGCGTCACGCACTGTCACCAAAGACGGCCGCCTGCCCGCTAATCCGCACCGCTGACTCCGGCCACGCGAAAACGTTCAAGTCCATGGCATTGCGGCAGCCCTGGCAACATCTCCGCTGAGGCCGCACACCTGAAAACCGTGGCAGGGGAGATCAGCTACCAGGTTGGCTGCCTTGTTGGCAGGATTTTCACCAGCGCCCTGGAGACCACGGTTGAAGGAGGCGAGGACATCGCCAGGGGAATGATCACGGCTGAGCGGGAGTCCAGGTTCGCCGGGCAGGTAAGTAAGGCGCTCATCAAAGGTGGCAACTTCCTGACGGACCGAGTAGCATCAGCGATCGCTAAAATCCGCCTGAACGTTCTCGGCGAATGGGCAGGCAGCGTTGTGGAGGGGACAGTGCGTGGTGTTGAAGGGTTGGGCTCCTCCGTTACCGATGTGGGAGCCCAATTGGGTGAGAGAATATATCCCTCGCTGACCCCGGTCATAAAGGACTCCACGGCCGCGGAACGGTTCCTGAATGGCGGCGAGGAAGATGGAGTGACGCTTGCCCGCAGGCTCACGATGCTCCGTGAGGTCGCGAGCGACCTTGAACACGGACCGGGCGCCGACGAACTCGCAACTGAGATCGCGCAGGGAACGAGGCAGCTCAACCTCCTGCGGGCCAACTTCATAGCGGGCGCGATAACCGACGTTCAGGACAAGGTCCAGACCGTCGCCGGCGATTTCGGGTTTAAGTATTACGACAATTTCAAGGACCAGTTCACGACGGAGGGCGGGCTGACCGCCGAGCAGTTCGCCCGGGTGCAAAACGTCGCGGTGCCGATCGTCGGATCGTACTTCCAAATGGTGACCGGCAGGTGGTGAGCCCTCGAAGGTGAGGCACCGCACCATGGCAGGAGTGGACGAACGCAGCCGACCCGGAGACGGCCGGGGTATCCCGCCGGTTCCCGTGCTGGGCTACACGATTGTGCTTCCACCGGGCTGGCGGCACATTCCGCTCCGGCGCGGGACCGATGACGCGATCAGGAAGATCCTGGACGATGTGCTCGGCAGGGTTCCCCTGGATCTGCCACGCGACAAGATCGGGCCGTTCCGCAAGGAGCTGGAGCGCCAGCTCGGCGAGGCCGCCGGGCGGGCGCGCCGCAACAGTGCGATGGAACTGTACCTTCCGGTCGAACCAATGCACGGCGCGCCTGTCGCGGCGTCGTTCGTGGTGTCTGAAGTGTCGTTCGGCTCTGTTGAGAGGGTTGACCCGGCCCTGATCGTTTCGTATCTGGCTGCGGAGAGCCGCGACGCCGGGCCCGCCATGGTGGACGGTGCCATGGCGGTGCGCTTCGAGCGGACCGCCGCCGCGAAGCCATCCGACGGCATCGAGTACGGCTCTCGGCGGGTCGATTACGTGGTTTCGGTTCCGGAGGACCCGGATCGCTGGCTGGCCGTCGCCTTCTCCACGCTCGGCGGCGGGGATCCCGATGACCAGTACGCCCGAATGCTGGTGGGACTGTTTGACGCGATGATGTCAACTTTCCGCTGGAGCAGGGAAGGGCAAGACAGTGCGCAAGCGTAAGGCACGGGAACCAGATCCACCGGATACGATCGAAGTGCCCGGCATTGGGCCGATGGCTCTTGAGCAGGTCATAGCGTTCGAGCCCGGCCCGTCCAACCCGGCCAGCAGGAAGGGCTGAGTCGACGTCGACTACGACAAGCAACTCTGGCTTCCGTGCCTGGCCGGCTTCAGTGAGCCCGGCTACGGCGTCGACGAGTTCGCGCAGGAGTTCGCCGAAGTGTGGTGGGAGATGTCGGGCCTGAAATTCCTGCGCCCGCACGTCGACACCCTCGCCGCGATGCTCCGCGAGATCCACGCGAGAAGCTACGGGCACATGCCCTGCAACTTCATCTTCATCCACCTCCCAGACCCGCGGCTGATCCCGCTGCCGGTCAACTACCGGATCTTCCGGATGGACGGGGAACCCGAGCAGACGCTTCGGATGCTCATTCACGCCGACGACGCTGACGCGGTGGAGCCGCCGATCATCGATGAGTTCACCACCGACAGACTCGGACGCGGGCTGCGGACGCTGCGCTACCTGCAGCATCATGACGGCGACAGCGAGAGCCTATTCGCCTCGCTCAATTACGCCTTCCGGTCCGAGGAACACGAAACCGACCTGCGAGTGTGGGCGGTCTCCCCTGACCTGGGCAGGCTGCAGCTTGCCCAACCCGACATCGACACCCTCGTTCGCGCCACCACCATAATCTCCCTTGAGGAGCTGAACGATTGACCCGCCACCGGCCCGACGATGTCCTCGCGGCGCTGAACCCTGGAGGGGAGCGTCGTCGAATGGTTCGCGCCCACCTTCGCCGCACCGCCGCAGTTCTGCGCATCACCGCAATCCGGTGGCTGATTGCATTCGTGAGCCCTCCCGGGCTGACCGCCTGCGCCGTGCTCACGTGGTTCTGGCCGGGGTTCGCCCTGATCGGGTTGGGGGGCTTCGGCCTGATCGGGATTCCGCTCACCGGCGCGTATCTGATCAAGGTTGAGGGCGCACACTTGGCATGGCTGATCCCGCTGGTGGCGTTCTTTCTTCCCTACTACTTCCTTATCTTCGCGATCCCAAGCGCTATCTTGGCCCACAGCGGACACCGGGTCACGGCGGTTGTCGCACACGGTAGCTTCCGCGGCACCGATTTATTCACACCTCGCAGTGCTACGCCGAACTGCCCGGCGGGGCTCCTGTCCCCAGCCCAAACGACGATCCGGTCCTTGGATGTCACGAGCGTCAGGGCCAGGTGGCTCTCATCGTGGATATGCGTGGCAAGGTCCCGCCCTTGCTCGCCAGCCAGCCGCATCGGTGGATAGAGCCAGCGGCAATTGACAGCGGCTCGCTTCTCTTCCTCTTTCTCACGGTCGTCGGTGCGATTGCGAGTGGGGAGCGCTGGATACGCCGCACCCAGTACGAGCCTCCCGTGGGCCGGGCCGGGCGGCTGCTCAGCGACCGCGGCTCGGCCGCCCACCTATGGCTGCGCTGAGGGCCGTCGCGTCCGCGCCCGAGTCTCAGCAGGAGTGTCCTGGTGACCGGCGCGGTGATCGATCCGAATCCGTGAGCGACCCGACCGGGGAGCTCGGCCCGCGGCGTGCTCATGCGCGGTGCCTGCGTCTACCCGCAGGCGGCGCCTGGCTCGACCCCGCCGTGACGCTCGAAGGCCGTGCCCGGCTCGGCTGCCCCAGGGCCACTCCCCCGGCATCTTCGGGTTGCACGCCGGGAACGCTATAGCTAACAGCGAATACCGCACCGGAGAAACCGCGAACGTCTATGAAAATGAGTACCCCACAGGCGACCGCGCCGAAGACTGTCCGCGTTCGTGACAACACGGGTGCCAGCAACACGGCTGGTGCGCTGCGCTGCACCCCTACCATCCCCGGCCGTAGGAGACCAAGGTGACCGCATCACTGACCCAGCTTGCCGCGATCGGCACCGTCGTCTTCACCGCCGTCAACTTCATTCGCTTCGCCTTCGCCGGCGACAAGTCGAGTGCTGCCAGCCAGATTCTGGCCTGGGTGTCAGGCATCGCCGCCGCAGTGATCGTCGCGCACACCGGTCTCGCCGCCGCGTTCGTTTTCGGCGCCAAGCCACTCAACCAGCTGAACCTGGCCAGCCAGGCCCTGGTCGGCCTGATGGCCGCCTCGTCGATCAGCGTCGTGAACGAGGTCAAGAAGGCGATCGACAGTACCGACTCGGCCCGGGTGCCGCCACTGCAGAGGCCCGGCACCCCCCACGTGCAGACCCCACGCAAGGCGTACGACACGACACCCCCAGGGAGAAGCACGCCGACCAGTCACTGAAGCATGCGGCCAGATCCTCGACACCACCACGCCAGATTCAATTGCTGAGAACGGCGGCCCCGTTCGACGCCGTCGTCATTGGTGGCAGAATGCACGGCGGTTATTGCGCCCAGAGATTCTACCGTTTCGGCGAAGGAATCACGTCGCCGGGCGAATTCGGCCGCCCTCACCCGCAGTCAGGGGAGTTCTTCCCAGTCAAGGAAGCGTGCGGCGAGGTTGTAGATGCGGGCGAGGAGACCGAGCCGGTTTGCCTTCACTGTTGGGTCGCCCGCCATCACGAGGACATGGTCGAAGAACTTGCCGATCGGCCCGGTGAGCGTTGCGGCTTCGGCGGCGAAGCGGCGAAGATCGGCTGGTTCGCTGATCGCCACGGATGTTCGCGGCTGGGTGGCCTTGTTCGAGCATGAGCTGGTCGAACCGCCGTCGGACGAAGTCCAGCGCGTCTTCGGTGAGCTGTCCGCCCGTGGCGACGGGCTGCAACGCGGCACCGATAGCGAGTCCTTCGGTGATGGTGAGCGCGCTGAGATCGGGATGGGTACGCAGGATGGCGAGCAGGCCGAGGGCGGCGCGGCGCGAGCCGAAGGGGTCGGAGCTGCCGGTGGGCACGGCACCGATGGCGAACAGGCCCGTCAGCAGGTCGAGGTGGTCGGCGAGCGCGAGGATTGCGCCCGAACGGCTGCGCGGGAGCGCGTCGCCCGCGTGGCGGGGCAGCTCCATTTCGAACAGGGTCTCCGCGACGGCGTCCGGTTCACCCGCGTGGCGGGCGTATTCGCGGGCCATAATGCCGGTCAGGCTGGGGAGTTCGGCGACCATGTCGGAGCCGAGGTCGAATTTGGCCAGTTCCCCCGCCCGCCGCACGACGGCCCGGTCGTTGCCTGCCAGGCCGAGCCGGTCGGCGAGGGCCGCGGCGATGGCGGCGATGCGGCCGGCCCGTTCGGCGACCGAGCCAAGACGGGTCTCGAAGGTGAGCTTGGTGAGCCGGTTCTTCATTTCTTCTAGCGGTTTGGCCAGGTCGTTCCGCCAGAAGGATGCAGCGTCCTCGTAGCGGGCGCGCAGCACGGTCTCGTTTCCGGCTCGGACGAGGTCGTGGTCGCATTCGCCGTTGGCGACGGTGATGAAGTACGGCTGGAGCGCACCGCCGGCGGAGCGAACCGGCAGGTAGCGCTGATGTCTCTTCATGACGGTGGTGAGGATGTCCGCGGGCAGGTCAAGGTAGCTGGCGTCGAAAGAGCCGAGGATCGGGACGGGGTCTTCGACCAGGTTGGTCACCTCGTCGATGACCGCGCGCTCGCCATCGGGGTCGATCTGGCCGTGTGCGCTCGCGGCGAGCTCGGTGGCGCCGGTGAGGATCTGGCTGCGGCGCAGGGCAGCGTCGGGCTCGATCCCATGCGCGCGCAGCGTCGGCAGGTATGCGGAGGCGGCCGTTACAGCGAGTTCAGTTTCGGGTGCGGTGCGCTGCACCCGGGTGGCACGGCCGGACGCGATACCGGCGATCGCGAAGGGGACCAGATGCGGCCCCAGCAGAGCCAGCACCCAGCGGACCGGTCTGCTGTAGGAGAGCCCGGGAGCGCTCCAGCGCATGTTCCGTTCGGCCCGCAGTTCGGCGACCACCTCGGGGAGCACGGCGCCGAGCACGTGTGCAGCGGGCCGTCCCGGGACGTTCTTGACGAACCCGGCGTACTGGCCGCCATTGAATGTCAGTGGCCGAAGCTGGGTCACGTCGATGCCCCGGGCGCGGGCGAACCCGTCGGCGGCCTTGGTTGGGTTGCCGTCGCCGTCGTAGGCCGCCGACATCCGGGGACCGCGGATGGACTGCTCGTCGTCGTCTTCATGTGGCTGTATGCCGACCACGACGGCCGCGATCCGGCGAGGGGACGACAGCACGGTGATGTCACCGTGCCGCAGCCGGGTGGCGGCCAGCTTTTCGGCCAGGGCTGCCCGGACCGCCTCGGCTGCCCGGGTGACCTCTGCGGGCGGCAGTTCCTCTACCCCGATCTCGAACGCGAGGTCCGCCGGGGCGTCGATGCTGGGCACTGTTGCCGTGGGCTGCGGCGGCCTGCTGGCCGCCGTCGCGGCCGTGCCAAGAGGGTGGCCGAGTTCCGCGCGGCGCTCCGCCCACAGTTCCGCGACGCTTTGGGCGAGGTTCCGAATGCGGGTGAATGCCTGGGCCCGCTGGGTGGTGCTGATCGCGCCGCGTGAGTCCAGCACGTTGAAGGCTTGGGAGCACTTCAGGACATAGCCGTGCGCGGGAACGGGCAGCCGGGCGTCGATGAGCCTGTCGGCTTCGGCGGCGTAGGTGTCGAACAGGGTCTGGTTGGTGGGGATGTCGGCGTCGTCCAGGTAGTAGCGGCTCATTTCGTACTCGGCCTGGCCGAAGGCCTCGCCGTAGGAGATCCCCGGGGCGTAACGGATGTCCCTGAAATGGGTCACGCCTTGGAGCGCCATGATGATGCGCTCCATCCCGTAGGTGATTTCTACCGACACCGGATCCAGCGTCATCCCGCCGGACTGCTGGAAGTAGGTGAACTGGGTAATTTCCAGCCCGTCCAGCCACACCTCCCAGCCCAGTCCCCATGCGCCAAGTGCGGGCGACGCCCAGTTGTCCTCGACGAACCGCACATCGTGCGCTTCGATATCGATGCCGAGCGCCATGAGGCTGCCGAGGTACAGCTCCTGGGGATTACCGGGCTCGGGTTTTGAGGATGACCTGGAACTGGGTGTGGGTCTGCAGCCGGTTCGGGTTGTCGCCGTAGCGGCTGTCGTCGGGCCGGACGCTCGGCTCTGCGTAGGCGACCCGCCACGGCTCGGGGCCCAGGACCCGCAATGCGGTCGCCGGGTTGAGTGTCCCGGCCCCGACCTCGGTGTTCATCGGTTGTGCCACCATGCAACCGTGCCCGGTCCAGTAACGCGTGAGCGCAAGCAGGGCATCTTGCATTGTGAGCACGATGAGTGACCTCGAAGCACCATAGGCAGCTGTGCACGGCGCTGGCGTACCCGAGACAGGCGCCGCGGCGTAATCCCGGAAGTCTATCCAGCCTCGGCCGCTGGCTGTCGCGATCTGCTGACGCTCCGCATGGCTCCCAAGAAGCCCTTCCAGGCGCCGTGCCCGTAGAACTGGACTTTCGCAGTTTTCGTGATCTTCGAGTGATGAGCGCGGGCAGGCATCGGCTGACTGGTGCTGATAGATCGCGTGATCTTGTGACACGCGGGGCGGCGCCGCCGTTCGCTGCCTTCTCCTAGTCGCGGGCCTGGCGGGGCAGGTGCGCCGCCGCACGGTGGTGGGCATGCTGCTGGCGCTGGGCTGGAGCGGGCGTGGCCGCATGATCGGGTGTCACCTCAGCCCCCGGCCGCAGCAGCCGCACAGATCCCCGTGATTGCGAAAGTCCGAGATCCATGGCCGGCACCCAAATTGACGTGTGAGCTGGTGGCGCGCTGCAAGGGCGGAGGACAGCTGGAACCGGGAGTTCACCGGTGGCAAGGCCGCGCAGTACCGTCAGATCGGCACGGCGTTCCCACCACCGGTGGCGCGGGCGGCCGGCGCATCTCTGGCCGCTTTGCTGAGCATGCCGAACCGGTCCCCGGCCCCGAGCAGGCGGCCGGGGTTGTCATGGCGGGCCGGTGGTGTATCTGCGGCCGGCGGGGGTGGTCCACACCAGGACCCCGGGCGCGGGTTGCTCAAGGTGCCAGCCCTGGGCCTGTTTGACCTTGTGATGGGCGCGGCAGAGCGGGGAGATGTTGCATTCACAGGTCCGGCCGCCCTGATCGTAGGCCAGGGTGTGATCTTTGTCGCACCGCGTGGCGGGCCGCCGGCAGCCGGGGAACGTGCAGGTCCGGTCCCGGATTTCGATCAGGTGCCGCAGCCGCGGGGTCAGCTGGTAGCCGGCCGTCTCCCGGTCGTGGGCGCAGCACCCGACGGCCAGCGGATCGATCTTGATCAGCAGGGCCCGGCCGCCCGGCGCCCCGTCACCACAGACCCCGCCACCGTCGGCAGCGCCACCGCCGGGAGCGCCACCGCCGGGAGCACCGCCGCGGGGAGCACCACCGCCGGGACCGTCAGCGGGAGGAGCGCCGCCGCCGGGACCGTCACCGGGGGAACCGCCACCGGGGGGACCGTGGCCGGGGGGACCGTGGCCGGGGGGACCGCCGCCGGGGGGAGCACCACCGGGGGGACCGTGGCCGGGGTGCGTGTGTTCGCGGCGGCCGCAGCCGTGCCCGATCACCCGCCCGGCCTCGTCGGTCACGGTCACGCACCAGCGGGTGGCCGGGTGGCGGGCGGCGGCTGCGGCGAGGGCCCGGGTGGTGCCGGCGTCGACCGGGCCGAACCCGGCCACCTCGCCCGGCGGGCCGTCCAGGTCCAGCAGCGTCGCCAGCGGCACGGTCAGGTTCACCGAGCCCGCCAGCCACCCGAGGTCAAGATCACCCCAGCCGGTCCCGGCCGGCCCGGGGACCACGCCCAACGGCGCCGGCGCCGCGGCGCGGCGCAGCCCAGCCGGGACCGGCTGCCCCGCCACCCCCGTGCCCGCGCCAGTTCCCACGTCACTGCCGGGACTGGCCCCAGCACCGGTATCCGCCCCGGCCCCACCCCCAGGACCGCCACCGCTCCCAGCACCGGCACCGCACCCAGCGCCGCTCCCAGCATCGGCACCGCTCCCAGCATCGGCACCGCTCCCAGCATCGGCAGCGCACCCAGCGCCGCCAGAGGCGGGGGCGGGCGCATAGGCGCGAGCGGTGCCACCGGGCCGGGCGCCGTCACCGGGCCGGGCGCCGTCACCGGGAGCGTGTGTTCCGGTCGGCGGGGCGGCGTCGCCGGGCGGGGCGCTGTCACCAGGCGTGGCGCCGTCACCAGGCTGGGCGCTATCACCAGGCTGCGCGCGGTCACCGGGCGAGGCGCCGTCACCAGGCTGCACGCCGTCACCAGGCGAGGCGCTGTCACCGGGCTGGCCGCCGTCACCGGGCTGGCCGCCGTCACCGGGCGGGGCGGTGTCGCCGGTCGGGGCGCTGTCACCGGGCTCGCCGCTGCCGCCGGGCTCGGTGCTGTCGGCGGACGGGGCGCTGTCGGCGGACGGGGCGCTGTCGGCGGACGGGGCGGTGTCGGCGGTCCGGGCGCCGTCACCGGGCCCGGTGCTGTCACCGGGCGGGGGGAGCAGGGCGTCCAGTGGCTGGCCGGCCAGCAGCGCCAGGTACACCCTGGCCCGCAGCAGGTCCAGGCCGCCGCCGGCGCCGGCGTTCTTCAGCTCGGCGGCGATCGCGGAGATCCGCTTGTCGGCGGCGAGCACCCCGGCCGGGGGCAGGTCACGCCCGGCCAGTGCCCTGGTCCCGGCCGGCTCGTCCCACAGCTCGACCCGGGCGTCTTTTTGCGCCTCCTCGCGCCGCGCCCGGTCGGCGCCGGGGTCGGCCGCAGCAACCGCCCGGCGCACCGCGGCGCGCAGCTCGCCGCTGGTCTGGCCGGGGGCTTTGGCCAGCACCCTGGCCTCCACCGCGGCGGCCACCCCCGGGCCGGCGCCGTCCAGCCCATCGATGACCGCCAGCGCCCTGGGCACGTCGATCCGGCCCCGCGCCAGCACCGCCGCGGTCGCCGGCAGCCGGGCCAGCCGCGCCGCCCGGTCGGCCAGCTTCTCCGCGCCGCGCCGGGTCAGCGTCAACGCGCACGCCAGCTCATCGGCCACACAGTCAGCCGGAGTTAAACGCAGGCCGCAGCCGGCGCCGGATTCGCGGCGCGCGGCCAGCTCGGCCACCGCGGCGAACTCACCGGCGGCCGCCCACGACGACAGCCGCCGCCACGCCCGCAGCACCCCGATCAGCTCATCATCGGATGGCCTGCCCAGCCCACCGGCCCACACGTCGGCGGCGAACCCGGCCAGCACCACCCCCGGCTCCAGCACATCCAGCGCGCCGCCGTCACAAAACCCGCTGCCCGCCCCGGTGCCGGTACCCCGCACCATCCCGGCCGCAAACAGCCCCGGCGCCGCCGCCTGCTCCGCCGCCGCCTGCTCCGCCGCCCAGGCGGCCCACACCTGCCCGGGCACATCGGCCTCGGCGTCACCGGGCGGATCGGCCCACGGATCCGGCGCACACCCCCACAGCTCCTCCTCGGCCGGCGGCTCCGCGACCCCCAACGCGGCCAGCTCCGCGGCCAGCACCGCGGCCTGCCAGGTTTCCTCATCCTGCCCGCCGCGCCGCGAGCCCACGGCGGCGACCCGGCCCTCGGCGTCGTCAGCCGGGCCGGCCGGCTCCGGCGCGGGCGCGGCGGCGGCGCTTGTGGGCATTGGGTTCACCTCCCCGGCAGCTTAACGGCAGCGATACGAACATTTTAGCGACTAGGTCGCATCGCCGTGCGCCTATCCACAGCACACATGCCAGGGGGGCGGCTTATCCACAAAAACTCGCGGCCTCTTGCCAAGCGGGCAAACCCCGCTTTGCCAAGCGGGCAAACCCCGCTTTGCCAAGCGCGCGAACGGCGCTTTGCCAAGCGGGCGAACGGCGCTTTGCCAAGCGGGCGAACGGCGCTGCTGGCACCCGGTGCCGGCGGCTGCCGGGGGCACGCCTGGCGTCGGGGGCGCCCGCGGGCCGCCGGGCAGCGGCCCAAACCGGCCGCCCGGCGCTGGATCCAGGCGGGCCACCCGGGCGGGACCACGGGATGGGACGCCGCCGCGGCGTCCGGGACAGCTTGAGGCGCCAGCCGGGCCGGGACTGGGGCCTCCGCCGTGTCATTTGGGGCCGACGAGCGGACCTCGCGCCCGCGCAGCTATGGCAGCGTCACTCCGCCGGACCGCCCGGCTCGTGGGCACCCGGTCAGGCCGCGGCGCCTCCAACACCGCCCCGAACGGACCAGAGCGAATCGGTGACGGCAGGCGGCACGCCAGCTCAAGCCCGCCCACCCCGCGCACCGCGTGTCAGCCGAACCGCCACGCAAACGGCCGAACCGCCCACAGTCCCCGGCCGGCAAGCGGACCCGCGAGGCTCAGTTTCGCCCCCGCGGAAGCTGCCGTAAGGGAACTGTTTTGTTCGCCGCCGGGATCGTGGTGCGCCTGCCGTTGTGCTCCCGCCCCTGGTGCCTGCCCCTTGCTGGCCAGACCGCACGTGCCCGGCGAAGGCACCTGCGCCCAAATCGCCGCGGCCGCCGGATGGTCCACGCATCAGGTGCCCACCTGCTCCGGCAAGGCCGGAGTCTGGCACATCGCGACGGCGGCCGGCCGCCGGTGGTACGGGCCGCTGCACACCACCCTCGTCACCGTCGTCCTGGCCCGCGGCGAGCACAGCAGCACCGGCTGCGACTGCGGGCCGGGTAGCCCCGGTGCATTGCTGCACCGGGGCCTCTCAGGACCGCGCGTGCCACTCATCGCGGCACGCGGCCCAAGCAAGCCGCTTGGGCGGTTCAGGTCGTCTGCTGCAGCACGGTGTTTCCCGCCACCGGGGCGGATGTCTGCTCCGGTGGCAGGCGGCGTGTACGAGGTGTGTTCGCTTGCTGCGTGCGGCGCTGGGCGTGTCGTGGTGGACCAGGTAGTCCGCCGTGATCGCCTTCTTGGTGACCCACAGGAACCAGTGTTCCCAGCCCTGGGGGGACTGAGGTGGCTGGTCGGGGGTCAGCAGGTTTTCCCGCATAGGCTGCACCGCCCGTCCTGCCTGGACGGCAGGCGCACGGTGCAGGAGTCCAGCGGGGGTTTCACCTTCTGGCGGCGTTGCGCCCAGCACCCGGCCAGGGCGGGTCATCGGGTGATGCCCCGCCTTCAGATAACCGCGGTAGGCCTCCAAATAAGTGCTCCCCGTACCCCACACCGCACTCAGCTCGATAGCCGGCTGCGCTCCGCATCGC
Source organism: uncultured Actinomycetota bacterium (assembly GCA_963712955.1). Lineage (GTDB taxonomy): Bacteria > Actinomycetota > Actinomycetes > Streptosporangiales > Streptosporangiaceae > DATFVJ01. Next base: position 502,232 of record CAVQKF010000004.1, on the reverse strand, counting down.
CGGTATCGCCGGCGAGCGCGTCGGCGAGCGCGGGCCAGGTGCTTGTCACCTCATGCGGGACTGACCGGGCGAACTCGTCCACGTAGGCGCCGCACTCCGGCGCGGTCTCCGGGTCAGTGCCACAACGGCTCCCGCCGTTCACACCTGGAGATCGCCGCGGCCGGCCCGGGGTTCCCTGGGCCGGGCTCACAGCCGCGACGCCCAGGTGACGCGTGCTCCACCGCCACCTCCACCGCCACGCCGGCCTTCCCGCGCCCGCCGCCCGCCGCCCGCCGCCCGCACAACACGGCCACCTCGGGCCCGCTCGTTGCGAGTACCAGTTCGGCCAAGATCGCCGGTGACTATTTGTCTGCATTTACATTCTGCGCGGAAGATGCCCACTGCGGTTGCAGCCCATCTCTGGCAATTGCATCACACTCCGCGAGCGTCTTCCAGTTCCCGAGGTCCAGCTTCGTCTCAGCCATGCTCATCTCCCTACAAAACGGCCCAGCCCCCTTCGAATAGGCGGTACATGCCCTATGCGAAGGGGAAGCGGCCAGCCAACCCTAGGGGAACTCGGCAAACCCTGCACGGGTCTCGCTTAACAGCAGGCTTCCTGGCCCCGATCCCTTGCTGATACGCGTGCGGCCTTCCCCTGTCATATAGAGCAAGCGCAGCCCGCACAGATACCTCGGCGTGCAACGAAGCAATCCGGAATTCCCGCTGACGCAATGACCTCGCCCCGCCAGGGTGACAGGCGGGACGGGACAGACGCGATGGCCCACCGGTGGGATCGGGAACCCGATGGGCCATAGCTCGCCGTGCGCGGGAGCGCCACTCCGGGAAGACAGCCGCTAGGAGCGGCCGTGGTCGGCGGTGTAACCCGGGGAGAACACGACGGCGGGCGGCACGCCGCCTGCCGTCGCGGCAAGGCTGGTCGGGGACACGCTGCCCAGCCCGCCGCTGGTGGTGCCGCCCGAGATGACGGCGATCGCGAGCGTGTTCTCGCCCCGCAGGTCGGGGATGCCGCCTGGCAGCACGAACGTGGACTGCGGTCCCACGCCGCCCGCGTCCTGCCCGACGTTCCAGCCGTTCAGGAAGATCTGCGCCCTGAAGGCCTTCGGCGGGTCGTCGTTGATGGTCAGGCCGACAAAGACGTCGACACCCAGCGGTACCTGGAGGCGGAAACGTCGTCCGGTACCAGGCGACGCCGGGGCGTGGGTCGGTGGCCGGCAGGGACACGGCCGGCCCCGTCATGGTCCGGATACCCGGGCAGGTACCAGCCCTCCCGCTCGCCGTACAGGCCGCCGTTGTTGAGCGGGCCGCGGACCCTGGCGCTGATGGCCTCGACGGTCCAGGCTGCCACACCCTGGAAACGCCGGCCGACCGTCGGCGTGGCACCGGTGAATGTGACGGCGATCAGCCCGAGCGCCTGCTTGAACGCGTCGTTCGCGCCGCCGTCCTCCTGATGCGACATGGGCCGCACGAGCACCGCCAGGACGTGCGTGCCTGCGCCCTGCGACGCGGCAGGGATCGTACGCGTTTCTGTCGCGCGCCAGCCCTGCTTTGTGGACTGGCTGGTCGGCGACAGCCAGCGGCCACCGTATCGCCTGTGAGCAGCAGGGCCGCCCCGTCGAGCCGTGCCGACCTGACAGGATCAGGACCCTTTGTCATAACGGCTCCCGCGGGTGTGTCGTGGCGCCAGAAGGTGGCGGACGCATCGTCGTCCACGAGCACGAGCAGCAGCGGCCGCGTGCCACCTGGCCGGGGTCACCCGCACCTGCGCAACGCCGTTATGGACATACCAGGTCGCCTGATGACGAGTTCCAGGACGATGTCACCCCGGCGCGACCCGCGAGAACCGAGACGGCCGGCCTGGCCGCGTACCGCAGCACGGTCTCGCCGCCGGTCCCCGGACGTCCGGTCAGCAGCGCCGGCGCGCCGCCCCACGGGTCGAAGTAGCCGCCGCCGAACTCGGCCTCGAAGCCCGGCGTGTCCGCCGCACCCTTGGCGCCGCCAGGTCGGTAGCAGCCCCAGTCAGGCGGCGCGCCGCTGGCCGAGGGGTAAGCGTCGAAGGCGTACAGGTAATTGGCGTCTGGCGCGGGGAAGCTGCCGGGCGTCCAGTAGCCGTTGCGGCCCTTGTCGTTGTGGAGGATGTGCACGGCGATACCGTCGGCGCGCACCTTCGCGTAGAGGCGGGCGATGTAGTTCACGCCCGTCGGCGAGCCGGTGAAGCTCGCGTACTCGTTCTCGATCTGGTAGAGGATCAACCGGCCGGCACGTCTCAACCCTCTGCGGCGCCCACGGCGACGGGGCGCGCGGGATCGGTGACCCATTCCGACCAGGACCCTACGTATAGGGCGGCGGGGATTCCCGCCAGCGTGAGCGCGAGCACTTCGTGCGCGGCTGTCACCCCGGAGCCGCAATACGCACCGACCGGCCCGCCCGTGCCCAGGCTCGCTCCGAGTGACGCGAACCGCGCACGCAGTTCCTGCGGGCTCCGGAAGCGGCCGTCCTCAGCCACGTTGGCGGCGGTCGGCGCGCTCACCGCTCCGGGGATGTGCCCGGCCACAGGATCGACCGGTTCCATCTCGCCGCGGTACCGCTCTGCCGCCCGCGCATCGAGCAGCACACCAGAACGGGCAAGCTGGGCCGCCTCGCCCGCGTCGAGTGCCGCCATACCGCCAGGCACGGCGACGAAATCCCCCGCTTCATCAGCGGTAGCGTGGTCTGTACCGCGTTCACCACGTTCGACCTGGTGGCCTGCCGAAGTCCACGCCCGGAAACCGCCATCAAGCACCGCAACCGCCTCGTGGCCGAAATACCGCAGCGTCCACCACACTCGTGCGGCCGCGGTCGCGTCCGCGTCGTCGTACACCACGACGGGCCGGCCGACGCTCACCCGGGCGCGGCGCATCACATCCTGGAAACCGGCGGCTGACGGCAGCGGGTGCCGCCCCGCAGGTCCAGGCGGGCCGCACAATTCCGCGTCAAGGTCGACGAAGACGGCACCGGGCAGGTGCCCCTCGCGGTAGCTATCCGCGCCCGGCGGGCCGCCGAGCCGCCAGCGGACGTCGAGCACGACCGGCCGCGCGGACGGCTGCGCCGCGGGCGCCGTGAGGGCACGAGCCAGCGACGGCACGTCGATCAGCGGCTGGGTGGCTGTCACCTCCACAGGCTAATCCCGCGGCCGGTCACGAGTTGCCAAGCGTGAGCAGCGGGATCAGCTGCTCGTCCTGGGTCAGCGAGCCGTGCATGCCCACGAGCACCGACTCGAGCGGCTCGGCCGTTGTGGCCACGATCGCTGTGGGACCGTAGGGTGCCGCGACCACGTCACCGATGCGGGGCTCGAACTCGGGCGCCACCTCGCCGAACCAGCGCTGCGCGATCGCCTCCTCCCTGGACAGCACGCACACCCGGTCGCCAAGCAGCTCACGCCAGACGGCAAGAACGTCGGCGGCGGCGCCTAGCTCGGCGTATACGTGCCGTGCCCGCGGCTCGCCGCCAAGCAGCGCGACACCTTCCCGCAGCGCGGGAACGGCATCCACGTCGATCTTGTCGTCCGCCCCGACGTCCACCATGCCGTGATCGGCCGTCACGTGGAACACCGAACCATCAGGCAGGCCGGTCGCCAGTTGCTCGGCGAGCTTGTCCACGTGGGCGAGCTCGTAGCGCCACGCGTCCGAGGCGATGCCGTACGCGTGCCCTGTGGCGTCAAGGTGCCCGTGATAGACGAACGCGAGGCTGCGATCGCTGGCGCTCGAGCGCAGCGCTTCCTGGGTCCTCGCGGCGAGCTCGCCCAGGCTGTTCGCGCCACGGTAGTCAACGCCGCGGGCGAAGGCGGTGGTCAGGCCGCTGCCGCGGAACGCGCTCGCGGCCACGTAGCTTGCATGCACTCCTGCGGCAGCAGCACGCTGGAAGATCGTCGGTGTGGGCTGCCAGACCACTGGGTCGACACGGGGGTCCCACCGCAGGCAGTTGAGCAGCTTGCCCCTGCCGGGAATTGCCACCTGGTAGCCGAGCATGCCGTGCATGCCCGGCGGCCGGCCAGTGCCGAGCGAGCTCAGGCTGGTGGCTGTGGTGGCGGGGAAACCGGCCGCAATCGCCCCGCCGGTCGATGCAAGGTAAGAAAGGAACGGCGCCGCGGCTTGGTGCTCACGGAGCAGTTCCCAGCCCAGGCCGTCCACAACGAGCAGGCACACCCGGTCGGCTTCAGGCAGGCCGAGCACATCAGGCTCGCCCGGCACGCGCAGCGACGCGAGCAGGGAACAGGCCAGGTCGGGAAGCGTACCGTCGCCATAGGGCGGCGGGTTCAGCAGCATCGGCTCGTGCGTCATGCGCGGGGCTGTCCTCCGGGTGCAGTCGGCCGTTCAGCCTGATCATCGTGCCACCGCAGTGCGTCCGTGAGCAAAATGGATTCCCGCGGTGAGGGCGTGGGATGCCGGTCCCCACGCACAGCGACCCCGTCAGGCCCCAGATTGCCTCTGCGGCGCGGGATCCGTCACGCTCCGAGCTGCGCGGTGGCCGCGGAAAGCGCCTCGGCGAACGTGAGGACCTGCTTGACGCCATCCGCGCCGTCGGCGGCCTCACTGACCCTGAGCGCCAGGTCGTCGGTCGTGATCGTCCCGGTGTACCCATGGTCGGCGTCGCAGCTCTCGTCACCGCAGTGCGCTGGCTCGAGTTCGACGTGTGACAGCACGTTCCACCCGATCGTCAGCACCACCTCGGTGGGCATGGTCACCCCGGGAATGTACGATGCCGGATCCGGCACCACGCGGGTGATCGCGACGGACTGGATCCGTGAGAATCGCACCGCCTCGGTGCTCGTCTCGGCACTCGGCACTTCGTTCTCCTCCGCCGGGTGCTCGTCGGTGTGACTATAGATCAGCCTGCCGGGCGTGAGCACGAGCACCGTGATGTGACGGCGCACTTCCATCGCGGGGTCGAAGATGGCGTCGTGGTGCACGACGTACGCCATGACCGGCTCGGAACCGAGCGCGGACGCGACCGCGTCGGTGACCAGGCCGGGGTAGTACCCGGTGCGCTCGATCGCCGCACGCAGGTCATCGGCCGTAGCTCGGGTATCCCTCATGCTCCCCATCCTGCACCGTCAGGGGAGCAGGTTTCACCTGCACGCCTGGATGAGATCACAGCGCTGCCGCGGCGGACCGACGTGCTTCAGACCAGAAGCGGGCGCCCGTGAGCGTTGCACCACCTCTAAGCTGGTCGGCCATGATCTGGGACGGCCTTAGGCTCGCGGTCAGCCTGCTGTCGGTGATCCCGGTGCGAGCAGGCCGCTACGGCGTTGCCGCCGGCACCGCCGGCACCGCCGGCAGCATCAGCAGGCAGACGGCCGCGGCGGCGATGGCCTGGGCTCCGGCCGTCGGCCTGGCACTCGGCGCTGCCGCAGCCGCCGTCCTCGTGGGCGCGGATCGCCTGCTTCGCGCCGGGCCGCTGCTCGCCGCCGTGCTGGCCGTCGCCGCTCTCGCGCTGCTGACCCGTGGCCTGCACCTGGACGGCCTCGCTGACCTGGCCGACGGCCTGGGCAGCGGCAGGGCCGCACCTGAGGCTCTCGAGATTATGAAGCGCTCGGATATCGGGCCGTTCGGTGTCGCAACGCTCGTGCTCACCCTGTTTGTCCAGGTCGCCGCGCTCGCCCAGGCGCAGGCCCGTGGGACCTCCAGCCCTGCAGCCCACGGTCCCGCAGCGCTGGTGGCCGCGACTGTAGCAGGCCGGCTGCGATCACCTGGGCGTGCCGTCGCGCCGTCCCCGCCGCCCGGAGCCGCGGGCTCGGCGCGCTCGTCGCTGGGACGCTGCCAACAGCGGTACCCGCCGTCCTCACCGCCGTGGCGCTCGGCCTTGCCGCGCTCTGCGGCCTGCTGCTCGACGCGCCGTCGGGCGAGTGGCTGCTGCCCGCGGGAATCGCCGCCGGGCTGGCCGTCTCGCTCGTGCTGGCCCGCCACGCGGTGCGCCGGTTCGGCGGAATCACCGGGGACGTGCTCGGCGGGCTGAGCGAGATAACCACGGCCGTGTGCCTGATCGTTACGGCCGCGTGACTGCCGGCCCCCGGCGCTGGCGCGTTGCAAGGTCATCATCGTCGGGTCACCTCGCTCAGGCGATCCCGGTGCTGGGTGGACAGGGTCACCATCGCCGGGTCACCTCGCTCAGGCGATCCCGGTGCTGGGTGGACAGGGTCACCATTGCCGGGTCACCTCGCTCAGGCGCTCTGGGTGCTGGTGGACCTCACCGTCGTGTCGGCGCTACTGTCCTGTGTGGTGGTCTTCGCGCTGACGTCCGGTACCCTGATCGCCTTCGGGCTGGCACTCGGGTTCAGCTCGCGGGGCCACGGCCCCGGGCGGCCCGACCGCGTGTGGTGGCTGATCACGCCCGACCCTTACGCCATTGTCGCCGACCACGCCATTGTCGCCGACGCCGCGCCCGCAGCGATCGCATGATGCTGCTGCCTCAGGAGATCACGACGCCCGCGCTCGTCGTGGATCAGGCACAGCTTGAGCGCAATCTGCGGGACATGGCCGACTCCGTCGCTGCGCGCGGGATGCGCCTACGGCCGCACGCCAAGACGCACAAGACGGCAGAGATCGGGCGGCTACAGCTCGGCATGGGAGCGGTCGGCCTCACCGTGGCGACGATCGGCGAGGCGGAGAAATTCGCTGACGCCGGCGTGACCGATCTTTTCATCGCCTATCCATTGTGGCCCTCGCCCCCGCGGATGAGGCGCCTGGCGGCGCTGGCCGAGCGGATCAGTCTTCGCCTGGCGGTCGAGTCAACCGAGGCAGCCGCTCGGCTGGCCCAGCTTTCCCTTCTTACCAGGCCGCCCGAGATCCTCGTCGAGATCGACAGTGGGCACCACCGCACCGGGGTAGCACCAGGCCAGGCCGGTGAGGTGGCGCTCGCAACCGCACGGGCGAGTCTTCCGCTCGCGGGAGTCTTCACGTTCCCCGGGCACAGCTACGCGCCAGGCGGGCGCGCGCGGGCGGCGGCGGACGAGGCGACCGCGCTCGGCGCGGCCTCGGCTGCTCTGCGGGCGGCAGGGGCCCAGGTGGTGAGCGCCAACGCCGCGGGGCGGGACCGCGACAGCGCGACAGGAACACGCGGCGGCGCGGACCAAGCACATGGCGCCGCCGGGGCGGGCCGCGCGGGACAGGCCGGCGCCGCCAGCGCGGCCGTCCACATAGACGGCACCGCAGAATGGGAGCGCAGCGGCGGATCTACCCCGACCGCGGCGCTGCGCACCGACCCGCCGCTGACCGAGGTACGGCCTGGCGTCTATGTCTTCAACGATGCACAGCAACTCGAACTCGGCGTCTGCGGCGACGATCAGATCGCGCTGGCCGCCGCGGCCACCGTGGTGAGCAGGCACGTTCCCGGCCGGTTCGTGCTCGACTCAGGCAGCAAGGTGCTCGGCGCGGACGCGCAGCCATGGAGCAGCGGGTTCGGACGGCTGCTGAGCTGGCCAGGCGCCCGGATCGTAGCCGTCTCCGAACATCATGCGACGGTCGCGGCGCCAGGCTCCACGGCACCCGAGCTTGGCGAGATCGTCGCGGTTGTCCCCAACCACGTCTGCGCGGCGGTCAACCTTGCCGATGAACTGCTCATCGTCCGCAACGGCGCGGTGGTCGACACCTGGCCCGTGATGGCGCGCGGCGCCAACTCGTGAGACCGGCCTGGTCCCGGCGCACCTGCAGGCCAGCAACACAACTACCCCCTGAAAACGTCACGGGAAACGGACATTCCGCCTGCCGGGACGAGGTTGCCGGAGGGGCAGTCGAAGGAACCAGCCGGCACCGGGCCGGCCCGCTGTGGCCCACAGCCCGCTCTGGCCCACAGCCTGCACAATGCCTGCGCCGCGCATCAGGCGCAGGGCACTACCATCGGCATGGTGAGCACGACGATCTCAAAGGCTGCCGCGGCGATCTCGGCCTCCTCGGCTTCCCCCCGTTCGCTCGACGTTGACGCCATCGTGATCGGCGTGGTCGAAGGCGAGGACGGGCCGCGCACCGCGCCAGGCGCGGAGCAGGTGGCCGAAGCGCTCGGCGGGGAACTCGCGAGCACCTTGGCCGTTCTGGGCGCAACGGGCAAGGCCGAGGAAGTCACCAAGCTTACGAGCGGCGGACGACTGCACGCCCCTGTCATCGTCGCGGTCGGGCTTGGGCCCGAGGCCGGCCGTGGCGACCCCTCCCGCGCGCGTGAAGCAGTCAGGCGGGCGGCTGGCGCCGCCGTCCGCGCACTGGCGCGGGGCGCGCACCGCGCTGGGGACCACGGCGGCAAGCAGAGGATCGGTTTGGCGTTGCCCGCCAGGGACAGCGCGGAGGCGGCGGACGTGGCGCTCGGCGCGCTGCTCGGCGGCTACGAGTTCGGCAGGTACCGGACGGAGTGCCGCGCACGCGCGGCCGACCTGATCGTGCTTGCCGACGGCGAAAGCGCCGTGGCGGGCATCGAGCGAGCGCGCGTCATCGCCGACGCGATCGGGCTCGTGCGCGACCTGGTCAATACGGCGCCTGCCGACCTGACGCCGCGTGACCTCGCGGCCGAAGCGTGCCGGGTGGCCGAGGCCTCCGGGCTCAGTGCGGAGGTACTCGGCGTCGAGGAACTCACCGAGCACGGCTATGGCGGGATCCTGGGCGTCGGCCAGGGATCGGTCAACCCGCCGCGGCTGGTGCGCCTGGAGTACACGCATCCGGCCGCGAAGCGGACGGTGGTGCTCGCGGGCAAGGGGATCACGTTCGACTCCGGCGGCCTTTCGCTCAAGCCACCCGCGTCCATGGAGATCATGAAATCCGACATGGGCGGTGCCGCGGCTGTGCTCGGCGCCTTGCAGGCGATCGCGACCCTGCGGCCCGCCGTGCGCGTGGTTGGTTACCTGCCACTCGCGGAGAACATGCCGAGCGGCACGGCGCAGCGGCCGTCCGACGTGCTGACCATCTATGGCGGCAGGACCGTCGAGGTGCTCAACACCGACGCGGAAGGGCGGCTGGTGCTCGCCGATGTCCTGGCCCGCTCCGCCGGTGACGAACCGGCACTGCTCGTCGACGTCGCCACCCTGACGGGGTCACAGCTTGTCGCGCTTGGCAACCGCATCAGCGCGGTGATGGCGAGCGACGACGCGGTCCGGGAAGCGGTCGTGGACGCCGCGCGGCGGGCCGGCGAGGCGATGTGGCCGATGCCTCTGCCCGGTGAATTGCGCAAATCGCTCGACTCCACGGTGGCCGACATCGCGAACGTGGGGCCAGACAAGAATGCCGGCATGCTCATCGCTGGGCTGTTTCTTCGTGAATTCGTCCCGAACGGCGTGCGCTGGGCGCACCTTGACATAGCAGGCCCCTCGTTCAATGAGGGTGATGCCTATGGATACACACCCAGGGGTGGGACAGGCGCCGCCACCAGGACCCTGATCCAAATCGCCGAGGACGTGGCGGACGGACGGCTGTGACGGCGACAATTGACTGGGTGGCCGCGGCGCGGCGCGCGGGCGGCCGCTCGCAGGCGCCGGGCGCGGCTGCTTGACCGGCATCTGGATCGCGCCAGCGGCACTGGGCGCGCAGCGTCACGGATATCGATAAGGAGCTTTCTGTGGTGAAGAGCAACGCCTACGACATCGTGGTCCTGGGCGGCGGCAGCGGCGGCTACGCGTGCGCGTTCCGCGCCGCCGAACTCGGGATGCGCGTTGCACTCATCGAGAAGGACAAGGTCGGCGGCACCTGCCTGCATCGTGGCTGCATCCCTACCAAGGCACTCCTGCACGCCGCCGAGATCGCCGATCAGGCGCGGGAGAGCAAGACCTTCGGGATCAGGACCCAGTTCGAGGGCGTGGACATGCCCGGCGTGCACGCCTACAAGGACAGGGTCGTCACCCGCCTCTGGAAAGGGCTGCAGGGTCTCGTCCGCAGCCACGACATCGACTTCGTAGCGGGCGAGGGGCGGCTCGTCTCGCCCACCCAGGTCGAGGTCGCCGGCGCCGTCTACGAGGGGGCGCACATCGTGCTCGCGACGGGCTCCCAGGCGAAGAACCTGCCAGGCCTCGAGCTCGACGGCGAACGGGTGATCACCAGCGACGAGGCGCTCACGCTGGACCGGGTGCCCCAGTCGGTTGTCATTCTGGGCGGCGGCGTCATCGGCGTGGAGTTCGCAAGCGTCTGGCGGTCGTTCGGGGCCGAGGTGACGATCGTCGAGATGCTGCCTCACCTCGTGCCGGCCGAGGAGGAATCGAGTTCGATGCTCCTCGAGCGGGCGTTCAGGCGGCGCGGCATCTCTTACGAGCTCGGCGCGAGGTTCGAGAGCCTCAAGAGTTCCGGCGACGGTGTCAGGGTCTCGCTGGAAGGCGGCAAGACGCTCGACGCCGAACTGCTGCTCGTCGCCGTCGGCCGCGGGCCTGTTTCTGCCGGGCTGGGGTACGAGGAGGCCGGGCTGGAACTCGAGCGTGGTTTCGTCAAGGTCGACCCGCTCTGCCGCACCGGCGTCCCGACTATCTCGGCGGTGGGCGATCTCATCGCGACCCCGCAGCTTGCGCACGTGGGCTTCGCCGAAGGGATCATGGTCGCCGAACGGCTCGGCGGGCGGGGCCCTGCCCCGATCGACTATGACGGCGTACCGCGTATCACCTACAGCGAGCCGGAGGTGGCCTCGGTGGGCATCACCTCCGCCATGGCGGCCGAGCGCGGCATCGAGGTCGAGGAGTTCACCTACGACCTCGCGGGTAACGGCAGAAGCCAGATCCTGCAAACGCGCGGCGCGGCGAAGGTCATCGCGAGAGCGGGCGGCGGCCCTGTGGTTGGCGTCCACCTCGTCGGCAGCCGGATGGGCGAACTGATCGCCGAGGGTCAGCTGATCTACAACTGGGAGGCTCTGCCCACCGAGGTCGCACAGCTCATCCATCCGCACCCGACACAGTCCGAGGCAATCGGCGAGGCACACCTGGCCCTCGCGGGCAAGCCGCTGCACGTGCATGGGTAGGGCTATTGAGCACTGGCCCGGCGTCCGCCGGACCAGACCTAGGACCAGACGGCGCAGCAGTGCGACGCAGTACTACTAAAAGCCGATTGTTAAAGGAGTCGTTGAAAGCCATGTCGGTCTCGGTAAGAATGCCCCAGCTCGGCGAGAGCGTCACGGAGGGCACCGTCACGCGCTGGCTGAAGAAGGAGGGCGACCTCGTCAACGCCGACGAGCCGTTGCTCGAGGTATCGACCGACAAGGTGGACACCGAGATACCTTCCCCCGCTACGGGCGTGTTGCGAGGAATCGCTGTCGCCGAGGAAGAGACGGTCGAAGTCGGTGCCGAACTCGCGGTGATCGAAGAGGAAGGCGCACAGTCCTCTGGGGCACAATCTTCTGCCGGGCAGCCCGCGGCGGCCCCGACTCGGCCTGGGCAGTACCCCCGGCCGACCGCGGTGCCGCCCCTCCCCGAGGCGCCGCCCGCGCAGGCACCGCCGACACAAGCACCAGCCGCGCGGACCCAGCCCCAGCAGTCACAGGCCGAGCAGGCCCAGGCCGAGCAGACACAGGCCGAGCAGACACAGGCCGAGCAGGCCCAGCCCGAGCAAACGCCGTCCGTTGGGGCATTCATTGCGGAGACACCGGCAGCGCCATGGCCCGCGCAGGCACGGTCTGCCGGTGGCTCCCAGGTCGCTGAGCCCGCGAGCGCCACCGCCAATGGCAGCGAGGCAGGCGCGCCGCAGGCGCCCGCCGCCGATCAGACGCGTTCAGGGGCGCAGCAGCGTTACGCTCCCCTGAGGCCACTGCCGGGCGCCGACGAGGGTCCCTACATCACCCCACTGGTGCGCAAGCTCGCATCCGAACACGGCGTCGACCTCGGATCGGTGCAGGGTACCGGCGTTGGCGGCCGGATCCGCAAGCAGGACGTGATCGAGGCGTCCCGTGCGATGCGCGCACCGCTGGCGGCAGAGCAGCCATCGCCGTACGGCGATGCCCCATCAGCGCCCGCCTCGCCGGCACCTGGCTCACAGCCGCCCGTGAGTGCCGCTCCCCCCGCCGCCGGATCTGCCTCCGCTCCACCTCCCGCCGTCGGCCCTGAAGGCACGGTGCCCGCCGCACCCGAGGCTCAGCGGCCCGCGGATCAGCGGTTCGCGGCACCCGCGCCGCCGGTCACGGCACCGGATGCGCCCGCATCGCCGGTGACGGCCGCAGCGGGCGCGCATGCGGCGCGGCCGCCGATCGAGCCGTCGCCGCTTCGGGGCACGACAGAACGGATGTCACGGCTGCGCCAGGTGATCGCGCAGCGGATGGTTGACTCGCTGCACACCTCCGCCCAGCTCACCACCGTGATCGAGGCAGACGTGACGAAGATCGCCCGGCTGCGCCAGCGCGCGAAAGCCGACTTCGAAAGGCGCGAAGGCGTCCGGCTTACTTTCCTCCCGTTCTTCGCCCTCGCCACGCTCGAGGCGCTCAAGATGCACCCCAAGATCAACGCGCTCATCGACACCGGCAACAGTGAGGTCACCTACTACGACGTCGAGCACCTCGGGATCGCCGTCGACACCGAGCGCGGCCTGCTCGTGCCGGTGATCCGCAGCGCCGGCGACCTCAACATCGGCGGGCTCGCCCGCAAGATCGACGATCTCGCCACGCGGACCAGGGCCGGCCAGGTCAGCCCGGACGAACTGAGCGGCGGTACGTTCACGCTCACCAACACCGGCAGCCGTGGTGCGATCTTCGACACACCCATCATCAACCAGCCCCAGGTCGCCATCCTTGGGACAGGGGCGGTGGTGAAGCGTCCGGTCGTGCTTGAGGACCCAGACCTCGGCGAGGTGATCGCCGTGCGTTCCATGGTCTATCTGGCCCTCACCTACGATCACAGGCTCGTGGACGGCGCCGACGCGGCACGGTTCCTCGAGTCGGTGCAGACCAGGCTGGAGGAGGGTACGTTCGAGGCCGAACTCGGGCTCTGAGCGTGGCCCAGGGGGCGACGGGGAGGTCCACTGGTGAGGATCGCGATTACCGGCTCGTCGGGGCTGATCGGCTCAGCCCTGACGAGACACCTGCGCGAAAGCGGGAACGAGGTACTTCGGCTGGTCCGGCGGCCACCGGATGCCGCGGACGAGATCCAGTGGACCCCGCATTCCTCCGCCAGGGGTGCAGGCGCGGGAGCTGACGCGGCGGAGCCCGCGCTGCCCGCCCTTGAGGCCGTCGACGCCGTGGTGAACCTCGCGGGCGCGCCGATCGCCAGCGGCCGCTGGACAGCCGCGAGGAAACATGAGATCCGTGCGAGCAGGGTCGAGGGGACCCAGGCGCTCGCCGCGCTGCTCGCGGGTCTGCGGCAGCGCCCGGCCGTGCTGCTGTCAGGCTCGGCGATCGGCTGGTACGGCGACACCGGCGGCCGCGAGGTGACCGAGTCCGCACCTGGGGGCAGCGGATTCCTTCCCGGAGTCGTTCGGGACTGGGAAGGAGCAACCGGTGCTGCCGCGCAGGCGGGGATCAGGGTCGTGCACCTGCGCACCGGCATCGTTCTTTCGAAGGACGGCGGGATGCTCGGCAGGCTGGTGCCGCTGTTCCGGTTCGGGCTCGGCGGCAGGCTCGGGGCGGGCACGCAGTTTATGAGCTGGATCACGATGACCGATGTGGCGGGCGCGATCAGCTTCCTGCTGGACCGGCCGGATATCGCCGGCCCGGTCAACCTAACGACGCCGAATCCGGTGACGAACGCGAGGTTCACGTCGGCGCTCGCCGCCGCACTCGGGCGCCCCGCCATCATGCGCGTGCCGGCGGCGGCTCTCACCGTCGGACTGGGCGAGGCAGCCGGTGAGATACTGACAAGCGCCCGGGTCCTGCCCGGCCGGCTCGTCGGCGCCGGCTACGAATTCTCCCGCGCCGACATCGACAGCGCTCTTATCAGCGAGTTCAGGTCACGCTGAGCCGGTGGGCCCGGGTGGGCCCGGGTGGGCCTGGCTTGCCTTCGGCTCAGCGGTGGCCCGCCGACGCGGCGGAGCTGCAGCCGGCTGCTCTCACCAAACCCCACTCCGGGCGCCGCGGGCCCAGGCGACACTCACCCCCGCCCCACGGCGGTGCCAAGCAGGCCGAGCGGCGGAGCCCCAAGCTCGAGCAGAGCGCCGTGGAAGCGACGCAGGGTGAAGCCCGCGCCCCACTCCCTGCGCGCCCGATCCCTCAGCTCCAGAATCAGCAGCTTGCCCCAGGTGTACCTGCCGTAGGTCGGGTCGTAGCCTGCCCGCTGCGCCTCGGCGAGGGCGGCCCGCCCCGCCAGGTGCGTATCGGCCTCGAAGCGCCGCGCGGCCTCGGCGATGCTCATTCCGGCCGTGTGCACACCGATCGCGCAGGCGAGCCGACTGACCCGGACAAGCGCCTCCAGCCACACCCCGATCGCGAACCGCGGGTCGTCGAGGCAGAACCCCTCCTCGACGCAGACCTCCTCCGCGTAGTGCGCCCATCCCTCCACGAAAGCCGGAGAATGCAGAATGAGCCGGATAGTGCTTGGCGCGCGCCGTAGGGCACGGCTGTGCGAGAAGTGACCAGGAGCGACCTCGTGCACCGTGATCGCGGGCAATGTGGTCGCGCTGAAGACCTCGAGCCAGTCTTCGATCTGCTGCGGCGGCCAGGACGGATCAGGCGGGGTGATGTGATACCACGACGGGCACTCGGGCTCGCCGGGCGCGGTCGCTGCCATCATCGCCATTGCCCAGCGATGCGTCGGCGGCGCGGTCCCGACCAGGCATTCGCCGTCGTGATAGGGCACGAGATCGTGATCACGGGTGAAGTCGATCGCCCGCTGTGTCCAGTGCCGTGCCGCCTCGAGCACGCCGTCGCTCCGAGGGTGGTCACGGACCAGCTCACGCGCGACCTCGAGTGGGCGGCGGGACGGATCGATCCTGGCGCAGCTTTCGGCAAGGAGGACAAGCAGCCTCGTGCGTTCGGCATCGGCTTTGCTGGCCAGCCTGCCGGTGTCCACGCTCATTCCCTCGCCGCTGCCCATCAGCGTGGCCAGCCCGTCGCCGAGTGCCGTTGGTGCGCCTGAGTGCTCCACCGCGTGTTCCAGGTGCCTGACGAGACGCGCCTGAGCTGCGACGCCGCGGGTGCCTAGCACCTCATCCGCATCGGAGGGGACGCCGTCTGCCATGGCACGCGCGGCGGGCAACAGGGCGCCTGCGACCTCCGTACTGACCTGATCAAGGGAGGTCACGGCCGCGTCCACCGCCTCTGGCCAGCCACGGAGCTGCGCGGTGCGGGCCGCACTTCGCTCAGCCGCTGGGGCGTACTCACGGTCGTAGCAGGCCAGGTCCATCGCGCTCAAATGAACCAGCGGGTTACGGCGGTGCAGCTCGAGATCCCCGAAGCTCACGCGCCGACAACGCTCGAACGCGGCGATGTGGGCCTCATCGTGCAGGTCGGCCTCGCTGACCAGTGTGCAAGCGCCGGCCAGCCTGTCCAGGCCGCGCCGGACGCCGTCAGGAGAAAGGTCCTGAATCTGGCCGTCATACTCGTGGCGCCCGGCATACTCCCGCACCTCGGCGACGCTGAGATCGCAAATGGCCCGTAGCCGCTGAGTCAGATCATCCATGGTGAGCAAGCCCATTGCCCGGAACCGTCACGACCCGCGCCGCCCCGGTCACCACCGCTGAGCCTCAACATCGGCCGCCAGGCGGCTCGTCTCGACATGGCCGGTTGCCTCCTCGCAGGCTTAAGCAGCTGATGCAACCCGAAGATAGCGCCCGCAGGGCTGACAGACCTGCGTCATTGGCTCGATGAGCTGGAGCGTTTCTGGCAGGCTTGGCTCGCGGCACCCGGTGGCACGTTCGGGGCGAGGACGGCATTCGCGAAGATCGCGGGCTTTGCTGCCGCCCGCCGCTTCAGCGCTGCGTCAGCGCCACTTCAGCCCCCGGCGCGACACTCGTGGCACCTGACCGGAGAACGTCGCCGACGTCTCCAGCGGGCAGCCTGAAGACTACTTCGCGGACAACCCCCTCGGGCCGCCCTCGGGCTGGTACGACGTTTGGCAGAACGTGTCGAGCGGGCTCTGCCTGACGACGTCCAGCGTGGGAAACGGCACCCTCCCGCAAACGGCCTCCTGCGATCCCTCCGACCAGTACGACAGGTGGCACCAGCAATAACCACCGCTCCCCATCGGGGCGGGCAGGCTCACGCCCCATCGGGGCTGGCAGGCTCACGGCCCCGACGCTCGTGAAGCACCTCGGTTCGCCCCCAGGCCCCGAGGTGCTTCACGGCATCGACCTCGACCAGATTGGCATGGTCATAGGTGCGGCGCAGGTCCGCTGGCTCAGCGGCGCTGACCTCGCTAGACGTCGAAGTAAAGCTCGAACTCGTGCGGGTGCGGGCGGAGCCGCATCGGGTCGATTTCGTGCGCCCGCTTGAAGTCGATCCAGGTCTCGATCAGGTCCCCCGTGAACACCCCGCCCTCGAGCAGATACTCGTGGTCGGCCTCGAGCGTGTCGAGTACCTGCTCGAGCGAGCCTGGCACCTGCGGCACCGCCTTCGCCTCGTCTGGCGGCAGTTCGTACAGGTCCTTGTCAAGCGGTTCGGCTGGCTCGACCTTGTTCTTGATCCCGTCGACGCCCGCCATCAGCATCGCGGAGAATGCGAGGTAGGGGTTGCAGGAAGGGTCGGGAACCCGGAACTCGGCCCGCTTGGCCTTGGGGTTGCTGCCGGTGATCGGGATGCGGACGCACGCGGACCGGTTCCGCTGCGAGTAGACCAGGTTGACCGGCGCCTCGAAGCCGGGCACGAGCCGGTGGTAGGAGTTCGTCGTGGGGTTGGTGAAGGCGAGCAGCGAGGGCGCGTGCTTGAGCAGGCCGCCGATGTAGTAGCGCCCGATGTCCGAGAGCCCCGCGTAGCCTTCCTCGTCGTAGAAGAGCGGCGTGCCGTCCTTCCACAGGCTCTGGTGACAGTGCATGCCAGACCCGTTGTCGCCGAAGAGCGGCTTGGGCATGAACGTGACCGTCCTGCCGTGCTTGTAGGCGGTGTTCTTCACCACGTACTTGAACGTCATCAGCTTGTCGGCCATGTTGAGCATCGGGGAGAAGGTGATGTTGATCTCGGCCTGGCCTGCGGTACCCACCTCGTGGTGCTGCATCTCGGGGTTGACACCGCAGGCGATCAGGTTGCGCACCATGGACGAGCGCAGGTCGGTGAAGTGGTCCATCGGGGGCACGGGGAAGTAGCCGCCCTTGTACCGCGGCTTGTAGGCGAGGTTGGCACCGCCCTCTTCGCGTCCGGTGTTCCACGCGCCTTCGATTGAGTCGATGAAGTAATAGCCTGCGGCGGCGCTGGTGTCGAACCTCGCGGAGTCGAAGATGTAGAACTCTGCCTCCGGCCCGAAGAACGCGGTGTCCGCGATTCCACTGCCCCGCAGGTAGTCCTCGGCCTTGCGGGCGATGTTGCGCGGGTCGCGGCTGTAGGGCTCGCTGGTCAGCGGGTCGTGCACGAAGAAGGTGAGGTTCAGCGTCTTGTACTCGCGGAACGGGTCGAGGTAGGCGGTCGACGGGTCTGGCAGCAGCAGCATGTCGGATTCGTGAATCGCCTGGAAGCCGCGGATCGAAGAACCGTCGAACATCAGGCC
This sequence comes from uncultured Actinomycetota bacterium, assembly GCA_963712955.1. Classification (GTDB taxonomy): domain Bacteria; phylum Actinomycetota; class Actinomycetes; order Streptosporangiales; family Streptosporangiaceae; genus DATFVJ01. Next base: position 484,690 of record CAVQKF010000004.1, on the reverse strand, counting down.
CTCGGTGAAGACCTTACGGTCGAAGGCCTCGGTCGGCACGGTGAAGTGCTGCATAATCCCCGGCAGGTCGCAGAACCTCACATCGATGAACTGCACGTTCTCGGCCGATATGAATTCCAGTACCTCGTCGGCGCTAGTGAACATCCGCCCTCCCTCCAAGTAAACCCGCGCTGATGTGAGCCTGTGGCCTGCGACGCCTTGGACGCTAGGCGTTCGCAGTTTCCATGCCGTGTCCCAAGTGTTTCACGTGTGTTACAGCCGGGGAGGAAGTCACGGCACAGCCGTGGATGCGTATGTGCGGCCGCTGCGGGGAGCAGGTCAGCCCCGTGGAGTAGCAGGTCAGCCCCGTGGAGTAGCAGGTCAGCCCCGTGGAGTAGCAGGTCCGCCCCGTGGAGGGACAGGTCCGCCCCGCGGAGGGAGCAGGTCCGCCCCGCGGAGGCAGCATATCGGCCCGCGGGCGCAGCGGGCCCACAGCGCTCGGATACCGTGGGGGCGTGTCGGAACGACGTTTGACCGGAACCTCGCCGACAGCCGCACGTCCGGCCGGAGCCGTAAGCAGCTACCCGGGTGAGCGGCTCGGGCTGCCAGCACGCGGCCCGGGCGCCGTCTCGGGATACGGCGCCCGGATCGTCGCCCTGTTCATCGACTGGGCGCTTTGCACCGTCATCGCGCTCGGCGCACTGCATTCGCGGTGGTGGACCTACGCGATCTTCGCCGCTGAGGTGTACCTGCTGACGGCGCTGACCGGCTTCACGGTTGGCAAGCGGCTGCTCAGGCTGCGCGTCGTGCGGCTTGATGGCAGGCCGGTCGGATTCGTCTGGGCATTCGTCCGGACGGTCCTGCTGCTGGCCGTGGTCCCGGCTTTCGCTGTCGACCGTGACACGCGTGGGCTGCACGACCGCGCCGCCAACACGGTCGTCATCAAGGTCTGACGGCAAGCGCGTGGCCGCATCGAGCAACCGGGCGCCATGTCGGCGCGGCGGGTTACTTTGCATCGAAGGCCACGCCAACGCCACACACGCCACGGGGCCAGCAGAGATCACCGGATCTTCGGCTTCGGCCCCTTCGGCAGCCTGGCGCCCTTGGGCAGCGGGCCGCGCGGCGCCTGCAGTGCCTGCGGCAGCGCCTTGAGCCGGTAGTTAAGCTCGGATACCTGACCGCCCTTCAGGTTGCGCGGCAGCTTCATGACGCGCGTATGCAGCTTCCTGATCGGCACCTGGCCCTCGGCGTTACCCACCTGGATGTCGTAGATCGGCACGTCGTAGGCCACCCGCGAGATGCGCTTCTTTTCCGCGGCAAGCAGGCTGGAAAGCCCTCCGGGGTTGCCCTCGCCGACAAGCACGACTCCGGCCCTGCCGACCACACGGTGCACCACGTCCATGTTCCTGTTGCCCGTCACCGCCGGGGTGACCGTCCAGTCGCCACGCAGGGTCTGCAGCACAGCCGCGGCAGCGCCGGGCTGTCCCTCGATCTTCGCGAACTGGGCGGATTGGGCGACTCGCCCGAACATGATCACGGCGGCGAGCAGGCCGAGGAGAACGCCGAGCGGGATGAGAAATGTGGCGAGCCCCGTCAGCAGGCCAGTGACGGTGAACACCGCGATGATGCCGACGGCGACAAGTGCGATGAGCGGAAGTGCCCGTGGATTGGCCTCCCTGACGATCCGGGCGACCATTCGGATCTGGGCGATCCGGCCGGGCTTCGCCGTATCGCCTACGGCGCTCTTACGTTTGCTTGCATCAGCGGGCTTCTTGGCCATGGACGGCAGGATACGAGGCCGCGGCGTCAGGACGAAACGGCATCGGCCTGACGTGGCACCGAACCGCGTTCGCGATACGTTCCCGCGCCGCCCTCGCCCTGCGCGACAGGGCCGATCCGGCGCTGTGCGATGGCCTCCTTGTACAGCCAGCCCGCGCGGTAGGAGGAGCGCACGAGCGGCCCAGACATCACCCCGGCGAACCCGATCGCGAGCGCCTCCGTGCGGAGGTCAGCGAACTCATCAGGGGTCACCCACCGCTGCACAGGGTGATGCCGCAGTGACGGCCGCAGGTACTGGGTAATGGTCAGCAGGTCGCAGTCGGCGGCCCGCAGATCGGCCATCGCCCTGCTAATCTCGTGCCGTTCCTCACCGAAGCCAAGGATCAGGTTCGACTTGGTGACAAGCCCGGCCTCGCGGGCCCTTCTCAGCACTTCGAGTGAGCGTTCATAACGGAACGCAGGGCGTATCCGCTTGAAGATGCGAGGAACGGTTTCGATGTTGTGCGCGAGAACCTCTGGCTGCGCGGAGAACACCTGCGTCAGCCGTTCTGGATGGGCATTGAAATCAGGAATGAGAAGCTCGACGCCGCAGCCTGCTGTGGCGGCATGGATCTGCCTGCAGGTCTCGGCGTACAGCCAGGCGCCACCGTCAGGCAGGTCGTCGCGGGCAACGCCGGTCACGGTGGCGTAGCGCAGGCCCATCGACGCGACAGACTCCGCGACCCGGCCGGGCTCCCCGGTGTCGAGGGGCGCGGGCCTGCCCGTGTCGATCTGGCAGAAGTCGCAGCGCCGGGTGCACTGGTTCCCGCCGATCAGGAAGGTCGCCTCGCGGTCCTCCCAGCATTCGAAGATGTTCGGGCAGCCGGCCTCCTGGCACACGGTGTGCAGGCCCTCACGGCGGACCAGGTCCTTAAGCGCCATGTATTCCGGTCCAGTACGCAGCCGCGTCTTGATCCACGGGGGCTTCTTCTCGATCGGAGTCTGGCTGTTCCTGGCCTCCAACCGGAGGAGCCGTCGTCCCTCGGGTGCGACAACCACGAGATCAGCCTACGTGGTCGCGCGGGCGGGCCGGCTCAACGTTCACCAGCCCGCTTTGGCGGTGATCTCTTTCCGTGTTAGATTAATTACTATAAGTTACTGAAACTGCCGTCCGACGTAAGGACGGACTTGCCGGAGGTCGGGGTCACTGCGTGGTCTGTGGCTGCTCGCGGCGAGCAGCCTTTGTCGTGCCGGGGCGCAGGAACAGTCCCTTAGATACGTGTTCTGACCGACATGGGGAGGTGGTGCCGTGGGCCAGCCGCCGCTTGAGGGCATTGTCACCCGCCGCGATTCGGTGCCGCTCACGAGGCTGCTTTCGGCGATCGTGAACTCGTCGGACGACGCCATCGTGGGAAAGACCGTCGACGGCGTGATCACGAGCTGGAACTCGGCCGCCGAGCGCATGTACGGGTACTCGGCCGCCGAGATCATTGGCCAGCCGGTCACCATCCTGTGTCCCCCTGACCGGATGGGCGAGATCAAGGAGATCCTCGAAAGGATCGCCCAAGGCGAGCGCGTCATGCACCACCAGACCGTGCGGCGGCGCAGGGACGGCACCGGATTCCCTGTGTCGGTGACGGTCTCCCCGGTCCACGACGACGGGGGCAGGCTGATCGGCGCGTCTTCGATCGCCCGGGACATCACCGAGCAGCGCCGCACCGAGGCCGAGCTTCGCCGCAGGACGGACGACCTTGAGTGCGCCAACCGGAACCTGGAGGCCTTCACTTATTCGGTCTCCCACGACCTGCGCGCCCCACTGCGAGCGCTGGGCGGTTTCAGCGCGGCCCTGCTAGAAGACTGCGGGGACAGCCTCGGCGAGGCCGGCCGTGGCTTCGCCGAGCGTATCCAGGCCGCTAGCGAGCAGATGGCGAAGCTCATCGACGACCTGCTGCACCTTTCGCGCGTCTCGCGGGCCGAGATTCACCTCGAGTCGGTCGACCTCGGGGCCGAAGCCGCCAACATCGCCGGGGAACTCCAGCGCCAGGGACCGGACCGCCGTGTCCTCTTCACCATCCAGCAGCCGGTCTGCGCACTAGCGGACCGCCGCCTCATCGGCACCGTGCTGCAAAACCTGCTGGACAACGCCTGGAAGTTCACCTCCCGCCAGGACGATGCGTCGATCGAGTTCGGGACGGCGCGGGCCGGGGACGCCAGCATCTGCTGTTACGTGCGCGACAACGGCGCCGGCTTCGACCCCGCCTACGTTGACAAGCTGTTCAGCCCATTCCAGCGGCTGCACACGGCGCGCGAGTTCCCCGGCACCGGCGTCGGCCTCGCGAGCGTCAGGCAGATCGTGGAGCGCCACGGTGGCCGGGTGTGGGCCAAGGGCGCGGTAGAGGCTGGCGCGACCTTCTACTTCACCCTTGACGCGAAGGAAACCGCATGAGGCACCGGCCCATCCTGCTCGTAGAGGACAACCCCGACGACGAGGCGCTGACTCTCCGGGCCTTCCAAAAGAGCAATATCCTCAACCAGGTCAGCGTCGCCCACGACGGCGCCGAGGCGGTGGAGCATCTCTTCGGGGACGACAGCGCCGGCGAGACGCCTCCCGCTCTCATCCTCCTGGACTTGAAGCTCCCCAAGGTTGACGGGTTCGAAGTGCTGCGCCGCATACGAGCCGACGAACGGACCCGGCTCATCCCCGTTGTCATCCTCACCTCCTCCAAACAGGAAGAAGACATCCTCGCCGGCTACCTGGGCGGCGCCAACGCCTATGTGCGGAAGCCAGTAAATTTCTCCGAGTTCGCCGACGCAGTCGGCACCCTCGGCATGTTCTGGCTGCTCCTTAGCGAGCCCCCGCCCGACGTCATCTCGCCATCACCGGCGCGCGACGCAGCGGAGGCGAGGCGAGGGGTTTAGGCCACCGGCTGAGGGAAGGCGGCAGCCATGAGTGACAGGCAACGCTGCAGCGAGCCGGATGAGACCGCCGGCCCGCGGCTGGCGCAGGCTCCGCCCGAGGATGGGGCGGGCTCAGCGGGGCGGAGCGCGCTGCGCATCCTCATCCTGGAGGACGAGCCTTCCGATGCTGAACTTGAGCAGCGCCTCCTGCTTGGCGCGGGCCTGGAATTCACCGCTGTCGTCGTGGACACGAGCGCGTCGTATGTGCAGCAGCTTGCCGCCTTCCACCCGGAGGTGATCCTGGCCGATTTCTCTCTGCCGGGCTTCTCCGGCGAAATTGCACTTAAAATTGCGCAGGAGCAGTGCCCGCACGTACCGTTCATCTTCATGTCCGGTGCGATCGGCGACGAAGCAGCGGTCGAGCTCATCAGGCAAGGAGCCACCGACTACGTCTTGAAGGACCGGCCCGCGCGCCTGGCGCCGATCGTCCGCCGCGCCGTCGCCGAAGCTGAGCAAAGGTTGCAGCTAGCTCGGATGGAAGCTCATCTTCAGAGGTCGCAGCGCATGGAAAGCATCGGCCGGCTGGCAGGCGGTGTTGCCCACGAATTCAACAATCAGGTCGGCGCCATGCTCAGCTATGCGGCTTTCATACGCGACGAAGCAGCCGGGAGAGCACAGCAAGGCACCGGCAATGAAGGCTGGGATGGTGTCCGCCGGGATGCCGAGAAGATCGAACATGCCGGCCAGGCGAGTGATCCGGCTCGTCCAGCAGCTCCTCGCGGCTGGCAGCCGCGAAGTGATCCGCACTGAACCCATCGACCTCAACCAAGTCGTGGGCGGGATCGAAGAGCTGCTGCGGAGCACGGTCGGCGCACGCATCGAGACCCATTTGTCCCTGGCCCAGCAACTCTGGCCCGTCAACGCTGACCCAGGCAAGGTCGAGCAAGTCCTGCTCAACCTCGCGATGAACGCCAGTGACGCCATGTCAGACGGTGGCAGCTTTTCGGTTGAGACTCAGAACGTGACGATCAGCCGCACTGAGGCAGCGCATCTGGGGCTCACTCCAGGGGCGTACGTGTGCCTGAGCGCCCGCGACAGCGGCGCGGGAATGGAGCCGGAGGTTCTTGAGCACGTCTTTGAACCGTTCTTCACAACCAAGCCCTTTGTCGAGGGCGGCGGGCTTGGCCTCGCAAGTGTGTACGGCATCATCAACCAAGCTGGCGGGACCATCGGGATCTCCTCAGTGCCCGGTGCCGGCACGACCGTCACCGCATGGCTGCCCGCCGCATTCCTGCCTTATGAATAAGGCTCCTGGATAGCAAGCTCGTCCGCACTCAGGCGGCGGCGACCGCCTCGTATGGGCATGAAATCCACCACGATCACGGTGCTGCCTGAACGGCGGGCGCTGCTGTGAGGAGCCCGTGCGTGCCGTGTATTGCGCGCCAGGTCGCGGCGCCGAGGGCGTCCGCCAGGTGCCCCTGAACGACCGGGGTCACGTCGGCAACGGTCACGGTGCGCCCGGCCTCCTTGGACAGGGTCGTCACCTGAGCGTCACGGATGCCGCAGGGTACGATGCGATCGAACCAGGACAGGTCGCAGTCGCAGTTGAGGGCGAAGCCGTGCATCGTGACGCCGCGCGCGACCCTGATGCCGATGGCCGCCACTTTCCTGTCAGGCGCTGTCCCGCCTGGCGCGGCCGTCCCACTGGTCACCCAGACCCCACTGCGTCCCTCTACCCGGCCCGTGACCACGCCGAAGTCCGCACATGTCCGGATCAGGGCCTCTTCGATAACCCGGACGTAGGCGACCACGTCGATCGGGTCGGGGAGCCTGATGATCGGGTAACCGACGAGCTGGCCAGGCCCGTGCCAGGTGATCTTCCCGCCGCGGTCGACGTCGATCACCGGCGCTCCGGGGTCGCCTATCGGGCGATCGAGGTCTCCGGTGCGCTTGCCCGCGGTGTAGACGGGCTCGTGCTCGAGCAGCAGGCAGCTATCCACGATCTCACCGCAGGATCGCCGCTCATGCAGCCGCCGCTGCAGTTCCCAGCCGTCCAGATAGGGTATCCGCGCAGGGCCGGACCCCAGTTGCGCGAAAACCAGGCCGGATCCCGTTCTCACGCATTCAGCGTAGCCCGCCGCGGGTATTCCCGCGCCGCCACCGGCGGTACGCCACGCTACAGTCGGTGTGATCTTTCCAGTCCGCGTCTGCTCATCGTTGGCGCGCTTGGCGCACGTGGCTCAGCCTTGCTTGGCTGGCCACACCATCGGCGTCGCACCCATTTCGGCGAGCACGGACTCACCTCGCGCTCGCTGCGCTCCACCGGCGAGAATAAGCGTCCGGGCCCACTGGTAGCGGCAGCCGGCTGCGGCCAGCGCAGTCGCCGCGGAGGCAACGCTGCGGTCGCCCGCAAGAGCCGCCGCCCGGTCGACGATGGCAGTGGCGATCGGATTGCCCTGGGCCATCTGGCGTGCGCGGCGGATGCGGCCGTTGGTGTCCCGGTGGCCGGTGAGGACGGCTGCTTCGGCCCACATCGCGGCGTACCATGGCCGCCACATCCCGCTGTACCAGGTGCGGAACTCCTCTGGCGGGGTGCGAAGCAACCGCAGCGCCCGTTGCGGGTGCCCCTGGTGCAGCAGCAGAAGGGCGTCGAAAAACTCGCCGACGTGGATCTGCGACGATCGCCAGCGGCCATGGCGCACTCCGCGGCCATGCTGAAGGCGTCGTAGAACTCCATCCCCGCCGCGCGTCGCCCGCAACGGGGCCAGCAACTCGGTGCGCCGCGATGCGCTGGCGGCGGCGGCACGAAGCTCCCCCCGGGCGAGCTGGAAAGCAGTGAGATGATCCAGCGCCGCGCTCTCGGTCAGCGGGTCGCGTGCCCGGCGGGCAAGGGTCGTGGCGCGCTCGATGAGGTCGACGGCGGCCGGATCGGCATCGTCGTAGCTGAACGCCATGGCCGTGAGCGTCCGGGCCTGCGCGGCCGGGTCGCCGGCCGCGAGCCGTGTCGCCTCCGCCAGGAGCGCGGTCACCTCATCAGCGGCGGCAGACGTGGCCATGAGCCCCGCCCCACGATTGATCAACTCCGCCATGCGGGCGAGGTCCATCGCCGCGGCCGCCCCATCGCCCGCGCTGCGGCTGCGCCGGCTGCCGCCCGGCGCAGCCGCAGCGCCTCGGTGCCGAAATGCCGCACCTCCGCGGCACCCGCCGCCTGGTGCAGCGCGGCCGCCGCGGCCCTGCCCGTCGTCAGTTCTGCCGCCTGCTCGTACCGCACCTGCGACTCCCCGGGCATGCCGCGGGCGAAGCACAGTTCGGCCAGGCTCACCGCCAGCCGGAACGCCTGCTGGCGATGTCGCGCAGGGCCGTCCGCCCAGCCAAGCGCGCTGCGCAGCTCGTCGGCGATCTGATCGAACGCCGACCGCCAGGCACCGGCATCATCACCCGCAGCAGGGCCGAGGGCGGCGGCGGCGTCCAGACACCAGTTCAGATGCCGGGAACGCGCCTCCACTGACTCCCCCGCATCGGCCAGCGATCAGCACCGTACTGCCGGATGGTCTCCAGAGCGCGGTAGCGGGTCCCGGACGGATCCGCCGTTGGCACAAGGAGGCTCTGGTCGGCAAGCCCGGCCAGAACAGCTGGAATGGCGTCCCCGGCCATCGGCGGCCAGCTTCCGAGCACCGCCACCGCCGCGCTTACGGTGAACGGGGCGGCGAACACCGAGACGCGCCGCAAGACGGCCTGGCCGGCCACGTCAAGCAGCGCATAACTCCAGTCCAGCGCCGACCGCAGCGAGCGATGCCGGCCGTCCGCGCGCTGTCCCCCGGTCAGCAGCCGCAACTGGTCGGTGAGCCCGGCCTCAATCCCGTCCAGGCCGAGCGAGGCGACGCGGGCCGCGGTCAGCTCGATCGCCAGCGCCATACCGTCGAGCTCACGGCAGATGGCGGCGGCGCGTTTCACGTCGCCCGGCCCGAGCGTGCTCCCACCTGCCGCTGCGCGCACCCGGAACAGTTCCACCGCATCACCCGGCCCCCCGCCGTCTGTCTCAACCGACAGCCCCGGCACGGTGAACACCCACTCAAACGGCACCAGCAGCCGAGCCCGGCTGGTAACCAGCACCGACAGCTCCGGGCTGCCAGCAAGCAGCCGCTCCGGCAGGGCCGCCACGCCGCCCAGCAGGTGCTCACAGTTGTCCAGCACGAGCAGCGCCTGCCGTGCGGCCAGCCAGTCAAGGACGGTGTCCTCCGCTGAGCGGCCCTGATGCTCGCTGAGACCAACGGCTGCCGCGATCGTTGGGGCGATCATCGATGGGTCGGTGACCGGCACGAGGTCGACGTACCAGGCACCGCCGGCGTACCGCCCGGCCACCTCGGCGGCGACGCTCAGCGCGAGGCGTGTCCTACCGACCCCGCCCGGTCCCAGCGCCGTGACCAGGCGGTGTGCCGAGAGCGCAGCGGCCACAGCGCCTGGTCGGCGACCCGGCCGATGAATGACGTCAACGGCGCCGGCAGTGCCCCGGCGACCGGGCCAGGCGCGCGTGTGCACGGCTCAAGCGTGGCTGCGGAGCGTAACGTCTCGGCACTCGCCGCCGAGGTGGCAGTAGCCAGGGCCGGATCCTGGCGCAGGATGGCCGTTTCCAGATCGCGGAGCGGTCGCCCGGGGTCGATCCCTAGCTCCTCGTCGAGCGTCCGCCGTAACCGGCGGTACACCGCGAGCGCATCGGCCTGGCGCCCATTGCGGTACAGCGCCAGCATGAGCTGCCCGTGGACCTGCTCATCCAGCGGATGACGGCCAGCCATCCGCTCCAGATCCGGAACCAGCCACCCGTGCTCCCCCGCGGCCAACTGTGCCTCGAACAAGGCCCGTTCGACCTCGGACCGCAGCAGATCGAGCCGCTCCGCTTGCTCCTCCAGCCACGCCAGGCCGGCCAGATCCGCCATCGGCTGCCCACGCCACAGCGCCAGGGCAGCCCGCAGGCACCGTGCGCCCTGCCCAGGATCAGCCGACTGCCTGCCCTGCCGTAACAGCCGCTCAACAAGGTGCACATCGGTGGGGTCATCGCCGAGGTCCAGCAAATAGCCGGGCGGCCGCGCGATGATCGCGGCCTTGCTCCCCAAAACCTTGCGCAGATACGACACGTGACTTTGCAGCGCGTTCAGCGCGGTCGGCGGCACCGCGTCCCCCCACACCGCCTCCACCAGGCGGCCAGTACTGACGATCTCCCGGCCATGCAGCGCCAAGACGGCAAGCACCGCCTTACGCCGCAAACCGTGCACTTGCCGCGGATTGTCATGAACGACGACGTCAACCGGCCCGAGCAGCCGTACGTGCACGACAGGTCCCCCTTCGCCGCCGTAGGCCCCGCCACTTAGTGTCACAATACGGCCGCAGCCGGTTCACGCGTTCCCGGGCTTCCACCGTTGTGCATTTCGGCGCCGTTCCGGGCCTCTTCCGGGTCGGCAGGTCGGTTCGCATCCGGGCCCGGACGCGTGTCCCGGAAGTGGCGTGCCCGGGGTGCGGCGTGGTGTCCCGCTGGGTGCCGCCCCACCGCCCGGCCACCGAAAGTCCGCAAGGTCACCGGCTGGATCATGAGCCACCCTGACAATCTCACCCGCGGTGCGCGCCGTCGGCTCGCCGCGATCCTGGCCGCCTGCACGGAACTGGCGGCCATCCAGGCACACGTGCCGCTTTCGCGGACATGATGGCCGGACGCCGGGGACGGGACCTGGAGAAATGGATCACCACTGCTAACAGTCAGCCGGAGCTGCGGTCCTTCGTCGCCGACCTGCGCCCGGCCATTCGCGTCCTGACCGGTGTCGTTGTCGTTGTCCAGTCAGGACATGCAGAGCTGCCTGCTCGTCGGCGAAGAATTGTCTGCTTTCGCCGAGCAAGGCGCGCCTGGCGGTCGCCGACGTAGAAGCAGAGTGGACGGAGAACCGCGTTTAGCTGTAGGTGCCAGAAGTCTGCCTGGCCTATGGCCTGCAGCGATGCACGGGGTTGGCGGTAGGCCATGATGATCCGCTGTGTCCCTCCGCCTGCCCTATCTGATCTTCGTCCGGCTCTGCGGCTGGCTGGTCCTGCTCGGCCGCTCGTCAGCCTCCAAGAACGTCGAATTGCTCGTGCTGCGGCACGAGGTCGCCATGCTGCGCCGGACCAACCCACGGCCCCGGCTCAACTGGGCCGACCGCGCCATCCTCGCCGCGCTGATCCGGCTCCTGCCGCGGCCCGCGTCGGCGTCGGCCGTGTCGGCGTCGGCAAGGCGTGCCCAGCTTTGGCTGATGCGGCTTGGGGGCGGTCATGACGGCTGCCCCGTTCCCTCGGCCGCCTCCAGCTCGGTTTCGAGTTCGGCCAGCGACGACGTGATGATGGTGTGCGGGTGGATGACGATGGTCACGCCGTAGGCGCAGTACCGCACCCCGGCGTTCTGGTCGCGTACCTCGCGGACGATCTGGTGACCGGCGAACCTGTCGCGCAGTTCGGCGAGTTTGCGTTGTTCGGCCTCGCCGGGGATCTGCAGGGCGTCCGCGCCGCCGAACCATCCGCCGCTTGCCCCGGCGCCGTGGCCGGCGCTGCCGGAATCGTCCGGGCCGGTGCGGTTCACCGGCCCGTCACCTCCCAGGATGCCCCGGCGTCGCCGAGCTTGGACCGCAGCGGGTCCGGATCGGCGGCGGTGAGAACGTCCTGCGGCATCGGCCGCGGCGCGGCCCGCCAGCACTGGACGGTGCGGGTGATGTCCCAGCTGCCCATAGTCGCGCCTCAGTTCCGCGAGGTCGGTGACGTCCTGGTCGGTGAACATGGGGACGTTCCGGCGGGAGCGGTCGGGCAAACTGTCCATCAGGCGCCTCCCACTGGCGTCTAGGCCCCGGTCCGGCGTAGCGCGCTTGGCCGGGGCCGCTTTTGTGTGTGGCTGGCGCCGCCCCGGGCGGGGTGGAGGAACCGGGAACGGCGCCATCCCCAAACCCTACGTGTGCTTATGCAGGGGTGTCCATGCACACGTATAGGTAATCTCAGTGTTACTATGTTGTCCCTGGATACGCAGCATTTACCCGTGAGCATCGACCACGACGGGGACATACCCGTGTACGTTCAGCTCGCGGAGATCCTGCGCGCCCGCATCATCTCCGGCGAGCTGGCGCCGCGGCGGCCCGTGCCGTCCAAGCGGACCCTCATGCAGGAGTACGGCGTCGCAGGGGGCACGGTCGACAAGGCCATCGGAATCCTGCGGGACGAGGGCCTCGTCCGCACCGTCATCGGCCGCGGCATCTACGTCGTCCCGCAGCGCTGAGCGGCCACCGGGACGCGAACACGCAAATGGCCTCGTAGAGGTCGTGCCCGGCCGCGGAGTCTACGTCGCCGAGCGCTGAGCGGCGCGAGGGACGCGAGGGACGCGAACACGCCCCGCGGCCGGTGAAGGCTCACGGGGCGCGCGTCCGCCCGGCTACGGCCGGTCTCGCCCGCCAGGATCGGCCAGTCCTCCGCCCGCAGGCTGACCTCTAACCGCCCCGCGGCCATCCCGGTGACCGCCAGCAGGACGTCCCGGCGGGTCCATGCGCTGCCCGAGGAACTCGGCCGCCGCCCCGAGCAGGTCCTCACGCGCCACGCCGCAACCCGCCTCCCACGAGTTCGAGCCGTACATCGACGTGTAACCGTGCGGAGGCTGCCGCTTGGCTGCCCGTCGGCACGATCGCGCCCGATCCGCAGGCCATGCATGGCAGCCCGCGGGCCAGGAAAGGTCTTGACTTCGCGACGATGTTCCGGTCCCCAGCGCACGCCCACCTTGGCCATCTCCGCGGCAGGCGCTGCCCTGATCACTTGCGGCGGTCGCGCAGATCCCGCACGCGCTGCGCCAGGCAGGCCCAGTCCGGCCAGGAGGTGACGAGGTGAAGCTTAGGACGCGCCCGCAGCCATTCCCAACGGCGCGGACCCCTGCCCGCCAGCGCCCATACCCGGCCAGGAACCCTGCCGCGCCCGCCGAACCGTGCGCATTGCGGGAAGACCGCAACGGCGGCCGCCAGTGGCAACGCCTGCAATGGGACGACGACGCCCGCGCGATGACGCTTGACGCGGCACTCCGGTTCGCGGCGGCAGGATGGCCAGTCCTCCCCTGCAAACCGGTACCAAGGAACCGGACACACCGCACGGGGTCAAGGACGCGACAACCGACCCAGCGGTGATCCGGGCATGGTGGAAAGCGCGCCCGGACAGGAACGTCGCGATAGCGACCGGTGCGCCCTGGCCGGACGTCCTCGACGTGGACAACCGCGAGGACGGCCGCGGTTTCGCCGCATTCGAGCGGCTCAAGCGCTGCGGGATCCTCACCGGGGGCAGCGCCCTTGTCCGCACTCCCAGCGGCGGATTCCACGTCCTCCAGGCCGGGGCGGCGCAGCCGGGCGGCCGGGATCGTCGGACAGTTCCTCGACTCAAGGCCGCGGGCGGGTACGTCGTCGCCCCGCCGAGCACGGTGTCCGGCCGGCCGTACGAGCTGCTTGACCGGCGTCCCGCGAACAGCACCCTCGCGCACCGTACGAGCAGGTCAGGGACTACCGGGAACGCGAAACGCGGCCGGAAGGCGAAGCATTGCGCGACCGGCTCACCGCATGGGCTGACGGCGTACACGACAAGGTAGGGCACCCGTGGCCGCACATGCCGTGGGCCATCGCCGACCGGGCCGCCGACGTCTGGGAGCCGCTGCTCATGGTGGCCGACCTCGCGGGAGTGACTGGCCAGACCGCGCCTACCAGGCCGCGGTGGCGTTCGTGTCGGGCGCCCGGGATGACACCGCGAGCGTGGGGCACGTCTGCTCACAGACTTGCGCGGCGTGTTCGACAGCGCGGAGGAGCTGCCGACACAGACGATCCTCATCAAGCTCCACAAGCTTGATAAGGCGCCGGCGTGCACGTCATGAGCAACCGACGGTGCCTCCCCTGCCGCACTGCCCCTGACTGCGACGCGACCCCTGCCATGTGCGCACCACCCAGCAGGGGCGTCCACATCGACCTGCGCCACGACCGCATTTGCCCCGCCATCCGCGGGCGCCGCGCCCATGCTCGGCCTCGCGTGGGCGACGCGCAAGCCATGGCCGGGCGCGAGGTGCATTACCCGCGGGAAGATCATAACCCCGCCCGGCTCGACTCACCCGTAACTGCTGCCTACTCGGTCGCCTTGGGATGCGCGGCGGAAGCGTATACGACCCACACCGTGTGCTTCTCGTCATCAACGAGGTACCAGACCCGGCCACTGCCGCTCACCTTGATCTGCCACTGCTCAAGGTTCCGGCCTTGGAACTGCCGCGCCGAAAACTCGCCCCGGAGCCGGTAGTGGTTTTGGTCTGGTGACGGACGGGGGTTCGACCGCATCAGGTCGAACGCTTCCCGGGTCTTCGCCCTCGCGTTGGAAGTGCAGAGATCATCCCAGCCCTTGGCCGCTTCAGTTTCCCCAAACTTGACCTCCCACTCGTCTGCAACAGGCGGAGGTGCAACTCGGTCAAGGCGCTTGGGGCACACCCTTCAGGAGGGTACTGGAACACTTCCGTAGTCGGTGCCGTCGAGCCGCGCTGTCGCGGCCTCCAACAACTCAGGGTCCGCGTGGATCTCCGCAGTGCCCCGCCACGCGGCGATGACAGCCTCCAGTTGCGCCATGTTGTCCAGTTCGGCGCTGTCCCGAGCGGTCTTCACCAACTCAACTAGGAACGCCTTGACATCCTCGTGGGGCAGGAACCGCACCCAGGGGAAGATATTCGGGAGTGCCGTTTCAGCGGCGCGGAGCGCCTCAATCGCGGCTTCGGGCACGATTGCGGCGACCCGTTCACCGGCTACTGTGAGGTAAGTGATCACGCCGCGGCGGGCTTCCTCGACGGCCCGGGGCAACCCGTCGGGCGGGCTGTCGGCGGGCAATTCATGCGCGGGCTCGCTCATGCGTCTCGCCTCCGTCCTGGCCGTACAGGTTGACCCGTGTCAACCAGTGATATCACTTGAATGTACCGACCCTTAGCCGCATAGGCCAGTCAGCCGGATGCTTGGGTGCCATTTGCGCTGTCAGATCACGTGCCGCACGCGGTACGTGATCTGGCACAGGAAACCAGTGCGGTCGCCCCGAAGACGTGGCAGATGGCGGATGGCGTGACCGATGACCAGCGCGCCGCACGGAAGCGGGCACTCGCCGAGCGCGCCAAGACGCAACGCCGCACCCGATACGCACAACGCACACCACGCCAGCGAGTCGGCATGGTGCGACAATCAGCACGTGGCGAGCAGGCTGGTGGGAGTCGAGCTGGTGGCGTTGCCGGGCAGCCGCCTGCTAACGGGCGAGGACCAGGCGAGACGGCTGGCGAACCTCGGACTCGTGACCATCCTTGACCGGCCACCCGAACGTGTCAGGCCACACCCCGTCAGCCGACGCAAAGCCTGACCACATTCCCGCAGGTCAGAGGGGGGCAGGTGGCTGACGCAAACCTTGCCGCTCGATAGGTTCGCACAGGTCAGAGACGGTTCCGGGCGGCTAGCCGCACGTCATGAACCTGGCCTTGCGAGTTCGAGCTGTACGTCGACGTGTAACTGTGCGGACTTCGACGTGTAACCGTGCGGCGGCTGCCGCCTGGCTGCCCGTCGGCACGATCGCGGCCCCGATCCGCAGGCCATGCATGGCAGCCTGCGGGCCAGGAAAGGCCTTGACGCGGTCTACCGGTGCGCGACGGGTTGGAGGACCCGCAGCACATCCCTGAGCGCGGCCACGTGGTCGCCGGCCGTGGCGAGCCCGAGGCCCATCGTGTTGACGCACAGGTGTGTCGCTCCGAGCTCACGCCAGCCCGCCGCGAAGTCGGCCCAACCGCTTTCCCCTACCTGTCTCAGGCCAAGCCGCGGCTCGAAGCCGATCTCCTGCGGCGCACGGCCGGCTTCCCTCGCGTAACCGCGAACCCGGTCGAGCATGCCACGGGCCACCTCATCGGGGCCGCGTTGTGGCAGCCATCCGTCGCCGAGCCGGCCCACCCGGCGCAGCGTCGCCTCCGCGTTACCGCCGAACCACACCGGGATCCGGCGCCGGACAGGCAGCGGTTTGATGCCCGCGTTGTCTATCCGGTGCCATCGGCCCGAGTAGGTGATCGTCGGCTCGGCCCAGAGCGCGCGCAGTACCTCGACCTGCTCCTCGCTCCGGACGCCCCGGTCACCGAACGTCTCCCCAAGCGCCTCGTACTCCACCTGGTTCCAGCCGACGCCGACACCAAGCCGCATCCTGCCGCCGCTCAGCACGTCGACCTCGGCGGCCTGCTTGGCCACCAGGGCCGTCTGCCGCTGCGGCAGGACCAGGACACCGGTCACGAGTTCAACCTCTCTGGTGACGGCGGCGAGATAGCCGAAGAGGACGAACACCTCGTGGAAGGGATCGTCGCTGGTGTAGGCACCGCGCCAGCCCGGCCGGGCGCCGGCGCCTGCGCCCAGCACGTGGTCAAACGCCAGCACGTGCTTGTAACCGAGTTCCTCGACCGCCTGCGCCCAGGCCCGGATCGCCGCGGGGTCGTTGCCGATCTCCGTCTGGGGAAACACCGCTCCGATACGCATGTCACTCCGATCGCCGTTTCTGCCCGTGCAGCAACATTGTCCGCGCGTCCTGGTGGGGCAGCCGACGGCTCAGGCACAATAGGCGGAAGATGACAAGGCCCCTCCATGTATGAGATGGAGGGGCCTTGCCCAAGCCCGTCGCCGGCAGGTCGATCACTCGGCCACCGCGCTGTCCGAGGCCCGCCACCGGTGCCGGACACCCGCCTGAAGCGCCAGTTTCCCGGCTCTCCCCACGTCCCGGGGTCTCCCCCGGCGGTGCCCGTTTCCCAACGGTGAGTGCAGTTCTACTGGCTCCCCAACCTGCTGCACAAGGCCTTTACCACGCCACCCTCAAGATTCTTTGGCCATCCACACCACATCCACAGGACACCCGCCGTTATCCCCCGGGCCACGGTGCTTGTCCACCGGTTCATCCACAACCCGATGCACAAGACACGCGGCGTGGCCGGACCCTCACCGGCCCGCCGGCGGGGGGCGTACTCAGGGAAGCCGAGAAGCTGCTCGCGAGGATCATCGGGAGAACACCCGTCCCACTCGCATTTCGCGGCGTGCCTCTGGCCGGTGAGCGCCGGCCCAGCCGGCTCGAGCAAGTGATCATCAACCTGGTGGTGAACGCACGCGACCCCTGCGCGCCGCCGACCATCGTCACCGAGCGCGTGTTGATGGCCCCACGGCTGGATGCCCAGATCGTTGACCGGAAACCCCGCCGGTGATCCGGGCGTGCTTGGCACTGACGGTGAACTGGTGGCGTGCGAGCAGGTTCCTCCGTCTTCCCCCCGAAAACGTCGTCCCTGCGGGCGGAATGTCCGTTTTCCGTGACGTTTTCGGGGGGAAGTTGTGTTGCTGGCCTATAGGCGCCGGGCCGGTGGGCCGCTCAGATTTTCGGGTCAACGAGCCAGCCGCGGCCGCCCTGCACCTGATCCCAGCGACCGCGACCAGCCCGCGCAGATCACCCGGCCAACACCCGTCCAGGCCCGGCTCCTGGAACTCCTCGGCGTCGACCCGACTCGCCCGCCATAACCAACGCCAGCCGGTCCGCAGAAAATGATCACTCCACATGTGCGAATTACGGGGCTAGCCAGGTACATCACCACTGGCGCCCATGAGAGCACCCGATCTGAGATGTCGGTTGTGGTGGCTATGCCGTCGGAGTCATTCCGGCCGAGGGCGGTATGCCGTCCTGGATCCGGGCGTGCAGATGCATGTCGTGCCATCCGTCTGCGTGGAGCAGCGCGGCGTACTTGGTGCCTTCGAGGCGGAACCCGGTTTTGCTGGCGACGCGGCAGGACGCGAGGTTGGCGACGGAGTGCGCGAGTTCGAGCCGGTGGAGCCGGAGATCACCCAGCGCCCAGCGGCAGAGCGCCAGCAGGGCGGACGTGGCGATGCCGCCCCCGCGGGCGCCCGGCAGGACCCAGTAGCCGCACTCGGCGATACCGTTGTCGAGATCCACGTCGCGGAGGGAGACGCGGCCGACAGCTTGGCCCGTGCCGGTGCGCGCGATGGCCCAGCAGCCGCCGGTCTCAGCTCGCCAGCCCTGATTCCAGCCCGCGATCAGCTCACGCGCCTCGTCCTCGGTCAGGATGTGCCGCCGGTGCCAGTGCTGTATCGCGGGGTCGCTGTAGGCGGTGACCACGACGCTGGCGTCGGATGGGAACCACGGCCGCAGGGTCAGATCTCCTGGTGCCGGCAGGGTGGGCTGTTGGCTGTGCCGCATCCGGGCGGCCGGAACGACAGGCGGGACAAGGCGGGGCACCGCGCCATCATGCCACCCCGCAACGCCAGGCAGGTGCAGCGCGGGCACAGGACGAGTTCATCTGCCGCAGTTCCAGACCGTGCAAAGCGGCCCCCGAACACGGCCGAGGTAAAGGATCCGACTGCGGGCGCTGGTCGCTGACGATTTCCGTCCACTTTGTGTGTTCTCTTGTGTCTCCCATTGTCGCCTACCGGCCCAGACGTATCAGGAGCAGCCTGAAAGGCGGCTCGCAGGCTCGCACCCAAAGGCGGACCGAGCGGCAGTGGAATAGCCCGCCTCGGGTCTGCCAGGTCTTCACGAAAGGAAAGGCGAGGTGACCTGCCCAGGCTCTGCCCCAGAGCCTTCGCGACTACTCCAACGCCGTCCAGCGCGCCACGCGCGTCGTCAGGCGGCGGACGACAGCACCGTAGCGGTGGGCATGGCAGTACCGCCGCGAGCCAGCAACTCCCCGGCCCGTCGCTGCGATCGCGCTGCTTGATCGGGCCGACCGCCGCCCACGTCCTGCGGACTTCCGCCACCATCCTCGTGCGCGGCGGCATGACCTGGTCGTGGTCGCCGAAATGTGGTATGGCGAGTAATTCGAACCTATCTGAACATTAGGCGCAACACGTTGCTCAAATTTGCCTTAAACCTTAAACGGCATTACCACGACTGACGCGGTCCGGACCGGTCCGGACCAGGGTCCGCGAACCGGGTACCGGAGGGTGGGGGACCGCATTGGTCCGGCGACGCACCGGGAAAACGAAATGCCACGCAACCGAGCGGCGCGCCTCTAGGCTTATTACTCACCGTAATTTCATGACCGCGTTTTGAAGTGGATTCGGGGGATACAGTGATTCGGGGGATACCTTGCGTCGCCTTCTGACCATGGTGACCGTATCAGGCACGGTCATTTTCACACCCGCAGTGGCGATGGCGGCTGCACCGGCCGTCGCCTACCGCGCGCAGGGGGTGCTGTCGGCCCACTCCCTGACAGCGGCGCCCATGTCGGCCGGAGCGCCTGCCGGCCGCACCGCAACGGCCGTGACCGTCAAGGACAACACGATGCAGGCCGGCGGCGCACACAGCAGCCGTCTTGCGCCACACGCGAAGGGACCAGCCGCCGCTACATCGCCGCGGCTGCACATCATCAAGCGTTCGCACGGCTCGATGCGCTCGCACCGCGCGCCGCACTCACACGGCGCGCCGTACTCACACGGCGCGCCGTACTCACGCAGCGCGCCGTACTCACACAGCGCGCCGTACTCACACAGCGCGCCGCACTCACGCAGCGCGCCGTACTCACGCAGCGCGCGGCACTCAGACAGCACGCGTTACTCAGACAGTGCGTGGCACTCGCACGGCACGGCCCGCGGCCTGCAGGTATGG
This sequence comes from uncultured Actinomycetota bacterium, assembly GCA_963712955.1. Taxonomy (GTDB): domain Bacteria; phylum Actinomycetota; class Actinomycetes; order Streptosporangiales; family Streptosporangiaceae; genus DATFVJ01. The sequence continues at coordinate 465,385 of CAVQKF010000004.1, read as the reverse complement.
CTGAGCGGCCCGGTAAGTGCCGCCCGCGGCCAGATTCTGCGCTACACCGCGACGATCACGAACCTGGATAAGTCCGCGGCACGGTCGATCCACCTGTCCGTGGACCTCCCTCCAGGAATGGCGGGCCTGACACTGAGGTCGAAGGCCGCTACGTGCACGATGAACCGGCACGCGGCCGATTGCGAGATCCCCAAGGTCGGCCCGGAGGGCGCGGTATCGGTGACGGTCGCGGCGGAGGTCACAGGGACGGCCACGCAACACGTATCAGCCACCGCGCGCGCACATGCCCGCGCCGCGCAGGCACCCGCCCAGGCGGGGATCGGCGTGTCCGCGCGCAACACGTCGCGGGCATACGCTCGCACCCGCTCGGCCGCTTCGGCGCTTTCGCACGCGTCGCTGGCGTCACAGCCCTTCACCGTGACCGCGCGGATCGCCCGCGTCAAAAAATGCCACGGCCCGATGAAAGCAGACACGGCAGACAGTCAGATCACTACCGTCATACGGCCGGCACAACCAGCACAGTCGGCAGGTAACGCCGTACGGGGCACTTCACATCCTCCGTGCGGCCCGGGCTCTGCGGTCTCCTCAGATTGCTCAAAGTCCTCAGGCTGCTCGAACCCAGACTGCTCAGGCGCGCCAGACTGCGCAGGCTCGGCAGGCCATCCATGCGCTCCGGGGCCCCAGGGCTCCCCGCCGCCCGCCAGCTTCCAAGCTGACGGATGGCCGCCCATGCTGCCCGCTACAGGTGCACCGCTGCTGCAGGCCACTCTGGCAGCGGCGGTCCTTCTCGGCGTGGGAATCCTCGCCCTGATCGGGGCACGTACGCGCAGCCGCAAGCAGCGATAGCCGGTCACTCCAGTTGATGTGGGCGGGCCACGGTGATCGGCGCCGGGGCCCGCCCGCCGCGTCCCGGGCCGTGACGCACCCCGGGCGTGACGCGCCCCTGGCCGTGACGCACCCCGGGCGTGACGCACCACGGGCCGTGACGCACCCCGGGCGTGACGCGCCCCTGGCCGTGACGCACCCCGGGCGTGACGCACCCCGGGCGTGACGCACCCCGGGCCGTGACGCACCACGGGCCGTGACGCACCACGGGCCGTGACGCACCACGGGCCGTGACGCACCACGGGCCGTGACGCACCACGGGCCGTGACGCACCACGGCCGTGGCGCATAGCGAGCCATGACGCGCCCCGGGCGTTGGCGCACCTTCCTAATGTGCGCCCGCCCAGACCCCCGTGATCGGCCCGGACGTGGCCGCATGGCCATCACGGCTCAGGTGATACGCGGCCTCCATCGTGGCGAGCACGTTGTAATGAGTGATCCGCCGACCGTACGTACCCGGCTTGACGACCTGTCCGACGAAGATCGTCGCGATATGGTTGGCCGCGCTGCCGTCGTCCTCGTCCCAGGTCACAATGAGCAGGCTGTGGTGGGTCATCGCCCAATGGGCGTAACCGCCGAGGTGATCCCGCAGCCAGGAATCCCCGGTCGACACGGAGCAGTCGTGCATGTCGTCGCACAGATTGGGGATCACCCACGAAACGGTCGGCAGCGCGGCGGGATTCGAGCCGGGGAACCTCGACATCGGCTGGCTCGCCGAAGCCGGCACATTCGCGAAGTTCACCCAGGGCACGTGCTTGCGCGCATACTCGCCGCTCACGCATATCGGCGAACCCCCCACGGGCAGGCTCTCCGCATAACCGGTGAAGGATCTGCTCGCGGCGGCCAGATCCGCGGCCAGGTTCGGCGCGGTGAACGTATGTGGGCAGCTGTCGTCGCTGATGCCGTGGGTAGTGCCGGAGAACAGGGCCAGGTAGTTCGGCTCGCTCGGGTGGGTCACCGCGAACGACCGGGTGAACAGCGTGCCGTGACGGGCCAGGCCGTTGATGAAGGGTGCCGCGCGGTTGCCGATGATGTCACTGTATGAGTGGTTTTCCATCATGACGAGCACGATGTGATCGGGCGCCGGCACCGTGGCTGAGCTTGCCGGAGCGGGGTGGGCCGCGGCTGAGCGGGCCGCCGCCGTGCTTGGCGCGGTGGATCCAGGCCCGGTCGCGGGCGCAGCCGCGGCGCACGCGGCGGACACGGCGACCATGCAGATGACAGCCGCACGGGCAAGGTGGCGGCTAGTCATAGAAGATCCTCTCCATCACCCCCCGCGCGCGCCGCGCCGCCCGCCGCTGATCGTCGATCAGCTTGCCGCTCTCCCCCGGCCGGTAGCCAAGCACCCGGGCGACAGCCGCAAGCTCGCGAGGTGCCGTGGGCAGCGTGTCACCCGGCCGCCCACGGACCAGCATGACCGCGTCCCTGATCCGGGTGGCAAGCCGCCACGCCGTGGCGAGCACCTCCGCATCGTCGCGGTTGATCAGCCCTGCCTCCGCGGCCGCGTCAAGCGCGGCGAGCGTGCGGGTGGTTCGCAGCCCGGGCGTCACGTACGCGTGCCGCAACTGCAGCAGTTGCACAACCCATTCGACGTCCACCAGGCCGCCACGCCCGAGCTTGAGGTGGCCAACTGGATCGGCACCCCGCGGCAGCCGTTCGGCTTCAATCCGCGCCTTTATCCTCTTAATCTCCCTGACGGCCGCGCGGTCGATCCCACCGTCTGGATAGCGCAGCCGATTGGTGACCGCCACAAAACCCTCGCCGAGCTGCGGGTCTCCCGCGATAGGTTCCGCTCGGAGCAGGGCCTGGCTCTCCCAGGGCGCGGACCAGCGCCTGTAGTACTTGGTATAGGAGGCGAGGGTTCGCACGAGCGGCCCCTGCCGGCCCTCAGGACGCAGGCCCGCGTCGATGGTCAGCGGCGGATCGGGTGCGCGCCTGGCGAGCAGCCGCCGCAACTCTTCCGCCACCGCGTGCGCGGCATTGGTCGTCTCGCCCTCGTCCGCGCCGGGAAGCGGGTCGTGCACAAACATGACGTCGGCGTCGCTGGCGAAGCCCATCTCATGGCCGCCGAACCGGCCCATGGCCACCACGGACATCCGGGTCTGCAGCGGTGAGTGCAGCTCGATCTCGATTTTCTTGATCGCGGCCTCGAGTGCCGCCGTGATCGTGACGGCCGTGACAGTGGTGAGCGCCTCGCCTGTCTCCTCCACCCCGATGCGGCCGAGCAAGCTCGCCACGGCGGTACGCAGCAACTCGCGGCGGCGCAGGGCGCGGACTGCCGCGACGGCATCCTCGGCACTGTCATGCCGCCCGACGGCGGCATGCGCCTCTGCGATCAGCGCGTCCGTCTGCCGCGGAATCAGTTCGGCGTCGGCGGCGAGCAGCTTCACGGTTTCTGGCGCGCGAAGCAGCAGCCCGGTCGCGTACCTGCTCGACGCGAGCACGAAGGCCATCCGCTCGGCGACCTGGGCTTCGTCCCTGAGCAGCCGCAAATACCAAGGTGTCTGCCCGAGTTCCTCGCTGACCTGGCGGAAGGCGAGCAGCCCGGCGTCGGGTTGTGCCGCGTCCGCGAACCAGCCGAGCATGACGGGAAGCAACGTGCGCTGTATCGCCGCCCGCCGTGACACGCCCGCGATCAGCGCCTCGATGTGCCGAAGCGCTCCGGCCGGGTCCTCGTAGCCAAGCGCTTCGAGCCTTGCCCGGGCGGCGTCCGGCGTCAGCCGGGCCGCGTCGTCAGGGAGGCGCGCCACAGCTTGCAGGAGCGGGCGGTAGAAGAGCTTCTCGTGCAGACGGCGGGCCACCATGGTGTGCTTGCGCCACTGCGCCGTGAACTCGGCCGCAGGGTCGGCGCTGCGCAGGCTGCTGTCCAGGTAGCCACCGTTAGGTAGCTGATTTGCCCGCAGTGCCCGGCCGAGTCTGCGCCGCCCGGCGGTATTGTCCTCTGCGGGGACAACGTGTGTGCGCCGCAGCTGCTCCAATTGCAGCAGATGTTCCACCCGCCGCAGGAACTGGTAGGCGGCGGCCAGGTCTGCCGCGTCCTCGCGGCCCACGTAACCGCCGCGGGACAGCGCGGCCAGCGCCGGGAGGGTGGCTCGGCTGCGCAGGCTCTCATCGGTGCGGCCGTGCACCAGTTGCAGCAACTGCACCGCGAACTCGATGTCACGAAGCCCGCCACGGCCGAGCTTCAGCTGACGTCCCGCCTGTTCACGCGGTACCGCGTCCTCGACGCGGCGCCGCATCGCCTGCACATCCTCGACAAAGTGCTCGCGCTGCGAGGCCTGCCACACCAGTGGTGCCATCACCTCGACGTACCGGGCACCGAGTTCGGGATCGCCCGCGATGGGCCGTGCCTTCAGCAGTGCCTGGAACTCCCACGTCTTCGCCCAACGCTCGTAGTAGGCACGGTGGCTGGCAAGGGTGCGCACCAGGGGCCCGCTGCGGCCCTCCGGCCGCAGGTTCGCGTCCACCTGCCAGAGCGGTGGCTCTGGCGCGCTCTGCGAGCAGACCCGCATCATCACGCTCGCCAGCTTCGTCGCCGCCGCGAGCGCTTCGCGCTCGCGCTCGGCGTGGTCGGCGTGCTCGGCGTGCTCGGCGTGCTCGGCGTGCTCGGCGTGCTCGGCGTGCTCGGCGTGCTCGGCGTGCTCGGCGACGAAAATAACGTCGACGTCGCTGACATAGTTGAGCTCCTTGCCGCCGCACTTGCCCATGCCGATCACGGCCAGGCGGCAGGGCGAGCCCCGATCGGCGTACCCGCCGGCGTGGTCGCCCGCGGCCTTGCCCGCCCCCTGTACAGCGTGCTCGATGCGAAGCTGGCCGCGGGCGATGGCCAGGGCGCCGTCCAGCGCGGCCGCCGCGAGATCGGCGAGTTCCGCAGTGACATCCTCGAAGGCCTCGGCGCCTGTCAGATCCCGCGCCGCGAGGTGGAGGAGCCGCCGCCGGTACGCAAGACGGAGCGCGCTGACCGCATCGCCTCCATACGCGCCGGCAGCCAGGGTGCCAGACCTTTCGGCGCGTGCGCCGGGCACGCGCCGTGCGACGGGTGTAGCGCAGGTGTTCGACGCGCCCTGTGCGACGCGCCACTCGTGGGCCAGGCCCGGCGGCAGGGCAACCGGCTCCGCGTCGTAGGGATCGGCCCCCACAGCGGTCAGCAGGGCGGCACGCGACTCCCCCGCCCCGGCGGGGCGCAGCCCATCAGGGCCACGCAGCACCCGCCAGTCGTCAGGGTGCCGCGCCAGGTGATCGCCGAGTGCCGCGCTCGCCCCGAGCACCGCGGTGAGCCGATCGCGAAGACCTCGCTCATGGCGGAGCGCCACGCACAACTCGGCCGCCAGGGCATCGCCGCTGCGCTGCACAAGCGCGGCGAGGGCGGATAGCGCGAGATCGGGATCGGCCGCGGCGGCGATTGCCCCAAGCACGTCGGCGTCCGCGCCCTCGGCTTCCAACCTCAGTTCTTCCGTGATCAGATGCTCAGCCCGCGCGGGGTTGGCGAAACCCATCCGGGCAAGAGTGCCCGCCAAAGTGCCTGCGCGTGGCGTGCTCACCCTTGAACGGTAATGCCGCGCACCGGCGTCTGGCCGAATCGGAGGCCGCTTACTCGGACTCTGTTACCCAAAACCATCGTCCGGCGTCCGGAATGTCCGGATCCTGCGACCCAGGTTGCGGCGAAGACGCCATCTGGGGTGGGCGTGTTCACGGCCTGCGGCAAGCGCCAGGCACATCGATGGCCCGTCGCTGGGCCTGGGGGACCCCAGCGATGGGCATCGCTGCTGCGGGTGCGCGGGTGGCACGGGGACACGGTTGCGCCACGGCCGGCAGCCGTTCGGGAATTAACCAGCGTCACCGGCCGGGCTGACGCGCGGACCGTCAGAGCACGGGCAGGTAGCGGTCGAGTTCGAATCTGGTTACCTGGCGGCGGTATTCGTCCCACTCGGCGCGCTTGTTTCGTAGGAAGAAGTCGAAGACCTGCTCACCGAGTGCGTCCCGGCAAGCTCGCTGCCCTCCATCACGCGTATCGCGTCGGCCAGGGACTGCGGCAGCGGCTTGATGCCGAGCGCCCGCGCTCGCTCCGCGGACGTCAGCGCCCACACGTCGTCCTCGGCGCCCGGCGGAAGCTCGTAGCCCTCCTCGATCCCCTTCAGCCCGGCCGCAAGGATCAGTGCGAACGCGAGGTACGGGTTACAGGCCGAGTCCAGCGAGCGCAACTCGATCCGGGTCGACTGTCCCTTCTGCGGCTTGTACATCGGCACCCGGATCAGTGCCGAGCGGTTGTTGTGCCCCCAGCAGACGTACGCGGGCGCCTCGCCGCCCGCCCCCGCGGTCCGTTCGGTGCCCCCCCAGAGCCGCTTGTAGGAGTTGACCCACTGGTTCATGACGGCGGTGATCTCAGTCGCGTGGCGGAGCAGCCCGGCGATGAACGCGCGCCCGAGCTTGGACAACTGGTAGTCGGCACCCGGCTCGTAGAACGCGTTGCGATCGCCCTCGAACAGCGACACGTGCGTGTGCATTCCCGACCCGCGTGCTCGGTGAACGGCTTGGGCATGAACGTCGCGTACACCCCGTGCTCCAGTGCCACCTCCTTCATCACCAGCCGGAACGTCATGATGTTGTCCGCGGTCGTCAGCGCGTCCGCGTAGCGCAGGTCGATCTCCTTCTGGCCGGGCGCCCCCTCGTGGTGGCTGAACTCCACCGAGATGCCCATCTGCTCCAGCATGGTGATCGCGCTGACGCCGGAAGTCATGCCCATGCCGTGCGGCGTGTGGTCGAAATAGCCGCCCGAGTCGATCGGCCGCGGCATCGACTGACCCGACTGCGGGCCGCTCCCTCGAGCAGGAAGAACTCGATCTCCGGGTGGGTGTAGAAGGTGAATCCAAGCTCGGCCGCGCGCGACAGCGCGCGCTTGAGTACCTAGCGCGGATCCGCGAACGACGGCGCCCCGTCCGGCATCATGATGTCGCAGAACATCCGCGCCGTGCCGGGCGATTCGCCGCGCCACGGCAGGACCTGGAACGTCGAGGGGTCGGGCTTGGCCAGCATGTCCGCCTCGTAGACCCGCGCAAATCCCTCGATCGCCGACCCGTCGAAGCCGATACCCTCGGCAAATGCGCCTTCCAGTTCGGCCGGCGCGACGGCGACCGACTTCAGGTAGCCCAGCACGTCGGTGAACCACAGCCGGACGAATCGGATGTCGCGCTCCTCGAGTGTGCGCAGCACGAACTCGACTTGTCTTTCCACGGACATCACCTTCGACGGTCGGGCGCGGCCTTCCGCCTCACCCGGTGCGAACGACGACAAGCGCCACCATGCGGCCCCGGGCGCCGTCCTGCAGTCTAGCTTCTAAGTTTGCCCGGCCCTTGTTTCCTGCAGGTTACGGGCCCGCGGGCGACCGCAGGTCAGGGGGTGGCTGTTTGTAGTGCCACGGGTCACAGGCGGAACGTCCCGACGGGCGCGCCGCGTATCCCAGCGTGGCGAAGACTGACCCTGCAAACGATCCAGTCTCTTCCTCTGGGCACTCTAAGCTGAAGCCGTGACCCGGCTACGGATCGCCCTCGCCCAGGTGAACGCCACCGTCGGAGACCTTGAAGGAAACGCGGGTCTCATCGCAAGATGGTCGCGCAAGGCGGCGGACGCCGGTGCGCGCATCGCGGTGTTCCCCGAGATGATGCTCACCGGCTACCCGGTTGAAGATCTCGCCCTGCGTGCCTCCTTTGTAGACGCCTCGGTGGCAGCCCTGCACGACCTCGCGGCGCGGCTGGCCACGGACGGGCTTGGTGACCTCGCGGTGGTCGTCGGCTACCTGGACCGGCGCAGCGGCGTCGCGCCGCGCACGGGCCTGCCCGCAGGCGCCCCGCTCGACGCGGCGGCGCTGATCTACCAGGGCCGGGTGGCCGCCCGCAGCGCCAAGCATCACCTGCCCAACTATGGCGTGTTCGACGAGTACAGGATCTTCGTGCCAGGCGACACGCTGCCGGTGTTCCGGCTACCGATCGAGGGCGGCAGCGCGGGCCACGATGCGGGCGTGGACGTCGCGATCGCGGTTTGCGAGGACCTGTGGCAGGAGGGCGGACCTGTCGCGGTCACCAGGCAGGCCGGGGCGGCGCTGCTCGTGGTACCGAACGCCTCACCATACGAGCGCGGCAAGGACGACGTGCGCCTGGCGCTTTGTGTTCGCCGTGCCAGGGAGGCCGGAGCCGCGCTTGCCTACGTCAACATGACGGGCGGCCAGGACGAGCTTGTGTTCGACGGTGACTCCATCGTCGTGGACGCGGCAGGCCGCCTGAAGGCCCGGGGGCCGCAGTTCGAGGACGCGCTTGTCGTCGCGGACCTGGAACTGCCGGCCGCCGACCCGTCTCTCGCCGACGGCGACATTCCGGCCGACGCCCTTGACGGCACCGTGATCACGATCCACCGCCTCAGCCTGCGCGCTACGGAAGGTGCGGTCGCAGCAGATCCTGAACGGCTGCCGCGAGGCGCGCCGCCTGCAGCGCGGGGGGGTGCGCGGGGTTGCCTCCCCGGGCACGCGCCGACGCCAGTCAGCGAGTGCTCGCCCCGCCTGGATGACCTGGAAGAGGTCTACAGCGCGCTGGTGACCGGGGTGCGCGACTACGTGCGCAAGAACGGGTTCGGCTCGGTGATCCTCGGCCTGTCAGGCGGCATCGACTCGGCCCTGACGGCGACCATCGCCGCCGACGCGCTCGGCCCTGGCCGCGTGCACGCGGCGCTGATGCCGAGCCGTTATTCGAGCGCCCATTCCGTCGGCGATGCAGAGGACCTGGTCAAGAGGCAGGGCCTGCACGCGGTCACGCTGCCGATCGCCGGCATCGTGGCGGCGTTCGGCCGCGAGCTTGACCTGCACGGTCTCGCCGCGGAGAACCTGCAGGCGCGGGTGCGCGGCACAGCCTTGATGGCGCTGTCCAACGAGCACGGCCACCTCGTGCTGACCACGGGGAACAAGAGTGAGCTCGCCACGGGCTATTCGACGCTTTACGGCGACTCCGCGGGCGGTTTCGCGCCGATCAAGGACGTGCTGAAGACGCTGGTGTGGGAGCTTTCTCGCTGGCGCAACGAGCGCGCTCGCGAACGCGGCCAGACACCGCCGATCCCAGAGAACTCCATCCGCAAGCCGCCAAGCGCCGAGCTTGCACCAGGTCAGCTCGACTCCGACACGCTGCCCGACTACCAGGTGCTCGACAGGCTGCTCGGCGACTACGTGGTCAAGGACATGGGCGCGGCGGAACTCGTGGCTGCCGGGCACGACCCCGACCTGGTGGAACGCGTGATCCGGATGGTCGACGCCGCCGAGTACAAGCGGCGGCAGTACCCGCCGGGGCCGAAGATCACGCCGAAGAACTTTGGCAGGGACCGACGGCTGCCGATCACCAACCGCTGGCGCGAGCACCGCCCCGCCACCTGACAGCTGTCGTTGGGGATGGCGTCCGGTGGCCGCCCGCGAGCGGCGTCCCGGCCAGCTGCGGTTCGGCGCCTGCGAGCAGGCCAACGGCAGCCGCCGGGTACGCGTTGATGACCGGCAAGCCGGTCATCAACGTCCGGGGAGACCAGGTCCTGCGTGGTGTTCAGGCTCGCGGGCCGGGATCCCAAACGTAGGGCGTGGTGCACGCCAGCTGGGTGAATCCAAGTCGGCCCAGGATGGGCCGGCTGTCAGGCGAGGCGTCTACCTGCAGGTACCTGTAGCCCCGCGCGGCAGCAAGCTGAGCACGGTAGGCGACGAGCGCGCGGTAGATCCCCCTGCCGCGCCAGCCCGGCACTGTTCCCCCGCCCCAGAGGCTGGCGAAATCCCTGCGGGGAAGAAACTCGATGCGGGCGGAGCAGACCGGCTCGCCGCCGGCCATCGCGACGACCATCGCTGTCACCCCCGGTGAATCCCGCAGTTGCGTGAGCAAAGACCGCCGCAGCTTGGAGTGATCCGTGCCGAAGACCCGCTCATGAACGTCGATGACCAATCCAACCTCGGCCTCGTCTGTCACAGGAAGCAGCCGCACCCCGCTGGGCAGCATCACCTCAGCACACACCTGTGAAACTTCCGCGACCATCAGGGCTTCTTCGCCCTCAGGCGCCAAGCCAGCAGCAAGCAGGCGCCGGGCCAGATCAGGTGGCCGGTCGTAGTCGTAGAGCTTCCATTCGAACTTCTGGTCCTTGTCACGGAAGTATGCGACCTGCGCGGAGATGACCGCATCAGCGGCGGTTGCGTCCAACTGCGACCAGGCGATGCCCGACCAGCCCTGGCCGCCTGCGGCCACCCACCGCACGACATTCCCGTCAGCCTCGATAAACGCCCCCGACCCATCCGAGCGGGTGCTGCGGCGGACCTGGGCGTCGAATTCGGCAAGCACGCGAGCGGGTTCCACTCACGCAGAACACCACCTGGAGCCTGCGGGCGCAATCCTCGCCACGGCCGCCGGTATCACCCCGCGATGCCCTCCCCGGCATCACCCCGCGATGCCCTCCCCGGCATCACCCCGCGAGGCCCTCGAGCAAATGGCCGACTATCCTTTCGGCGAAGTCGGCCGGGATCACGTTGGCGCCGCACCTGGCCATGGCCTGGATCGCTCCTGTCATCATGAAAGGGCCGTCTCGATGTCGATGTCGCCGCGCAGTTCGCCGGTCTCGATGCCCCGGCGGAGCACATTCCTGAACACCTCACGCCGTGGCTCGATGACGGACTCGGTGAACCGCTGCATCAGCCGCGGGTACCTGGCGCCTCCCCCTCAGGCGGATGCGGCGCGACCTGCGGGGCGCGCAGGACTCGCCCGCGTTCGCTGAACTCGTCGGAGACCAGCCCGCCCTGCTGGTGGTAGACGGCGTCCCGGACACGAGCGAACCGCGCTTCGACAGGATCGCGCGCCTGCTGCACGACTGCCCGCAGCTCAGGGTGCTGATCACTGCGGAGCGACCCTGCGGGATCCCGGGTGGGCGGCGGCTGGCCCCGCTGGGCGGTCCCGGACGCACGGCACGAGCGGGACGCTCAGCCTGGCCCTCGCCGTCCGCCTGTTCCTCGACGAGGCGCGGCGGGTCCGGCTCGCCGCGCCCCTCGGGTGCGGGCGGTCCGGACACGGCGGCGCTGGTTCGCCCGGTTGCGGAAAGAATATGCCATGCGGGCTGCCGGTCACGAAGCTCGTCCGCGTCCCAAGGGTTAGCAAGATCTGCGAATGTAATGCCAGCAGCCTCTCCACATCCCCCGCATCGACAGGCTGGTTACATAGTCGTGGCATCCGCCACCACGGTTACGGCTGCTAAGCCACCAATCCCCCAGGTCAGCCACCGTAACACCCCTTAAATCCCTGGCATTTGGCCACATGAGCGGTCGGAGTGCGACGGGAGAATCTTCATCGAGCCCGCGTCGAACCCTTGACTTCATGCGTGATCAAAGCAACACTCATCGAAGCAACACTTGGGGCCAAAAGCCACGATACTCGGGCCGCGGCATAACTTTAGCCGCTAAATCCTGAATTCATTGCCACGGAGTCGAGGAAAAATGACTATCAACCAGAACATAGAAGTCAATACGATTCGACTGAGTGCGGACAATGCAGCAATTGTAGAGCAGTTAGGCCTCCTCCGCGATCTTGCAGGGACTTGGCAAGGCCAAGGGTTCAACCTCATCGCACGGCCAGATTTTCACGACAAAGCCAATCTCTATCTTCAGCTAAATCAGACTCTCGAAACGTTAAAGATCGAGCCTATTGGGTCGCCCATCCCCAACCGTGGCTTCGGGCAAGATGATATCGAACTCTTCGGATTTAGCTATTTACAGAAGATAAGCGACATCTTCACTGGAGGCGCGCTCCACTTCGAACCTGGCCTGTGGATCACCCAGCCCGCGACGACCTATCCGCCCGAGACGGCACCAACCGGGGCGCAAATCATTGCCCGGATGGGTTCGATCCCCCACGGCAACGCCCTCCTAGCGGAAGGTATAGCGCAATCCTTTTCAGGGCCTCCGACTCTGCAGAGTGGTACTACTAAATATGCCTTCTCTAAGTTTCCTTCGTTCAACAGCACAGCCTTCCCGACCCAGCCCACCGCGCCACCAGTCATCAACGCGGCCGGCTCGTCTGACAAGCTAACCGCTGCAGCAAATGGCGCGCCACCGTTTACTGAGTACGATATTACCGTTCCCGACTCCGCCGCAAATCCCAGAACGCCCTTTGCTACTAATCCTCCCGATCCGCCCTTGCCCGCCGCCATCCATGGCGTTGGCATGCAGGATGTGATCAATGACCCGATTACGCTCCTTCAGCAGGTTATCCATAACCAAGTCGCCGATGGCCACACCTTTCAAGGGGTGGCGCTCAACATCGCAACGCAGGCGGAAATTACATTTTTCACAAAACCAAACAGTAAGAGCGGTGATCCGACTGAAGTCGTGAGCGTAACGGACGGCGCTGGCGGCATCGAAAATATTCTCTTTCTTGAGGGAGGCGAGCCGACAGGCGCGGAAGGACCGAACGCCCAGACGGCGCTGGTCTATGCAACCTTCTGGATTGAGAAAGTCACGCCTAAGAAACCCCCTTACTTTATGCAGCTTCAGTACGCCCAGATGGCTATTCTGAACTTTCCCATATTCACATTGCTTCATCCGGCGCCGCCAACAGTCCCAATACTGCAAAATTTGGGCTGGCCACATATTTCCGTCGCAACGCTCAGAAAGGCGTTCGGCTAAACCGAAAATTCGCGGGTGGCACGTCTGGCCGTACCGTTCTTCCCGAGGAAATCTTACTCCTGGTTACCGTAGGTCCGGCGTCACGTAGCGTAGGCCGCCGACGAGGTGCCAGGTTGTCCTGGTCCTTTTCCAATAAATATCCCCTCAGTTGTTCCTTGAGGTCCCCTTCAGGTTGTCGAGCCTGTTTGGGAGGTCCTGTTTGCGCCATAAACATTCAGGTCCCCAGTGTTCGCGGGCATGGCGCGAAGCGGTTGCCGGTCGTGACGGCTTGGTGTTGCGAGGTGCGGTTTCCGGGTCCCCCACCGGCAAGGCCCGCTACCCGCAGGCGGGCCGGCTGCTGATCTGCGCCGGCGGCGGCTCCAACGGCTACCGGGTCCGCGCCTGGAAGACCGGGCTCGCGAAGCTCGCCGCCGCGACCGGCCTGGAGATCACCGTCTGCCACCTGCCGCTGGGCACCAGCAAATTCGTGCTGTAGCCATAGGAGATGGCGCGGCGCCGGATTCGCAGGGCGTTCGCAGGGCGTTCGACTGCTTGTTCGCGGGACCTTCGATGGGTTCTCTGCCGCGTCAGGACATGTCATCATCGAAACCGTCCGGGGACGCCACCAGGGCGCCTCGAGGCCAGGAGGTTCGTCATGACTGCTCCCACTGCTCCTGCTGTTGCGCCCGGTCAGTCCACGGCCCTCTACGGGGGTACCGCGAACAGGCGCGTCACGGTCCGCGACATCGCGGCGGCCAAGGTGCGCGGCGAGAAATGGCCGATGCTGACCGCCTATGACGCGCTCATCGCGCGGGTCTTCGACGATGCGGGCATCCCCGTGCTGCTGGTGGGCGACTCAGCCGCGATGGTCGTCTACGGATACGACTCCACCATCCCTGTGACCGTGGACGACCTCATTCCGCTCACTGCCGCCGTGGTCCGCGGCACCAGCAGGGCAATGGTCGTCGCCGATCTGCCGTTCGGCTCCTACCAGGCGTCGGCCGAGGCCGCGCTCGCCGCCGCCTCCAGGTTCATGAAGGAGGCGGGCGCACACGCGGTCAAGCTCGAGGGCGGGCGGCGTGTGCTGCACCAGGTCGAGGAACTCGTAGCGGCCGGTATACCTGTCATTGCCCACCTTGGCCTTACCCCACAGTCGGTCCACGCGTTCGGCGGGTACCGGGTCCAGGGACGCGGCGAGGATGGCGAGGAACTGATTTCCGACGCCAAATCTCTTCAGGCGGCCGGTGCCTTCTCTGTGGTGCTCGAATGCGTGCCCGCCGACCTCGCCTCCCGTGTGACGGCGTCCCTGTCCATCCCCACCATCGGCATCGGAGCCGGCCCCGGCTGCGACGCCCAGGTCCTCGTCGGCAGGACATGGCCGGGCTCTCACCGCGGACGGCAAAGTTCGTCAGGAGGTACGCCGACGTGGCGGGCTCACTGCGGTCCGCGGCCCAGTCCTTCGCGCAGGACGTCGGCTCGGGAGCGTTCCCGGCCGAGGAGCACGCCTACCGCTGACCGCGGCGCCACTGCTGTGCGGGCGCGGGTGACGGGCACCGTTAGCCAGCACGTCCACGTCCGGTGCCTGTGCTGCTATGGCCAGAGCCTGCGCCGCGTCCATGCTTGGCCGGCGCGTTCGTAGCGCAGCCGGGTATGCCGGCGGTGCTGGTCGGCCTGCCAGAACTCGACGTCCTCGGCTTCCAGGGCGTAAAGAGTCCAGTCGCGCGCGACCAGATCGGGATTGGCGGCGAGACTGGCCATGGCCGTCTCGAGAGCGGCTTCGACGTCGGCTGGGTCGTCGAGGACGTCGGACTGGCGGCCCGTAAGTGACTCGGCACGTGACCCGGGCGAGCGTGCACGGAAGTCGGCTGCACTACGTTCGGCGCTGGCAGGTGCGGCCATGCCGCCGACGCGAATCTGGCGGCCCTGTTGCGGCCAGTAGAACACCAGGGCGGCGCGGGGATTGGTGGCCAGCTCCCGGCCTTTGCGGCTGTTCGCGCTTGAGGCGAAATACCAGCACCCCGCGGTGTCAACGTCCCTGCAGATCAGGATGCGTGAGGACGGCTGGCCGCGTTCGTTGACCGTGGACAAGGCCATGGCCTGCGGCTCGGGCACCTTGCCTTCGACAGCCGAGGTCAGCCACCGGACGAACAGGGGAACCGGACTCGCGGGGGCGGCCTCGGCGTCAAATCCGGGCAGTTCCGCCGTGAATACCGGGCAGGCCGCGCAGTAGCTCTCGCACTGGGACCTGACCTGCTGGGTCTTCCTGAGGCATGTGACCATTTTCCTGCCAGTTTGGCGGCAACCGCACAATCGCAGAACCGGGCAACCGGACAACCGGACATGATCTTTTCCATATGTGCTGAGCGCCGCACAGCAGGCGCGGGATCACCGGGCGGCAGCCGTTTAGGTATCTGGCTGGGAAACTAGGACATCGGTGATACGCAGGCCCGCGTGGGCCTTGTACCGCCGGTTGATCGCGATCAGATTGGCGGTGAATGCTTCCACCTGGCCGCAGTTGCGCAGCCGGCCAGCGTAGATGCCGCGCATGCCGGCGATGCGTGCCGCAAGCGCCTGCACCACGTCGGTGGCCGCACGGTCGTCGCCGAGCACCAGCACGTCAAGCGCCACCTCATGTATCTCGGGGTCGAGCAGCAGCACCGACGACACATGGTGGAAGGCGCCGACCACGCGGCTTTGCGGCAGCAGTGCCGCAGTTTGCTGCGCGGCGCTGCCTTCCTCTACCAGCAGGGCGAATGCGCCGCGCTTGTCGAAGCCCACGGGATTCACGCAGTCGATGACGATCTTGCCGGACAGTTCGGTGGCGAGCGAGGCGACGAGCGCGCCGTGACCATCCCATGGCACCGCCACGACCACGACGTCGGCCTCGCGCGCGGCAGCGGCATTCGCCATCCCACGGAGATTGGGCCCCGCGTCGAGGTCAGCGACCGCGGCGAGTGCGCGATCCTCGCTGCGGGAGCCGATGAGCACGGTATGGCCCGCCATCGCGAACCGCCGCGCGAGCCCGCGCCCCTGATCTCCGGTGCCGCCGAGGATGCCGATGACAAGACCCGCCACGCCGGACGGGCGCGCCGGGTCCTCGTCCCCGGTGCGCCCGCCCGGGCCCACGCCCGGGGCAGGCCGGTACGGGGCGCGCCCCGCTGGGTCCTCGCCTGACGTGCCGTCCGAAGAGTGCTGCCGCTGCGCCATGCACCCGATCCTGCCATCCTTGGCCGCCCGGCCGCACGCACCCGGCGCCCCACCGCTGCGGGTGAACAGGTGCAGGTCTCCGCGTGCTCTGGCTCCGCCCCGGCTCCGCCCGGCGGCGCTGCCCGGCCCGGACCGGCCGGTACGGCTGCGCCGAGCTGGGGCGCCCGGCACCATGGAGCGATGGACGCGAACCAGGTCGCGGCGCTGAGGGAGTTGCTCGCGCCGACCGGGTGGCTCGAACGCACGCGGAGGCTCGGCAAGGCCCTGCGGGGCTCTACCCGCAGCCCGGGCGGGTTACTCGTCGTGGGCACTCCAGGGAACGACCCCTGGCATGTCACCGCGCACCTGGAGGATGAAGCACGCCTCGGCGGCGAACCAGCCCTGATACCGACGCTGGTCCGCTGGTCACCGCCGCCTGACGCACCGGCGCATCTGCGTATCGGGCTGGACCGGCTGGAGGCCGCGCGGCGCGGCGAGACGCTCTTCGTCGTCGCCGTGGACGCAGCGCCTGCCCAACTGCTCGAACGGGTGCACGACGCACGGCGGATCGGTGCGACGGTCGTCGCGCTCGATCAGGGTGACAGCGAACTCGAGCAACTGGCACACGAGGCTCTTTCCGTGCCAGCCGCCGCTTGCCCCATCTCGTTCGACGGCGCGCAGCACCTGGTCAGCGCCGCCGCCGGTGAGGTGGACGTGAGCCGCAAACCAGGGCTGCGCGAACGGCTGGCCCGGCTGCTCGACGCGGTCAGCGGGTCCGCCGAGGAGTGAGCTTCCATGATCGCAGTGGTCATCCGCTTCCTTGGCGTGTGGAAATGCCGCAAGAGCGGTGAACTTGGCGCTAAAGCCAGCGCGGGCAGATCAGAACCACCTCTGCTGGAGGACGTTGACAAACCCATGGCTGCTCGGCTCGATCTTCCAAACGGCATCGGGCCTACGGCTGCCTGAGCCGCTCACCCTGCCAGGCCCTCGTGAACAGGTGCCTGTGGTGCCTGTGGTGCCGCTTTGGCGGTGCGCTTTTGGAGCAGGTTGGCGAGGAGCATGACGACGACGGCGATTCCCACGCCGATGAAGGTGAACAGCACCCGGCGTCCCTCGTCGGCGAGGTTGGACGGGTGGGGCAGATCCATGGCGATGAGCACCACCCCGGCAACTACTGCGCAGTACAGAGCGTAGTTAACGGCGCGGATGGACCCAGCCAGGGCACCGAGGACCACGATGACCACTTCCAGGCCGGTTTTGCTGTCGACGGTCAGGAGGAACAGGGCAGCCACCACGGCGCCGAGGATCGCCCCGGCCAGGCGCTGCTCGGCGGCCAGAGCGGATTGCTGCAAGCTGGGCTTCATCGCGACCAGCGTGGCGACCGGCATCCAGTCGGCATTCGGCAGGTGCAGCCCGAAGGCGATCGCGACGGCGATCGACAGGGCAATGGCCCGGATCAGCGCAAAAAGGATCACTTGCCTAGTCAGCTTGACCGGCGTGATGTCCCCGGGCAGGACGCCGACGCCGGGCTGCGGCTGCGCTGCCCGGCCGCGGGCCAGCCACATGATGCCGGTGTAGGCGATGGTGAGCGCTGAGCCGATCAGCCACGCCAGTGCCTGGGCCCAGGCGCCGGTATGGACGTGGTCGAGGCGGTAGGCGGCGGGCAGCGCCAGGGCGATGAGGAACCAGATGTTCAGCAGCAGTGCCGCGGTGAACCTGTGCAAGCCGTACTTCACCGCCAGCCCGGCCAGCACGGTCACCACGAAGACGGCCAAGACCACCACCCCCCAGGCCCCGTCGCCGATACCGAACCCCAGGGCCGTCAGCAGCGCACCGGCCGCGCCGACCAGCGCCATCCGGGCACCCGGTAGCCGTAAGCCCCGCCGGGGTCGCTCAGGCCTACGAACAGCGCCCCAAACGCCACACTGAGGAAGTACTTCTCCTGATGGAGCACGCCCAAGACGATCAGCGGCACCAGCATCACCGCCGCGACACCGGCGCCTCTGCGCAGGTTGAATCCCTGCCGGTCGAGTCCGAACACCTTCGCCACCTGGGTCATCGCTGCGCCTCCCATCGCCACCGGCAGGCAGCGCCCGAGCAGCTACCCCCAGCCGCGCAGGGCGAGGGCACACGCAAGCACGGACGGCTCAGCCCAGCGCCGGGCGCGAGGTTCGCCAGCTTGCCCGGGCAGAGCAGAACTGACATCCCGCCGCACACCCCCGCCAGCAAACATCCCCCAACTTGACATCCAGGACACTTCAAAGCGTTAGGGGCAAAGGTCACGCAGCGGCAGAGGTCACGGGTCCAATCAGGCACTCCAGGGCTCTCCGCTCCCGCCTATGCATGCTTGCTTCCCTGGCCTGCCCCACCCAACAGCAGGCCAGCAGTCACCACCAGCCGCGCAAGGTCAAAGGGTCAAGGTCAAAGGGTCAAGGTCAAGGTCAAAACCCCCGCCGACGCTCCGCGCGGCGCAACCGGGCACAGCAGGCAGACAAGCACAGCAGGCACCAGACGACGGGACCGCAAGCACGAAAGGGGCGAGGAGCAGCACGCTGGCAAGAGCCGGCAGCGTGAGCGTCCGAGACGCGCCCTGCCACGGTCAAATGGTGCCGCGTCGCGTCATTACGGCCTCGGTGTACTGCTCGGTGGTCACGTCGTCATCTCTTACCCCGAGTTCAGCGAGCACGCTCCGCACCGCGCTCAATGCGGTGCCGACGTCATCCTCGTCATCGGCGATGGTCTCAACTTCGAGGAACGTCCCATCGAGTTCAGGGACGGTGACGAGCGTCGCCTGCATCGTGCGACCGTGTGCGGTGAATGCATAGTTCACGCAGCGCTTTTCGAACTCGACCAAATGCACGAATCCGAGACCTGACAGGATTGCGTCAAGCACCTCGGCCGATGCGGCGCTCGTCTCATGCTCAGGCTTGGACCCGCTCGCCGCGTCAACGGCAGGTGCCTTGTAGGTCAGCAACGTCCGCCGGCCGTGGGAGCCATCCACGACCCGGACACGTAGCTCTCGTCCCTCGCGCGACAGTTCGCGGCCGGCCCAGTCATAGTAAGTGTCCCGGTAGACACTGGCCTCGTCGTCGGCGAGCTGCCCAAGCCGTGCGCGCACGTCCTCCACGTCGCGGACACGCGCCTTCAACTCGGCTTCGACCGGCATGCGTTCCTTTCTCACACCACTCTCACACCACGCGGCGGGCGTTTCGGAGCACCTCATCGAACTCGCGCCGGAACCCCCGATGAAGGGCACCGTAGGGAGTAGGGGCGAGCTTGTACATGGCCGACTCGTGCCCCTCCCACTCATCGCCGAAGGCCGACACGAACACGGTGTCGTCGAGCCAGATCATCCGCCACACCGGCAGCGACGCGTACAGGTACACCTCCACCGGGATGGCGGGCGGCCGTGCGCGGCCTGTTACCTCACCGGCCCGAATGGGCCCACGGCAAATGGGCCATCGCTGGGGCTGACCGGGCCGGCCGATTGGGCATCCGCGAGCTCGCATCCCTAGTGATCACGCCACCACATAGTGCCGGGGAGAACCACCGAAACCACACACGTCACGCGCCTGAGCGTGGAGCGACCCGGGCATGGAACGGACCGGGCATGGAACGGACCGGGCATGGAACGGACCGGGCATGGAACGGACCGGGCATGGAACGGACCGGGCATGGAACGGACCGGGCATGGAACGGACCGGGCATGGAACGGACCGGGCATGGAACGGACCGGGCATGGAACGAAACGGGCATCGAGCGGTCCTGGGCGTGAAGACACACACGCGGGCGCGGGCGACGCTCAACGCGTGGAGCCCGGGCGTGAAACCTCAGGCGTCGAGGCTGAGCACCATCGTCGGAGGCTGGATCACGTGATCCTCGCGCAGCGGCCGGACCGCGGTACCGATCGCGAAGAACTCCGTGGTATGTGCGCCCCATGTGTGACTGTGCTGGCGTAGCTGCACGCCGACAATCCCCTCCGCGTGCAGCGCCTCGGCCTCCGCCTGCATCCGGCTCATCGCGAGTTCCCGCGCGTCGTACAGGGCCTGGGTGAACTGCTCGATCTCCACGTTGCGCCCAATGTTGCCGAGCACGCCGCCAAGACGCTGGTGCGCGATGTGGTAGACACACGATCCCATCACCATGCCCAGGGGCGCGTACCCCGCACGGATCAGCGTCCAGAAATCCTGGCCGGACAGATCGGACGTGAATGGCTGGTTCTTGTTGTTCCGCCAGTTGGTCACGCCGCTGCCGGCGCTGCCGCCCGCGCCAGGCTCGGCCTTGACCGCGGTCCCGATGGCAATGAATTCCGCGATGTCGTTGCCGAACTCCTTCATCTCCACATCAAGCCGGACACCAACGATGCCGTCGGCGCGGAGCGCGTCCGCCTCGGCCTCCATCCGCGTCATCGCGAGCTCGCGGGCGTGGTACATGGCCTGGGAAAGGACGTCGAGTTCCTGGTTCTTTCCCCATCGGCCGACCTGCAGGCCGACGTGGTAGATCGAGCTGCCGAGCACCAGCCCGAGCGGGCGGAAACCGGCCTCACGCACCAAAAGGAACTCGTTCACGGACAGGTCGGAGGTGAAGATGGAACCAGGCTTACCCGGTTGTAGCTCGGCCAGGCGGCGCATCGCGTCCTGCGGAACGCCCTGCGCGGCAAGGCCGGCCCCTTGTTGCTCCGTCATCGTGTCTCCCTCGGCTGCGTGCTCCGTATGCCCTGTAAGTCCGGTGTGCCCTGCGCGTGCGGTCTGTGCTGCCCGTCGCGCCACGTCGATTCAGCCCCCGAGCCGTACCCGGGCCACCTGGCGTCGCTGCGGGTCCAGTGAAAGCACGGCCAGACTCGGGGCAGGCGGCGCGGCCGTACGGTCGAAACGGGTGATCGCGGTCCCGACGAAGGTCGCCTCGGCGATGTGGTCGCGGCGGCCCTCCTGGGCGGGGCACTCCCGCTCCCGCATCCGCAGCTCCATGCGCGACGTCACCACCGCGTCCGCCCCGTGGACCTGGGCGTCCTTCTCGAGCTGGACCCGCGCATCGTGGCGTGCGGAGTTCACCAGGTCGGTGTATCCCGTGATCTCGGTGTTGCCCGCGCCCCAGCGGGTCTGGCCCATGGTCCGCCAGTCGTCGTGCCGGGCGCCGATCGAGATGCCAAGGACGAGCGCGGCGGGAACCCAGCCGGTGATGATCAGCTTGGCGAAGTCCTGACCGGTCAGGTGGGACGTGAACGGTGCTCTCGGGTAGACGGCGCCTGGCGCCCGCACCGCGGTGCCGATCGCCTTGAACTCGAGGCCACCGGCCGGGAACGGCCCGATGTCCAGCGACACCCCGACCACGCCGTGCCCACCGAGCGCCGCGCACTCGGCGGACATCCGGCCGATGGCCTTGCGCCGCGCCTCATACATTGTCTGCACCAAGGGCCCGAACGATGCCCAGCCGCCGCTTCCTGATACCTGGGTTGTCGCCTGGTACGGTGACACGGTGCCCCAGAAGGGGCCGCCGCCCCACGAACCAGGGCAGTAGTAACCGCCGGAGTAGCCGATGTTGTAGACCGCGGCGCCCAGTACCTGGCCGACCGGCTCGAAGCCCGCAGAACGGATCGCGGCGAACTCCGCCGTGGACAGCGCGGATCCCCACGTGCCACTGCTCTGGATCTCGGCCATCCGGGCTTGCGCCGCGGGCGGCAGCCCCTGCCCGGGCTGGTAGCCGGTCATGGGCAACCCCTCTCCGCAGACGCCCACACATTACCGGGCGAACGGGCGCGGACGAGCGTCAGCCGACCGCGCCCCGTCGTCGTCAGCTGGAAACCCGGCGCGGGTTCAGTCGCGATCCTGCGCCTCCCATTCCTCGTTGCGGCGCCGGGCGATCTCGATCGCGTGCTCGGCATCTTCCTTGCTCGCATACGGGCCCAGCCGGTCCTTGGCGGGACAACCCGCTTCCTGCTCGACGGTCTTGTGCTTGAGGCAGTACCACCAGCGCTGCGATTCGTTCATGTCAACTAGACTCGCAGCACATGACGACCGTACTCCAGCCAGGCCGGGTTTCGCCGCTACGCCAGGTCCCAGCAGACATCCCTCGGCCGGAGTACGTGGGCAAGAAACGCCCGAGGATCGGGGAGCCGGACGTCAAGTCCCCAGAGACCGTCGAGCGCATGCGGGTCGCGGGGCGGATTGCCGCACGCGCTCTCGCGGAGGTGGGGCGCGCCGTCGCCCCAGGCGTGACCACCGACGAACTCGACAGGGTCGGGCACGAGTTCCTCTGCGATCACGGCGCCTACCCGAGCACACTTGGCTACCGCGGCTACCCGAAGTCGCTGTGCACGTCGATCAACGAGGTCATCTGCCACGGCATACCCGACGACACGGTGATCAACGATGGCGACATCGTCAACGTGGACATCACGGCCTTCACGGGCGGTGTGCACGGCGATACCAACGCGACATTCCTGGCCGGTGACGTCAGCGAAGAATCACGCCTGCTGGTGGAGCGCACCAGGGAAGCGATGTACCGCGGCATCCGCGCGGTGGCGCCAGGCCGGCCGCTGAACGCCATCGGCCGGGTCATCGAGTCGTACGCGCGCCGTTTCGGCTACGGCGTGGTCAGGGACTTCACCGGGCACGGTATCGGCACCACATTCCACTCCGGGCTGATCGTGTCCCATTTCGACGACCCAAGCGTCCCGCTGATCATGGAGTCGGGGATGACGTTCACGATCGAGCCGATGCTCACGCTCGGCACGATCGACTACGACATCTGGCCCGACGGCTGGACCGCCGTCACCAAGGACCGCAAACGCACGGCTCAGTTCGAGCACACCATCCTGGTGACCGATTCGGGCCGCGAGATCCTCACCGAGCCGTAGACGGCGACCAGGCGGGATCCGTCATACGGTGACACGGTGAGCCCAGGCCGTGCAGACCCGAACCGCACGCGCGCCACGGCCGGGCCGCGGCGGTCACCATGAGTGTGGTCGCGGGTCAGACGCGCCTTCGATGGTTTCTGGTGGCGATCGGCCTGGCGGTGACGTGCTCGCTGCCAGTCCTTGTCGGCGCGCTGCCGGTAGCGGCCGGGCGCGCGGTGACCGCAGCACGGTTGCGTGCGCGGATCCTCGCCTCGGTGAACATGCCGTACGAGGGTTACGTGGAAAGCGATGGCGCGCTCGGTGTGCCGAACCTGCGTGAGCTGAGCGACATTACAGCCATGCTTGACGGCACCACGCGCATGCGGGTCTGGCAGGCCTCACCGACCACATGGCGGGTCGACGTCATGTCCGACGCGGGTGAGCACGACACCTATCAACTGCCAGGCAAGACATACGTCTGGGACTCGGGCAGCGAACTGCTCACCGAAGTCACAGGCAACCCGCCGGTCCGGCTTCCCCGTTCCCCCGACCTGGTCCCGCCGGCCCTCGCCCTGCGGCTGCTGCGTGACGCTGGAAGCACCGGCCGGATCACGAGTCTTCCCGCCCAACGGATCGCGGGAAGGGATGCCCCCGGGCTGCGCCTGGTCCCGGAGGACCCGGCGACGACCATCGGCCAGATCGGTATATGGGCCGACGCGGCCACCGGCCTGCCCCTGCAGGTCGAGATCACTGGCCGCGGCAGCGGGCAGGCGGTGCTGACAAGCCGTTTCCTGCAGGTGAGCTACACCCGTCCGGCGGGGCAGGTGCTGACCCCTGCGCACGGGCCTGGCACAGGCTTCACCAGAACCAATCCGGCGGACATCTCCAGCGCCCTCGGCAGCCTGGACGACGAGCAGCTACCACGTTTCCTCGCGGGGCGGCGCAGGGTACCGCCGCCCGCAGCATTCCAGGAGATCGGCATCTACGGTGGCGGTCTGTCGACGTTCACCGTCATTACCCTCAGAGGGCGGGCAGGCCTGCGTGACCTTCGCAGCGCTCAAAATAACGGAGGAGCCCCTTTGACCTTCGTCGAGGGGTTCGGCGTGCAGATCGCAACCCCACTGATCACGGTCGTCCTCGTTCATCCATACGCATCCTTCGACACCTTCCTGCTCGCCGGCCTGGCCAGCCCTCAGCTGCTCGAGAAGGCCGCGGCGGTGCTGAGCGCCAAACCGGACCGTGACCTGTGATCGTCACCAGGGCTCTCACCAAGCGCTTCGGCCAGATCGTCGCGCTCGACTCCGCCGATATCGTCGTCGGTGAGGGTGACCGTTACGGCCTGCTCGGGCCGAACGGCTCTGGCAAGACAACGCTGGTCCGGCTGCTGCTCGGCCTCATCTATGCGACGAGCGGTGAGATCGAGATCATGGGCTTGCCCATGCCGAAGTGCGCTGGACGCGTGCTGCCCGAGATCGGCGCGCTCGTCGAGGAGCCCGCTGCCTACCCCCACATGTCGGGACGGGCCAACCTGGCACTGTTTGACGCCGCGGGGCCGGCCGGGGATCGGCGGACGCGGCGCGCGCGGATCGGCGAGGCGCTGGAGCGCGTCGGCCTCGCGGGCGTCGACCGGCGGCCGGTCCGCGCCTACTCTCTTGGCATGCGGCAGCGCCTCGGGCTCGCCGCCGCTCTGGTACGTTCACCGCGGCTTCTCATCCTTGACGAACCGTCCAACGGCCTCGATCCGCGGGGCATCCGCGACATCAGGGATCTGCTCATCGAGCTCAACGAGGCCGGGACCACGGTCTTCCTGTCCAGCCATCTGCTTTCTGAGGTGGAACAGCTCTGCATGAGGGTGGGGATTGTCGACCGGGGCAGGCTGGTGGTGCAGGAAACGCTTTCCGCGCTCCAGGCCCCGACCGGGCGCGTCGTCGTGAGCAGCCCGGACGCCGACCGCATCGCCGCATTGCTCGACGGGCGCGTCGAAACCAGGGACGGCGCAGAACTGGTGGTGCGCCATGACGACACGGCAGCGCTCAACGCGCGCCTGGTGGGCGAGGGCGTGCGCGTGACGGAGATCCGCCCGCAGCGCCGCTCACTCGAACAGCTCATGCTCGAAACAACGAGCGCAGGATCTGACCAGGTCTGCGAGACGGAGCAATGATCGCTGTCGAGCTTCGCAAGCTGGTGCGCAGGCCGCGTACCTGGATCAGCATTGGCCTGATCTGCAGTCTCCCGATCGCCGTCGCGATCTTCGTTTCCGTTACCCACCTGGCACCGCCTCCTGGCCAGGGGAGCGCCTTCCTATCCGCCGTTCTGCAGGATGGCTCGCTGTACCCGGCCGCGGCGCTCGCCCTCGTGCTGCCGGTGTTCCTCCCTGTCGCGGTCGCGGTCGTGGCCGGCGACTCGGTCGCGGGCGAGGCGACCGCGGGGACGCTGCGCTACCTGCTGATCCGCCCGATTGGGCGCACCAGGTTTCTGGTCGCCAAGCTTTTCACGATCATCGTCTATGTCCTCATGGCCGTCGTCAGTGTGACCGTCACCTCATATCTGACCGGTGTCCTGCTCCTGAGGTCGGCGGCGCCCGCCGCGGTCGGCCAGCCGGGCGCCTTACAGCAGCTGCAGACCGGCGGTGTCCAGACCGGCGCCGCCGCCACGTCCCTGTCCGGCCCGTCTCTGACGGCGCTGCAGCTACTCGAACGGATCGGTGGCGCTATTGCGTTCATCACCGTGTCCATGCTTGGAGTCGCCGCGATCACCCTCTTCCTTTCCACGGTTACCGACTCGGCGCTCGGCTCCGCGCTCGGCGGGCTCGCGGTGCTGATCGCGAGCGAGGTCCTCGCCACGCTCGACGCCGCTGCATCGGTCCGGCCATACGTGCCGACCCGCTACTGGCTGGCCTGGATCGACTTCTTCAGGCAGCCCATCTTCTGGCGCGACATCCAGCGAGGTTTCGGCATACAGGCGGTGTACGTCGCCATCTTCCTGGCCGCAGCCTGGGCAAACTTCGCCACCAAGGACATAACGACATAACGACGGACCGGCCCGCCGTTACGTCGTGACCCATGATCGGCCTAGCCGACGCGGCCGACAGCTTGCAACCAACGGCAATCGGTGGTGGCGGGCGCCCCGGTGCGATGGTGCTGGGCGAGGGTGCTGAGCACGATCCCGATGACGAGCGGATCGGACGGGAGCTGGCCATGCTGGATCACGGCACCGGGACAGACGCTCTGCAGCGGGACGTTCACGGCTCCGGGCAGGCGGGCGGAATCGGGTGGCTGCACGGTCTGATCGTTGACGGTCCACAGCGACAGCCAGGCGGGCGGGCTCGTCAGCGGGATCCGGTCGAGCCTGGTCAGCAGCGCGCTGCCGGGCACGAGTTGCTGGCACGCGACCGGGCACGCCGCCGGATCCACGGCCGCACCGACAGCCGCGAGCTCGGCGCCGTGCAGCGGCGACCCCAGGGTGATGATCTGCTTGACCTTGCTCGCACCGTCGTGCTCTACGTCCCACAGCCGCGCGACGACGCCACCGGCCGAGTACCCGATCACGTCCACCGAGCGATCGCCGCTTCGCAGCGCCCGGTTCACGTAGCCGTTCAGCACCTCCGCCTGCGCCTCCAGGTCGCCGGTGCCACCCACGGGAAGCGCCACGATCGTGGCCGTGTCGCCCATGGCCCTGATGCGTGCCGCCAGGGTGCCGAGCGACCGGGTGTTGCCGCCGTAGCCCGGCACCAGGACGACAGCAGCGGGCAGGAAGGGGCTAGACAGAGAGTCACCGGGCGATGAGGCGGCCGGCCGCGGGCCGCTGGGCTGTGAGGAACTGGGGTCGGCGGGCGCCGTCGCGTCACCCCCCTGCGCGGCCCTGAGGCCGCCAAAGACGACGAACCCGGCGGCTACCAGCAGTGACGTGCCCACGACAAGCCGCCGACGCGGACTGAGCGCGCCAAACCACCGTGGCGCCCCTAATCTCATCCATCCATCCTGCGCCGCGCCCGCGCTTCCCGTCCAACAAGCACCCGGCGCGGATTGCTACGGGCGCCTGGCCAGCTCAATGAGCCGGATGAGCTGCGGTTCGCTGCCCGGGTCACATCGCTCCAACGAAGCGGCAGTCATTGGGGCCAATCAGGCCTCTCGAGCCTTGACCGTGCGCAGATGGCGCAATTTCCTCCGTTCGTCCCAAGCAGCCAGGCGCGAGAGCAAGCCAGCATGGCCATGCCGCGCAAGACCTCCCGCCGCGGCCAGCCCGATCACCAGCACGGCCGCGTGCCGCTGGGTGCGGCTGTCCCGCGCAAGATGTGCCACCGCAGCCGGCACGATCACGAACATGATCACGCGCCGACGGCTCGCCGCCCGCGAATGGGCTGGCTCGCTGGGGCCGCGCGAGATGACGGTGCCCGGCGCCACTTGGCCATGCCGCGCAAATCCTACGTTGACCATTTCATCTCACATGTCGCCGTATTTATTGTACACAGAGCGCTCCGGGCGACCACCCTGGCCATAGGAAACGGCCCAGCGTATGCCCGGGGGCACCTCGGCCGGGCTGGGATCGGCCCGCGTGCTCGCCGCCCAGGGCTGGCCGTCCTGTTGTGTCCGCTTCCGCGGACATCGCAGCCATAGCTGACGCACGGCGAATGCCCCGCGTCGCGCAGTAGGAGTGACGTGTACCGCTGGCCCCAGTATGATCGTGGCGCCTCACGTCTAGGCTGTCCTCGCGCGCCGGGGCAGCTTGACGGCATTGCTTCGCGCCAAGGGAGACAACCATGCCAGTCGCTTCCGCCAGTTCCTACTCCTATCCTCTGCTTGCCGTGTTCTGGACGATCTTCGAGGTCTTCCTGTTCGTCATCTGGATCTGGATCCTGATCATGGTGTTCATCGACATCTTCCGCAGCCCTGATCTGTCCGGCTTGGCCAAGGCCCTGTGGTTCCTCTTCGTGCTGTTCATCCCGCTGCTAGGCGTCCTGGTCTACCTGATCGCCCGCGGCGGGAGCATGCACGATCGGGCCGGGCGGTAGGCCCAGCGACAGGACGAGGCATTCGGCGCCTACCGGCGCGGAAGTCGGCGTTGTAGCTCGCGATGACCTCGCCGATGGTCACCGACCCGCCATCAACGCCTGTTCAGACTCTGCCTTCCTGCAAATGAGCCCCAACCGGGCTCCCCGGCGATTCGAGGCGACCGGCCCCGCCGATCTGCTCCGCAGCGAACTCGAGGCCACCGCCGCGGTCGTGTTCGCCCAGGCCCTGCCCGCAGGCGTGCAACCCGGCCCGGATGACTCCAGGTCCTGTGCGGAATGGCTGTACCAGCGGCCGGGCGCCGACAATGACGCTGACGCCTGAAGGCTGTCTTCCGCCGAGCACGTCCTCGAGGGAAAGGCTCTGGACGTCGCGGAGATGGTGACGTGGACCCACAACCGGCTAGTTCACCCGGAGCATGCGCGGAAGAACGTCTCTACCGGCTGATGGTCTTGTTACCGACGTGTGGTCGCAGACACGACACTACCTGGCGCTTTTCAGGGCGGCGTCTCGGAGTCCAGCGCGCGAGCCGAGGCCCGGCGGATCGTCCCCGCGCCGCTGATCAGGGCCCGCCGCCACGGCGCAACGCCCTCGATCTCGGTTTCCAGCGAGAAGCTCAGGAACGTCCTGATCACCACGATCAGCCCGAGCACGAGGACATTGTCGAGAGTGGGCGAGACCGCGACGGTGCGAACCAGGTCGGCGGCGACCAGGATCTCCAGCCCGAGCAGCAGGGTCCCGCCGAATGCCTGGCGCAGTACCAGGTAAACTTTTGCCGACCAGCCGGACCGCCGCCGGCCACCGCCGCGAGCACGAACGACCAGATCACGCCGACCACCAGGATCGCGGCTCCCAGTGCCTCGAAACCCTGGGCAACGTGATCCATCAGCCCGGTGAACTTCTCGGCCGACGCCTCGGCAGCAACCGCCGCGAGGATCATGTGTCGCTGCCCCGCATGCCGTCCCCTCAGCTAGCCAAGCGAGCCGTTAAGCAGTCTCTCACCCGCCGGGCACACAACGCGCCGTTTGCGGAGAGTCAAGCGTAGATGCAGGCCACCGGGCGGCCCTTGTGATCGTCGGGGAGCGCAAGCTGCAGCAGGCTGTGGAGAAGGCGGGCTTGAAGGCCGAGAAGCACGTCGCCAAGGAGCTCGACGTGAGCGCGAAGGACGTCGACAAGGCCGTCCAGGAGGCCGCCGGGGAAGTCAGCTGACCTGCCGGCCCCAGCGGCGGCGGGGCTCCGCCCCGGGGCCAGGCAGGGGTACCAGCTCGATTCTGGGGTTGGGCAGCTGACGCCGGCGGAGCGCGCGGAGCGGGGTAAGCAAGCACGGGCTGCGGTGCCCCGTGACAGCCATGCGGTGTTCGACCCGCCGCCGGACCGGCCCGACCCGATTGTGGCTGGACACGTTCGACTGGCGCCTCTACCGCGCCGGCAGCACGCTCGAATACATCAGCGGGACCGGCATGCACGAACTCGCATTTGTGACGCCGGAAGGCGAGCGGATAGCCGCGGAGATGCCGCGAATGACCTGGCCGCGCGTGCCCGGGACGATTCCCGCTGGTGTGGTACGCGAACGCGTCGCGCAGATCGCCGGGATCCGGGGGCTGCTCCCGGTGGCCGCCGCCGCGAGCACCCAGCGCAACCTGCGTGTGCTTGACGGGAGCACAAGACGGTAATGCGCCTCACCGTCGACAACGCCTCTGCGCGCGGCCCCGCTGCGAGTGCAGTCCCGACGCGGCTGACAGTCACGCCGCTACGCGGCTACGACGCCCAGGCCAACCAGGTCGAGCGGCTGCTCGCCGGCCTGCCTGGGGTGACCGCAGCCGGCGGATCGGCCTTTCAGCTGGCGCTCGCCGCCCTTGGGTGGCAGGCTGGCGACTACAGCAGCCAGGTCGACGCCGCCCTCACACCGTCGATGCCTGCCGTCGCGGCGGTGCGCGCCTGCTGGACATCGCCGAAGCCAACCTCGACGGCGTCATCCGCGACATCGACACCGAGTTCCTGCACGATCTCCGGGTCGCCGTCCGCCGGACGCGGGCCGCGCTGAAACTGGCGGGCGACGCGCTACCCGGTGATCTCGCGGCGCGGTTCGCGCCCGAGTTCAGGTGGCTCGGGCAGCTGACCACACCGACCCGTGACCTGGACGTGCATCTGCTCGGCTTCTCCCAGGCCGCCGCGGGCCTCGTCACGGCGTCAGCTGCCCATCTCGCGCCGTTGCACGACAGCCTGGTCCGCTACAGCGCCGCCGGCTGGTCCGCGGCCTGCGCTCGGCTCGCTTCGCCGACCTCACCAGGGACTGGCGCGCCGCGCTCGGCGGCAAAGCCCCATCCCCACCGGCCCGAGCGTGGCCGGGGCGGCCCCGAGCAGATGCCCATCGCCGGCCTTGCCGCGGCGCGGATCCAGCGGGCCTGCCGCAGGCTCGCGGGACCGGCTCCGCCATTACGGCCGCCTCACCGGAAGAGGATCTCCACCTGGTCAGGAAGCGCGGCAAGGAACTGCGTTACCTGCTTGAGTTCTTCGCCGCGCTGCACGACCCGCCGACGCACCGCAGCGCCGTGAGGGATCTGAAGCAGCTGCAGGATTGCCTTGGTGAGATCCAGGACGGGTACGTCCAGCGCGAGGTGATCCGGTCGCTCGCCGCGCGCATGGTGGCCGAGCGCGGCGCGCCCGCCGCCACGCTGCTCGCCATGAGCGAGCTTGCGGCGCAACTCGATGCGGGGGCGAGCCGGGCGCGCGGCGAGTTCGGCTAGCAGTTCGCCCGGTTCATGAGCACCCGTAACACCCAGCGAATCGCCAGTCTCACGAAGACGGCCGCCGCGCGACGGTCTACGCCTCGTACATCACCGCGGCGGCGTCGGGGAGACGCCGGCAGCCGTCAACCTGGTCGACCTGGCTAGCCGCAGGTCAGCCGCATTCACGGACGCCGTTCAGGTGGTGCGGGACATTTCCGGGACGGGCAGATGGTCATCGTGGGAACCGCGGCATGATCACCTCGGCCCACATCGATGCGCTGCGCAAACTCGGTGGGGTGGCGTGGCTGACCGCGCCGCGCGCTCCCGCGATCAAGAAGCTGCCGCCGATGACGGGCCGCTGCAGCTGTCGCTGTCTGACCAGCAGGATCCAGCCGAGATACCCACCCCGATCACCCCGGCGAGCGGCTCATTGTCTGCCGTTACCCGCTGCTGGCAGCCGAATGGGCCCGCACCGGCGCCCCGCCGCGGCAGCTTGTGACCGTATGGTAACCGCCACCCCAGCACCAGGGCGGCATCCCTCGGGCCCAGATGGGTCTTCTCGGGGTCGATCACATCGGATCGATCACGCAGGACCTAATCTTCGGGCAGCGGGGCGCGCGGACTGGCGTGCCCGCAGGGCAAGCACGCCGGCCGGCACGCCCGACGTCGCCTCCGACTAGACCGTACAGATCCGCGATTCCATGATCAGGCGGCTTGACACGTGCGCGGCTGCAAGGGAAACGTAGGGTGGTGCATTCAATGGTGCGAGCGACGGAGGCAACCGGGCCTTTCCCGGAGATCGCTGAGAGCCCGTGTGGGGGTTGCCGTGTTGCATGTCGAGGTTGATCTGATCACCGCAGATCCGCAGCTGCTGGGTGACTGCGTCAGATACATCGAGGGCGAGGTTCGCGCGGCAGTCGAGAGCCAGCCAGGCAGCCTGGGAATGTCACTGCAGGCGAACCCGGAACGCGGCGTCGCGATTGCCGAGTCGTTCTGGGCGTCGCACAATGCGCTGCGGGACAGCGAGAGAACAGCGGGGCCCATCCGCAGCGAACTGACCCGGCGGGCTAAAGGAACGGTCACTGTCGAGCGCTACGCGGTACCCGTCTTCGAGCGGGAGGCACTTGTCCGTGGCGGAGAAGGGGCCCAGCTGACGCGGATGGACGTCCAGCCCAAAGCGGTCGACGACGCTGTAGAGGCGTTCGGGGATACCGCGGTCCCGTCGCTCGCGGAAACCGCCGGTTTCTGCAGCGCGCTCTTGTTCACCGACCGGGCGTCCGGGCATCTGATCAGTGAGACCGTATGGCAGGACACGGACGCGCTCGCGGCCAGCCGCAGTGTCTGCGCGGCGATCCGTGCCGACGCCGTGGAAGCGACGAAATGTGTGATCCGCGCGGTTGAGGAGTACATCCTGGTGTTCAGCACCGCGCGGAAGGCCTGATGATTGGCCACGCCAGCCAGTGTCTGTCGCGCGTCGACACCGGGTTCGCCCGCGGCTCAAGGCAGCCTGGATGCCGTGGTCGCCGCCTCGGCGGGCGTTCGGATTCGCGCGGCCCGGTCGGCCTGTGCCTCGGTGGCCTCACCCACTGTTGTCATGTGTTACGCCCTCCCCCGCCACTTGAGGAGCCGCTTGCCCAGCTGTTGGGCTGCGTCGCGCGTAAGAGGAGACGCTCCGTGCGTGCAGCCGCAGGCGACTCCAAGATCAACGCACCGGTCGCGGCTGGCGCGGACCCAGCCAAGTCGGCACGCCGATACCAGGGACCGGACTCGCCGCCAGCCGATGACCCAGCCGACGGCGGTCAGGTTCAGCGTGCCACCGGGCCCACCAGCGGCTCCAGCGACAGACCGGGTACGCTGCCCAGCCCATGAGCGCTTCCCAGATCTTCGCCGGTCTCGCTCTTATCGTCGGGCTGGCCGTGGCCTGCCAGATTATCGCGGCGAGCTTCCGCATCCCGGCGATCATCTTGCTCCTGCCGGCCGGATTCGCCGCGGGCGCCCTGACCACTGTGGTCAATCCGGACAAGATCTTCGGGGCGGCGTTCCCGCCGCTGGTCAGCCTGGCGGTCGCGATCATCTTGTTCGACGGCGGGCTCGATCTGGTCACCACAGGGCTGGAGGGCGACAGCCGCCGCGTCGTGAACCGCCTGCGCAATCTGGGCATCCCGATGACCTGGGCCGGCGCTGGGTTCTTCGGGGGCCTGCTGCTCGGGCTGTCATCGCAGGCGGCCATCATGCTCGGCGCGATCCTGATCGTCTCGGGCCCCACCGTGGTGACCCCCATCCTGGCCGCCGCCCGGCCAGGCAAGAGGCTGACCACGGTCCTGGGCTATGAGGGCACGACCATCGACCCCATCGGCGCTATCATCGCCGTGGTCGTCTTCAATGAGCTGCAATCGAGCCACACCCGCCACCTGCTGCACGGCGTGCTCAGCTTCGCCGGGCGGATCGGTCTGGGCGTCGCTGGCGGCGCGGCCGGCGTCGCCGTGCTGTGGCTGCTGCTGAAGAAGCTGAAGCTCACCGGCATCCTCGCCACCCAGGCCATCATCGCCACGGTAATCACCATCGCGGGTGTGTGCGACGCGATCCAGGACGACACCGGGCTGGTCGCCGCCATCACCATGGGGATAGTCCTGGCGAACATGCGCGGGGTGGACCTGCCCGGGGACCGCCCGTTCATCAAGACGGTGGTCCAGCTGGCCATCGGGGTGCTGTTCATCTCGATCTCCGCCACGGTGACCCCCACGTCCCTGCGGGGGGTGATCTGGCCCACGTTGGCCCTGGTGGCGTTGCTGGTGCTGCTGGTCCGCCCGGCCGTCGCGGTGGGGGCCACGGTGCGGACCAGCCTGACCAGAAACGAGCGGATCTTCGTCGGATCCATGGACCCGCGGGGCATCGTCGCGGCGTCCACCGCCGCGAGCTTCTCGGCCCCGCTCGTCGCACTCCACATCGGCGGGGCGAACAAGCTGCTGCCCGCAACGTTCCTGGTGATCGTCGGAACCGTCGCCATCTACGGCCTCGCCGCCACTCCCCTCGCCAAAGCGCTCGGTCTCCGCGAACCGGAACCGGAGAAGACCCCCGAGGAAACCACCCCCCTGAACCCACTCGGGAGACGTGGGTTGCGGCCAAGGTGCGGTCACCCTGGATCGGTGATGACCTTGACAGCGAGCGCCCCCAGCATCGAATGACGCAGGCCGGCAGCGGCCAGCGCCACGATCCATGCTGGCGACAGGGGACGTCCTGCGATCTGCCTCAGGCCCGAGGATGACCTCGCGGAATCCCATGGCACGATCTGACCTCAATCCAAGATTGAAGAATGCCTCCGGCCTGAGGAGACGAAGGTGACGGCAGGCCGGCCGGGCCCAAAAGCGCTGGTAAAGGCGGGTTCATCGTG
The DNA here is from genome assembly GCA_963712955.1 of uncultured Actinomycetota bacterium. GTDB lineage: Bacteria > Actinomycetota > Actinomycetes > Streptosporangiales > Streptosporangiaceae > DATFVJ01. The sequence goes on along the minus strand of CAVQKF010000004.1, from coordinate 431,695 downwards.
GGGCCGGCACGCCGGCATGCGCCGCTTATCCCGGATGCCGAGGCTGGATGTGCTCGCACATGGAGATGCGGCTGACCTTGACCGTGTTGGTCCCCACGCTCGTGTCCAGCGAGGGACCTTCGCCCTAACAGGCAGGAAGATCGGCCTGCACTGTTACCGGAACGGTGGACGAAATGGGCCGCCGAGGGAGGGCGGGGCGGTGAGCCAGAGCGCGAACGGCGCGGCGGCCGGTCAACATGATCGGGCCCAGATCTTGAGCGTGCGGGGAAAGCTGGATCTCGCCACGGCCGACAGCTTGCCGGCGGGGCCGCACAGTCCGCCGCCACGCCCGGTTGCCATGGGTTGCTCTTGTGTCGGCGCAGGGAACGCCATGAACGGCCATGCTCCAGCTTCTGGATCAACCCGCCTCGGTCTCGCAGGGCCGACGCACGCGGAGCGACACCTGAGCCGGGCATCCCACAGGTTTGAGGCGCGCGATGCACTCAATCGCCGCAGCTAGCTCAAGCGGCGGCGTCGGCATCCGGGCCTACCTGGCCGTCTTCGCCGCCACCGCGGCCGGGTACATGGGTGTCCCGTTCGTCGGGGCGGCCGCGGTCTGCACAGCGGCCGTCCTCGCCAGCCAAGGCCAGCTCAACATCGCCGCGGTGTTTATCGTGGCGGCCATCGGCAACGAGGTCGGCGGGCTGCTGGGCTACAAGATCGGCGACCGCTGGGGCCGGCAGCTCCTGGAACACCCGGGGCCCGCCCTGGAGTTGCGGAAGAAGGCCGTCGCCAAGGGTGAGGCGGTCTACAAGAAGTGGGGACGCGCCGCCGTTTTCTTCACGCCTTCGATGGTGTCGGGCGCTCTGGAGATGAAGTTCAGCCAATTCGCGGTCTGGAACTTTTTCGCCGGCGTCGCGTTCATCCTGTCGGTCGGCCCGGCCGCTTACGGAGCGGGCAAGGTCACTACCGGCCACCACGACTCGGTCAGCGTGGGCATGCTCATCGGAGGGCTCGCGGTCGCGGCTGTGGTTGTCGTCCTCATCATGCGCTACAAGCGCCGGCATAGGGCTCGCCAGGCCGCCGCGGGCACGCCGCCCGGGCCGGCCAAAGCGCCATCCGGCGGGGCGTGACCCGCTACCGACGTGACCCACGGGCATCTCTGCGTCCACTCCGGCCCGGAGCACGGGCTGCGTGGCGCCGACGGCGATCCACCCGTCAGTTGGGCGCTATGGCGCCCGCGGGATCCGGCCCCGGGCGTCCAGGTGACGGGCAGCATAATCCCGAACGGCTGCCGCGGGCGTGTCACTCGCGGCAGCCGTTCGGGATCCTTTGGCAAATCAAGCAGCAGGGCATGTGCCCCACAGCCGATCTCGATCACCCTCAAGCCGGCGCTGCTGCCGCATCCTTGAGCACGGATTGAGCTGATCGCGGCTCGAGAACATCGTCAGCGGAGGTCGCCACGCACAACGGCGCGCCGTTCTCCAATGCGTGGCTGGCCCGCACCTGCGGGGCCCTCCCCGTTCGCCGCGATCCTCGCCGGGCAGCCCACCTTGAGCCGGCCGTGCACGCGCTGAATGAGCAGCGGGCACACAAGACCCGGCTGCTCGCGGTGGGAACAACCTTGACACGCGTCCTGGAATCATGCGCCACCCCCAGCGGCGTCCTTGTTCCCCGTGACGGAAGCGCGGACCTGTTCATCTACCCGCCATACACGTTCAAAGTGGTAGACGAGCTGCTGACCAACTTCCACATGCCCGGCCTCACCCCGGTCATGCTGGTATCCGCGTTCGCGGGCTACGACCTCACCATGGAGGCCTACCGGGTAGCGGTCGCCGAAAGATACCGGTTTTTCAGCTTCGGAGACGCCATGCTCATCCGCTAACCCCAGCCGCGGGCGGCGCAAGGGTGGATTAGTCGGCGGGCGGCACCTCGTGGTTGGAGCGGATGAGGTTGCCGGGGTCGGCGGCGGTCTTGATGCGGCGCAGGCGGTCGTAAGCCGATGGGGTCCAGAAACTGGCAGGATCGCGGTGGGTCTCGGCGATGTTGAGAAACATCTGGCGTGCCGCCCACGGGGCCATGGCGGTCGTGACGGCTTCGACGTGCGCGGCGGCCGTTGGGGTGGCGTGCGGGTCTGGTGCCGTGGCGGCGGCCAACAAGGTGTAGCTCGCGTCGATCGCGGCCAGCGCTCCGTTGCCGGGCCGTGCGCGGCTTATTTCGCCGCCGATCTGCCGCAGTTCGGCCCACACGAGCGGTGAGGGTGCGGCGGGGCCTGCGGCACGGTCGAACGCGCTGGCCGCCTCGGCTGGCAGATCGGCGAGCAGCAAACCGTCGGCCGCTGCGGGCGGGGGCTGCTGCAGATCGATGTCCAAGTGCCCGAGTTCCCGCGCGGGAATGGTCTGAATCGTGTCCTTGATAGGCCCCGTCACCCGCAGGGGGGCGAGCAGGGCGTCCGCGCCGGCGGGTGACCCGGTGTGGACCACGTCGACGACAGCGAACGAGCCCCCGCGCAGCGCCCGGGGGACCTGGCGGCCAGCCGGGAACCTCTGGTAACGGAACAACGTGGTGAACTGGTCGGGCGGCCCGCTTTGGGTCAGCTCCCGCCAGGCGCGAAGGACCTGCGGGCCAGCCTCGACCGGCCACCACAACAGGCCGGCGTAGACCTCGCTGACCGGGAACAGCCGCAGCTCGATCGCGGTGACGATGCCGAAACTGCCGCCGCCGCCGCGCAACGCCCAGAACAGCTCCGGTTCGTGGCGTGCGTCGGCTCGCAGCAGGTGACCGTCGGCGGTGACAAGCTCGATCGCCGTCACATTGCTGGACGACAGCCCGTAGGCGCGGCTGAGCCAGCTGATGCCGCCGCCGAGCGTGTAGCCGGCCACGCCGACATCGGGCGAGGCGCCCGCGAGCCAGGCCAGGCCATGCTCGGCCGCCGCGTCGGCTACGTCCTGCCAGACAGCGCCGGCGCCGACCCGGGCGATCTGGGTTGCGGGGTCGATCCGCACGCACCGCATGGCGTGTGTCTTGACCAGCAGCGTGCCGGTCAGCGGGCCGAGGGGCGCGGCGCCGTGACCGGTGGCCTGTGCCGTGACCCGCAGGCCACGGCGGCGGGCGAAGGTGATGGCGTCGGCGACGTCGCGCGCGGTCTGCGGCACCGCGACCGCAGCCGGCCGCTGGTCCACGGCGGGGTTCCGCGCTTGTCGCGCGGCGTCCCAGCCCGCGTCACCTGGAGTGAGGATCATGTTCACCGCCGAGCCTGTTCGCCAGGCACGGCGGCTGGGCCGCGCAGCCAGTGGCGGCCCGCCGCCGCAATCGACGCGGCGAGCAGCGCGGCTGCTGTCGCGATCAGAAATGCCGCGCGGGCGGCGACATGGTCGGCGGTGAAGCCGCCGGCGGATGTCCCGGCCGCGATACCGATCCCGGCTGCAGCGATGAGCCAGGTGAATCCCTCGGTCAGCACGGAACCGGGGACCAGCTGCCCAACAAGCGCATAACCTGTGATGAACATCGGCGAGATCGCGGACCCGGCCGCCAGCGCGGCGGCCAGCATCTGCGGGATCGTCCGCGCGGCGGCCAGCAGGAGCGTGCCGCCGGTAAGGGCGGCGAGGGCAGCCACCAGGCGCTGCTGCCCGGGCGCGTGCCAGCGGCGGGCGCCATACCACAGCCCAGCCAGCAGGCTCCCGCTACCCATCACGGCAAGCAGCGGCCCGGCCATGAGCCGGGCACCATGCTCGGCCGCGAAGGCGACCATCACAATCTCGACCGCGCCGATGATCATCCCGGCCGCAAGGAATGCTGCGGCAAGGACACGAAGGCCGGGCACGGCGATCGCGTGCGGCCCGCTGCGGGTTACGGCGACCGGCGCCGGCTGGGTCGCTCGGAGGGATGCGAACGCCAGCGTGCCAATGACCGCGAACGCCGCCGCGCTGCCCAGCCCGGCCGCGGCCGTGACCTGGGTCGCGAGGGTCGTGACGAGCACCGGGCCTGCGATGAAGACGACCTCGTCGAGGACGGACTCCAGCGCATAGGCCGTCTGCAGAGTGGGGCTGCCGCCCAGCAGGCACGCCCAGCGGGTCCGCACCATCGACGAAAGCTGGGGAACCGCGGCGCCCGCGGGGGCCGCGGCCGCGAACAGGGTCCAGCGCGGCGCGCCGGTGAGGGCTGCTGTCACGACACCGGCAAGACCAGCCAGATGCACGGCGAGACTAGCAACCAGCACCCGGGCCTGGCCGGACCGGTCAGCCAGCCGGCCGAGCCGCTGGCGCGGCGACCGACATGGACACCACCAGCGTCGCGGCAGCGGCCCCGGCCAGGCCGTAAGATCCGGTGCGGCTTTGGACTAGCACAATCGTGCCAAGGCCAAGCATGGACAATGGAAGTCGGCCAATAAACGCAGCGATCACGAAGGACCGCGCGCCTGGGGTCGCCAGCACCGCCCGGTACGAGACCAACCTCTCCCCTTCCCTAGCGCGGAGCTTGCCATAGTCCCCAGTCCGCAGGCCGCCGGGCGTGAACGGGAGCAGAGCACCTGACCTCACGCGCGGGAAACAGCGCCTGCGGCTGGGGTTAGCGGATGAGCATGGCGTCTCCGAAGCTGAAAAACCGGTATCTTTCGGCGACCGCTACCCGGTAGGCCTCCATGGTGAGGTCGTAACCCGCGAACGCGGATACCAGCATGACCGGGGTGAGGCCGGGCATGTGGAAGTTGGTCAGCAGCGCGTCTACCACTTTGAACGTGTATGGCGGGTAGATGAACAGGTCCGTGCTTCCGTCACGGGGAACAAGGACGCCGCTGGGGGTGGCGCATGATTCCAGGACGCGTGTCACGGTTGTTCCCACCGCGAGCAGCCGGGCCTTGTGTGCCCGCTGCTCATTCAGCGCGCGCGCGGTGTGTGCGCTGAGGCTGAAGTGCTCGGCGGGCATTGGGTGCGCGGACAGGTCTTCGTGCTGGACGTGGGCGAAGGTCCCGTAGCCGACATGCAAGGTCAGTTCGTGCACCCGCACCCCCCGGCCGCGCAGCCGCGCGAAAACCGCGTCGCTGAAATGCAGCCCGGCGGTGGGTGCGGCGACCGACCCGTCGTGCTTGGCGTAAACGGTCTGGTAGCGGTCTTCGGCGGAGATGTCGTGAATGTAGGGCGGAAGCGGCACCTGCGCTACGCGGCGTAATTCGGCCTCGGTGTCGGCCGCGCCGGTGAATCTTACCGTTGCCGAGCCGTCATCGGCGCGGCCAGTGACCGTGGCGGAAAGGGTGCTGCCGGCCACGCGCATCGGCTGCCCAAGGGGTATCGCGCCGAGTGTTTCCCCGCTGACCTGCAAGCTGCCGTCGGTGCTGCGGTGCAGCAGATAGATGGTGTGGCGGGTTGCGGCGGCGCCCGTGCGGCCGGCTGAGCTCAAGCTTGCAGTTGATCACCTTCGTGTTGTTCAGCACGATCGTGTAGGAAGGGCCGATAATACCGGGCAGGTCGCGGAAGATGCGGTGCTCGATGGTGCCGGCATGGCGGTCGAGCACCATGAGGCGGGAACTGTCCCGGGGGTCGGCGGGCCGCTGCGCGATAAGCTCCTCCGGCACACCGAACGCCATGAAGTCGTGCAGCTTGAAATCCGGTACGCGGTGGGCGTCCAATGCACCTGCTCCCTTCGCTTTCTGGAGACCCGTGCGGAAAGCGAACATGACCGCACGGGCTTATAACGTTCCCGCGGAAATGGATGATGTAGTATTTGCGCCGGGGCCGGGCCACCACGGGCCCGGTTCTCCAGCCCAGTCCGGGCTGCGGTACGCGGCCGAAACAACCGTCTTGATGTTGCCCCGCACGTTGAAATCGCCCACAACCCCGCAGTAGCGGGGATCCAGGAGTTCCACGAGGTCACCCAGAATCCGGTTCACCACGTCCTCGTGGTAGACCGGCTGATCCCGGTACTGGTTGATGTAAAGTTTGAGAGATTTCAGCTCAACACACCGTGGGCCGGGTATGTATCTCACGTAGATGGCGGCGAAATCCGGGAACCCGGATCTCGGGCAAACGCACGTGAACTCGGGAATGGTGAACTGTATGGTGTAGTCGCGGTCTGGTGCCCGGTTGTCAAATGCCTCAAGATGGGCTTCGCGGACCATCTTGGCACCGTAAAGTTCGCTCATATCACCCTCGCGGAAAGCAGGACGGGGCCGTCACGGATGGGTGTGGATTCGACTCGGGCGAAGGCGCCGTGGTTGTGGATGCTTTCCTCGCTGGCTGCTTCCACGCTGAACCAGGTGATCCGCGCATCAGCGTGGAGGGCTTGGGCGGCGGTGCGGGCCATGTCTTCCACGAAGACGGGGTTGTCGTGGGCGAGCATGGTGACGTGCCGTTCGTCGGGGCGTTTGAGCAGCGGGAACACCTGGCAGGACGCGGCGGCCTCGGCGATATCGATGAGGTCGTCGGCGCACAGCTGCGCCGGCTTGCCGCCGGCGCCGATGTGGGGGCGGGCGTGGATGGTGATGTGGGCGCGCTGATTGTGAGCCCCGTAATCGCTGATGGCCTTGCTGCACGGGCAGACGCTGGTCACGGGAACCCGCACCGACAGCGTTATCGAGATCCCGGCGCCGTTGAGCTCACCCGCGAGCCCGCAGTGATAGTCCATCAGCGCGGCGGCGCCGGTCACCGGGGCCGCGCGGCGCCGGAAATACGGGAACCATGCCTCCAGCCGGGCGGTGTATGCGCCAAGCCGGTCCCGCATGGCCGCCAGGATCGCCGGGAGAGCCTGGGGTGTCATCTCCCCGGCCGTGTCGTGAAGCACCTCGATGAACCGGCTCATGTGGGTGCCTTTGACGTCGGCGCGCAGGTCGACCGACATGCTGACGTCCGCGATCGTTGGCTGCTTGCCCTGGTCTCGATCGCAGACGGTGACCGGGTAGCGGATGCCGGTGATGCCGACCTCGTCGATCGGCAGCCCCCGGTCGTCGGGGCGGTTTTGCACGTCTTCGAGCATCAGTCCGGCTCCCCGCGGTAGACGCATCCCGATGTGCAGGTTTCCCGCACCACGACCTGCTGGAGCGGCAGCGCCTGGGCCAGCCGGGCCCAGATCCACTGGGCGAGGTTCTCGCTGGTCGGGTTGCCCAGCCCGGTCACGTCGTTGAGGTAGTGGTGGTCGAGCTGGTTGTGCAGCGGTGCGAACGCGTCCTTGATCTCCTGGAAATCCATCACCCACCCGGTCTGTCGCCCAGCCGGCCCGTGGACGTGGACCTCGACCCGGTAGGAGTGGCCGTGCAGGCGGGCGCACTTGTGCCCGTCGGGCACACTGGTGAGCCGGTGCGCCGCCTCGAAGGTGAACTCGCGGAAGATGTCCATCACGCGATCCCGAGGTATTTGTGGGTCTGCAGGCTCAGCCGCCACCGCGGGTGGGCCAGGCAGTACCCGACCGCCAGCTGAGTGTTCTTCTCGCGGTCGGGGCCGTCCATCGGCTGCAGCAGCAGCCGCGCAATCCCGAGATCCTCAAACAGCTGCGGCGGGGCGCCGACTTGGGGGAAGACCAGTTTCAGCTCGTCGCCGCGGGTCAGCCGCAGCGGTGCGCCAGCCTTCGGGCTGACGCACACCCAGTCCAGGCCCACCGGCGGCTGGCGGGTACCGTTGGTCTCCACCGCCACCTCGAACCCGGCGGCGTGTAACGCCTCGACCGCCAGCCGGTCCAGCTGCAGCAACGGCTCACCGCCGGTGCACACCACAAACCGTCCCGCCTGCCTACTGCGGCCGTTCTCCCAGGCGCGGGCGACTGCGGCGGCGAGGTCGCGCGCTGTGGCGAACCTGCCGCCGCCCGGCCCGTCCGTGCCGATGAAATCGGTATCGCAGAAACGGCAGACCGCACGTGCGCGGTCTTTCTCCCGGCCGGTCCACAGATTGCAGCCGGTGAACCGGCAAAACACTGCCGCGCGCCCCACCTGAGTGCCTTCGCCCTGTAACGTGTAATAAATCTCTTTCACCCGGTACGTCATAGCCCGCCGGTCACCGCGGCGTGAGCAGCCGGATCCGGCATCCCGAGTTCAGCGAACCCGCGGCGGCGCAGCAGGCAGGAGTCACACGTACCGCATGGCTGGCCGCCCGGGCCCGGCTCATAACAGCTATGCGTCAGTGAGTAATCCACACCCAACTCCAGGCCGCGCTCGATGATCTGCCGCTTGGTGAGATTGATAAGCGGGGCGTGGATCCGCAGCTGCTTGCGGCCTTCCACCGCCGCCTTTGTCGCCAGGTTAGCCATCGCCTGATAGGCGTGTATGTATTCCGGCCTGCAGTCCGGGTAACCGCTGTAGTCAAGCGCGTTCACGCCGATGAACACGTCGCTTGCCTCCAGCGTCTCCGCCCACGCCAGCGCGAACCCGAGGAACACCGTGTTACGCGCGGGAACATAGGTGACCGGAATGTCGCTGCCCAGCTCCTCTACGCTGTCATGGTGCGGTACACCGATGTCGGCCGTCAGCGCGGAGCCGCCGAAAACCCGCAGGTCGAAGTCGACAATCACGTGACGGGCAACACCAAGCGCCCTGGCGACGCGGCGTGCCGCGTCAAGCTCAACGCTGTGCCGCTGCCCGTAACGGAAACTGATGGCATACGGCGTATAATCCTCAGCCCGCGCGACCGCCAACACCGTCGCCGAATCTAATCCACCGCTCAGGAGAACCACTGCTGGCGGGCCAGAAATCATAACCGCCTCCTGCTTGATCCGGGGCGGATCCCGGGTCTAATGATCTAATTGTATACCTGGCGCACCGCCTTCTAGCGCACACACGCCGCCATACCCCCCTTTCGCTATTGTAACAAAATTCTAACGGGCGCGCATGATAGTGAATTCGGTTAAACCTGCCTGGTGCCGCGTTCCCGTAAGGGTGCGGCTCTCCCTGAAATACCCGATTCCGGTTTAAAGCGGGATTAAACCGGCTTTACCGGAGTGTCCCGGCATGCGGGCATGTATCTCTGTTTCTAATATTGCGTTGATGCAGGTGACAGACTTATGAGGCGCATGCTGCCGATGATGACCAGGCGGGCGTGCCGGGGGTGCATGCACGGGAAAGGCCACCGCCCCAGTCTTTGTGGCATCTGAACTCCCAAGAGAACGGAGACGGTGGCCGTGGGCGCCAGCATGACACATCCGCAGCCGGGGGAGGCACTGGCCGGGCAGGTTCTGGCGGCGGATCCGGAGGACTCGCTGTTCGAGGGGGTGCGCGAGCACCTGGAGTCGGTGATCAGCTGGGCCCGCAGCGAGCAGGCGCTGGCCCTGGAGCATGACCAGCTAGAGGAGAAGGCGCTGACGGACGGGTACGAGCTGATGCGGCGGCTCACCGAGGCGCACATGGGGCTGCGGGCCGCGCGCGAGCCGCGGCGTAGCGACGTGACCGGCGCCGACGGGAAGGTGCGCATCACCGTGGAGAACGGCCAGGAGCACACCAGGGTCATGATCTAGGGGCCGGTGCGCACGTCCCGGATCGCCTACCGCGAGCGCGGCAAGGAGAACCTGTATCCGCAGGACCGGGAGCTGAACTGGGCGACGGCGCACTCCTATTCGGCCGGGGTCGTCAAGCGGGGGGCGAAAGCGTCCGCAGTCGTGCCGTTCGAACAGGCCGCGGACCAGGTCAGCGCGCAGGGCGCGATCAGGATCGGGAAACGGCAGGCCGAAGAGCTGGCGATTGCGGCGGTGGCCGACTTCGAGGCGTTCTACGCCGCGCGGCAACCAGGTCCGTGCCCGGCCGCCACCGGGCTCCTGATCACCGCGGACGGGTCCGCGTTCCCGGTGCTTCCCGCGGCGCTGCGGCCCGCCACCGCCAAGGTCGCGAAGGCCCGGGCCCCCGCCGCGGCCAGCGGCTGGCCCGATGACCCCGGCGAGCTGCGCAAGTCCAGGAAACGCACCGCCGAGCTGGCCGGCATCGCCGACATCCCGCCCGCCCCCGGAGGTTCATTCGCTTGGCGACTCGCCGCGTAACTCCAGCCAGGCCCCGGATTCTCCTCACACAGCTATCCGGATGGGCCGGCGAACGCTGTCAAATCGCTCGGCCGGCACGCCCGACGTCGCCTCCGACTAGACCGTACAGATCCGCGATTCCATGATCAGGCCCTGGTGGCGTTGCTGGTGCTGCTGGTCCGCCCGGCCGTCGCGGTGGGGGCCACGGTGCGGACCAGCCTGACCAGAAACGAGCGGATCTTCGTCGGATCCATGGACCCGCGGGGCATCGTCGCGGCGTCCACCGCCGCGAGCTTCTCGGCCCCGCTCGTCGCACTCCACATCGGCGGGGCGAACAAGCTGCTGCCCGCAACGTTCCTGGTGATCGTCGGAACCGTCGCCATCTACGGCCTCGCCGCCACTCCCCTCGCCAAAGCGCTCGGTCTCCGCGAACCGGAACCGGAGAAGACCCCCGAGGAACCACCCCCCTGAACCCACTCGGGAGACGTGGGTTGCGGCCAAGGTGCGGTCACCCTGGATCGGTGATGACCTTGACAGCGAGCGCCCCCAGCATCGAATGACGCAGGCCGGCAGCGGCCAGCGCCACGATCCATGCTGGCGACAGGGGACGTCCTGCGATCTGCCTCAGGCCCGAGGATGACCTCGCGGAATCCCATGGCACGATCTGACCTCAATCCAAGATTGAAGAATGCCTCCGGCCTGAGGAGACGAAGGTGACGGCAGGCCGGCCGGGCCCAAAAGCGCTGGTAAAGGCGGGTTCATCGTGGGGCCGGCACGCCGGCATGCGCCGCTTATCCCGGATGCCGAGGCTGGATGTGCTCGCACATGGAGATGCGGCTGACCTTGACCGTGTTGGTCCCCACGCTCGTGTCCAGCGAGGGACCTTCGCCCTAACAGGCAGGAAGATCGGCCTGCACTGTTACCGGAACGGTGGACGAAATGGGCCGCCGAGGGAGGGCGGGGCGGTGAGCCAGAGCGCGAACGGCGCGGCGGCCGGTCAACATGATCGGGCCCAGATCTTGAGCGTGCGGGGAAAGCTGGATCTCGCCACGGCCGACAGCTTGCCGGCGGGGCCGCACAGTCCGCCGCCACGCCCGGTTGCCATGGGTTGCTCTTGTGTCGGCGCAGGGAACGCCATGAACGGCCATGCTCCAGCTTCTGGATCAACCCGCCTCGGTCTCGCAGGGCCGACGCACGCGGAGCGACACCTGAGCCGGGCATCCCACAGGTTTGAGGCGCGCGATGCACTCAATCGCCGCAGCTAGCTCAAGCGGCGGCGTCGGCATCCGGGCCTACCTGGCCGTCTTCGCCGCCACCGCGGCCGGGTACATGGGTGTCCCGTTCGTCGGGGCGGCCGCGGTCTGCACAGCGGCCGTCCTCGCCAGCCAAGGCCAGCTCAACATCGCCGCGGTGTTTATCGTGGCGGCCATCGGCAACGAGGTCGGCGGGCTGCTGGGCTACAAGATCGGCGACCGCTGGGGCCGGCAGCTCCTGGAACACCCGGGGCCCGCCCTGGAGTTGCGGAAGAAGGCCGTCGCCAAGGGTGAGGCGGTCGTCGCGGTAGGGACCGCCCTTGCGGGCGGCCCCCCGCGCAGATCCCAGCGAGCGGAATTACCGCACTGGGCTCCTACCATGGGTGGCTCGCGGCGAAGCGCTGCTCGGGGTACGGATGCGTGATGCGGGTTCTGGGCAGCCAGCGTTTCGCCAGGCGGTTCATCCTGTCCCAGGGGAGCCGGTTCTTCTGGCTGCGGCGCTTGAGCGCGTGGTGCCAGTGCCGGGTTACCTCGTACCTGAAGAAACTCACCGCCTCGTAATTGCCGTGCACCGCGTAATAGTTCTGGTGCCCGGTGACCACGCTGGCAAGCCATCGTCCCTGTGCGGGGACGGGAAAGTGCCGGCGTCGCATGATCTCGGTTTTCACCTGCTTCAGCTTTGCCCGCAGCCGTTTCCTGTCGGTGACCCGCCGTACCCAGAACCGTCCCCGCCTGGAGACCGCACAGATGTGCGTGAACCCCAGGAACGAGAACGTCTCCGGCTTCCCCTCGCCCCGGGCCTTTCTCCTCGGGACGGCGTACCGCCCGAACTCGATCAGCCGGGTCTTCTCCGGGTGCAGCTCCAGGCTGAACTCCGCGAACCGCTCGCGCAGCGCCGCCTGGAACTCCTCAGCGTCGTCCCGGTACTGGAACCCGACGACGAAATCATCGGCGAAACGCACGATGATCACGTCACCGCGCGCATGCCGCTTCCGCCACCAGTCAGCCCACAGGTCCAGGACGTAATGCAGGTACACGTTGGCGAGCAGCGGCGATAGCGATGCTCCCTGCGGTGATCCCTGCTCAGTTTTCGACAGCTTCCCGTCTTCGACGACTCCTGCGGCCAGCCACTTGCTGATCAGCCGCAGGACCCTTTCATCCGCGATCCGGTGCCGGAGGAACCTCGTCAGCCAGTCCCGGTCAAGACTGCCGAAGAAGTCGCGGATATCCGCGTCCAGCACCCAGCTCACCTTCTTCCGGTAGATCCCGGCCGTCAGCGCGTCCAGCGCATCATGCGGGCTGCGCCCTGGCCGGAACCCGTAGGAGAACCCCAGGAAATCCGCCTCGTACACGGCGTTCAGCACCCCGGTGACCGCCCGCTGGACGATCTTGTCTTCCAGCGATGCGATGCCGAGCGGCCGCAGCCGCCCGTCTGCCTTCGGGATGTACACGCGCCTGGACGGACTCGCCCGGTAGCGCCCTGACTGCACCCGCCCGTGCAGGTCCCGGAGGTTAGCCACCAGGTCCCGCTCGTACTCCTGCCAGGTCACCCCGTCTACGCCCGGCGCCGCCCTGGGATTCAGGTCCTCAAACGCCATCATCAGCCGTGGCACACTGACATGGTGCAGCAGCGCGGTGAACCGCGCGTTCTTGTCCTTCACTGCTACTTGCCGCACACGGTCCAGGTCACTTGACATGCTTTCCCCGGCACTGCGTCCGGAGCATGTTTCACTGTCCGTGTTCCCCACGGTTCGCTTCCTTTCCTCCCCCGCCTCCGCAGCCGCAGCCTTGTTCAGCGGGTTCGCAGGTACTACGAAGCGATCCGACTGCCCGTGACCGTTCATCCCGGGATTGCCGCCTTGGCGTTCCCCGGGCGGCCCGCCCGCAGACCAGCGCGGACGGGCGGTCACGGGCTCTCCCGGTTCTCGCGCATGGAGGTTCCGTACATGCCATGGATCTCGGACCGCGCGGGGTCCCCTGGCCACTCGCGATAACGCGACCAGGAATGTTGCCTTCCGTCATCTGAACGACGTGGGCACCCCGAAGTGGGATTTCGCGGCTCAATAACCCGGCCTGCACGTACCCCTGTCAACGCTTCGCCACGCCCCTTGCGGGACGCCACGCATGACTCGGGGCCGCCGCGGGTCGCTAGCCCTTCGACGTAGAGCTCTTTCATCTCCTCCTCCATGCCGGTTTATCCCGGCGCACGTCGCGGTAGGGACCGCCCTTGCGGGCGGCCCCCCGCGCAGATCCCAGCGAGCGGAATTACCGCACTGGGCTCCTACCATGGGTGGCTCGCGGCGAAGCGCTGCTCGGGGTACGGATGCGTGATGCGGGTTCTGGGCAGCCAGCGTTTCGCCAGGCGGTTCATCCTGTCCCAGGGGAGCCGGTTCTTCTGGCTGCGGCGCTTGAGCGCGTGGTGCCAGTGCCGGGTTACCTCGTACCTGAAGAAACTCACCGCCTCGTAATTGCCGTGCACCGCGTAATAGTTCTGGTGCCCGGTGACCACGCTGGCAAGCCATCGTCCCTGTGCGGGGACGGGAAAGTGCCGGCGTCGCATGATCTCGGTTTTCACCTGCTTCAGCTTTGCCCGCAGCCGTTTCCTGTCGGTGACCCGCCGTACCCAGAACCGTCCCCGCCTGGAGACCGCACAGATGTGCGTGAACCCCAGGAACGAGAACGTCTCCGGCTTCCCCTCGCCCCGGGCCTTTCTCCTCGGGACGGCGTACCGCCCGAACTCGATCAGCCGGGTCTTCTCCGGGTGCAGCTCCAGGCTGAACTCCGCGAACCGCTCGCGCAGCGCCGCCTGGAACTCCTCAGCGTCGTCCCGGTACTGGAACCCGACGACGAAATCATCGGCGAAACGCACGATGATCACGTCACCGCGCGCATGCCGCTTCCGCCACCAGTCAGCCCACAGGTCCAGGACGTAATGCAGGTACACGTTGGCGAGCAGCGGCGATAGCGATGCTCCCTGCGGTGATCCCTGCTCAGTTTTCGACAGCTTCCCGTCTTCGACGACTCCTGCGGCCAGCCACTTGCTGATCAGCCGCAGGACCCTTTCATCCGCGATCCGGTGCCGGAGGAACCTCGTCAGCCAGTCCCGGTCAAGACTGCCGAAGAAGTCGCGGATATCCGCGTCCAGCACCCAGCTCACCTTCTTCCGGTAGATCCCGGCCGTCAGCGCGTCCAGCGCATCATGCGGGCTGCGCCCTGGCCGGAACCCGTAGGAGAACCCCAGGAAATCCGCCTATCCCGGTAGGGACCGCCCTTGCGGGCGGCCCCCCGGACAGATCCCGACGTGCGGAACTACCGCATCGGGCTCCTGCCTCAGGTCCTGGCGTCGAAGCGCACGCTGGGTTGGGGATGCACGATGCGGACAGGCGGCAGCCACCGGTCGATGAGGCGACTCATCCTCTGCCAGGTCAGGCGGTGCCGCTGGCTCCGGCAGCGAAGTGCACGCAGCCAGTAGCGGCCCGCCTGGCGGTGGAAGGTCCCCACAGCGTCGATGTTGCCTGGCACGGCGTAGTAGGCGAGATGACCCCGCACCACGCTTGCCAGCCAGCGCCCCTGCTCGGGGACGGGCAGGTGCCGGCGTCGCTTGAGCTCGGTTTTCACCCGCTTGAGCTTCGCCCGCATCCGGCGTTGGATGGTGATGCGCCGGAGCCAGAAGCGCCCGTCCCTCGTCTTCCCGCAGAGGTGCGTGAAGCCGAGGAAGTCGAACGTCTCCGGTTTGGGAAGGCCCCGCTCCGACCGGTGCTGGGCCGCGAAGCGCCCGAACTCGATGAGGCGGGTCTTCTCCGGATGCAACTCCAGGTTGAACTTCGCAAATCGCTCACGAAGGTCCCTCAGGAACTGCTTCGCATCACCAAGGTGCTGGAACCCGGCAACGAAGTCATCGGCGAACCTCACGACGACCATGTCGCCTCTGGCGTGCCGATGTCTCCACTGCCTGGCCCACCGGTCGAACACGTAGTGGAGGTAGACGTTAGCGAGCAACGGTGAAACCGATGCCCCCTGCGGTGACCCCTCTATCGTCTCCTTCCAGTTCCCGTCCTCGATGACCCCTGCGTTCAGCCACTTCCGGATGAGCCGCAGGACTCGTTTGTCCGCGATACGGTGCCCGAGAAACTTCTCCAGCCAAGAATGATCGAGCTTGGAAAAGAAGTCGCTGATGTCAGCGTCGAGCACGTAGTTCACCTTCTTCCTTGAGATTCCGACGCTCAGCGCATCCAGCGCATCGTGCGGGCTGCGCCCTGGCCGGAACCCGTAGGAGAAGCCGAGGAAGTCCTCCTCATAAATGGCATTCAATACCTCGACCACCGCCCGTTGGACGATCTTGTCCTCCAAAGTGGCGATGCCGAGCGGCCGGAACCGCCCGTCTGGTTTCGGTATGTACACCCTCCGAGATGGACTCGCCCGGTAGGCACCGCTGTGGACCCGGGAGAGCAGGTTCTCGAGGTTTGTCCTCAAGTCCTGCCGGTAGGTCTCCCACGTCACCTTGTCCACCCCCGGTGTGGCCCTCGGGTTGATGGCCGCAAAGGCCGCCCACAGGCGGGAGAGGTCGACGTGGTGCAGCAGTGCCGTGAACCGTACGTCCTTATCCCTTCTTGCTACTAGACGCACACGGGCCAGCCCGCTTGCCACGCCTTGCCCGGCACTGAGTCCGGGACGTGTTTGGCCGTCCGTGTTCCCCTCGGCCGGGCTGCTTCCCTCCACCGCCTCCGCAACCGGCACACCGGTCTTGTTCGGCAGCTTCGCAGGTACTACCAGCCCGTCTGACTTCTCGTGCTCGTTCATCTCAGGCGTGCGGCCTTGGCCTTCCCTGAGCAGCCCGCCCGGAGATCAGCCGGACGGGCAAGCACGAGACCTCCCGGTTCTCGCGCAGAGAGACTCCACGCATGCCCTGGTTCCCAGACCCCGCGGGGTCCGCCATCAGCTCGCGATAGCGCTGCTGGCGATGTTGCCTTCCGCTTCTACGACAGCGTCGGCACCCCGGATCGGCATTTCGGGGCTCAATAGCCCGGCCTGCGTGTACCCCTGTCAATGCTTCGCCTGCGCCCTCACGGACGCCGACGCATGACCCGGGGTCGTCGTGGGTCGCTGGCCCTTCGACGTAGAGCGTTCTCATCTCCTTCTCCCTGCCGGTTTATCCCGGCGCACCGTACACGGCGTTCAGCACCCCGGTGACCGCCCGCTGGACGATCTTGTCTTCCAGCGATGCGATGCCGAGCGGCCGCAGCCGCCCGTCTGCCTTCGGGATGTACACGCGCCTGGACGGACTCGCCCGGTAGCGCCCTGACTGCACCCGCCCGTGCAGGTCCCGGAGGTTAGCCACCAGGTCCCGCTCGTACTCCTGCCAGGTCACCCCGTCTACGCCCGGCGCCGCCCTGGGATTCAGGTCCTCAAACGCCATCATCAGCCGTGGCACACTGACATGGTGCAGCAGCGCGGTGAACCGCGCGTTCTTGTCCTTCACTGCTACTTGCCGCACACGGTCCAGGTCACTTGACATGCTTTCCCCGGCACTGCGTCCGGAGCATGTTTCACTGTCCGTGTTCCCCACGGTTCGCTTCCTTTCCTCCCCCGCCTCCGCAGCCGCAGCCTTGTTCAGCGGGTTCGCAGGTACTACGAAGCGATCCGACTGCCCGTGACCGTTCATCCCGGGATTGCCGCCTTGGCGTTCCCCGGGCGGCCCGCCCGCAGACCAGCGCGGACGGGCGGTCACGGGCTCTCCCGGTTCTCGCGCATGGAGGTTCCGTACATGCCATGGATCTCGGACCGCGCGGGGTCCCCTGGCCACTCGCGATAACGCGACCAGGAATGTTGCCTTCCGTCATCTGAACGACGTGGGCACCCCGAAGTGGGATTTCGCGGCTCAATAACCCGGCCTGCACGTACCCCTGTCAACGCTTCGCCACGCCCCTTGCGGGACGCCACGCATGACTCGGGGCCGCCGCGGGTCGCTAGCCCTTCGACGTAGAGCTCTTTCATCTCCTCCTCCATGCCGGTTTATCCCGGCGCACCCAGATCTCCGGCAGTTAGGTACGCGGGATTTGTTAATGATGGTCAGGTCGCGAGCTGGTAGGTGATGGGCCGGTGGTCGCCGGGGATGACTGGCGGCCTGGTGTTGATCTCGGCGAGCAGGCAGGCCAGGGCGCGGGCGATTTTGGGCTGGCTGGGCCGGTCGAGGGTGACGGTGATCGCGGCGGCGGTGTGGGTGATGGTGCCGCCGAGGCCGCGCAGGATGGTCTCGCGGGTGATGGCCCGGTATTCGTCGTCGTCGTGCAGGTAGACGTTCAGGTGGTCGGCGAGGTGCTGCTCGGCGTTGGCCGCGAGCAGCCGCAGGACGAGCTGCAGGAGCCGCCGGCCGGGGCGCAGCAGGGCCTTCTGCGCGCCGGGGCGCAGCTGGTTGCGGGGGATCTTGGAGCGCAGTCCCTTGCGGGCGGCGGTGGCGGCGGCCAGGTCACGCTCACAGGCGGTGATCTTCTTCTGGGCGGCGGGGGTCAGGGAGGCGTTCTTCTCCCGGGCGGGGATGGCGGGGTCGGCGAGCATCGCGGCGAGGGCGGCCTGCGCGCCGGCCAGCGCGGACCTGGCGGCCTGCTCGGCCTTTTTCGCCTGGGCGTAGGCGGGGTTCGCGGTCAGCCGGGTGTCGTCGGCCAGGTCGGCGGTGTAGTCGGCGAGGGTGTCGATGCCGTAGTTCGCGGCGTTGTACTTCAGGAAGTTCTCGATGATCCACCGGGAGCGCAGCAGGCCGAGCAGCGCCCCGGCGCACAGCCGCAGGCAGCTGGTGAGCAGCTGGGCGACCATCTTGCCGTGCTCGAACAGGCTGATCTGGCGGACCGGCTCGGGGTAGCCGTCCAGGGCGATGACCTCGTCGGTGAAGGCGATCACCCGGTCGGTGCCGTACTGGCGGATCGTGGCCAGGACGGGCAGCCTGCTGGTCGCGGCGAGCGGGGCGCGCCGCCAGCTGATCCAGTCATATCCGGCGGCGTGCACGGCCTTGAACGTCTTGGGGTAGGAGCCGCCCCGGTCAAACACCACCACCGGCCGGCCCGGGTTGCTGCTGCCGGCGGCGGTAGCGGCCTTGCGTGCTTCGGTCAGCTGGGCCAGGACGGGCGGCAGGGTCAGCGACAGTCCGGACGGCTCGCCGCTGGCGAACACCAGGGCCCGGCCGGACAGGTCGCACACGTAGGTGTCGTCGTGGCCCTTGGTGGCCTTGCCGCGCCTGGGGTTGCGGCCCCAGCCAACCGGCTTGGAGCCGGTGTACCCGGCGATGTGGTCGTCGGCGAGAAACACCTGATGGGCGGGGGGCAGGTGGGCCAGCAGCGCGGCGGTCATCCGCCGCTGCAGCGCCAGCGGGTCGACCTGGTCGCCGATCGCGCCCAGGCGCTGCCGCCACGCGCGCAGGCCCGGCAGCTGGCTCAGGCCGGTCAGCGGCCCGGCGTCGCGCGCCTGCAGGTGCTTGGTCTGCTCCAGGGTCAGCGCCCCGAGGGTGAACCCCATAGCGGTCGCGTTCAGCACGGCCAGGTCCGCAGCGGCGTCGGCGCCGGCCAGGCCGCAGCCGGCCTTCAGGATGCCGGCCACGCCGATCGCGGTGGTGAACGCGTGGGTGAGCATCGCCCCGGCGTACCGGGACCGGTACGCCCCCGCGGCCGGCTGGCAGTGATACGGCCGGGCCTCCTGCTGTTCCTCCTCCTGCTGTTCCTCCTGCTGCTGCTCGGCCGCCGCCGCTGCCCGGTCTTCGGACGGCTGGTCTTCGGCGGCCTGCGGCGCCGGCCGATCCTGCGGGGCGTTGCCGTCGTGTCCGGCCTGGCCGGTGCCGGGCAGCTCGTCCTGCGGGTACAGAGGCCCGTGACTGCCGATCAGGGCGGTGATCAGGGGCCGGGACACTGCGAGCCGGCGGGCGATCTCGCCGTGCGTGACGCCGGCCCCGGCCCACGACCGGGCCTGGCGGACCTGCCCGGGCGTCAGCCCGGCGGCTGGCCCCGCTTGCGGGCCAGCCCGGCCGAGCCGTGCTGGCGGTACTGGCCGCGGATCCGTGATATCTGCACCGGGGTCAGGCTGAACATCGCGGCGGCGGTGCTGCCCGGGACTCCCGACTCGGTCAGCGAGATGATGGCCAGGTTCCGCAGGCCCAGGTCGTCCTTGCGGTAGGCGGCGATGGTGTAGTCGCCGCGGCGGACCTCGATCACCGGGCCGTAGCCGGCCAGGTGCAGCCGGGCGGCCTGCATGCCGGGCAGCTGCCCCGTCTCGTCCATGCCAGGCAGCCTAAACCATCGAACATCATATTTAACTGCTTTCGCCGCGCTCGCGTGTCGCGGGCCGTGAACGGCATCCGGGGTACGCCTGCGGAGCTGCGTCAGGGCCGGGCTGCTGCGGCTTCCGGGATAGTCCCAGGATGGCCAGTTCATCCCGGTTTATGCAACGCCTGTTGCTTGCCTTCTTTTCTGACATCAACCAGTTTCGCAGATGCCCAGCTCAGGCCAGCGAAGCAGCGATCACTACCGGAGTTCTGGGTCTACAAGAAGTGGGGACGCGCCGCCGTTTTCTTCACGCCTTCGATGGTGTCGGGCGCTCTGGAGATGAAGTTCAGCCAATTCGCGGTCTGGAACTTTTCGCCGGCGTCGCGTTCATCCTGTCGGTCGGCCCGGCCGCTTACGGAGCGGGCAAGCTCACTACCGGCCACCGAGCGCCCAGGTAGCCCCCGATCAGCAATACGATCAGGGCGATGCCAGGGACGGCGCCCTCGGGGTCCTGGGAGGGGAGGGTGTTGATCTCCTTGACCTGGAGCTGCTGGCCGCTCTGTTTCGCGGCTTTCTCATCAAGCGAGACCTGCAGTGCGCTCTAGGGCTGGGGTAACGACCGCTTTGCCGGATGAGGTGACGCGCTGTCGCGCCGTGTCCCTCAATGCTCACGAACCTAGCGCGTGGCCAGGAAATCGGCCTGCCGAGCACGTCGGCTTGTCACACCACAACGTCCCGTCGTGGTCAAGCGACGCAACCCCATCAGCCGACCTCGCCCCAGCCGAGGTTGTCCGAGAAGAAGCACACGATGTTCGGCTGCTTGCTAGTCACGAAGTGGCCCACTCAGTCTGGAATCCGATGGCCGATAGGCACCTCTCATGCGCCCTCCCGGGTGCCGAAGGTTGAGCGCGCGTGGCGAAACCGCCATGCCCAGGGCGGGACCGGCAGGTCAGCTGACTTCCCCGGCGGCCTCCTGGACGGCCTTGTCGACGTCCTTCGCGCTCACGTCGAGCTCCTTGGCGACGTGCTTCTCGGCCTTCAGCCCCGCCTTCTCCACAGCCTGCTGCAGCTTGCTCTCCCCGACGATCACAAGGGCCGCCTGCCCGTCGTCGATGATCTCCCCGAACTCCTTGACGTCCGCCCGGGACATGCCATGCCACAAATGGCCGCCTACCCCGCCCACCGCTGCGCCCACCACGGCGGAGCCGATGATCGCGGGGGGGAACAGGATGCCGACGACGGCACCGACGGCAGCGCCGCCCCACGCCCCGTGCCGGGTGGCCATCTCATCCTTGTTCACGTGCACCTTGCCCGCGTAGTCCTTGGTGACCACGGCGGCGTCATAGGTACCGACGGCACCGGCCGCATGCAGGTCCTTGACGATGTCGTAGTCGTTTCGCGCCGCCACCTCGTCCTGATAGGTACCGATGTAGATGAATACTGCGTCAGGCTTCGCCATGTCGTCTCCCCTGTCTCTCACTGCCATACGGAAAGACACGGCGACAGGATCGTCCACCGCATCTCCAAGACCATAGGCAGCAGGGTCTGCCCGGCGGCCAGGGCCCTTGGTCAGCCCGGCCAAGGTCATTGGTCACAGTGCCCGGACTCATCCGCGAATCAGAAGTTCCTCAGATTCTCGCCGAGGCCGGTGACGTGATCGCGGATAAGGACTTCCAGGGATCGGGCTACGTCACGCTCATCAAGAAGCCAATCGGTGGGGAGCTCCTATTGCGAGAACATGACTACAATAGCCAGATCAGTTCTCTGCGCGCGCCCATTGAGCGAGCTGTCGCAATATCAAGTCCTGGCGGATTCTTCACGCGGACTACCGTCGCCCGCTCAAGACATTTATCAGATCGTTCCGAGCGGCCATTTGCCTCTATTTCTTCAAACTGCCTTTTGAATAACCCTCCATGTAGCCAATTCGGCACGATTCATCCCACACGGGTGGTTGACACCCTCCCGCAGCTGGGAGAACGTGAACATACCCACATCCCAGTGACACCACCATCGTGACGGCGGCCCGCGCCGGGCGCTGGAGCCAAGGCCTGAAGAAGAGAAGTCCGTTGCCGGCCCCCGCAGTGCCCCAGGGCCTGCCATCAGGGGCCCGGACTTCGGTCAGGACGAGCGAGCGGAGTTCACGGTCAGAGTACAGCGGCGGAGCTGGCCGCACTGCACATCAGAGCAGCGAATGGAGCTGGAGAGATGACCAAGCACCAAGAGCCAGAGCAACCGTATGCCTTAGACCCCCAGAACCTCGAAGACACCACAGAAGGCACCGGAGCCGGGCACCTACGCCGCCGCGCCCTGCTGGGCGGCGGCCTGCTGGGCGGCGGCCTGGCCCTGGCCGGGGCCGGCCCGCTGGCGGCGCTCGCCGCGCCCGCCGCCCAGGCCGCGCCCACGCTGGCCAGCAAGAGCACAAGTCGGCTACAGACCAGGTCCGCCCACA
Organism: uncultured Actinomycetota bacterium; assembly: GCA_963712955.1. Lineage (GTDB taxonomy): Bacteria > Actinomycetota > Actinomycetes > Streptosporangiales > Streptosporangiaceae > DATFVJ01. Next base: position 409,844 of record CAVQKF010000004.1, on the reverse strand, counting down.
GCGTGTACACGTTACCCGAGGACCACCAGTGGCACGGCGGCGAGATCTACGAGACGGGGCTGCTGCAGGAGTGGCACTACTGGACCGGCTTCTTCACCGACATCGACACCCACGAGCAGTTCGGAGTCTTCTACAACCTCTTCTACAACGCTAACGGCCCCGGCAAGTTCGCCACCACTGTGTTTTTCTCCCTGCTGAGCCTGGACCACGACGACATCGTCTGGACGGTCCGGCCCATTACCTCCCCGCTGACGGCGACGGCACCCCCCGGTTCGACCTCGCCCAACGACTTCCTGTATGCGGGCCAGGGCACCAGCACCGACTTTCAGACCATCTACCGCGCCGACCCCGACACCTGGTCGCTGCGTTTCCACAGCGCCGCCGCGAATGTGCCCCAGACCATCGACCTGTCCCTGGATCTCCACACCCGGACCCCGTACGGATACCTGCCGATGACGCCGTTCGGCATGGAAAACGAGAACCTGCCCTACACCGGCGCGCCCGCCGACCCCACGACGATGTACTCGGTGTCGTACTACTACGGTGGCCCGAAGACGGACACGGCCGGCACGATCACCATCGGCAACAAGGTCCACCGGCTCAAAGGATCCCTGTGGTTCGAGCACCAGTGGGGGAACTTCCTTTTTTCGGTGATGCCATGGGCGGGCGCCTACATCTGGTCAGCGCTGCAGTTCGACGACGGGTCGATCTTCACCTTCCGGCAGTGGTACAGCCAGAACGACGAGCCGCTGCTGAACCTGAACCGCTTCTCCTACTCGACACCGGACAACCACACCACCTATGGCTTCGGCGAGGGGTTCGAATACACGCCGCTGAAGACCTGGCACTCACCGGTCACAAACCATAACTACCCGGTCTACGGGCGGCTGACGACCCCCTTCGGGACCTGGTACTACTCACCGGTCTTCCAGAACTACGAGATACCGGCCGGAGCGGCCTCCATCTGGGAAGCCCCGGTCCTGGTCCACACCGGATCGCTCACCGGACCCGTGGTCGGCAAGGCCTTCCTAGAGCTGCCCGGCACGCTCACCGCGACCTTCCCCCCAATCCCCTAACGGGGCTTCGCCCCAGCCGGGTCTGTCAAGTCTTCGCCGGGTCTGTCAAGTCTTCGGTGTAACTGATCTTGTGGGTTCTACTTATTCGCCAGATACCGTGCATCCCGGTCAACATCTTGGCTCCGACCGGCCTCGGGTCGTCCCGCAGGGCTTCCGCAGCGGTTCTGATCTGCTCTGCGACCGAGCGGTCAAGCTTGCGGAGCGAGCGGAGAGCTTTGGGGGCGAACTCCAGCGTGTATCGCTGGCGTGTCACGAATCGAGGCCAAATTCTGCCCAGACCTGCTCGGCCGGGATCGGCTTGGCGCCTGCCCTGAGGGAACGGCTTCAACGATCGCCAGTGTGAGGTGCTGGAGCTCGGCGAGCAGGGCACGCAGCTTCCTGGCGTTCTCGAATAGCGGCTGGTTAGTCGGCGAGCTCGGCTTCGGTGAGCCGGCGGGTCACGGTCTTGCCGCCGATCTTGCGGGTCCACTCAGCGTAGGGTCCGTGCAGCTGGGGCGGGTCGGCATGGCAGCGGCAGTTGCGCTTGCCGCAGGCGTAGGCGCGGCTGGGTCGCGTCGATGAGCATGTCCAAGTCTGCGGCGTCGCGGGCTACCAGGAGGTAGGTGTCCAGGGCTTCGATGGTCAGTACCCAGCACAGCGTCGCGGCCACAGCGTGCAGGTCGGGGTGGGCGGCTTGCAGATGCCAGGTGGCATCGGCGAACCGCGGCAGGCCATGCGGGCCGGTTCCCGCTTGCAGCGGGCGGGCGCGCAGCACCGGGGTGTCCGGTGCCGGCCAGGCGAGGTTGCGGTCAGAAGCGGCGCAGACATCAGCCCATCCCGGTGCAAGGACAATGGCTACGCAGCGTGGTGCAAGGACCCCTCGCCTGCTACGCCGTGCCCGGCAACATCGACGCGGTGGCGGCCTTCCGCACTATTGAAAGACTTACGGGTCGCCGTCACTAGCTGCTTCTGGTCTTGTACCCGGGGTTGCCAGTTCAGTCCCAGTTTCCCGTTCCGTTCACGTGGCCATAACCTTTCTATTGAAAGACTTACGGGTCGCCGTCACTAGCTGCTTCTGGTCTTGTACCCGGGGTTGCCAGTGCAGTCCCAGTTTCCCGTTCCGTTCACGTGGCCATAACCTTTCTATTGAAAGACTTACGGGTCGCCGCCCGGTTGCCCAGCCGGGGCAGTGATCCTGGGGAGGGAACGTGTCATGCCCGAACTGCCTATGGTCGGTGACGAATTCGCGGGCTTCCGGTTGCGTGCCGTTCTTGGCCGCGGCGGGATGAGTGTCGTCTATCAGGCTGAGAATCCACGTCTGGGTAGCGTTATCGCGCTGAAGGTGCTGGCTCCCGAGCTTGCGACAGACGATGCTTTCCGGGCCCGGTTCCTCGAGGAATCGCGTATCGTCGCCTCGCTGAATCACCCGAATGTGATCCCTATCTATGACGTGGGATCCAGCGGGGCCCTGCTGTATATCGCGATGCGGTATGTCTCGGGGACTGACCTGTGGCAGATAATCAAGAAGCAGGGCCGGATCCTTCCGGCCACCGCCTTGTCCCTGGTCGGCCAGGCCGCGCGGGCACTGGATGCCGTGCACGTCAGGGGGCTGGTGCACGGGGATGTGAAGCCGGGGAACCTGCTGATCGAGCGGGGCATAGACGATGAGCCCGATCACGTGTACCTGGCTGATTTCGGGATCACCAAGCATGCGATGTCCCGCAGCGGGCTGACCTCGACGGGACAGTTCCGCGGCACGGTCGACTACATCGCTCCCGAACAGATCCTGGGCATGTCAGTGCTGGGCCCGGCCGACCAGTACTCGCTGGGCTGCGTGATGTATGAGTGCCTGACCGGCCGAGTTCCGTTCGAGAAGGACCTGGACGCCGCGATCATCTGGGCCCATGTCGAGGAGAGCCCCACGTTGCCTACGGACCTGCGTCCTGAGTTGCCGACGGCGGTGGATGACGTGTTCTCCCGGGTCCTGGCCAAGCAGTCCGGCGACCGTTACGGAAGCTGCCGCGAGTTCATCGAAGCCATGCGCGTTGCCCTCGGCGGCCTCGCAACCGAACCGCTGACGCTCGGGTCCACCGGCAGCCGGACGGCCGGGCCGCACGCTGGGGGGATTCCCGGGAGCTTTACGCACGAGCCGCTGCCTGAGCCTCCTGCCGGCACAGGTGCCGCCGAGCCGCAGGCCGTACGGGCAGACCAGAGCGACAGCATGACCTCCCGCGGCCGCAAGGCCGGTGGAGCGCCGCCGGGCGGGACCGGCGAGCCTGACGGCCATCAGCCAGCCGCGGCACGGCCCGGGCCGTGGCGCAGGTTCCTCCGCCCGAGCTGGATAGCCGCCCTGACGGCGCTGATCCTGATCGCCGCGGGGGCGGGCATTTGGGCCCTCGTGCGCGGCGGGCCCGCCTCCCATGCGCCCACTACAGCCAAGCCGCCGATGTCTGCCCAGCCCAAGGCGCCGCCCAGCGTGCTCATGAGCGCGCTCATCCTAGCGAACAGAGCGCCGGCGCCAAAGGCTTGGTGCCGCCCTCAAGCTGCAAGCAGCAGAGCGCGACGGCGGTGATCTGTACGGCTCCGGCACCCGGTATCAGCGGAGCCACCTTCCGGACTTATCCCTCACTCGAGGCTTTGTACGCTGCCTACAGCGCTCAGGTCAACTCGCTCAACTCCGGCAATTTCCGGGAGAACTTCCAGAACTGCGAACTCGAAGAGACCTACGGTGAGGTTGGCTGGAATCACCAGTTCGAGCACCCCAAAAGCTACTCGATCGCGCAGATGAGCGCGGGAAGGGTGACGGATGCCCAGGCCGCAGGCCGAGTGTTCTGCAATTACAATAACGGCCAGGAAAACTTCCTTTGGACCCAGGACGACGGTCATCTCCTCGCCTATGTCGCCGGCCCGGTGCATGAGGACGTGTGGAACTGGTGGCTCGAAGTTCATCACAATATCGGCTTCAGCGGGCCACACACGCATATGTAACGACCGGACGCATGGCGGGTGGTACACAACGCGCTGGCCATTGCGAATCGCCGCGTCCAGCACGATCAGGTGATCGGCGGCCTGTGCGGGGACCTCGGTCACCGAGTCGAGGGCCAACGACCCTGGAGCCACGCGCTGGACTCGCTGGAGCATGAGGTGGAACTCCCTGAAGCATGACGAGGGACAAGGTAAGTGGGGACCGTGACGGAGATGATTACCCTCCGAGAGTCGATCGTGACCAGCCACGCTCAGTTCCTGATCGACATGGCCGCGCGCGCCCCGTCGGTGCACAATAGCCAGCCATGGCGGTTCCGGATCGGCCCGTCCACGATCGAGGTTCACTGCGACAAGCAGCGTAAGCTGCGCACCGACACCCTGGGCCGGGATATGCTGATCAGCTGCGGTGCCGCCTTGTTCGGGCTGCGGCTGGGAGTGCGGTCGCTCGGGTACCTGCCGGTTGTCCAGCTGCTGCCTGACCCGACGCGGCCACACCTGGTGGCCCGGGTGGGAATAAGCGCTTCGGCGCCAGTGACGGGCGAGGAAAACCGGATGCTCGAGGCGGTGCCGTACCGACACACTCACCGTGGCCCATTCGAGCCTGGCCCGCTGCCGGACGGGCTGCTTCGCGGGCTGCAGGATGACGCTCTGGCCGAGGGAGCCACGCTGGTGCTGGTCAAGGAGAACGTTGCCTATCAGCGGCTGGCTGGCATCGTCGCGGCGGCGGCCGACCATCTGTATCTGGACCCACGCACGCGGGAGGAGACGCAGCGGTGGACCAGGGACGCAGACAGCCTGGCTCGTGACGGCGTATCGGCACAGACCTTTGCGGCCAGCGCGGCCGGTCACCCCGGTCGGCTAACGCAGCGTGACTTCGACCTGGGCCGGGGGCTGGCGCGGCTGCCCGCGGGCGGGGAGTCGCCGGCCGCTACTGCGGTGCTGCTGACGCCCGCGGAAATTGGGTGGAATGGCTGCGCGCCGGGCAGGCTCTGCACCGGCTGCTGCTGCACGCGGCGAGCAAACAGGTGTTCGCGAGCCTCTACTCCCAGCCGCTTGAACTTCCCGCGACTCGCGCCCTGATCCGGGACCGGCTGGCGCTCCCCGGGAACCCGCAGGTGCTACTGCAGCTCGGCTGCGCCGACATCGCAGAGCCCACAGCTCGCCGCCCGGCCGATGAGCTGATCGACTCATAAGATAAGCCCGTGAACGTGCCTGTAAAGTTGGGCGTTCGCGCCAACGAGGCAGACGGGTCTCAAAGACCTTTGGCCCGAAGCCCGAGGGCGTGGGTTCGCGGGTCCCACCAGCGCCCTTGCCGCCGCGGTGACAGAGCTGCGGCTGGCACAACAGCACGCCGTCCAGGCAGCCGCCGCCCGTGCCTCAGCGGAACACTTGCACGCGGCGATGACCGCCGCCCGTTCAGCGCGTTCTCAGCCCGCCCCTGTGCCGCTCGAATACTCGATTGGGTGGTTGACCTGCGCTATCGTCAGCAGGCTTGACGTGGTGATGGTTGGCTTGCCGGGTGCTGCTCAGGATCGTCTACGTGCTGACGTGCCGTGTACCCGGCCTGGCTGTCCTGGTGTTCCGCGGCGACCGGGCGAAGGATGCGGCCGACCGGAGCCCAGCCGAGTTCCTGGCCGCGGCTGATGAGGAGCTGCTCCGCGAGCTGACCGAGCGGGCGCGCGCGGGCGGGCTGCACTCTGCGGCAGCCCACGCTCCCGAGACGCAGCAGGGCGGGACGCGATTCACTTGGGCGGGAGTGCGATTCACTTGGGCGGGAGTGCGATTCACTTGACTCGTGTCACCAGAGGATCTGATCAAGCTCGACCGCGCGCACGCCTGGCATCCGTATGCCGCGATGCCAGGGACGCACCAGCCGCTATTGGTGGAGTCCGCGGAAGCCGTTCGGCTAACGCTTGCCGAGCCGGTCCACGGAGTCCGCGAGCTGATCGATGGGATGTCGTCGTGGTGGGCCGCGATCCATGGGTATCGCCACCCGGTGCTTGACGAGGCGATTCTCGCTCAGCTTGGGCGCATGAGCCACGTCATGTTCGGCGGGCTCACCCACGAGCCCGCGATCCGCCTCTGTGCGCGGCTCGCCGAGATCACGCCTCACGGCCTGGAGCACGTCTTCCTGTGCGACTCCGGCTCGGTGTCGGTTGAGGTCGCTATCAAGATGTGCCTCCAGTACTGGCGATCAGCGGGGCGGCCACAAAAGAGTCGGCTGCTCACCTGGCGCGGCGGTTACCACGGCGACACGTTCCATGCGATGTCGGTGTGCGACCCGACGGGCGGCATGCACCGGATGTGGGCGGGGGTGCTGGCACCGCAGGTGTTCGCGGACGTCCCGCCCGCGGGCTTCTCGGCCGGTGCAGACACCGCTTATGCGCAGCAACTGGCAGATCTGATCAGCCGGCACGCGGACGAACTCGCCGCGGTCATCGTGGAGCCCGTGGTGCAGGGCGCGGGCGGCATGCGCTTCCACGACCCCGGCTACCTCCGGGTGCTGCGGGATGCTACGCGCGACAACAATGTGCTGCTGATCTTCGATGAGATCGCCACCGGCTTCGGGCGCACCGGCGCTCTCTTCGCCGCCTGCCACGCTGGCATCAGCCCCGACGTCATGTGCCTTGGCAAGGCGCTGACCGGCGGCTACCTGTCGATGGCCGCCACCTTGTGCACGGCGGAGGTGGCAAGCGGTATCGCGCGCGGCGAGGTTCCTGTGCTCGCGCACGGACCCACGTTCATGGGCAATCCGCTGGCCAGTGCCGTGGCACACGCCTCGATCGACCTGCTGCTTGCCGACGACTGGGCAGCCAACATCAAGCGGATTGAGTCAGCGCTGCGGGCCGGTCTCGCGCCCGCGTCAGACCTGCCGCACGTTGCCGACGTCCGGGTACTCGGCGCGATCGGCGTCGTGCAACTGGACCACGAGGCAGACATAGCCGCAGCGACACGAGCCGCAGTGCGTCATGGCGTCTGGCTGCGCCCGTTCAGCGACCTGATCTACACGATGCCGCCTTACGTCACGAGCAACGAGGATCTGGCGCGGATTTCGGCCGCTGTCGCCGCCGCGGCCGCGGCCGCCTGAAGGCCGGCCGGGCCTGCTCGCGGTGCCAGCGGAGTGGCGGCCGCTGTGGCAGCCTGGCCTGGGCGGGGACGCCGCGCCCGTCATCGCGCTGGCCATGGCGCCATATGGTGGTGTGAGGTGAGCCGGGAAGCCTGGTCGGCAACGATTGAGTTCAGGAGCTCACCATGTATCGCGGTGTCTGGTCATCGGCCCTTGCTTCCCACTGGCGCCGCGAGGTGCTCCGGACCAACCTGTGGGTGGTTCCTTGCGTCGAGGTCATTGCCGCCATCGCGCTGTTCGTCGGCACTTTGGCCCTCGACCACGCCGCCTATCGCGGCGCGTTTGCGCTCCCGGCGTGGGTGATCAGTGGGACCGCCGACGCTGCCCGCCAGATCCTGACGGCGATTGCGACCGCCGTCATCACGGTCGTGGGCGTCGTCTTCTCGATCATCTTGGTGACCCTGACGCTGGCATCCACCCAGTTCGGGCCGCGCATGCTGCGGAACTTCATCCGCGACCGCGGGACCCAGCTGACGCTCGGGACCTTCGTGGCGACTTTCGTCTACGCCGTGCTTGTGCTTGTCTCGATCGGCCCGGGATCCCATGGCGACTTCGTGCCGCACATCGGCGTCACCGTGACGCTGGCGCTGATGGTGGCCGACCTGGCCGTCCTGATCTACTTCATCCACCACACTGCCACCTCGATCCAGCTACCCCAGGTGATCGCGAGCATCGCCAGCGACCTATCCAAGGCGATCGAGACGCAGGGTGGCGACGACAGCCGTGGGCGGGCGAGCGGCCGGGAGCGCGGCCCGTCCTCGGCGGAGCTGCTCACGCGGATGGCGGCTGACGGAGGCGTGGTCGGTGCCCCGGCAAGCGGCTACGTGCAGTTCATCAGGCACCGGAGCCTGGTTCAGTTCGCCGCTGAGGCCAAAGCGGTGATCAGCCTCGACTACCGGCCGGGCCACTTCATCGTGCAGGGGCATCCGTTCGCCACCGTGTGGCCGCCGGAAGCTGTCGCGCGGGTGACCGACGCGCTCGGGCGCGCGCACGTCACCGGGTCACACCGGACCCTCACCCAGGACGTGTCCTTCGGCATCGACCAGCTTGTCGAGATCGCCATCCGTGCGCTCTCACCCGCCGTCAACGACACCTTCACCGCGATGACGTGCATCGACTGGCTTGGCGACAACCTGTGCAAGATCGTGAGCCAGTGGCATCCGGCCCGCATTCATCGCGACAACCAGGGGTTCATCCGGGTCATCGCGGCCCAGCCGGGCTACGAGCGCCTCGTGCAGCGGGCCTTCGAGAAGATCCGCCAGGCGAGCCTGGGCATGCCCGCCGTGATGATCCGCCAGCTCGAAGCGCTCGCCAAGATCACGGCTGACACCTCGAGCGCGGGGCAGCGCCACGTGCTGCTTGAACAGGCGGCAATGATCCAGCGTGCGAGTGAGCGTTCTGTGACCGAGGGAGCGGACCGGGCGGATGTCCGTCTCCGTTATGAGGCCGTGCTTACGGCCTCCAGCAGGCTCGCGGGCCGCGAGTCCGCCGGAAGCGCCAGCTACGACGCCGGCTGACCGGCCAGGCGCTGGCGCAGGAGCACGAAGACGAACAGCGGCTTGTGGGTCTCGACCGTGCCGGCGCTGGCCGGTACCGGTGTCTGCCTGGCCAGCGAACCCGCCAGCCCGAGCGCGAAGATCTCCGGTGCGAACCTGCCGAGCAGCATCACGATGCCGCCGGCGGTGTTGTACCAGGTGGTGTTCGTGGTCAGCCCGGCGAACGCGGAACCGTTGTTGTTCGCCATCGAGGTGAACGCGTACATGATCTCGGTCAGGCCATGCGGACCCGGATTCAGGATCGAGGACAGCGGCGAGGTTTTCGGCGTCGGCCAGTTTTTCAGCGCGAGCGAAAGCCCGGCGGCGGTCAGGATGACCGGCGGCGAACAGGCCAGAGCCTGGGATGCCGTACCTGACTTCCTTGCCTTCCATCGCGGCGTGTGCCGCCTGCGGGGCGAGGCCTGCGTGCTGCGCCTCGAAGAAGGTGATGCCGCCCGCGGCCGCGAGCCAGATGACCACCATCACCGCGAGCAGCGCATAGCCCTGCCGCGTGTCCCCGACCATCTTGCCGAACGTGCGCGTCAGCGCGAACGGGATGAGCAGGATCAGGAAGATCTCGAAAATGTTGGTGAACGGATTCGGGTTCTCGAACGGGTGCGCCGAGTTGGCGTTGAAGAAACCGCCACCGTTGTTCCCCATCTCCTTGATGACCTCCTGCGAGGCCACCGGGCCGCCGACCATGGTCTGGTGCTGCCCAGCCAGCGTGGTGACGGCGTGCGTCGCGGTGAAGTTGTCGACGACGCCGCCCGCCACCAGGATCAGCGCTCCGACGAACGCCAGCGGCAGCAGCAGCCGCAGCGTGCACCGGGTCAGGTCCACCCAGAAGTTGCCGAGCCGGTCGGTCTTGCGCCGCATGAACCCCCGGACCAGCGCGATGGCGATCGCGATGCCGACGGCCGCGGAGGCGAAGTTCTGCACCGCCAGGCCGCACATCTGGACGATGTAGCCCATCGTGGACTCGCCGGAGTAGTTCTGCCAGTTGGTGTTGGTGGTGAACGAGGCGGCCGTGTTCCACGCCAGGGCCGGCGGCACCCGGGTGAACCCGAGCGAGAGCATCAGGTGGTTCTGTATGCGCTCCAGCAGGTAGACGGCCAGCACGGACATGATCGAGAACGCCAGCATGCTGCGGAGGTAGGTGCTCCACTTCTGGTCCGCGTCCGGGTCGACACCGATGGCCTTGTAGATCCCGCGCTCTACCCGCCAGTGCTTCTGCGAAGTGAACATCCGGGCCATGTAGTCGCCCAGTGGCTTGTAGCAGACCGCCAGGGCGAGCACGAGCAGGCCAACTTGAAGCCAGCCGGCCGCTGCACTCGACATCAGAACTTCTCCGGGAAGATCAGGGCTACCACCAGGTAGACGGCCAGCAAAACGCCGACGATGAGACCGATGATGTTGTCAGCGCTCAAAATGCTCGACCCCCCACACCAGCAGGCCAAGCACGGCAAAGACCAGCACCGTGAGCCCGAGGTAGATCAGGTCCGACATGGCTGTACTCCTTCGCGCTTTCTTGCTCGCTTGTCTGTTTGCCGCGGGCGTCGTTGCCGCGATCGCCAGCTCTCGCGGACGGCCGGACGACGCAGCCGTCGCGGTTGACCATCGAAGGTCATTGGCAAGTAAAGGCCCGGCTTATGGTGGAACAGACCGTCCTAACGGATCTCTGACGACCGGGCCGAGCTTCCTAACAACGTGCTAACAAGCCTGCAAGAAAGCCCAGGGACGAAGGTCTATGGGATCCCCGAGAGGGCCTATGGGACGACCTCGATGGGACACCCTAGAGTGAGTGGCCTATGGCGGCGACGCGAGAGCGCCGGTGACGGCGGGTCCCGGCAACGATGCCGGGACGACCGGAACCGGCAGCGCTGGAAATGCAGGCCGTGCGGTGGGTTCTGGCACTGCCGGAGATTCCAGCGGCGCCGAAGACGCCCGCGGTGCTGAAGGCAGCGACAGCGCTGAAAGTGCCGCGAGAATCGGCGCCGCTGACAGCGACCTTTGCGTTGACGGCCCGGGCAGCGCAGAGGAAAGCGCGGACGGAGACGAGAAATCCCGGCTGACGGCGCTGCAGGGCCTCGCCGCCCTGTCACTCGACGCGCTGTCATCGGTCGCCTACGGTCCCGAGGCGATCGTCGTGGTGCTGGCCACCGCGGGAGCCGCGGCCCTCGAGTACACGCTGCCGGTGACCTTCGCGATCGTGGCGCTGCTCGCCATCCTCGTTTTCTCCTACCGGCAGGTAATCGCGGCGTTCCCGAACGGCGGCGGCGCATACGCGGTCGCCCGCAGGCACCTCGGGCGCCGGCCGAGCCTGGTCGCGGGCGCCTCGCTGATCATCGACTACGTGCTGAACGCCGCGGTCGGAGTCTCGGCCGGCATCGCGGCCCTGACATCGGCGTTCCCGTCGCTTTACGGTGCCAGGGTCTGGCTCTGCCTGGCGGCGCTCGCCCTCATCACCGCGATCAACCTGCGCGGCGTCGCCGACTCGGCACGCGTCTTCATCGTGCCGACCCTCCTGTTCATCGCCGCCATCGGCGTGGTCATCATCGCCGGCCTCGTGCGCAGCAATCCAGCCGTTCCCCCCGCCCACATCACGGAGCAAGCTACTGAGACGGTCGGCCTGCTGCTGCTGCTCAAGGCGTTCGCCTCCGGCTGCTCAGCGCTGACCGGGGTGGAGGCGATCGCGAACGCGGTCCCGGCCTTCCGTGCGCCGAGGGTTCGCCGGGCACAGCACACCGAGGTCATGCTTGGCGTCGTGCTCGGCGTCATGCTGATCGGCCTCGCCATCCTGATCCGCAAGTTTCACGTCGGCCCGGTGCCAGGCCAGACGGTCCTCGCCCAGCTCACCGGTGCCTCGGTCGGCCACAACATCATCTTCTATGTCGTACAGCTCACGACGTTGCTGCTGCTCGCGCTGGCGGCCAACACGTCATTCGGCGGCATGCCGGTGCTTTTGGGCCTGCTCGCCAGGGACAATTTCCTGCCGCACGTGTTCTTCCTGCGGGCCGACCGGCAGGTGCACCGCTACGGCGTGGGCGTGCTCGCGGTGCTCGCGGCGATCCTGCTCGTGGTCGCCCGCGGCAACACCCAGGCTCTCGTCCCTGTCTTCGCGATCGGCGTGTTCGTTGGCTTCACGCTGTCCCAGTTCGGCATGGTCAGGCACTGGCGCGCCGACCACGGCCCGGGTTGGCAGGGGCGCGCGGCCATCAACGGCGTGGGTGCCGTCGCGTCCGGGGCCGCCATCGTCATCGAGCTCGTCAGCAAGTTCACCGAGGGGGGCTGGCTGGTCGTCGTCACCATTCCCGCGCTGGTGGTGCTCTTCTCCCGCATCCACCGCACCTACGACCGCATCGGCGCGCTGCTTGAAATCGGCAAGCAGCCAAGGCCGCCACAACGGCAGAGCTCGCTGGTGATCGTCCCGGTCGCCGGGATTTCACGGCTCACCCAGGAGGCGATCTCCGCCGCCCTCTCGCTCGGCGACGAGGTGGTCGCCGTCACCGTCTGCTACACCGATCCCGACGAGCAGGCGGCGCTCGCGGAGTTCCGCGAGCGCTGGAACACCTGGCACCCGAACGTCCAGCTCGTCACCCTGTACTCGAGGCGCAGATCTCTCACCGTGCCTATCGTGGAATACCTGCGACATCTCGAGGCGGAGGACCGCTATCACAGGCTCGTCGTACTGATCCCCGAGGTGCAGCCGGCTCGGCCCTGGCAGTGGATCATGCACAACCAGCGCGGCCGGGTGCTTGACCGGGCGATCAGGCGCGGCACAACCGACGTAGTGATCTGCAGGCTCCGTTTCCGCCTGAACACCTGGGACTCGGCCGACGGGAAACCCGCGAGCCAGAAAACCGCAGGTTAGTTAGAAGCCGCCGCTCGCACGACCCGGCAGCAATCAGGGCTGGGTCCGGACAGCCACGCCCCGTCTCCCCCACACGAAACAAGACCATATAATACCAAACCAGGACATCTGGATAGCAACCGGACGGGAGTTTCAACGACTTGACAGGCCCGCTTCATATGAAGGCTGAGCCTGGCGCGCAAGCACACGAGGCCGCGCCATGTTGGCGTGCAGGACGGCCAGGACTGTCGCACCTCCAGCCATCCAGAAGGTGCGCGACGGCACGCACCGCAGGCAGGCCGTCCCGGCTTGCGGTGCCGTGGGCCAGCCTGGCGAGCGGAAGATGTGATCCTTTGTAATGATCTTGGTAATTCTCCATATCTTGCCCAAGTCTGAACCAGATGTTTGATTTTGCCGTTTTACGGTGAGGAGCATGATCCAAGACTCGGACAAACCGGAGCCCTGAGGACACGACCGTCCCGGGTCTGGGAGCCCGGCCACAGTTAGGGGGAACGGATGTACGGCAATGCTATGGCATCACGTCGGGATGTCTTTGAGCGACGCGAGTCCTCGGTCCGCAGCTACTGCCGCTGGTTCGACCCGGTGCTGACCAGCGCGCGGGGCAGCGTGGTGCGAGACACGGAGGGCCGGGAGTACCTGGATTTCCTGGCCGGGGCCGGCGCGCTCAACTACGGCCACAACGACCCTGACCTGAAGGCCGCGCTGCTTGAGCACGTGACCCGTGACGGGATCGCGCACGGCTTGGACCTGTTCACGGACGTGAAGCGGGCCTTTCTGGAGACCTTTGAGCTATCCGTGCTCGTGCCGCGCGGGCTCGACTACCACGTCCAGTTCACCGGGCCGACCGGGGCCAACGCGGTCGAAGCCGCGCTGAAGCTAGCCCGCAAGGTCACCGGCCGCACCAACGTCGTCGCCTTCACCAACGGCTTCCACGGGGTGAGCCTGGGCGCTCTTGCGGCGACAGGGAACCAGCATCACCGGATCGGCTCGGCGCTGCCGCTGTATGGGGTGACCCGGATGCCGTACGACGGCTATCTCGGCGATGACGTCGACACGGCCGACCTGCTGGGCAGGATGCTGTCGGACCCCTCGAGCGGCGTCGACGCTCCTGCGGCGATCCTGCTGGAGACGGTGCAGGGGGAGGGCGGTCTCAACGTCGCCTCGCCGAGGTGGCTGCGCCGCGTGGCAGCACTGGCCGCCCAGCACGGAGCACTGCTCATCGTGGACGACGTGCAGGCCGGCTGCGGGCGCACCGGCACCTTCTTCAGCTTCGAGGGCATGGGCGTCACCCCAGACCTCGTGGTCCTGTCCAAGTCTCTGTCGGGGTTCGGCTTGCCGATGTCAGTCGTGCTCGTGCGGCCTGAGTGGGACCGCTGGGTGCCCGGCGAGCACAACGGGACCTTCCGAGGGACGGCACACGCGTTCGTCACCGCGGCGGCGGCCTTGCGAAAGTTCTGGTCCGACGGCCGGTTCGCCGCGGACGTAGAGCGTCGCAGCACCCTCGTCGCGACGATGTTGAAGGAGATCGCCGCTGGTGTCCCAGACGCCCAGCTCAAGGGGCGGGGAATGATGATAGGGGTCGATCTCCGGGAGGGCGCGCCTGCACTGCGCGTGCGCGATGAGTGCGCGCGGCGCGGCTTGCTGATCGAGTGCTCAGGCCCTCACGACGAGGTCGTCAAGGTGCTCGCGCCGCTCACCACTCCTGATCATCTCCTCGAGAAAGGCCTCGGCATCCTGCGTGGTGCCGTCGCCGACACGATTCGGCCGCGCGTCGCGGTCTGATCTGAAGGAACCAGGGAACCCAGGGAAGCCCCTGCAGCATGCGGTGGGTGATGCACGCCGGGGAGCGGGCAAGTGCGCAAGATCATAGAAACCGGGATCGAGACCTCGGATGTTGACGGCCTGCTCGGGCCGGGATTCGGTGGGAGCCACACCACGGAGGTGATCCTCACCGGCTCGCGCCGCGAGCAGTCAGCGCGTTGGCGACCGGGCGAACGTCTGCATGACCTCTTCGAGGAACGCTGCGACAGGCTGCGCGCCGCCGGTGAGAGCGGCCGTGTGGCCGTGGACGCCGGTGATCTGGTCCTCACGTATGACCAGCTGGACGCGCGGGCCAACCAGCTCGCGCGGCACTTGTCGAGGCAGGGTGTGCGCCCGGGCGACCGGGTCGCCCTGCTGTTCGACCGGGCCCTCGACTCTTACGTCGCCATGCTGGCCGTGCTCAAGGTGAACTCGGCGTACGTTCCGCTTGACGCGGGCTACCCGCCGGATCGGCTGGCCTACATCGTGGCGGACGCCGGGGTCCGCACGGTCCTGTCGGTGTCCTCGCTGCGGGAGCGGGTCGAGCATGTCGACGCCCGGCTGCTGTGCCTGGACGAACTCGAGCGGCGCGTGGCCCTCGAGGCCGATCACCGACTGGAGCCGGGCGAGCGGGGCACCCCGGTCAACGAACTCTGCTACATCGTCTACACCTCGGGCTCGACCGGGCGTCCGAAGGGGGTGGCGATCGAGCACCCCGCGATCTGCAACTTCGTCCGGGTCGCGGGTGAGGTATACGGGCTGCGCGGCAGCGACCGGCTCTACCAGGGCATGACGATCGCCTTCGACTTCTCTGTCGAGGAGATCTGGGTGCCCTGGATCGTCGGCGCGACCCTGGTGCCCAAGCCTGGCCTGACCGGGTTGGTCGGCGACGACCTGAGGGACTTCCTCCTTGAACGCGAGATCACCGCGCTGTGCTGCGTTCCGACGCTACTGGCCACCCTCGAGGGCGACCTGCCCGGGCTGCGCTTTCTGCTCGTCTCAGGTGAGGCCTGCCCGCAGGACCTGATCGCCCGCTGGCACCACCCGCAGCGCAGGTTCCTCAATGTCTATGGACCCACCGAAACCACGGTCACCGCGACCTGGACCCCCGTGCATCCCGATCGGCGGGTGACCATCGGTGTCCCGCTGCCGACGTACTCTGCCGTCATCCTCGATCCGGATGCCGAACGTGCCCTGCGGAAAGGGGAGATCGGCGAGATCGGCATCGCCGGGATCGGGCTGTCCACCGGATACGTCAACCGCGACGATCTGACTGACCGGGCCTTCGTCCGCGACTTCATCGGGATCCCCCACAACCCGTCGGGCCGGATCTACCGCACAGGCGACCTCGGCCGGATCGACCAAAATGGTGAGATCGAGTACCACGGCCGGATCGACACGCAGGTCAAGATCCGGGGGTATCGGATCGAGCTGACCGAGATCGAGTCGGTGCTGCTGCAGATCCCGGGGATCGCCGCCGCAGTGGTGGACGCGTACCAGCCCGAGCCCGGGGTGGCCGAGCTGGTCGCCTACTACAGCCGGCGCACGGACAGTGCGCATGTAGAGGCGGAGGAGGTTTTCGAGCGGCTGCGTGATCGCCTGCCCACGTACATGATTCCGGCCTACTTCGAGGAACTCGACGCCATCCCGATGCTGCCGAGCGACAAGGCGGATCGCAAGAACCTGCCGCCGCCGCGCGGGCCCCGCCGAGGGGCGAACGCGGGCCGCTATGCCGCCCCATCGACGCCGACCGAGACCGTGCTGGCCGGGGCGCTCGCCGGCGTCCTGCGTCTGGAGCGGGTGTCGGCGACGGCCCACGTCTTCGACGATCTCGGGGCCAGCTCGCTCCTGATGGCCCGCTTCTGCGCGCGGGTCCGTGAGCAGGCCGGGTTGCCGTCGCTGTCGATGAGGGACGTGTACCTCCATCCGACGGTCAGGGACCTCGCCGCCTTCGCGGACGTCGCGGGTGCCACCCCGCGGCCGGCCGGTCCGGTGGCGGTGCGGCCTGCCGACGGGGAGGCGGTCAGGGTCGGCACCCTTCGCTACGTCCTGTGCGGCGCTGTGCAGGCCGGGTTCTTTCTCGCCTACACACTCCTGCTCGGGTACACCGGTGCCACGGGCTTCGACTGGATCTCCGAGGGCGACGGCTTCGGTCAGATCTACCTGCGCAGCGCCGCCTTCGGCAGCGCTTCCTTCTGCGTCCTGGCGCTGATTCCTGTCCTGCTGAAATGGGTCCTCATCGGCCGGTGGCGGCCTCGCGAGATTCCCATCTGGACTCTTACGTACGTCCGCTTCTGGCTCGTCAGCACCCTGATCCGGTTCAGCCCGATGATGCTGTTCGTCGGCTCTCCGCTGTACGTGCTCTACCTGCGGGCCCTCGGCGCCCGCATCGGGAAAGGGGCCACGATCTTGTCTCAGCGCCCGCCGACATGCACCGACCTGCTCACCATCGGTGCGGGCGCCGTGATCCGCAAGGACGCCTACTTCACCTGCTACCGTGCGCAGGCGGGCCGGATCCAGACAGGTCCTGTGACGATCGGCAAGGACGCCTTCGTCGGTGAGGCAACGGTGATCGACATCGGGGCGTCGATCGGTGATGGGGCCCAGCTCGGGCACTCCTCCGCCCTGCACACCGGGCAGGTCATCCCCGACGGCCAGTGCTGGCACGGATCACCAGCGCAGCCGGCCGAGGCGGACTATCGCACGGTCGGGCCCGCCACCTGCGGCACCGCGCGGCGGGCCGCCTACGGCGCGTCCCAGCTGCTGTACCGGCTGCTTGTGGACCTCCCGGTGGTGATGCTCGGCAGCACGCTGGTCTGGCGATTGTTCCCAGCCACAGACAGCGCGATCTTCGGCCCGGCACGCCTGCCGCTGGGCACCTGGTCCTTCTACCGCGGCGAGCTGATCGCGTCCTTGCTGGTGTTCTTCGGCGGCGCGCTCGCGGGGCTCGCGCTCGTAATGGGCCTGCCGCGGGTGCTGAACCTTGCCCTGCGGCCGGACCGGGTGTACCCGTTGTACGGGGTGCGCTACACGCTCGAGAGGACGATCGCCCGGCTGACGAACCTGCGCTTCTTCATGACCCTGTTCGGCGACAGCTCCTACATCGTCGGATACCTGCGCAGGCTCGGCTACGACCTGTCCAAGGTGCAGCAGACGGGGTCGAACTTCGGCCTCGAGACCAAGCACGAGACGCCCTACCTCACCTCGATCGGGACCGGCACCATGGTCTCCGACGGGCTGTCGGTCATGAACGCCGACTTCTCGAGCACGTCCTTCCGGGTCACCCGCGTGTCCATCGGGGAGCGCAACTTCGTCGGGAACAACATCGCATTCCCGCCCGGAGCAAAGACGGGCGAAAACTGCCTGCTCGGCACCAAGGTCATGATCCCGATCAGCGGGGAGATCCGTAAGGACGTGGGGCTGCTCGGCTCGCCGCCCTTTGAGATCCCGCGATCGGTGCGGCGCGACGGTCGCTTCGACCACCTCAAGACCGGCCAGGAGCTGCGTGACCGGCTGACCGCGAAGAACCGCCACAACCTGCTGACGATGGCGCGGTTCCTGTTCTTGCGCTGGCTCTACCTCTTCGCGCTCATCTTGGTTATGTCGGTGTCCTTCGACCTGGACAATGTCGGCGACTGGGTGGTAGCGGTGGGCATCGTGGTCACGCTCGCGCTCGGGGTCGTGTTGTTCGCGCTCGCCGAACGCGCCACGATGGGCTTCCGGGCGATGCGCCCGCAGTACTGCTCGATCTACGAGCCGTACTACTGGCGGCACGAACGCTTCTGGAAGCTGAGCGCGACTGTCTTCGTCCAGATGTTCAACGGCACGCCGTTCAAGAGCTGGATCTGGCGGCTGCTCGGAGTCCGGGTGGGCCGCAAGGTCTTCGACGACGGCTGCAGCATCACGGAGAAGTCCCTCGTGACGATCGGGGACGGGTGCACGCTCAACATGGCGAGCCTCATCCAGGGCCACTCGCTCGAGGACGGCACGTTCAAGTCCGACCGGATCACGATCGGGGACGGCTGCACCATTGGGACTGGCGCATTCGTGCACTACGGCGTCGAGATGGGTGCTGGCGTCGTCCTCGATGCGGACTCCTTCCTGATGAAGGGGGAGGAGATCGCCGCGGGCGAGCGCTGGCAGGGGAATCCTGCCCGGCAACGGCGGCAGGATGCGCGGCCGATCGCGACCGTGCGGACCGCGAGGACGGAGGCCGAGATGGCCAGGCTCGAGGCAGTCCCGGTCGGGATTACACCAGCCCCGCACGATGAAACGCGTAGAAAATCACCGCACAGCCGTGCCTCATGACACAGGGCCGCGCACGCCGCGGCGCCAAGTGCTGGCACTAATCGGGCATCCTTAGGGCATGAAACGCGGTCAGCTGCGCATCTATCTTGGCGCGGCACCCGGGGTAGGCAAGACGTACGCGATGCTCGGCGAGGGGCACCGCAGGCTCGAGCGCGGCACGGACGTGGTGGCCGGAATGATCGAGACCTACAACCGGCCGCTGACGGCGCAGCTTCTCGAGGGGCTGGAGGTTGTTCCCCGCCGCGTCATGACCTACCGGGGCGCCACCTTCGAGGAGATGGACATCGACGCGCTGCTCGCGAGGAAACCGCACGTCGCGCTCGTCGACGAGCTCGCGCACACGAACATCCCCGGCTCGCGGAACACCAAGCGCTGGCAGGACGTCGAGGAGCTTCTCGAGGTCGGCATTGATGTGATCTCCACGGTGAACATCCAGCATCTGGAGTCGCTGAACGACGTCGTCGAGAAGATCACCGGGGTGCCGCAGCGGGAGACCATCCCTGACGCCGTGGTCCGCACCGCCAAGCAGATCGAGGTCGTGGACATGGCCCCGGAGGCGCTGCGGCGGCGGATGGCGCACGGCAACGTGTACGCACCTGAGAAGATCGACGCCGCGCTTTCCAACTACTTCCGGGTGGGAAATCTCACCGCGCTGCGCGAGCTTGCTCTGCTGTGGGTGGCCGACCGGGTGGAGGAAGGCCTGCTGAAATACCGGGCCGACCACGACATCGAGCCGACCTGGGAGGCCCGCGAACGGGTGGTGGTCGCACTGACCGGAGGCCCCGAGAGCGAGACACTGATCAGACGTGCGGCACGCATCGCCGCCCGCGCGGTTGGCGGCGACCTGCTCGCCCTGCACGTGGCCAGGTCTGACGGCCTGACCGGGGCGAACCCGGCGGCGCTCGCGGCGCAGCGCCGCCTCGTCGAGTCCCTCGGCGGCTCCTACCACCAGGTGATCGGCGATGACATCACGACCGCACTGCTGACCTTCGCCCGGGTGGAGAACGCGAGCCAGCTCGTGCTCGGGGCGAGCCGCAGGTCATGGCTGGCCGCCCTGCTGACCGGGCCGGGCATCGGCTCGCGGACCATCCGCGAGTCCGGCGACATCGACGTGCACATCATCACCCACGCGCACATGGGCCGCCGGCGCAGGGTCTCCCGGCTGCGCGGCAGCCTGAGCCTGCGGAGGAAGATCTATGGCTTCGCGATCGCCGCCGTCGCGCTGCCGTTGCTCACCTTGGTGCTGACCAGCGCGCGCAGCAGCCTCAACCTGGTCAGCGACGTGCTCTGCTTCCTTGTCGTCGTGGTGATCGTCGCGCTCACCGGCGGCCTGTTCCCTGCCCTGCTCGCCGCGATCGCCGGCTCTCTGCTGATCAACTACTTCCTCGTCCCGCCATTGCACACGCTCAACATCGCCGATACGAACAACGCTCTCGCGCTCGGCGTCTTCGTTGTGGTCGCCGCGGCTGTCAGTTCCGTGGTTGACCTCGCCGCGCGGCGCACGAGGCAGGCGGCGCGGGCGAGCGCGGAGTCCCAGACGCTCGCGACCCTGGCGGGCACCGTGGTGCGCGGCGAGTCGGGCGTGGACGCGATGCTCGAGCGGGTCCGCGAGGCATTCGCGATGAGCTCGGCCAGCCTGCTCGAGCGGTCGGACGGCGTCGCGGGACCCGCGTCACGCGGTCCGGCCTGCACGTGGACCGTCGCAGCGTCGGCGGGCACCAGGCCCGCTGCGCGGCCCGAGGACGCCGACGTGGACGTGCCCGTCGGTGACGAGTTCTGCCTCGCGCTTCGCGGCCGCTCGCTGCCGGCCGAGGACCGGCGGGTGCTCGGCGCGTTCGCGGCGCATGCCGCAGCCGCGGTCGAGCAGGGCAGGCTCGCCGAGGCCGCGGAGGCGGCCAAGCCCATCGCCGAGGCGGACAGGATGCGCGCGGCGCTGCTCGCCACGGTCAGCCACGACCTGCGGACCCCGCTCGCCGCAGCCAAGGCCGCCGTCAGCAGCCTGCGCAGCAGCGACGTCAACTGGACCCCGCAGGAGTCGGGCGAGCTTCTCGCCAGTGCCGATGAGTCGATCGACCAGCTCGCGAGGCTGGTTGACAACCTGCTCGACATGAGCAGGCTGCAGGCAGGCGCGCTGTCGATGCAGACCATGCCGACCAGCCTCGAAGAGATCGTCGCGCATGCCCTGGCCGATCTCGGGCCGCAGGGGCGGGGCATCAAGCTTGTCGTATCTTTCGGGCTCCCGCTCGCGCTCGCCGACCCGGCGCTGCTCGAGCGGGTGGTGGTGAACCTGCTCACCAACGCCATCCGCTACTCCCCCGCCGGTGCGCCGCCAACAGTGACCGCGAGCGCCCTGGGCGAAAGGGTCGAGCTACGGGTGATCGACCGTGGCCCCGGCATTCCAGAGGCCGACCGCGACCGGATGTTCGCACCATTCGAACGCCTCGACGGTCACGCCAATCCCGCGGGCGCGGGCCTCGGGCTCGCGCTTTCCCGCGGGCTGACCGAGGCCATGCGGGGCACGCTCACGCCGGAAGACACGCCGGGCGGCGGCCTGACCATGACCGTGTCGCTTCCCGTGGGGAGCACCGGACGCACCAGGGCCGCTGGGACCGCAGGGCGGGGCCGGGCATGACGCGCGTGCTTGTGGTGGACGACGAGCCGCAGATCATCCGGGCCCTGCGGATCAATCTGCGTGCACGTAAGTTCGAGGTGCACACGGCGGCGTCAGGCACCGAGGCCCTGCGCGTCGCGGCCCGTTATCCGCCGGATGTGGTCCTCCTCGATCTCGGCCTGCCCGACCTGGAGGGCGTCGAGGTGATCGATGGGCTCCGCGGCTGGACCGACGCGCCCATCATCGTGCTTTCCGGCCGGTCCGACGCGACCGAGAAGGTCGAGGCGCTCGACGCAGGGGCGGACGACTACGTGACGAAGCCGTTCGGCATGGACGAACTGCTCGCCCGCATGCGGGCCGTCACCCGCCGTGTTCAGCCGCTGGAGGCCCTGCCGCAGGTCATGCTCGGCACTGTCACTGTTGACCTGGCGGCCAGGAGGGTGACCCGATCCGACAACGGCACGAGCAGCGACATCCGGCTCACCCCGACAGAATGGCACCTCATCGAAGTGCTGCTCCGGCACCCGGGAAAGCTGCTCAGCCAGCGCCAGCTGCTCACCGAAGTATGGGGCCCCGGCTACGCCGACGCCGGCGGCAACCTCCGGCTGTACATGGCGCAGCTCAGGCGCAAACTGGAGCCGGACCCGTCGCGGCCGCGATACCTGCTCACCGAGCCCGGCATGGGCTACCGCTACCAGCCGGGTTCCTGAACGCCACGCCCGGGCGCCACGAGCGTATTCACGTTCGACTCCGACATGATCGTCACGACCCACCTGGACCGGGCCATCGATCATCCAGGCGATGAGAGGAGGGCATGCAGCGCGCCGCGCGCGCCGTCGCGGGTGAGACGGTCCAGGTGAGTTGCGAGCAGATCGGCGAATCCGGTGTTCCGTGCGAGATCGCCGAAAACGTCGCGCACGCCGAGCAGCGCGGCCGTCACGTTTCTTGTGCCTGACACGCCGCGCAGCCGTTCGGCAAAAATGTCGGCTAGCGGGTCGTTCATGGGGAACGGGCGGCCATCGTCGCTCCTGCCCGTTGCGACATGCCGCATCCAGGCGGCTACGGCGAGTGACGCCCAGATCGGCTCGGCTCCGGCCCCATAACGGTCCCTGATGGTGCCGAGCAGGCGCTGCGGCAGCTTCTGGCTGCCGTCCATGGCCACCTGCGCGGTCCGGTGACGCAGCGCCGGGTTGGCGAACCTGTGCAACTGCCGTTCCTGATAGGCGGTGAGATCGACACCGGCACGGGCGTCGAGCGTGGGCGCGACGTCTTCCGCGAGCAGCCGCCGCACATAGGTGGCGAGATCGGAGTCCGCGGCAGCCGTGGCGATGTACTCGTGGCCGGCCAGGCCACCCAGGTAGGCGAGCGCGGAATGCGCGCCGTTGACGACACGCAGCTTCATGATCTCGTAGGGCGCGACGTCGGGCACGAGCAGCGCGCCCGCCCGCTCCCATTCGGGCCGCGGGCAGGCGAAATCATCCTCGATGACCCAATGCGAGTCGGGCTCGGCCACCACCGTTCCCTCGTCGCGCATACCCAGCAGGGCGGCGGCGTCGGCGCGGTCCGCGTCGGTGGTGGCAGGGACGATGCGGTCGACCATGGTGGCGGGAAACCGTGCCGATGCGGCGACCCAGGCGGCGGCGTCATCCCCGGCCGCAAGGGCGGCGACATCTTTGGCCGTGATGGCGGCGATGGTGCTTGTGCCCCTGGCCCTCCCGGCCCTCCTGGCCCCGCCGACCCCGCCGACCCCACCGCTGGCCCCACCGGCACCGCCGACCCCACCGCTGGCCCCGCCGGCCCCGCTGACACCGCTGGCCGGGCGCTGCCCGTGCTGCCCATGCTGCCTGTGCTGCACGAGGCATTGTTCGACATACTGTTCGACCAGGCGGCGCAGTGCGGCGCCGTTGGACGGCAGGTTGTCGCAGCACACGATCGTCAGCGGCGGGCAGGCCGCCGCGGCGCGAGCGGCAAGCCCGGCGGCAAGCTGGCCAACCGCGGTGCGCGGCGGCCTGCCCGCCAGGTCTGCGGCGATCTCCGGGTCGGCCAGGCGCAGGCGGCCCGTCGCGGGATCCTGCCGGTAGCCTTTTTCCGTGACGGTCAGCGTGACGACTGTGACAGCCGGGTCGGCGAGCCTGGCGACAAGCGCCGCCGGATCCGCGCCGGCGAACGCCACCTCCCTGACAGCCCCGATCACCTGCGCGCGCATCTCCCCTTCGCCGCATACAAGCAGCGTGTAGAGGCCATCCTGGGGACCAAGCTGGTCCACCACGGTGGCAGCGCGCTGCGTGAAACCTGCGATGCCCCAGTCACCGCATTCTTCTGTGTAGACCGCCTGATGGGCACGGTGAAACGCGCCGACGCCAAGATGCACCATGGCGACCCTGCGCCCGCGCGGATCCTGTCGTGGCCGCAGGCGCGGCGGAACCTTGTCAAGCGTGGCGTACCGCAGCCGGACCGTCATGGCCGCCACGTGGGCGACGGACCCGTCACAGCACCGCACCGAGCTGCCACGGGGTGAACTCCTCGTCACCGAAGCCAAGAAGTTCGCTTGCCGTGGCGCGGCCCGAGGCAACCGCGAGCACCAGATCGAAGATCTTCCTTCCCACGTCGGCCACGCTGGCCTGGCCATCCGCGATCACGCCGCAGTTGGTGTCCATGTCCTCTGCCATCGCGGCGTATGTGCGCGAGTTTGAGCAGAGCTTGAGGCTCGGTGCTGGTTTGGCACCGAAGACCGATCCGCGGCCGGTCGTGAAACACACCATCTGGGCGCCGCCCGCCACGATGCCGGTCACCGACACCGGGTCATAACCTGGCGTGTCCATAAAGACCAGGCCCTTGGCGGTGACCGGCTGCGCGTACTATCCCGGTAGGGACCGCCCTTGCGGGCGGCCCCCCGGACAGATCCCGACGTGCGGAACTACCGCATCGGGCTCCTGCCTCAGGTCCTGGCGTCGAAGCGCACGCTGGGTTGGGGATGCACGATGCGGACAGGCGGCAGCCACCGGTCGATGAGGCGACTCATCCTCTGCCAGGTCAGGCGGTGCCGCTGGCTCCGGCAGCGAAGTGCACGCAGCCAGTAGCGGCCCGCCTGGCGGTGGAAGGTCCCCACAGCGTCGATGTTGCCTGGCACGGCGTAGTAGGCGAGATGACCCCGCACCACGCTTGCCAGCCAGCGCCCCTGCTCGGGGACGGGCAGGTGCCGGCGTCGCTTGAGCTCGGTTTTCACCCGCTTGAGCTTCGCCCGCATCCGGCGTTGGATGGTGATGCGCCGGAGCCAGAAGCGCCCGTCCCTCGTCTTCCCGCAGAGGTGCGTGAAGCCGAGGAAGTCGAACGTCTCCGGTTTGGGAAGGCCCCGCTCCGACCGGTGCTGGGCCGCGAAGCGCCCGAACTCGATGAGGCGGGTCTTCTCCGGATGCAACTCCAGGTTGAACTTCGCAAATCGCTCACGAAGGTCCCTCAGGAACTGCTTCGCATCACCAAGGTGCTGGAACCCGGCAACGAAGTCATCGGCGAACCTCACGACGACCATGTCGCCTCTGGCGTGCCGATGTCTCCACTGCCTGGCCCACCGGTCGAACACGTAGTGGAGGTAGACGTTAGCGAGCAACGGTGAAACCGATGCCCCCTGCGGTGACCCCTCTATCGTCTCCTTCCAGTTCCCGTCCTCGATGACCCCTGCGTTCAGCCACTTCCGGATGAGCCGCAGGACTCGTTTGTCCGCGATACGGTGCCCGAGAAACTTCTCCAGCCAAGAATGATCGAGCTTGGAAAAGAAGTCGCTGATGTCAGCGTCGAGCACGTAGTTCACCTTCTTCCTTGAGATTCCGACGCTCAGCGCATCCAGCGCATCGTGCGGGCTGCGCCCTGGCCGGAACCCGTAGGAGAAGCCGAGGAAGTCCTCCTCATAAATGGCATTCAATACCTCGACCACCGCCCGTTGGACGATCTTGTCCTCCAAAGTGGCGATGCCGAGCGGCCGGAACCGCCCGTCTGGTTTCGGTATGTACACCCTCCGAGATGGACTCGCCCGGTAGGCACCGCTGTGGACCCGGGAGAGCAGGTTCTCGAGGTTTGTCCTCAAGTCCTGCCGGTAGGTCTCCCACGTCACCTTGTCCACCCCCGGTGTGGCCCTCGGGTTGATGGCCGCAAAGGCCGCCCACAGGCGGGAGAGGTCGACGTGGTGCAGCAGTGCCGTGAACCGTACGTCCTTATCCCTTCTTGCTACTAGACGCACACGGGCCAGCCCGCTTGCCACGCCTTGCCCGGCACTGAGTCCGGGACGTGTTTGGCCGTCCGTGTTCCCCTCGGCCGGGCTGCTTCCCTCCACCGCCTCCGCAACCGGCACACCGGTCTTGTTCGGCAGCTTCGCAGGTACTACCAGCCCGTCTGACTTCTCGTGCTCGTTCATCTCAGGCGTGCGGCCTTGGCCTTCCCTGAGCAGCCCGCCCGGAGATCAGCCGGACGGGCAAGCACGAGACCTCCCGGTTCTCGCGCAGAGAGACTCCACGCATGCCCTGGTTCCCAGACCCCGCGGGGTCCGCCATCAGCTCGCGATAGCGCTGCTGGCGATGTTGCCTTCCGCTTCTACGACAGCGTCGGCACCCCGGATCGGCATTTCGGGGCTCAATAGCCCGGCCTGCGTGTACCCCTGTCAATGCTTCGCCTGCGCCCTCACGGACGCCGACGCATGACCCGGGGTCGTCGTGGGTCGCTGGCCCTTCGACGTAGAGCGTTCTCATCTCCTTCTCCCTGCCGGTTTATCCCGGCGCACCGTAGACGGCGCGCAGCGGCGTCGTGCCGCCTTTGGCGATCGCCCCGAGCGACTTCTCCAGGATGGTGGTGATGCCGCCTTGCTTGTTTCCCGGGGACGGGTTGGCGTCCATGGTGGTGCCCGACGCCGAGGTGTAGGCATCCCACCAGGCGATCCGCGCGAGCAGCGCGTCGGCCACCTCCGGTGCCGCCGCCCGGGCTGTGAGCATGTGCTCCGCGCCGTAGATCTCCGGCGTCTCCGCGAGCACCGCGGTTGCGCCGTGGGCGACAAGCAGATCGACGGCCGACCCGAGCGCGGGGTTGGCGGTCATCCCAGAGAATGCGTCAGATCCGCCGCAGTTCAGCCCGAGTATCAGTTCGCTGACCGGCACTGGCGTCCGGCGTGCCGACTCCGCCTGTGGCATCAGGCTGGCGAGTGCCTCGACGCCCGCGTGTGCCGCGGCGGTCGTGCCACCCGCCTCCTGGATACTGAGCGAGCGCAGCGGGGTGGGGCAGCCCGGCCAGGTCGAGATCGGCAAGCTGGTTGACCTCGCAGCCAAGGCCGACCGCGACGATCCCGGCGAAGTTGGGGTGCGCCGCGTAACCCCTGAGCGTGCGGCGCAGGATGTCCAGGCCCTCGCCTGGAGCGGCCATGCCGCACCCGGTGCCGTGGGTCAGCGCTACCACCCCGTCGATGTAAGGGTGAGCGTCCACCAAGGCTTGCGCCTTGCGGGCGATCAGTTTCGCCACAGTCGCCGAGCAGTTCACCGAGGTAAGGACGCCGAGGTAGTTGCGGGTTCCGACCCGGCCGTCCGGCCGGATGAACCCGTCGAAGGTGGCAGGCGCCGCCACCGGCGTCACCGCCAGGGCCCGTGATCCGGGTTCATGGGTGACCGCGCTTGGCACAAACGCCAGGTTGTGTGCGTGGACGTGATCACCGGCCTCGATCGGGACGGTCGCGACCCCGATCACCTCGCCGTACTTACGCACCTGCGCTCCTGCGGGCAGGTCCAGAAGGGCGACCTTGTGACCTGCGGGCGCGGCGGTGCGGACCACGACACCAGGCGATTGACCGCTCGCGGCAAGGTCGCCAGGAGCGAGGTCACTGAGCGCGACCGCGACGTCGTCACCATCGCGCAGAACGAGTACGTCAGCCATGCCGCGCCGTCCCCGCTCCCGCCCCACAGCGCCGCCGCCTCGTCGCGCCCGACGAAGACGATGTCGGCGCGGCGCGCGAGGTCGGCGAGTACCCGCGCGGCACGACCGCGGCGCCACAGGGAGGGCCTGTGATTGATGTCGAAGACATACAGCGCGTCAGGGAGAGGCCGCGCGCTCAGGGCGCCCTCGACCAGTTCGTGGCATGACGCGGAAAGCGCCGGGGTGATTCCGGTCAGATAGACGATGCGGGCGCCCCGCAGGGCCTCGGCGGCCCAGATGGCCGGCGTGAGCCTTGAAGCAGCCGAACGGGCGCGGTAGTACCAGACACGGCCAGGTTCCCGCAGATACAGGCCGGTCGGCGCGCCGGGGTCGGTGGTGACGAGCGAGACGTCCACGCCTGCACCCCCGACTCGGTCTTTGATCATCCGGCCAAGAGAATCGCCGCCGACGCGGCTCACCCACGCCACACGGCGACCCGCTTGAGCAAGGCAGATCGCCACGTTTGACTCGGCGCCACCGGCGTCGAGCAGCATCCGTGTGCCGGCGTTCAGCGGTCCTGGCGGCTGTGTGACAAGCGTGGCCATCGTCTCGCCAACCGCCGCCACGTCGTATGGCCTGATCGCATCGCTAGCTGACGTCACGGCATCGTCATGCGGCTTCATCGCGGCAGCCCCGGCACAGCGGAGACGGAGTTCACAACTGCGCCGGCGACGTCGCAGATCGTGACAACCATCGAGCCATCCTTGTTAAGGCGCACACCACGTAAAGTCCGATGTTTCCTCAGGCTACCCACAACCCATTCCCGTGCTGCCCGCCCCGGCCGTGCCCTCAGGTCGTCCAGTCCACTGCCGTCAGCTCGGCCGCGCGCGTGATGACGATCCCATTGCTGTCGCAGAATGGGCAGGGGTTGAGCGGTTCGCCGTCGTACTCACATCCGCACGTGAAGCAGCGGAGCCGGTCTGACGCTCGCCGCCATTCGACCCGGGTGCCTTCCAGGCACGTGCCAGCGGCCGCGGCCTGCCACGCCGCAGTGGCCGAATCGACATCCATGCCGGAGCCGACCGCGAGCACCACGGTCCGCATTGGGCGTCCGGCGGCGGCGTCAGCCAGGGCGGCGACCGCGGCTCGCACGAGACCGGCCTCATGCATCGCCTGGTACCTCCACGCCCCACTCGGCCAGGACGGCGCGGGCCGCGTCCACCATCGCCCCGACCCGGCTGCCGACAACTGGGCTGAGGCCCCAATGCTCGGTGATTTCGGCGGGCACGATGCCGATCAACGCGATGCGCGCCGGGGCGCAGCCCGCGAGCTCTGCGGCTGAAAGCGCGTCCACCAGGCCGATGTCGTGCGCTGTCGCACGCACGCCATGGCCACGGCGTACGTCGCTGTCGCCGATCACGACCACATCACCCGGCGTCCCATGGGCGTGCGATACCGCATCAAGCACGAGAACCGCCTGCCGCCCGGCGATGTACGGCATGAGCATGAGCCCGAGCGTGCCACCGTCAAGGACGTCCACGCCCGGGATGGGCAGCTTGGCCAGGCGCCGGGCCGCGACCACACCGGCGCCGTCGTCGCCAAGCAGTTCGTTTCCGATGCCAAGTACGACCGCCGGAGCAGCCGGCCCGTCGGCAGACCGACTGCCATCCGGCCCCGCCCTGCTCACATCCGGTCCTTGGGCAGGAATTTGAAGCCGGAGAAGATCGAGGAGTTCACGCCGGACGCTTCCACCCTGTCGAGGAGCATGGCGCTGTAGACGTGATGGATCAGGAACGCCACGATCAGCCACATGATCAAGTGGTGGACAAGCCGGATCGTCGGCAACCCGAACAGCGGAATCAGCCATCCGGTGAGGGTCGCGGCCCAGCCCTCTCCCTGGACACCCCACAGCACCATCCCGGTGACGATCTCGACGCCGAACATCAGGTAGAGCACGGTGTACGCCATCCCGGCGAGCGGGTTGTGGCCGACGACCGGTGGCCCCTCGCGATCGAGAAAGAGGTAGTAGCGAATCGATGGAACGAACAGGCGCCAGCGCGCCTTCGTGATCGGGATCCACTCGGTCCACCGGCACCAGCGGTTGGGCGACATGAACAGCCAGCAGACCCTGGCGAGGATCAGCGCGATGAAGATGTAGGCGGTGAACATGTGGATGGTCTTGTCCCAGGTGACCCAGTCTGTGTCGCCCGCCGGAAGGAGCACGGGGTCGCCGATGAGGAAGCCGGTCACGCTGAGCACGAGGATGGACAGGACGAGCAGCCAGTGCACCACCCGTACCGGCAGGTCCCAGACCCGCACCCGGATCAACGTCGCCGTCTGCTCCGCAGCTGCCGCTGCCACAGACTGCGGGCGCTGCGCGGGCGCGGTCATTGGACTCTCACCTCGACGATGTCGCGGCCGTCGGCATCATATATGTGCGCGGCGCACGCCATGCACGGGTCGAAGGAATGCAGCGTCCGGAGAATCTCCAACGGCTGCTGCGGGTTTGCCACCGGCGTGCCCACCAGGGCCGCCTCGTACGCGCCGGGGTTTCCCTTCGCGTCGCGCGGGCTCGCATTCCATGTCGAGGGCACGACGGCCTGGTAATTGCGGATGTGCCGGTCCTCAATGACGACCCAGTGGGAGAGCGAACCGCGCGGGGCTTCCTCGAAACCCACTCCGCGAAGCTGCCCGGCAGGCCACGACGAGGGCTCCCATTTCGAGTTGTCCGCGATCGCCAGATCGCCTCCGTCGACGTTGGCCCGCAGCAGACCTAGCAGCTCGAGGGAGTACTGCGCCATCAGCTGGGTCTCCAGCCCACGGGCGAGGACCCGGCCGAGCGTCGACATCAACGCCGCCGGAGGGGCCTTGAGCCGGGTAAGAGCGCCCTGGACAAGCGCGCGGATGCGCGGGTCACCGTGGGCGTATCCGACCAGCATCCTGGCCACCGGGCCAACTTCCACGGCGGTGCCCTCGTAACGCGGCGCCTTGAGCCAGGAGTACTTCCCGGCCACATCGAGCTGGGTGAACGGCGGCTCAGGGCCGGTGTAGTCCGGGGTGGTCTGGCCTTCCCAGGGCGGGAGCGCACCTCCCGGGCCTCCCGCACCGTCGTAGCTGTACCACGAATGAGCGACGGACTCGGCGATGCCGGCCGGATTGAATGGCTGGACAGCCAGGCTCCCGGCCGGGATTACTCCCCGGGAAACAGGCCATCCGCCGGTGGCTGGCCCTTGCGCGGCGGTGCCTGCGAATAGTCTCCGAACACCATGTACGAGGTCAGGCCGCGGCCGTAAGTCGTCCACTCCGGGTAGCCGCCCGCGATCGCATACAGGTCAGGCAGATATACCTGCTGGACAAAATCCACCCCAGTTTGCAGTAGCTCCGACAGCTCCTGGAAGGTGTTGTCGTTGATCGCGTCCTGGCTGTTCAGATCGATGGGAGACGCCATGCCGCCGACGACATACGTCTGGGGGTGCGGGTTCTTCCCGCCAAGGAGCGCGTGCACCCGGATGTATTGGCGCTGGAAATCCAGAGCGTCGAGGTAGTGGCTGAACGCAAGCAGGTCAAGCTCGGGGCTAAGCCGGTACGCGGGATTACCCCAGTACCCGTTGGTGAACGGGCCGATGTTGCCGCTCGCCAGGAACGTCTTCAGCCGGCTCTGGACCGACGCGAACAGCGCGGCCGTCGAGCGCGGATAGTCGGAGATGGACTGCGCGAGCGTGGCCGTAGCGCGCGGATCGGCCTTCAGCGCGCTTACCGGATCGATCCAGTCCAGTGCCTGCAGGTGGTAGAAGTGCACGATGTGGTCGTGGACGTACTGCGAAGCGGCGATGAGCTGGCGCAGGAGCCGTGCGTTCAGCGGCGGCACCGCGCCGATGGCGTCCTCGACCGCCCGCACCGAGGCAAGCGCGTGAACTGTCGTGCAGACACCGCAGATCCGCTGCGCGAAAAGCCACGCGTCTCGTGGGTCTCTGCCCTGCACGATGGTCTCGATGCCACGCCACATCGTGGAGGAGGCATACGCCTCCGTGACGCGGCCGCCGCCGACCTGCACCTCAACCCGCAAGTGGCCTTCCACGCGGGTCACCGGATCGATTACGAGCCGTGTCATGTCACCTACTTCTCGTCAGGCTCGGGAGCGTGGCCAGCGTCGCCGTCGTCGGGCGCGGAGCCGTCGGCATCGCCGCTGGCGGGGCCGGTCTCCGCTGCTTCCGGCGCCCGTGCCGCGCCGGCGTCGCGGGCCACGCCGGCGTCCGGAGACACGCCGGTCTCAGGAGACACGCCGACCTCAGGAGCCGCGCGGGCGTCAGGAGCCACGCCGGCGTCAGGAGCCACGCGGGCGTCAGGAGCCACGCCGGCGTCAGGGGCCGCGCGGGCGTCAGGAGCCGCGCCGGCGTCGCGGGCCGCGCGGGCGTCGCTGGCGGCGCCGACCCGGTGCTGAACGGCCTTACCGATCCCGTGCAAGGCGAAGCCCGCTGCGGTCGCCGCGACGACCACAGCGCCGAGCCGGTCCGCGGTGAGATCGAGCCCCGCGGTCTGCACGTGAGGCAGCCGGTCGTAGAACGGTGACGACGTGTCCCAGAAGTCGGGCTCGGAGCATCCCACGCAGCCGTGACCGGCCGCCACTGGCCAGGATGTCCCCTCGTTGTAGCCGATGCTGGGGCAGTTGTGGAAGGTGCTCGGCCCCTTGCAGCCAAGCCGGTACAGGCAGGCCCCGTCGCGGTGAGCCTCATCGCCCCATTCGGTGGCGAACTGCCCGGCGTCGAACGATCCACGCCGCGGGCAGTTGTCGTGGATCCGCTCCCCATAAGCGAACAGGGGCCGTCCGAGATCGTCCGTCGGCGGAAACTCCGCAAAGGTCAGGTAGTGGACGATGGTGGCGGTGAGGTTGTCCGCGTTGACCGGGCATCCCGACAGGTTGACGACAGGCACACCGCTGACGACGTCCTCGACCCGGACCGCGCCGGTCGGATTGGGTCGCGCCTTGGGAATGCCGCCGAACGCCGAGCACGTGCCGACGTTGATGATCCCGGCAGCGCCGCGGGCAGAGGTCGTCAGTATGTCGTCGGCTGCCCGGCCGCCGATCGTGCACGATCCGCGGATGCCGGTGGGAATTGAGCCCTCGACAATCAGGAGGTGCCCGCCCTTGGCTATCGCGTCGTCGCGGGCCTTCTCCGCGGCGGTGCCGGCCGCCGCCATCAACGTCTCGTGATAGTCGAGCGAGATCAGTCCGAGGAGCAGGTCCACCGCCGAGGGGTTCTGCGAGCGCACGAACGCCTCGCTGTCGCCCGCGCAGTCCTGGAACTCCAGCCACACCACAACGGGACTTTGCACCTTTGCCAGCGCGGCCGCGATGCGGTGGGCGAACCGGGGCGGCAGCGCAAGCGTCGCGGTGACCCCCGCGCAGAACTTGAGGAACGCCCGCCGGTCGACCCCGGCGTCAGCAAGCCTGGCCGGAAGCGGCAGGTCGTCGCATCCGTGGACCGCACCGGCCCTACCGACCGCACCGTCCACACTGACCGCGGCGGACGCGAATGACCCATAGGACCCGCTGGGCCCATCGGGCACAGCAGGCGCAGCCAACGCATCGGTCCCAGCGGTGACAACCCGGTGACCGTTCATCATGACCCCACCGCCTCGCACGTTTCCGCAGATCGGACGTTGATTTGCCCGAAATGTGCCGAAACACGGCAAGCGTACGTTCGCATCACCAGCCCGGCAAGTACCACAGTCCAAGTTTTTGATCTAGCGCCTGGGTGATCGTGAGATGCCCGGCGTGCCGTGCTTTGAGCGCTAGACGTGGAAACCGCTCGTGCCGGTGGCCCTGGCACTGGCGCGACACCGGAGCATTACCCGCCAGCGCGGACCAGCAACCCCCCGGGCGACCCCGGGCATGTTGCCCGTCACGTGCCCGAAGCCCGCCGCCTCCTCAGCCTGATCACCACGCCCATGCGGCACGCCGTTGAATTCTGCGGTGCTGGCGGCCACACTGTGGGCATGGAGCAGCTTGACGAGATCGTCGTGAACGTGCGCACGGCGTTCGAGCTGGTTCACCGCAAGCACTTCCTGGGTGATCCGGTCGCGAATCCCCGGCTCGTCGTTGACGTCCTCGACCCCGCCGTGGTGGTGGACACCCCGGCCTTGCTGCTCCTGACGCCCTGGACGATCAACGGTCTCGCCTTTCCACCCGATGATAAATTCCCCGAAGTTCTGGAGCTCGCGGGGCGTCGCCGCACGGCGTTCCGCGTTGAAATGGCAGAGCTGGGCCCGTTCCGCTCCGTCAACCTGCCGCTCGAAGCCGCCGGCCTGCGCAACATGGCGCAGGCCCGCGGGCTCACCCGGTCCTGGGCCGGGCACTTCATGGACGCGGTGGGTGCCGCACGGGCGGCACGTGCGGATCACCTGGGGCCTGAGACGGGCGCCCCCAATGATCCCGAACGGCTGCCGCATGGGCACCGCGCATCGCCACTGCGGCCGCCTGCGGGATGAGCTTTCGCCAAGCTGCGGCCGCCGCCGCGAAGTTGCTGAGGGAGTGAGCCCGATGTGTCTCGCCGTTCCAGGCCGCGTCGTGGATACGACCGACGTGGCCGGCCTGCTCTCGGGCAAGGTTGACTTCGCGGGTGTGTCCAGGCACGTCTGCCTCGCATACGTGCCGGAGGCGCAGGTCGGCGACTACGTTCTCGTCCATGTCGGGTTCGCCCTCAGCATCATCGACGAAGCGGAGGCGAAACGAACGCTCGAATTCCTGCGCTCGACGCCGGGCCTGCTGGAACAGGAACTGTCAGGCGATGACATGTCGCTGCCCGCCGCCGCATCCGAGCCCGCCGATGTGACACCGCAATGACCTAATGGTCTGTGCGAGCCGCGGAGTCGCGGCCGCGGTGTGCGTCCGCCTTGACCCGGCGCCTGGCAAGAGCGCGACCGGCATGTGCTTGCGGCCGCGCTGGCGCCGCGACGGGAGCATTGGTTGCGGTCGTGGCTGCTGACCTGTTGAGTTGAGATGCCGCGGCACACGCGCGGCCGGCTGCGGATGAAAAAGGGAATCGATGCTCGGGCCTTCAACGTGATCGCCGCGCCAGCGGAGGCCGACATGACCACGGGCCCACGGCGCGGTGCCGCAGGCGCGCCGGACGGCACCCCCCGTCCGCAGCACCACGGCCCCGGGCAGTCAGCCCACGTGGTCGTCGCGCCGGACAAGTTCAAGGGCACCCTTACCGCGCCCCAGGTCGCCGCGCACGTCGCCGCCGGCCTGCGGCGTGCCTGCCCGGGCGTGCCTGTCATCACGCTCCCGGTGGCCGACGGCGGAGACGGCACGGTCGACAGTGCCGTGGCAGGTGGCTACAGCCGTATCGGGACGGTGGTGCGCGGGCCGACGGGTGAACCCGTCAGCGCCTCATTCGCGATCCGCGGCAGCGACGCGATCCTCGAGGCCGCCGAGGCGTGCGGGCTGCGCCGCCTGCCTGGCGGTACACGGGCGCCGCTGACCGCGACCAGCCATGGCGCGGGAGAGCTCATCATGGCGGCCACCCGGGCAGGTGCCCGCCGCATCGTTCTCGGCCTCGGCGGCGTGGCTTGCACCGACGGGGGCGCCGGGCTTGTGCAGGCGCTCGGCGGGCGGCTGCTCGGCCGCGAAGGCGCGGCGCTGCCGCCGGGCGGAGGCGCGCTTACCGCCCTGTACCTGCTGGATCTCGCTGGGCTGTGGACGGCAACGGGTGTGGAAGCAGCGGGCGCTGCGGCGCCCGATGAAGTGATCGTGGCTTGCGACGTGGACAACCGCCTGCTCGGACCGGACGGCGCAGCGGCCGTGTACGCCCCGCAGAAGGGAGCCTCGCGCCGCGACGTGGCCGTCCTCGAGGACGGGCTCGCCCGCTGGGCGGACGTCGCCGAGCAGACGCTTGGCCACAGGTACCGCGATCTGCCTGGCGCGGGCGCAGCAGGCGGGCTTGGTTTCGCCGCGCTCGCGTTCCTTGGCGCCAGCATGCGCCAGGGGATCGACGTGCTGCTCGAGCGCCTCGATTTCGCCAGGCACATCGAGGGCGCGCGGCTCGTCATCACCGGTGAGGGGTCGCTGGACGCCCAGACTCTCCACGGCAAGGCCCCGGCAGGCGTGGCGCGCGCGGCTGCCGCGGCGGGTGTCCCTGTCGTCGCGGTCGCGGGAGTCGCGACGCTGGCCGAGCGCGACCTGCGCCGCACGGGCATCGCTGCCGCCTACACGCTGACCGGTATTCAGCCCGACCTCCGGCGCTGCATGACCGATCCGGGCCCGCTGCTCGAAGATCTAGCCGAACGGCTTGCGCATGACTGGCTCCGCACCGCGGCGAAGCCGGCACATGCGGGAAGGGCGGACGCTCGTGAACCAGGACCGGAGGTATGACCTTGTGGTGCGATCCAGACGGACCGTGCTTCCCGACGGCGAGGTGCCCGCCGCGGTAGCGGTCCGGGCTGGCCGTATCGCCGCGGTGGCGCCGTACCGCGCCCGGCTTGACGCGGTGCGGGAGGAGGATCTCGCGGGCGTGGCGTTGCTGCCCGGGCTGGTTGACGTGCACGTCCACACCTGTCAGCAGGGCCTGGCGAGCTGGCAGGGCCTCGCGGTCGCGACCGCGGCCGCCGCGGCCGGTGGCGTGACCACGATCCTGGACATGCCGGTCAGCACACCGCCGCCCACTGTGTCGGTAAAGGGCCTGCGGGTCAAACGGGCGGCCACCGCAGGGAGGTGCGCGGTCGACGTGGGTTTCTGGGGCGGCGTTGTCCCAGGCAACCTGGCCGAGCTTGAGCCGCTTTACGACGCAGGGGTGTTCGGGTTCAAATGCTTCCTGGCCGGCTACGGCACCGTAGGTCCGGCGGGCGCCACGACCTCCGCGAAAGAATTGACCCCTCTTGACAATGCCGAGCTCCGCGCCGCGTTCGCCAAGCTCGCCGACCTCGCCCTGGACACGACGATGGCGGTGCACGCCGAGGACGCGGGCGAGATCCGGCGCGCATCCGGCGCCGCCTACGGCACCTTTCTCGCCTCCCGCCCGGCGCGTGCCGAGCGCCGCGCCATCGAGAAGGTCGTCGCGGCCTCGGCGGCCACGGGAGTCAGGGCGCACATCGCCCACCTGTCCGCCGCCGAGTGCGTCGCCCTGATCGCAGGAGCGAAGGCAGCAGGCGTCGCGCTGACCGCGGAAACCTGCCCGCACTATCTGTACTTCGCGGCAGAAGAGGTGCCTTACGGCGCTACCGAGTTCAAGTGCTGCCCGCCGATCAGGGATGGGATCAACCGCGAGGCGCTCTGGCGCGGCCTCGAAGCCGGCACGATCGACTTCGTCGCATCCGGCCACTCGCAACGCGCGCCCAGGCGCAGGCGCGTGGACCATGCAGAACAGGGCGGACACGGCGCCCCAGGAGCCCCACGCGCGGAAGCCGGTGACTTCGGGACGGCACCGAGCGGCATCTCCTCGCTGCAGCACAGCCTTCAGGTCGTGTGGACGGTGGCGCGGTGGCGCAGGCACGGCCTCGCCGATGTGATCCGCTGGATGGCGGAGCGGCCCGCGGCGCTGGCCAGGCTGCCGTGGAAGGGGCGCCTCGCTGTCGGCTGCGACGCGGACCTTGTGGCCTTTGATCCCGACGCCGTGTTCACTGTCCGGGGCGCCGACCTGGTGCACCGCGATCAGGTGACGCCCTACGAGGGGAGGAAGCTCGCGGGAGCCGTTCGGGCGGTGTGGCTCCGAGGCGAGCCCATTACGGCCGGGGCCGCGCGGCGTGGGCACCTGATCACGAGAGCCAAGGGCTGAGGGCTCACATGCTCGTATGCTGAGACCGTGAACGGCCGTGGCTAGCCAGCAGGCGCCGGGTGGCAGTGCCAGCCCCGGGGGCGACCCCCCCCGGGACCCCCGGCCGGCGCCAGCCCCGGGACCGGCCCCCCGGGACCCCCGGCCGGCGCCAGCCCCGGGACCGGCCCCCCGGGACCCCCCGCCAGGAGGTGGCTGCTGCTGATCTACCGGGTGCCCGCCGAGCCGACCAGGCTGCGCGCGGCCGTGTGGCGGCGTATCAAGGGGCTCGGCGCCATCTACCTGCAGAACTCGGCCGCGGCCCTGCCCCACGCCGTCGGCGCGGAGCGGGCACTGCGCGCGCTGCGCAAGGAGATCACCGGGATGGGCGGCACCGCGTACCTGCTCAGCACCGATGTCCTCGCGGGCGAGACGGATATCGAACGGGCCTTCAACGCCGCCAGGGACGATGAGTACGAGGAGATCGTCGACCGCTGTGAGGACTTCCTCGCGCAGGTCGACAAGGAGTATGTAGCGGAGCACTTCACGTACGCCGAACTCGAGGAGAACGACGAAGACCTCGCGAAGCTGAGGAACTGGTTCGGCAAGGTACGGGCCCGCGATGTGCTTGGCGCGTCCGGGCAGGCCGCGGCCGTCACAGCGCTCGGTCGCTGCGAGCAGGCGCTCGAAGAGTACGCGTCGCGCGTCTACACGGAGGAGGGCGAAAGCCGCTGACCGGCTGCCGCGCGGCCAGGCCGTCTCAGGTCGGCCGGAAGCCGGCCGCGACACGGCGGATTGACTCCCATGCCTGCTCGACGTGCTTGTGCTGCGTGAAGGTGCCGCCGATGGCAAGCCGGAGCGCCACCATGCCGCCGATCCTCGTATGCGTGAGGAAGACCTCACCGGAGCCGTTCAGCTGATCCATGAGCGCCATGTTGGCGGCATCCTGCTGCGGCGGGGCAAGATCGGGTAGCCGCAGCCTGAAGCAGACCAGTGAGAGCGGGTGCGGTGCGGCGACCTCGAATCGTTCATCGCCGTCGATCCAGGCGGCGAACTCGGCAGCGGCCCGCACGTGACCGCGGATGTGCTCGCGCAGCCCTGCTGCCCCGTAGCAGCGGATGACCGACCAGAGCTTGAGCGCGCGGAACCTGCGGCCGAGCGGGATCTGCCAGTCACGGTAGTCGGTGACCTGACCGGTTTCCGTGGCGGTATTGCGGAGGTACTCCGGCAGCACGGACAGGGCCGCGATCAGCGGCCGCCGGTCGGCGACCCAGAATGCGTCGCAGTCGAAGTTCGTGAGCAGCCACTTGTGCGGGTTTGTGCCGTAGGAGTCCGCGTAGGCGGCCACGCCATCGTTGACCCAGCGAAACTCCGGGCAGACCGCGGCCACGCCCGCGTAGGCCGCGTCCACGTGCAGCCAGATGCTGTTCGCGCGGCACACCTCACCGATGCGGCTGACCGGGTCGATCGCGGTCGTGGAGGTGGTGCCGACGGTGGCCATCACCATCACTGGGATCACTCCCGCGGCGAGGTCGGCCGCCACACGCTCGCGCAGATGACCCACGTCCATCGCGAGCGTGCGCTGCGCGACCCGGATCTTGCGCAGCGCCCGCTCGCCGAGCCCTGCGACGACGACCGCCTTGTCCACGCTCGAGTGCGCCTGCTCGGAGACGTAAACGGCGTACCGCGGCGGTGAACCAGCGGGAGCAGCCGGGTCAGCCGCGCCGGCCAGGCCGCTCGTGCGCCACGCGCCACTGGTCACCCTGTGCAAGGCGGCGGTGAGGGCCACGAGTACCGCGCTTGAGGCGCTGTCCTGGATGACACCGCCGCCGGCGCCGTCCGACCTGAACGTGCCGGGCAGCCTGAGCATCTCGGCGAGCCAGTCAAGCACGTGCTGCTCCAGTTCCGTGCAGGCAGGGCTCGCCGCCCAGAGCATCCCCTGCACCCCGAGACCCGACGAGATCAGATCGCCAAGCACCGCGGGCCCGGAGACGTTTGCGGGGAAGTAGCCGAAGAACCGCGGATGCTGCCAGTGCGTGACGCCTGGGAGCACGACCCGGTCCAGGTCACCGAGCAGCGCCTCGAACGGCTCTGCTTGCTCGGGAGGATGCGCGGGTAGCAGCTTTCTCAGCTCACCGGCGGACGCCCGCGACTGCACGGGCAGCGACTCGACCCGCTCCCAGTAGTCCGCGATCCAGTCGACAACCTGCCGTCCGTGACGGCGGAACTCCTCCGGCGTCATGCTCGTCATGCCCCCACCGTAGGTCAGCGCGGAAGGCACCGGATGATGGAGCATATGGGAGAGCTGATTCTGCTCAGGCACGGTGAGACCGACTGGAGCGCCGCAGGCCGGCATACCGGCAGGACCGACGTCCCGCTAACAGCCCGCGGTGAGGCGCAAGCGTCCGCACTGGCCGGCGCCTTCGCGGGGCGGAAGATCCACGCCGTTCTCACCAGCCCGGCCGAGCGCGCGGTGCAGACCGCGAAACTGGCCGGCCTCGACGGCGCCAGGCAGGACCCCGACCTGTGGGAGTGGGACTACGGCGGATACGAGGGGCGCACCACGGCTGAGATCAGGGCGCAGCGACCCGGCTGGTATCTGTGGCGCGAGGGCGTGACCGCGGGCGACGCGGAGCATCCAGGCGAGACGGTCGAGCAGGTCGGCGCGCGCGCGGATGCGGTGCTGCGCCGGGTGCGCCCGCTGATCAGTGCGGGCGATGACGCGGGCGATGTGGTGCTCGTGGCGCACGGCCACATGCTGCGGGTGCTCACGGCGCGCTGGCTCGGCCTCGAGCCGTCCGGCGGGCGCCTGTTCCGCCTCGATACGGGGACGCTCTCGACGCTCGGGACCGAGCACGGCGAACCGGTGATCAGCGGGTGGAACATTCCCGTGGCCCAGTGACCGCCGAACCGCCCAGTATCAGGAATCGAACAAAGCTCAACCAGATCTGCCCTTTCCGAGTATGTCCTCACACAGTCCCGGCTTGCGCCTGCGGCTGCTGGTGCGATCACTACCTGGACTGTCCAAGCACGTTGCTGTGGCTGCTGGGGACACTGTGCAGCGGTCGGCAAGGCCGGGCTTCAGCGCGCATTGATCGGTCCAGCCGGACCGGCAAGCTGTTCGTTAGTGTTGACTCTGGTCGCTTTGATCGGGCACGCTGCCCGTGACGGCGGAACCTGTAAGCAGGAGCAGACCAAGGAAGCCGGGGCCGGGCAGGGTCGACGCAGCAACCGGGCTCGCGCGAAGAAGGGATGTTCATCATGCTCGCCGCCATGCGGCAGGCAAAGATCCTTGAGCAGGTCAAGCAGGCCGGCGGTGCCCGGGTAAGTGACCTCAGCCAGATGCTCGGTGTCTCGGACATGACGATCAGGAGGGATCTGGAGGCACTCGCCCGGCAGGGGCTCATCGCCAAGGTCCACGGCGGAGCGACGACCATCGAGTATGGAAGCACCGACGAGCCAGGCTTCGCCGCGAAGTCGATCCGCGAACCGCAGGAGAAGGAGGCGATCGCCGAGCAGGCGGTTGCGCTCATCCAGCCCGGGTCGGCTGTCGCGCTCACCGCGGGTACCACCACGTGGACCCTCGCCAGGCACCTCAGGAACGTCCAGAACCTCACCGTCGTCACAAACTCGATCAAGGTCGCCGAGGTCCTCTACCAGAACGAGCGCGCTGATCTCACCGTCGTGCTGACAGGTGGTGTGCGGACGCCGTCAGAGGCCCTGGTCGGGGCAGTAGCAGTGTCTACCATCCGCTCGCTGCACTTCGACGTCGTCGTCATGGGCGTGCACGGGATTGACGAGCGGGCAGGGCTGACCACGCCCAACCTGACCGAGGCCGAGACCAACCGTGCGTTCGTCGAGGCGGCCAGGCGGCTGATCGTGGTCGCGGATCACACGAAATGGGGGGTGATCGGGCTGAGCCAGATAGCGCCGCTCGAGGCTGTGAGCACTCTCGTCACAGACAGTCTGATCAGCAGTGAAGCGCGCAGTGTGCTCGCGGAGCACGTGGGTGATCTGCAGGTGGTGCCTGTCGCCGCTGGCCGCGGCAAGGACGCCTGGTGAGGACACGCCCACGCGGCTTGTGACGGCAGGGACTCATCGCTCGCACGCTGCGCCAAGCGCGGGCTGAGCGCCGGGCCGGCCTCGGTTACGGCGGGCCTGTCCGCACTCAGTAGAGCGCACGCAGGCGCTCCGACTGGAGTTGCTCATATTCACGGATCCGCCGCCGCGCCTCCCGCACGGGCGAGGTGTAGCGGAGCTGCTCCGGCAGGCCGCGCGCCGCCCGGCACAGCGCGTTCAGGGTCACCGTGGTGGCCAAATCGGTGAGCGGGCTTCCTGGCGCGCCGTACATCCTGCGGGCCCATCGGGGCAGTGACGCGAAGGCGAGCGTGTTGAGCGGCGGCGCGATGAGCTTGAGCGCCACCAGCGACCGGGGTACCGCCGGATTGAAGGAGAGCCAGAGCGCCTGCCTGGCCTCGGCACAGGCGTGCAGTTTCGGCCGCATCTTCTCGAAATAGGCGTCTAGTTCGGCCACCGACGCGGGCACGTCGGCGGGGTCCAGGCCGACCACCGCCGCCGATCTGCGCTGCTCGTCGACGAACCTGTCCAGGTCGTGCACGCACAGCGGCATCCCGCTGCGCCGGGCAATGTCCACGTAGGACCCGGTCTCACCGCAGTGCACCCAGAGCAGCTGCTCGGGCTCGTCGATGCGGAACCGGGTGCCATCGGGATCGACACCCGTAAGCGAGGCGTGGATCCTGCGAACGCGCCGCCCCGCGCGGTCCACGTCGGCCAGGCTGCCGAACGTCCGGACCCGCACGTAACCGGTCGTCCGCACGAGCCGGCCCCACGCTTCCTTCGGATCGATGAGGGCCGTGTTCTGCCAGGTACCACGCATTGTGCGGGGGTGCAGCCCCTGCAGGTAGAGGGCACGGAATCCCGCCACCCACATGATCGGCTCGCCCATGATCCGCCACGTAACAGAACCCGGGCCGAACAGGCCGTCGTCGGTGGGAACAGCGTGGCCGGGACGTACCGGCCCATCCGGCATGGCCATGACATGGCCCCCTCACAGAACGGCATTCTGTTCCAGGGTAACCGCGCCCGCACCAGTTCAGGGCGTACCGGGCTGCCTCGTCTCGTCACGGATCCAGCTCAGATATCCGGCGGAGCCCGCGCAGATGGGCGTCGCGATGATCTCCGGCTCGTCGTAGCTGTGCAGGCTGGTGAGCATGGCGGCAAGGTCGGCGTAACGGTCGGCGGGAAGCTTCAGCATCACCAGCCACTCCTCTGCCCGCTCCATCTCCCCCTCCCACCAATAGGTACTCGCGATCGGTCCCGCCACCTGCGCAGATGCGGCAAGCCTCGCTCCCACGGCTGCGCGGGCGAGTTCCACCGCCTCGGCCCGGGAATCTGTCGTTGTCTGCACCTGGAGGAACTCCGCGGACACCGGAGACAGCGGAGTTTCCTGGAGCGAAGGGTCCTGGGCAAACGCTGCGTCGCCGCCCTGCGCATCCTGGGCCTGGCCCGTCATGACACCTGATCGTACGCTGCGCGGCCTCCCGCATGGCCTAGGCCATACCTTGGTGCTTGGGTTCGAGGGCGACTTCAAACGGCAGGCCATGCGGGCACCTACTTGCTCAGCAGCCGCCGGTCGGCATCGTCGCCGAGCAAGTCAGCGGCGAGCCGGTTCAGCATCGCCGCCAGATCGGCGTGCTGGTCGGGAGACCAGCCGGAACACAGCCGCGCCAGTTCGTCACGGCCTGCCGTGGTCAGCCGATCCGCGGCGACGCGGCCAGGTTCGGTGAGCTCGATCACCCCGTTGCGCCGCGCGACCAGGTCGGCCTCAACCAGCTTGTCCACGAACGGCCGCCCATGTTCCACCGGCACCCGCGCCTGCCGCGCGAGTTCCTCCCCCGACACCGGCCCAAGCCGCGCCAGCCGCGCGAGGACCCAGCAGCTCCCGGCCGGCAGATCCAGGTCGGCCATCTGAGCGAGCCGCTCGTAACCGCGACGGCGCAGATCGGTGTCGGAAAGCTTGCTCAGCGCGCGCTCCATCTCACCCACCGAGGACCGCTGCGTGGGGGTACCGCCGAGCCCTTCGCCGTAGTCGTTGGCCTCCGCCGTCGCCCGCAGCGGCACCTCGGGCAGGAACCAGGCGAGCACGAACGCGGCGAGTGCGACGGGGACCGCGGCGAGAAAAACCGTGTGGATCGACAGCGCGTACGCGTGCACCACGATGCCTTTCAGCGCTGGCGGCAGGTGCTGCGCTGTGCCGCCCACCGGGCTCGCATGCAGCGTGGCCACATTGAACCCGGGCGGCAGGTGAACCTTGGCGAGCGCGCTCGCCAGCTCGCTGGCGAGGCGGTTGGAGAAGATGGCGCCGAAGATGGCGACGCCGAACGACCCGCCGATGGACCTGAAGAAGGTCGCTCCCGAGGTGGCCACGCCCAGGTCGGAGTAGCTGACCGAGTTCTGCACCGCGATGACGAGAACCTGCAGGACCAGGCCGAGGCCGAGGCCGAGGACGAGGAAGTAAAGGCTTGTGGTGAGCGTGGGGGTGTGCTCGTTCATCCGGGACAGGAGGTAAAGACCGACCGCCATGAGGGCGGTGCCGACGAT
Source organism: uncultured Actinomycetota bacterium (assembly GCA_963712955.1). Classification (GTDB taxonomy): domain Bacteria; phylum Actinomycetota; class Actinomycetes; order Streptosporangiales; family Streptosporangiaceae; genus DATFVJ01. The sequence goes on along the minus strand of CAVQKF010000004.1, from coordinate 366,296 downwards.
GGGGAAGACCTTGTACCGCCCGAACCTGGTGATGAGCTGGCCACTTGCCACCGAGGTCACCAGCAGGCCAAGCACCATGGGGAGCAGGTGGACGCCCGAGAAGGTGGGCGAGACACCGTGCACGACCTGCAGGAACAGCGGGATGAAGGTGAGCGCGCCGAACAGCGCGAAGCCGGCGATGAAGCCGACCGCCGATGCGACGCAGAACACGCGGGAAGTGAAAAGGCGTAGCGGCAGCACCGGCTCGGCCGCGCGCCGCTCGGCCAGCGCCCACCCGATGGCGGCGGCGAGAGCGGCGACCCCAAGGCCGATGATCACGCCGGACCGCCACGGGTACGTGGTGCCCCCCCACGAGGTCAGCAGGATGACGCACGTTGCCGAAGTCGCCAGCAGCAGCGTGCCGAGATAGTCGATCTTGTGCGGCGCCCTGGTCGCAGGGGTTCGCAGCACCACAGCGATGACGGCAAGCGCGACGACGCCGATGGGCAGGTTGATGTAGAAGACCCAGCGCCAGCCGATGGTGTCCACAAAGAAGCCACCGAGCAGCGGCCCGGCCACGCTGGCCACGCCGAAGACGGCGCCGAACGCGCCCTGGTACCTCCCGCGCTCGCGGGGCGGAACCACGTCACCGACGATCGCCTGGGCGAGCACCATGAGGCCGCCGCCACCGAGGCCCTGCAGGGCGCGGAACCCGATCAGTTCGCCCATGTTCCTGGACAGCCCGCACAACGCAGAACCCACGAGGAAGATCACGATCGCGGCCTGGAACAGCCTCTTGCGGCCATACTGGTCGCCGAGCTTGCCCCACAACGGCGTCGCGACCGTGGCGGCAAGCAGGTAGGCGGTGACGACCCAGGACAGATGGCTGAGGCCGCCAAGGTCGCTGACGATCGTCGGCAGCGCGGTCGACACGATGGTCTGATCAAGCGCGGCGAGCAGCATGGCGAGCATGAGCGCCCCGATGATGACGATCACGCCCGAACGCGGTTGGGTGCCCGCGGTGCCCGGCGCCCCACCGTTGGCGCGGGGCGGCGGTGCGCGATTGCTCAGCCGATCTTCCATCGTCCTGGAACTCCCTGGCGCTTATGGTACAGACCAGGCTTCACGCGGTGCCTGCCAAGCCCGCATGGTACGCGTGCGCTACCGCGCAGCACACCCTGCCGCGTCGTAGCCACAATGACCGAACAGAATCCCCCGCATAGCCGGCCGCCTATACACTCCTGGGCATAAGGAGGCCCGCAGGCGGCTCCCTTCACGTGGAGCGGTCAGCTACGGAAAGCGCGGGGTAACGGGATGGACAACTCTGGCTTGGCATGGCGGGAAGGCGACCATAACGCCGCGGAAACAGAATCCGTGGAGGTAACAGTCACCGACGACGCGGCCACGGCATCCAAGCACAAGGCGGACGCCGACCGGCTAATCCTCATGCGTGACTCCAAGAACCCGGACGGGCCGGTGCTCGCGTTCACTGAAGCCGAGTGGCGTGCGTTCGTCGCAGGGGTCAAGGACGGCGAGTTCGACGACCTGGGTTGACCAGAGGTTTGTTACGCCGCTATCCGCTCGCAGAGCCAGGCGAGCGCCATCGGATACCTGTAGCCGATACCACCGTGCTTGCCCTCGAACAGCTCGTAGTGAATAACGTCCTCACGCACGCCGGCATTGGCTAGCTCCTGGCGGAACGCCGCGGCGCCCAAGTCGAGGAAGAAGTCGTCCTTGGTCCCAGCGTCGATCCAGATCGCGCGCAGTGAGCGCAGTGCGTCCGCGTGCACCGGCGCCATCCGGACCGGATCCCAGTCCAGCCAGCGCTGCCAGACCTCCTGGCGCAGCACGCCTGTCGCGGGTTCCATCGGCAGTTCGGGCACGCCATCATCGCGAGCGGAGAAGCAGGCGGAAACGCCAAGGAGCATCAGCAGATCTACATCCCCGTCCTTCTGCAGGTTCGGGCGGGAGCGGAAATCCTCCCACCAGCGCATGATGTCCCCGTCGTAACCGCGCAAGTACCGCACCGCCGCGGCGAGACCCGGGATGTAGGACATCTCGTACAACGAATCGCCGGCGTGTGTGGCCAGCGCACAGAAAAGGTCCGGCCGCAGCATCGGCGTAATCATCGCACCGAAGCCGCCACTCGACTTGCCGCTGATAGCGCGGTGGTCGCGGTCGGCGAGCGTACGGTATCCGGCGTCGACCCAGGGGACGACCTCGTCGCACAGATACGTGTGATAGCGCCCGGTGCCTGGTGAGTCGACGAACTGGCTCCCGCCGTAGACCGTCCAGGCATCCACGTACACCACAATCGCGGGTGGCGCCTGGCCGCTTGCGAACACCGCGTCGGCCAGTTCAGGGAACGGCTGGCTGTACGCGGCCCTGTTCGCCCAGATCGTCACAAAGCCTGTGTAACCCTGGAGCACGTAGATGGAGGGAAAGCGGCGCGCGGGGTCGTCATCGTAGCCAGGAGGCAGCTGAACCCACAGCGGACGCTCAGCCGGATCGCCGAGCGGATTTCCCCGCAGCACCTCACTGGTGATCACTTGCCGATCGATGCGCCCGGCAAGATCAGCCGACCACGGCAGCATTGGGCCTCCTCGGGGACGACGGCTTTGTCCGCGCCAGTCTGCCAGGAGCCGGCCGCTCACGCCCCCGACGGGTCGGCCACACGGGCGAGGAAGAGCGGTTCGCCGCTCGCCATATCCCTGACGAGCAGCAGATACGGCCGGTCGAACACGACATCACGGTGCCGCACCGTGATCGAAACGCCCACGCCGATCCCGGTCGCCGCGGCAGCCTGCGTGCCCTTCTCGTCCACCCGCAATGTGGCGGCATGTTCGACCATTCCCAGGCTGCCCGCGTTCGGCGATATGCCGCGGAAGTCCGCATCCGGGCCGAAGGCCACGGCCATGCCAAGGCTCGTGAGCGGCCCCGCCATGTCGGCCTTGGAACTCAGCCGCACCTTGGGCATCGCGAGACCGGTGGGCGCCGCTGACAGCCTGGTCATGACGCGGCTGAGCACGGACGGGCTGATGGCCGGGCAGCCATCATCGTGTGCCACAGGCAGCAGCGCGACCAGCGCGAGCCGGCCGCCACGGTACGGCAGGGAAACCGCCGTCCAGCCATCGGCGCGCGCATAGGCGTAGTCGCCCACGCCGTGCAGGAACTGCGTCCGTACCGCGGCGCCGGCCGCAGTGGCGAAGGAGCCCGCTGCTGTCATGGCGTGATCGAAAGGCCTGGCCCAGTCGGCATTCAGGTAGCTCGCGTCGGTGAGCACCCAGCCGTCGCCGTGGACCGATCCAGCCGGAAGCAGGTCGCTGATCTGGCCGCGGGTCTCCTGCCCGACCGCGGCATTGATCGTGCGGCGGGCCGACTCAGGATCGCTCAGCAACGGCACCTGGGCAACACGGGCACGGTACGCGGTGGCCACATTGGTCAGGTAGCTCTGCTCGGTTCGCAGCCGCGGGTCGGTCCACACGTGGTCGCTGCCGAGGAATACAACGCCGGGCCGGTCCAGCGCGCGGAGTGCCGCCAGCTTGCCCCGCGTGCCGGCCACGAAGGTGGAGAGGGCGCCTCCGGCTGCCTGTCCGCCTGTCGTCCGGCCGGCAGGTGGCAGGTGGAGCACGTGCGCCAGTGCGGCGGCGGTCTGGCGACGCGCGCCCAGGTAGGCCATGCCGAGGCCGCTGGCCAGGCCCGCGGGCGACAGCACCAGGTTCGCCTGCGGCTCGCGCTCGCACCAGGCGCCGAGCGTGTCAAGGCCGAAAGCGGTGTCCGCCGCGGCGTACGGCTGCGGGTCAGCGGCGCGCACCGGCTGGGCGGGCCCCGGGGGGTTGAGCAGCCGCGAAGCACTCGCCGGGCCGGGCCCGGCCGCGGCCAGTGCGGCAAGAACCGCCGCCGCACATGCGATACGCGAATTCCTCATGCCTGGTGAGACGGTGGGCCAGGGGTGAGCGGTTGCTTTTCCGCCGCCGCCAACTTGATCCGCGAATGAGTAAAAATGCAGATCCGCCCGCAATCGTCCGGTCGATTTCCGGAACCCGCGACCCGCGCCAACGCTGATATCCGATCCAGGGCGGTGGAATCCTGCCAGGTGGTGGCAGGCACGGTTTGGCGGCAGGCACGGTTTGGTGACAGGCACCGCTAGGTGGCAGGCACGGTGGCGGCGAAGGGCACCGTGGTCACGTAGCGGCACGCTGGCTACGGTGGTCAAGAACGGCCGGGTGATGGCCGGCAAGGGGTAGGCGATCTTTATCGGTACGGATAGCAAGGGACGCGAGCTGGCATGGAACTGCTGCAGCTGGAAGAGTTCGAAACGGCGGCGCGGTCCCGGATACCGCCCGATGTCTGGGACTACCTGCAAGGTGGCAGTGGCACCGAATCCACCCTTGCCGCCAATTTGACGGCGTTCGAGCGGATCATCATGCGCCCCAGGGTTCTCGTCGACATCTCGGCGCGTGAACTGGGCACGAACCTGCTCGGCATGCCGCTTGACTTTCCCGTAGCGATCGCGCCAATGGCCTACCAGCGGCTCGCCCACCCTGACGGCGAGATCGCTACCGCCGCGGCCGCGCGCGACGCTGGCTCGCTGTTCATCGCGAGCACGCTGGCCAGCCAGACCTTCGAGGAGATCGAAGCCGCGGCAGGCGGCCGATGGTGGCTCCAGGTGTACTGGCTGCGGCAGCGTGAAACCCTCGGCCGCCTGCTGCGGCGGGCCACGGACGCCGGGTGCCAGGCGCTCATGCTGACGGTCGATACGCCGCGCCTCGGCCGGCGGCTGCGCGACATACGCAACGGATTCACTCTGCCGCCCGGCGTGAGCGCCGTGAACGTCGACTCTTCCGTCATGGCCGAGGCCCACGAGCATGATCCCGGCTCATCATCGCTGCAGCGCCACGCGGCGAACCAGTTCGATCCGACCATCACGTGGGCCGATCTGGCCTGGCTCCGCGCACAGGTACCGCTGCCCCTCATGCTCAAGGGAATCGTGACAGCCGAAGACACGGTCCTGGCGATAGACCACGGAATCGACGCGATCGTCGTCTCGAACCACGGCGGGCGCCAGCTTGACGGCGCGATCGCCAGCCTGGACGCTCTTCCAGAGGTGGTGGCCGCCGCGGCCGGCCGGATTCCCGTGCTGCTCGACGGCGGCGTCCGCAGTGGCACGGATGTGTTCAAGGCCCTGGCCCTCGGCGCGCATGCCGTCCTGGTCGGCCGGCCGGTGGTGTGGGGCCTTGGGCACGCGGGAGCCGCCGGTGTCAGTGCCGTGCTCAAGCTGCTGCGCGACGAGCTGAGCGAGGTCATGGCGCTCGCGGGGCGGCCGCGGCTCGCCGACATCGACGCCACGGCCGTCCGGACGCTGGCCGGCCAATAAGCGCGCCGCTTCCCCGCCCCGCACGCAGCGCAGGTCAGCCACCTCTGCCTGGTCGATCAGGGCTTCGTAGCCTCGGGCCGGGTCCTCGCTGGCTGGGTGGCGCATGCCGCGTTGACAGCCGGTCGCTGCCGGATCGTGCTGCGATGATGCACGCGCGCGTGGCCAAGGACGAGACCGAGCCCGTGTGCGTGACCGTCACGCTTAGCGTGTACCACGGCGGCCACACCAAGGTCATCGACAACGACGTGCCCGTCTTCGCCCGCGCACTGCGCGACCAGGACCCCCGTACCCGTCGTCGCCACAAAGCTCGCCATCACGACCGCAACCACCGGGCAAGCACCCCCTAGATCGATCGTTGACCGAAAAATGTGAGCAGCCCACCGGCCCGGCGCCTACAGGCCAGCAACACAACTTCCCCCCCGAAAACGTCACGGAAAACGGACATTTCGCCCGCAGGGACGACGTTTTCGGGGGGAAGATGCAGGAACCCTTGATCGCAGGCCACCAGTTCACGGTCAGCGCCAAGCACGCCCGGATCACGGGCCGGGTTTCCGGTCAACGATCCAGCGAGGCTCCGCCTCGGTCTACCGCACACTGGCCGACACGGGCCAATCCGGCCCGCCATGCCGGTCATGTAACCCGGTGATGCGGGCGCTCACGCTCAGAACCGGAGATCAACGTCGGCCTGACCGGACGCAGGGGAATTCACTTTCATTAGGCTGATAGCTGCCGCTGTCGGCCCGGCCGGTAGACAACATCACTCAGGGCTGCGAGGGCCGCAGCGGGCTGACGTCGGCGGCCGTCTCCAGATGCTTGTGCAGCTGCCGGTTCTTGGCTTCCAGCTTTTCGTTTCGAAGGGCCAGCACGGCCTGAGAGGGCTGACCGGGAGGGAAGCCAACCGCTCGGCTTGCCGCGGCGGCGTTGGTCTGGCGTCCGCAGGCTCGTGTCGGTCACGGGGCCCCCCGGAGATCAACGTTGTCCCCAGCGGTAATGCCTGTTCGGCTAGCATCCCCACCCATGTTCGAGATGCTGACCGCCGATGCGGGCCTTCCCACTGAGCGCCGCCGCACATGCACGAGTGCGGGTGTCAAGGAACTGCCGGGACAGTTCGCGGAACTGGCGCGGCGCTCGGTCGGCGAGATCGTGGCCGTCGTCAGGCCGGGGTTCTGCTGCGCCGCATGCACGAGACCGCACCGGCGGTGGCCGGTGATAAGAGCATGGACCGGGTTACTGGCCGCGTCGATGAACATCTGCGCCGGGCGGGGAACTGCTGGCGCCGCGTGAGATCGCGCTCGTGCGCCGGAGCGCGGCCGATCTGGCTGCCATCGCGCCGCAGCACCGCGGTAAGGACAGACACAAATGGCTGCCGCCGGCTGGTCACCGGCCGGGTGCGGGCAGCTCCACGGCTGCGTTTCTTACGGCTGCTCACCTTCCCACAGTGACACCACAACAGCGCGCACCGTCACGGCGCCGTCGGCGCATCCTCTGACAGGGGGCCCTAGTAGCTGTGGGCACCTGTCACACATAGTGTCCGGCAGCATCCGCATTCGTAGCCTTCCGGGCCGCTGGTATCTGGTGCACGGTGAAACCGGCCGCCAGCACGTGCGGGGAAGGATGCGATGGAGCAAGGTTTTGCCGCCTCTGAGATCGACACGAGCAGGCCGCACCCCGCCCGCATGTATGACGCCTACCTGGGCGGCAAGGACAACTACGCTGCCGACCGGGAAGCCGTCCGGCAGGTGCTGCGCGTCGCGCCAGAACTGCGCGACACCGCGCGGGCCAACCGGGCGTTTCTGCGGCGCGTCGTGCGATTCCTGGCCGGTGAGGCGGGGATACGCCAGCTCATTGACATCGGCACCGGCATCCCTACCGCCGGGAACGTTCACCAGGTCGCCGCTGAGGTCGCGCCCGGGACGCGCGTGATCTACGCCGACAACGACCCCATCGTGCACGTGCATGCCAACGCGCTGCTGACCGGCAGCGGCACCACCGCAATCGTGCTGGCCGACCTGCGGGAGCCGGAAAAGATCCTGCGGCACCCGAAGGTCGGTGCTCTGATCGACTTCACCCAGCCGGTGGGCCTCCTGCTGGTCGCAATTCTGCATTTCATCACCGACGCCGAGAATCCCGCCCGCATCCTCGCCACGCTGCGGGACACGCTGCCGCCCGGCAGTTATCTCGCGCTGTCGCACGGGACCGGCGACTTCCGCCCCGAGGCCGCGCAGCAGGCCGCCGCCGTGTACGACCAGGCCACGTCCACCGCGACACTGCGCAGTCACGCGCAGATCGCGGCGTTGTTCGAGGGCTGGGATCTGGTCGATCCAGGCCTGGTCCAGCTGCCATTGTGGCGGCCGGACGGCAAGCCGCCACGCCCGAAGGAACTGGCCAAGGTCTGGGGCTACGGCGGCGTCGCCCGCCTCAGCAGCTAAGGGACGCGCCGACTCCGGCACGTACACATGCGGGGAGGAATGGGATCAGCGAAACGGCACGCGGACCATTAATGATCCCGAACGACTGCGTGGGGAGCCGCCCCCACGCACCCGGGCCTCATCCCTTGGGGCTGTCGTCATCATGGACTGCCGGGAAGGCTGTGTAGCCCGGCGGCGACGGTGTCGCGGCCGAACTCCTCGATGCGCGCATCCAGGTCCCCTGCCTGTGCCGAGCCCCGGAAGATCGGCGCGGCGAGTTCCGCACGCACCAGTGTGAGCCGGGTGATGAGCACCGGGATCCGCTGCGCGTGGGGCATCGACAAGACCGCCGCCAGCGCGGCAGCGGCGGCGTCGAGCGCGCCTGAACGCAGCCGCATGGCGGCCAGGTCGATCCCGGCAAGCGCCTTGCCCGCAAACCAGTGCTGCTCACCCGGTCCTGGTCCGGCATCGTACAAGCTCGTGGCGCGTTCGATTTCCTCGGCCGCCTCGCGTTCGGCGCCGTCAATCTCGGCGAGCGCGGCACCGGCGAGGTAGTGGTGGGTAGCAAGCGTGATGGTGAACTCCCCACCTATACCGAGCAAATCGTCGCCACGCGACTCGCGTTCGCGGGCCTCATGGGCGTCCCTGACAGCCTGGCGAGCCTCGTCTACCTCACCGAGCCTGGCTGCCGCTTGCGCGTAGTCAAGGTGGAGATTCGCGCCGCCCGGCCCGGCAGAGCGATACTGAAGCCCGCTAACGGCCAGGTCGCGGCTTTCCCGCGTCCTGCCACGCCAATACTCCATGTAGGCGAGTTGCTGACGCAACTGGCCCATCAGCGGATAGTGATCGATCGCTATGGCGTACGCCCAGCCTGCGCGGATCAGTTCCTCTGCCGCCTGCGGGTAGCCGAGGTCGTAGGCGGCGACAGCCATGAGGTCGTTCAGGCAGCCGAGCAGCAGATAGAGGTCTGTCGCGTCGCGGGGCCACATGCGCCTGTCGAGCGCGTCGTGCATCCGGCGGCGGACGCGGCGCATCTCTAGGAACAGCGGGAATGGCTCACCAGTCATGTACTCCCGCGACAGCCGCATCACATCGCTGCGGAACTGTTCCAGAGTCATGTCGCCGATGCCGCGCTCTTCGGCGCGTGCGGCGTTCTCGCTGCCTTCGTGCGCGGCCATCAGCACCTCTCGCTGGACCATGGAAGCGCCCATATCGGGCTCGTCTATTCCACGGTAAGCGACGGCAACGGGTACCACTAGCCGAGGATCCGCCACGGCGGGGGCCTCAGCGAGTGATGGGACCGCAGGTAATGCGGTTGCCATGACGCTGGTTCCCGGCGTCTGCGCGAGTCCGAGCCGATCGTCCGGGTGACCGGGGCCGAACTGGCCGGGCGCGATGCCGAGTGCGTGGCAGTAGTGGAGCTTGTAGCGGTCGGACAGGCCGTCGGTGCCGCGTTCCCAGCGGTAGATGTTGTGGCACATGCTGTCCAGGCCGGGTAGGGATGTGTCGCCTCTGGCCTGGGCAGCCTTGATGAGCTGGCCGGCCATCTCGGGCCGGGGCCAGCCCCGGGCCTCGCGCTGCTGCCGTAACCAGGCGCCGAGTTCCTTCGACATCACGCCTTCTTTCGCTGTACGGATACTGATGGACACTCATCGTGTCCGTGAGTGTTCATCAGTGTCCTCCGCGCCGCTGCTGCTGCGGGGGACGGTGGTGGCCGCTGGTCAGGTGAGCAGGTCGTCGGCGAGGCCGGCCTTGGCGCCCTGGATGAAGGCGCGGATCTCGTTCGGCTCCAGGACGAGGGCGGGGCCTGCGGGGTCGGTGGACTGGCGCAGGGCGACCCGGCCGCCGGGGAGTTTCTTGGCTTCCAGGCAGTCGCCGCCGTTGTCGCTCCACGGCTTGCGCCAGCCGTCGTGGCCGAGGTCCGCAGCGCGCATGCCGTTATGGATGTGGTTCATCTCATGTCTCCTTCATGATGTCGCGCAGGATGGTGACGGTTTGCTCGGGGGAAGCGGCCTGGGCGCACATCCGGTCCATGGCCTCGGTGTATCTGGCTGTTTCCTCGGGCTTGTTGAGGTAGTAGGCGCTGGTCAGGGCCTCGCTGTAGACGATGTCGGGTAGTTCCTGGTCGGGGAACCGGTAGATGGTGAACATTCCGTACAGCGCGGGATGCCAGCCGGCGGCGAAGGGGATGATCTGGACCGTGACGTTCGGCTGCCCGGCCGCCTCGACCAGGTGCGTGAGCTGGGCGCGCATGATCTTTTGGCCGCCGATCGGGCGGCGCAGCACGGTCTCATCGAGCACTACCCAGTAGCCGGGGGCGCCGGGCCGGGTGAGGAGTTGCTGGCGGGCGAGGCGCAGTTGCACCCGCCGTTCGGTCTCGTCCTCGGTGGCACCGGGGAAGCTCGCGGCGGTGATGGCCCGGATGTAGTCCTCGGTTTGCAGCAGTCCCGGTATGACCTGCGGCTGGTAGGCGCGGATCAGGCTGGCCGACTCCTCTAGCCCGACCGCGACGCGGAACCAGGGCGGCAGCACGTCGTCGTAGCTGTGCCACCAGCCGGGGTTGCTGGCCTCGCGGGATAGGGACAGGAAGGTGTCGATCTCGCGGACGTCGGTGACGCCGTAGGCCATCAGCAGGCTTTTGACGGTCAGCGGTTTCAGGCCGCCTTCGGCGCGTTCCATCCGGCGGATGGTCCACGGCGAGGAGTAGATCGCCTCGGCGGCCTGCTCGTAGGACATGCCCGGCCTTTTCCCGCAGCGCCTGCAGCTGTCTGCCCAAGATCATGCGCAGCACGGTCGGGCCGCTGCCCGGCCGGGTCTGGGTCACCTCTGCCTCCCCGCGGCCATTTCTGGTGGCAGCCTGCCATGACCGTGACGGCACGCGCAATGCCTCACCTGCCGGGCGTCTCCTGGCGTACTGCTTTGTAGAGCTAGCTGTCTATGGCTTTTGCTCTTTGCATGGATCAACGTGGGACATCGATCACGACGTAAGCAGCCACAGACAGTGACCAAGCCAGGCCCCCGGGAACCGCCGCGCGTGGCCCGGGGTTGCCAGGGACATGCCGCTGAGGAGGACACATGCCGGCCACCACGGCGATTGATCATTGCGGCAGCGCCGCCGCTCATGGCGACGAGCCGGGCGCCGCTATGCGCGCGGTAGCGGCCACGCAAGCGGCCGGGTCTTCAGCTCGTGGACACCATCACCACGCACTGGGATGCATACGCCACGCCGCAGGCCGGCGGGAAAATCGTCCGCGCAATATGTGCGATGGAACAGTCAACCGGCGCAAACGTAGCCGCCATGAGCGCCGGGATCAGGCCCTCTCCGGGCGGGTGATCCCGGTCACGCGCTTACACCCGTCCCGCAAGGAGCACAATGGACGCCAAGCAGCACCCCGCGCTGATGGCTGAACATGACGCCCTGCCCAGCCTGGCGCTCGTCCTTCCCGCCGGCCTAAGCAAAGACCAGGCCCTGCAGGGCCTGGTCCAGGCGATCGGGCAGGTCCGCACCGACCTGGCCGAACGGGTCAGCCGGTTCCAGCAGCGCGGCGAAGAGTGCGCGGCAAGCGGCGACCAGCTCAGCCAGGCCCTGTGCCGAGGACAGGTGCTCGCAAGCGAACACGCTGCCGCAGCCATCGACGAGGGCATCGTCGGCGCCTTCGGCCTCTGGGAACAGTACGAGCGCGAAATTCATCGCGCAGGCCAAATCGCCGGCGATGGCGCAGGCCAGCACGAACCTTCACGCCCTGGCGGCCAGGCGGCCTTGCCATGAAACCCGTGAGGCGGATTTGCGCAGCTTGCCACCGGACCCGGCTATCGCGGTACAACCCGCAGCAGGTCTGTCTGCGCGCCCTGTGCACGAGCCACCCGCCAGACGCCCGAGCCGGGGCCGGTGACGCCGCAGTGGCCAACCTGGCTGTCGGGGTCCGCACCGATGCGCGAGGTTCTCGCCCGCTGCGACCTGGGCGCCGCAGTGGCCATGTTCCGGGTCGCGGCGGAACTGTCCCAAAAGGATCTGGGGGACCTGGCCGGCTGGTCACAGGCCCTCGTGAGCCTGGTGGAAACCGGCCACCGCGACACCCTGTACGACATCCGCGAACTGCTGAGATTTGCGGACGGGGTAACCATGCCACGCGAGGCACTGCTCCCCGTGCTGCTGGGCCGGCCCGCCGTCCTGGTCAGCGCCGACCTGGCGCCCGATGATGGCTCGGCCGGTGGCGAGGGCGGGACGTTATGACCTACAGCGGGGACCGCAGTTCCGCCGCGCGTCAGCGGGCGCTGCGGCGGCTGGCCTGCGAGGACCGGCGCACCTACCGCGCCCTTTACGAACAAACCCAGCCGCAGGCGCACACCCACGATCAGGCACACAGGCGCGCCCTGACGCTGCTGCGTCACCGCCACCCGGACCGCTACCTGGAGCTGTACGCGCAAGAACGGGTCGGGCCGGGCACCGACGCCCGGCCCGAGATCCGCAGCCGGGCGTGGCGGAAAGCCAGCCGACGGCTCGCGGCACGGGACGCCACGGCCTTCCCGGAACTGTTCGAGCACGCGAAGACGGGCGGGCTGACCGGCTCCCGTGCTCACGACCTGGCCGTCACCCAGCTCCGCAGCAAGCACCAGGAACTGTTCGCCCGCCTGCTCGCCGCCGAGATCACCCGCTGCCTCCGCTGCGCCACCCGGCCGCTGGCGCGCTGCCCCGGATGCGGCGGCGACGCCGGTAACAACTGGTCCGACGGGACCTCTGCCCCGAGCCGTGCGCCATCATGCACACCCGATGCTCCCAGTGCGGGGCGGTTTTGGGCGACTGCTACTGGGCGCCGTGCGCAGCGCCAAGGATCTGCTGACCGCGCACGCGCCGGTCATCATGGCTGCCTTCCGCGATGCGATCTGCAACCGCCGCCCGCCCGGCCACTGCCTGGCCTGCGACGGCGGACGGCCACCCTGCCAGAGCACGAGACCGACCGCCAGCAGGCCGGACAATACAGCCTCGTCGCCGAGGAGATTCGGCGCCACATCAGCGCTGTCGCGGCGCACCCACAGCCGCACCGGCCCGACGATCACCACCCCCGCTGCGAGGAATCCCATGCCTGACAACGGTGTCTCCGTCCCCGCGATGATCCGCCACTACGCCACCTACCTGCGGGCCAAGGCGCGGATCACACCCGAGACCAGCATCGACGGCGGCAAGGCCGAAGTGCGGATCAGCACCGGCGAAAAGATGCTCGTCCTCGTGTTCGGCTGCCGCAAGAAGAAATGGTCCCTGCGCACCGCCGAAATCCGCCACGGCGAGCAGACCACCAGCTTCACCCGCGGCGAGCTAGCCAAAGCCATCGCTGAGCTACTCGGCCACGAGTGTCGGCACTCACGTTATTCCCCAGGGGTTTGATCAAGTAATTCCCCAGGTCCTGGCCGTGTTCTTATTCTAGCTGTCGCTCGTGTTCCCCGTGGGGACGACACGCCCGGGCCGTTTGTTCGGTCGGTAGCTGGGCCCGTTCATGAAAACCTGGTGGCTGTTGTTGATGAGCCGGTCCAGGAGCGATTCGGCGACGACGGGGTTGGGGAATAGCGGGTACCAGTCCGCGGGTGCCCGGTTGGATGTGAGGATGAGCGACCGGCTGGCGCGTTCGGTGATGAGCTCGTAAAGGTCGTCAGCCTGAGCGGCGGTGAGCTCGCGCATGGCGAAGTCATCGAGGACCAGGGCGGCTGGGCGGGTGAGCTCGGCGAGCCGCCGGTCCCAGGTGTGGTCGGCTCTCCCGCCGGCCAGGTGAGCCAGTGCCCTGCTTGTTTTCATGAACCGCGCGTCGCCGCCGGATCGGATCACCAGGTGGGCGAGGGCCTGGGCGACGTGGCTCTTGCCTACTCCGACCGGCCCGTACAGGATGACCGATTCCCCAGACTGCAGCCAGCGGAGGGCGGCCAGGTCGCGGATGTGGGCGGCGGGCAGTTTCGGGGAGGCGCCGAAGTCGAAGCCCTCGAGGGTGGCCTGGGTCTCGAAGCGGGCGCGGCGGATCCGGCGGGCCAGGGACATGCTCTCGCGGCGGGAGATCTCGTCCTGGCACAGAACCTGCAGGAAGTCCAGGTGGCCGAGATCCCCGGCGTGCGCCTGGGCCAGCCGGGCATCCAGGGTGTCCAGCATGCCGGACAGTTTCAGGTTCCGGAGCGCGGCGGCCAGCGCGCTGCGGTCGGTAACGGTAACGGCGTGGTCATGGTGCTGCCTCCGTGATGGCGGTGAAGATGCGGGCGCAGTAGCCGGCGATCTGCCCGTCGGCGCTGATCCAGCCGCGGGTCGGGCCGGGGCGGGTGCCCCGGCAGCATCGCCCCGGCGCGCGGCCAGCAGCGTGACCGCGGCTGTGCAGCAGCGGCCGCCAGGTGCGGGCACCTGAATGGTGATCTGGTCCTCGCTGATGGTCAGGGACATGCCGGGGATGCCGGCCTGCTCGATCAACGCGGCGGCGGCGCGCAGCGCGTGCGCCTGGGCAGCCAGCGGCCGTGCGGCAGCAGCCCGCCGCGTCTCGCGCGGCGCGTCCGGTCCGCGGCGCCCGCATCGCGGCGGTCATACGTGGCCTCCGCCGGGGTCCTGCACGGCGTCGCTAGTGACGGCGCCTGGCATGGGGATGACGTTGGCGAAGGAGGCGGGACCGCGCAGGAACGCGGCCGCGCCGCCGTCCCCGGCCGCGGCGGAGAGCATGTCGCGTTCGGCCCCGGCGGCCAGGATGCCCTTGATGGTGCGGTAGGACGGGTCGCCGGCGGCGATCGCTTTCGCGCAGGCGGCCTCCAGCCGGGCCGGGGTCGCGCTTGCCGGCCAGCCCGATCATGCCCTGCGCGGACCGGAGCCGGTACAGCGCGTTGTCGGCCAGCAGTTCGCCGATGACCTCCTCGCAGGCCGGGCCGATCCGCGGCGGCGTGCTTGCGGCACCAGGCCGGGGTCCGCATGTGGAACGCGATCTTCTCCGGCGGGTAGTCGCCGAAGTCGGTCTGCTTGCCGCGTACTTGCGCGGGTGGGTCTTGACCAGGTTCCCGCCGATGAAGAACTGCACCATCGTCCCGGTCAGGCGCACGTCGGCGGTCTTGCCGATGTGCTGCCACGGTATGGAATAGAGCACCCGGTCCACCTGGGCGTGGATGTCCGGGCCTATCTTCGCCGTCGCCCACGTGGCCAGCACGAACGGCTCGCCGGCAGCGGCCGCAGCGCCTCTTTCTCCGCGGCCTCGAACACAGCGGCCGGGGCGGCGCCGTCCAGCGGCCAGCACCCGCTGCCCGCGATTTCCAGCGACCACCGGACGCCCTCGGCCTGCATCTGCGGCAGCGACGCGAACTCCCGGCCCCGCCAGAACAGTCCCGCACATAGGGCATCGGGCGTTCGACCTGCGGTTTGTCGCGAGGTTTCAGCGCCCGCGCCGGGTCGATCAGGCAGCCGTAATGCGCGGCCATCTCCGCATACGACCGGTTCAGCTTCGGGTCGTACAGGTCCGGCTTGTCCACCCCGGTCTTCAGGTTGTCCGGCACCAGCCGGGCCGGAGTGCCGACGAAGAATTCGAACGCCGCGACGTGGCACTCGGTCCACGTGCGCTGGTCCATCTTCAGCACCGGCCGCACGAACATGTGCCGCGAATACGGCAGCACCATCACGAACGCCTGCACCGTGCGCAGCTTCCCGCTGACCGGGTCCAGCCAGCGGCCCAGCTGCCCGTAGTCGATCTGCGCCTGCTCCCCGGCCTCAGACGGGCGCGGGTTCCACACCGTCACCTGGGACCGGCGGACCTCCTCCGGGAGATTAGCGTTCACGTAACGGCGGAAGCTCGCCACGCTGGCCGCCAGGCCCCGCTCGTCCCGCAGCCGCTGGTGGATCGTCGACATCCGCACCCTCGCCTTGAGCTGCTCCACGATGTAGTCGTGGTGCACGGCGATCGCCGGCCACGTCACCTGCCGCAGCCTGGTGTCAGCCAGCTCCGGGAACCACCCCCGGACCAGCTCATGCCACTCCTCCTCGGTCTTCGCAGACCCGCCCGGGACGATGCCCGCCGCAACCGCCGGCGCGACATACTTCCGCAGCGTCTTGCGATCCACCCCCAGGCTCTGCGACATCTCGCTCAGCGACCGGCCCGCATGCCAGTGCACCAGTATCTCCGCGACGTCAATCACGTCGAACGTTCTCCTTGCCATCGGCCCCCCGCCCCTAGACGGGAGGAAAGGCTGCTCCTTCTCGATGGCCAGGTCCACCACGACACGCACCCCATCCCCATGGGGAATTACGTGATGGTACGGAAGCCGGCGGCTTCCACCAGGCAGGCGATCAACGGCACTTCGGGACCACGAACCGACGCCGCCCTCCGCGAGCGCCGCAATACGGTGATCCGAGTATGAGCCCAAACGGACGCTGCCCGGCCCGCCCGAATGCACGTGGAGACAGGCATGTCACCTGAACGGTGCCTTGACGATGGCGTGGTGGGGCCGCAACGTTCAGACGAGCCTGTTACTTGGCGTGATGAGCGATTAACGAACTGCCAAGCCCAGCCGGAGGAGCCTCCTGGCCACCCCGTGGCTTCCGCCGCGGGCCAGGGCGTCATGCACCACCTCACCGAGAAAGGAGAGTGATCGGAGATGGCAGCAGTCCGCGATGACGTCGATGATTTCGACCTCGACGTCAGCATCGTCGAGACCGGCGACGCGGTCAACGCGCTGCTGTGCAGCACGGACAACGGATGCGACACCAGGAAAGAGGGCGATTGCTGAAGGGTGACATCCCGGTCGTCTATGGCGGGCAGGCCCGCCATAGACGACCGGGACGGCTTCACCGCCACAGCTAGCTGGATAGCGCGGAGGCATGATTTGAAGGCTCAGCGGCGCGCACATCGGTATCTGCACGTCGATGCGGCACTGATCCGCGCCACCGCGCACACAGGCGACATAGTTCCCCGGCTCTGGCCAGGGCTGGATGACGATACCGGGGTTGAGCAGTGGTGCGCCTGGCTCGCTCAAGTCTGGGCACAGGCAGCGGTCGCGGAGGCCGTCGCGATGGCCAGCCCTGTGCTGGCAGCCCGCGTGGAGGTGGTGTGCCAGGGGCAGCGGCCAGGTGCCGCTCAGGTACGGCGGATGGTGATGTCGCTGGCCAGGTACCTGGTCCGGATGCGCGGCCGGGCGACACCGTTCGGGGCGTTCGCGGGTGTGGCCGCGCTCCGCTTCAGCCCGCAGGTATCGGCGCGCTGGATGGGCGGCCAGCAGGCTGGGATCAGGGCTGATGCGGTGTGGCTGGCCGGGGTTATTGCCCGGCTGGAATCATGCGCTGCGCTGCGGCGTCGCCTGCCGGTCATGGTGAACGATCTCGTGTTCGTGCGGGGTGGGCGGCTGGTGGTGCCCTGGCAGCCGCACGCCAGCGACCCCGGCCGAAGCGTCTCGGCGGAGGTGTCGGTGCGTCTTAGCCGGGCCGTCCGGACGGTCCTGAGCGCGGCACGATCACCCATCCTGGCTGGTGATCTGATCGGCAAACTGGCTGCTGAGTTCCCCGGCGCTGCGGTCCCGGCGATTGAGGGCATGGTGGCAACTGGTAGCAGGTGGCGCCCTGATCACCAGCTTGCGGCCCTCCTCGACCTGTGCCGATGGGCTCACCTATGTACTTGACCGGCTACGGGAAGCAGATGCTGGCGCTGTTGAGGACGTAGCGCCGCTAGTCCAGGAGCTGCGGGTGATCCAGGCGCAGATGGACGCGGTCGGCTGCTCGGCCGGGTGGGCTGGTGCGCAGCCCAGGCGGGCGGGCGGCGGCCGGATGCTGGCACCGTCGGCCGTTGCCTGGCAGCCCTTCATGGTGGATTTACGGCTCGGCTGCACCGTGGCGCTGCCCCCTCAGGTGGTCGCAGAAGCCGAAGCCGCCGCGGGAGCGCTGCTGCGGCTGACTCCGCACCCGGCCGGGCACCCAGCGTGGCGGGATTACCACAGTAGGTTCCTGGACCGGTATGGGGCCGGTGCCGTTGTCCCGGTCCAGCAGCTTGTCGATCCCACGGCCGGGATGGGGTTCCCGGCGCACTACGAGGGGACGGGGCGGCCGCCCATCCCCGTGGAGCTGCCGCGGCGGGATGAGCGCCTGCTGGCGCTGGCCCAGCAGGCGGCCATGGATGGCGTGCGGGAAATCGTGCTTGACGATGAGTTCCTCGGCGGCCTGGCCGGCGGCGGGACCGACGTGGTACGGCCGGCGCCACATCTGGAGTTGTGCGCCGAGGTGCTCGCGCCCACCGTGGACGCGCTGGCCGAAGGCGCGTTCAGGCTGGCGGTGGTCGGCGTGAGCCGCAGCGCGCTGGCGATGACGGGCCGGTTTCTCGACATCCTGCCCGGCGATGACCAGCAGCGGATGGCCCGCCTGTATCGCCAGTTGCCGACCGGGGTGGACGGCGCTGTGCCGGCGCAGCTGTCGTTCCCGCCGTTGCATCCGCGCCTGGAAAACGTCACCCGCGCGCCGCTGCTGCTCAGTGAGGTGATCTCGCTGGCCGAGCACCGCGACGGTGGGCAGGGCCGCATCCCGGTGCAGGATCTGGCCGTCACCGCCGACAACGACGGGCTGTATGTGGTGTCGCTGTCGCGGCGGCAGGTGGTGGAGCCGGTGCTGGCGAATGCGGCAGCGCGGCACGCGATGCCGCCGGTCGCGCGCTTGCTGTTTGAGATCCCGCGCGCCCGCACGGCCGCGGTGTCGCCGTTCTCCTGGGGGGCGGCTGCGTGCCTGCCGTTCCTGCCGCGCGTTCGTTACGGCCGCAGCGTGCTCGCGCCGGCCCGGTGGCGGGTCCGCGCCGGCGAGCTTCCAGGGCCGGACGCGCCCTGGCCCGCGTGGTCAGCGGCAATGGATGTGATGCGTGAGCGCCTGCACCTGCCCGCCAGCGTGTCTGTCGGTACCGCGGACCGCCTGCTGCGGCTGAACCTGGACGAGCCCATGGACCTGGCGCTCCTGCGCGCTCACCTCGACAGGGCCGAGGATGCCGCCACGCTGTCAGAGGCGCCGTCCGCTTGTGATCACGGATGGTTCGACGGCCGTGCTCACGAGATCGTCGTTCCGCTGGCCGCCACCACGCCGCCCGCCCGCGCCCCCGCCACTGTGACCAGCTCGGGGCGGCTTCCGCTGATCGGCGCCGAGCACGGGACCCTGCCAGGCTCCCAGATCCTGTTCGCCAAGTTGTACGGGCACCCCGACGGGTTCGACACAATCCTCACCGGCCATCTGCCGGATCTGCTATCGGCGTGGGATAACCCGCCGATGTGGTGGTTCGTGCGCTACCGCAACCCACAGTCACACCTGCGGCTGCGCCTGCACCTGGCCAGCAGCCACGGCTACGGGCAGGCCGCTGTCCGCGTCGGGGCATGGGCCGCCAGCCTGCGGCGGCTCGGCCTGATCGGTGACCTGACCCTGGACACCTACCATCCGGAGACAGCACGATACGGATCTGGGGCTGCCCTGGCAGCCGCCGAAGCGCTCTTCGCCGCCGACTCCGAGGCCGTGCTGGCCCAGCTCACCGCCGTCGCCGGCTCGCGGGAGGTGCACCGCTGCGCGCTGACCGCGGCGAGCATGGCCGACCTGGCCTGCGCCATGATGGGGAGCCTGCCAGCCGGGATGCGCTGGCTCATCGACCACGCCCAGACCGGCCAGGTCCCGATCCACGACCGCGATGTTCTCCGCCAGGCGGTCGGCCTGGCCGGGGTCGGCGGTGATGGGGCGGCACTGGGGGCCATCCCAGGCGGCCATCAGGTCGGCGCAGCCTGGCGGGCGCGGCGTCAGGCAGCGGCCAGCTATGCAGACTGTCTTGCCGCCGATGCCACCCACGTGACGCCGGCCTCGGCGCTGGCATCGCTGTTGCACTTGCACCACGTACGCGCACAGGGCATCAATCCTGACTGCGAGCGGCTGTGCCGTTGGCTGGCCCGCGCCATCGCTCTGGCCTGGGCCGCCCGCCACGACACGAAACGTGGAGGTGGCACATGACTGTGCTCGGAGACGGCCTTGACCATCGGCAGCGGCGCGCCGCCCTGGCCGTGGCGACGCGAATAGCCGACGCTCTGGCGGTACCCCCACCGCCAGAACCCGCAGACGACCGCGGTCCGGGCAGCCCCCGGTGGCGTGGCCAGTCACTG
The DNA here is from genome assembly GCA_963712955.1 of uncultured Actinomycetota bacterium. Lineage (GTDB taxonomy): Bacteria > Actinomycetota > Actinomycetes > Streptosporangiales > Streptosporangiaceae > DATFVJ01. The sequence goes on along the minus strand of CAVQKF010000004.1, from coordinate 346,427 downwards.
TCCAAAGGCGCCGCGGGCATCGCTGTCCTGCATGCGGTGCGCGCCCACGCCGGGCTGGGTTCCTGGGAGCGGGTCCATGCGTGGCTCGCGTGCGCCACCCGTGAGGATCTCAGCGCAGGGGCCGGGGCCGGCCTGTGGTTCGGAGCCCCGGCGGTTGCGTTCGCGGTGTCCGCCGCTGCCCCGCCTGGGCAGTACCGGCGGGCGGCTGAGGCCCTGGACGCCGCAGTTGCCAGGCTGGTGCGGGTCCGCCTGGACGCTGCTTCCGCCCGGATGGCCGCAGCAGCGCGGCCCTCCCTCGCCGAGTTCGACCTGGTGCGCGGCCTGACCGGGCTGGGCGCGTACCTGCTGCATCGCGACCTGCGCGGGGAACTGTTTCGCCAGGTGCTGGCCTACCTGGTGCGGCTCACCGAACCATTGCCCGCCAGCGATCCAGCCGGTGTGAGTGCGCCGGGCTGGTGGACCAGCGATGTCCCCTCCGGGCCGCCCGCCGGCGCCTTCGCCGGCGGCTGCGCGGACCTCGGGATGGCTCACGGCATCGCTGGCCCGCTTGCGCTGATGGCTCTGTCGATGAGACGGGGGATCACTGTGGAGGGCCATTCAGCCGCGATTGACAGGATCTGCCAGTGGCTGGACGCCTGGCGCCAGGAGGGGCCAGCAGGCCCGTGGTAGCCCGAACGCATCAGCCTCGTCGAACTGCGCACCAGGCGGTCAGCCCATCGCGGCCCGGTGCGGCCCTCCTGGTGTTACGGAACCCCCGGCCTGGCCCGCGCTCAGCAACTCGCCGGGCAAGTCACGGGCTACCACGCCCGCCAGCAGGCGGCCGAGCACGCCCTGACCAGTTGCCTGTGCGACCCTGCCCAGCTCGCCCGCCTCACCGACCCCGCCCTCTGCCACGGCTGGGCTGGCCTGATCGTGACAGCTTGCTACGCCGCAGCTGACACCGGTTCCCCTGATATCGGTGCCAGCCTGCCGCACCTTCTCGGCACACTGCTCGGCCATGCCGGGGCCGGTAACTCGCCATGCTGGCGGCTGCCCGGCCTGATCGAGGGGACCGCGGGGATCGCGCTGACCTTGCACAGCATGGCGACCGGGACAATCCGCAGCCTGGGGACCTGCCTGCTGATCGGCTGATCAACGACGAACGCGAACGGACGCGCTATGACAAGCCCTGACACCGGCAGCAGATGGCAGCAAGTGAATCTGTGGTGCGACGACTGGCGGGCTGCTGAGCAGATGGCCGTCACGCACCTGGGGCCACTGCTGGCCGAGGCCGAACACGCCGGATCAGCCACTTCCTGGTGGTTCGTGCGCAAAGGCGCATCCTGGCGGCTGCGCTTGCTTCCCGCCGCTGGCCAGGACGGCAACGCCACCACCTTACTTGACCAGGCGATGGGGTCGCTGACAGGACAAGGCGCGATCCGCCGCTGGGCCGCGGCCATCTACGAGCCTGAGATCCGCGCGTTCGGCGGCACCGCCGCCATGGATGTCGCGCACGCGCTGTTCCACGCCGACAGCCGGCATCTCCTTCGCCACCTCGCGCAGGCCAGCAAGGATCACCGCCGCGAACTGGGGCTGCTGCTCGGCAGCCTGCTGATGCGCGCCGCCGGGCAAGACTGGTACGAGCAAGGCGACATCTGGGCGCAGGTCGCCGCGCACCGGGCCGCAGGCTGCCATCCGCCCGAGCCATCTCCTGCGGCGGTGGCGGCGGCCGTGCACCGGCTCATCACCGCGACCGCCACCACCGATGACAGCCCGCTGCTATCCGCGCCCGCCTGGCCAGCCGCTTTCCAGCAATCAGGACGCGATCTGGCGGACCTGGCGCAGCAAGGCCGCCTCACACGTGGCCTGCGGGCCGTGCTGACCCATCACGTCCTGTTCGCCTGGAACCGCCTGGGCATCCCAGCCCAGCAGCAGCACCGGCTGGCCGGCACGGCCGCCACAGTCGTTTTCGAGCGGAAACCCGTGCACGCCAGCGGCCTGGCCCGAAGCCCTGCGGGACCGCCCCCCGCTAATGTGAGCGCGGTGACCACCGGCACCACCACCGTAGACCCCGCGCAGCTGCGGGCGGCGCTGGCCGACTACATCCGCGGGCGCGGTACGTTCCGGAGCCCGCAGGTCGAGGCAGCGTTCCGCGCCGTGCCTCGGCATCTGTTCTTGCCCGGCATGGACCTGCCGACCGCTTACGCTCCCCAGGTCGTCATCACCAAACGCGCCGATGACGGCTCCGCCATATCGTCGGCCTCTCACCCCAACCTCGTCGCCACGATGCTGGAACAGCTTCAGGTCCGGCCCGGCCACCGGGTGCTGGAGATCGGCGCGGCCACCGGCATCAACGCTGCCCTGCTGGCCGAAGTGGCCGGCCCGGCTGGCAAGGTCGTCACCATCGAGATCGACGGCGACCTCGCCGCAGGAGCCCGCGCGGGACTGAACGCGGCCGGATACCACCACGTCGATGTGATCTGCGCAGACGGCGCGGACGGCCACCCCGCCCGGGCGCCCTACGACCGGATCGTCGTTACCGCTGGAGCGTGGGACCTCGCCTCAGCATGGTGGCAGCAACTCGCGGCCGGGGGCCGCCTGGTAGTGCCGCTGCGCATGCACGGCAGCGGCCTCACCCGCTCGATCGCGTTCGACCGCCGCGAGCCGGGCCGGATGGTCAGCATCTCGGCGCAGGTGTGCGGTTTCGTGCCCATGCGCGGCACCTCCGCCCGCGCTGGACGGTCCGTCCAGCTCACCGACGACGTCGACCTCCACCTCGACGCCAGCGATCTGGCCGACGAGGCGGCTCTTGGCCAGGTCCTCACCTATCCCGCTCACCAGCATTGGACAGGCATGGAGATCGCTGACGATGAACCGGTCGAGCATCTTGACCTCTGGCTGGCCACAGTCACCAGCCGCTTCGCCCGGCTCTCCGTGAGCGCTGAGGCGCGCGAGAGCAGACTGATCACCCCGGCGCTGCGATGGGCAGGCGCTGCCCTATACGACCGGGGGACGATCGCCTACATCGCGGTACGCCCACTCGGAGAAGAATCAGCCGAGCTTGGCGTGATCGCGCACGGCCCCGACAGCAGCAACTTTGCTGCCCACACTGCCGACCTGCTGGACCGATGGCGCCGTGAACGGCCCACCCGAAGCCCGGCCATTACCGCCCAGCCAGCGGCAACGCCTGATGGCCAGCTCCCGCAGGGACATCACATCGACCGGCCCGACACCCGGCTGACCATCGCGTGGTGACCGACCTGGCACCGAGGTCTCTGGGGTGCTCCGGTTGCTCCAGGCACCCCGATCGTAAAGGAGGCCGGGAACGTGGGGAAAGCGCGACCTGAATCAGGCGCGTTAGCATTGGACATTCGCAAAATGGTCGCGCAGCGGTTCCCGCTGCTTCCGCGCACCAAGCCGGCCTGCCGGGCCCTTGAGATCCGCGCCGCCCGGGTCCGCGACCTAGCCCGCCTGGCAGATCAGCGCACCAGCGAATCACTCGTGCGTGCGGCCGAAGCGCACAACCTGACTGCGTTGATCATGAGTGATCGCGGAATGCCTGCTTTGGCGCGGAACATTTGCTGGCGGCAGGCCGAGATCTTCCTCGCCTTCCGGTCCTTCAACGAGGCAACGGCCAAGCTCGCGTTGCAGCCGCTGATCAACCTCGGCCGGCTCCTCATCCGTGACGGCGACAGCACCGCCGCTTACCGGCTGCTCGATGCGCTGTTCGAGGCAGTCAGATCCGAGGCGGATACCGTGATCGCCGACAGATCGACGGCAGGGATATCAGCTTTGCTGGCCTCACCAGCCATGCTGACGATCACCATGAGGTCGTGCGATGGCTATGGTCAGTCCTGCTCGCCGATGGCACTCGGGCGCTTGCCCGGTCAGGCGGCACACCGCCGTTGACCGTTCGCGGGCATTGACCGAAATCGTGCGCGCGGCCGGACTGGGACTCCGAACTATGCCAACCGACGTGCTAAATAATCTCATGGAATCCGCGACAGACAGCGAATTGTCGGCACTCGTGACCGCGCTGACCTAGCCCATCAGAACCGGATGCATCCATGCTCACCTTCGTTAGAGCGTTCCGTCGCCGCGGCCCGGGCATCGTTCGACACCTGCCGGGTACCACGTGCTATCCGAGCGGCGACACCATCCTCATCTCACGGCTAGAGGCCAGCCTGGTTGTGCTGGGGATCGCCCGGCCGGGACCATTACCCGATCACGGTCGACGCCGAAGGCACACGGTGTGGCTGGACAGCCTGAAGAAAGTCATCGGCAGGGTCAACCCGGACTGCCCGGCAGACTGTGCAACCCGGCGGTGATGGCTTCGCGGCCGAACTCCTCGATCCGCTCGTCCATCTCCCGCGCCTGCGCTGAGCCGCGGAAGACCGGGGCGGCGAGTTCGGTGCGCACGAGCCCAAGCCGGGTGATGAGCGAGGAGACCCTCTGCGCAGAGGGGAGCGACAGGACCCAGTCCAGTGCGGCTGCGGCGGCATCGAGCGCGCCTGAGCGCAGCCGGATGGCGGCCAGGTCAATGCCCGCGAGCGCCTTTCCGCCGACCCAGTACTCCTCGCCGGGACCAGGTCCGGCGTCGTACAAACTGACGGCGCGTTCCAGTTCCTCAGCTGCCTGCCGTTCGGCTCCCCGGACTTCGGCCAGCGCCATACCCGCGCTGAGGTAGTGCGTGGCACGTGAAACGGCGAACTCGCCGCCGATCTCCAGCAAATCGTCGTTGTATTCCTGCTCCCGAGCGTCATGGGCGGCGGTGACGGCTTGGCGGGCTGCGTCCGCATCGCCCAGCCTGGCTGCCGCCCTGGCGTACTTCAGATGCAGCTCAGCACCGGGCGGCCCCACGGACAGGTACTCCAGGCCGCTGGTTGCCAGGTCGAGACTCTCCCGCGTCCTGCCGCGCCAGTATTCGATGTAGGAATGCTGGTAGCGCAACTGTGCCAGCAGCGGCCGGTGGTCGATCGCGTTCGCGTGCGCCCAGCCGGCCCGGATCAGTTCTTCAGCGGCGTCCGGATATCCCAAGCGGTTGGCGGTAACACCCATGAGACCGTTGAGGCAGCCGAGAAGAAAGTAAAGATCGGTCTGTTCGCGCGGCCACAGCCGCCGGTCGAGCAGCCGGTAGATTCTCGCGCGGACCCGGCGCATGTCCAGGAACACGGGAAACGGCTCGCCCGTATCGGTCAGGTGGGACAGCCGTATGACATCGGCGCGCAACTGCTCAAAGGTGGCATCACCGATGCCATGCGCTTCGGCTTCCTCGGCGTGGTCGCTGCCTTCGTGTGCCGCCATCAGCACCTCTCGCTTAATCACGGAATCGCCCATATCGGGCTCCTGCATCCCACGGTAAGCGACTGCGGCGGGCAGGAGTAGGCGAGGGTCCGTCAGCCCAGAGGCGGACAGGAGTTGTGCTACTGGTGGTTCCGCAGGTAAGCCAGGTGCGGATGCCAGGACGATGGCTCCCGGTGTTGGTGCGGCTGCCTGCTGGATGTCGGAGTGACCGGGGCCGAACTGCGCTGGCGGGATGCCGAGTGCGTGGCAGTAGTGGAGCTTGTAGCGGTCGGACAGGCCGTCGGTACCGCGTTCCCAGCGGTAGATGTTGTGGCACATGCTGTCCAGGCCGGGCAGGGATGTGTCGCCTTTCGCCTGGGCAGCCTTGATGAGCTGGCCGGCCATCTCGGGCCGGGGCCAGCCCCGGGCCTCGCGCTGCTGCCGTAACCAGGCGCCGAGTTCCTTCGACATCACGCCTTCTTTCGCTGTACGGACACTGATGGACACTCATCGTGTCCGTGAGTGTCCATCAGTGTCCTCCGCGCCGCTGCTGCGGGGGACGGTGGTGGCCGCTGGTCAGGTGAGCAGGTCGTCGGCGAGGCCGGCCTTGGCGCCCTGGATGAAGGCGCGGATCCCGTGAGGCTCCAGGACGAGGGCGGGGCTGGCGGGGTCGGTGGACTGGCGCAGGGCGACCCGGCCGCCGGGGAGTTTCTTGGCTTCCAGGCAGTCGCCGCCATGGCCCGGATGTAGTCCTCGGTTTGCAGCAGTCCCGGTATGACCTGCGGCTGGTAGGCGCGGATCAGGCTGGCCGACTCCTCTAGCCCGACCGCGACGCGGAACCAGGGCGGCAGCACGTCGTCGTAGCTGTGCCACCAGCCGGGATTGCTGGCCTCGCGGGACAGCGACAGGAAAGTGTCGATCTCGCGGACGTCGGTGACGCCGTAGGCCATCAGCAGGCTTTTGACGGTCAGCGGTTTCAGGCCGCCTTCGGCGCGTTCCATCCGGCGGATGGTCCACGGCGAGGAGTAGATCGCCTCGGCGGCCTGCTCGTAGGACATGCCGGCCTTTTCCCGCAGCGCCTGCAGCTGTCTGCCCAAGATCATGCGCAGCACGGTCGGGCCGCTGCCCGGCCGGGTCTGGGTCACCTCTGCCTCCCCGCGGCCATTTCTGGTGGCAGCCTGCCATGACCGTGACGGCACGCGCAATGCCTCACCTGCCGGGCGTCTCCTGGCGTACTGCTTTGTAGAGCTAGCTGTCTATGGCTTTTGCTCTTTGCATGGATCAACGTGGGACATCGATCACGACGTAAGCAGCCACAGACAGTGACCAAGCCAGGCCCCCGGGAACCGCCGCGCGTGGCCCGGGGTTGCCAGGGACATGCTGCTGAGGAGGACACATGCCGGCCACCACGGCGGTTGATCATTGCGGCAGCGCCGCCGCTCATGGCGACGAGCCGGGCGCCGCTATGCGCGCGGTAGCGGCCACGCTGGCCGCGCATGGATTCGATGTCCGCTGCCCGTGTTCGGCCGAGGGCCGGCGCCTGATGGTCACCAACCTGCCTGGCACAACCTGCGACGTTACGGTCGAAGATGACGGGTTTGTGACCTGGGAACACTGGCGCGGCACACGTAAAGGCGCCGACCCGGACAGCCCGTTCGCTACCTACCTCTTGCCTCGTTCGCCAGGCGGCACCACGTACGTCCCGCGCTGCGGGATCGTGACAACCAACCCTTCGTCGCGCAGGGCCTGGACCGCACGGCGGGCCGTGTCCCGCGCTACCCCGAACAGGTCAACCAGATCCTTCTCGGACGGCAGCGGATCCTCACCAGGGACGAACTCGTCGGCCTCGATCCGGGCGCGCAGCCACGCGGCGATCTGCCGGTATGGCGGCTCGGCGGCCTTCGGGTTGATCTCTGGCACCTCCACGCGGCCAAAGGTAGCCGACCAGGGACAATGCCCTTCCTTGACCTTCGTTGGTAGACGTTGGCCAACGTCTGGACATAGCGTGACGGAGGAGAAACCCAGCGAGCCCGGCCAAGCGCGCGAACGCCGGACCGGGCTCTTGATCCGCCTGCGAAGGAGGCGAACCCATGTCCGATTCTGGCAGCGAGACCCCCACCGACGTCGCCCCAGGACCGGCCTGCCCGCTGGCGACTACGGCAGCGTGGCGCGTGCTGGCCCGCTCCGTGGCCGAGGCGATCAGCCTGCCACCGCCGGCCCGCGACGGCAGCGGCGACCAGGGCGGTTACCATCGGCTGCTGGCCGACCGCTGCACAGTCGCCAGTGCCGCGCTGCGGCATGTCCTGGGCAACAGCCGCGCGGGCGCGGACGACATCTGCGCTGCGGCCCAGATTGTGAATGAGCAGTGCGCCGCGATGCGCGCCGATTACGCGACCGCGCCTGCGGGCCACGGCGGCGGCTGGATCAGCGGGCCGTCACGATCATGATCGCCCCGGCGTGGCGCACATCGCGCCACAGCAATCCCGGCGGCGCCTGCGTCGAGATCGCCGCCGTCCCGGACCTGCCCCCGGCCGCGCACTCGATTGTCCTGTCCGGGTGCCACGACCCCGGCTGCGGCGAGGTGATCATCCGCTGCACGTGCGGCGGGCTGGCGGTCACGGGCGCCGAGGGCGTGCCGCTGGCCGAGGTGAACAACATCGCGCTTCTGCACATCGCGGGCCGCTGACCATGACAGGGCGGCACGAACGGCCCCGGTTCGCCTGGCACGCCGTCAGGACTGGCGCCGTGGTTTCGGTGGTGGCCGACCTGTGGAGATCGGCGGCTGGATGACGATCCGCATCCTCACCGGCCACTGACCGAAGACGTGACCGGCGGATTTGGCCACAGCCGGGCAGCACGGGGCCCGGCCCCGCCGGTCACCCAGGCCCCGCGCCAGCCATTTGGATCAGCGCGGCGGCGGCTTCGGCGGCGGCGCGGGCCACTTCCGGCAGTGGTCACCATCCGGGTCATCACGGCATCCGCTGGCTGAAGACCAGCCGGTACCAGACCCGCCGCCGACGAGGCGCACGATGGCCAGGGAGGGTCAGGGAACGAGTTGCTCGACGGTGGCACCGACGGCTTCGTATGTTGCGGTGGCCCGCTGGTCCAGGCTGAGCAACGTCGCCTGATGCTCGGCGGCGGTGAAAGCGATCAGGGCGTCGTAGGCGGGTCCGCCGAGGATCTGCCCGGCGGCAACAGTGGCGAGAAGCTCCTGGTAACCGGCCTCCGACAGGGTGAGGAATGGTTCCGTGAACCGCTCGGTGATGAAGGCGTGCACGATCGATGGATGGGCACGGTGCGGTGGCGGCAGCCGGGTTAGTACCGAGTAGGACTCGACCGCCGCGTGCGCGACGAGGCGCGGCCGACTACTCATGGCCTTGCGGGCGAGGGCGTGATGTTCATGCCAGGTGGCGAAGGCCGCGATTACCACGCCGGAATCGACAGCCCTCATCGCCGGACGCGCTCCAGCGTGTCCCGCACCATGCCGGCGGTCAGCACTGGCATGTCGGCATCGGCGACGGCAGCCACGCCATCGCCCTCATCCACCAGCCGCATCGGCGCGGTCGCAGGAACGATCTCCAGTCGCCCGTCGCGCTCGTCAATCTCAAGCGGTTGACCTGCCGTCAGCCCGAGAGCGTCCCGGAGTGCTTTGGGAATGACAATGCGCCCGGCAGAATCGATGGCAGTCCTCATGCCATTAATCTACCATACGCTGATACCTGATCTGCAGGAGCCTGCAGGGTTCCATAACCTCATCATGGCCGTTGACCTGCTACGTCGAGGTCAACGCCACGCCCGCCCAGCCCGCTTTGACTCCTGCGTCAACAAGGCCATCGCAGCACCCTGCGCGCGGACTCCTCGCGACCTTTGCTAGCCGGGTCTTCCGCATATGCATGAAGATGTGGTACTGCGGTCACCGGTCGGCCCGCCCGCCGGCTCCGGCTCCAGTTACCGGTCCTTGGCGGTCTATGTCCGGCCGCTTTAACGTCCACGCAGCGAGATTCCCGCCTGGGCCAAGATCGCCGTCTGAGTGCCGATTCTCAGCGGGTCACGGCCTAGTGCAGCCCCGCATTAGTCCTTGACGGGTTCAAGCGGCCTGAGGCTGGGGGCCGGCAGGTTCTGTGGGTGCGGGATTGGCGGCATGGCGGGCGAGGTAGGCGGTGTGGTCAGCTTTGGCGTCGTAAGTCCACGTGTAGGGCTGGGCGGTCCGGTTGTAGCGGATCGCGAAGTCGGTGATCTTGCCGGCCAGGTCGGCGTGGGAGGTGAACTCGCCGCGGCGCAGCAGGGCGCGGGTCAGTATCGAGAACCACAGCTCGGCCATGTCCAGCCAGGAGGCGTGTTTCGGGGTGTAGGTGACCGTGATCCGGGGGTGCGCGGCGATCCAGGCCCGGGTGGCCCTGGAGGTGTGCGACGGCCCGTTGTCCATGATCAGGTGGATGTTCAGGTGCGGGTCGGTGCACTGATCCAGGCGGTGCAGGAAGCCAGTGAAGGTGACCGAGTTGTTCCGGCCGATCGGCTCGACGATCACTTGCCCGGTGGCGACCTCCAGTGCGGCGATGATGGAGGCGGTGCCGTTGCGGACGTATTCGAACTCCCGCCGGGCCAGCCGGCCCGGCCGGGCCGGCTGCCCGGGATATTTGCGGTACTTGGCCTGGATCCCGGTCTTCTCATCGATGCAGATCACGACGGTGCCCGGCGGCGGGCGCAGGTACCGGTCGCACACCGCGGCGGCCTGTTCCCAGAACTGCTCGTCATCGACACGGTTCAGCCAGCCCCGGACCCGGTGCGGCCGCAGTTCCAGGTCCGCCAGGATCCGCCCGGCCTGGGAGGCCGAGATGCCGGTACCGGCCAGCTGCCCGGCGATCAGGCCATGGGTCCACACCGAGGTGCCCTCCGGCGGGGCCGACGTCGCGGCCGCCACGATCCGCAACCTGACATCGGGCCCGTACACCTCGGGCGGCCGCTGCGGGGCCGGTCAGCCAGGGCGGGTATGCCGCCGCGGACGAACCGGCGCCGCCAGGTCCGCACCGTGGCCACCGCGCAGCCCAGCCGGGCCGCGATCCGCGCGTTCGCCCAGTTCGCGTGGGCCAGCAGCACGATCCTGGCGCGCAGCACCAGCGCCTGCGGCGCCGACGCCCGCCGCACGATCGCCTCCAATTTCGCCTTGCGCCGCGACCCCAAGAACACCACGTCCCGGCTGACTGCACGCGCCAAGACCCACCTCCAGACGATCTACGCTGATCGCCCGACAATGCCCGGAACAGGATCGGAACTGGTGGCGGCGCGCCGGGTACGGCGACAATAAACCATGCCCGTGCCGCCCAAGCGCCTCAAAGAACTGATCGAAGGCACCGTCGACCACCACGCCTCGGTGCGCTGGCCTGCGCTGGAAGAGGTCACCATCAGCTGGCGCGGCTCCTACGGCTACCTCACCGGCTATCTCAGCGACGATGACGACGACCAGATCAAGCTCTGCCGGATCCAATACCTCGGCGACGACAACGAATGGGCATTTGCGATCTGGCGGGCCAGCACCGACACCTACACCGACGCAATCCTGCTGGACGGCAGCTTCACCGGTCACCCCAGCCAAGCCCTCGACACCGCCTGCACCCTCTACCTCGCCGACACCGGCGGCCACACATCATGACAGCCCGAACCCCTCAAGAACTAATGCGGGGTTGCACTAGCGGCACGATGACGATGATGCCGCTGTCATTGCGGTACTTGGCATGGTCGCCCCTGGTAGAAACGTGGGCGAACCCCTCCCGCTTCAGCAGGCTGATCATCTGGTCACTGGACAGACGCGGGGTTCGCGGACTCACGCAGCGGGCACGGGAATGTCGAAAGCTCTGACGATTGGATGTGGCAGCGCGGGGACCGGCTCGTCCTCCAAGTACAGCTCTACCGCCTCACGGAGCGCGGCGAGCGCCTCTTCGAGCGTGTCTCCCTCGGTGGTAACGGGAAGCTCCAAGCAGCGCGCCACGTAGCCCCCCTCTTCGGGGGTCAGGGTCGCAGTGAGCGTAATCGTGTGGCTATCCACGCCATCGATATTATCAACGCGTAGGGAATAGTTGACACAGGTTAGCCTGAGTGGTGTCCCCTCACGCTGGCGGGTCCGCTGCGGCGATCCTGGCAAGCCGCGCGCGTTCCCGGCTGCCCTTGCTGCCTTTGTGATCGGGGGCAGAACCCTCGCCGGGACGCCGTTGGCTTTCGGCTGGATCATGGTCGCCTCGCCTGGCGATGAGGACGTGCCAAGCCCGGCGCGGATGACCACCGTGTCAGCATGCCATTGCCGCGGCGATCTATGACTCTGAAACGCCTGATGAGACGATGACCCCCGATTAGGGGTCGTGCGCCCGGGAGTGCCCCGGACCTAGCATCGTGCACGTCGGCAGGAGTCGAGGGTGGGGACCTTCTAAGGGGGTCCGCTCACGTGCGGTCACGAGAGGCTCCCCCAAAGCTGAAGGGGGGGAGGTACCCGTCCCCGGCACGGCCGATTGCGCCGAGGCCGGGGGCCTTCTGGGGGAAGGTGCCCGGCCCCGGCACACCTGATTGCGCCGAGGACGGGACTTTCTGGGGGCAGGTGCCCAGCCCGGCACAGCGATGCGCCGAGGACGGGGACCTTCTGGGGACAGGTGCCCGTCCTCGGCCGGCCGATGACGTCGAGGGCGGGGACCTTCTTTGGAGGCTCCAGTGACAAGAAGTCAGGAGCTGGAATCCTCCGCAGAGGGAGGGGGGAGGTGCCCGTCCTCGACCGCCCGTTGGTACAGCTCCAGCTTTGTGGCTGCGGTGCGCCCGACGCGGGCGTACTTCTCCCGCACGCGGCCCAGGTACTGCTTGACGGTTTCCTCGCCGATCGTCATCCGGCGGGCGACGGACTTGAGCGGCATACCGGTGGCGTAGAGGCGGAGCGCGCGCGTCTCCTGCGGGCTCAGGGTGGGCCGGTCCGGCGCCTCGTCGGTGGCAAGGATGTAGGCGAGGCGAGGCGAGACCCAGGCCCCACCCGCCGCGACCGCCCGGATGGCCGCGCGCACGGCATCGTTCTCCTCGCTCTTGAGTACGTACCCGAGGGCCCCCGCACGCATCGCGGCCCGGACGGAAAGCGGCCTGTCGGAGGCAGCGAGGATCAGGACGGCGGGGCCGGCGGCGAGGATCGCGGCGACGTTACGCTCGGCGGTCGTGCCGTCGCCAAGCTCGAGATCGAGGAGGACGACGTCGGCGTGCCGCCCAGGGCCCATGAGCAAACCATCGACCGTCGTCTCGGCGCCGACGACGCGGATGCCGCTCTGCTCCGCCTCGAGCCAGCTGATGCCGCCAAGAACGATGGGGTGATCGTCCACGGCCGCGACCTTGATGACGCCGGCCGGCTCGTCAGGGCTGGTCACTGGGGAACCATCTGGTGAACCATCTTCGGCCACCGGACCTCCAGGCAGCCGGCGCCGTCGTCGTCAACGTCGACGGTGGCTTGCCATCGGGAGCCGGGTGGCGCTGCCGCGCCCAGGTCCATCAGGTCCCGAGGCGAACACACCGGGTTGCGGAAGGTCAGGTACAGCTCGACCTCGTCGACGGTCGCAAGAACGGTGAGCAGCACATTCTGCGGGGGCAGCACGTCGAGTATCTGCTGGGACGCCGCGATCGTCGCACGTATCAGCCGCGGCTCGATGGGCCCGGGGTCGCCGACCACCTGGGTCTCGACAGGCAGGCCGCGTCCGGCCGCGGCGCGCAGCACCGGCTCGAACTCGGTCAGCAGCCCGGCCCCGGCGCCGTCCCGATCAGTCAGCGCATGCCGCAGCATCGCCGCACTGCGGCCGCACCGCTCCCGGACGGCTGCCGCGGTCGGGTCCAGACTTCCATCGGCGATCGCGCGCAGCAGCGGGAGGACCTCGGCGTCAAGCACGGCAAGGCGCCGGCTCCGGTCCTCGTTTACCGCCGCCGCCGCCGCGCTCTCGGCGGCCGACCGGCTCGCAAGCTCGGCGCGGCGCGCCAGTATCCGGGCACTGGTACGGAACATGGGCCGCACGGCGGCGAATGCCACGAGTATCACGAGCAGCGTATAGGCGGTCACGGTAAGCCGCGCCAAGCCGGGCGCCTGCACACCAAGGACGCGCACAGCCACGGCCGCATGGATCGCGAAGACCACGAGCGCGCCGCAGATCCACTCCCACGCCGGGCGGCTTGCGGCGACGAGCGCCAGCAGCCACCCGGTGCCGACCACCGACCAATCCACCGATCCAGTGGCCCCTTGCCCGCGGCGCTCCAGGCCGACAAGCAGTACGGCGGTCGCGGCCACCCCGACCGCGGCCGCGGCGTGCGGCCCAGCCAGCCCACCCGAACGGGCGCGCGGCACCAGCCACGCCGCCGCAGCGAGCATGCCGAGCCACACTGCGACAGGCACGATGGGCTGGCGGAAGTTGCCGAGATAGACGATCACCTGGAGCAGCAGCGCCAGCTGCCAGATAACGGCCACCGACCCGGCAACCCGCGGCAACTCGGACTCGTAGACGCCCTGCACCATCACGTCGCGGTTCATCACATGCCCCGCGGCATCAGCGGCCAACCCGGCGCTCGCATGTGCTGCGCCGCCGATGCGTGCTGCGCGACCGGCGCGTGCTGCCCGACTGGAATGTGCTGTGAGGCCAGGGCATCCGCCCGCATCGGCACGCGCAGGGTCACGGTGGTCCCATTTCCTGGCGAGGACCGCACCGATGCCGTACCACCGCAATCGGCGATGCGCTCGACAATCGAGCGCCCGATTCCGAGCCGGTCGGCAGCGACGCTGCCGGGGTCGAATCCCACGCCGGAATCCCGGACGGTGACCGTGAGCTCGCCGCTGTCCTGCGGGCGGTTGCAACCTCCAGGAAGGCACACATCCACCCAGGCTTCTGCTGTGCCCGCATGGCGGGCCACGTTGGTGAGTGCCTCGCGCAGGGCACGAGCCACCGCCACGACAATCGGCACCGGCACCCGCCCGGGCGGGCGGGCGGCCGTGCCCGCCACCTGCTCGTCCCCCGCGGCCATGGCCTGAACGTGCACGTCCAGGCCGCGGGCGCGCATCTCCAGAGCAAGGGCCTCGATCGCGACAAGCAAAGGGCCGTTCGGGTCTCGCCCGGGCGCCGCCTGATCCGCATGCCTGGATCCGCCGAGCGCGTACTCCATCAGCGCCACGTCATGCCTGCAGCGGCCGATGACCTCGTTCAGATCACTCTCGCTCGCGCCCTCCCCCGTGCCCAGGCGGGCGAGGGCGGTGAGCGTGTTGAGAACGGTATCGTGCAGCAGACGCTCATGCTCACGGCGTTCCGTATGCCGCCGCAGGGCGATGTACTGGTCGTGCTCAGCGGCGTCCGCCTCGGCCAGGGCCGTGTCGGCCCGGACGGCACGGCGGTCCAGCATCTGGTATCCGGTCCACGCGACGGCGGCCACCGCGAAGACAAGCACCGTGGAAGCGCCAGGCGCGCTGTTGGCCGCCAGGGCCGGGGACAGAAAGACAGCTCCCGCCCAGTAGGCGACGCCAGCGGCGAGCACCAGCGGCGCCGCGAGCGCCAGCCGCGCACACCACAACGGCAATATCGACTGAGCCGCGAACAGGACGTAGAGCCAGCTCGCCGTGTCACCGCGCATCTCCGCCGGTACCCACCACGCGCCGGAGAGCGCGAGCGCGACGAGCACGGCGGAGTCGGCCACGATGAGCCACGCCGATGCCCGATGGCGCGCGAGAAAGATCGCTAGCGCTGCGGCCCAGCCCGCGGCCACGGCTGGCCCGGCCAGGCGCCAGGTTTCCGCCGCATAGAACGAGTGCCAGATGCCGACCTGCACGGCGACGTACGCCACCGCGATGCACCGGATCGCGACGGCCGTCCGCACCGTCACCGACACCAACGTCGCAACCGCAGGCCCGGCTGGCGGACCGTGGCCGGCGTCGCCGATACAGCGTCGCACCATGTAAGCAATCGACTGCATATCCAGCCTAAAGGCTCCTTCGTGCGGCGCCCGACCGTGTTGTCAGGACCAGCCGAGGGTAACCGGCACACGCCAGTAGGTGCCTGATACGGCTCGAGTTGGCAATCGCACACCGGCTCCGCGCGCCAGGCACCCGTGTCGCCACCCGCACCGTGCCATTGCGCGACAAGCCCACACACGTCGCGGATTCGATCCCCGACGCGTCCCGAGTATAGGTCACAGTGGGTTGGTAAGGCTTCGTCGCATCGCATCGGCGGCGCCCGTTCTCCACGTCGCGGCGGCTGCGGCTCCGGTCCGAAGATCATCCAACTGCCGTCAGCCCGGGATGGCCCTGCGGCACCTGGCCGCCCCGGCGATTCCGGTGGACGGTGACGCAGCGCAGGCAATCTCACCACGCAGACGCGTTACCTGCCGGGACAGGCGCCTGCCCCGCAGTCGTTAGGGATCAATCTCGTGCCGCCATCTATTGTCGGCATTATGACTACGCACACAGCGAGGCCGCAGGTGGCGGCAGGCGGAATGACACTGCCGCAGCAGCGAAAGCTCGTCACGGAGATCCCAGGACCGGCGTCGCGTGAACTGCTCGCCCGGCGGGAACGCAGTGTCGCGAAGGGCGTGAGCCACGTGCTGCCTGTGTTCGTCACCGCCGCGGGCGGAGGTGTTCTTGTCGATGCTGACGGCAACTGCATCATCGACTTCGGGTCCGGCATCGCCGTCACCAGCGTCGGCAACAGCGCACCCGAGGTTGTCGAGCGGGTGACCGAGCAGGTGCGGAGGTTCACCCATACCTGCTTCATGGTCGCGCCGTACGAGGAATATGTCTGCGTCTGCGAGGCACTCGCCCGGCTGACCCCGGGCGACCACGACAAGCGTTCCGCGCTGTTCAACTCCGGCGCCGAGGCGGTGGAGAACGCGGTGAAGATCGCGCGGCACGCGACCGGGCGGCCCGCCGTCGTCGCCTTCGACCACGCCTACCACGGCCGCACCAACCTCACCATGGCGCTGACGGCCAAGAACATGCCGTACAAGCACCGGTTCGGGCCCTTCGCCGGGGAGATCTACCGGATGCCGATGGCCTACCCGCTGCGCTGGCCGACCGGTCCTGAGAAGTGCGCAGACGAAGCTTTCGCCGAGGTCACCGGGCTGATCCACACCCAGGTGGGCGAGCAGAACGTGGCCGCGGTGATCATTGAGCCGATTCAGGGCGAGGGCGGGTTCATTGTGCCGCCCGACGGCTTCCTGCCGCGGCTGGCGGAGTTCTGCCGCGACAACGGCATCGTGTTCATCGCGGACGAGATCCAGACCGGCTTCTGCCGCAGCGGCGACTGGTTCGCCTGCGACCACGAAGCCGTCGTGCCTGACCTGGTCACCACCGCGAAGGGAATCGCGGGCGGGCTACCGCTGGCCGCCGTCACGGGCCGCACAGAACTGATGAACGCGGTGCACGCCGGCGGCCTTGGCGGCACCTACGGCGGCAACCCGGTTTCGTGTGCCGCGGCCCTCGGCGCCATCGCGGCGATGGAGGAGCATGACCTGGCCGGGCGGGCACGGCACATCGGCTCGGTGATGCTGCCGCGGCTGCGCGAACTCGCGGCGCGTCACCCGGTGATCGCTGAGGTTCGCGGCCGTGGCGCGATGCTCGCCATCGAGCTGACGGCGCCCGGGACCATCGAGCCCGCCCCCGAGGTGGCCAAGCGGGTTGCCTCGGCCTGCCATTCCGCCGGGCTTATGGTGCTCACCTGCGGCACGTTCGGCAACGTGCTGCGGTTCCTGCCGCCGCTGGTGATCGGCGACGATCTTCTTGACGAGGGCCTGACCATCCTCGAAGACGCCTTTGACCATGGATAACTAACGGAATGCCAATCGTTATGCCACGGTAGCCTCACGGACGGCGTCACCGGAGTAGCGTGCGGCACGCAGGAATTGCTCAGCCGGGGAGGCGACAATGAGTTCTGCTGGCACATCGGGAGGGCGGCGGACAGGTCCCTTGATTCTCGCCGTCATCCTGGTGATCATCGCCGTGCTGGCCGCCGTGGCTGGCATCATCTACCTGACCAAGACCTCCGAATCGCTGCCCAGCTTCCTGCCAGGCCAAAGATCAGGCAACACGGGTCACGATACCGTTCGCGGGTTCGCCTCGATCGTCGTCGCCATCCTCGCCCTGATCGGCGCAGGGATCGCGGCGAGACGCGGCCGCAAGACGCAAAGCTCGCAGCGTTAGTCCCGCGCGGCTGGCCCGCGGGCACCGCGGCGACGATCCCGGGCTTCCTGCCCGGCAAAGAGCTGGGCAAGACCAAGAGCCACCACACCACTCGCGTGCCGGAGCAATCGTGACTCCGGTCGCCAGCGAGGGTTATGCGTTCACTGGGAAGCCGAGGTTCACGCCGCCGTGGCTTGGATCCAGCCAGCGTGAGGTGATCACCTTTCCGCGCGTGTAGAAGTGCACACCCTCGGTGCCGTGCATATGCGTGTCACCGAACAATGAATCCTTCCACCCGCCGAATGAGTAGTACGCCATTGGGACGGGGATTGGCACATTGATCCCGATCATCCCGACCTCGATCTGACTGGCGAACCTGCGGGCGGCTCCGCCGTCGTTGGTGAAGATCGCGGTCCCGTTGCCGTACGGATTCGCGTTGACCAGGCCGAGCGCGGACCCGTACGAGGAAACCCGCACCACGCAGAGCACCGGGCCGAATATCTCGTCGGTGTAGCAGCGCATCCCGGGCGCGACGTGATCGAGCACGGAGGGGCCCAGCCAGAACCCGTCACGCTCGCCGCCAATGACCGGGTGCACACGGCCGTCAACGGCAAGCGTCGCACCCTCCCTGACCCCGGTGTCGAGATAGCCTGCGACCCTGTCCCGGTGCGGGCCGGTGACCAGCGGGCCCATTTCCGATCGCTCGTCGGTGCCGGGGCCGACCCGCAGCTTCGCCACCCGGTCCTTGATCTTCTCGATGAGCTCGTCACCCACCGGCTCCACCGCGGCCACGACCGAGATCGCCATGCACCGCTCCCCCGCCGACCCGAATCCCGCGGAGACCGCGGCATCCGCGGCGAGATCCAGGTCCGCGTCGGGAAGCACCACCATGTGGTTCTTGGCACCGCCGAGCGCCTGCACCCGTTTGCCCGCCGACGTCCCCGTCTCGTAGACGTACCTTGCGATAGGCGTGGAGCCGACGAAGCTGACGGCCTTGACGTCGGGATGCACGAGCAGCGCGCCGACCGCGACCTTATCGCCCTGGACCACATTGAACACGCCCTCAGGCAGGCCGGCCTCCGCCCAGAGCTCGGCGATCCGCACCGACGTGGACGGGTCCTTCTCCGACGGCTTGAGCACGAACGTGTTGCCGCACGCGATCGCGATGGGGAACATCCACATCGGCACCATCGCAGGGAAGTTGAACGGCGTGATGCCCGTCACGACGCCGAGCGGCTGCCTGATCGAGTACGAGTCGACGCGGGTGGACACGTTCTCCGAGAAGCCGCCCTTGAGCAGGTGCGGGATACCGCACGCGAACTCGACGACCTCCAGCCCCCTGGCGACCTCACCCGCCGCGTCGGTTTCCACCTTGCCGTGCTCGCAGCTGACCAACGCGGCCAGCTCGGCTACGTTGCTTTGCACCAGCTCGCGGAAGGCGAACATGACGGACGTTCGCCTGGTCAGTGACGCCTCACGCCAGCTCGAGAAGGCAGCCTTGGCGGCGGCGACCGCGGCGTCCACCTCGGCGGGGGACGCCAGGTCCACGAGCCCGGCGACCCTGCCGGTGGACGGGTCGTAGACCTCGCCCTGGCGGGGTGCCTGCTGCTCCGTACCTGACCAGGGCTTGCCGCTGATCCAATGCGTGATGTGGCGCGGCGCCCGGCCAGGATCGGGGTTTCCGCCGCCGGGACCGGCGCTGGTCATCGGGCGCCTTCCTTACCTGCCTCGATCTTGGCAGCAGCGCTTGCATCGTCAGCTGCGCCGCCGGCCGCGGCATTTGCTTCACTGATCGCGTCCACGAGGATCGCGAGACCTTCCTTAGCCTCCGCCTCCGTGAGCGTCAGCGGCGGCGCCATCCGCAGCGCATTGCCGGTCAGACCGCCCTTGCCGATCAGCAGGCCGCGCGCGCGGCTGGATTCGAGCACCCGTGTGGCCAGGCGCGGGCTCGGCTCCCCGGTGCCAGGCTCGACCAGGTCCACCGCGAACATCAGTCCCTTGCCGCGCACGTCGCCGACCACGGGCAGCCGCCCGGCGTGCTCGCGGAGGCCGCCGACGATCAGCCGGCCGAGCACGCGCGCGTTCTCCTGGAGGTTGTTCTCGAGCACGTAACTGAGGGTCGCGTTCGCCGCCGTGGTCGCAAGCGGGTTGCCGCCGAAGGTGGATATGCCCGCGGCGGGAATGCCGTCCATCAGCGAGCCTCGGGCCACCACGCCGCCGATGGCGAAACCGTTCCCCAGGCCCTTCGCGAACGTCATGATGTCCGGGGTCACGCCGTGGTTGCCCATGCCCCAGAAGCTGTCCCCCGTGCGGCCCCAGCCGGTCTGCACCTCATCGGAGATGAGCATGATCCCGTGGGCGTCGAGCACCTCCTTGTACGCGCCGAACAGCCCGTCAGGCGCCATGGTGAACCCGCCAACGCCCTGCACGGGCTCGGCTATCAGGCAGGCGACGTCGCCGGCGGTGGCGGTGGCGAGCACGTACCGCAGATCGGCGACGCAGGCCGCGATGTACGCGCTGGCGCTCATGCCGGAGAAGGCTGGCAGGTGCCGGTCGGCGCCGTGCAGGTAATGCACGTTGACCGGGGACAGCGATGACGGTTTCCAGCCTCGGTTACCTGTGATCGCCACAGTGCCGAACGAGCGGCCATGGTAGCTGCCCCGCATCGCGAGCACCTGGTCGCTGCGGCGGGCGCAGGTGGCGAGCAGAAGCGCCGTCTCGTTCGCTTCTGTGCCCGAGTTGACGAAGAAGACCTTGGCATCGTCGATGCCGGACAGCCCGGCGATCCTCTCGGCAAGCTCGACCTGCTGCCTGATCAGGTAGAGCGTGGATGTGTGCACGATGCCTGTGGACAGCTGGCGCTGGACCGCGTCGCGTACCTCGGGCACGTTGTACCCGATCATGTTGGTCAGGATGCCAGCGAAGAAGTCGAGATAGGTGCGGCCTTCGGAGTCCGTGACGCGGCTGCCCTCGCCGCTGACCAGCTCGATCGGCTGCTGATAGTACAGGGCCGACCAGCCCGGCATGACCGCGCGGTGACGATCGTGGAGATCAGAGAGATCAGAGTCTGACATCTCACCAGTCTGCAGGGACACGGCCGCCGGTGCCAACTGACGATATGCAGGGCAAATCTGCTCCGAATTTACACTATTTATCCATAACGGCTTGCCGCGGCGCGTGCCGCCCGCCAAACATGGCACGCCAGCGAGGTGGCCCGCCTGCCGAATACGGCACGCCAGCGAGGTGGCCCGCCTGCGGCCCGCACGCCGGGCGGGAAGGCTGCCGCGGCGGCTGCCTCCTATGCGATGGAATTGCTTGCCGCGTTAAACGGCCTACTTCTTTGACTTCCGGGCCAGGAACGCAGCTGCGCCCGAACGGGGCGATCTGTGCGGCCACGCGCATGACCGACACGGCTGACCGACGTCCGACTCTGCCGATGTGAGTGTGTATGTCGGCCGTTCGGACTGGGTGACGCATTGCCCCATGCCGACGGTTAGCTATTCCTGTGTGTCGGCTAATGGGTGCCCTGCTGCGTCTCAGGCTGAATGTGACGGATGCGGGAACGGGCGAGTCGCCGTAGGTTGCGGATGGTGTTGGCGGCGAAGGGGAGTTGGCTGACTTCCTCGATCCAGGTGTCGGCAGCCGCGACCTGCTCGCGGACCACGTCGGCAGCTAGCCGTCCGGGAACGCCGATGGCTTCGCTGAGGCTTCGCAGCATCGGCCAGGAGAGCTGCTGACGGATTCTGCCGCCGATGGGCAGTGCCATGGTGCGGTCGCCGTAGACGGCGGAGGAGGGCAGGTCGTACGCCGGGGTGACTCTCCACTCACCCCGTTGGTCCTTTAGTATCGCGAGATTTTTGGCATGAAGGTCTCCGTTGCCTGTGAGGTACGCGAAGACGAGCAGGCGGTAGAGTTCGAGGGCAGCCACGCCGGGTGCACGGCAGCACCGTGCAAGACCAGTGATGGCGTCCTCGGTGGAGATAACGTACTTGTCACCGGGCCATCGGCCGAGAACCTGGCAGGCGTCCTCGACGGCAAGCGGCCGGAGATGGTCCCCTTCGGGGATCCGGTCGAATCTGTGCACAAGCAGGCCCGGCGCCCCTAGCCGATCATGTGCCAGTTCGACATCGGCCAGTCTCAGCCGGGTGTGCGCGGCCGCGCGGAAGAAGAAGTACTCGTTTTCCACGAGGTGTGGGAATTCCGGCGGGTTGAGCTTCAGGATGTAGGCGCGTGACCGGCCATGGACAGGCACGTTCAGCATCTGTCCGGAGATCTTGTCCTGCACGCCCGGCAGGGCCACGCGATCCGGCCGCTGGCCAATTGCCTGGGCGAACAGGTCGGCAAAGACGACCCTGCTGAAGTCATCAACAACGATCGGCTTGGTGTCGGCGAGTGTATCGCCAGCCGGGACGACCTGACCGTCGCCTATGGTGTCACCGCCGACCGCCAGCAGCATCGAGAACTCGTCGTCGGCTGAGGTGCCCACAGTGCGGCGCAGCGCCGTCAGTCGCCTGCCCTCTGGCAGCAATCCGGCGAAGAACGCCGGCACCGCCGCCGCGGGTGCGGTAAAGGCTTCCGCCCTGGTGGGTAGGCTCCAAGCCACCGGCGGCCCCCCGGCGTCGAGGTACTCCGGCAAGTAACGGAACTCTGTACGGTCCGGCAGCCGGTGCAGGACGCCGGCCAGCACGCCTGCCTTGTAGACGTCGGCGTACTTGACAAGCCGCAGCTGGCGCAGGGGGGTGCGGGCCAACTTACTCAGCCCCTACCGTGGCGGATAACGCCAGTACCAGGCTCCAGCACCATATCCAGACCCAACTGGCCCAGCACGGCGAGTACCTTGTCCAGCCGCACAGTTGGCTTGCCTTGCTCAAGGGTATGGACAAAGCGCGTGGACACGCCAGCAAGCGCAGCGAGCTCGTCTTGGCGGAGTCCCAGCTCAAGGCGCCGACGCCGGATCTCCTCCGCCAAGACGGCAAGGTCATTTGCACGATCGTGCATACGGGAAGTCTACCCACTTATACCGGCCCCACCTCAGGCGCCATATGCACGATCATGCATTTCGTTGCCGTGACTGGCCTGAGATTACCTCAATCGGCGCACGCATGCGCGATCGTGCATATGCTCTCTATCGGTCGGGACGCCGCTGGGGGCGCGCTGATATGGCGCATGAGCTATCCGGCGGTCATCAGCGGGGCCATTGCGCTCGCGGCGATCGTGGGCATGTGGTCACGACCGGGCTCACGCTGCGCCACCAGCGGAAAGCCGAGGGCAAGCGCCGCCGGGCACAAGCGGCACATGCGCCTGCTCGAATCTTCGAGGGTAGGTCATGACTCCTTGTAAGCATTCAGGTCCCCCGCGCATGTGCGTGTTTGCGTTATTCCTGAGTTGCTGTGTGTGACAGGTTTCGGGCGGGGTTCAGGCGCCTGACGGGGACGGGTGGTATCCAGGGGTTCCCGGCGAGCGCGTCGCGGATGACAGCGGTGAAAACCTGGTGCCCGTGCTTGGCGGCGGTGGATGCGTAGCCGCGGACGGCGTACCGGTGCTGGGTGGTGGTCTCCGAGCGGAGCCGGCCGCTGATCTTCTGCTGGGTCTTGGCTGGTCGCGCGTCGCGTTCGGCCTTATGCGGATATCCGCATAAGGCCGATTATGCTGACATCCGGATTATGCCGCAGAGCCGACTGGCAAATCGCGTTTGCCCAGTTCAGGAACGTGCAGCGTGGTCTTGAAGTCGGCATAATCCGGACGCCCCGAGCCACATCTCGCCGCGCAGGGCATGCATGCCTGTCCCAGCGTTGAGGTGCGTTTCCGCTGGCAAGCAGCGGGCTGAACGGCGTCGCGCCGAGCTGATGCCGCTACCCGGCGCGGCCTTGACTGTGCCCGACAACCGCCGATTATGCCGACCGCAGGACCGCAGACACCCCGCCAGCACTGGCTCAGGGCACCATGTCGGCATAATCCCGAACTTGGCATAATCGGCCTGGTTGTCTCTGCTCGGCCACGCTCAGCTCCCGAAGCATGAGCGGGAGTGTCAAGCATCAAGCGAACAGCAGCCGCCGCGGGGCCCCACCGCGGATGCCGGCCGCGCCACTTTCTCTACGGCTTCATGGGCGCGCGAAGCGCGCCAACCGGGGTTGATCACCGATCTTGGAAAGCGCCGCGCGCCGCGGGGGCTGACACTCGGACGCTACCCGGGCGAGGAGTCCCTGGCACCCGGAACTCCCACACGGCGTCGATGACAGACGGGTCCCCAGGGATCTGGTCGGAACTCGCGGCGCGGCAGAGCCGGCCCGGCCACGACATGCGCAAGCAGCAAGCAGTAGGGAAGATCACGGATCGGCACATCCGTACCAGCCCGGATCCGACAAACCGTGCCAGCCCGGACGCGTGCACATCGCGTCGCCACAAGATCATGGTAGGGTCGGCGAAACACAGGAAAAGCTCCCTGCGGTGCTGCTCAGGAGGTACTGCCGTGCCAGCCACGAGTCAGCAAGACAACCCGAACAACGGCATCTGGGGTTCTCAGCGCAACGGTTTGAACCATGTGTCAATGAACATTGGGACTTTCGACGGGGCGCTCGGACCAGCGAGAGACGTAAATTATCCAATCTACTCCGACGCTTTGCTTGACTGGTACGAAACCAACAATGTGAAGTCGGTTCGTTTGCTGTTCACGTGGGAAGCAGTTCAATCATCGTTAGGTGGACCCGTTCCCGCCGCCGAAACCGGTTACGACGACTATTGGAAGGATCTTGCCGGCGACCCCGAATCGAGCGTCCTCGCCCGTCTACTCGCAAGAGATATCTATGTCATACTCTGCCCCTGGCAGTACAACAGCGCTTTAGGAGACACAGATATTGTTTATGATGACGCGGCTATTACCTCCGCCGCCTTTGCGGATTTTTGGGGCAAGTTCGCTACTGCCATCAAGGGGCTCACCGCCAGTGATCAGCGTGTCGCATTCGATCTTATCAACGAACCGCATGCGCAGTCGGACAGGCCCGGAGATATCGGCATCAGTTTGACGGACTGGTTCACATGTGCCCAGGCTGCCATCACTGCCATTCGCGCTGCCGGAGCAACGAACACCATCTTTGTTCCAGGTATGGATTGGACGGCTGCCAGCTCATTCACCTCCAACGGCAGCGCAACAGAGTGGCTGACGCTGATGGACCCACAGAAAAACCTTGCTGTCACCGTGCACTGCTACGACGGTGTTGGTCCGGACTGCTACGACGGTGTGGATCCGGCCTGCCTAACGGTGCTCCGCGATGCTTGCTCGGCGCTTGTCACCTGGGCTCGAATGAACAGCGTAACGATCCACATCGGTGAAATCGTCCTCAACGCGGGAAGCAACGATAGGCCAAGCTATTGCAGCACCTTCGACACCGCTCAAGCGCAATGGGCCGACTGGAATAGTTTCTGCATCGAAAATAACGATGTTGTCGTGGGTTGGAACTGGTGGGCAAACTCGGCGGCCGATTGGTGGAACCAGGGCGATTCTTGTGAACCCGACCCCGGCGACGGCCGTCACTGGGGTTTGACGCTGAATGATGGATTCACGCAAACTGTCTATATGGATTTGATTCAATCCACGCTCGGCGTGCCATAGCTTTAAGCTCGTGACATCTTGCCAGGCCACGAATTGGGTTAGTCAAGGGCCGCCTCCTAGGAGCGGAAATCTCTGACGGAAAGCGCCTCCGTCGTCATGATGACTGCACCTGCTTCGGCAACGAGAAACTCACAGATTCCGTGGCGACGACGCGCTCTTCGACCTCGACGCGCCCGAGCCCGCGAAGGGCCTTGATCACCTCCTCCACCAGCGCCGGCGGCGCCGACGCGCCGGCCGTCAGCCCGATCACCCGCGCGCCGGCCAGCCAGGACAGCTGGATCTGCGCCACGTCCTCGATCAGGTAGGCCGGTGTTCCCACGCGCCGTGCCGTCTCCACCAGCCGCTGCGAATTGGACGAGTTCTCCGATCCGACGACAAGTACCAGGTCGGAATCTGCCGCGACCGCCCGCACCGACTGCTGCCTGTTTGTTGTCGCGTAGCAGATGTCGTCGCTGCCGGGTGCCCTGATCTCCGGGAAACGATCACGCAGCGCGTCCGCGACGGACTGCGCCTCCTCCACCGCAAGCGTGGTCTGCATCAGGTAGGCGACCCGTGACTCGTCCGGCGGGCGCATCCTGGCGGCATCCTCGGGGGTCTGCGCCAGCGCCACCTTGCCCGGCGCCTCACCGAGGGTGCCCTCCACTTCGTCGTGGCCCGCGTGGCCGATCAGCACGACATGAAAACCCTGGTCGGCGAAGCGGCGCGCCTCGCTGTGCACCTTGGCGACGAGCGGGCAGGTCGCGTCCACCACCTCGAGCCCGCGGTGGGCGGCCGCTGCGCGCACGGCGGGAGCAACGCCGTGGGCGGAGAACACGACGACGGACCCGTCAGGTACCTCGTCGAGCTCCTCCACGAAGATCGCGCCGCGGTCGGCGAGCGAGCGGACCACGTGCGCGTTATGGACGATCTGCCGCCGCACGTACACCGGCGAGCCGTGCCGGTCCAGCACGCGCTCCACGATCTCGATGGCCCGCTCAACCCCGGCGCAGAACGATCGCGGCCCGGCGAGCAGCACCATGCGGTCCCCCGCTCCCGCCGTCCCGGCCCGCTCTGTCCTTGTCATGTCCGCCCCTCACGACTCGCGGTCGGCGATGAAACGGGCGATCCCGGTCAGCTCGGCACACACGTCGGCCGGAATCGGCGCGTCGGCGAGGCACTTGCGGGCGGCTTCGAGCTGCCGCGCAACTTCCTCCTCAGCCCACTGCCTGCCGCCCGCCTCCTCGACGAGCCACGCTGCGCGGCCGAGTTCCTCCTCGCTCAGCGGCTCGTCGCGGGCGAGAAGCCCGGCGAGTTCATGGCTGAGCGCGCCGCGCTCTCCGTTGCCGGCCGGAGCGGTGAGCACCGCCACCACTGGCAGCGTCTTCTTGCGGGTGCGCAAGTCCGACCATACCGGTTTGCCGGTTACCTCGGGCGTGCCCCAGATGCCGAGCATGTCGTCAACGAGCTGGAACGCGAGCCCGGTGTGCGATCCGAAGTCCGCGAGGCTCATCGCCAGGCTTGGCGCGGCGCCCACGGCTATGGCCCCAATGCTGCACGCGCACGCCATCAGGGCCGCTGTCTTGTCGCCGGCCATCGTGAGGCATTCGTCCATGGTGACGTCGTGACGCCGCCCGAACTCCATGTCCGCGCTCTGCCCGCTGATCAGCCGCTGAACCGCCGCCAGCAGGCAGCGCGCCGCCCAGCGGCCCTGCGGCCCGCCATCCTCGAGCAGGATGTCCTGCGCCAGCGCGAGCAGCGCGTCACCCGCCAGGATGGCCGCGGGCGTCCCGAACACGGTCCAAGCAGTCGGCCGGTGCCTGCGCTCAGTGTCGCCGTCCATGATGTCGTCGTGCAGCAACGAGAAGTTGTGCACGAGCTCCACGGCGACCGCCGCGGCAACACCCCGCTCAGCGGGCTTGCCGGCCGCCCGCGCCGATAACAGCGCGAGCGCCGGCCGCAGCGCCTTCCCGCTGCCCGCGGCGCGCACGGGAACCGTGCCGTCCGCCTCCGCCAGGCCGAGATGGTAGGCGGCGACCTGGCGGATCGACGGCGCAAGCCGCTCCAGCGAGGCGTTCAACGCAGGCCGCACGATGTCGCGTGCGGTCGCCACACCCGCCGGGATGACGGCCGTCATCGCCTTGCTCCCAGGCTCGCCAGCACTGTCCTGGCTGCTTCGAGTCCGCTCCGCACGGCTCCCTCCATCGTGTCCGGCCAACCGGTATTGGTCCACGTCCCGGCCAGCACAAGCCCGGTGCTGGGGTGGGTGCTCCTGGCCGAAGCGCTACGGTCCCCGGTGCCTGGCGGAATGTGGCCCGCTGCTCCCGGGTGACGAAGAAATCTGGGACACGCGCGGCCCGGGCTGCGGGAAGCAGCTGCTGCAGCGCAGGCAGGAGCTTTCGCGCAACCGGCCGAGCGGACCGGAGCGATGCACGCAGCACTCGCTAGTCGCCGATGCCAAAGTGGTGGTAAAGGGCGGGCCGGAATGGGGCTGGACCCGCCGCGAGCAGACAGCGTAGTCGCCAGGTTCCCGGCGGCGGTGGCGTGCTCAGGTTCTGCTGCGGCTGCGGCCTGGCTACCTGCCTCAGCAGACATTGATCCCACCCTCCATGTCTCGCGAACCATCTCTCGCGAACGCCCCACTGATGCTTTCGCAGCTGAAGGCAGACCACGCATATCCGCGTCGGCAGATAAATATGACTTCACCGGGAAGTGGACCTGTGATAAGGCCCAGAATCCATATGAATACCTAACCCACCAGTGACATCAAACTAACCGGGATATATCCTATCTAAAGGTGCGAATCGGGCATCCCTGAGGCTCTTTGTATCGGCTGCCAGTCAGGCCGCCGGCCGTGCCCGGTGGTGAGGTCCGGCAGGCGACCCGCATGTCTGCCCAGGTCAGCGCGTCGAGCAGAGCCAAAAAAGTTCGTCCGATTCCGTTACAGTTAATGGAGGCTGAAGTCATATTTATCTGCCGATACCGGATATATGTGGGCCGCCTTCATCTGCGAAAGCATCAGCGGGGCGTTCGCGAAAGTGGTTCGCGAGAGATGGAGGGTGGGATCAATGTCTGTTGACGCAGGTAGCGAGGCCGCGCAGGAGCAGCCGCAGCAGAGCCTGAGCACGGCCGCCGCGAGTAACCTCGCGACCACCACCAAGACCGTCCCCAGATGCAGGGGATCAGCTCCCGGTGGCTGCTGCGGATGCTGCCCTGGGTCCAGGTCTCCGGCGGGACGTACCGGGTGAACCGCCGGCTGACCTATGTGGTGGGCGGTGGCAGGGTCGCCGTGGCGCAGACCGCGGACCAGGCCGCGGTGGTGCCGCCGAGCCTGCGCGAGATCCCGCTGTTCGCCGGGGCCGACGAGGCGGCGCTCGGCTCGCTGGCGGCGGCTTTCGTCCAGCAGCAGGCAGCGGCGGGCTCGGTGATCGCCGAACGCGGCCAGCCTGCCGACACGTTTTACGTGGTGGCGCACGGCAAGGTGAACCGGGCCGGCGAAGGGGCCTACGGCGAGGACACGTCGCTGGGGGTGGTGGCCGACGGCGGGTACTTCGGCGCGGAGGGGCTCGCGGCCGAGGCCAGCAGGGATTACACCGCGGTGGCGGTGACGGACACGGTTCTGCTGGCGCTGCCGCGGGCGCAGTTCCAGGCGATCCTCGGCCAGTCGCCGGCGCTGCAGGCGCAGGTCAGCCAGTTCCAGGAGGCCGCGGCCAAGCCGCAGAACAAGCGCGGTGAGGCCGAGATCGCGATCGCCTCGGGGCACAGCGGGGAGCCGGGTCTGCCGGGGACCTTCGCCGACTACGAGCTTGCCCCGCGCGAGTATGAGCTGAGCGTGGCCCAGACCGTGCTGCGGGTGCATTCCCGGGTGGCCGACCTGTACAACGACCCGATGAACCAGGTGCAGCAGCAGCTGCGGCTGACCATCGAGGCGCTGCGCGAGCGGCAGGAATACGAGATGGTCAACAACCCGGAGTTCGGGCTGCTGCACAACGCCGACTACTCCCAGCAGATCCAGACCCACTCCGGGCCGCCCACCCCCGACGACCTCGACGAGCTGCTGTCCCGGCGGCGCAGCACCAAGCTGATGTTCGCGCACCCGCGGGCGATCGCGGCGTTCGGCCGCGAATGCAGCAAGCGCGGCGTCTACCCGAACAGCACGCAGGTGCCGGGGGGCGAGGTTTTTGCCTGGCGCGGCGTGCCGATCTTCTCGTGCAACAAGATCCCGGTCACCGGCGAGCGGACCTCGTCCATCATCGCGATGCGGACCGGCGAAGAGGATCAGGGCGTCGTCGGGCTGCACCAGACGGGCATCCCGGACGAGCACGAGCCGGGCCTGAACGTCCGCTTCATGGGCGTCAGCGACCAGGCCATCATCTCCTACCTGGTCAGCGCCTACTACTCCGTCGCGGTGCTGGTGCCCGACGCGCTCGGCGTGCTGCAGAACGTCGAGGTCTCCCGCCCGTTCAGCTGACGCGCTGACCGGCCCCTGCCCGCTGGCCAGCGCGGGCGGCGGCCGGGCCGGGCCTGACCGCGACCAAGAGGAGATGTCCTGATGGCCGCGATCTGTCCCGCTTTACACCGCATTGCCCTGAGCGCCGGATCACAAGGTGAGGCACCACCGATGGCATCATTTGAGCGACCCGATTTCTACATGCCCTACCCCGCCCGGTGCAGTCCCCATCTGGAATCCGCGAGGGTGAACTCCAAGGCGTGGGCAAGCGGGCTGGGAATGCTGGACGAAGGAGTATGGGACGAACGCCGAATTCGACGCCATGGACTTCGCCTCGTTCGCCGCACTGAGCTATCCCGATGTCCTCCGCTCCGGAGCTGGATCTGCTGACTGAGTGGCATATCTGGATATTCTATTTCGACGATCATTTCCTGAAGGTCTACACGGGCAGCCGGGATCTGGCTGGCGCGAGGGAACACGTCGACCGGCTGGCAAGTCTCATGCCGGTCGAGCCGGTCGGCGCCGCTCCGGTACCGGCCACCACTATCCGGTGGAAGCCGGCCTGGCGACTTGTGGCCGCGTACCGCCCCGCTCATGCCCGAGCAGTGGCAGCGCCGGTTTTCCGAGAGCACCCGGGGCGCTGATCCAGGAACCCTTGCGCGAGCTGGTCAACGTCCGCGAGGACCGGATACCCAATCCGATCGATTACGTCCAGATGCGCCGCCAGACCGGCGGCGGGCTCTGGGGAGCGATGCTGATCGAACACGCCCACGGCGACGAGCTGCCGGCCGAGCTCGTCGGCAAGCGGACGCTGCGGGTGCTCAACGACACGTTCGCCGACGGCATGCATCTGCGTAACGACATCTGCTCCTATGAGAAAGGAGCTCCTCGCGGGTGAGAACAGCGGCGTGATGGTTGTCCAGCAATTGCTTCGGCTGCGACCTGGAGCGGGCTGTTCACCTGGTCAACGAGCTAGCGACGTCCCGGATGCAGCAATTCGAGAACACCGCCCTGGTCGAACTCCCACTGATGTTCGCCAAGTATGGCCTGACGCCGGATGTGTGCCTGAGGATTCTCAGGTATGTCAAGGGACTGCAGGACTTCATGGCCGGCGATCTGGAGTGGGAAAAAACGACCAGCCGCTACAACAAGGATGCCGGGTCAGCCAGTTCCGAGTGAAAGCGCGACCGGACTGTCGGCGGCCGGGCTGGGGCTCAACCGCCGTATCGCCTCGGTCGCCTGGACGTTCACTTCATCGCCGACCGGAGACGAGGACGCCCCGGAGGTAGCGCTCCCGGAATTTTACATGCCGTTCGCTGCGCGATGCAACCCGAATCTGGATTCCGAGCGGCCACGGGTCAAAGAATGGGCTGCCCAGATGGGGATGCTGGGCTCGGGACTGACCGGCTGGGACGAGCCAGGCTTTGAGTCCGCTGACCCGCCCCGGTTCGCTGCACTAGTTCATCCCGATGCACCGGGCCCGAAGTTCGAGTTGGCCGCCCGGTGGATCACGACGTTGTATTTTCTTGCAGATTTTTTTGAGCAGGTATTCCAGAATCGCCGCGATCTGGTCGGCGCGACAGCGGCTTTCGACCGGCTGCCGGCGTTTATGCCGATCTCCCGTCCCGAGGCTGTCCCTATCCCGTTAAACCCGCTGGAACGCGCTGTGGCAGACTTGTGGCCGCGTACCGCGCCGCAGATGTCAAAAGACTGGCGACGCTGGTTTTCTCAGGCCATCCAGAGAGCTTGTGAAGCACTTGTGTGGAAGATTCTCAACCTGATAGAGAATCGGATCCCTGACCCGGTCGACTATATCGGAAATGCGCCGCCCGGGTGGTGGTGGGGAAATTCTAGTATACCTGGTTCATTATATCTTGGATCTGAACCTTCCACCCGGAATACAGAATGCCGGACCGATGCAAGCGCTGATCGAAACGGTCTTCGATTGGCTGGGCTTTGATCAACGACGTTTTCTCCTATCGCCGGGAGCTGCACGAAGAAGGTGATATTCATAACGCCGTGCTGGTGCTGCGGCGGTTCCTTGACTGCGGCCTGCCGGAGGCTTACGCGTGCGCCAATGATCTGGCAACATCCCGGTTGCATCGCTTCGAGGACATCTCCACGGCCGAATTTCCCGCCGCCGCCGACCAACTCAACCTGGACACGGCAGATCGCGAGAGTACCGACAAATTCATTGATGCGCTACGGAACCCTATCGCCGGCCTTTTCCAGGCTCATGTGGTGGTGGCGTCGAGCAGGTACGGGCTGACCACCCAACCGCACTCTGACCAGCAATCGCACTCTGACCAGGCAGCCGGCCCGCCGCCGGCTTCGGTGGCGGGGCTGCTGCTGGCCGGTCCCACCGGGCTGGGTACCGCGGCGAGCCGGATCGGCCCGGCGCCCGCGGCCACGGCACCCCCGCCGGTGCCCGCACCCTGGCGGCTGCCCTCCGGCCCCACCGGATTGGGTACTGCTGCCGCCCGGATCGGTGCCGCCTCATGACCGGCCAGCCGATGAGGGGCGGTGGCGCCGGGCCCGGGACAGATCCTGCCTTCCTCGAGCAGGTTGGTCTCAGCCTGTTCGACCCGGCGACCCGGGCTAACCCCTACCCGGTCTACCACCGGCTGCGTGCACATCTGCCGATCTACCGGGGGCCGGCCGGGGTCTGGATTCTCAGCAGGTATGCCGACACGTGCGCGGTGCAGTCTGATCCGCGGTTCGGTTACCAGCAACAGCGTTCTCTTCGCACCCGCGACCTGCTCGTCCAGGAGGATCACGCCGGGCTGCTGACCGACGACAGCGGCAGGTCCGTCAGCTCTTTCCTGACAAAGAATCCGCCGGAACACACCCGGCTGCGCAGATTTGTCTCCCCTGCCTTCACCGCCCGGTCGGTGGAGCGGCTCAGGCTACGCATCACCGATCAGGTCAATGCCGTGCTCGACAAGATCATTGGTGCTGGTGAAATCGACCTCGTCGAGGTATTCGCGTACCCGCTGCCCCTTGCGCTGATCTGCGAAATTCTGGGTATTCCCGCGACTGACCGGGATCTGGTCCAACGCTGCTCCAATATCATAGCCTTCGGGCTTGACCCAGATTTCCTGGTGCCGCCGGACATAGTTGCGCAGCGTGTGCGGGCCACGCTGGAAATCGCGGCCTACTTCCGCGAACTGGCCGCCGAACGCCGCCGCCACCCACAGCAGGACCTGCTGTCCGCACTCGTCACGGCCGGGGACGGCGGCGACGCACTCACCCCGGCAGAGGTGTTCGCCACCTGCACCATGCTTCTGGTCGCCGGGCATGAATCGACGGCCAGCCTCATCGCCGGCGGCGTGCTCGCGCTGCTCGACCACCCCGATCAGCTTGCCCTCTTTCGCGGCGAACCCGATCTGACCGCCAACGCCGTCGAGGAACTCCTGCGCTATTGCACGCCGGTGCAGACTCTCTTCCGTACCGCCCTGGCCGACGTCATGCTGGGCGATACCGTCGTCCCCGCCGGCACGAAAGTGATGGCCCTGCTGGGTGCGGCCAACCGCGACCCAGCCCAGTTTCCCGACCCCGACCGGCTGGATCTGACCCGCACCGGGTCACGGCATTTCAGCTTCAGCCAGGGCACCCATTTCTGTCTCGGTGCCAGGCTGGCCCGGCTGCAAACCACGATCGCGCTGCGCTGCCTGATGGAACGCACCGGCACGGTGGAGTTCGCCGGCCAGCCCCGATGGAAACCCAATTTCTCCCTGCATAGTCTCGAATCCCTGCCCGTCACCCTGGCAGCCGCATGAGCAGGCCGGGCTGGCGCTGGGGGCCTGCGCCCACCAGCATGAGCGCGCCGGACCCCACCCGGATACATCCGCTGCCAGCGCACCCGCGCGTGGTGTTCCTCCGCCCGCTCATCACCACCGGGAAGATCTCGGTCGGCGAGTACACCTACTACGACGACCCAGACCACCCCGAGAACTTCGAGCGCGAATGCGTGCTCTACGACTACCGGCCCGAGCGGCTCATCATCGGCCGGTACTGCGCGCTGGCCTCCGGCGTGCGGTTCCTCATGGCCGGCGCCAACCACCGGATGGATGGCGTCTCCACGTACCCGTTCGCGATGTATGAGGGCGCGTGGGCGGAACGCACCCACGACGTGATTGCCGTCGATGCGATGCCCAGCCCGGGCGACACGGTGCTCGGCAACGATGTGTGGCTCGGTTACGGCGTCACGGTGCTGCCGGGCGTTCGTATCGGGCATGGTGCGATCGTCGGCGCCGGTTCAGTGGTCACCGCCGATGTGCCTGACTACGGTGTCGTGGCCGGCAACCCGGCCCGGCTGATCCGGATCCGCTTCAGCGACGAGGATGTGGCGCTGCTGCTGCGGCTGGCCTGGTGGGACTGGCCCGTCGACAAGGTGACCCGGCACGCCCGCACACTCATGACCGGCTCACCCGCCGAACTGGCCGCCGCGGCGAAGGCTTTTTCAGCGCAGGGCCGAGACAGCTAGCACCCTCGACGCGTGCGCCCGGCGGCGCCACCAGCACCAGCACCACAGCTTGACGCGATCGCGGCGAACGGGCGGTCGGGCCCGCCGGACTGACCCCGACGCCGAGGTGCGCACACGGCCGGTGCGTCACTCTGCGTGTCTCCGGCGCTTGGCTGCTACATCGAAGACGCTCCACGGGGGGTAATACCTGGTTATACTAGTGGCATGAAAACGGCGATCTCGCTCCCTGACGACACCTTCGAGCAGGCCACCAGGCGAGCTGAGGAACTCGGCATGAGCCGCTCGGAATTCTTCGCCCGCGCCGCCCAACGTTACCTGGACGAGCTGAACGCTTCCTCGCTGACTCAGCAGATCGACGAGGCGCTTCAAGCCGCCGGGGCGGATGAGTCCAGCTCGGCCGCGGTTGCCGCCGGTCGGCGGCGGCTGGCTGGCGAGGACGACTGGTGATCCAACGCGGAAGCGTTTGCTGGGCCGATCTCGGCGAGATCCGCGGCAGCAGCAGGCCCGCGAAGCGGCGACCGGTCCTGGTGATCCAGTCCGATCCCTTCAATGTCAGCCGGCTCAACACCACGGTGGCCGCGGTGATCACCTCTAACACCGGCCTCGCGGCCATGCCAGGCAACGTCTTCCTCCCCGCAGCCGCTTCCGGTCTGCCACGTGCCTCCGTGGTCAACGTCGCAGCCCTGGTGACCCTCGACAAGTCCGGGCTCGACGCCCAGGCCGGGCACTTGCCGGCTTCCCTCATGGAGGACGTGGACCGCGGACTCCGCCGCATTCTTGGGCTGTAGCCAAGCACGCTTCCCAACGGCAGAAGCGCGCGGTCTGCGGCATGAGCGGAGGTTCGTGCCGAGAGGTGGGCGGGCCGCCGATGGCACAGCAGACTGGTACCGTGATCGTTCTTTTGGAACGGCTTTTGGCGCTGTGGACAGAACCCGTCGAGTCCCGGGACGACGCCGAATAGACGGAGCCGTCGGCGGGGATCGGGGTGGCCGAGACGCGCCTGCTCAAGAGGTTCGTGGTGAACAGGTTAAGGGCGTAGGCATCGGCATCCAGTTCAAGTAGCCGTTGTGTCTCCAGCGACCGCGATGGCCTGGGGCTGACCGGGCGGGCCCTGGTTGGCGACCGTAGACCCAAGCGTGCCCGCTTGAACAGCAGGTGACCGGCGACGATGTGACTCAGCTCATGCAGAACGGTGAACTCAAGCGCCAACTGGGTAAGCAGGAACGCCCACCGGCGGCGGGCCGGATCGCGAGGCGTCCGTCGCGGCACGGCGCCGGAGGGAGCTGGTACGCCGCCGGGGTCGATCCCCAGTTCGTCCCAGAAGCAATCCTCGACCTCGGTATCACCGATCTGGGGCAGGATACGGGCGCTGCTCAGCGCTGCGAGGGGCGTGGAGCCGGGGCGACAACGACAGCGACCACGAGCGAGTGGCGTCGAGCTTGAGCGTGAACGTCGCCGCGCCATCTCCTTGCTGCAGCGCCACCCGGAAGATCGTTTCCGTTCCGGGCCCGGATAGGGGAGCCCTCTCCTGGGTCAGGGGAACGAACCGCCGCAGCGGCTCGCCGGATAGGTCGGCCAGCCTGGTGTAGCGCGCCTCCAGCCGTCCGGAGCGGCTGACTTCTACCTGTTCGGCCGTCCCGGTCACGACCAGCTCAAGGCGCTCGGACCTAGAGATGTTCTTGCGGGCGAGTTCCAGCGTGACGTTCTGCTCGAACGCAGGGCCACCGCCCACGCCGAGAATCTTGAAGGAGATCGTGCCGCTGTCCCCCTCACCGCTGGTCATCGTGGCGGAGCCCGTCGCGCCCGTGACCGGCGGCACCCACATTTCGTACGCCACGAGCGGCAACTCGAACTGCTGCCGGCCCGTGACCTGCTTACGCCGCAGCCGCAGGAAATCCCGCACACGCCGCGCCAGGCTCGCGACGTCGGGGACGGCGCGCAAGCCCTCGTCCGGCCGCCCTCATCTCGTCGGCCATCGGCGATCCGGCGACCCCCGGTGTGGCCAGGAAGCTCTCCAGATCCGCCGCGAATTGATAGCGCGCGGCGACGCCGCCTTCCACGTACCACCCGGACTCCAGCCCGTCCAGCAGGCTAGGGGTTCGCTCGAGATCGGAGGCGACGATCTGGTCGTCCATGAGGCCCCCTCGCTGTTGACGAACATGCCGCCGCCCGCCCCTGCGGCACCTCGAACGGGCAGCCGCTGACGATCACTTCAGAATAAAACCCGTCGTACGCAAGTTGCCCCGCCACTCCTGGAAACGCTCGCCGCACGCGCATCGGCAGAAGAGGGCGGCGTACACGTGTGAGATAGGGGCCCCCGGCCTCGTTGCAGGGACTGGCCCAGGGTCGGCTGGAGTGGCAAAAGATCCCGCACCCGCCGGCCAGTTGCCCGTCCAGAATTCATGCCGTAGGGTGAGCACCACTGATGAGCGCGACTGCCTCGACCTCCACGAGCTGGCCAGATCCGGGAAGGGCCACTTCGGGAACTTCGGGTTTGACATAGCCATAGTGGCGGAGCCCGCCAGGCGGCAGGCGCGACACGCCCGATCGGCGGCATGAGCGGACGTTGAACGCCTGGCTGAGCAGGCGACGAAAACCACTCGCGGTCATGGCCGTGTTGGCGAGACCATGTCGCATGGTCGAGGTACGCGAGATAGCCGCAGATGGCTGGTGGGCCATGCGTGATGTTCGGCTAGAGGCGTTGCGGGACGCTCCGTACGCATTCGCGTCAACGTACGAGCGGGAGGTCGCATTCGACGAAACTGACTGGCAGCGCAGAATCGCCGGAGGCGGCAACTTCCTCGCCCATGCGTCTGAGCTCGACGTCGCGCCGGTCGGAATTGTCGGCGGATTCGAGGCCGAGCCGGGCACGATTGAGCTGGTCTCGCTATGGGTACGCCCGCACGCGCGCGGGCATGGGGTTGGTGAGGCGCTCGTCGAGGCCGTCGTCGGCTGGGCCTGGGCGAAGAGCATAGCTCGCGTGCACCTGTGGGTGACCGAGACCAACAACACCGCCCGCCTGCTGTACGAGCGGTGCGGATTCTTGCCGACCGCCGAAAGCCAGCCGCTGCCGTCTGATCCGGAGCTGATCGAGATCGGCATGTTGCGTTCCCGGTGACGGCTATGGGGTCGACGTTACCGATTCGACGATCTTTGGAACGAGACGCGCCCGCACGAGATACGCGGCTCTCACCGGCGGGACCGGCGCCCGCTTCGCGGCGCGACCGAGCGCGCGACTGCCTTCGCTTCATGGCCGTCGTGTTCCGTCGGCATCGCAGCCTGATCTTTCTGTCCTGCTTATCCCTCGCCCGAGCCGGCGCGGAGGTCCCGGGGAATGACGAAAGCAGTCAGCCGGGCCTGTTCAGGCCCGAGCTCCTGCCAGGTTCCGGTGAACTCCAGCACCGCGATCGCGGCGGTCGGGAACTTGAACCGAAGCCGCTCGAGCGCACCCGCATCGCCAGCCCGGGCGCTGGCAAGCACCAGCGTCAGTTCCTGGATGGCAGGGTCGTGCCCAACGATCAGCAGGGTCCGCGCCCTCAGCGCAGTCTCGCGGGCCAGATCCAATAGGTCCGCCGCTGCCGCCCCGTACACCCGCTGGTCAAAGCTGACCCTGGGAGAGGCATCAAGCTGCGCCGCAGCCAGCTGCCACGTCTCGCGGGCGCGCCTGGCCGTCGAGCACACCACGCGGTCGGGCACCCGGCCTGCGGCTCGCAGCCACCGTCCCGCGACCGGGGCATCACGGCGGCCGCGGCGCGCCAGCGGCCGCTCATGGTCGGCGACATCGGGCCAAGCTGACTTGGCGTGCCGCAGCAGCAGCAACCGCCGCGCCGCACTACTGGCCATGATGCAAGCCTCGCAGATCCGGTGCCGTCCCGCCCGCGCTAGCTTGGCACTTCAGCCTGCCGCAGTGTCAAGGACATGGGCCGACAGCGGGCCGCCCACCTGCTGGCCGCCGCCGCTCAGCCGCACGCCCGGCGGCAGATGCGGATACACAGCTGGGGGAGAGCGTCGGACGACATCGGGGGGCCGCTAGGTAGTTCCCTCGACCAGGACGATGTTGCCCGTAGCCGCGCGGTGTCGGATCTCCATCGCCGCGACGTAGTCCCCGGACACGTACCATCGCCGAGCGTGATCGGCGCTCGGAAACTCAAGTATGACAAGCCGCCGCGGCCGCCAGTCCCCCTCCAGCGGCTCGTGGTCGCCGCCGCGGACAAGGAAGCGCCCCTCGAACGGCTCGAGCGTCCTCGGGACGAGCGCGGCGTACTTAAGGTAGGCCTCCAGATCATGCACATCGATGTCGGCGATTACATACGCGGGCATCTCTTCTCCCTCGCCTGGCCGGGTTGGCGAGCGCAACCCTACGCTCTGCAAGAGCTATGGCAACGCTCGCCCCAACCAGTGAGCCTCAGAAGGGCGGGAGGCATTGCCGCGCGCTGACAGCGGCAGAAGAGGGCGTGCTTCGCGTAATTCCAGTCGATGCAAGGCCGGGGGCCATGCGCGCCATTGCGCCGGCGCGCGTTCGGGTCCAGCAGCCCGGAGGGACAATCCGTCGAGGAAGCATAGCAGGCGCTGCGGATCTTCGTCGTGACTGCCGGGAGATTTGCAGGGGGGATGCTACGCGGAACTTCCGGGTGAGTCAGCCGAGCAGCGCGGGCTGGGGGCGATGTGGGTAGCGCGGTCCGGCGCCGTGATTAAGAAATGCTGCGCACGGCGGCGGCGACGGGGCTGTCTCCGCCGACCAGCTCAAGCGTCTGGTGCTGGGTACGCGGATCGTCGAGCAGGAAAGCGATGACCGCGGCGACGTCGGCGCGCGGGACCGTGCCACCGGGGACCGGCGGGGCCGCGAGCCGGATCTTGCCGGTGGGAGGGGTGTCGGTGAGGCCGCCCGGGCGCAGGATTGTCCAGTCCAGGTCCCGAGAGCGCAGATCGTCCTCGGCGGCGGTCTTCGCCGTGATGTAGGCAGCCCAGACCTCATCGCTGCCGGGCCGCGGCGGCTGGCCCGCTCCCATCGAGGAGACCTGCACGAACCTGCGGACCCCGGCCCGCTCGGCGGCGTCGGCCATCAGCACGGCGGCGGCCCGGTCGACGGAGTCCTTGCGAGGGGCGCCACTGCCCGCACCGGCACCGGCCGCAAATACCACCGCGCCGGCCCCGGCCAGCAGCACCGCGACATCATCGGCCGAGGCGGCCTCCAGATCGCAGACGACAGCTTCGGCGCCGGCCTTCCGCACATCGGCGACCTGGGCCGGGTTCCTGACCAGCCCCACGGCCTGGTCGCCGCGCCCGGCGAGGAGGCGCTCCAAGAGGAGCGCGATCTTCCCGTGCCCACCCGCGATCACTACGCGCATGCCGCCAGCCTACTTACCGGGCTCATCGGCAGAAGACACGACCTCGACAGCGGGCCGTGCTGCGATCGGCAGGCAACCGAAGGCGTGGCGGCGAAGCAGACTTGCAGACGCCGTCATCGCGGCATGAGCGGACGTTGGCCGCCGTAAATTCGCCGGCGTGTCAGGTTGGGCCAGGTGTCTAGTGCGTCGGTGGCTGTGTAGTGACGGTCCGGTGAGGCCGGGGATCAGCGTCGGTGTTGGCTGGGATAGAAGCGGGTCGGGCGGCGGGCCGGGTCGCGCAATGTCAGGAGGAGTACGGCCAGTGCGAGGCCGAGTACTGCGGTCCAGCGCAGCTGCGCGTCGCGCCAGCGGTCGCCGGGTGTGGCGAAGATTGCCCAGCGCGGCGGCAGAAGGACGGCGAAGATTGCCGCGCCTAGCACCGCAGGTCCCGCGGCGAGACTGGCGTCCCGCGCGTCGGACCAGCGTGCGATGCCGCTGGCCACGGCCAGCGCGAAGGCCGTCATCGCTGCGCATTCCAGCGTGAGCGCCGCAGCCAGGTGCCCGGGACGTACCCAGAGCAGCGCGGCGGCCCACGGCGCGGCGACAGCCGCGGCCGCGAGACTGAACCGGACGTTGTACCGCCACGCGAGCGGGACCGGGACGGGCGCGAGCACGTTCGCGGCGGCGTCGTCCACAAGGGCAACGACACTCGTCACCACTAGCACCGCGACGACTCGCAGCAGCGTGGCCGCGCCCGCCGCGTTGTGCACGTCGTCGGCTTTCCACACGAGCGCCGCGGCGCTCAGCAGCCAGCCGACGAGCACCGGATGCCACCGGGTTACTCGCGGCAGTACCCCGGCAGCGGCCAGCTCGCGCAGCACGCGGCGCCGGGCCGCGGTCACGGGAGCTGCGCCCAGGCGGCGCCGACCGTTCCGAACCACAACACGACGCCGAGCGCCAGCAACGGACGCCGGTACGACGGGTACCGCAGCAGCGCGGCGACCGCGGCGAGCAGGCTAAGGCCCAACAGGTAGACCGCATGCCAGGCATGGGAGCCGGAGCCCATTCCATCCTGGTGGTAGTACCCGGGCGACATGGTCCACGGCGCGGTCCACCACAGGCCGCCACGGTCGAGGACGGCGCGACCACCCAGGCGATGAGCACGAACACCACGACCAGCGGTGCGCCGCG
The DNA here is from genome assembly GCA_963712955.1 of uncultured Actinomycetota bacterium. Lineage (GTDB taxonomy): Bacteria > Actinomycetota > Actinomycetes > Streptosporangiales > Streptosporangiaceae > DATFVJ01. Next base: position 305,966 of record CAVQKF010000004.1, on the reverse strand, counting down.
CCACGGTAACCAGCAGGCGCCCGCCACACCGAGTAGGCCGCCACCCAGGGTGCAAAGAGGTATCACCGCCAGCTCGGCAGGGCCTTGCGCGCGGCCCAGCGTGCCGCCGGCGTGCTCGACCAGCCACAGAATCACGGCGAACCCGGTCGCAGCCGCGGTAGGGCCGAGGACGGCGAGGCAGGTCGCGAGCGTCCGGGCCGGTGCGCTGGTCGGCGCCGCGGCGAGCTGGGATTCCGCGTGAGCGCGGCGAGTGCTGGAGGCGACCAGGTTGGCGGCGAAGAACGTGGCGGGCCCGAGCCACAGCAGGCCGAGCATCACCGCGAGGTAACGCACCGCCTCACGCGGCGAGAGGCCCTGGCCGACCGCCTGCACCCCGCTGAGCATGACGAAGTACAGCAGCATCACCACAAAGACGGGGTGGCGGATGATGCGCCGCGCCTCGCGCCGGGCGAGCGTGCCGACGGCGGCGCCGGCGGAGCCTTGGTGATCACGTTCAGCGTCATGACGCCACCGCCAGTTCCTTGTCTCCGACAAGCAGCAGGTACCCGTCCTCCAGCGTCGGCGCAATCAGCTCGGCACCGGCCGGCGGGTCGCCGACGTTGCGCACCAGCCCGTCCCCGTTGCGCCAGGCCAGCTGCGCGCCGGCGCCGCGCGTTTGTCGAGCCAGACCCGGCCGGCGGCCCGCTCGACCAAGGCGGCCGGGGTGCCGGCGAAGCGGCTGCGCCCCTGGTGCAGCACCACAACCTGCTGGCAGACGGCGGTGACGTCCTCGGTCTGGTGGGTGGAGAGAACGACGGTGCGCCCCTCACCGATCCGCGACACGATCTCCCGGAACCGCAGCCGCAGTTCGGGGTCAAGGCCGGCGGTCGGATCGTCGAGGATCACCAGATCCGGATCGCCGAGGAGGGCCTGGGCGAGCCCCACCCGGCGCCGCATTCCGCCGGAGAGCGCGCGGATCCGCTTCCCGCTGAGCGGGGCGAGGCCGACCAGGTCGATCACCCGGCGTACCTCGTCGTGGCGTGCCCGCCGGTCGGTCAGCTCCTTGAGGATCGCGACGTAGTCGACGAAGCTGAAGACGGTCATGCCGCGGTGAAAGCCGGGCTCCTGCGGGAGGTAGCCGAGGCGCCGCCGGACCGCCAGCCGCCCGGACGGCGTGGCGGGATCATGCCCGAGCAGTTGCAGCCGCCCGCTGTCCGGCGCGAGCACCGTGGCCAGCATCCGCAGCAGCGTCGTTTTGCCGGCCCCGTTCGGGCCGAGCAGGCCCGTCACGCCACGGCCGGCGGTAAAGTCCGCACCGGCGACGGCGGCACTGCGCCCGAACGTCTTGGTGACGCCCTCGATCAGGACGGATCCGGTCATCACATACCTCCGAGCTTGGTCGCGTACCGGTCCCGGCCCGCGACGAGAAGGAGCAACGACACCCGCCGCGACGGCCAGGCAGGCGAGCTGCGCGGCGGCTCCGAACGCGGCGAACTGCCCGACGTGAAAGTGGGTAGACACTGCCGTCGTCACCCAGACCACGCCCACGCCGACGGCGGCGTACACCACGTCGACCCGGCGGGCGAGGACGAGCGTCAGCGAGGTAAGCGCGAGGGCCGGCAGCAGCCAGGCGGCCGCCGTGAGCGTCCGCTCGGGCAGGAGCAGGCCCGCGATCAGTGCCGCGGCGCAGGTCACCGCGGTGACGGCCGCCGAGCGCAGGAGCAGCAGCCGAAACTGCGAAACGGGGCGGCGAGCCCGATCTCATACGTCGGGTCCAGGCCGCGGTGGAACGCCGCCGCCACCCCGGCCACCGGCAGGATCGGGGCGGCGGTGAGGAAAACGAGCGCGCCTCGCTCGTTCCCGCCCGAAGCGATCGCTGCGAACACCGCGAAAACCAGCGCGGCGGCCATCGCGAAAAGCCATGAGACGCGCAGCATCGGGGTCGCCGCGAGGAGCCGGGCGGTACCCTCCGACACCCCGGCGAGCCGAAGCAGCCGCTCGACCACGCCCGGCCGGGGGGCGTCGACCCGCTCCAGGACGCCGTCCCACAGCCGCTCCAGCCGGTCCAGCTCGACGGTCGACGCGAGCAGCGCCCGGCACCCCGCGCACGTCAGCAGGTGCGCCTCCACCGAAGCACCGACTGACAGGGGCACCTCGCCACATGCGTACCGGGCGACGCTATTCTCATCCACGTGCCAGCCGGTCATGAAAGCTCCTCCCTGAGCACCGCGCGGGCGCGCATCATCCGGGTCTTGACGGTGCCGGTCGGGATGCCGAGGAGCCTGCCGGCCTCGCGGGTGGTCAGCCCGTCGAGGACGGTCGCCTGCACCACCGCGCGAAGGTCCGGCGAGAGCCGGTCGAGCGCGCCACCGAGATCACCGAACTGGACGCCAAGCAGGACCTCCTCCTCGGCGGAGATCACCAGCTCGTCATGGCTACCCAGGGCGAACAGAGCTGGCGGGCGGCGACGTAGCCGGTCGAGCAGCCGGCGCACACCGATCCCCCAGATCCACGCCCCCACCTCACCGCGGCCCGACCAGCGCCGCGCGCCCCGCCACGCCTCGACAAAGGTGTCCTGCACCCACCTCGTCCACCAGGGATCGGTCGGAACACCGCCGCGAAAGCCTCACTAGCAGCCACGGCGAGTGCCGCACGTACAGCGCTGCCAGGGAGCCGCCGCCGACCCCGCCGAGGTCGCCGCCTACCAGCACGCCAAGGCCCACCTGCTGGACCAGATCGCCGCCACCCACGCCGGCGACGATCCCGGCCTCGCCGGCCGGGCCCGCCAGGCCGCTGCCCAGGCCCGCCGCCACGCCGGGGAGGCACGATGATCGAGCGGCTGCGATCGCACTACGGGTTCACCAAGATGCCCTTCGGCCGGGACCTGGCCCCGGGCATGCTGCACCGTCACGCTGCCCACGCCGAGGCGGCCGCCCGGATCAGCTGGTGCATCAGCGAGCACGCCCTCGGCGTGATCACCGGCGAAGTCGGTCATGGTTAACACTGCGCCTTTCTATCATCGGGATGTGGCAAACAGTCCAGGCTGGCCGGATTCCACCCGGATGCGGAGGCCTTTGCGGCGTCCGGTGGTGAATCCCGGTAGGGACCGCCCTTGCGGGCGGCCCCCCGGACAGATCCCGACGTGCGGAACTACCGCATCGGGCTCCTGCCTCAGGTCCTGGCGTCGAAGCGCACGCTGGGTTGGGGATGCACGATGCGGACAGGCGGCAGCCATCGGTCGATGAGGCGACTCATCCTCTGCCAGGTCAGGCGGTGCCGCTGGCTCCGGCAGCGAAGTGCACGCAGCCAGTAGCGGCCCGCCTGGCGGTGGAAGGTCCCCACAGCGTCGATGTTGCCTGGCACGGCGTAGTAGGCGAGATGACCCCGCACCACGCTTGCCAGCCAGCGCCCCTGCTCGGGGACGGGCAGGTGCCGGCGTCGCTTGAGCTCGGTTTTCACCCGCTTGAGCTTCGCCCGCATCCGGCGTTGGATGGTGATGCGCCGGAGCCAGAAGCGCCCGTCCCTCGTCTTCCCGCAGAGGTGCGTGAAGCCGAGGAAGTCGAACGTCTCCGGTTTGGGAAGGCCCCGCTCCGACCGGTGCTGGGCCGCGAAGCGCCCGAACTCGATGAGGCGGGTCTTCTCCGGATGCAACTCCAGGTTGAACTTCGCAAATCGCTCACGAAGGTCCCTCAGGAACTGCTTCGCATCACCAAGGTGCTGGAACCCGGCAACGAAGTCATCGGCGAACCTCACGACGACCATGTCGCCTCTGGCGTGCCGATGTCTCCACTGCCTGGCCCACCGGTCGAACACGTAGTGGAGGTAGACGTTAGCGAGCAACGGTGAAACCGATGCCCCCTGCGGTGACCCCTCTATCGTCTCCTTCCAGTTCCCGTCCTCGATGACCCCTGCGTTCAGCCACTTCCGGATGAGCCGCAGGACTCGTTTGTCCGCGATACGGTGCCCGAGAAACTTCTCCAGCCAAGAATGATCGAGCTTGGAAAAGAAGTCGCTGATGTCAGCGTCGAGCACGTAGTTCACCTTCTTCCTTGAGATTCCGACGCTCAGCGCATCCAGCGCATCGTGCGGGCTGCGCCCTGGCCGGAACCCGTAGGAGAAGCCGAGGAAGTCCTCCTCATAAATGGCATTCAATACCTCGACCACCGCCCGTTGGACGATCTTGTCCTCCAAAGTGGCGACGGACGATTCATACTGCCCCTTCTGCAATCGCGTGTCGGGATGTTCGGGCGTGGTGCGGGTCTGCGCTGGCCAGGGCCGCATTCACGGGTTCGCTGGTGTGATCATGTCAGGCGGTGCTGACAGTGACGGCGGCGGCCTCGTGCCGCTGGGGCCGGTTCCGTGGCCTGGTGCGGCGGGCGGCCGGGTTCAGGTGGCCGGATCCGGCGATGCGTCGGCGGCAGGCGGCCTCGATGTCGCTGGTCCACGGGATACACAGCCTGCCGCCGGGGCCGCGCCGGGCGTCGAGCTGGGCGGAGTCGATCCAGTAGTAGATGACGCCGGTGCCGCAGCCCAGCCGCCGGGCGGCTTCGGCCACCGGGATCTCGCTGCCGGCGTAGGGGGCGGGGGCGGGGATGTTGTAGGCGTGGCGGATCCACCGGACGGCCTTGACGTCGAAGGGGCGGCCGTGGCCGGTGGTCAGCCCGGCGGCGTTGAGCCGGCGGGCTAGCTCGTCGTTGCTGGTGGCCGGTCCGAGCTGCCGGACGAGCTCGACTGCGGCGGCCGGAGTGCGCTTGGCCGTGCCGGAGTGGATGGGCCGGCCGGTGACAAGTTCGTCGGTGGCGCCGGTGTGCCAGCGGATCCCGATGCGCACCTGGCCGGGTTGCTGCTCGGGGAGCAGGGTGATGTCGGCGATCAGGGTGCGCAGCAGCCGTTTGCGGTCCTTGCTGCTGGTGGCCGGCGCGTGCCAGAGCCCGGGCAGGTCGGTGGCGAGTTTCTCCAGCTGCGTCCGGCCGGGCAGCGGCGGCAGCGTGTCCCGGGCGGCCGCCAGCGCCTGCTCGGCCTCGGCGAGGGCGGCGAGCCGGTCCTCCCAGCGGGCCTCCAGGCTGCGGGCGACCAGCCGGTTCTCCGGCTCGACCTGGCAGAACGCGCGCTCGGCCCGGCTGGCCTCATAGCGGGCCCGTTCCACGGCCAGCTCGGCGGCCCGGCTGACCCGCTGGTGCGGCCCGCGACCTCGTCGGCGGCTGACAGCGCCAGGGCGACCTGGTCAGGGGTAAGCGCGTCCAGCAGCATGCGCGCGACCGCGTCGTCTACGGTGGCGGCGGCGACCGACCGGCAGGCGGGCGTGGTGAGCCGGTCGCGGTGGGAGCTGCACTCATAGGAGGGCCGCTGACCGGTGTGGTAGCTGGTGCGCATCGGCTTGCCGCAGCTGCCGCACAAGATGATCCCCTGGCATAGCGCGCAGCCCTCGCGGGGTGGCCGTGCTCCGGCGTTGGTCCGGTTGGCCGCGAGCCTGGCCTCGTTGGCCAGGTAGTCCGCCCAGGTGATATATGCCTCGTGGTGGTCTTTGATCAGGACCGGCCAGTCGGCGCGGGGCCGTTCCACGATCGCCGTGTGCACGGTGCCGCCGGGGCCGGCGGTGCGGTGCGAGGTGTAGCGGCCGAACACGTACGCCCCGGCGTAGCCCGGGTTCTTCAAGATCCCGAGCACGCGGGCGTGGGTGAGCCGCCCCCAGCGCAGCTGCCCGGCCCATGCGCCGCCGTAGGCGCGCAGCGGGAACCGCCGCCCGGCGAACGCGGCGACCACCCCGTAGGCCGACCCGCACGCGGCGAACGCCGCGAGCACATCACGGATCGCGGCCTGGACCCCGGCATCGGGGTCGATCACCACATCGCCGGCCTTGTCGTGGACATAGCCGACCGGCAGCGGGGTGCGCAGCTCGCCGCGCTCGGCCGCGGCGCGCTTGTTGGCCTGCAGCCGCTGCGCCATCACGTGCAGTTCCATCTCCCCCATGGTGCCCTTGAAGCCGAGCAGGACGCGGTCGTTCACATCGGCGGGGTCGTAGACGCCGTCGGGGTCGATCAGCAGCGTGCCGGTGATCCGGGCGAACTCCGCCAGCCGCGCCACGTCGGCGTTCGACCGGGCCAGCCGGGTGATCTCGATCCCGAAGATCGCCCCGACATCGCCCCGGCACATCCTGGTCACCAGCTCGGTGAACCCCTCCCGGGCCACCCCCCACTTGCCGGAGATCCCCAGGTCGGTGTCGATCACCTCGATCGACGTGCGAGCCCAGCCCAGCGCGGCCGCCGTCTCCGCCAGGCCGTACTGGCTCTTGGCCGGGCTCGGTGTGCTGGCGGACCTGGGCCATCGAGGATTGCCGCAGGTAGATTACCGCCGTCCGCTCCCGGTGAAAGCTCGTGATCTTGTGCTCGCCGTTCACGCGTGCCTCCCAGCGCCGAGATGGTCATGTTGGCCAGCGCCGCCACCGCTTCGGCCCGTGCGGGCCCGGACAGGACGGCGGCGCTCACCGGCTAGGACAGCTCCCTCCGGGCCAGCAGCTCGGCGTTGATTGCCGAGATCTCTGCGAGCAGCTGCTCGATCTCCTCGCCGTTGCGCAGGTACCGGCGCACCACCCCGGCCAGGGACGCCGGGACGTACCGCAGCCGGCCCCGGGCCGCGGTCTTCGGGGCGAAGAAGGCATACGGGCCGTGCGGCTCGCCGCGCGCGCACCGGCAGCCGGCCTTGCCGCATCGCCGCGTCTGCTCGGTCAGCGAGCCGGACAGCACCTGCTCGGCGCCCCCCAGCCGGGCGGCGAGAGCGCGCCGCCGCGACAGCAGCCGCCGCGTCGGCATGCCCGCCAGGCCGGTCCCGGTCTCCTTCTTTAGGTCTCTCATCGCAAAAGAGTATGTCGCTGCCAGGCATGGCAATCAACGACCTTGCAGTGCGCGTGTCACAGCGCCGAGTGCTGCGACCCCCTCGGCCGACAGCCGGCCGGTCTCGGGCGGCTTGCCCCGGTCGGTCCACGATTCCGGCAGCGTGATCGACCCGTAGGCACCGCCCGCGCAGACGAACACTGTGGCACCGGCCCGCCGCTTAGCGAACAAGACCTCCAGCCGCTGACCCGTCAGCGGATGGAACGGATGGGTGACGACGACGAAACCCAAAGGATCACTGGATGACGCGGCACTATGCCACCTCCGTGGCGATGCCGAGCGGCCGGAACCGCCCGTCTGGTTTCGGTATGTACACCCTCCGAGATGGACTCGCCCGGTAGGCACCGCTGTGGACCCGGGAGAGCAGGTTCTCGAGGTTTGTCCTCAAGTCCTGCCGGTAGGTCTCCCACGTCACCTTGTCCACCCCCGGTGTGGCCCTCGGGTTGATGGCCGCAAAGGCCGCCCACAGGCGGGAGAGGTCGACGTGGTGCAGCAGTGCCGTGAACCGTATGTCCTTGTCCCTTCTTGCTACTAGACGCACACGGGCCAGCCCGCTTGCCACGCCTTGCCCGGCACTGAGTCCGGGACGTGTTTGGCCGTCCGTGTTCCCCTCGGCCGGGCTGCTTCCCTCCACCGCCTCCGCAACCGGCACACCGGTCTTGTTCGGCAGCTTCGCAGGTACTACCAGCCCGTCTGACTTCTCGTGCTCGTTCATCTCAGGCGTGCGGCCTTGGCCTTCCCTGAGCGGCCCGCCCGGAGATCAGCCGGACGGGCGAGCACGAGACCTCCCGGTTCTCGCGCAGAGAGACTCCACGCATGCCCTGGTTCCCAGACCCCGCGGGGTCCGCCATCAGCTCGCGATAGCGCTGCTGACGATGTTGCCTTCCGCTTCTACGACAGCGTCGGCACCCCGGATCGGCATTTCGGGGCTCAATAGCCCGGCCTGCGTGTACCCCTGTCAATGCTTCGCCTGCGCCCTCACGGACGCCGACGCATGACCCGGGGTCGTCGTGGGTCGCTGGCCCTTCGACGTAGAGCGTTCTCATCTCCTTCTCCCTGCCGGTTTATCCCGGCGCACCGTAGACGGCGTTGATCTGATGGCGCTGGACCTTGTGCAACACGGTCTGGCGGGCGATGCCGAGCGCCTTGGCGGCCTGATCGAGGGGCAGCCAGCCGTCGGGGACGTCCGGCTGGATGCGGTCGCGGAGGGCCTGGTCGATGCGGATCCGCCAGGGGGCGCCGGGGTGGGCTGCTCGCCGGTGATGAAGCCGTCCCGCAGCCACCGGTAGATCGTGGTCTTGTCGACGCCGAGGAGCTGCGCGGCTTGCGGGACGCTGGCCATGACGGCATCTTGTCCGCTGGCACTGACATTTCCGTTCGGGATGGGGCAGTGCGGGATGCCGTTGGAACGGCGCAGGGTGCTGACCCGGTCGCGGGTCCAGGTCAGGCCGGTCGCGGTGCGGCGGTGCTGGCGGCCCAGGATCTGGGCGATCGTGGTGTCGTTGTACTGCCCGGCCAGGCGCTTGATCAGGGCGAGGGTGTCCTCGCTGGTGGTGATCGCGCCGCCGCCGATTTTGGGTAGCGGGATGCTGGCGGCGGTGGTCGCCGTGCCCTGCCAGGCGATCAGCACGTCGCAGGTCCGCGCCGGGCGGTCGATGGTGAGCACGATCTCGCTGATCACGGCGCGGATCAGCTGCTTGCGCTGGCTGTTGCTGGTGGCGGGCGCCTCGAAGACGGCCCGCACGTCGGCGCCGGCCCGCTTGAGCCAGGCGAGTTCGTCATCGGTCAGGCGGACCGGGTGGCGGGCGCGGGCGGCGGCCAGGTCGGCTTCGGCGCGGTGCAGGGCCGCGAGGCGGTCTTCGAGCCTGGCCTCCAGGGTACGGGCGACCAGCCGGTTGCCCGGCTCGACCTCGTCGTGCTTGCGCATCGCCCGGTCGGCCTCAAAGCGGGCCCGCTCCAGCGCCGTCTCGAAGGCGGCCACCTGCTGGCGGTGGCGTTGCCCGGCGTCGGCCATGGCGTGCGCGGTGGCCTCCAGCGAGGCTGGCTGCAGCACCTCAAACAGCTGCTCCAGGACGGCGCGGTGCAGGTGGACGCCGCCGATGCTCTGACACGGCGGGGTGCCATACAGCTGGGTGCCGCGGCCGCACACATACCGTGGCGCGTCACCGCCATGCCCGGAGTAGCCGACCTGCATCATCCGCCCGCACCGGCCGCACCGCACCAGGCCCGACAGCAGCGCCGCGCCCTTGCGGGCGGCCCCGCCGCCATCTCCCCGCGGGGCCCGGTAGTTGGCCCGCAGCCGGGCCTGGTTGTCCTGGTAGGCATCCCAGGTCAGGTAGCCAGGGTGATGACCGGGAATCAGCACCTGCCATTCCTGCTGCGGCAGCTGCCGGTGCCGGGTGACTTTCTTGCCGCCGGCGATCTCGGTCTTGGTGGTGGTACGGCCGAACACGAACGCCCCCGCGTAGGCCGGGTTGGTCAGGAAGTCGTGGACCGCGGGGTAGGACGCCTCCGCCCAGGTGATCCGGCGAGCGCCGGCTTTGCGGCGGGGCAGCCGCAGCCCCTGCGCCCGCAGGGTCATCATCACCTGGCGGGCCGATCCGAGCTGGCCGAACAGCACATGCACCTGGCCGATCGCTGACCGCACCGCCTCATCGGCGGACAGCATCACCTGGCCGCCGTCGTCGTAGTCCAGCCCGACCGGCAGCAGCTGCCGCAGTTCCCCGCGGGCCGCCTTGTGCCGCAGCGCGGCGGTCAGCCGGGTCCGCAGCATGTGCAGCTCAGCTTCGGCCATTTGCCCCTTAAGTCCCAAGACCAGCCGGTCGTTGAAGTCACCGGGATGGTAGATGCCGTCGGAGTCGGCGATCAGCGTGTCGGTGATCGAGCACAGATCCAGCACCTGATACCAGTCGGTGTTGTTGCGCGCCAGCCGCGACACCTCGCGGCCTACGATGATCCCGACCCTGCCCAGGCCGACAGCGGCGACCAGGTCGGTGAACCCCAGCCGCCCGTCGGTACTGGCCGCCGACCGGGCCAGGTCCTCATCGATGACGCTGATCTGATCCTCGCCCCAGCCCAGCCCGGTCGCGTACCGGCGCAGCTCATACTGCAACGCCAGCGACTCGGTGTTCTCCTGAGTCTGGGTGAAGGTGGACTGGCGGACATAGATGACCGCGTCGCGGGACCGGTGACCAGCAGCGACCTTCCCGCCTCCCGGCCCGGGCGGCCGGCCTGCGCTCTCACTCACCGCAGCCCCCGCGGTCGCCGGGCTCGGCCAGGGCGCTTTGCGCGATCATCACCGCGAGCAGGGCCAGCACCCGCAGCCGGGCCTGCTCAGGCAGCGTGTCCCAGCGGTCTTCCCCGCTCGGCTCACCCACGTCCAGGGCAAGCTGGCGGCAAGGCGCTACCCTCACATCACGCATGTAGGTTCACTCCTCCCGAAGTCGTGGCGCGATCAGGAATGGAGTGAACCTACTTGTGTTTATCCGGCAACGCGGGCCGGCCGCGGAACGGCACCGCCCGTATCGCCGTCACCGCCGCTGCTCCGGCCAGCCCTCAGCGCCGCCTCAGCGCGGTGCACCGCATCGATATAGGGGCCGCCCACGTCCAGTGCCCGCGCGTACTCGAGATCATCCCGCACACGCTGGTCCTGCAGGCCGGTCACCCCGAGGTGCTTTTCCGCCCGCCGGCGGATGCCGTCCGCCCAGCTACCCCAGGCCTGGCGGGCCGCCTTCAGCTCCGCCGCGGCCCGCTCCACGTGCAAGCGGGCCCGGTCCAGTTCGCTGTTGCCGCACATCGCGGCGGCCGGGACCTTGCCGGCCCTGCGGGCCGGGCTCACCTGACCCGCCCCTTCCCGCCCGCCAGCGCCGCGACCAGCGCCCGCAGCCTGCGCAGGCCATCAGCGTCCAGCACGGTCGCCGGTCCCGCCGCCGCGCGCTCCCCGAAGATGTCAGTCGCCGATGCCGGGATCGTTCCCGGGGACGAGTCGGGAAGCCTCACTACCAGATGAAGCACCCCGCCCCGGTGGACGAACGAGACCGCGTCCAGCCTGCGGCCGTGCAGCGGATGCGTAACAGCCACCACACGAACCGCGCGCGGCAGCACCGCGCGGAGATGTTGCAGTCTGTCGCCTATCTGGTCGGCGCCGGCAAGACCGTGGCGCTGCGCGCCGCCCTCGCCAGCCTCGCCCCCTCCCGCCACACTCTCATCTACCTGGGCAATCCCTCCGTCGGCGTGCGCGGGATCAACCACGCCATCGTCTCCGCGCTCGGCGGCGGTCCCAAACCCCACCACGCCACCCTCACTCCCCAGGCCATGGACCTGCTCGCCCGCGAGCACGCCGAACGCGGCCGGGTACCGGTCCTGGCCATCGACGAGGCACAGATGCTCGAGCCCGGCCAGCTCGAAGCCGTCCGCATGCTCACCAACCACGATTATCCCGGCAGCACTGTTATCCCGGGCGCGCGGTGGCGTACCGGATGGGGGCATTGGTCGTGCCGGATCATCCGGCATAACAGGCAGCGAGAGTCACAGGCTTTCCAGGAACGTGAGGAGTGAGTCGCCGGGCTGGCATCTGCCGGCGGGCACTGTTCGTGTCCTCCAGGTCCATGGCCAAGTTCCGCGCGAGCTGGGTGGCCCAGGCGGCGGTGGGGTGTGCGGTAGCGCCGGGGATCCGGATGCGCCGGGTGGCGTGCTCGATGACGGCGAAGACATGCAGGCGCGCCCCGGACAGTGTGCTGGTCTCGAAGAAGTCGCAGGCCAGGAGGGCTTCGGCTTGGCAGCGGAGGAAGCTGGCCCGGCTGGTTTGTCACCCGCCCGGGGGCGGGTGACGCCGTGTTCTTGAGGATCTCCCAGACGGTGGAGGCGGCGACCTTGATGCCGAGCGCGGTGAGTTCCCCGTGGATCCTCCGGTAGCCCCACGGGGGGTTCTCGCGGGCGCGGCGCAGGACCAGGGCGCGGATGGAGCGTACGGTGCGCTGGCGTCCGCGTCGCTTCGGCGCGCAGGTCGCGGCGTGGCGCTGGTTCAGCAGCTCGCGGTGCCAGCGCAGGATAGTGTCCGGACGCACCAGCAGGCGGAGCTGCCCCAGCTGCTGGGTAGGGAGGTGGTGAAGGAGCGCGGCCAGCAGCGTGCGGTCGTTCGGCGTGAACGCGGGCTTGCCCACCTTGCGTTGCAGCACCGCCAGCTCGTGCCGCAGCGCAAGGATCACCACGTCCTTGTAGGGGTCGCTCATCGGCAGCATGCGCATGAGCGCGAACGTGTTCGTAAAGGCGAGATAGGCCAGTCGCAGCACGGGCCGATCATCATCCCCCATGGGGAACGGTCCTGCGGTCAGGGCGTCGTCATACAAGTTCCCCTTGGCGCGGGGCCCGCGGGGACCATCAGGCCGCTGACGTGCGCGGATGAATTATCGGCCCCCGCAGTGCCAGGCCTGGTTTACCGGTAGATCTCGCGCCGGTGGCCGATTTCGATGACCAGGACCACGAGCTGGTCGTGACGGACCTCGTACAGGATGCGGTAGTCCCCGGCCCGAATCCGGAGCACGCCTGGCCTGCCCTTGACCTCCACGACGCCCGGGGCTTGGGAGAGGCGGCCAGGCCGTCGATGCAGGCCGCGACGCGGCGCCGCACAGCCGGATCGAGCGCGGCCAGGTTCTTGCGTGCCCGCCGTTCTATGATGACCTCGAATCGGCCGCCGGTCACAGGCCCAGCTCGGCCTTGACCTGCTCCCACGGCACGGGCTGCGCCCCTGCCTCACGTTCGGCCCGGGCGGCGTCGAGGGCGGCGAGGTCGCTGGCGTCCTCGGCGGCGTCCATGAGCGTGCCGATGACGGCCCGGACCGTGGCCTGGGTCTGCTCGTCGGCGTCCTTCACGCCGAGCCACAGTGCCCGGCACGCCGCCGCAGTGGCTTCCTCCCGGGCACGGGTTTCTTCCTCGGCTAGGTGCGTCTCGGAGACCACGACCGCGAGGCGCCGCCCGCGGCGGGTCAGGTGCGTCGGCGTGCCGCCGTACACGGCCCGGTTGACCACGTCCGCCAGCTGGTCGCGGGCGTCCGAGATCGGCATCTCCGCTGCGGCTTCGCTCATACCTCCGAGGGTACGAGATGTACATCTCGGGGTCAACTCTTGGCGGCGTGCGCGGACAGCGGCGATCATTATCGTGTGCGTGCCGAAAACCTCGTCCGCATCATGCGACCAGGCGGTATTCGTTGGTCAGGCTACCGACGCGAGCCGGCACTGTTGCGTTGTGCCATTCCTGGGCAGCGTCGGAGAATGATCCGCATGCTCTGCGGTCAGATGGTGGCTGCGAGGCTGTGAAAGGCGATCCGGAGCCGGTGGCGGGCAGGGACTCGGTGGCAATCTCGTAGTGGCCGCGGCGCAGGTTCTGGATGAAGGCATGACCGGCGGCCAGGATCCGCACTGACCGGTGCCGCTTCAGCCCGCGCATCGGCCTCAGCCGCGCCTTCAGCCGACCATGATCCGCCTCGACCGGGTTGTTCGCATACTGCTCAGCGACGTGCACTGCCGGGGGCACCAGCTCATCGAGCACACGCGGGTAAACGGGCGCACGGTCGGTCGTGACCTCCACCGGGATCGTGCCCGCCCTCGTTGCCCGGGCGAAGAACCGCCGCGCGGCCGCCAGGTCGCGCCTTGCCGATAGCAGGACATCGATGACCTGCCCGTGCTGATCGATCGCCCGGTAGAGATAAGTCCACTGGCCCGCGACCTTCAGGTAGGTCTCATCGGCGAACCACCGGTCACCGGGCGCGCGGCGGCACGGCCGGGCGGCCTCGATGAACTCCGGGGCGAACCGCTGCACCCACCGGTAGATGGTGACGTGATCGACGGTGACACCGCGTTCGGCCAGAAGCTCCTCGACGTCCCGGTAGGACAGGCCGTAACGCAGGTACCAGCGGACCGCCACCGAGATCACCTCGCGCGGGAACCGGAAGCCAGCAAAGACCGAGCTCGTACCAGATGCAGCCACCCGACCAGTCTCCAGGATCGACCAACGCAACAGTGCCACGTGCAGTCCTCGGTGAGGTGTGCAAACCGCCCGGCCAGCTTGGGGACTTTTGGCCCCTTGCCGCGTCACCGCGTGCTCATGGAGAGTGACGGGAATCGGCCCGAAGCGGTGGAAAGTGTCTCTGCAAGGGAGGGCGAGATGCTGCAGATGCGTGCATGTTTTCGTGCAGCTGCGGTCGCAGCGCTCGCCGCGGCCGCGGTGTGCTCTGTGTTAGCGGCACCCTCGCCAGCGCGGGCCGCCATCGTGCGCGGTACGCCGACGGGACTTCATTGGGGGGCATGCCCGCCGTCGGCCGCGGGCCTCCCTGACTTCGGTCAGGAGTGCGCGATGGTGGCGGTGCCGCTGGACTATGGCCATCCGGCGGGACGGCGCGTCACGATCGCGATCTCGCGCATCAGTGCCCGCGATCCCGGTGTCCGTCACGGCATCCTGCTGGTCAATCCTGGCGGGCCGGGAGCGCCTGGCTTGGTTGAGCTTCCCCGCCTACTGGAGCAGGGGCTGCCGCAGGCGATCGCCGACCGCTATGACATCGTCGGCTTTGACCCGCGTGGCGTGGAATACAGCAGCCCTGTCAGTTGCGGCCTAACTCCCCAGCAGGCTGCCGAAGCGTCCCCGCCGCTGATGCAGCCCGCGGGTTTCGGGGCGACGGTGGCGTTCATGCGCTGGGTCGCGGACCGGTGCGCCGCCACGTCAGGCGCGCTGCTGCCCTATATCACCACCGCAAACACCGCCAGGGACATGGACGCGATCAGGGCCGCGCTCGGCGAGGCCAGACTGTCGTACCTAGGCGGGTCCTACGGCTCGTACCTCGGAGCGGTGTATGCGTCCCTGTTTCCCGGCCACACCGACCGGGTGATCCTCGAAGCCTCGGAGGGCCCGCACTACGTGTGGCGCGCGGCCTTCCGGCTGTGGGGACTGGGCGGCGACATTCGCTTCCCGGATTTCGCCGCCTTCGCGGCCGCCAACGAAGCCACCTATCACCTGGGCGCGACACCCCAGGCCGTCGAGCAGACCTACTACCGGCTCCTGCACAAGCTCGACAAGAATCCCCTGACCGTTCCAAACGGCATCCCCTATAACGGTGCCCTGTTCACTGTGGTCAACGGCACCCTGTTTCGTGCCCTTACCTTCGGCTTTCTATCTGACGATTCCTACTTCCCGACGCTGGCCGCGGATTGGCAGGCGGTGGCTGAGAGCCCCGCCGCGGCAGCCACACGGCAGCCGTCCGCCCCGGCGCTTGCCGACGATCAAGTGCCCACGGACAACTTCAAAGCGGCGCAGATGGCCGTCCTGTGCGATGACGTGGAGTGGCCGCGGTCGGTGGCCCAGTACCGGTTCCAGCTGTCGGCCGACGAGCTGCTGCACCCCAAGTTCGCCGAGCTGGGCTCAAACATCTGGCCGTGCGCTTTCTGGCCCTACCGGCCGCAGGAGCCGCCGGTCACAATCACGCCCATAGGCCCGCGCAACGTGCTGATCGTGGAGAACGCGCGCGACCCGCTCACGCCACTGCCGCTCGCGCTGGACATGCGCGCGTCATTCGGACCTCGGGCCAGTCTCGTCGTTGCCGACGCGGGTGGCCACGACATCACCAACACGTGCGCCAACCAGCTGGTCTTCGGATTCCTAGCCTCCGGAGTCCTGCCCGGCGACACGTCGTGCCCGGCTGATCCGCCGGGCACCAGGGCGCCGACACCACCGATGAGCAACCCAGCTGGGCTCGTGTTTGGCGCAGGATGAGGTTAGGTCCGTCAGATAAGTAGCACCAGACGATAGCGAACCAGGGCTGCCCGGCCAGATCGGGGCAGCCCCAAATGCTCCTGACCAGCGCAAATGCGGACATTGGGACGCGCTGCCTGGCGGCTCAACCGTTCCTCAACCGGACCGGCCTCGTCTACCGGCTACCCGCCGGCGGGAACAAGGCCGAGGCGGCGAGACGCAGGCCCGCCAGACTGACCCCGACGGGCGTCCGGGCCTTCAGACCACAACAGGGGCAGTCCGGAGCGTCAGACCTCGGCACCCGGCTCGGGCACCATTGTCGGCGTCGACGGGTTGAGCGTCTCCCCCTTGAAGAACGCAGGCTGTGTGAACCGCAAGGCGATCATCACCGCGACGCCGATCAGGAGCGCGACGAACGCGATCATGAAGACACCGCCGATTCGCCAATAGGGCGGGAACGGCATCAGCCACGAGGTGTAGCTGCTGCCGGTGTTCACATCCCAGTCGCTCCATAGGCTCCAGATCCCGGCGCCGTACAGCATCACCCCGCCGAGGGCCGGCAGGATGCCGCGCATCCACAGGTCCCGTGAGCTGCCGAGCAGCGTCGCGCGGTAGTACCAGATGCAGGCGAAGCCGGTAAGGCCATAGTAGAAGGCGATGTACAGCCCGATCGCGGTGACGGCGTCGGCGATGAGGTTCCCGCCCGACAGGTAGTTCATCGGGACATAAAAGGCGATCGAGACCGCGCCCATGACGATCGTCGACACGGTGGGCGTGAGGTAACGGCCGTGCATCTTCTTGAAGGCCGCAGGCAGCGCCTTGTAGACGGCCATCGACAGGGTGGTCCGTGCAGTCGGCAGGATCGTCGTCTGAGTGGAGGCCGCTGCGGAGCTGAGCACCATGAGGAGCAGCAGGTGGCTCAGGAACGAGCCAAATCCCGACGTGCCGAACACCGCGCTACCGAGCACCGAGAGCACGTCGCTCACGTTGTCCGGGTTCGCCAGGCCGATGCCGGTGGTGCCGACTCCGGCGAATGCCTGTGCGGAGACGATCACAAGCGCGTAGGTGACGAGCAGCAGGATGGTTGAGATAATCGCGGCCTGGCCAGGCGTCTTGTCGCGCTCCGCGGTCTCTTCGTTGATCGAGACCGCCGTGTCCCAGCCCCAGTAGATGAACAGCATCAGCACAAGCCCGGAGACGAATGACGATATGTTCGCGTGGAACGGATTGAACCAGGACAGCGCCGGGGTGATCGACTGGGGCGGGTGGTTGCCCGTACCGACCCTGACCAGCGCCACGATCGAGAGCACCAGCAGCATGACGACCTCGATGCCGAGCAGCACCTTCTGGAAGTTCGCCGAGACCTCGATGCCGCGGTAGCAGATGTAGGTCATCACGACGATCCACAAGACGCCGACGAGCAGCACCCAGCCGCTGGTCGGGTTGCCGCCGATGCTTTTCGCGTTGAAGAGCAGGAACACGTACTGGCCGGCCACCTGCGCGAGGCTCGCCATCACGAGCACGTCGGCGACGACGATCGCCCAGCCGCCTACCCAGCCGGTCCGCGGACCGAACGCCCGCGTCGCCCAGGTGAAGGTGGTGCCGCAGTCCGGGTCGGCCTTGTTCAGCTCGCTGTAGCCGATCGAGGTCAGGAACATCGGGATGAACGCCAGCACGGCCACCGCGGGTGACTGCAGGCCTACCGCCGCGACCACCAGGCCAAGGGTGGCCGCGAGGCTATAGGCGGGCGCCGTCGAGGCGACGCCGATGACGATGCCGGACACCAGCCCGAGCGCACCTGTCTTGAGGCCTTTTTCCGCAGGCCGGTCGACGGGCACCGATGCTTGATCCCCGACGCTCATGGCGTCCCCTCCCCCTGTTCCCGCACCTCACTCCCCTGAGGGCAGGCATGATCAACCTGGCCGAACGGTAACCCGCCGTGCTGATCATCGCAACCACCGAACAGCTAATGCGGGCTGCGTCGCAGGAGGGCACCCCGATCAAGCGGGTGGCGCAGTTGACCCGGGGTTGCGGTATTCAGCCGCCGATGTAGCTCATGACGTGCTTGACCCGGGTGTAGTCCTCGAACCCGTACATCGACAGGTCCTTGCCATAGCCGGAGTGCTTGAAGCCGCCGTGCGGCATCTCCGCCACGATCGGGATATGGGTGTTAATCCATACCGCACCGAAGTCGAGCCCGCGCGCCATCCGCATCGCGCGACCATGGTCTTTTGTCCACACACTCGCCGCAAGGCCGTACTTGACCCCGTTCGCCCAGCTCAAGGCCTCCCCCTCGGAGCTGAACCGCTGAACGGTGATCACCGGGCCGAAGATCTCGTCCTGGATCATCTCGTCGTCCTGGCGCAGCCCGCTGACGACGGTCGGGGCGAAGAAGTAGCCACGGTCACCCAGCCGCTGGCCCCCTGTGACCACCTCCGCGTGGCCGGGGCGGCGGTCGAGGAAGCCCTGCACGCGGGCAAGCTGATTCGCGCTGTTCACCGGGCCGTAGTCCGCGTCAGGCACATCAAGACCGCCCACCTTGGTGCCGCGCGCCTGCTCCGCGAGCGCCGCGGTGAGATCGCTGGCCACGGCGGGACCCGCGAGCACCCGGGTGGCGGCGGTGCAGTCCTGACCGGCGTTGAAGTAGCCCGCACCGGCGATGCCCGCCGCCGTTGCCTCGATATCGGCGTCGTCGAACACGATGACGGGTGCCTTGCCGCCCAGTTCGAGGTGCACGCGCTTGAGTCCTGCCGCGGCTGCCGTGGCGACCTCGATGCCCGCCCGTACCGAGCCGGTGATCGACACCATCTGCGGGATCTCGTGGCCGACGAGTGCCCGGCCGGTGTCCCTGTCCCCGCAGATCACGTTGAAGACGCCCGGGGGCATGAACTCCGCGGCGATCTCGGCGAGCAGCAGCGTGCTCGCCGGCGTCGTGTCGGAGGGCTTCAGCACGGTGGTGTCCCCGGCCGCGAGCGCGGGCGCGAACTTCCACACCGCCATCATCATCGGGTAGTTCCAGGGCGTGACCTGCGCGCAGACTCCGATCGGCTCCCTGCGGATCATCGAGGTGTGGTCGTGCATGTACTCGCCGGCCGCCCGTCCCTCGAGCAGCCGCGCCGCACCTGCGAAGAACCGCAACTGGTCCACGACCGGCGGTATCTCCTCCGACATGGTCAGCGCCACCGGCTTGCCCGTGTTCCTGCACTCGGCCGCGACGATCTCCCCGGCCCGAGCCTCGACCGCGTCGGCCATCTTCAGCAGCGCCAGGCTGCGCTCGGCTGGTACGGCGTCGCGCCAGATCCCGAAGGCGGCGGCAGCCGCGCGCAGCGCGGCGTCGACGTCCTCGGGGCCGGAGACCTGCGCCTGGGCGTAGACCTCGCCAGTGGAC
This sequence comes from uncultured Actinomycetota bacterium, assembly GCA_963712955.1. Lineage (GTDB taxonomy): Bacteria > Actinomycetota > Actinomycetes > Streptosporangiales > Streptosporangiaceae > DATFVJ01. Next base: position 286,970 of record CAVQKF010000004.1, on the reverse strand, counting down.
GGGTCGATCACGTCGCTCGTCCGCCCGGATTTGGCCTCGACGTATTCGCCGTTGACGAAGTTCCGCAGGACCGTCGCCTGCGACGGCGTCTGTGTGGTTGCGCTGCCTGTCACGGTAGGTCTCCTAGCACGTGGCTGACCGAAGAGCCCGGGTGGCTGAGTATTGAGTAGGTGAGCACCGCCTGGTGAGTCCTGAACTTTGCGGATCATCGCCAGACGTGCAAGCGATTCCGTCGTCTAGTGAGCGTATCGCAACGGAATCAGTTGACATTTTAGCATTGCGTGGCACCATTGCCCAGCGAGGAGGCATGCGATGGCCCACACCCCCGGGACCACCCCCGCCGCGGGAGAACTGGATGGGCAGCCTGCCGCGGAAAAGGGACGCCGCCGCGGCAGCACGGGCAGCGCCAGTGGTGGCGGCGTCGGCCCGGCCCGTAATGAGGCGGCGTTCGTACCACCCATCGCCCTCGACGGCATCTCCATGCAGATCATCGGACAGCTGCAGCAGGACGGCCGCAGGTCATACGCGGCTATCGGCAGGGCTGTCGGCCTGTCCGAGGCCGCGGTGCGGCAGCGGGTCCAGCGGCTGCTCGACGCCGGAGTCATGCAGGTCGTGGCGGTAACCGATCCGCTCACCCTCGGATTCCGCAGGCAATCCATGATCGGGATCAAGTGTGGAGGAGACCCGGCACGCGTCGCCGACCACCTGGCGGGTATGGAGGAAATCGACTACGTCGTTATCATCGCCGGATCATTCGACCTCCTCATCGAGGTCGTGTGCGAGGACGACGATCACCTGCTGGAAATCCTGGGCCGGGTGCGGATGGTCCCATCTGTGACGAGCACGGAAACCTTCGTCTACCTCAAACTCCGCAAACAGACCTACTCCTGGGGGACCAGATGACACATCAGCATGGCGCCCAGCCGGCAGTCAGTCAGACGATCGGTGCATCCGGCGAAACCATACAGGAAGCGGCCAGGCGGAATCTGTGGCTGCATTTCACCCGGATGTCCAACGACGACGGCGAAGTCCCGCTGATCGTTCGCGGCTCCGGGCCTTACGTGTTCGATCAGCACGGCAAGCGGTATCTCGACGGCCTGTCCGGGCTGTTCGTCAGCCAGATCGGGCATGGCCGCAAGGATGTCGCCGAGGCTGCGGCGCGGCAGGCGGCCGAGCTCGCGTACTTCCCGCTCTGGTCCTACGCGCACCCGCGAGCCGTCGAACTCGCGCAGCGGCTCGCCGAGCTCGCACCCGCCGGCCTGGACCGGGTGTTCTTCACCACGAGCGGCTCCGAGGCGGTCGAGTCCGCGTGGAAGCTCGCCAAGCAGTACTTCAAGGTGGTCGGCGAGCCCGCACGCTACAAGGTGATCAGCCGCGACATCGCGTACCACGGCACCTCCATGGGTGCGCTTGCCATCACCGGCCTCCATGGGATCAAGACACCATTCGAGCCCCTGCCGCCTGGCGGAGTCCGGGTGCCGAACACCAACTTTTACCGTGCGCCCCACTTCGTGGCAGGCGATCTGGCCACGTTCAGCCGCTGGGCGGCCGACGAGATCGAGCGGGCGATCCTGCGTGAGGGCCCTGAGTCTGTCGCGGCCGTGTTCCTCGAGCCCGTGCAGAACTCCGGCGGCTGCTTCCCGCCGCCGCCCGGGTACTTCCAGCGGGTCCGCGAGATCTGCGACCGTTACAGCGTGCTGCTCGTGTCGGACGAGGTGATCTGCGCCTTCGGCAGGCTGGGGTATTACTTCGGCTCGGAACGGTATGGGTACAGGCCGGACGTCATCACGTTCGCCAAGGGGGTGACGTCCGGCTACTCGCCACTCGGCGGCATGCTGGTGAGCGACCGGCTGATGGAGCCGTTCACCGAGGGATCCGCCACGTTCCTGCACGGCGTCACGTTCGCCGGCCACCCAGTCTCCGCTGCGGTCGCGCTCGCCAACCTCGACGTATTCGAAAAGGAAGGTCTGCTCGAGAACGTGCGGGCGAACGAGGCAGCGTTCCGCTCGACGCTGGAGAGGCTCTACGACCTCCCGATCGTCGGTGATGTGCGCGGCGACGGCTACTTCTACGGGATCGAACTCGTCAAGGACAAGTCCACAAGGGCCAGCTTCGACGACGACGAAGCCGAACGGCTGCTGCGCGGCTTCCTCTCGCAGGCACTGTTCGACGCCGGCCTCGTGTGCCGGGCCGACGACCGCGGCGATCCGGTCGTGCAACTGGCGCCACCACTGGTGTGCACACAGGAACACTTCGATGAGATGGAGCAGATACTGCGGTCGACGCTGACCGAGGCCTGGGCACGGATCTAACCGTGCCAGCCCGGGTGCCGACCCCCCGGAACCCCCGCCGCGCCGCAAGCGGCCCGCCACGCGGCAGCCGTTACGACCGTGCCAGCCCGGGGTGCCGACCCCCCGGAACCCCCGCTGCGCCGCAAGCGGCGCGCCACGCGGCAGAGCCGTTACGTAGTATGCCGTGCGCCTGCGTGCAGGGGTGTGCACGGCCGGGCGGGCAGGCATGAGACCGTACAAGGGTGCGGGGCCCCAAGCCGCAGGGCGGCGCGACGTTGCTCGCGGCGGTGTGCTACGTGGTTTGCGCGACGGTGTGCTGCGTGCTCGCGAGCAACGGCCACGCGCCGTTCGGTGACCTGCGCATCTACCGGTCAGGCGGTGCCGCGGTGCTGCACGGCGCCCGGCTCTATGACCTCCGGTTCGCCTGGAACCTCGGCTTCACGTACCCGCCGTTCGCCGCGCTGGTCTTCAGCGTGCTCGCGACGGTGCCGTGGCCCGTGGTGCCACCGGTTGTCGCGGGGATCAGCGTCATCCTGCTCCCTGTGACGCTGTGGCTCGCGCTGCGCCTACCGTACGGGCCGTGCCACGGGCCAGCGCCGCGGCTTGACGGGCGCCGCGCTGCAACGCTGGCACTCGCCGCCGCGGCCGCCGCGGTGTGGCTCGAGCCGGTCCGGACCACCCTTGCCTACGGCCAGATCGACCTGGTGATCACGGCGCTCATCCTGTACGACCTCAGCAGGCACGACTCGGCCAGGCTCAAGGGAGCGGCCATCGGCCTAGCTGCCGGGCTGAAGCTGACTCCGGTAATCTTCGCGGTTTACCTGGCCGCGACCCGCCGTTACCGTGCGGCCGCCGTCTGCGCCGCCACGTTCGGCGTCACGGTCGCGGCAGGGTTCGCCGCGGGCCCGTCCGATTCCACCACGTTCTGGGACGGCACCTTCGCCAACCCGGTGCGTGTCGGCAGGATCGAGAACGCCGCCAACCAGAGCCTGCGGGGTGCCCTCGCCCGGGTATTTCACACGACGAGCGTTGAGCCGCTGTGGCTTGGGGCCGCCATCATCGTCGGGCTCGCGGGCATGGGGCTCGCCGTGGCGGCCGCGCGCCGGGGTGACGAGGCGGCAGGATTCTCGCTCTGCGGCGTCACGGCCCTGCTCATTTCGCCGGTCTCGTGGTCGCACCATTGGGTTCTTGCCGTCCCCGCGCTGGTGCTCGTTGGCGTCAGCGCCTGGCGCAGCAGGTCCACCCGGATGCTTGCCGCGGTGGCGGCGGCCGCCGCGATCGGCTGGTCCAGGATCATCTGGCACGTACCTATCGGGCTGGGCAGGCACGCTGAGCTGCATCTGGACCCTCGCCAGCTTTTCTTTGCGGACGCGTACGTGGTGGTGGGGCTGACCGTGCTCGCGATCGCGGGCGTGGGCACGGTCGCGGGTCTGGGCGCCGCCGCGGCGCGGAAGCCGGCCGCGGAACCGGCAGGGACCAAGGAGCATCCGTATCGCCGGAGTGACGCCGATAGCGATGTGACCGCCGCCGCGCACGATTTCGACGGCGCTGATGCGGCCGTGGGAGAACCGCGCTGACACGGTCGTGGGAGACGAGCGGGTCTACGCCGTACCTCGTCGGCACCACGGTCAGCTTGCCCGGGACACGGAGACGACGGCCGTAGAAAACCTGGGTACGGCATTTAACCGCACAGGTCGACGTGCTTGGCGTCGAGGATGTGCAGCACCGCGTTCTCGAGGCGGCTCTTGGAGAGCTCATCTGACCCGACAGCGGACACGATGGCCTGCACGGTCTGGTCCGTGAGGATCGCCACTGACCTCGCGTCGGCGTTGTACAGCACCATGTCCGCGCCGGCCGCCAAGGCGCCGATGCTCGCACTGGGCACGGAGTAGCCCGCAGCGCTCAGGGCCACCGCCGACAGCGAGTCGGTCAGCACGAGCCCGGAGAAACCGAGCTGGTGTCGTAACAGTTGTGTGATCACTGTCGGCGAGATGCTCGCGGGCAGGTTTGTGAGCCCGGGAATGCTGGCGTTGGTGACCATGACCGCCGGGACGCCCGCGTGAAGTGCCGCCGTGAACGGCAGAAGGCCGTTGACCTGGAGATTGCTCCACGGCAGGGTCGAGGCCGGCGAGACGTCGGTGTTTGCGGTGGCGCCGCCCAGACCGGGAAAGTGCTTCACGACCGGGACGACACCGGCCTCCTCGAGGCCGACCGAGAACGCCAGGCCATCCGCCGACGCGGTTTTCCCTGCCAGGCTAAACGACCGAGTACCGACAGGGTCCGCCGCGTTGGGGCCTTGCCCACCGTCGAGGTCGAGCACAGGGGCAAGGTCCATGGTGACACCGGCGGCCCTCATCCTGCGGCCGGTCTGAAGCGCGAGGCGCTCGATCTGCGCCGGTGTCATCGTCGCCGCCATCTCGCGAGGCGACGGGATTGAGCCGACGAGGTTCGCCATCCGCTGCACGGCGCCGCCCTCCTCGTCGGCCATGACGAACGGCGGTACGCCGCCCGTCGCGTTGCGGACGAGCTGCGCCAGCGACGACGTGAGGCCGGGAGGCGCCTGGGTGCCGAAAAGGATCACTCCACCTGCGCCTGCGGCGACCTCGGGGGCGGCCAATCCCACCTCGTCCTCATCTATCGGGACCACGACCGTCTGCTCCGCGAGGCGCTTCACGCTCCAGGTCGCGAGCACGCCTGCGATGGTGCAGGCAGGAGATGGCGTGGTCGTTGGCCGCACGGCCGCCGGCGGGGTCGACGACGGACCGGCAGGCGGCTGGGTGAAAGGCGGCCGGCTGACGGGAGGACGGCCTGTGCCACATCCGGCCCCGATGAACGCAACCGCGGCCATGCCGACAATGAGCACATCGCGAAACGACCTGGACGACATGGCCGTTACCCCCTTGCACCGACGATCTTAGCGCCGGCCGCCCTGCCGTGCCCCTGCCCTAAGCGGACAGGCTCACCCTCGCCGGGTGATGACATCAGAAGCGTGCGCTTGCCACGGTGATCTTGTGACGCAGGCTCATGATCGGGCAGAGCGTGGCGAGGCGGGCACGAGGGGAGGGCGTCGCCGGTGGGCGACGCGGCGAATCATCTCTCTTCTGCTGGCCGTCGCCATCGTCGTGTTCGTGGTCGAGAACACTGCACGGGTACCGATCCGCGTGCTCTTGCCTGTGGTGACCATGCCACTTTGGCTCGCGTTGATCGGGACCACGGCCGTCGCCCTGCTCATCGGCTGGTTGGCGGCCGACCGCAAGTTACTGGGTCACAATGCGCAGACCCTGGCGACGCGGACTGTTGAGGCTGGTCGTCCCGAGCCAGGCGTACTTCCAGTGCCAAGCAGAGGGTCCGGCGCCAGGTGACTGCGGCGAGGGCTTTCATTTCATCCACGTCGCCTACTCCAGGATCAGCGGAAACCACGTCGCCGACAACTCCGGCGGGGTGCTCCTGAGCGACGACCTGGGACCCACGCACAACAACCTGGTGAACGACAACGTCGTCACCAACAACGCCTCCGACTGCGGTATCACCGTCCCTCCACCCCGAACAGGGGAATCTTGGCGTGCCGGTCCGTGCGGGACAAAGGCCGCACACGATCATGAGGCGGCGTCTAAGCGATCATGGGCTAGTGCGGCCTTGTGTGGCGTCGAGCATCCCCGACGCGGTGGCCGCGTTCTTCCGCGCCGCCGTTGCGCCCCGGGCGTACCCCCGGGCATACCGGCCATGAGCGGCAACCTGCCGAATACCGGACCTACCGCGCGTTCGTCACCGATCACGGCGACTACGACGTCGAAGCGATACACAAAGAGATGGCGCTGGGAGGCGACGGCGCGATCGTGAAGTAGCCAAAATCAGGAACTTCACTTGACAATCGATTCCGCGTCGATAATCTTTCCATTGCTGCTTTGAACAATAATGGACAACCAAGCGCAGCCGGACGTCAGGAGAGAGCAATGGCTCAGAAAGTCCAGGTGTCGGTCATCTGCGACCTGCCTCACACTGGCGAGGCCGAAGGTCAGGAGACTGTCGTCTTCTCATTCGATGGCACCGCCTATGAGATCGACGCGTGCACCGAGCATGCCAACGAACTGCGCGACAAGATCAGCCCGTTCGTGGAGCATGCGCGCCGGGCATCCGCGCAGGGCCGCGGGCGCAAGCGCCAACCGCATGGAGGCGCCGTACGCCAGCAAAGTTCCCAGATCCGTGAGTGGGCGAAGAACCGCGGTCTCCAAGTGAACGAGCGTGGCCGTATCCCCGCCTCTATCGTGGCGGAGTACGAGTCCGCGCGCTGAAACGGCAGTCGCCGGGGCTCTGTGTGGTCTGAACCTGGGCCCCGGCGGCATGTGCTCATACAGATAGTCGTTCCACAGTATGAAGTAACAGGCCTGCGTGAGCCGTTACGCAGGCTTTTTCTCGCGCCCCCGGGCGGGCCATAACATTCTGGCGGACGGCTTCTCCTCACGCGAACTACCGGGCGACGCGGCCGAGCACGGATTTGGCCCCGGGTGTACACCGCGGCCGCTTAAAAATCGGCGGCCGCCGTCCCCGTCACTCTGGCCCTGGGCAAACGGCCTGACCTGGGAGCAGGGAACGCATCGGCTCGCATGGACCCAGTCGGTCAGCCGCCGCTGCCTGGCGCTGAATGCTGGCCTGTCCGTGGGCGGAGCGCTGCCCGAGGCTAGCCGGGCTGCGCCGTGACCGGCTGCCCAGGCCAGAACGGCCACTCCTCGAAGGCCACGCAGCACCCGTCCGCGGCGAACCGCATGACCCAAAGGTCGAGGTATTCCTGCACGACCGGGTCGCCATAACGGACCCGCACCCTGACGACAGCGGTATCGCCGTCGACCGCGACGATGCCGCTGGTCATGTCGAAGACCTCGTCCGGGCCCTCGCGCCCGGCCTCCCACATGCGCTCAATCGCGGCCAGCCCACGGCGCGGCTCCTCGTAAGGGCCCTGCGAGTAGACAGCGTCGGGGGTGAAGATCCCTGCCAGCGCGGCGGTCCCAGGTGTCCGCCAGGCATGTTCGTAACGCGCGATCCAGCCCGCGACCCGGTCTCTATCCACAGCCGCGTCCACAACCGTGGCTCCTGCCCACTCCAAGCCCGGCGCAACGCCGCTGAGCGTGGACGCTCTCGCTGGTGGATTCGCGCGTCTGCGCCGGACCAGTCACTCAGCCTGGCCGAATGCCATGAGTTCCTCGACCTCCTGGGGTGTCAGCTCGCGCGGGACGTCGCCATGGGCGGCCTTCTCGGCCTGAACGTGGTGCCTGATCTCCTCGACAATCTCGGGGTTGGCCAGCGTCGTGGTATCGCCGACGTCGGCGAAGTTCGAAACCGCGGCAATGACCCGGCGCATGATCTTGCCGGACCGGGTCTTCGGCATGTCCGCGACGATCCACACGTTCCTCGGACGCGCGATCTTGCCGATCTCGGTCTCGATCGCACCCCTCACCTTGTCCTCGATCTCCTTGCCCGGGGTGAATCCGGGCTTCAGCGAAACGTACATCTCCACGGCGCGTCCGCGTAGCTCGTCCATGACGGGGACGGCGGCCGCCTCTGCCACTTCGTCGACCATGAGGGTCGCCGACTCCAGCTCCTTGGTGCCCAGCCGGTGACCCGCCACGTTGATCACGTCGTCCACCCGGCCGAGGATCCGGAAGTAGCCGTCGGCGGCCTGCACCGCGCCGTCGCCGGCGAAGTACGGCCAGTCACGCCAGTCCGTGCTCGCCTTGTTCTTGCAGTACTTCGCGTAGTAGGTCTGTACATAGCGCTCGGGCTGGCCCCAGATGGTCTGGAAGGTGCCCGGCCAGGGGTTGCGGATACAGATGTTGCCCGCCTTGCCGCTCCCCGCCCCGGCCTCGTTTCCGTCCTCGTCCCAGATCACCGGGTAGATGCCAAGTACGCCCGGGCCGCAGCTGCCCGGCTTCATCGGCTTGAGCGCGGGCAGGGTGCTGCCGAGGAAGCCGCCGTTCTCGGTCTGCCACCAGGTGTCGACGATCACCGACTCGCCCTTGCCGGCCGATTCGTAGTACCAGCGCCAGACCTCTGGCTCGATCGGCTCGCCCACCGTCGTCATGTGCTTGAAGTGGTAGCTGTACTTCTTCGGCTCCTCCGGGCCGACCTTGCGCAGCATCCGGATCGATGTGGGCGAGGTGTGGAAGATGTTCACGCCGAGCCGCTCGGCGATCCGCCACGGACGTCCCGCGTCCGGATAGGTGGGCACGCCCTCGTAGATCACGCTGGTCGTGCCGAGCGCCAGCGGGCCGTAGACGATGTAGGAGTGGCCGGTGATCCAGCCGATGTCGGCCATGCACCAGTACGTGTCGTCGGGGTGGATGTCCTGGTAGTACTTTGACGTGCCAGCGACATAGGCCATGTATCCGCCGGTGCTGTGCTGGCATCCCTTGGGACGGCCGGTCGTGCCGCTCGTGTACATCAGAAACAGCGGCGCCTCGGCCGGCATCGACACAGGCGTCACGGACCGGCCGCGGTACTGGCCGAGGAGCTCGTCGACAAAACAGTCCCGGCCCTCGACCATCGCAGTCTTGGACGCGTACTGGCCGGGGTGACGCCGCCAGACCAGCACCTTGTCGACCTCGGCGCCTTCCCGGCGCGCCGCCGCCACCGCCTCGTCGGCCTTGACCTTGTGGTCGATGAGCTCGCCGCCGCGGTAGTAGCCGTCCATCGTCACCAGGACGCGACTGCCGGAGTCGGCGATCCGGTGGCCGCAGGCGGTGCCGCTGAACCCGCCGAACACCTGGGAGTGGATGACCCCGAGCCGGGCGCAGGCGAGCATCGCCACCGGTAGCTCGGGGACCATCGGCAGGTGGAAGGTAATCCGGTCGCCTGCCTGGAGGCCGAGGTCGCGCAGCAGCGCGGCGAACTCGTTCACCCGGCGGTGCAGCTCCTGATAGGTGATCGCTACCGGGTCCGCCGACTCAGGTTCGGGCACCCAGATGAGCGCCGCCTTGTTCGCGCGCGCGGCCAGGTGGCGGTCGACGCAGTTGTAACAGGCGTTCAGCTTTCCCCCGACGAACCACTTCCAGAACGGCGGGTTGCTGGTATCCAGCGTCGTGTGCCAGTAAGAATCCCAGCTGAGCAGGTCGGCGTACTCCTTGAAGCACTCGGGGAAGTGCTCCTCGCCGAACCGCTCGTAGATGGACGGATCGGCCGCGTTCGCCTGCCCGATGAACGCCGCCGTCGGGTAGTAGTAGTCCTCCTCGCGCCAGTGCACCGCGATCTGCGCCTCGGAGGTGCGAGCCTCTCGAATCTCTTTCTCGGTTGCCATTTGTCCGGCCCCCCTCAGTTCGATGTGGAAAAGCAGAAAAAGCAAGCTCGCGCTACACCTCCTCAGGCAGCAGGCCAGCGCAGACACCGAAGTCATGCAGTTCTGCGCAGATCGCGGCCTGGCGAGCGAACGCGACGGCACCGGCCCGCGTCAGCAACTCCCAGCACAGGCCATCGGTCAGCACCAGAGCGCGCACCGTCACCACGCCCAGCGCTGTCAGCGGCGTTGTCTCGGCCTCGCGGCGCAGGTCAGCAAAATCACGCGCAAACGCCTGGTTCGGGGCGGCGGCCTGAAGTTCTCCAAGGAGCACCGACAGCTCACCAGCGACGTACTGTTGCGTCATCGGACCCGCCTCCCAAAAACCGAGAGGGAAATATAACCGGCGACTCCGCGGTAGACCGGCACATGCACGAGGGCCGCGGCGACCAGGCCGCGCTGATCTACGACGGCCCGGTGACCGCCGTGTGCCGCACCCCGCAACTGGTTCGGCTGCGGGCTCGAGATAACGGTCGATGGAAGCCATGTGAGCCTCCTCACACACCGATCAGATGCGCGAAGCGTGCGCTTGCAGCGGACACGTTGGAAGCGCCATAGGTCCCGATCGGGCCGCCGAAAGTCGGGTCTGATTGTCCGGGCGCACACGCCTGGCGGGCGCGGGGGCGGCGGCACGGCGGGCGCGGGGGCGGCGGCACCGCGGGCGGGCCTGGCCACGCCCAGCACGGGGAAGGCTGAAATCGAGGCGCCGGGTCAATGGCCGGTGGACCAGTCAGCGCCTGTGACTGCGGCCATCCCTTGCAGCTGCCCGACGTCGGTCACCTGAAGGACGGCGGCGCCCGCCTCGTCGGAGGCGGCGAGGTCGATCTCTGCGCTAATCCCCCAGTCGTGGTCACCCGCCGGGTCATCGAAGATCTGCCGGACCAGCCAGCGGTCCGGCCGCATGTCGATGAGCAGCAGCCCAGGGCCGCGCGCCTCGGGCCCGGTGCCTATCTCGTCGTGCTCGTCATAATAAGGCTCCAGCACATCCGCCCATGCCTCCGCATCCCAGCCCGCGTCGGCGTCGAGCGCGCCAAGATCAGAGTAGCGGCGCAGCGCCGCGAGTTGCACCCGGCGGAACAGGGCATTGCGCACAAGCACCCGGAACGCCCGGATGTTCCCTGTGACCGCGGGCGGCCGCTCGGTCTGGAGGCCGGCCTGCGGTGCGTCGGTGGGATTACGCAGCCGCTCCCATTCGTCGATCAGGCTGGAGTCGACCTGGCGGACGAGTTCGCCGAGCCATTCGATCAGGTCGATCAGCTCGTCGGTCTTCCCCTCGTCCGGCACCGTCTGCCGCAGCGCCTTGTAGGCGTCGGCCAGGTACCGCAAAACCAGGCCCTCGGAGCGGGAAAGGCCGTAGTAGCCGATGTACTCGACGAAGGTCATCGCCCGCTCGTACATGTCGCGCGCTACCGACTTGGGCGCCAGTTCGTGGTCGGCGACCCAGGGGTGGCCACGCCGGTAGATCTCGTAGGCGGCTTCAAGGAGTTCGGCGAGCGGCTTCGGATACGTCACAGAATCGAGCAGATCCATCCGGGTCTCGTACTCGATCCCGTCGGCCTTCATCTGCGCCACCGCCTCGCCGCGCGCCTTGAACTGCTGCGCGGACAGCACCTGACGGGGGTTGTCGAGGGTGGCCTCGATGACGGAGAGCACGTCGAGGGCGTAGCCGGGCGCGTCGCGGTCGAGCAACTCGATCGCGGCCAGAGCCAGCGGTGACAGCGGCTGATTGAGCGCGAAATCGAATTGCAGGTCCACGGTGAGCCGCACCCAGCGGCCCTCGGTGTCGGGCTCGGGCAGACGCTCGACCACGCCGCCTGCAAGCAGCGCGCGGTAAATCGCGATCGCGCGGCTGATATGCCGCCGTTGCGCGCCGCGGTCCTCATGATTGTCGGTCAGCAGGTGCCGCATTCCCGCGTACGCGTTGCCCGGCCGGGCGATCACGTTGAGCAGCATCGCGTGGCTGACATTGAAGCTCGACGTCAACGGCTCGGGCTCGGCGGCCACCAGGCGTTCGAAGGTGGGCTTGCCCCAGGAGACGAATCCTTCTGGCGGCTTCTTGACGGACAACCTTGCGCCGCTTCTTCTGATCGTCACCCGCCTTGGCGAGCGCACGCTCGTTCTCCACGACGTGCTCGGGCGCCTGCACAACCACGCTGCCGACCGTGTCGTAGCCCGCCCGTCCGGCCCGGCCAGCGATCTGGTGGAACTCACGCGCCTGCAGAATGCGGGTGCGCGTGCCGTCGTATTTGGACAGGGCGGTGAAGACGACCGTCCGGATCGGCACGTTGATCCCCACCCCGAGGGTGTCGGTGCCGCAGATCACCTTCAGCAGACCGGCCTGCGCAAGGGTCTCCACCAGCCGCCGGTACCTCGGCAGCATCCCCGCGTGGTGCACGCCGATGCCATGCCGCACCAGCCGCGAGAGGACGCGGCCGAAACCGGCCGTGAACCTGAAGTTACCGATCATGTCGGCGATGGCGTCCTTCTCGCCGCGGGTACAGACGTTGATGCTCATCAGTGCCTGCGCCTGCTCCAGCGCCGCTGCCTGGGTGAAGTGCACGACGTAGACTGGCGCCTGCCCGGTCGCGAGCAGTTCCGCCAGGGTCTCGTGCAGCGGCGTGGTGACATAGGAGAAGGTCAGCGGCACCGGCCGCTCGGCGGAACGGACCACCGCAGTCGGCCTCCCTGTGCGCCGGGTGAGATCCTCCTTGAACCTGGTGACGTCGCCCAGGGTCGCCGACATCAGCAGGAACTGCACCCGCGGAAGTTCGATCAGCGGGACCTGCCACGCCCAGCCGCGGTCGGGATCGGCGTAGAAGTGGAACTCGTCCATCACCACCTGGCCGACATCGGCCTGATCACCGTCCCGCAACGCGATGTTGGCCAGAATCTCCGCGGTGCAGCAGATGATCGGTGCACCGACGTTGACGCTGGCGTCGCCCGTCATCATGCCGACGTTCGACGGGCCGAACATGTCACAAAGCGCGAAGAATTTCTCCGATACCAGCGCCTTGATCGGCGCGGAGTAGAAGGTACGCTTGCCATCTGCCATCGCCGCGAAATGCGCGCCAGCGGCCACCAGGCTCTTGCCCGATCCTGTCGGTGTGCCCAGGATCACGTTCGCCCCCGAAACGATCTCGATGAGAGCTTCGGTTTGATGAGGGTAAAGTGCGAACCCCTCCTGTTTCGCCCAGCCAGCGAAAGCATCGAATACAGAATCCGGGTCCGGTGTCGCTGGAAGCAGGGCGGTGAGCGTCATGGCTGCTCCATCGTGCCCCCATCCGCCCGCGACCGCCAAAACGGCGGCGCCGACACGACCACGAAGGCGCGGCAAGTAGCATCCGCACAGCGGAGCCGTTCGGTATCTGCCTCGTAACTCTTGGCAGCTCCCTAACGGCTGCCGCGATATGGCACCCGCCTGTCCAGGGGGCCTGCGGAGGGCGGTGGCTTCGCCGTTCGCACCGATGATGGCCGTCTCAGCGATTGAGTGAAAAGTGCTAAAGTCTGAGCGGTTTCTGCCATCTGGAGCCGGGAGGCTAGGCATGGCGGCGCGGGCGGGCAGGACCGGCTGGCTGGTCCCATCGGCCACCGCGGCGCTCGTCGCGGCCGGTGCCGCGGCCGGCGCGGGACCGCTGATCACATCCAAACATGCGGTTCCGCCGAGTGGGCTGCGCAGCAGAACCGGCCCGCCGGGGCCAGCGATCAGCCAGCGGATGCTGCCGCTGCCAACCGCGTCCGTGACGGGCCATCCCGCAGACGCCGCGGTCAACGTGATCTGGGTCGTCGCCGGCGTCGCACTGCTCGCGCTGCTCCTAACCGTCGCGGTCGCTGCCGTCATCCGCCAGCAAAAGTTTGCCCGACGAACCCGGACCGCCGACGGTGAGATCGTGGAAGGCGCTGCCGTCGCCGCCGACGGCGGCCGCGAAGAATCGGTCAGACGCCAGCTACGTTCTGACGTCACGGCCGCCCTCGTTGACCTTGACGAATCGGCCGATCCACGGGCGGCCGTGCTCGCGAGCTGGCTAAACCTCGAGCAGGCAGTGGCCCGCACAGGGACCGCCCGCGCGCCTGCGGAGACATCCGCAGAACTCGCCCGCAGGCTGCTGACCGCGTACGCGATCGAGCGGCCGCCGCTTGACCGCCTGCACCGGCTGTATCAGGTGGCGCGCTACTCGACGGCCCCGGTGCCGGCGCAGGCCAGGGACGAGGCGCGGGCCGCACTCACCTGGGTGCGCCGCGACATCGAGCGCGGGCTGACACCTGCCACCACGGCGGCAGGGCCCATGCCCATGAACCTGGGCCATGATCAGGGCAATCAACCCGGCCGCGAACCGGGCCGCGAACCGGGCCGCGAACCGGGCCGCGCAAAGACGGAGCCATGAACAAGGCACTGCGCCGAGAGGTACTGGCCGGGTTGCTGCAGACCGCGGTCTTGTCCGTGCTCATCCTGGTATTGGCGAGCTATGTCGGCCGCCGCCTCACGCCATACGGGACCGTGGGTCTCGTGGCCGTGCTTGTGCTGGCCGGCCACGTCTACCGGCGACTGCGCCAGCCGATGCCGCCTTCACCGCCGCGGGGGCAGGATCCGGGTTTCGACCGGCCGTTTGCCCGGTTCACTGTCATCCGCGAGCGGCTGCGCTGGGGCATCACGTCACCAGAGCATTTCGTGGCGGCTCTGCGTCCCATGCTCGCCGAACTCGCCGACGACCGGCTGCGCCGCCGGCAGGGTATCGACCGCCGCCGCCAGCCGGAAAGGGCACGGGCGCTGCTCGGCGAGCCACTCTGGCAACTGATCACTGAGCCGGTGGCGGCCCCGCCGACGATCGCGACATTGGATGCGCTTGTGCGAAGGATCGAGGAGCTGTGACGGAGCAGATGACATTGGCCGAGGCCGGTGCGCGCTGCACCGAAGTGCTCGACCGGGTCGGCCAAGCGGTCGTCGGCAAGCGTGAGCAGTTGGTGCTGGTGCTCGCCGCGGTGCTGGCCGGCGGACATGTGCTGCTCGAAGACCTGCCTGGGCTGGGCAAGACGCTGGCCGCGCGGTCGTTTGCCCAGACGCTCGGCCTTGAGTTCCGCCGGCTGCAGTTCACCCCCGACCTGCTTCCGGCCGACGTGACAGGCTCGTTCATCTACGACCAGCGCCGATCCGAGTTCGACTTCCGGCCCGGGCCACTGTTTACGAACCTGCTGCTCGCCGACGAGGTGAACCGTACCCCGCCGCGCACCCAGGCCGCGCTGCTCGAGGCGATGCAGGAACGACAGGTGACGGTTGAGGGCGTCACCCGCCGCCTGGACCCGCCGTTCGTCGTGCTCGCGACGGCGAACCCGATCGAGTACGAGGGCACCTACCAGTTACCTGAGGCCCAGCTCGACCGGTTCCTGCTCCGGGTGTCGTTCGGGTACCTGGAGCCTGAACAGGAGTGGGAGGTGCTCTCGCGCCGGATCGGCCGGCGCCGAGAGGAGATCAGGCTGGATCCGGTCACCGACGCCGCCGGGCTGCTCGCCATGCAGGCGGCGGTGGAGCGGGTGCCGGTGGAGGCCAGCGTTGGCCGGTACATGGTCGAGCTTGCGGCGGCGACCCGCAGCCGGCCGGAGGTGCTCGTCGGCGCCTCTCCGCGGGGCGCGCTCGCGCTGATGCTCTGCTCGCGCGCAATTGCTGTCATCGGCGGCAGGGACTTCGTCACCCCGGACGACGTCAAGACGGTCGCCGTCACCGCCCTGGGCCACCGGCTGACCTTGCGCCCTGAGACCTTCCTGCGGCGGACAAGCGGCGACGACGTCGTGCGCGCGACATTGGACGAGGTGCCCGTGCCTGCCACCGCCGCGCTCCCAAGCTATGCCTATGGAGGGCCCGGCTCCGGCGCCGGAAGCCCTAGCTCCGGCGCTGGAGGCGCCGGCTCTGGAGGCGCCGGCCCAGGAGGCGCCAGCCCAGGAGGCGCCAGCCCAGGAGGCGCCAGCCCAGGAGGCGCCAGCCCAGGAGGCGCCGGCCATCGCACCGGGAGCCCAGGTCCGGCTGGGAGCAGGTCCTGAGCCCGACCACAGCGGCGAGCCGCTGCGCCGTCCTCGCCGTCGGTCTCGTGGCCGCCGGGCTCGCGTTCGGCCGGGCTGACGTGGTCGCGCTCGCCGCCCCTTTCGTCATCGGCCTGGTGCTTGCCTCGGGCGGCGAGCACGCCGGCCTGTCCAGGACGACGCTGCGGCTCTCGGCCTCGCGGGTCCGCGAAAACGACGTGATCGAGGCGACCGTCACCCTCTTAGCGAATACCGACCTGGACGCGGTGACGGTCACGCTGGCCGCGCCGACGTTCCTTGCGGCCGGAGGGCCGCTTCAGCGGGTGACCGCCGTCACCGCCGGAGCAGAGACCGCCGTGCGTCTGCGGCTGAGGGCAGGCCACTGGGGAAGGCAGCAGGTCGGGCCCGTCGTCGTGCGCGTCCACGGCCCACAGCTGCTGCGCCGAAGCGGCGCGCTGCTCGCCGTACCGCAGGTAGCGGTCACGGTGATGCCCGCCATCGAGTCGTTCCAGGCCGGCGAGTCGGTGCCGCGGGCCCTCGTCTACGCGGGCGGACACCGCTCACGGATTGTCGGACCTGGGGTCGAGTTCGCCGGCACCCGGGCGTTCGGTCCAGGCGACCGGCCACGCCGCATCAACTGGCGTACCACCCTGCGAACCGGAGAGCTGCAGGTCAACGCCACGCTCACTGACCGCGCCGCCGAGGTGCTCGTCCTCGTCGACTCGCTGCACAACGCAGGTGTGCCCGGGTCGGCCATCCTCGACGTCGCGGTGCGGCTTGCGGCGGGAATCACCGAGCACTATCTGGCCGCCGGCGACACGGTCGGGCTGGTCGAGTATGGAGGGAAGAACCGAACGCTCGAGCCGGCGGCCGGGCGCCGCCAGCTCGCCAGGGCACGCGAATGGCTGCTCGATGTCAGCCCACCGCTGTCGGCCGCCGCCCCCGCGGCGGCGCGATGGCTGGCCAGCTTGCATACCGCCCGCGCACTTGTCATCGCCCTCACCCCGCTACTCGACGAAGAGGCGGCGGCCTGTCTTGCGGTGCTGCGCCGCCGCGGCGCAGCCGTGCTCGCCGTGGACACGCTGCCCGACGGCGCGCTGCCTGACACCGACGACCGGGCCGCGGAAGTCGCGAGGCGGCTCTGGCTCCTCGAGCGGGAGATGCTCATCGCGCGGCTCGCCGACCTGGGAGTTCCGGTCGTGCGGTGGGGCGGCCCCGGCAGCCTGGACGCCGTGCTGCACGACCTGGCCCGCATGGCTGCGGCCCCAAGGCCGACGCTGCGATGAGGTTTCCCACGCCACGCCGGCTTGGCCTGTCCAGTGCCGCCCTGGGCGTCCGGCTGGCGGCATTCGGACTGACCGTGGTCACCGGCATCGCCGTCGCCGCGGCCAGCCCGGCTCCGGCGGTGGCCACCCTTGCCGCAGTTGCCGCGTTCGGTGGCGCCGTCAGCGCGGTCGCCCCCGCCTGGCCAACGGCGACCGCCACGCTTTGCCTGCTCGCCGTGGGCTACATGATCGCCTCCTCAGCGGCGGGACCGGGGGCGCGGCTGGCAGGTGCGGTGTGCCTCGGGGCGGTCCTTTGGGTTATCCACATGCTGTACGCCCTGGCCATCGCCATCCCTGTGCAGGCCGAGGTCGAACGTGCGCTGTTCGGCCAGCAACTGCGGCGGCTCGGCTTGACCCTTGGTCTTGCGCTGCCCGTGCTCGCGGTGACCGTCCTGCTCGGCGAGCATGCGCCCGGATGGCTGTGGCTGCGGGCGCTCGGCGTGC
Organism: uncultured Actinomycetota bacterium; assembly: GCA_963712955.1. Taxonomy (GTDB): domain Bacteria; phylum Actinomycetota; class Actinomycetes; order Streptosporangiales; family Streptosporangiaceae; genus DATFVJ01. The sequence goes on along the minus strand of CAVQKF010000004.1, from coordinate 269,577 downwards.
TTGCCGCTCTCGGTGTTGCAGCCGCGCCGCTGCTGCTGCTGCCCCGCCGCCGTTAGGGTCCCGAGTCGTAAGGTCGGCGGCGGCCCGTGATCGGCTGGACCAAGACCACTGGCCAGACCGGATCCTGCTGGCACACGATGGCCCCGTTAGGTGTCAGATTTGGCGCCGTCTGCGCCATCGTGAGCCTCCCGGCGGCCTGGGCGGGCACCCCATCGATTCGCGGCGGAGCACCGCACTCTGGCAACCCCAGCGCTCCTGGATCGTTGGCCGGAAAATCTGAGCAGCCCACCGGCCCGGCGCCTACAGGCCAGCAACACAACTTCCCCCCCGAAAACGTCACGGAAAACGGATATTTCGCCCGCAGGAACGACGTTTTCGGGGGGGAAGACGCAGGAACCTGCTCGCACGCGGTCCTCGCCCGGCACCCGACACGAAAACCCCACGACGCCGGTTGGCAGTATCGCCCAGAGCCCACCTTGCGGGTTCCTCACCGCCCGCCGCAGAACCGGCCGTCGCAGCAGGGCGCGGCCCGCCGCCGCAGGGCCCCCGCCGCAGAGCCCCGCAGCAGAGCCCCACCGCCGCAGAGCCCCACCGCAGCAGAGCCCCGCAGCAGAGCCCCACCACCGCAGCGAAGCCCCGCCCCCGCCGCAGAGCCCCGCCCCCGCCGCAGAGCCCCGGCCCCCGCCGCAGAGCCCCACCGCCGCAGCAGAGCCCCACCGCCGCAGCAGAGCCCCGCCGCCGCGGGGCCCCGCCGCCGCGGGGCCCCGCCGCAGAGCCCCACCGCAGCAGTGCCCGGCCGCCGGAGCAGGGCCCTGCCGCAGAGCCCCGCCTCCACAGAGCGCCGCCGCCAGAGCCCCCGCCGAGGCGCCGCCGCTGACCGGCTCACTGCTTTCAACTGTCGCAGCGGCCCGATGCCGACCGCGGTCGCACGCAGCCGGGTGCGGCGCCCCCCCGCTCCCGCCGGAGGCCGCCAGGAGCGTGGAGCCACGCGCGGGTGCGTGTCTGTTTCACCGCGACGTTAATCGGGCGAAAAACGGCCGGGTCGATGAGGCCGCAGCCGTGACGGATCACGGTCTGATGGAGGTATCCGGACACGACAAGCGCCAGGTCCGCACCGGTGCGGACCAGGGCGGTCTTCGCCTGCTCGGCTTCAAGGAGCCGGAACAGGTGCGTGACAGTCTCTCCGGCCAGGCCATTGGAGTCGCGGTGGACCTGGCCGGCGTGGACGGCCATGCGGAGCTGGATCGCGGCGGCCGGGCAGGAGAGCCGGTTGTGGCAGCGGACCCCGGCGCGGATCAGGTCGGCCAGCGGATGGATGAGTGTCGCCGTCGGGACGTGCGGGCCGACGACCACCAGGACGCCGTCACCCCGATCTTCGTGACTGCAACTGCGCCAGCCGATACCCGCGTCGCTGAAAGCCTGCGGCAAGATCCGGTAGAGGGCGTCCCGCATGTACAACTGGACCATGTCGTCGCGGGCAGGTTCGCAGAAACCCGCGATGTCAACGGCGAGCACGTCCCGGTGGAACGACCGCGCGGCTGGGTAACGGCGCGGCTCCTGTGAGCAGGTCACCTGGGTTCCTTTCGTGTGAAACAGCTGGGTCTGAGATGGCTGGCAACGTCGGCCGCCGGCCGCGGTCCCCTCGGCCAGCTGGCGAGTCACTGCAAAGGAATACGCGTCCGGGCGACCGGACGCGTGCGGTCCCGATGACCCGGGACGAATCCGCACGACGCCGGCCACCGGACACACGTTTCGCGTCGCAGCACCGCGCCCGGGCGCTGAGCCCTGTCCCGGCATGTCCCGTGTCATCCGGAAGCGTCCGTGGTCCGGCGGCGCGCGCCCGGACGAGCGGGGATGGCTCGGGCACGTTCGGGCGCACTCCAGCAGATCCTGGCGCGGCCCGCCTGGCGCGGGAAAACGAGCGCATCGTGAACCGCGCTGGCCTGAAGGACCCAGGGCCGATGACCTGCTGTTGCGCGGGCACATGCGATCGCATCTGCATTCCCATCCGAACTGGCGGGTTTGACGCCGCGATAAGGGGATCAGGTGGCTCGCCATCCTGGGATCCCAGCTTCCCGCTGGAACATGAATATGCAGCTCAGAGGGCATATGGCGGATCGGTAACGCCGGTTGATTTGGCCTTGGGCCGGCAGGTCGGATTTCACCGTCCGAGTCGTGACACGCTACTGTTCGGCCACGTGAGTCTCACCCGAAACTCCTGAGACCACAGCGCACTTGCGCGGTAGTAAAGCACCGCTGTGCACCGGTCCTGACCTGAACGAGAAGAGTAGGAGTGCTAGCACTTCCAGGCTGGACAGTGTTTGCCTTTTCGTATCGGCCAGCGGTGAACGCGACGTTCTCCCAAACGTCGTAGTACAACATTGGGCAATCCGAAAATGCTTGCCCGAAAGGCTCAAGGCTGACCCTGCGGCAGGACCACATGGCGCCTGCCGACCACACAAACGAGGCGCCACAGGGCGTGTGACAAACGCACCCTGCCGCGAAGCCATCAGGGAAGGAGAGACCTCATGCCCGAGCACCTGACTCTCGCGCGGTCGGGGCTGGCCGCGCGCGCGGGCTCGCACCACCGCGCAGCGATCCCCCGCGGCCCAAGCCGTGCAAGCCGCGCAGCGGTCCCCGGCGGCCCGAGCCGCGCAAGCCGCGCAACCCCCACGACCGGCGCGCAGTCGCACAGCGCGGCGAGCTACTGCAACCGCGCCCCCGCCACGACAGGGCACAAGCACGGAAGAACCGGGGAAGATGAACGGCGATCGCGCTGCGGCGTGCCAGCGATTCGCTGAGTTGCTCCGCAGGCTCCGTCAAGACGCCGGCCAGCCATCGCTCCTCACGCTGCGCCGGTTGTCAGAACGGCTCGCCACCCCCGCGAGCGGGCAGCCAGTGCTCACAGAGAGCACCACGCACGACATCCTGGCCGGCAAGCGCCGCAAGCTGCCAGCCTGGCCGTGGGTCGCTGTATACGTCCGGGCCTGTCACGCCGCCAGAGAGCGGACAGGGCTGGATACCGCACCGCTCGGCAGCGTCGGACACTGGCACCAGCTCTGGACCGCCGCATATGACGCCTGCCAGCCGTCCGGCAATCCAACCGGCGATCACGATCCCGGGGGTGGCACAGCTCGCGATTCACATCCGCAAGCGATCCTCCGGGCCCCCGGCCAGGCCGACCCTGTGACGGCAGTCCAGCCGTCGCCGCCATCACCGCCGCCGAACCGGACGCACCCGGGCGACGACTCACCCGAGGACGTCAACGAGTTCGGCCCCCCCGCGCAGCGCCCGGAAACCCTCAACCGCTACCTGCGCAGCTTCGGGCGACCCGGTGGCCGGCTGCTGGCCCTGGCCGAGGGCGGGGACGCGGACGCCGCCTACCGCCTGGGTATCCTGCTGTCCTGCGACGGTCATCCATGCGAAGGCCTCGCCTGGCTCGAGAGGGCCGCGCGCGGGGGAATCGGCGACGCCGCCCGCCTGTGTGAGCAGCGCGACTTCGCCGTCGCCGCGGACGCCGCCTACCAGCTCGGCATGGCCAGCGAACAGGCGGGCGACGCGGAGGCCGCGCTCGTCTACTACAAGCACGCCGCCGAATGCGGCCACGCCGAGGCCGCCTACAGGACCGGCACCAACCTGACCGACGCGGGCGATCCATGGACCGCGGGCTACTGGCTCGGCAAAGCCGCCAGCCTCGGCCACCCCGACGCCGACAAGCACCTCGACGACATTTACGACCAGGTACGCGGCGATATGAACACCCCGCCATAGCCCCGCTTCAGGCGGCCATGCGCACGAGATTTCTCCTGAAGGGCTCCGCGCATGACCCAGGGCCGTTAGCCGCGCCAGCCCTTGGTCGCGGCACACCGCGCACCGCGGCGCCTCCGGCCGGAGCGCCATGCCGGCGGTCGGCAGAACCCGAGGGCCGCCGACGACTCCACCCGCGGCTAAGACCCACTCCCTGAGCACGCGAGCAAATTCCCGCGGCCTGACGAGCTCGATGCACGTAGCTCTCCAGTGACTTACGCCACTTTCGCGACAGGAGTCGCGTGGATGGCGTCGTAGCAGGGTGCGCAGACCACGAGGGTCTTGCGGCGCATCCTGGCCATTTTCGCCGCCCACGCGGGTTGGCCTGGCCCGGCTGTCCCGAGGCTGGCGAGCTTGCGGACCTGGTGGACGACCACCTTGCCCGGGTCGCTGCACAGTTCACATCGCCGTGTCAGGAGCCGGTGGATCAGCTCTTTGCGGGGGTGCGGGGGCCGGGCTGGGACGCGGTCGTTGAGGACCGCGTCGTTCTTCCGTACAAGCGGGATCCCGCCGAACCCGGCTACCAGGTCTGGCTTGTTCTCGCGTCTGATCCTGGCCTCAAAGCACGTACGCAGCCCGTGAGGTGTCTCGATTTTGGCCTTGTATCTGGCCGCCATTTTCGACACCGTGGACTTGTACTTGGCCGCGTTCACCAGCGCAGTTCGCCCAGCCGCCAGACGTCGATCGCCAGCATGTAGTAGCTGGTGATGCCCCGGTATTCGGCCCGTAGGCCTGGATGATGTCGTAGTCGTCCAGGTTTTGCAGGGCGGGCCGGTGCCAGGGTTTTCCTCGCTGCCGGTAGGGGGCTTGTTTCTGGCTTGTTTCGCCTTGATCACATCGAGCGGCACGCGTAACGCGACCACGCCGTTGACCTGTGGGTGCCGACAATGCCGTCACCTCACGCTACCTGCGAATACTCGTGGATCAGGCCGCCGAGCCGGTTGCGTCTTCGGACGCGCATGTTGTCGCCGGGCGCGAGGTGGGTCCTGCCGTCGGGTGGTTGCTGGCTGAGAGTCCGGTGCGGCCGGTGGGCGTTGTAGTGATCGACGTATTCGCCGATGACGTGGTGGAGATGTCGCCGGCCGGCGATGAGGATGCGGTCGGTGCACTCGCGCCGCGCGCTGGCGATCCACCGCTCGCAGATCGCGTTCGGCCGCGGCGCGCGGACCGGCGTGGTGAGGATCCGGATGCCTGCCGCGGTGAAGACGGCGTCGAACGCGTCGGTGTATTTGGCATCCGGGTCCCCACACCGCAAAGCCTCCGCGTTAGCATCCCCGGCTGCCAGCACCTCGCTGATCCGCTCAGCGTAACCAGCTCACCTCAAAAGAGCCGCACCCATTGAGGATGACGTCACATCGCTACAACTCAACAACCAGACGTCGAAGAAGCGCACGTCGGCGACCATGTAGGTCTCAAGACGACGCTAAGCAAAGGGCAAGCTCGCACCTCAGTGCGGGTCTACCGGGCCCCCGATCACCCACAGTCACACCGACTTTGACGAGTGCCTCCTCGCATCCAGCCGATTTACGCCCGTGACACGCCGAAACAGCGCAGATCATGATAACTCTCACGAAAGCCACAAAAGGGCGCCAGGCGCAATGCCTGAGGCCAGCACTCCGAACCCGTTGTGTCGATGGCGTTGGAGCTGCACCCCTGCAACTCAGCACAGCAGGAGTTCCACCTCGCGGAGATCAGCGAGGCGAGAGGAAGGGACCATCGGCCCTTTCCGCGAGAACTCTCAGCTGGAACTCTGAAACTAGGGGAGTTTAATAAGGTAGGGGGGATGGGTTCTCATAGGTCCTGCTTTTGGCATCAGGGTCAACATCGACAACGTGGAAGCAGCGGCGAACTCCGGTTTGTGCGGGCTGGAGTTCGAGTTCTGGAAGATCTTGTTCTAGGGGGTCGATCCGGCCCGGCTCTCAGTTGCTCTCCTCCGTGAGGGTGACACTGGGGAGATTTGAACCATCGAGAGAACCTTCTTCTGCATCGGGGTAGCGGTGAATCCCGAAGCGCTGCGGAGGCACGAAGGGGGTGTTAGCGACTGGCATTCCGGCAACTGGCGCTAATTCTTCTTTCGTGGACGCGGGGGAGGTTCTCGGTGGAAACCTGCCTGAAGTGGGCCGCGTGATGAATAGCGAGGTGGGAGGTGGCTTGCGGCTAAGCCGCTGTGGGTTTGAAGTTCGCACGTCGTGACGCACCGATGGCGGCTGAGTCTCAGTCAGCGCAGACAGCCGACGTCGTAAAGGACCTATAGCGTCACACGCAGCCTGGGTCCGCAGGTGAAGTGCAGGAGGGCGGGCGACGCTCTCGCGGTGTTCGGCCGAGATCGCTCGAAGGCCCATCGGAAACGCGGCTTCGGGCTTCACTTCGCGGTCGTCGTGCGGAGCTAATTACCTTTAGTAGTTGAGATCATGCGTTGAGTCATCGAGCCGAAGGAGATTATCTCATGGGATCGTTCGCGGGCGAAACGAGGCATCGCCGAGAGTGCGTATCTGCCGCAGAGTTATTGGGGCGTGACCACGACGCGGTGTACGGCGCGGCCGCTCGGGCGCTTGTTAAAGACCGTCGCGTCCTGGTGACCGGGGCCGGAGGTTCTATCGGCAGCGAGATCGTGCGCCAGCTGCACACCCTTGCGCCGGGCGCTGTATACCTGCTTGATCACGACGAGTCGGCGCTGCACTCACTGCAGCTGGAACTGGTTGGGCACGGTTTGCTCGACAGTGAGCACACGGTTTTAGCCGACGTCCGTGACCGTACCGGCATCCTCCGGGTCATGACGCACCTACGGCCCGAACTGGTGTTCCATGCCGCGGCACACAAGCACCTTCCACTCTTGGAGCGTTACCCCGCAGAAGGGTTCAAGACCAACGTCCTCGGGACGGACAACGTGGTTTCGGCCGCCGTCGAGGCTGGTGTCGAGCGGTTCGTCAACATCTCGACGGACAAGGCGGCCCGACCGGTGTCGATTCTCGGTGCCACCAAGCGCCTCGCTGAGCTCCTCGTCGCCAGCTTCGGCGGCAGCGATACCCGCGTGGCATCGGTGCGGTTCGGCAACGTCCTCGGCAGTCGGGGATCGTTCCTGCACAGCCTCGCCTATCAGGTGGAAAACGCCAAGCCCGTAACGGTCACCGATAAGGACGTAACCCGTTTCTTTATGACGATCCCCGAGGCGGCGGGTTTGGTCATCGAGTCGGCGGTGATGGCCGAGAGCGGGGAGACTTACGTGCTCGACATGGGTGACCCCGTGCGCATCATTGATCTGGTGAACCGCTACGTGACGTTGGTCGAAGCCGAGTACCCACGGATCACCTTCACCGGACTGCGCTCCGGCGAGAAGCTGCACGAGGAGCTCCTAGACGATACCGAGGAGTTCGATCTGACCGCGCATTCGCGGATCTGGTTGGTGCGAGGACACCGTAAGGATATCGAACGTGTCAGCGAACGCGCGAACGCGCTGTCCGGCCTCGCGGTGGAAGGCCGGATGCGTGAGCTGCGGCGGGCACTGTTCGACCTTCTTGCCTCACAGACCTACCCGCGACAGGCGTCACCCACCTCTCGAGACGTCCCAGGCTCGGACCGACCCGAGGTGATCTTCGCGTGACCCTGGGGATCTGGCTGCTGCTGGCCCTGTCCCTGCTGGCGATTCCGGCAGCAATCGCCTGTGTGGACCTGTTCGGTGGACTGCGGGCGCTGCATACTTGCCCACCGATCGGCCACGCACCTGCGGTGGAGGACTTCGAGGTACTTGTCCCGATCTACGGGTCGATCCACTACCTGGAGAACGTCACCTACCTGACCAACTATGGTGCCCGCGTCCTATTGTGCACGACCACGACCGAGACCCCCGAGTTCGACCGGTCCTTGGAAGCGCTCGCCGCAGAGCACGGGTTCCGAGTCTTTCGAGCAGACGTCCCGGCATCGGGAGGCCAGGCGGGTAAGCGGGCGACATCGGGCACGATCCGGGACCGCATCGTGCGCGACGCACACTGTATGGTGGGGGCGCCCTGGATCGTGTGTCTGGATGCAGACAGCACGACTCGCCGTCCGCTCGGGGAATTGATCGGGATCATGGCGGCACGGAATCTCGACCTGGCCTCCGTCCAACTGATCCCCGCCCACAGTGGTTCGTTGCTCGGCAGGCTGCAGACTCACGAGTACCGACTGGCCATGCTGCTCCGGCGGGTACTGCCCTGGCTTGTCTCAGGTGCCTGCCACGCAGCGCGTTCCTCGGTCCATCAGCAGGTGATGCTGCGCCACTCGCTGTTCTTCCAGGGCAATGACGTGGAGTTGGGCATACTCGCCGATGCCCTCGGCTTCCGGGTAGGGCACGTCCCGTTCGAGGTACCGACCGCCGTCCCGGAGCGGTTCACGCCCTGGTTCCGGCAACGCCTGGCCTGGGCTGGCGGCGAGGTTCGGCTGTTCCTCGCCAATCCGCAACTCGTGCTGCGCCATCCCTTCTTCTGGTGCTACGGCGCATGCCTCTCGCTCCTTGCCTTCCCGCTTCGCTGGTGGGCACTGGTCCACAGCAGTTGGCTCCCGCTCGTGGTCCTCGCCCTCTACGTAGGCATGTGCCTGTACCTACACCGGGGGCACTGGGACCGGTGGCTGCTCCTCGTCCCGATCTATGCGGCGTTCTCCAGCTTGGTACTGATGCCGCTGGGGCTGATTTGGTACGTACGGATGGCGCTTGCCGACCGCAATGCTGGACTGATCCGTGTTCGCCAGCGGCGCCGCCCCCGGCCACAAGGCGCCCACCGTCGAACAGGTCCCGTGCCACGGTCAGGAGCTCGGCGCAGCGCCCACCGGCGAACAAGCACGGCCCGGCGGGCGGCGCCCCGGACCCCAGCAAGTGGGGTTACGACACTGGCCCGTGCGGATCTGGCGGGACTTCGGCCTCAAGCCGCACACTCTACGGAAGGAACCCGAAGATGATCACGCCGCGCGAGGAGGTTGCGGCCGACACGTCAGCAGTGATGATGCGCCCACCGGCGGCCCGATCGTCGCCGGACAACCACAGGTGCCACAATGTGCAGTCCTGATACGTCGATGCATCCCCGATGTCGATCGGGTGAGAGGCCAGGGATGCAAGCACGGCCGCTACGGGTAGGTGGACGCAAAACGAAGGATCGCTCCTGGAGGGCAACCATCCTCACGATCGTGGCCGGGCTGGGGATTGGCTGCTTGCCATCCTCGTCTCTGGTGCCCGCGAACAGGCACCAGCTCGTGCAGACAGCCATCTGGGTGTGGCATTGGGGTGCCCCCCGACCGCTTCTCGCACTGGCACGATTGCACGGAGCCAAGCGCCTGTTCGTGTCGGTGTCCCCAGGGTTCAGCCGGAGCCCCACCGAACTGGCCAAGTTGACCACCTTGCGCACGTTGGCCACGGACCAGGGCGTGCACCTGGATGCGCTGAGCGGAGACACATCGTGGGCGGAACACCCTGAACGCGCCGGGGCCTGGGCCCGCGAGGTGGCGGCGACCGGCCTGTTCGAGCGGCTGCATGTCGACATCGAGCCACAGGCTTTGCCGGAGTGGCAGTCCGACCAGCGACGGTTGATCCGAGGGCTGCTGAGCGCGATGGACCAGATCCGAGCCGCGAGCCTGCCGGTCGAGGCGGACATCCCCTACTGGTACTGGCGGATCCCCACCGATGATGGCGTCCCACTGGACATCGCCATCCTTCGGCGCATCACCGGCATCACCATAATGGCTTACCAGGACACAGCCACGAAAGTGCTGGCGGTCTCGACCGAAGAGCTAGCACACACCGCTCAGCTGGGGAAATACGCTCGGATCGGAGTGAACATCAGTCCGCCCGGAGGGGACGCTCCGAGCAGCAGTTTCTGGGGTCAGCCGAGCGCGACGATCCTGAACGACGTTGCGGCCATCAGCCGGAGCGGCGCGTCATGGAACAGCTTCGCTGGGATTGCCTGGCACGACTCGGAGAGCCTCGGCCAACGGTAGGAAGTACGTCACCTTGACCCTGCTGGTTACTTCGTGTTCATGAGGCCAGGGCAAGTTCGAGGCGGGCGAGGTGGCTGGTGCGGGTCCGGTCCAGCGGGTGCCCGTTCCACCAGGCGTGTAACCGGATCAGGTTGAGCGCTGCCGCGGCGTTGGTGTGTTCCAGGCGGCTCTTGGCCAGTCAGGTAGCGGGCGCGCCGCATGCCGGTGACGGCCACGCCGGTCGATCCTCACACTGCTGTGGATGAGGGACAGGGTGGTGACCGCCTCGTCGATCTCGTCGCGCAGCACTCGCCAGCCGGGCGCAGCCAGCCGGGCCCGCACGCACGGCCAGGACCGCGGTGACGGCCGGATCGTGCATCGCGGTGAGCCCTTCCCGCCACAGGGCGGCGCCGAGGCCGGTCACGCGGTGCCTGCCCGGTGCATGCCGGCGAGCTGGAGCACCCGGAGCCGGTCAATGACCACGTCCGGAGGGCTCCTGGCGGCGCGCCGGTCAGGTTCGGGATCCGGCAGGGCCCGTGACACCAGCCTGGCGGTGGCGTCCAGCACCGGCCGGGCAGCCCGGCCAGGAACACGCGCAGCTGTTCATCGGGCTCGCCGGCGGCGGCGCTGACCGGCTCGCGATGGCCAGGACGCACGCGGGCGGCCGCTGGTGCGGCTCGACGGCCGGCATGGGCATGGTCCAGCCGGGCTGCGCGGCGGCGGCACCGACGGCCTGCCACAGGTCCCCAGCCCGGTCGGCGTGGCCGGCGGCGTTGGTGAGGGCGGTCATCGCCTGCTACGCGGAGGTCGCGGCACTAGAAAGGTCCTGGATCCACGAGGGCCGGCAGAAAAAGCAACCCGGCCGGCTAGCCCGGGTTGTTGCGTCTGTGTTTACCTGTGCGTGCCGAAAACCTCGTCCACGTCATGCGACCAGGCGATATTCGTTGATCAGGCCACCGACGCGAGCCTGCCTTCGGACGCGGTACTGCTCAAGATCGACCTGTTCGGGCAGCGGTTTGAGCGGTGCCGCCGCGTGCAGCGAGCGGTGCGGCCGGTGTCGATTGTGGTGGATCTCGTACTCGCGCAAGATCCGCCGCAGATGGGCCTGGTTCCAGACCAGGGTGCGGTCCAGAAGCTCGCGGCGGCATCCCCCGACCCAGCGTTCAGTGATCGCGTTCATGCGGGGCGTCCGCACGTTGCACAGCACGGTCCGGATCCCGGCGTCGGCCAGGACCGCGTCGAACGCGGCGGTGAAGTTCGAGCCGCGGTCGCGGATCATGAACTTGACCCGAGCCGCCTGCTCGCCGAGGTCCATGAGCAGGTTGCGGGCCTGCTGCGTGGTCCATTCCCCGGTCGGGTGCAGGGTGACGCCGAGGAGCGGATGCGCCGGGCCGCGTGCTCGATCACGGCCAGGACGCAGGCCTGGGTGCCGTCGAGCAGGTCGACTGTGAAGAAGTCGCACGCCAGGATCGCCTCGGCCTGGGAGCGCAAGAATTGTGACCAGGTCGGCCCGGTCCGCCGCCGGGCCGGGTCGATGCCACTGGCCTTGAGGATCTCCCATACGGTCGACGCTGCGACCTTGACCCCCAGGCCGGCCAGCTCGCCATGGATCCTGCGGTACCCCCATTGAGGATTCTCGTGGGCCAGCAGTCGGACCAGGGCGCTGATGTTCCGGCGGGTCGCCGGCCGACCGGTCTTGGCGCGCTTGGACCTGGCGACCCAGCGGCGGCGGATGATGTCGCGGTGCCAGCGCATGATCGTGTCCGGGGTCACCAGCAGCCGCAGCTCGTGGCGCCGCCTTGGGTATCACGCTGAGCAGGGCCGCGAGCAGGGCCCGGTCCGCCCAGTTCAGCTTTGGGCGGCGTAGCTGCCGCCGCTGCAGGACGGCGAGCTGATGGCGAAGGATCAAGATCTCCGCGGTCTTCCACGCCTCCTCGCGCCGCGACAGCCGCAGCCACGCGGCGACCCGCGTGATCAGGAGGAACACGAACCGCAGGCACATGACCGGCGATCATCACGCTCGTACGGACGTCAGGGCAACTCTGCTGGTCAGAGCCGTGGACGAGATTCTCGGCACGCACATGCTCGACGGCGTGATCAACGAGTACTACCGGGCAGCGTAGCTTGATCCCATAAATGCCAGTTCAGCGGCCCTGTGATGGGTTTTGAAGCGGTACACGGTCACCGTGGTCAGCGCCACCAAGGGTTTCCCGCCCCAGCTACGCAAGCATTGGACCACCCTCCAGGCGGGGCTGGCCGCAGCGGCCCCCCACGGCAGGCATGTCGTCGTCGCCGGCACACACCACGCCATCCACCACGACAGGCCCGACGTCGTCGCCCGGGAAATTCTCCGGCTCGTCGAGGAAACCCGTCGGCTACGACACCCGCCACGGAAGCCAAGCACCCCGAACTGATCAGGCACCGGCCGATGCACTGGGCTGCCAGGTATCAATCGGGCCGTCCGCGAACTCTGCATAGCGAGAGGCCGACAAGGGCTTCGCCAAACGAACTGTTTCTGAGGAGTCCTGAAATGATGGACGAGCGACTCGTGGTGGTGCCGTGACCGCTGAGTTGGCGACTGAGTTGGCGACCGATGATCGAACCATCCTGGTCCTGGACTTCGACGGGGTGATCTGCGACAGCTGGCGAGAGTGTGCCCTGGTCACCTGGGGAGGACACCACGGTTGGCTGCCGACGGAGTTCGGCCCAAGCGCGTTCGATGCGCTGCCTGCCGATTTCGCCGTGCGTTTCCTGGCGCTGCGTGGTTTCGCCTGCGACCTCGGGCACTTTGCGGTGCCCCTACTTGACGGCTCGAAGCAGGTGCGGACACAGGCCGACTTCGATCGCCTTTACGCCGCGCTGCCGTTGGCTGCCGTGACCGCGTTCGTCACGCGAGCATCGCACTACCGGGACGCGGCCCGCATCGAGCAGCGGGAACGCTGGCTGGCCTTCCACGACCTGTATGAGGGCCTGCCGGACCTGCTATCCGAACTCGCCGATCGGCTCTACCTGGTCACCGCCCGAGACCTTGGCTCAGTGCAAGAACTGCTCAGCTCACACGCGGTCGCGATTCCGCCCGAGCGGATTTACGGGGAGCAGCAGAGCAAACTCTGGGCGCTGGCTGACATCCAGGCGAAAGAGGGTGTGGGCGCGGGCAGCGTGTACCTGATCGACGACAGCCTCAGCAACGTGGTGGCCGCCCGAGAGGCCGGCCATGCCGTGGCCTGGGCACAGTGGGGTTACTCGGCGCCCGAACACGACGAGGAAGCGGCCCGCCTCGGCGTCCCCCGGCTGGCTTTGCCCGACCTGCCGGCCATGGCAGTCGCCGTCGCTGGCCGGACGGGGTTCAGCTCGGTATTGCGCAGCGGGCAAACTCGCCGGTGTGGCCGACCGGACCGGTGAATGGGGCAGCCGCCACCACCGTGGCGGTCTTTCGCGCTCAGCTAGGGCATTGACGTCCTCCCCGCCCTGAAGGGCGGGGATCCCTGCCGCGCCGCTCACGCGGCACCTCGGAGGGTGCCTGTTTCACTGGCAACCGCAAGGGCAGGCCGGCTCGACCGGTACTGGCACGACGGCTTGATCGCCGCCAGCCCTGGGGTGAATCCATCGCTGACGATCGCCGTGATGGCCGAACTCGCGATATCGTTCTGGCCGAAACAAGGGCGAAGGACCCGCGGCCACCGCTCGGCTCGGGCTACGACCGATCAGGTCCTTCATGCCCAGCGCCCCCGCCTGTACCCAGGGGCGCCCCGACCGATATACCGGCTGGACACGAGCCAGGTGGCTGACCTGACCCTCACATGGGACCCAAGCTGGGTGGAACGGAGCGAGATCATGAGCAGCCTCAGGGCACAGTTCCGCCCGGCCGGTGACACCTGCGGGCTCGCCGACTGCCCGCCCGCGGGCCGTCCGGGCGCGGCGCGTCTTGTGAGGGCAGAAGCGGGCATGCGGCTGCTGAAGAGGGCAGTGGTTCTTGCCGCGATCCTCGTTGTGGGAGGTCTCGCGGCCGGATGCGGGCAAAGCGGCGGCGGCGCCATCAAGAGTGCGGTCGCGAGCCATTCTGCAAGCGCCCGTCCACCGGCGTCGTCGAACGCCACGACGGCACCGGCGGTGCCAACTCAGACAACGGCACGAACTCAGACAACGGCACCAACTCAGACGGCGGTGCCAACTCAGACAGCGGCACCGGGCCTGCCAACTCCGTCAAGGGCCGGGCCCCCCACGCCGGTGACGGCAGCCCCACCGGCCCCGCCGGCGAGCGCGCCATCCCCGGTCACGTCGGCCACCACGACCCCGGTGGCGGGCACTGGGCCGACGTCCCCTGTCGTGTGGCTGTGGGTCGCTCTTGGCGCGCTTGTCTTCATCGGCCTGATCGCGTGGATCGCCCATGCGAGCAGCCGGCGCCGCGCGGCTTCGGCGGGCTGGCAGTCCCAGGTCATCGACGCCTACGCGAAAGGTGCGGCGCTGCAGGACGCGATGAGCACCGCGGAAGCGCCAGGCGCGCTTCACGGCGCGGACGCCGGAGCGCGCTGGGCGGACATCCAGCGCCGCGCGGACGACCTCAATCAGGCGCTGTACGCGATGCGTGAGGCGGCGCCGGACGAACAGGCCCGCGCGACCGTCGTGGACGTGCTCACCTCGTTGCAGGCGGTGCGCTCCGCGATGGACGCCGAGCGCGTTCCTGGGGGCGCGGGCGGCGCCCAGGCCGAGGTCGTACGGAACCGCCTGCTCGCGTTCGAGATGTCGCTCCGTGCGCTCCGTGCGCCCGGCAACCGGCCGTCGTGAGGCACCCTCCGCTGTGGGGCATCCTCCGCTGTGAGGTAGGCCGACGCTGAAGGCACGCGCGGATCGCGGAAACGCCGGCAAAGCCCGCGTACCCGCGTACCCGCGATCCCGCGGTCCGCGAGAGCCGCGAATCCGCGAGAGCCGCGAGAGCGGCGCGCCCGCGGGGTAGGCCGCAGGTTCAGGCCTTGACTCCTGCGGGCGGCGCCGCGGCCTCGGCAACGCCATGCCGCCTGCCGCGCATCCAAAGAACGGCCGCGATGACGAGGAGCACGAATCCGATGGCCGCCGTGATGATCGGAATCGTTCTGCCGAGCGCCTGGATGGTGTTGCTGCCGTTGTTCGCGTCAGTGGCCGCCGCCCGGACACTGGCCTGGCTGCCCTTGTAGCTGTCGACGAGCACCGGGAGCACAGGGATGATCTTCCCACCCGGCGCCGCGACGCCCGCGGTCTGCTTCTCGCTGGTGTTGACGTCCACTATCATCCCGGTGGCCGGCGCGACCCAATAGGTGCTCGTCGCCTCATAGGTGTAAGCGAGCGGTATCTGGGCTCCCTGCGGGAAGGCCTTCGCGAGGCTCGTGAGCAGGCTCTGCGGGACCAGCCCAGCCTGGCCGGCCCGCTGCAGCACGCTGACCGGCAGCGACTTCGGAAATCCCTGCAGCACCTGCGGGTTCTTGATTGGCGCGGCTGGGACGTTCGCCTGATACACGTAAGTGTTCACCCCGCCGCGGCCCTCCTGCCGCAGATATTTCAGCTGGGTCGTGGTCTGGGTGAAGTCAACCCATCCGGTGTAGTTCTGCTGCTTGGCGCCGATGGGCCAGCTCACGGTGAGTCCCTTGGCGCTGGTGACACTCCAGCTGCCTGGGTGACTGGTCGTCGCTTCGAGGCTGCGCCGGTCGACGGCGTACTGCGAGGTGACAGCGCCGATCTGCTGACCCGAGGTAGTGGCCGTTCTCGTGTCCCGCACGAGGGCGGTGTTGCCTGACGTCTGCACGACCTGGACCTGGCGGTTCAGCGTCTGAGGGAGGTCGCGCCTTATCGCCGCGGCGAGGTTGCCCTGCCGCAGCGCGGCCTGGTCCACGAGGCTGCTGATCTGGCCATCGTAGGTGCGCTTGGTGTTGGCGTCGCTCGGAAGGCGCGCGATGAGCTGGGGAGTTATCCAGAATGCGAGCAGAGCGGCGGCGACGATGAAGACCACCCCGATGACGGCGCAGGCGATCGCGGTCTGGCGCATCACAGGCTCCTGATCCGGCGCTTCGCGCAGGCTTCCCCCGTGTTTGGCCTGACTGGCGCGATGCGCTATTTCCTACTTCGGAATCTTGCCCAGTTTCAGCTCACGTCCTGCAGCTGAACATCGGCGCGCCTGCGTGGGCCACCTGCCCCTGGTCCGTGCCAGCTTGCGGGCAGTGCGACCTTGCGGAGTCGTTATGGATCGTGATTAAAGAGTGCATTCTGAATGAGAACCGGCGCCTGATCGCGCGGCCGGCGGCCGGGACCTGACACCTTGACGGGCAGGCCGGCGGTGCTACGGCTGGGCGCGGTTCTCGCTGGCCTGGGCGACGAGATCGAGGCCCGTTTCCGCGGCCCACGAGGCGATCTGGGTACGCGAGGTGAATCCGAGCTTGCTGAGGATGTTGGCGACGTGCCTGGCCGCGGTGGCCGGGCTGATGAACAGCTCCTCCGCGATGGCCCTGTTACTGTGCCCAGCGGCGACAAGCGCGACGATCTCGCGTTCACGCGGCGTCAGCAAAGCCGGACGTGCCGCTGCCGCCGCCCAGGACCCTGCCGCGGTGACGGTGGCCGAATCATTGGCGGCACCGACGGCACTGCCGCCTCCGGCGGCCGCCCGCGGCCCGTCCAGGGCCAGCGTCACCGCGGCGTCGCTTGTCATGGCGAGGCCCTGCGCCCACAACCGCCCGACAACCGCTTCCCCCAGGCTGCGTGCAGGAGCCAGGTACCGTTCGGTCCGCGCGCCTGACAGCGGGGGAAGGCCCGCCGCATCGCGCAACGCTGCCGCCGCGGCGGCCAGCTGCACCGAGCGCTCGGGCCGGCCCTCACGGATGGCCAGGGCGGCGAAAGCCTCGAGCCCTCGGGCCACGCCGATGCGCGCCCCGGTGGACTGACTCAGCCTGATGCTCCCTGCGAGGTGTTCGCGCGCCATGGCGATCTCACCCTGGTCAAGAGCCACCCGGCCGAGTCCCGCCAGGCAGCGCGCGATCTCGGGCCTGGAGTCGATCTCACGCAGGATGGGCAGCGCCTCCAGATAGCTGGCGTGCGCGTCGCCAGGGTCGCCGCGCAACCGGGCCAGGTCGCCGAGGCCGAGCAATGCCCTCGCGGCACCCCATTGGTGGTCAATGCCGCGCATGACGCCGATCGAGGCCTCCGCGAGCTGCTGCGCCTCCCGCAGCCTGCCGCGCAGCCCGGCGATCGCGGCCCGGGTACCGAGGGCGTATCCCTCGTTCCACCCGTCGCCGGCCGCCCGGGCGATCGACAGCGCTTCTTCCGCGTGGGACGCGGCTTCGTCGGTTCGGCCCGTGTGCAGAGATACCTCGCTGAGAAGGTTGAGCCCGGCCGCCGTCCAGAACTCATCCCCCGCGACGCGACACAGCTCCAGCCCTTGCTCCGCCCATGACGCCGCCCCGGCCGGATCGCTGGACAGGGCGAGCTGTGCGCGCCCCACCAGGGCTGGGCCCCGGACGCCGGGAGGCACGCCCGGCGCATCGAGCGCCAGGAAGGCGTTCACCCATTCGCCGCCCTCTGCGAAGGAGCCCCGCACGAGCCAGCATGGCCGGACCCCGGTGCAGATCCGCAGTCCCGTCTCCACATCGGCCTCCGCCAGGCAGCGGCTCAGCACGTGCCAAACGTTGCCCGCGTCAATGTCGTACCTGCGGAACACGTCCACCCTGCCCGCCCATGGTGCCGGGATCTGCGCCATCCCGATCGCCAGGTTGTGCTCCACCACGCCCAGCGTGTAGCCGCGCAGCCTGAGCTGGAAGGTCGTGGACTCGCCCGCGTCGGCAAGCCGCGCCGCCGCGTACTCGCGGATAGTGTCAAGCAGCCGGTAGCGTGCCTGACCGAGTACTTCAGGCTCGACCACCACCAGCGACTTGTCCACGAGCGCGGCGAGCAGGTCGAGCATGTCCTCAGCAGGGACATCGCCATCGGAGCACACCTGCTCCGCCATCTCGAGCGACCAGCCCGCGAAGATCGACAGCCGCCGCAGCAGCAGCTGCTCACGAGTGGTGAGCAGCTCGTGGCTCCAGTCGATCGTGGCGCGAAGGGTCCTCTGACGTGGCGGGGCAGTCCGATCGCCGGTGGTGAGCAGTCCGAAGCGATCGACCAGCCGCGCCGCGATCTGCTCCACGGAAAGCACACGGACCCAGGCGGCGGCAAGCTCGATCGCCAGCGGCATGCCATCGAGCGCACGGCAGAGCGCCGTCGCGGGCGCGGCGTTGGCCGGGCTGATGGCAAATCCGGGCAGGGCCGCCGAGGCCCGGTCGGCAAACAGGCGGATCGCCTCGTAGTTGTGGGGCTCCGCGGGTGGGACGAGCGTGTCAGCGGGCGGGACGGACAGCGGCTGCACCTGCCAGACGGTCTCGGCCGCGACGCGCAGCGGCTCGCGGGTCGTCGTGATCAGCCGCAGCCCTGGCGAGCTCGCAAGCAGCCGCTCGCAAACGCGGGCGCAGGTATCGATCAAGTGCTCGCAATTGTCGAGCGCCAGGAGCAGGCGGCGCGGCTTCAGCGCGTCCGCGAGCGTGTCAAGCAGCGGGCGCCCCCGTTCCTCGTCGACGCCGATGACCGACGCCACCCGTGAGACAACGAGATCGGGCTGCCGAAGGTCGGCGAGTTCGACAAACCACACGCCGTCGGGGAATTCGTCCGCAAGCGCTGCAAGCATCCGCAGCGCCAGCCGCGTCTTCCCGATGCCGCCAGGGCCACAGAGGGTCAGCGCACGTGTGACGACCAAGAACCGGCGCAACTCGTCGAGCTCATGCTCACGGCCGACGAAGCTATTCGGTTCTTCGGGTAGATTTGTGCGAATCTGTTCTACGGTCATTTTCGTAGTCCGCCGTATCCCTCCCACGCTATTGCAGTGTCTCATCTTTGGTGCCGATTCGCGCACGCGCAGCAGCCCGGCGCTGTTTCCGGCGGGGCTCGCCCGGCACCGCGGGTCCGTCACCCTGCGGGCTGGTGCCCGGCGCGAGCGTCACCTGCGTGCAGCTCGCCGCGTGCGTGACCAGGTGCTCCCCGGTCCGTGCTTCCTGCCTGCACAACTCGTCCGAGTAGCCAGTGATAGCTGGATGAACCCGGCGCGCCGTTGGTGTGGTGGTCAGAATGTTCTTCCCGCGGGTTCTGATCCGATCTTTAATCTTCCCCACGTGGCCCCGGAAAGGATGATGGCCAGCGATCAAGGGCACAGGTCGTTTTGCGTGATGCTGTCGTACGTCGCCAGGTGCTCCGGGGAGGATGCCGCCGGGCAGCAGAATCGAGCTGTCGGTATCGCTCGAGGACTGGCCAGCGGCCCAGTCAGCACACAGGGTCTGGCCGGTGCTGAGTATCCACGACGCCGGCGCGGCGATCCCGGCGTTCTGGATGTCCTGGACATACGCTGCGTCCCCGCTGGGCGCGGTCGGCGACGGTGCCTGCGTCGGTGTTGCCGTCGGTGTTGCCGTCGGCGTAACGGTCGGACCGGGCGGAGGTGCCGGGGTGTCGCTCTGGCTGGGCGCGGGAGGCGACGGTGCCTGCGATGGGATTGCCGCCGGTGTACCGGTCGGATCGGGCTGGGGCGCCGGAATGCCGCCCGGGCCCGGGGCGGTCGGCGATGGTGCCTGCGTCGGTGCTGCCGTCGGCGTAACGGCCGGATGCGGCGAAGGCGGTTGGTGGTGCCGGGCGGCGTGCGGTGCGCCCGCAAACGACGTCCCCGCCAGAACCGCTCCGGCGACGGCGATCGCTGCGGTGCCGCCGGCTATTACCAGCCACAGCCGCGGTGGGCCGGGCGGCGGCGGATTCGCCGGGTCCGGCGTGTCGGCGGCCAGGTACGCGGGGAATGTCAGGCCCAGCTGATTCGTGTCCTGGCTGTGGCTCGAGGTGGTGCCGGCATGGTTTGTCACGTTGCTCGCCTCCGTGCCATTTGTGTGGCTGGCTGTCGCTGCGGGATGCACGCTGGTGGCCTCGGATGACATTGCAGGGCGGCTAGCATGGCTGATCACTCCTTAGGTGCCTGGCCCGGTCATGAACCGGAGGCGGCGTGGCTTTGGCCCTTGGTGAGGGTCATCACCCGCCGGTCTGCTCTTCGGCATCGCCCACTGCGCAGTTGAAGCAAGTACGACGAAAATGAGCGAAGCGGTTCACACTCGGCGCGGCGTTTTCCTGAATCCCTGCCGCGTATGCCAGTGGCCCCTGGGCCGCTTCCCCCTCCGGCCGTCCGGCAGGCGGTCGCCGCTGACGCCCGCCCGGCGCGGCCACCACCGACCTCGCGCTTGGTTGCGGCTGACCCGGAGAACGGACGCGGCCGATGCCGAGGCCGCCCACTACCCGATCACAACGCGACGTTCGGGCGGGCGGGCCGGTCCTTGCACACTCGCAGGACGGGTGGTGGCAGGCCATCCCGGGAAACACCCGAACCAGCGGACCCGGCGGTTCAGGCAGCTCCGACCTGCTCTAGCGCATCCCGGGACCGGGCGTGCCCGGCCTCGGCGGCCCGGGTCCACCAGCTGCGGGCCTCGGCAAGTTCCGGCGGGTCCAGCCGGGTGGCGAGCAGCAGGCCGAGGTTGTACTGTGCGCTGAGGTGCCCGGCCTCCGCGGCCCGGGTCCACCAGCTGCGGGCCTCGCCCAGCTCCGGCGGATCCGCGGCGGCGGCAAGCAGCAGCCCGAGGCGGTACTGGGCGCCGGTGTCCCCCGCCTCGGCGGCCCGCGTGTACCAGGCGCGGGCCTCGGCCAGCTCCGGCGGGTCCAGCCGGGTGGCAAGCAGCATCCCAAGGTTGTACTGTGCGCCGGTGTCCCCTGCCTCGGCGGCCCGCGTGTACCAGGCGCGGGCCTCGGCCAGCTCCGGCGGGTCCACGGCGGTGGCAAGCAGCACCCCGAGGTTGTACTGGGCGTCGATGTGCCCCGTCTCGGCGGCCCGCGTGTACCAGGCGCGCGCCTCGCCCAGCTCCGGCGGGTCCAGCCGGCCTTCGAGCAGCAGCCCGAGGTTGTACTGTGCGTCGATGTGCCCGGCCTCGGCGGCCCGCGTGTACCAGGCACGGGCCTCGCCCAGCTCCGGCGGGTCCAGCCGGCCTTCGAGCAGCAGCCCGAGGCGGTACTGGGCGCCGGTGTCCCCCGCCTCGGCGGCCCGCGTGTACCAGGCACGGGCCTCGCCCAGCTCCGGCGGGTCCAGCCGGCCTTCGAGCAGCAACCCGAGGCGGTACTGGGCGCCGGTGTCCCCCGCCTCGGCGGCCCGCGTAAACCAGGCGCGGGCCTCGGCCAGCTCCGGCGGGTCCGTAGCGGTGGCAAGCAGCACCCCGAGGTTGTACTGGGCGTCGGTGTGCCCCGCCTCGGCGGCCCGCGTGTACCAGGCACGGGCCTCGGCCAGCTCCGGCGGGTCCGCGGCGGTGACAAGCAGCAGCCCGAGGTTGTACTGGGCGCCGGTGTGCCCCGCCTCGGCGGCCCGCGTGTACCAGGCACGGGCCTCGCCCAGCTCCGGCGGGTCCAGCCGGTCCTCGAGCAGCAGCCCGAGGCGGTACTGGGCGCCGGTGTCCCCCGCCTCGGCGGCCCGCGTGTACCAGGCACGGGCCTCGCCCAGCTCCGGCGGGTCCAGCCGGTCAGCGAGCAGCAGCCCGAGGCGGTACTGGGCGCCGGTGTAGCCGGCCCCGGCGGCCCGCGTGTACCAGGCGCGGGCCTCGCCCAGCTCCGGCGGGTCCAGCCGGTCAGCGAGCAGCAGCCCGAGGCCGTACTGCGCCCCGGTATCCCCTGCGTCGGCGGCCCGCGTGTACCAGGCACGGGCCTCGGCCAGCTCCGGCGGCTCCAGGACGGTGGCAAGCAGCACCCCGAGGTTGTACTGGGCGTCGACGTGCCCCGCCCAGGCGGCCCGCGTGTACCAGGCGCGGGCCTCGGCCAGCTCCGGCGGATCCAGGACGGTGGCAAGCAGCACCCCGAGGTTGTACTGGGCGTCGATGTGCCCCTCCTCGGCGGCCCGCGTGTACCAGGCGCGGGCCTCGGCCAGCTCCGGCGGATCCAGGATCGTGGCAAGCAGCACCCCGAGGCGGTACTGGGCGCTCGTGTGCCCCGCCTCGGCGGCCAGTGTGTACCAGGTGCGGGCCTGGGCCAGCTGAGGTGGATCCAGCCGGTCAGTGAGCAGCAGCCCGAGGCGGTACTGGGCGCCGGTGTGCCCCGCCTCGGCGGCCCGCGTAAACCAGGCGCGGGCCTCGGCCAGCTCCGGCGGGTCCGTAGCGGTGGCAAGCAGCATTCCCAGGCCGTACTGGGCGTCAGTGTGCCCGGCCTTGGCCGCCCGGGTCCACCAGCTACGAGCCTCGGCCAGCTGCAGCGGGTCCAGCCGGGTGCCGAGCAGCACCCCCAGGCGGTACTGGGCGCCGGTGTCCCCTGTCTCGGCGGCCCGGGTCAACCAGGCGCGGGCCTCGGCCAGCGCCGGCGGGTCCAGCAGGGTGGCAAGCAGCACCCCAAGGCCGTACTGGGCGCCAGTGTGCCCGGCCTCGGCCGCCCGGGTCCACCAGCTACGAGCCTCGGTCAGCTCCGGCGGGTCCGCGGCGGTGACAAGCAGCACTCCGAGGCCGTACTGGGCGCCAGTGTGCCCGGCCCCGGCCGCCCGGGTCCACCAGCTGCGTACCTCGGCCAGCTCCGGCGGGTCCATCCGGTCAGCAAGCAGCACCCCCAGGCCGTACTGCGCGCCTGCGTCCCCGGCCTCGGCCGCCCGGGTCCACCAGCTACGCGCCTCGCCCAGGTCCGGCGGCTCCACCCGGTCAGCGAGCAGCAGCCCGAGGTCGTACAGAGCGCCGGTGTGCCCGGCCCCCGCGGCCCGGGTGTACCAGCTGCGGGCCTCGGCCAGCTCCGGCGGGTCCAGCCGGTCAGCGAGCAGCACCCCAAGGACGTACTGCGCGCCTGCGTCCCCCGCCTCGGCCGCCCGGGTCCACCAGATGCGGGCCTCGGCCAGCTCCGGCGGGTCCAGGATCGTGGCAAGCAGCACCCCGAGGCCGTACTGCGCGCGGGTGTCCCCGGCCTCGGCAGCCCGCGTGTACCAGGTGCGGGCCTCGGCCAGCTCCGGCGGGTCCGCGCCGGTGGCAAGCAGGACCCCGAGGCCGTACTGGGCGCCGGTGTCCCCGGCTTGGGCGGCCCGGGTCCACCAGGCGCGGGCCTCGGCCAGCTCCGGCGGGTCCAGCCGGTCAGCGAGCAGCACCCCAAGGACGTACTGCGCGCCTGCGTCCCCCGCCTCGGCGGCCCGGCGGGTCGCCGCCACGGCGACTGACACATTGTCGCGCTGGTAGGCGGCGATGCCGATGGAGAACGCATCCTCATCAGTCGCACGATCCAGGAAACACCGCCAGGTCGCTTCTGCCACTGGCCGGGCGCTCTCGCCGCCCTGACCGTCGTCGGCGGCCACCAGGTAGTCGAACGCCTCGTATCCGCGGGACCGCCCTGGCGACCGGTGAGTGCGGAGCAGGGCGACCTGGCCCCCACCCGCAACTTCCTTACGTGCGAGGACGAGCGCCTCGTCCAGCTCGTCGTCGCGCGGGTCGAGGTCGGGGCGGTTCTCCTTTAAGGTATCGCGGGCGATGGCGACCAGGTCCGGCTCCGCGATCGGCCGCGCCAGTCCGCAGCGCGCCCAGTCGACACAGGTCCGCACAAGGGTATGCAACAGGGGGTTGGCGGTTGCCGCGTCGCGGTACCGCCGCTGCAGTTCCAGCGCGCCGGACACCATCTCGGCCAAACCTTCACCCCGCGAGCCGACCTGCGGGTATACCGCCGCGGCCCGGGCCTGCTCATCCGGATCCTCCCGGGTGCTCGCTAGCTCGATCGAGACCGCCTGGTCGAGCACCATCCGCACCTCCCGCGTCAGCTCGCCTTCGTGGCCGAGCAACTGTTCCCGCTGCTCGGCGCGAAGCGTGGCGAGCAGCACGGTCGGCCCTGGCCGATCGACCAGGCGGGAGATGGTGGCAAGGGACAGATCTGCGGCCGGCGGCAGGAAACGCGGCAGATCGTCCAGCCAGATCACCAGCGGGCCGGCGCCGCTGAGCGCGGGATGGCCGGCCAACTGATCAAGCGACCGCGGCACCGGGGCGGCCACAAGGGCACCGCGCCAGCGGTCATGCCCGCGCACGACCTCAAAGATGGTGCGGGTCTTGCCCACCTTCGACGGCCCGACCAGCACCACCATCCGGCCGGGGCGCAGTGCTGTGGTCAGCGGCTCATCCTTTGTGCGCCGGACATACTCATCCCGCTGCCCGTAGGTTTCCGCGTTGCCAAACCCGGACGGGGTCGCACCGAGCGTGTACGGGTCGAGCTCGGCTACCCGCGGCAGCCGACCGTGGACCAGTAGGTCGACAAGCCCGGCCAGCGGCGCTTCCCCGGCCAGGGGCGGTTCCCCGGCCACCGGCAGCTCATCCGCTGCCGCCGGCCGTTCCCCGGCCACCGGCCGTTCCCCGGCCACCGGCAGCTCATCCGCTGCCGCCAGCGGTTCCCCGGCCACCGGCCGTTCCCCCGCCACCAGCAGCTCATCCGCTGCCGCCGGCCGTTCCCCGGCCACCGGCCGTTCCCCGGCCACCGGCAGCTCATCCGCGGAGGGAAGACCGAGCGCCGCAGCCACCGCCCTGGTTTCAGGGTCACTGCCTGCAGGCACCGCCGCGAACCGTTCCACCGGCAGAATGGTGATCGCCGAACGGCCCTGCCTTGGGTGATGCTCCATGACCACTCCGAGTGCGATGCCCTGATAGAACACAAGCGCGCCGGGCAGACCACCCCACGGCGACCCAGCGGCACGGTCCCCGGTCGTGACGGTATCGGGAACGGCGACATCGTCAAGCCGCGGATCGCGCATCACCAGAAACCCCGACTCGACGTCCTCGGTCATCCGGATCGTGCCGTGCAACTCGGCAGCGTTGCGCTGCTTGTCCCCCGCGTCGAGCTGCCACAGCGGGAAACCCACCGCCCCGCAATCGCGCAGTTCCCCCGAGCGGCTGCGATCCACCCGCCCGAACCGGGGCGGTTCCAGGGCAGCCGGCACCACCCACGCGGGGTCCTCGTCAACCGTGAGCACCACCACATCCGATGCGGCGGCAGACGACGTGGCATGCGCCTGCGCCCCGTCGGACCAGCGCACCACTCGCAGCAACCGGGCCGGCCGACCGGTCCTCTTGTCCACCGTGCAATGCCGGGCGGTGAGGACCCGGTGCTCAGTGATCAGGTAACCGGAACCGATCTGCACTCGCCCGGTGCCGAGGTGGGCCACCACCGCCACCACCCGCTGAGACGGGATACCGCCCCAACTTTCCCCGCTGCCCACGAGTCTGCTGCCTCACAATCGCGAACGGCGCCTACGAGCCGGCCTCCTCGGTCCGTCGTGGCCCGAAACGTGGTGACTGCGCGCCTGGCCTGCGATGGTGACATCGCTCGTGCAGGAGCCGTCGTCTTCCCGCCACACCGGCCCCAGCCGCAACGCCGACATCCGTGCCGCCGCAGATGTGTACGAACCGCGCAGCCCAGGCACTTTCCAGCCGATCTTACCCCCGGCCCCATTCGTGACCGCGATCTGCAACGACAGCTCAACCGGCGCCAGCCGTAACCGCATCGGCACTTCTGCGATACCTCCTCTGTACCAGACATACCAATGCATAGCACGGGTCGCCAAAGCCGATCAGCGCCGTCCCTGTCCATGCCAGGCCGGCTTGCGCATCCCATCTGCGTGCGTGAGTCCTCCGTGAGCCCTGAGCAGGCTCTCCGGCGGGTTCCCCGCAGGCCGCAAGCCCCGCGGCTGGCTGGTGGCCCCCTACGCCGTCAGGCAGCGCGCCCGCCGCCGCCACGCAGCCGTACCGTCCCGCGTAGGGTGACAGCATTCCAGCTACCGCATTCCAGCTACCGCATTCCAGCTACCGCATTCCAGCTACCGCATTCCAGCCACCGCGATGGGGCAGGGATGCGTGAGGGCGTCGGATCGGATCGGAAACACATCCGGGCCGGTCCGGGGCGCGGGTCCCACTCATCGATGCGGGACAGAGGGGGAACGATGGACGAGGACCGGGCACGGGCGCGGCTGCTGGCGGAGCGCGCCGAGGTGCAAACCCTGCTCAAGGACACCGAGGCGGCGGGACAGCAAGACCGGGCCGCGGAAAACGAGACAGGAGACATCGCCGACCCTGCGCAGCCGCTGACTGCCGAAGGCATGGACGACGCCATCGTGGCCAGTTTGCGCGACCGGCTGGCCGCGCTCGACCGTGCTCAGCAGCGGCTGGACGGCGGCACCTACGGGCGTTCCACCCGCAGCGGGCTGCCAATCCCGGATGAGCGCCTTGAGGCCGACCCCGCGGCGGAGCTCACCTTCGAGGAGGCTCAGGCCGGGCCGTGAAGGTCCCTGCGACCGACACCGGGCGGCTGCTGAACATCGAAGCGGTGACCGGAACCGGCCCGGTGATTTCGTTCGTGCAAGCTCCGCGGTTCCAAACCACAGGGCTACCATCATCTGTCGTGCCGATGAAACGGATGAACCGCGAGGAGTTCTTCGCGAGGCTGGCTTCGCTCGACGAGGATCGTCTGAAGAAGGCCCTGTGGAACCTGTACTGGCGGGGCTCAGCGACCCTGCGGGAACGCATCGAAGCCGAGGTCGACCCCGACCAGCACGATCGTCCCAAACGCCTCTCGAAGGAACCCGTTGACCCAGGACTGGTCCTTGGCGAGGTGCGCGACTTCGTCGCGCTGGCGCGCTCGGGTGCGTATATGGGTGGTGACCGGCGCGTGTCGCCGCGCGAGCGGACACGCTGGAGATTCACGTTCCAGCACCTGGCCACCGATGCGCGGGACGCGCTCCGCGCCGACGATGCCGGTGCCGGAGAGACCGCGGTGGAGCAACTCATCGACCTGGCCTGCGAGCTGCGTAACTACGACTACTTCCGCTCCGAGGACCCCATTGAGGCGGCGGGGTTCGTCGTGTCGGACGCGGCGGCACTGCTGTGGGGCAAGCTGCGAGATCAATACGGGTTTGCAGGATTCGCCGCGCGTGCGGCGCCGCAGCTCATCCGGTGGGAGTCCAGGTACGGCTGGACACGCAGCGGGTGGGGCCGGGTCAGCACGAAGGAGAGCTCGCTCGCCAGCGTGCTCGCTGGGATGTTACGGGTCACCGATATGTGGGCCGGTTTCGCCGACCGCTACCTTGAGGCGCTCGATCAGGCCGCCCGCGGTGACGCGGCCGGGCCGGACCGCACCTGGCGGCCCACCGGGTGGGACCGCGAGCAGCGGACCGCGGCTCTCGCCGAATGGCATCTCTTGCTACTTGACAGGCTCGTGGACTCTGAGGCCGAAGATCGCCTCGACAGGCTTGCCCGGCACCCCGCTCTTGGTGGGCCCGAGCTTGCGTTCCTGCAGGCGCGGCTGGCGCATCAGCGCGGCGACGTCAGCAGCGCCCGCAGCCTGGTGCAAGAGGGTTTGCAGAAACTCCCCGGTCACCAGGGCTTTCTCGACTTCGCGACGGACATTGGCGCGCCCCTTCCGCCTCGCGCACAGCAAGTCGTCAAGGAGCGCTCGCCGGCCAATGGCAGCGGCTGACGGCGGCAGCACGCCCTTGACCTGCGCGGCGCCGATGGCAATCGCCGCGGTCGCGTAGTACTGGCCGTGCCCCGGATGCCTGCGCGGAGACCCAGGTTCGCAGCCTCGTTGCACAGCGCGAGAGCGGTCAGCAGGGTCCGAGCAGACGTTCACCTTCACCGGCACGTTGACCAGCGTCCAGCGGCAGGCCGCCGGCGGTGCCCCGCAACGCCGCCTCCGGGCGGCATCGGGAAACAGGCGCACCGCGACGACCAGCTTCATTCACCGGCCGCGTCAACCAGCACCTCATCCGCGGCCACCTGTGGTCCCCTTCGTACTTCGCCGCCTCCTGCGGCGGCGCACCGCTGGCGATCATCAAGGAGTACATCGAGCAGCAGAAACGCCCGGATTAGCGCATGGGATGCGATTCCTCCCGGCCCTGAACGGCCGGGATTCCTCGCATGCTGCGTTGAACGCCTGCGCCACGGGCGAACGTGCCGAGGCTCGCCGCCACGAGACACGAGACACGAGACACGAGACACGAGACTAGGATCGCAGCATGCTGTGATACACGGCGATGAGCGCGGTCTGCTGCTGCTCGGTCAGGCGCTTGTCGGCACGGATGGCAGGCTCCACGGGCACAGCGGTGTCCTGGTCGCCTGACCCGTCCGCATCGAGCAGGCCGGCCTCTGCCAGCAGCGTCTCCGCGGACAGGTCGAGAGCATCCGAGACCAGCTTAAGTACACGCACCGACGGCTGGTGCAAGCCGCGCTCGATCTGGCTCAGGTACGGGTTGGACAGGCTCGTCATCTCGGCGAGCTGGCGAAGTGAGAGATTGGCCAGCTTGCGCTTGCTGCGGATGAAGGCGCCGAGAGCCTCCATCTGCGCGTCCCACGGGTCGGTCACGGCTGCCCCCGGTATGGCCGAAGCGACATGCATAGGCGTGCTAACTCCAGTGAGCGTGTGCGTTCGCGGTGGACCCGTGATATGCGGGTTCACCGCGAACAAGGGGATTCACGTCTTCGGTGAGCCCTACTTCTTGGCTACCACCGACCCGGTGACCTTGAGCACGTCCTCAGCGAACTTCCGCTGGCCGGCGAGCAGTTGCTCGGCGAAGTCGTAGGCGTTCGTCACGAGCTCTTCTGGCCCAGGCACATTGTCGGGCAGGCTCGGCGTCGGCAGCGACGGCGTGATCGACTGAACTACGTCAGCCCATGCCTTCAGCGCGTTGACAATCGCCTCCTGGCTCTTGCGGACCGTCTCGAGGATTTGGCCCTCCACCTCGAGGCCAGCGGTACGGATGTCAGTCATCTTGTCCTCCTTCGAAGCCTATGCTTACTATATCAAGCATTGATTGGTTTGCCAAGCGAGTCTTCCGCTGGCGGGTGCGTTCACGTGCGTCACGCCGCAGATGCAGGCCCGCGTCACCACGGTGTGCAAGGGCGTGCGCCCACCCGCAGGTGTGGTGAGTGTGCGCCCACCGGCAGGTGTGGTGAGTGTGGGTCACCCGCGGATGTACTCGCCGGGCGCATCACCAAGCACCGGGTAGCGGTCGCTTCCCATCGGCGGTTGCGGGCCGACCGAACCGGCGCGTTGTCCTGCCCACGTTGCCCAGTCCTCCCACCAGGAGCCGCTGTGTCTTGCTGCCGCTGCACGCCACTTCGCGGCCGTGGGGAAGTCCTGGTCTGCCACCTGGTACCAGGATTCCGGGCCTGGGGGGTTGACGATGGCGGCGATGTGCCCGCCGCTGGAAAGCACATACCGTACGGTCCCGCCGAGCAGGCGCGCCGCCTTGTACGACCCCTGCCAGGGCTCGATGTGGTCGTTGATGGCCCCGACGATGTAGCTGTCGCTCTTGATCGACGACAGTGACAGTTGCCGCCCGGCCAGTTCAAGCTCGCCACGGGCCAGCTGGTTGTGGATGTAAAGCGAGCGAAGGTAGAAGGAGTGCATCGCCGCGGGCATCCGCGTGCTGTCGGCGTTCCACGCCAGGATGTCGAACCTGGGTGGGCTCTGGCCCATCAGCCAGTTCGACACCACATAGCTGAAGAAAAGCTCGTAGGGGCGCAGCGCGCCGAACGTCGCGGCCGTCGTGGAGCCCTCGAGAAAGCCCATGGCCACCGTCTGCCGTTCGAGCCGTGACACGGTCTCCTCTTCCCTGAAGAGGCCGAGCACGCCGGGCGCGCTGTAGTCGAGCGTGGTATTGAGAAGCGTGACCGAGCCGATCCGGTCGTCACCCTCCTGCGCGAGGTAGGCGGCGAGCATCGCGGTCGGGGCACCCCCGAGGCAGAGCCCGACAATGTCGATCTTGCTGGCACCGGTGATGTCCGCAATCACGTCGAGCGCGGCGCGCGGACCGGTGATGAGGTAGTCGTCGAGGGTCACGGCGTGCATCCGCACATCTGGGTTGCGGTAGGAGATCGCAAAGACCGTACGGCCGTGCCGAACGGCCCACTCGAAGAAACTCCGCCCGGGGGCCAGGTCCATGATGTAGTACTTGTTGATCCACGGCGGGCTGGCAAGCAGCGGGATTCCGTAAACCTCACCGGTCTGCGGCCCGTACTGGATGAGCTCCATGAGCTCGTTGCGGAACACAACCTTGCCCGGGGTTGCCGCGAGATTGACGCCAAGCTCGAAGGGCCGCGTATCGACCTGGCGCGGACGCCCACCGTTGTGCAGCAGGTCATCAAGGAAGTTGCGCGCCCCGTGGACGACACTCGCCCCGCCGGTCTCGAACGCACGCTTGACCGCTGCGGGATTGGTGAGCAGGAAGTTCGTCGGGGCGATCGCGTCGAGGAACAGTCCGGTCGCCAGCTGGGCCTTACCATCGGCTACCGGGTCACCGC
Source organism: uncultured Actinomycetota bacterium (assembly GCA_963712955.1). Classification (GTDB taxonomy): domain Bacteria; phylum Actinomycetota; class Actinomycetes; order Streptosporangiales; family Streptosporangiaceae; genus DATFVJ01. The sequence goes on along the minus strand of CAVQKF010000004.1, from coordinate 239,476 downwards.
GCCCGGCCGCGAGAAGGTCCTCCGTCAGCCGCCTGGCGGCGAGGTAGCCCTGGCGGATGGCGAAGTACGCAGGGTTGTCGTCCCAGGACGGATCCGAGAACCGCTTGTCCTGGCCGGTTGGAATGGGCGGCGCCGCCTGCGACCCGAACCACAGCCGCCCGGCGGCCGGCAAGATCCTCGCGAGGCTCGTGGAGAAGCGCAGCACCGCGCTAGCCACGTCCACGGGATGCTCCGCCGCCCGCGCCAGGACCGCGACTATCGATTGACGGAAACTGGCCGTGTCCAGCTGGCCGATGAGGCCGACCTCCGGGGCGAGCGCCCAGGCGGCCTCCTCACCAGACTGCCACGCCGCTTCACGTGCGTTCATAAGAAACCATCCATACCTTTATCAGCGAGGATCGCTGCTTCACCTATTCCCGCGACGCCCACCTACCCAAAATCGTCGAAGATCGTCGCGATGCCTCCCCGCCGCGGTCGCCACACCACCGCGACAAGCCGTCGAAATCCACGACACCACCACATATAAGCTGATAGTCTCACGCTCAGCCAGCTGGGGGAATTCCGCTGAACAACCCGGGAAGTTTCAGCTGTGAAAAATTTCGGCGCTCTGGTGTTTCGGCGCTGTGGTGTTTCAGCGCTGTGGTGTTTCAGCGCTGTGGTGTTCAGCCCTGGTGTTTCAGCCCTGGCGTTTCAGGCCTGGCGTTTCAGGCCTGGCGTTTCAGGCCTGGCGTTTCAGGCCTGGCGTTTCAGCCCTGGCGTTTCAGCCCTGGCGTTTCAGCTGAGCGCCGTCCACGCGGCCACCGCTGGCAGCCCGCCCCACCGCGACACCGGGCCCGTCGTGCCTCCCGGCACCGGGGACGCGCGTGGGAAACACGCGTAACCGGCCGGTGCAGGACGCCGCCTCGCACCAGCCTTGCGCCCCTTCTTCCGCTCGCGCCCGCGAGAGCGGTTCACGCGTTTCAACTTACTGCCATCACACGCCTCCAAATCGCCCCTGTCACCCTAACGGTCGGTCCCAGCCGACACCGCGACTAGAGCCCTTCGTCCCGCTACCGCGCCCCGCCGTAGTCGGATCGCATTACGGGCCGAAAACGCAATCTTCATCGGAATTTCACACGCTTCTCCATACGCCTTCACGTGCCCTTAGCGCATGTGAACACGACTGCCCACAGGGCCAGATATTCGCCAGCGGGCGTAGACGGCGGCGGAACATCAGCGCCTGCTCCGTGCCGTCGTGACCGCAGCCGCGTTGTCACGCCCGATGGGCATGGCCCGACGAGCTCGTGCGGCGCGGCGAGGACGTCATGACAACCGAGCTGGCCGGCTGGGTGGACCAGATGAACGACACCTTGCAGGACCTCAGGGACCGGCAGGCCGAGGCCGCACAGGCGATTGACCCAGGCAAAGCCGGCACGCCGGAGACCGCAGCCCGCCCATCCGCTGATCCGCCCCCGGCGTCACCCGATAGCCCCCGTTTGCCCTAGTGGGTTCCTGCCGCGGCGAGGAGTGCGAGGGAGCGGTCGAGGTCCGCATGGGAGCGGGGCACCCAGGCCTCACCCCAGTAGAGGTTGCAGCTGGTCTGCGAGCGCAGCAGGTGGTGGAGCGCCTCGTCGAGCATGGCCCGGTCGGCGGAATCGGCGAGGTCGGCCGCGGCGTGGAGTTGCTCGCTCACGTTCCGGATTCTGACGAGCGCATCGCGTTGGGCGGTGGATCCGGTCCATTGGGTGAAGCCGGTCCCGTCGTGCCAGCCGGTGTTCCAGGCACCGGACCGGACCCGCACCTCGCCCTGGGCGTGATGCGCGGCGAGGTGCTCGTGGATGAACGCAGGCCGGATCCCGCCGCTTTCGTCGGCGCGGACCCGGTCCAGGAGCTCCTGGTAGAAGGCAGTCCAAAAGCTCGCGCCCGGAGTGGTGTTACGGAACCACCCCCCGTTGTCGCCGTCGGTGCAGGTGGTGACCAGGGGAGTGAAATCGCAGTGCCTGGTGCGGGCCTGGACCTCACGGATGAACCAGCCGGGATCCATCCCGGATTCTTGGGCGTCGGAGAGTTCGCGGTCGCGGACCACGACGACGATCTCGGCTCCGCCGTAGCGAGCTATGTGGGGCCGGTAGCGAAGCTCGTCCCAGCGCATGGGGTCGACCGGTTCGACATGGTTGGCATCGACGAGCACGTAGTGGTAGCCGAGGCGGCGGATGAGGGGGATGAGCTCCATCGTGAAGCCCATCTCGGGTGGCCAGAACCCGCTGAAATCGCTGCGCGCGAAGAGGTGCGCCGCGATGTCGCGCCACAGGTGGAGCTGCTGCGGCCAGTCGGCAGGCGGCACGAGGGGGAGCACAGGGTGGTAGTAAGCGGAACCAAGGATGTCAATGATGTGGGTGTTCTGCAGGTGCCACAGCATCGATCCGCAGTCGACTATCCCGTAGGCGCGTGCTTGGAAGGTGGGATCGCCAAGGGTCTTGAGCAGTGTCCCGGACAGCGACAGGTGGACGCGGCCGATGTCTTGGTACGGCCACAACGATCTGGGGATGCGGTCGAGCGCGTAGAGGATCTCGGCGGCTGCCCACGGGTCGTCGCCGAGCAGGTCTTCGAGGTTGCCCGCAGGCTGGTGCAGGTTCAGCACCAGCGCGAACGCGATGTCGTCCACAGCATGTCCTCCGGTTCTGGTCGCTCGGCGGTCGGGTCGCTGCGCTGGCGGCCTCGCATGCGCGGAGGGCGAGTTCGGCGCCGCAATGGCAGGCTCACTTGTGGCGGATGTAATCGTAGATGTTCACGTAGTCCTGTCCGGGCCGGGCCCACGAGTAGTCGGCCCGCATGGCGTTGACCATGAGCTGGCGGAACTCGGCCGGGTAGCCAAACCACAGTCCCAGCGCACGGTGCAGCGCGGACTCAATGCCCAGGTTGTCAGCCTGGTGGAACATGTACCCGTTGCGCTCGCCGGGCGGGCGCGCCGAGTAGTCGCGGTCGAACACCGTGTCGACCATGCCGCCGATCGCCCGCACCACCGGCACCGTCCCGTACCGCATCCCGGTCATCGGTGCCAGCCCGCATGGCTCGAACATGCTGGGCACCACAAGCAGGTCGGCGCCGGCGTAGACGAGATGCGCAAGCTCCTCGCTGTAACCGATCTCCAGGTGACAGTCCGGGTTGTCGTTAAGGCACTGCTTGAGATGCCAGAAGTGGCTGTTGATGCCATTGTGGTGGAATCCGTCGCCAAGCAGCACGAACTGCGCACCGCTGGCCAGTGCGTAGAAGAGGGCGTGATGGACAAGGTGCATGCCCTTCTGCTCATCTAACCGGCCCACATACGCGACGATCGGGGTCCAGGTCTTGCGCAGCAAGAACCGCTCCCGCAGACGTTCCTTGTTCTGGTACTTGCGGTCGAGGCTTCCGATCGAATAGCGGGCCGGTATGAACGGGTCGATCTCGGGGTTCCACACGTCGTAGTCCACCCCGTTAAGGACCCCGCCGAACTTGCCGTGATGCAGCTGAAGAGCGTGACCGAGGCCGAATCCGGCGCCGGCGGACCGCACTTCACGTGCGTGGCTGGGTGACACGGTGCTCACGAAGTTCGAATACACAACCCCGCCCTTCATGAGGTTCGCGGCCTGGTGGTAGGTGTCGTCACCCAACCGGTCCCGGTGCAGGAAATACTCGGGCGGGCCCAGGTGGGGACCCCAGAGCAGCTGCGGGCCGCCGATGCCCTGATGGCAGAAGTTGTGGATTGTATAACAGACCCTCTGGTAAGGAAGTACCTCGCGGTACTGTTCGTACAACAGCACCGGCACAAGCCCAGTCTGCCAGTCGTGGCAGTGGATGACATCGGGGCGCTTGTTCGCCTTGAGCATGAACTCGAGCGCCGCCTTCGAAAAGAACGTGAACCGCTCGGCGTCGTCGGCATACCCATACAGGCGGTCCCGGCCGAAGAAATTGTCGGCCGAGTGTGGCTCGATGAAGAAGCATTTGCGGTCATGCACATAGCCGAACCACACCGTGCAGTGAATCGCCCCGCCATGCCACGGCACCCACAGATTGTCATGGCTGACGTGCAGGCCCCAGATGTCGCCGTAGCGCATGCTCGCGTACTTCGGTAACACAATCTCAACTGTGTTTCCCCGGATCTCCACTTCCCGGCTCAGCCCGAACACCACATCGCCTAGGCCGCCGGTCTTGGCTGCGGGCGCGCATTCAGGCGCGACCATCACGATGTACACCGCTCACCTCGCTGCGCCAGTATTGTCGCGGACCCGGCGCGATCTAGACCGTCGGTGCCCGCCAATGCGGTACCAACGGTAACCAGTGCGGTCCGGCGCCGCCACTGCCGCCGGTGCTCGGCCTCAAGGTCCTCCCCGAGGGGGTGAGGCCAACCGGGTGGATAATACGGCAGGACACCGGGCACGGGAAGTGACGAAAGTCACATACCGGGATTCGCCGGCGCCGCAGGCGCGGAGCCCGCCCCGCAAAGGGGTCACGCCGAACACCAGCTTGAGGGGACCGCGCGGGAGCCGTTCGGTCGAGATGTCGGAGGCGCTCACCACAGCCCCAGGTTCACGGGGAGCCCACGCTCGCCGGCAGATCACACCCCCCAGAGTGCCCATCCGCAGTTGAGGTTCGGCGCGTCACTGGCGGGACCTTCAGCACTGCTCGTGCCCCATCTGTCGCGTAACGCTGATGGTGGCACCTGCATCTGAAGCGAAAGGGAGGTGCGGGCGATGAGGTTGACGTGGAAGGACGCGGTCACCACGCTGCGGGCGCTCAGCCGCGGAGGTTGCTATGGGCGGCTGAGGCGCGTCTGACCCGTCGCCACCAGCCGCTGGACGGCTTCGGCGGTTTCCTCGGGTGACAAGGCCGATGAGTCGATCACATGCGTCTCGTACGGCCCGAGGGCGGAGAATTCACGATACATGCGCGCGACCGGACCCGGGTCGGCCGGGCGATCCGCGGCTATCGCTTTGTGCCGCTCAGCAAGCTCGTCCTCGGGCCGGCCGAGTGCCCGCTGTGCCGCCACGGTCTGCGCCGGGCGCAGCACGACGTAGTCGACCTCCACTCGGCCGGTGCTGGTGCGAGCCAGCAGCCGATCAAGGACCCACGGTAGGACGATGCCATCAAGCACGACGTGGTAACCGCCCACGGCGTAGGTCACCGCCGCGCTTGCCAGGGCATCGATCACGATAGCGTTCTGGGCCTGCGACTCCGGTTGCCAGGGTATGGCGTAACCGGTACGGATAAATCGCCAGAAATCGTCCGCATGCAGGTGAACGGACGGATCGAGCGCGTCGGCCACCAAGCGGGCGACTGTGGTCTTGCCCGCCCCTGGAGGTCCGGTCAGCACGATCAATGAGGCAGGCACACTGACATGATGGCGCGGGGATGCAAAGAGGGCCACTCGTTAACGTCTTCTCCGCGCAGCCCGGCGCACGTGAGGGGCGAGCGCCTATGTCAGGTGAGCCCTTCCTGGTAGGCGTAGATCCGGTGCCGGGCCAGGTAGGGCGGCGTTCGCGTCGGCTTCTCCTTGTAGACGAAGGCACGGCGCAGTTGGGCGTACGGTTCGCGCGGGTCGAAGAAGTTCCGCCTCATAATGGCTAGTTCCTCGTCGCGGTAGTCGGCCAGCGGCTGGTCTTTCTCAGCCGCGGTCAGCTCGCGCGCCTTCGCGGCCAGCCGCGCCGGGTAATCCGGGCTCCAGGCCAGCTGCCCAGCAAGGGCGGCCACCTGCGCGCGGTACTCGGCTATGTCGCCCCCGATTACCCGGTCGACCAGGCCGCATCGCAACGCGGACGCGGGGCTAACCGGCAGGCATGCCTCTGTGAGCCGGGCCGCCTCCTCCGCGCCGACCCGCCGTGGCAGGGTGTAGGTCCAGTACTCCGAACCGTGCAGACCCATCAAACGGTAGTGCGGATTGAGGATTGCGCCCGCCCGGCACCAGACCTCGTCAGCGGCGAGCGCGAGCATCAGGCCCCCGGCCGCGGCGTTACCCGCGACCGCCGCCACTGTGAGCCGGTTGGTGGTGGTCAGGATTGCCTCGACCAGATCATCGATGGCGTTGATGTTCCGCCAGGACTCTTCCGCCGGATCATCGGCGGCCTCGATCACGTTCAGGTGGATGCCATTGGAGAAGAAGTCCCTGGGCCCGCCGAGCACGATCACCCGCACGGGACGGGCCTGAGCGTGCCGGTAGGCGGCGAGCAGGCGCCGGCATTGGTCGGTGCTCATGGCGCCGCCGGGGAAGGAGAACTCCAGGTAGCCGACGCCCTCGGACTCGCGGTAGCTGATCTCCTGGTAGGTGCGCAGGCCTGGCGGCGCCGTCAGTGGCGCCGGGACCTCCGGCACGCCCGCCAGTGATTCGCGGAGCGCGAGTGTGGCCGGCAGCTTGAAGGTTCCCGGTGCGCCGGGGGCCCGGCGCCGACGCACCTGCGGGATCCAGACCGCTCCGTCCACGGTCGCCCGGCAGATCGCACCGCCTCGCCGTGCGACGATCGCCCCGGGCTCGCCGCGCAGACCGTCGTCGTCGTATCCACCGAACAGGAAGTACTCGGCGCCGCCGATCACGTCGAGGACGCCAGGGCTAGAGTCGGCCGCCTGCAGTTTTGCCACAACCGAAGTCGTGGGCTCGGTCTGACCAGTCGATCCTGCGGTGCTCCTGCCTGCATGGCGGACGACACTCACCGACCACGTCGGGACGGCTGTAGTCCAACGGCTCAGGCCGGTAGCCGCCTTCTTCGAACCGGGCTACCGCCAGCAGCACAGCGCGCAGCGCGGCGTCAGCGACCTCGGTGCGGTACACAGAGCCCTTCGGGCAGCGGGGCATCGTGAACTCCACGCTCGCCCAGATGTCGCCCGCATCCATCACCGCGTTCGCCTGGAGCACGGTGACACCCCAGCGCTCGGCACCGCCCATGATCGCCCAGTCGAGCGATGATGGACCGCGGTCGCCCTTGGGTCCCGGGTGGACGATGAAGCAGGGGCGAGCCGACCAGATGTCCGCGGGAATCGCCGTGGTCAGCATCGGCGCGATGACAAGTTCCGGGTCATAACGGCGGACCGCTTCGCGCAGCAACTCATCTCCGAGCGCCAGCTCAACCGACACCTCGTGCCCGCGATCGGCAAGTTCAGCGTGTACCCGCTGGGTAATGCTGTTGTAGGCGCTCGCAATAAGCAGGATCCGCATGTGCTTCTCCAAGTGTTCCCACCCCGGCCGGTAAATTTCCTCGTGCCTTCCCCGGGCCGCGCGGTCAGCGGCCGGTCCGCCATTGCAGCCTCGCCCGGTCGGTTCTCGATCGTCGAGACTCAGGCTGCCTCCGCTGTCCGGGCTACCGTGCGACGCTGTCACTGCGGTGTGAGGCAATCCTCGTCGACCGTGATTAATCAGCGCTTGTGCCAGCATTGATCAGGGGATTGCGCCCGGCTTGGCCGGAAAACGCCACGCTCAGCGCGTGCTGGCCAGCGAACATCCCCGACTCCCGCGGGAAGGCCAGGTGGAACGGCTGGCATCCAGCGACAGCGTCCGCTGACCTCGCGGGACCTCGCTGTCCCTGCCTCTCCGAGGGGCGGCCCGCGGGCGGCCCGGGCGTCCCCGGCACGCCGATGCGGTGCGCTTGAAGCTCACTCGATTCCGCAAACGAGAGCGTCCGGAACAGCATAAGGCCGATCGCGAAGTGCCTGGGCCAGGCCTGGCCCAAGCCTGGGCCTGGGCCAAGCCTGGGCCTGGGCCAGGCCTGGGCCTGGGCCTGGGCCTGGGCCAGGCCTGGCCACGCCGCCGAGATCGGTAGCGGGACCGACGGGAGCAGCACAGCAAAGAATGCACCGCACGCTGATTGGGGATCTCCTGCCCGTGGGTATGAGCTCTCGTGCGTCACCGTGCTGATAGATCGTCCGCCCGCTAGCCCGGGCCAGGATTCTCAGCACGAACGTCCCACGGGGGGGCACGTAGGCGTGGCGCGGTCGGGTACCGGGGGGGACCGTTGATCCGATGGGTGTTCTTGTGCTGCCGTGCAGCCACGCTGCACGCGCGAGGTGGAGTTGCGGCGGCCGCGGGCTGCGGTCTCATGGCCGTCCTGGCCACCGGCCAGCTGGGCATCAGTCCCGTGGCCGCGGCACCTGCCGTGCTGGGCCTGGATGTCAGCGATCGCCAGCCCAGCATTGACTGGAGCGCGGTCAGGTCCAGCGGGGCACAGTTCGCCTACGTCAAGGCAACCGAGGGCAACGGGTACGTCAACCCCGACTTCGCGTCCCAGTACGACGGGTCATACGAGGCCGGGCTGATCCGCGGTTCCTACCATTTCGCGCTGCCCAACCATTCCAGTGGCGCGGCGCAGGCTCGCTACTTCGTCGCCCACGGCGGCGGATGGTCCGCTGACGGCCGGACGCTGCCCGGGGCTCTGGACATCGAAGGGAACCCATACGGTGCCGAGTGCTACCGGCTCAGGCAGAGAGCGATGGTGTCGTGGATCGCCAGCTTCGACCACACCTACCACGCCCTCACCTCACGCTGGCCGGTCATCTACACCACCAGCGGCTGGTGGGCGACGTGCACCGGCGGGTACCGCGGATTCGCGAGCAAGGATCCGCTCTGGGTCGCGAGCGACACCGATGCCCTGGGCGCGCTGCCAGCCGGCTGGGGCTTCGATACCTTCTGGCAGTACGCTGACGGCGGCACGTTCCCCGGCGACCAGGACATCTTCAACGGCTCCAGCAGCAGGCTGCTGCGGCTCGCGACCGGCGGCTAGCGTAGGCGGACCGCCGACGGCGACATTGAAGCTCGCCTGCCACGCCTGCTCGACGATACGGGTGCCGCCAAGGACGTCGACGTTGTAGAAGTTGTCGAAGAAATCCGTCAAGCATGCAAAAGCGGTCAGCGACGACGGCTGCTTTGATGCCGTCGTCGCTGATTGCCGGGGCCGTAAACCGGGTTTTCTTCGCTCCCCAAGGGGGGTAATCCCGGGGGCCGCCGCCCGGTTTCGGTCAAGGGGCCCCCTTGACCTGCATGGGACCTTCGCCTAGCCACACCCGTCGTAAGGTGTCCAGTTGCTCTGGCCGCCTTGCGCGACTGCGTTGGCGAACACCTGGTCCTGCTCTGCTGGGCTGGCGTTCCCGAAGCTGCCCGGGCTGCCTCCGTAGGCCGCCCACGTGGATGCGGAGAACTGGTAAGCGCCGTAATGCCCGCTGGAGTTCGTCACCTGATAGTTGCCCCCAGACTCACGAGAGCGCACGCACGCACCGAATGAGCCGCCAGAGGCGGTAACAGGGGCAGGCGCCGCGGGGGCAAGTGCTGAGGGGGCCGCAGCAAGCGGCTGGCTGGCAGCTGGAGCCTGTTGTGCGGGAACCGGCAGGACCGCGCTGGGTGCCTGGACGTGGATCTGGACGGGGATCGGGACGACGCGCCCGGTCATGCCGTGGTGTGCGAGACGTTCCCTGAGCCGTTGACCAGGAACGATGATGTCGGGGTACGAGCCGATCACCTTGTGGTTGGCTGCGTAGAACCTTGGCCACACGGAGACGTTGTGAAAGACCTTGGCCGCGATAGCCGAGAGCGAGTCACCAGGCTTGACGACGTAGACCTTGGTGGTCTGGTGGTGTGTGGTGGAGGGCTTGAGGACCGCCGACAGGATCGGTGGTGCGTTCTCAGTGATCGACGGCACCACCGGCACCGGGGGCCGCACGGCTGCATGCGCCTGAGCTGTGGTGCTGAGCCCGGCAGCGAACAGAGCCGCTGTGGCCACCCCGGTTGCGAGCCATTGCCCGCGCTGCGAGATACAGTTAGTCATGACCGATATGCCTCCCAACAGGCTGAGGTCAAAGGGTCCGGCTTCCCGTTGCAGCGGGGGCCGGACCCCATTCAGTTATCGTGAAAAATCTATGCCAAATATGACATTTCGGTCAGGGTCACAGGTCCCTTATGTCTGATATTGGTCCCACGAGCCCGGAGCACGAGCCCGTCCTCGCCGGGGCTGCCGCGCACCCAAATGAAGCCAGCCCGCCGCACCCCGCAGCAGGCCGCGTAAAGCCCGGCGACGCCACGTGCTGTCGCGTGCCCGTTGATGGCGGGCACCTCCGCGGCACCCGCCACGCAGTGCCGTTGACCACCGCCGGATCGAAGGCACCCGGCGGATTGGTCGCGGTGACCGGCACGGGCCGGCCAGGCGCGGTCGGCCGGAGGTCCCGTTGCCTGATCGGCCAGTGATGCGAGATGATCGCTTCCGAGCGGCTCCGCTGGACTGTCGCCCCGCTGACGGCGCATCAGCCCCGGACTGTCCCGTGACCGCCGGCCCAGGGAGTGCCCAGGTGATCTTGTGGTAGGCGGGGCCGCGGGTCGTAGGCGCCGGGTGAGGCCGGACCGTCAAGGGGAGGGCGGCCGTGGACATTGACGGGCAGATCAGCCGTATGCGGTCATCGCCCGGCTCGCTGGTGCGCGCGGGCCGCACCGACCGCCCCAACCGGCTGCGATCCTTCGACCCTGCCCGCGTCGCACGTCTGGAGTGTGCCGCCTGGATCGCCTACTACCAGCGGCGATGGCTCAGGTTCCTCGCCGCGGCCGTTGGCATGGTGCGCGCCGGGTTCGGGATGAGCTGGCCGCGCACGGTGCGCGCCGCATGGTATGTGCTGCGAGCCAACCAGCTGTGGGCGCCGGTTCCCTTCAACGATCCGGAGCGTGCCCGGCGATGCATGCGACGGTTCTACGCGCTGGTCAGGGCCACCTACGGCGAGCCGCGGGACCCAGCGGAATCGGCGCGGCTGGAGGTCGAGTGGTGGCGCGTCCACCGGGCGGCGCAGCAATTGGCGCCCGCCGCCCGCGACGAGCTGGTTGACGCGCTGGCGCGGCTGTACGCGTTCGTGTTCGGGGTGGCGGAATCCGATGTCCGCCCGGCGGCGGTCCACCGTTCCCGCGCGATGGAGGTCTCGGACCAATGGGTCGCCCAGGGCAGCCACCCGGACAGCCCGCTGCTCGCCCTGGAGCGGGCCGCGCTGGTCCGGTCGTACGCGGCGCTGCTTGCTGCTGTCCACCGCTGACCTGGAGGGGCCATCGCGGCGGGCCCGGTCCAGGACGGCCCAGGCGAGAGTGATGAGCTGGTCTCGCCGCGGATGCCGGCCGGCTCGCGCGTGGTGTCCGCGGCGGGGTTTTCACTATCGTCACGCCCTCGCCAGCGAAGATCTCGTCGATGTCCAGTTCTGAAGCGGTACACCCAGTTTCGTGTCAGTGCGGCTCAGCAGGCAGGCGCCGCAGGATCTCCTCGAGCAGGGTCCCGTGCTTATCCAGCGTGTCACGGATGGCCCGAGTGTCCTCATGGACCAGGCTGATCGCGTAGTCGGCGGCATCGATCTTGCCAGGCAGGACCTGGCGCATCTGCCGCTCCAGCTCCGCCGCACGCGCTTCGAGCGCTGCGTAATCAGCCGTCATCGGTGAAAACTCCCTCGGGGTCAGAGTAGCCAATACCGGGCTGGGGCGCTGGGTGCCGCGCCATGGGGGTGTGACTCGCCCTCCTCTCTGACAGCACCGGAGGTTGCTTGCGCTAACGGAGGATGCCGAGGCCGACCGTAGAAGAACAAGGCGCCGTTCCGCGCTATCGCCTGGAGGACAAGCCAAGAACCAAGTGAAGTTGGAGGAAGACGCTGCTTCCAAGGATGAGTGCAGGAAGCGCACGCCGCCAGCTCAGCCCCGAGGCGCCCGCAGCTACCACGGTGAGGGTCCGCAGGCCCGGCGTTCCTCGTCCGACAGCAAGCGCAAAGCGCCCTCGCGTCTCGACGAATGTCGCTGCGCGGCGGACCCGGGCCTGGGTGAGCCCGAAACGCGGCCCGAACCGGGCGATGACGCGATGAGCGGGACCGCGACAGCCCAGGAACAGGACGGTCGTGCCGATGACCGAAATTACCTCGAAACCGGCTACCGCCAGCCACAACGGAAACGTTCCAGCGGCCACCCGCTCGCCTACGGCGAACATCACCAGATCGGCCGGAAGCGGGATCGGAACGCCGGCTTCCATCGGAAGCAGAAGGCCCAAGGCGACCAGCCCGCTCGGAGCGGCGGCAACGGCCTTCACCTCACACCGCCGCCGCAGGCCGGCTACGCACCGCCGCTGCGCCATCGCCGAACAGGGATCGCTATCGCGCGACGAAAGAGTGCGCACCGGAGAACTGGATGCTGGCACGCCTGGTTCAGCCGACGTCTTCGGCGGGGACCCATCTGCTCCGTCCGCATCGAGTTGCACAGCAACCGCCATGCTGGCCCCCTCGCTCGTGGTGAGAGCCACTATGACGCAGGATCGGCCGACCGTCCACCGCGGCGGCAACTGATGATCCCGCAGGTGCCGTCGTCAGTATGGCAATGCCGCGTCGTTGACCCGGACCGGCGCGTGGCAGCTCCGGGCAGCGCCTCGTCGACGGGCCACAACCACGGCAGCATCGCGGAGGCTAACGGGTGTCGCATTCGCTGCTTGCCCCGGAACAGGGCAGGTCGCCGGTACCTAGCGCGGTATTAGTCCCGAAAGCTGCGGGTAGGCGCTGGTCAGTTCCTCCTGCGCGCGCGCTCCTGCGGCCAGCACCTGGACCCGGTCAGGACGGTAACCGTGGTACGCCTGGATCTGGGTGGCGAACGCCAGCCAGTCCGTAATACCAGCGTGTGCGCTCGCGCTCAGCCCTGGCGTGTTCAGTACTGCGTTCCACGCTGGGCGCTGCTCGTTGATGGCATTGACAAGGTAGCTGGCCTTCATGGCGTTGGTGCCTCCCGCAGCGGAGGTGATGGCGGCCTCATCTGCCGCTAGCAGCCGACCGACCTCAGCCTGCCCGACCGGTGCGGCGGGCCTGGCGGCGGCGCGCTTGGCAGCGGCCTGGACCCGGCGGCCGCGGGCTTCAGCGGCCGACCCGGCGGCCGCGGGCTTGGCAGCGGCCGGCCCGGCGGCCGACCTGGCGGCGGCGCGCTTGGCAGCGGCCGACCCGGCGGCCGACCCGGCGGCCGCGGGCTTGGCAGCGGCCGGCCCGGCAGCCGCGGGCTTGGCAGCGGCCGGCTTGGCAGTCTGCGAACCGCACGCGGCAAGGCCGCCGAAGGTCCCGGCCATGGCGAGCGTGGCGGCTGCGGTGATGGCGAGCTTCATAATTTCCCCGTTGCTTTTGGGTGTCTTACTTTGGTCACGCTGTGGGATTGCGTAAGATTCCGCCGAGGTACAACCTGCATCACGTTCGCGCCGGACCCATGCGCTGGTATCGGCTGTGCGGCGTCTTAGGTGATTTCGTGTTCATCCTGCCGGGCGGGCGGCCGCCTTTGAAATGATAAGGTGCCATACGGCATCCAGCGTGTTTGAATGTGCGGCCGCATTACTAATTACCGGGTCGGCGTTGTGTATCCTGTAAACATGCTCATCAAAAGGGGCCGGTGGGACCAGGCGATCGAAACCATGCCAGCAACTCTGCGGCATTGTCCTGTCACGTGCCGGCAGGACACGCCATCCTTGGGCATGTCTTGACCTACCTATACGACGAATTTAGAGGTTCGGGACGCTAGGAACCCCTTCATAAGGTCAATGCCTTCCGGTAATTCGCGGGCAAATCTGTGGATACGCGTACCAAAAACGCGGCCGCAGCCAGGATTGAAGTACATCCTGCACAAGGCAGAGACTTATGAATTAACTTCTACGGAGAGAGCCCGCGCAACAGCGCGGCCGGAAGGGAGATAGGAAATGCGAGCGATCCGGCACATAGCGACCGTCGCGGCGATCGGCGGCCTATTGGCGGCCCCGGCGGTCAGCGCGGCGTCAGCGGCCACATCGCAAACGGCCGCGGCTAACACCCCGGCCGCCGCGGCGGTCCTTTTCAAGGGCGGTACCACCCGGCTGACAACCGCACCCGGCGTCGCGCACGCGCTGCTGCGGAACGGGATCGTGGCGACCGCGACCTGGCCCGGCAGGGAATCTCAACGATCCGTCAAGAGCGGGCCCGCTATCCAGTTCACCTTCCCGGTGACCAACGGCCGGATAGGGCTGAGCCCGCTCGGCGGCAACATCTACCACCGGGGCGGCATCCTGTTCGTCAACACCAAGAACGGGAAGGAGATCGCGGTCAGCAACTTCATCATCAACCTCAACCACGACGAGGTCACCGGGATGGTCAACGGGAACCCGAAGACACGCGTGCCGCTGTTCCGGGTGAGCGCGTCCCAGGCCACACTGACGGCAGGGGCGCACTGGTTCACCGCGAAGGGAATCGGCCTCACACTCACCGCCACCGAGGCCAGCGCCCTGGACGCCGCGCTCGGCACATCCCTGTTCGCACCAGGGCTCACACTGGGCACCGCCCAGACCCTCCTGCAGGTCTGATCCCCGCGATCCAGGACGCAGCAGTAACCGAGCGGCCACGGCACCACCGCATGATTTCCCTGCGCCGGTGCCGTGGCTGCCCATCCGCGAGACCTTCCGCCCCAGGCCTTTCTTTGCCACCGTGCGAACCACCTCACGGCCTACAGCCACATGCGGCAGCTAGCCTTCGCGCAGAGTGAAACCGGGGTGGCAAGGCGCATGCCCTCCCGACCGCCGTCCCGGTCGCGGGGCCCGCCGCAGCCGCTCGCCCCGAGCCGCACCGCGTAACGCAGCACCGGCCCCAGGGCTGGCACTCCCCCAGGCGGATGCCCGGCGGCCAGGCACCAGAAGCCACCCACAGGTGCCTCGTTGAGGTTGACAGGTTCCCCCCGTGGCCTCGCACAGTGGCTTATCGCCGGAAAGGAGACGCAGATGTTAGGAGATAGGACCCGATGGCGGGCGCGCGCCCGGCTCGGCGCGGGGGTTATCGCCGTGGTGGCCCTGACCACGGGCGCAACGGCCGGCGGCGCCAGCGCGGCTCCGGTCCCTGGCACGGGACTGGTGGTGGCTACCGACGACGGATCCGTTCGCGGTATGGCCGCGGGCACGAGTGACGAATTCCTCGGCATCCCCTACGCGGCCCCGCCGGTCGGCGCGCTGCGCTGGCGGCCGCCGCACCCAGCCGCCCGCTGGAAGGGCGTACGTGACGCCACAAAGTTCGCGCCGCACTGCGCGCAGCCACCCACGCCGTTCGGCGTGGGCAGCACCTCCGAAGACTGCCTCTACCTGAACGTCTTTACCCCTGCGGGCCGCACCGGCGGCGCTCGGCACCTTCCGGTGATGGTGTGGCTCCATGGCGGCGCCCTGGTTGTCGGCGAGAGCGACGACTACAACCCCGCCCCGCTCGTGCGGCACGGCGTGATCGTCGTCACCGTCAACTACCGGCTCGGCATCCTCGGCTTCCTTGCGCACCCGGCGCTCGCCAGCCACCCGGGCGGGCCGTCCGGCAACTACGGGCTGATGGACCAGCAGGCGGCGCTGCGCTGGGTACAGCGCAGCATCGCCCAGTTCGGCGGCAACCCCCGGAACGTGACCCTCTCCGGCGAGTCCTCCGGCGGGCTGAGCGTCCTGTCGCAGCTCGCCTCGCCCGGCGCCGGCGGGCTGTTCTCCGGTGCCATCGCCCAAAGCGGGACCTACAACCTGACGCAGACGCCGCTGGCGACGGCTGAGGCCTCCGGCGAGGCACTCGCCACCCAGATGGGCTGCGCCAGCCAGACCGCTGCCTGCCTGCGCAGCCTGCCGGTCACGACCATCCTGGACCACACAAGCCCGTCGGGCTACCGGCCGGATATCGACGGCAACGTGCTCACGCAGTCGATCGGGACTGCCTTGGCCAGCGGCCAGTTCAACCGCGTGCCAGTGATCAGCGGGACGAACCACGACGAGTGGCGGCTGTTCGTCGCAGAGGGCGCTCCGGTCACGGCCGCGAACTACCAGGCCATGATCACCTCAACCTTGGGCGTCCCCGCGGCCGCCGCGGCGGCGATCGCTGCCGCGTACCCGCTGAGCGCCTACCCGAGCCCGTCGGTCGCCCTGGGCGCAGTCGGCACCGACGCCATCTTCGCCTGTCCCGCGCTCATGGCCGATGAGTCGCTGTCGAAGTACGTGCCGACGTACGCGTACGAGTTCAATGACGAGAACGCGCCGGAGCGTTACCTTCCGCCGGTCAGCTTCCCCTACGGCGCGGCGCACGAGTCCGAGGTCCAGTACCTGTTCGACGTGAGCAACACCCCGTTCCCCGGTGGGCTCTCGGCGCCGCAGCAGCAACTGGCCGCGAGCATGCAGCGGTACTGGACGCACTTCGCCAAGCACGGATTCCCGTCCTCGTTCACCGAGCCGGCGTGGCCGCAGTTCGACGGCACCGGCCAGCAGATGCTGTCCCTGCTCCCGCCCCAGCCGCGGGCCCGGACCAATTTCGCCGCCGAGCACAACTGCGCGTTCTGGGCCCTGGCGGGCTGAACCTTGGTAGGCGTCACGTCCGGCGCGCCAGCCCGGCTCGTCAGACCGCCTTGCCGGTCCGGGCGACGGTGATGTCTCCCCCCGACTTGCCGACATTCTTGATCTCCTCAGGGAAGCTGGCCAGGAAGTCGCGGAACGTGCGGAAACCATGGTTTCGCTGGTCGAAGGACGGATCGAGCTGGAGCATCTTGTTCTTGATCGTCCCAGCCGTCGGCTTGTCCGCGGCCACCTCGTCGAACGCCCGCAGCAGCAGTCGCCTGGCGGCCGCGATGTCAAATGCCGCGTCACGGGCCGGGCGGGCCGCCGGGTCGATCTCGGCGACCAAGGTCCCCCAGAACTTGTACTCCGAGCACACCGACACCAGCAGTCGGCTCGCGTTGGCCTGGGTGCCGACGCCGACGACCCATTTGCCGAACTCCCGCAGCCTCCGCACCAGCGGCGAGTAGTCGCTGTCGCCAGTTACCAGGACGAACACCTCGACCGTAGGATGAATGAAGATCGTTTCCATGGCATCCACGGTCATCCTGATGTCGGCCGCGTTCTTGGTCGCCGACCCGACCCGCGCGACCTGGATCATGTCAACCCCGGTCATGGCCAGACTCGCCTGGAACTTGGTGAACTGACCCCAGTCAGCGTAGGCCTTGCGGATCGCGGCATCGCCATAGTCGCGGCACAAACGGGTCAGCGCCTCAGAAGGGACCGGATTGGCCTGCTTGGGCAGGCCCTGGCCGGCGCCGTAGACCAAGTTCTCGAAGTCGACAAACAGCGCTGCCCGCCGGTCCGGCGCTTCCGTGTCAGCCACACCATCCACCGCAAACCCCTTCGTTCACCGCATTTGGCCCGGCCCGCCGGCACGGACATGGCGACCGCCGACCGCAAGCAGCTTCTCACGGGACAGGCGGCAATACTCCTCGCGGCAGCCGTTCAGGCTCCCGCCGGATCTCATCATCAACGGGACGGTGAAACACGCCCGACCGGTCCATCGCGAGGGTGGACACGGCCCTGCGGCACAGGTTGGGGTTTGCCGGGCATGGGCGACCGGCACGCCGAAGCCATTGCGCTCCACCACCTCAGAGCAGTTCGGCGAGCATGGAAGCGGCGCGGGCGGCGCCGTCGGTGGTCACCGGCCGGTAGGCCACGTCGCGGCCGATCTCGGCGGCGATAGCCCCGGCGAGCGAGTCGGGCGTGATCTCGTCGAAGTCCATCCGGCGCCCCGCCCCGTGCCGCCGCAGCCGGTGCGCCACATGGAAGTTCTGCTCGAAGTGGTGGCGCAGCGGTACGTAGATGAACGGCCGGGCGGTGGCGGTGAGCTCCATGCAGGTTGTCAGGCCACCCTGCACGATCGCCAGGTCGCATGCGGCGAGGTGGCGGTACAGCCCTGGCACGTACGCGTGGATCTCGAGGCCCTCGGGCCGGGGCAGTGTGGCTGGGTCGATGCGGGGGCCCGTGACGACGACCATCCGCAGCCCGGGTACCCGCCGCGCGGCGTCCGGGAACGCGGCCACGACGCGGCGCAGGAGGTCCTCGCCGATACCGGAGCCGCCGACGGTCACCACGCAGACCCGCTCGCCCGGGTGGTAGCCGAGCTCCGCGCGCAGCGCTGGCCGATCGGCGTACTCCCCGCGGGTCGAAGCCCGTCACGTAGCCGGGTGAGCCAGTCGATCCACTTTGGCGGCAAACAGGGCCTCGTGCTGTCCCTGCTCGACCACGAGAACCGCCGGCTGGTGGATCGGCAGCGCCGCCTGTACGGCGCGGAGGCGCCGCTCTGGAAGCGATACGCGCAGGCGTGCGACGTCCTCGAAGAGGATCTGGCGTCGGGCTATGTGCGTGTGCTCCAGGAGATGATCGCTGCAGGCTGGTCGGATCCCGAACTCGCCCGGCAGGTACTGGCGATGTTGCGGGCGTGGTTCGACGTCCTTCAGGAGATCGCCCGCGAGGCGGAGACCCGGTTCGGTTCGCTCGGACCATTGTCACCCGCCGACGTCGCCGGCCTGATCGGCCTGGCGTTCCTCGGTGGTGAGGCCGTCATGCTGCTGGGCGAGGAAGATTGGGCCCGGCAGGCGCGGACGTGGCTGCGCAGTATCGGTGAACTCATCCGCCGGCTGGAGGAGGCCTGAGCGCCCGGGCTTGCTTCCGAACGGCTCCGCGCAGCCGCCGCCCCTTGTACCGCGCCCCCACCCCGTGGGCCCCGCCAAAACCGGCGACGCTCGGCAGCCCGAACTGGGATGCTCACAACGGCAAACCCTGATCATCAGTGGATGCGCTGAGCTGACCCCGGCGTGGCCACTACGGTTTTCCCATGGTCGGCAACCTCTCTCCCCGAAGTGATGAGATCACCGCTCTGCTCGCGGCCAGGGGGCCGCTGTCCTTGGAGGTGCTGGCGCGACTTGTGAACGTGGCGCCCGTCATGCTTCGCAGGCATCTGGACGAGCATCCCTATCTGCTGCCGACTCCGGAGAGGGAGTGGGTGAGCGGGCTGCGGCTCGCTGACGGCGTGGCGTTCACGCATGAGTTGAGCACGATCGAGGTGACATCCGGGATGCTGAGCGCGGATGACGACCTGGCGCTGTGGGCGCAGTTCGCCGTCGGAGGGCTGCCGTTTGCGGGCGGCGGCGAGGTGAGGGCCACGACCGTCCTGGATCTGCCGCCGGGCATCGGCGGCGATCTCGCTGCTGGGCAGGGCATGATCGAGCAACTGCTGACCGGGCCGGACGGCTGGCTGGCGGGCTTTTCCGGAGGGGATCTGCTGTCGGTAGGGCTGCGCGATGGTGCCCTGGGGATATCCGCGCAAAAGCCACCGGAGGAGACTCCCGGCACCGGGCGTCTGCGTGATGTCTGCGCGTTCGCGGCGGTCGAGGCGTTGAAGCACTATGTCGAGGGAACGGTCGACTATCCGTTCGTGCCGCTGCATGAGATCCTCGTCGGCCTGATGTTCACCGAGCCGAAGATCTTTGCGTCGCCGTCGCCGTCGCCACCGCTGACTCTGACGCTGCGTGCAGCTGGTCTGGAGACCTTCGGCGGGTACGTCGGCGTCCGCGGCACTCCGTGGAATCTGGCCAGGATCCGCGGGCTCGACCGGGCGGAGGTCGTGGCGGGCACGATGGCGCTCGGCCTGCTGCTGACCTGGATCGACGAAGATCCCGAGCACGGGCCATCGCTGCTGCGCGACTATCTGACGCTCTCGCCCACGGTAGTCGGCTACGTCGCGGATGAGGTGGAACGCCGCGCGGCCGGGGGAACCCGTTTCGGCGACCAGCTGGCCGTGCTTCAGGGGATCGCGAAGACTGGCCCGGAGCGCGCGGCCGTGACGCTGCTCGCCGCCCGAGCCGCCGAGGGCAGCGGGGATGCCGACACTGCGGAGCGCCTGGTACACGAGGCGCTGACCGCACAGCCAGATCTGCCCGCCGCGTTGCTGGACGCGGGTGAGTACGCCGCTTGCCGTGGCGACGCGCGGGCCGCTGACGGCTACCTGCGCGATAGCGGTCACCCGCCCGCTGAGGCGCTGCGTGGGGCGCTCAAGCGCCAGCTGGCTCCGCCGAAGACGACAGCGGGCCGCAATCGGCCGTGCTCGTGCGGTTCGGGCCGCAAGTACAAGATGTGCTGTCTGGCCAAGGCCGTGCATCCGCTCACCGACCGGGCCGAGGTGGTCTACGCACTGCTGGCCGCCTACGCGCAGCGCGCCGTTTCAGCGGAGACGCTCGGCCGGCTCGTCTCCAGGAGCGGCGGTAACCCGCACAGCGCGCTGCTCTGCCTGGACCTGCTGCTCACCGAGTGCGGGCTCACCGAGCAGTTCCTGCGGACCCGGGGCGACTGGCTGCGCGATGACGAGCGGGAGCTGGCCGAGTCCTGGCAGCACATCCCGATTGGGCTGTTCGAGGCCCGGGAGATCCAGCGAGGCGCCGGCCTCACGGTCCGCCCGCTGTCCGGCGGGGAGCCGGTCTTCCTCAAGGACCGGCTGTTCTCCACCTCCGCACGCCATCTGGATCTGTTCTGTGGCCGGATCCTGCACGACGGCACGGAGCCGCGAATGTTCGCGATGCCCGCCAGTGTCCCCCGTGAACAGCGCCGCGAGCTGAGTACGCTGCTCATGGGACGGCCGTCAGCCGAACAGTTGGCGGAGTTCTTCGCCCCACGGCCCGAGCCGCACCTGCGCAACGCCGACGGCCATGATTACTTCGACGCCGAGGTGGTCTGGGAGCTGCCGGACGAGCAGCGAGCTTGGTCGCTGCTCACCGATCGACTGGTGGAGATCGACGACGACATCCTGGAGCTGCACGCCGCCAGCGGAGGCAAGGTCGGCAGCCGGGGCAGGGTCACCAGGGAGGATCGTCGCTGGACGTTGTGGGCCAACTCCTGTGAACGGCTCGCCGAGTTCGAGGAGATCGTGCGTACGGTCGCGCCTGACGCCCGCGAGGTGCGCAGGAAGGCTGAGCGCATGGGCGGCGAACCCCACCCTCGCGCCCGGATCCTGACCATCGAGAGCTTCTTGGTCTCCGCCGAGGACCCAGAGCAGGACATGGCGCGTACGCATAGTGAGTCCTGGGTGGACACGGTCAACTACATCGGGATGACACCACGCGAGGCTGTCTTGGCCGGCGGCGACGCCCGGGCCGAAGTGGAGATGCTGGTCGACGACATGGACTGGCGCAACGACTGCGAGGCCGAGGCCAGCGCCGATCCCTACGGACGTCGCGTGGATCCGCCGGGAGCTGGGGATCGAGGCAGACCGCTGCGCCGGCGCCGCGCGCCTGGTGAACTGGTGGCGTGCGGGCAGGTTCCTGCGTCTTCCCCCCCGAAAACGTCGTCCCTGCGGGCGGAATGTCCGTTTTCCGTGACGTTTTCGGGGGGGAAGTTGTGTTGCCGGCCTGCAGGCGCCGGGCCGATGGGCTGCTCAGATTTTCCGCTCGACGATCCGGCAAGGCTCCGCCTCGGACCGCCGAGCCTGTCGCCCGCTGACCCGGTCTTTCCGCTCACCCTAGGCGAATCTGGGCGGCCTGCCTGGACCGTGCGGAAGCAACCGTTAGCCTGCCGTTAGCCTGGACCACCGGAAAGGCCGTGCAACCCGGTGGTGATGGTCTCGCGGCCGAACTCCTCGATCCGCTCATCAAGTTCGCGTGCCTGCGCCGATCCCCGGAAAATCGGCTGGGCCAGTTCGGTACGGACGGCAGCCATCCGTTGAGGGAGTTCCACTGTTCTCTTCGAGGCCGGAAGAGACAGCACTGCTTCGACCACGACGACTGCGGCGTCGAGCGCGCCGGCTCGCAGACGAGCGGTACCGAGGTCGATCCGGGCACGCGCCTCCAGGGTGTACCTATACGCCTCGCCGGGCTCCCCGGTCTCATAGAGTTCTGCAGCACGCTCGAGTTCGGCGGCGGCATCGCGCTCAGCACCAGGGATCTCGATCAGGGCGGAACCCGCCAGGGAGTGCTGGCTGGCGCCGGTAAGGCGGAATTCGCCACCGATTTCCAGGAGATCGTCGTTATATTCACGTTCACGTGCGTCGTGTGCGGCTGTGATCGCCTGCCGCGCCAGGTCGGCTTCACCCAGGCGGGCTGCTGCCCTGGCGTACTTAAGGTGGAGCTGCGCAGCTGTCGGACCATCGGTGAGGTATTGCAGGCCACTTTGGGCAAGCTCGCTGGCCTTGCGAGATTGTTCATGCCAGTAGGCGATGTCGGTGAACGAAAGCCGCAACTGCGCCATCAGGGGCCGGTGATCAATGCCCACAGCGTACGCCCAGCCTGCACGGGCCAGCTCCTCGGCCGCTTGGGGGCTGTTCAGGTCCGAGGCGACGTTAGCCATGAGGCAGTTGATGCAGCCTAGGAGAAAGTAGAGCTGGGTGGCGTCGCGGGGCCACATGCGCCGGTCGAGCGCGTCGTGCATCCGGCCGCGCACCCGGCGCATGTCCAGGAACAGCGGAAACGGCTCGCCGGTCATGTACTCGCGGGACAGCCGGGTCACGTCGGCGCGGAGCTGTTCCAGGGTGGCGTCGCCAATGCCGCGCTGTTCGGCGCTTGCGGCGTTTTCGCTACCTTCGTGCGCGGCCATCAGCACCTCTCGCTGAACCGTGGAATCGCCCATATCGGGCTCGTATGTCCCACGGTAAGCGACGGTAACGGGTGTCAGTAGAGGAGGACCGGCGAGGACGGGTGTGAAGTGGGCGGAATGCACGGGCGATGGGACCGCAGGTAAGCCGGGTGCGGTTGCCATGATGATGGTTCCCGGCGTTTGCGCGTCTGCCGGGCGGCTGTCCGGGTGCCCAGGGCCGAAGTGGCTGGGCGGGATGCCGAAGACCTGGCAGTAGCAGTGCTTGTAGCGTTCTGAGGGGCTGTCGGCGCCGCGTTCCCAGCGGTAAATGTTGTGGCACATGCTGTCGGTGCCGGGCATGGACGTGTCGCCCCTGGCCTGGCCGGCCTGGATGAGCTGGCGGGCCACCTCGGGCCGGGTCCAGCCGCGGGCCTCGCGCTGCTGGCGCAGCCACACGCCGAGTTCGCTGGACATCACACCTTCTTTCGCTCTACGGACACTCATGGACACGATGAGTGTCCGGGAATGTTCGTACGTCGTCCCCCGCGCTGGCCGCGGCGCGGGGGACACACGGTGGCCGTTGGTCAGGTGAGGAGTTCGTCGGCGAGGCCGGCCTTGGCGCCCTGGACGAAAGCCTTGATCTCGTTAGGTTCCAGGATGAGCGCGGGGCTGTCCGGGTCGGTGGACTGGCGCAGGGCGACGCGGCCCCCAGGGAGTCTCTTGGCCTCAAGGCAGACGCCGCCGTTGGAGCCGCTCCATGGCTTGCGCCAGCCGTCGGGGCCAAGGTCCGCCGCGCGCATGCCGTTATGTATGTGCTGCATTTCAGATCTCCTTACGGATATCGCGGAGTATTTTCGCGGTGTCATCCGCGGCCGGGGCCAGGGCGCAGATGCGGTCCAGGACTTCCAGGTAGCGGGCTGCCTCCTGGGGCTTGTCCAGGTAGAAGGCGCTGGTCATGTGTTCGCCGTAGACGATGTCGGGCATCTCCTGATCAGGGAACCGCAGGAGGTAGAACACGCCGTGCATGGCCGGGTGCAGCCCGGCGGCCAACGGCAGCACCTGCAGGGTGATGCCGGGCTCCTGCGTAGCCTCGATCAGCCGGTCGAGCTGGGCGCGCATGACGGCAGGTCCCGCTGTGGCCGCAGGCCGGCGCAGCGCTGTCTCGTCCATGACCACCCACAGCAGGGGCGGCTGGGGTCTGGCGAGGATCTGCTGGCGGGCCAGGCGCAGTGCGACGCGCCGGTCGGCTTCATCGTCGGCGGCGTCGGGGAAGCCGACCCGCACGCTGACGCGGGCGTAGTCGGCGGTCTGCAACAGGCCGGGCACCCAGTGCGGCTCGTAGCCGCGGATGAGACTGGCGGCTTCTTCCAGGCCGACGAAGGTGCGGAACCAGCCCGGCAGCACGTCGGTGTAGGTGTGCCACCAGCCGGGTTTGCTGGCGTCGCGGGACAGCGCGAGGAAGGCGTCGATCTCCCGGACGTCGGTGACGCCGTAGGCGGTCAGCAGGCTCTTGACGGTCAGCGGCTTCAGGCCGCCCTCGGCGCGTTCCATGCGGCGGATGGTCCATGGCGAGGAGTAGATCGCCTCGGCGGCCTGATCGTGGGACATGCCGGCCTTTTCCCGCAGCGCCTGGAGCTGCCTGCCCAAGATCATGCGCAGCACGGTCCGGTTGCCGCCCGGCCGGGTTTCGGTCACATCCCCTCCCACGCAGCCGTTATTGGCGACAGCGTGCCACGACTGTGATCCCTGCGCAATGCCTGGCCATGTCAGTTCGTACTTACCTTCCCAAGTTGTAGAGCTGCTGTACATACCGTTTGCTCTTTGCAGACCTCAAAGTGGGAAAGCGATCAGGAGTGAGTAGCTAGAGACCGGCAGTGACCAGGCCAGCCCTGCGAGCGGTCATCAGCAAGCCACATGAAGGAGGCATCTGGATGCCCAAGGCGATTGACTGCCGTGACAGGATCGCTGCCGGTGACGGTGAGCCTGGTGCTGCCACGCGCGCCGTAGCCGGCAAACTGGCCGCGCACGGGTTCGATGTGCGCGGCCCAGACGGGGAAGGCGCCGGCCCGGACAGACTCGCCGGCCTGATGATGCACCTGCTCGCCGCTGACCGCGCCGACCCTCCTCGCCAGGGCACCGGCACCCGCAATGCCAGAGCCGGACTTCAAGGCTCACAGAGCCATGCTCCGCTGTTTGCGCCCTCCCACAACCGAGGAACAGCGATGGCGGACGAGTGGCCGCTGCGGGACTCTATCGAGTTCGGCGCATTGCCAGGGGCCGTCCCATGCGCGCGGCTGCATGCTCGGCTGGTGCTGGCCGAGTGGCGCCTTTCGGGACTGAGCGAGCAGGTCGAACTCGTCGTAAGCGAATTGGTGACTAATGCCGTCGCGGCCTCGCGGTCCCTGGAATGGGTTTTCCCGGTGCGGCTGTGGCTGTTGTCAGACCGGACACGGGTCTTAATTGCGGTATGGGATGCCCACCCGCGCCTGCCGGTCCGCGTTGAGGCGAATGAATTGGCCGAAAGCGGCCGGGGTCTTCAGCTCGTGGACACCATCACCACGCACTGGGACGCATACGCGACGCCGCAGGCCGGCGGGAAAATCGTCCGGGCAATATGTGCGATGGAACAGTCAGCCAGCTCGCAAACGTAGCCGTCATTAGCGCCGGGATCAGGCCCTCTCCGGGCGCTCTCCGGGCGCTCTCCGGGCGCTCTTCGGGCGCTCTCCGGGCGCTCTCCGGGCGCTGATCCCAGCCAAGCGCTTACACCCCGTCCCGCAAGGAGCACGATGGACGCCGAGCAGCACCCCGCGCTGATCGTTGAACATGACGACCTGCTCAGCCTGACGCTCGTCCTTCGCGGCGACCTGGGCAAAGACCAGACCCTGCAAGGTCTGGTCCAGGCGATCGGGCAGGTCCGCACCGAGCTGTCCGAACGGGTCAGCCGGTTCCAGCAGCGCGTCGAAGAGTGCGCGGCAAGCGGCGATCAACTCGGCCAGGCACTGTGCCGGGGACAGGTACTTGCAAGCGAACACGCTGCCTCGGCCATCGATGAGGGCATCGTCGGTGTCTTCGATCTCTGGGGAGAGTACGAGCGCGAAGCCCATCGCCGTGATGCCTACCGGCCTCGATAATCCTGCACGTGTCGTATGGCGCGGTCATGAACACCGTGTCTGACCGCACCTGCCCGCGCGCCGCCGCTCCCAATCTGCTCCCAGAATCGCAGCCGCCGCGGCGGCCTGGCTCACAGTTGTTGAGTCACGGCTGGCTGTTGTTCGTCACTGCTGGCCGGATGCCGGTGCCGGGCGGCCTTCAGGAGCTCGGACAAGCCGTCTTCGATGCCACGGGCCAGGACCTCGAGGTCGGGATTTGTCCGGTAGTCAGCGGTGAGCCCGAATGTGACGTTGCCGCAGTAGGTGAAGATCGCAACCCCGGTGCGGACCGTCGTGGCGATGGGCACGTAGGGGAGGATCTCCAGGAGCCGGCGGCCCATCCCGTAGATCGGCTGGCGGGGACCCGGAATATTGGTGGTGACCGTGACGATCTCCCGCTGGGGCAGCCCGTAGACCAGCCGGGCGCCCCGCGAAAACACCGGGAACGGGGTGTAACGGCCCAGGGAAAACAGCGCCTCCGGAGCCATCGCTTCCCTGCTCGCCTTCAATGCCGACAGCTGGTCATGGACGGCAGCGAGCCGGTCAACCGGGTCGGCTACATGGATGGGCAGATTAGCCACTACCGCCGACACCCGGTTCTCGTAGATGCTCTCTTCGCCTGTGCCCCGGCCAGATTCGGCTGGGCCCCGGACAGAAACGGGAACCAGCGACGGCACCATATGCGGTTCAGGATGCTCGCCGCGGGCGAGCAGGAGGGCCCGGAAGCCGCCGCTGATCGCGGCCAGGACGACGTCGTTGACGGTGCCGCCCAGCTCCCGCTTGATCGTCTTGACGTCATCGAGCGACGCCCGGGCGAAGGTATACCGCCGTTGCTGGCTGATGGGCCCGCTCAGGGAGGACCCCGTGGCCGGCCACAGCGCTGGGGCGAGCTTCGCGATGGCCCGCACCGTGTCGGCCGTCTGCCGGACGGCACGGCCAGGATGGGCCACAGCGCCGCTCAGCATGGCTGCTTCCCGCTCCGGAAGCAGCGCCATGTCCAGTGCCGCCTGCGCGGCGAGATTGAGAGGGGAGGGCTCCGCGCCCACGGTCCGGCCATCGACGGAGGGCGGCGAAGGTTCGGGGGACGTGTCATAGATCACGCGGTACAGGTCGCCTGCTGTGACCCCGTCAACCATGCAGTGATGCATCTTTGAAATCAGCGCCCAGCGGCCCTGGGCGAGGTCCTCAATGAGCCAGTACTCCCATAGCGGGTAGTCGCGGTCGAGCCGCTGGGCCATCACCCGCGCCACTAACTGGCTGAGCTGCTCGTCCCCCCCAGGTGCCGGCAGCGCGGTCCGCCGGACATGGTAACGGAGGTCGAAGTTCGGGTCCTCAACCCAGACCGGTCGCCCGAGCCGAAACGGTACCGTGCGCAGCTTCTGGCGGTAGCGGGGCACTAGCGGCAGGCGCCCGGCGAGGTATTCGAGGAACTCGCCATACGACGGTGACGGGCCCTCGAACACCCCAATCGACGCGATCCCCATCGACGTGTGCCGGTCCTCGTCTTCCGCATCGACGAACAGAGCGTCCAATGGATTTAAGCGGTCCATGACGGCCCTTCCCAAGCTGTCTCGATCCCGGCTCATCCGAACGCCGCCAGGCAACGGCTGAAGATGACTTCCCTAACGAGGATCGTAAGTGGCGCGGGTTCCGGCGCGAACGCGTCGATGGTCCCGCCTGCGGTGACCTTCGGCCCCGATCAGGACGCCCCGTATTGGTACGTCAAAATCGCCGTGTGAAGGGACGATCGAGATAGGCGGCGTCGAGGGCCTGACCATGTCGGGGAAACGAACGATTAGGCGATGTCTACGTGCCGGCCGCGAACCAGATTGGCCTGGTCGAAAGGCAGGGCCTCGTGCAGGCCTCGTGCAGGCACAGAAGGTCTTCGGCTACACGCGCCTGATGGTCGCGTCCTTCGGCCTCGGCGGCGGCTGGTCGCCGCTCGACCGCACGATCCTGTACTCGACCACCCGCATCCAGGCATGGCGCTCGAGGTGGGCAACTCTGCCGCCGAGGCGGGCGATCCACGCTCATGGTGGTTACGACTATGCGCGCGGGTACCAGGTTGAGAAGATATAAGTATCACCACGATCTACGAAGGCACATCAGAGATCATGGAGATGACGATCGCGCGCGATCGGTGGCAGCGGAACCTGAAGTCGTCCGGTCATTACTACCCGGAGAGCGCCGCCGGGCTTCGCGCGCTGCACGCGCGGCGCCCGGACGTGGGCGCCGACGCCGCGGCCCTCGGCTGCCAGGCGCTCGGCAGCGCGCTCGAAGCTTGCCGGGCGCCTCACCAGGAATCAGCGTATGCTGCTGCGGCTCTGCGAGCTGATCGCGTACGCGGAGTGTGCGGGATGTTTCGCGGCCCGCGCGGCGGCAGCCCTCGACAGCCGACATGGACCGCGTCGCGGACGCGCCTTACGGGCGAGCCTGATCGCCGCCCCCGACCCAGGAGCGATCCTCATGAGCCCGAGCCACTCAACTTCACGCCAGCCGCAGCCGGACGCCGCCGGGGCCACGACGAACGGCCCGGCCGCGGTGACTGCCAAGGTGCCGCTGCGCGGCGCCCTCGTGGTGGGCGGCGACAGCGATGCGGACGTGGCCGCCCAGCTGACCCGGATTCAGGAGCAGGCGGCCAAGGGCCTGGCACCCGAACCCAAGGCGCCGGACCCTGCCCTGGCCGGGGCGAAGGTGCGCGCCGCCATCGACTACGGCGACGCGGCTGAGCTCGCGGACAAGGCCGGCCGCGCCGCGGCGGCACTGACCAAGGGAAGCCCGCAGCTTGCGAGGATGCTGCGTGCCCGCGGCATCTTCATCGGCCACGGCCCGGCGCCCAAGGTCGCCTTCCTCTACACCGGCCAGGGCTCGCAGTACGCCAACATGCTGCGCGAACTGTGCGAGACCGAACCGATCGTGGGGCAGACGTTCGCCGAGGCCGACCGGATCATGACGTCGCTGCTCGGCAAGCCGCTGACCAGCTACATCTTCATCGACCAGAACGACCCGGCTGCGGTCGCCCGGCTCGAGCAGCAGCTTCTGCAGACCGAGATCATCCACCCGGCGGTGATAGCCGCCGGCTGGGCGCTGACCCGGTTGCTTGCCGCGTATGGCATCCGGCCGGACATGGTGATGGGTCACAGCGTTGGCGAGTACGGGGCGCTCATGGCCGCGGGCGCCCTGTCGTTCGAGGCCACAATGGATGTGGTCAGCACCCGCGGCTGGGAGCTGTCCCGCCTGGACATCCCCGACAACGGCGCGATGGCGGCCGTCATGGCCCCGCTTGACGAGATCGAGCGTACCGTGGCGTCGCTGGACGGCTATGTCGTCATGGCCAACATCAACAGCAATCACCAGGCCGTCATCGGCGGCGCGACCGCGGCCGTTGAGCAGGCGGTCGCGAAATTCGTCGAGGCCGGGCGCACGGCCATGCGCATCCCGGTCAGCATGGCCTTCCACACGTCGATCGTCGCGCCGATCAGCGGGCCGCTGCGACGGCAGCTCGCCAGCCTCGGGCTGAGGCCGCCGGTCCTGCCAATCGTGGCCGACGTCGACGGCGAGTTCTATCCGGTCTCGGGCACCGACGCCGAGGTGACCGCCCAGATGCTCGACATCCTGGGCCGCCATATCGCGTCGGCGGTCCAGTTTCTCAAGGGCCTGCGGACCCTCTACGACGCTGGGGCGCGCGTGTTCGTCGAGGTCGGGCCGAAGAAGGCGCTACAGGGCTTCGCCGACGACGTGCTCGGCGCGGACCCCGATGTCTTCTCGCTGTTCACCAACCACCCGAAGTTCGGCGAGATCCCGTCGTTCAACGCCGCGCTTTGCGGCCTGTACGCGGCCGGCCTCGGAGCCGCAATGGACGCCGATGATCCTGCCGCGATCGCAGAAGCTGTTGCGGCTATTGTCGAGCGCCTCACCGGTTACCCGCGTGACCTGCTCGACGTAGACCTCGACCTGGAGGCCGACCTCGGCGTCGACACGGTCAAGCAGGCGGAAGTGTTCGCGGCCGTCCGTGAACGGTTCGGCATCCCCCGCGACGACGACCTCAAGCTCCGAGAATTCCCGACCCTCGCGCACGTCATCGGCTTCGTCCGCGACCAGACACTCGGGGCCGAGCCGCACCCGCCAGCACCCGACCCTGCCAAGGCACCCGCCGGGCCCGATGAGCTCGGCTTGGACTTCGTCTCGGCCGAGATCGTGCAGATCGTCTCCGACATGACCGGCTACCCGCCCGAGCTGCTCGACACCGACCTCGACCTGGAGGCCGACCTCGGCGTCGACACGGTCAAGCAGGCGGAAGTGTTCGCGGCCGCGCGGGCCCGCTTCGGCATCCCCCGCGACGAGAACCTCAAGCTGCGCGAATTCCCGACCCTCGCGCACGTCATCGGCTTCGTCCGCGACCAGACACTCGGGGCCGAGCCGCACCCGCCAGCACCCGACCCTGCCAAGGCACCCGCCGGGCCCGATGAGCTCGGCTTGGACTTCGTCTCGGCCGAGATCGTGCAGATCGTCTCCGACATGACCGGCTACCCGCCCGAGCTGCTCGACACCGACCTCGACCTGGAGGCCGACCTCGGCGTCGACACGGTCAAGCAGGCGGAAGTGTTCGCGGCCGCGCGGGCCCGCTTCGGCATCCCCCGCGACGAGAACCTCAAGCTGCGCGAATTCCCTACCCTCGCGCACGTCATCGGCTTCGTCCGCGACCAGACACTCGGGGCCGAGCCGCACCCGCCAGCACCCGACCCTGCCAAGGCACCCGCCGGGCCCGATGAGCTCGGCTTGGACTTCGTCTCGGCCGAGATCGTGCAGATCGTCTCCGACATGACCGGCTACCCGCCCGAGCTGCTCGACACCGACCTCGACCTGGAGGCCGACCTCGGCGTCGACACCGTCAAGCAGGCGGAAGTGTTCGCGGCCGTGCGGGCCCGCTTCGGCATCCCCCGCGACGAGAACCTCAAGCTGCGCGAATTCCCGACCCTCGCGCACGTCATAGCGTTCGCCCAGGACCCGGGACTGCAGACGGCGCCAGCCGCGGAAACGCCCGCGGCACCTGCCCCACCGGGCCCCGGCGCAGCCGGCCGCTGAGGCGGCAGCGCCGCCAGCCGCCGCGCAACCGGAGGCTGCCTCGGCCGACGGCCGAGCCGGCCGGGGCCGGGCCGGCTGGGGCCGGGCCGGCCGATCTGGAAGGGATCACGGCCCAGATCGTGCAGACCGTCTCCGACATGACCGGTTACCCGCCCGAGCTGCTCGACACCGACCTCGACCTGGAGGTCGACCTCGGCGTCGACACGGTCAAGCAGGCGGAAGTGTCCGCCGCCGTCCGCGCGCAGTTCGAACTCGCCAAGCGCGGGATCAGCGAGGCACTGCGGCAAGACTGATCTTCGGCACGTATTCGGCACAGCCAGCCGCATACGCCGTGAAGACCTCCTCGGTGGGGCGAACGTACCTGCATGCGAACCCGCGAAGTCCTTTTTGCCGGTACTCCGCTGTGCGACTCCTCAGGCTAGGGCGCACCCGATGAGGTGGCGGTTCTTCTCCAGGGCTCCCGGCAGGACGGTGAAGTGCACCTGCCCGTCTCCGTCCACGGCCACCACCCGGACCACCGCCTTGCCGGAGCGGTTACCTGCGACCAGCATCGCCCCGGGCCGTACCTGAGCAGCATCACGGGCATCGGTCAAGGTGGACCACCCGCGCCCCTCGTCATCCTCAGCGTTGAGGTCGGCTATCAAGTCGATCTCTAGCTCCATCACACCTCCTTAGTGTCCAGGCTACCCGTCGTAATACGGGTTGGTCATGACCTGACGCTGGCAGCCAGTGAGCACTTTCACGCCCTGGCGAAGATCATCAAAGCCAACCGTGTAATGGCGCGGATTCCGCCCCGTCGGCTCTAAGCGCAGCATGGACCTGGTGATCTCCCCGGCCGGGATCAGTGTCAGGTGGCGGAAGCGGACCAGCGGTACCTGCTGTGCCATCTCATCCAGGGCCATGCCGCGCACGGCGAATACCGAGATCCCGTAGGTCCCGTACACGCCGTGGTATCGCCGAGCATCGGCTTGGAGCACGTCCGGATCGAGTTCACCGCCACGCACGAGCACGGTCTCCTCGCCGGGGAGATCACCGACGCGTAGCAGTCGCAGCTTCATGCCTGTGATTGTCACGACCGGTACCGACAAACCGGAGCACAGCCGTCACGGCGGCGAACTAGCCGATCGGTACCCCAACCGGCGGTAAATCCGCAGTTCAGGGTGGATACAAGGGTACCGATGTCTCGGTGGGCCGAACGTACCAGCATGCGAACCGCGAAGTCCTGGTCGAAGGTGAGCCTCTGCCAGCCTCTGCCGACCCGTCTGCGCAGGTCACGGAGCCGAAAATGAGGCGCGGCGATCAGGCCAGCGGATTGCGCCAGCCCAGGCCGGGAAAGCGGGCAAAATCGGTGTCGTTCGAGAACATGTCCGCGTCGTATTCGAACGCGAATGCTGCTAGCTGAACGTCCGTCGTGAGGTTGCCGCCGGTCCCGACACCGTGCAGGAGGCTGAAGGCAATTTCAACATGCCGCGGGCCAGGGATGAGGTGGCTGACGTTGGGCTGGCCGAGCCACGCGGATACGTATCCCGTGGCGGCATCGACCGTCAGCGGCGGGGACAGCACTCGCGGATTCGTCGCTATCCGGATGAATCCGAAGATGGCCGGGGAGGTGAGACCGATCTCCGTGGATGAGTTGACTGTCTCCTCCCACCACGCATGGGCGGCCTTGTGCTGCGGGAAGGCCGACACGACTGCGTAGAGCAGCAGATTGACGTCGGGGACGATCACGATCCAGGGCGCTTCCCGGTCGCAAGAATCGCCTCGTCCTCCAGTTCGTCGGCCAAGCGGTTGAAGCCGGCCAGGTCCAAGCCGGGCTGCAGCGTCGCCTCGTGAACAGGAAGGTGATAGGGCTCCCGGCGCGACGGCGGCTGGGAAAGCGCCCGCCGCAGGGCATCGTTGATCACCTGTTTCATCGATGTCCGCGCGCGGTGGACGGCCTCGTCAACGAGCTGGGCGACGTCGGGGTCAAGAGTCAGGGTAGTACGCACATGGACATCATAGTGCCTCCCAATGGAGGCATCAAGATGCCGCATCGGCTCGCACGATGAACCGGCCCTCGGCGTCCTTGACGTCGCGGTGGTCGAGGTGGGCTGCCAGTCAGGTGAGCCGTCGATGGCCATACGGGCGGTCAGCTGTGGCGGTCGCTCACCGTCATGACGCCTGCAGGCCACGATGGTCAGCAGCCGGCCATGACCCTGGGAGGACGGCCGATCGGTACCGCAGACAGGCAGTGCCGCAGCAGGTAGGAGCCATCGCGGGGATACCGATGTCGCGGAGGGCCGAACCTTCCAGCATGCGAACCGCGAAGTCCTGATCGAAGGTGACCCGGTGCCCGTGCGTCTGCGCAGGCCAAGACCAAGGAACCAGGGGTCAGCGAGTACCGCTCGCCCGTGTAATGTTGATGATCTATACTAGTGACATACATCATCAACAACGCGAGGCGGCTGATGGCGCTGACCCAGATCGACATTGATGAAGATGCCCTCGCCGAGGCCATGCGGCTGTCCGGGGCGAAGACGAAGAAGGAAACGGTCAATGTCGCCCTGCGGGAGTTCGCCACCCGGCACCGCCGGATCGCGGCCCTGGAGCACTATGCGACGCTGGCGGCAGGGTGGGATTTCGAAGGGTGGGAGCACCGCCGGGCGGTTGAGAAGGACCCGGCGGAATGATTCGCTACCTGCTCGACTCGTCTGCCCTGTGGCGGATCCTGCGGGACCCCGCACTGCGGGCGGCCTGGGCCGAGGTCGTCTCCGCGGGCGCGATCGGCTCCTGCCACCCTCAGCGCGTTGAGTTCCGCCGCTCGGCCCGCACCATTGACGAGTACGAGCAGATGTCGGGAATGTTCGACGCGCTGTACCCGGATGCGGCGATCCCTAAGGGAGCGTGGCGGTGGACAGAGTCCGCTCAGTATCGTCTGCTGCGCCAGGGAGCCCACCGCGCGCTGTCGGCCGTGGATCTGCTGATCTGCGCCACCGCAGCCCAGCATCACCTGGTTGTGCTCCACGACGACAAGGACTTCGCGACTGCCGCCCGATTCATCCCGGATGTACGGGAACGCAGCATCTCTGATGCACCGCAAGGGGACTGACGCCGAGCCCGACCGTCCACGACGCGGCACGCCATCAACGGAGGGCGAGCAACTTCGTTCTCGCCGGGCAGGCAGACAAGGCAGTCGGGCTTCGGGCGCACCGCAATGACTCAGGCGATCGGTACCCCTCACAGGTAGTAATGCGGCACGTGACGGCGGTCACGGGGGGCACCGATACCCGCGCGGCGGCCGGGACGACCGTGGCCTCGCCGACCAGCAACCGCACGGCCCGCTGCAGGAACGCCCGGTTGGCCCGCGCGGTGTCGCGTACTTCCGGTGCACGCCCGGTGAGATCGCCCACGCCCTGGCAAGTCAGCCGGCGCGGTCGGCAACGCCCTGGCCACCCTCGCCGACCGGCATGAGGTTGACCGCGAGCCCGGCAGGCCGGTCCGCTACCGCGCCACCGCCGCCACCGCCACCGACGGCGCCGCCGCGCGCCCCGGCCCCTGCGCGCCCCCACCCCGCCCCCGCCACACCCCCGGCGGCGGTGCGCCCGAACGGGCAGGTCTACCGGGCGCGCACCGTGGCTGATCGGGCGGGCGTGGACGCCCTGCGCGCCTCCGGGCCGGTGATCCGGCCGATGGTGGCGGCGCCGTACCGGCCGTACTTGGCCCGGTAGGCATCGTCGAGCTGATCGTCGAGGTCATGACCGGCGTCGGCGAAGGCAAGCTGGCGCCGCCCGCACGGAAATGGCCTTCGCGTCGGGTCTGTGTGCCGCGGTACCACGCCGCGCCTGGCCCGTTGACGGACCGCACGTACAGGTTCTCGCCGTGGCGGACGACCCAGATGGTCACCGGGCTGCGCCCGGTGCTGTCGCCTCGCAGCGACGCGAGCTCCAGCTCGTCGGCCGCGGCGATGCGGGTGAGCTCCTCGCTCGTCCAGTCGCTCATGGGGCTCCTTCCAGGTGAAAGTGAGGCGGTGCCGCCCGCCGCAAGGCCGGGGACCCGGTCAGGGGCGGACGAGCACCTTGAGGGCCTCGCGGGCGGCCATCGCGCGGTAGCCGTCCGGCACGCCGTCGAGGCTGACGGCGGTGTCGAAGACCCGGCCGGGCTCGATCGTGCCGTCGAGCACGTCGGGGAGCAGTTCCCCGATGTAGGCGCGGGCCGGGGCCACGCCGCCGGTGAGGGTGATGTTGCGCAGGAACACGCCGAAGTCCGCCGGGACCTGGTCGTACTGCGGAGCGCCGACCCGGCTGACCACGCCGCCGTCGCGCACCACCCCGAAGGCCGTCTCGATGGCGGGCTTCAGGCCGACGCACTCCAGCACCGTGTGCGTGCCGTCACCGCCGGTCAGCTCCCGCACCTTCTCGATGCCCTCGTCGCCGCGCTCGGCCACCACGTCGGTGGCCCCGAACTCCCGGCCCAGGTCGGTGCGCACCTTGTGGCGGCCCATGAGCACGATCCGCTCGGCGCCGAGCCGCCTGGCCGCCAGCACCGCCGACAGCCCGACCGCGCCGTCGCCGATCACCGTCACCGTCGTGCGCGGGCCGACTCCCGCGGTCACGGCGCAGTGGTGACCGGTGCAGAACACGTCGGACAGTGTCAGCAGCGACGGCAGCAGCGCGGAATCCTCGGCGACGGGCAGCTTCACCAGGGTGCCCTGCGCCTGCGGAACCCGCACGGCCTCGCCCTGGCCGCCGTCTATCCCGTTGGCAGCCCACTGGCCGCCGTGCCGGCAGGAGGTCTGCAGGCCCTCACGGCAGAAGACGCACGTGTTGTCCGCCCACACGAATGGCGCCAGGACGACGTCACCGGCCTTGAGCCCGGACACGTCCGGGCCGGTATCCTCCACGACGCCCAGGAACTCGTGACCGATCCGCCGTCCGCCGTCGGTGGCGGGCATCGAGCCGTAGGGCCACAGGTCGCTGCCGCAGATGCACGAGCGCAGCACGCGCACCACGGCGTCGGTCGGTTCTTGCAGCTTCGGGTCCGGCACGTCCTGCACCCGCACGTCACCGGCGCCATACATCACGATTGCTCTCATGAGACCTTTTAGTCCTTTTGCTGGAGAGATGGCCCTGCTGGCATTCCTGAGCCGGATGCCTGCCGCAGGGCTGGACATCACCAGGTAACCGGATCTGGCGCGGATGAGGGAGTGCCTGCTGTCCCAGGTACTGACAGGGCCCCCACAACCCGCCAGGCGCCGCCTAGCCTGGAGCCATGGACACCCAGGCCGAGATTCGCGAGTTCCCGGCCTCCCGGCGCGCCAGGATCACGCCGGAGCAGGCGGGCCCGCCAGTATTCGGCAGCAACCGGCGGCCTGGGAATGATTAGCACCGGCTTCGGCGGCGACCGGCCCCGCGCCGACGGGCAGCACAGGCGCTATACCTTCCGGACGTCAGTCAACCCGCAGATCCGCAACCTTGAGCCGGTCATCCGGTTTCGTCGACCTGCACGGCATCCGCTACTACCAGTTCCGCGGGCACACCCAGCGCTTTCCCGCGAACACCGACTGGATCCATGCCGTGACCGCCATCGATCAATGGCTAAGGACCGGCCCCAGCCTGGACTTGATCAGGGCGGAGCGAGGGTCCCGCATCGCTGGCGGTCGGCCAGTTACGCGGCGATCACCGATCCCCAAAATTTCCCGCTGGAGCTGCTTCAGAGCGCCTTCCGCGGTCAGTAATGCCGGCGGGCCGGTACGGTCGCGGCCTGAGGCTTTGCTGGGCGTGCGGCCGTTACCATTGCAGACGTGGAGATGCAGGCGTTTGAGACGGTTGACCAGGCCGCCGGCAGCGCTGTCGCGATGCTCCGGGAGGGCGAACGGCTGAGCAGGCTCTGGCGCTATGTCTTCGTCCAGATGCTTGACGACTACACGAGCGTCCTGCACCATGCAGGAGTCTCGGCCGCCGCGAGGATGTGGGCAAGCGCCCCCAGGAGCACCGGAGACATCAGGGTCGATGCCGCGTTCGCGGCGATGGCCGAGTACCTGGCCCGCCGGGACGGATGGGACGTTCCGTCATGGGCACGGCTGCCCGAACGTGAGGCATGGCCCTGGTGGTTCGTCACCGACCTGCGAGGCCTGCACCCGCGCGCCCTGGTCGAGTCGCCGTCCTCGTTCCGCCGCCGCGGCGTCTTCATCACGAGCGGGGCACTTGACCGCGCATGAGTGCCGGCCTGGGGCGGGAGGACATCCGCGCGCTGCTCGACGACCTGTCCGCGGAACTGGCGGCACGCGGGGCGAGAGCCGAGCTCTTCCTCGTCGGCGGCGCCGCGCTGGCCGTGGCATATGACGCCACGAGGGCGACCGCGACCTCGATGCGGTGTTCATCCCGACCGACGTAGTCCGGCAAGCGGCGGCAGCGGTAGCGGAACACCGCGGACTCACCGAAGACTGGCTGAACGACGCGGTGAAAGGATTCCTGCCCGGCCCCGACCCGGATGCGCAGCGCTTCTACTCAAGCGACTCGCTGATCGTCGACGTCGCATCCCCAAGGTACTTGCTCGCGATGAAGCTGTTCGCGGCCCGCGCCGAGATCGACGCCGACGACATCATCCTGCTCTACCGCCAGCTCGGGTTCACCACGGTGGACGAAGGCCTCGACCTGGTCGAGCAGGCCTATCCAGGACGGCCGATCCCGGCGAAGGTGAGGTTCCTCCTCACCGAAATCGTGGACTCGAGGCAGCATTAAAGTCCACCATGAGCGCGGCGTCGCGGGCCTGTTTGTGTGTGCGATGACAGTCCAACCTGCTGGTGTTCTGGGTTGGGCTGATCGGCGCCCTCGCGATGCTGCACTGGATCCGCACACGCTTTGATTTCGTCCAGCGTCAGCGAGCTAACCGTTCGTGCGGGACGGCCGGCCTGGTGACTGGAATGACGCGGATGAGGGTGTCCAGGCCGGTGAAGTCGGCGGGGTTGGCGGTGTACAGCGGCAGGCCCTCGGCGATCGCGGTGGCTGCGATCATCAGGTCGACGGCCCCGCCCCGGGGCTTACGGCCCGCAGCGATGACTGCCGCCGTCACGCGGCCGAAGATACGGGCCGCCTCGGCGTCGAACGGCACCGGGTCGAACTCGTTCTCGGCCCGTTGCAGGATCTCCAGCCGCCGGGCCCGCTCGGCATGCTCGTCGTAGGCGTCCTGCTCGTCATTGCTGCGGACTTCGTGCGGGCCTGCGGACAGTTCCGCCAGGCTAATAGCGCTGATCGCCATCTCATCGGGCAACTCGGCAGCGTCGATCCATTTCCGCAAGATCAGGATGTTTGTGTCGAGCATGCCCTGCCGGGGCTGCTCATCGCTCATATGCGCTGCCAGCCTCATGATCCAATGCAGCGTCTTGATCAGCCCGGAATGCCTCCAGGTCAACGGCAGGAGCATTGCGCGACATGGCCGCGAACTCCTGCCTGGGGACGAACCTGCGGCGCTGCCGCAGCGGGATCAGCTCTGCGATCCGGTGGCCGTCTCGGGTGACGGTGAAGGACTGTCCGTGTTCGACGGCATCCATGATCTCCCGTGATCTTGTCCGCAAGTCGCGCTGGGTAATCTCCGGGTGAGCGTGCATGAGACAAGGGTAGCACCAGGTGCTATCCGGTGCTACAGGCGCCCGCCAGGCCGCTTGCGTTCGGCAGCAGCCTGGCCAGTCCCAAGCGCCCTGAGGCCCTGCCGGCTATGCGTACGACTCGGCACGCCAGCCGTTTCGACTCGCGTGTCATCGACATCTTCTATGACGGGCTGGAGGCCACGCGGACCGACTTCTCGGCTCTGCGACAGAGCCTTGTCCCCTCCCTACCGCCTCCGATGGTTATCGCACGGTCCTGCTCCTGGGCACGACAGGTGCCGGCAAGACGACCGTAGTGCGCCAGCTGCTGGGGACTGATCCGGAAACGGAGCGATTCCCCTCGACATCCACCGCCAAGACCACCGTCGCCGACACCAAGCTGATCATCACCGGCGAGAGGGTCTACCGGGCTGCGGTGACCTTTACTCCAAGGCGCCCGTTGCAGCCCTCAAGAGCATCGCGGTCTCCGGCAACGCGATGAAGCTGCACTTGCTGTTCACGCACTTCGACCAAGTGTCGGGCGATAACCTGCCGACCTTCTCGGCGCGAGAAGAGCACGTCCTCGCCTCGGCAGAGAATGTGCTCAAGGCAATCGGTGACGAGCTCGGGCCGGCCGCCGAGCGCATCCTGCGTCGGCGCATCGACGAGGCCCGGTTCTTCGTCGCTCCGATCCCGACGGTCAGCGCCTCCCCAGACCAGAACCGCTTCCTCAAGGACGTCGCATCACTCGTGGCAGAAGTCGCAGGGCAACTCGACGTGATCCTTGAATAAAATGCCTCGGCTACGCACTGCCACGACGGAACGCTTGTG
This sequence comes from uncultured Actinomycetota bacterium, assembly GCA_963712955.1. GTDB lineage: Bacteria > Actinomycetota > Actinomycetes > Streptosporangiales > Streptosporangiaceae > DATFVJ01. The sequence continues at coordinate 200,531 of CAVQKF010000004.1, read as the reverse complement.
CTGCGCGGCAATATGGGCTGGTCATGGGCGTAGCCGAATCCCGAGTGACAAAGCCCCGAGCCTAAGACAGTAACCAAAGGCTGTTTCCGCAGTTCAAGGGACCTATCTGCGCATACAGCCACAGTCCACGGTGCAAACGATAACGACACACAGAGTGTGTCTGCCTGCCTCTGGTGCGGGTCTCGTTTCATCCGTCGACCGCAGTTCCGGGCGTTGACATGGCTGAACGCTGCATATGGGCATACCGGGTCAGGCGGTCCGGCGCAGTTCGTGCTCGACTGCCCGGCGGATCCACGCCGATAGCGACCGGTCGTCGGCATCGGCCGCGCGGCGGGCCTGCTCTAGCAGTTCCGGGGGGAACCGCACGGGCACCGGTGTGCCCAGCCGGGAGGCATGGCGTCGGCGGGCCGGTCCCTGCGGCTCCTGGTTTTCCGGCTGCGCGTAAAAATCGAATTCCTGGTCAGGTGTCATAGGCGTGTTCGTCATCGGTCTCTCCGGTACTGGGCGGCAAGCCTGTCCGCCGCCTCATAACAGCCGATCGGACGGCATCTGTGCGGGTCACCGCTGCGCACGGGAGCCAGGGGGACCACGAGCACCCGGCCGCCGGCCTCGGCGCACATGAGCCAGTGCGCTGGGCGGCTTGGCCGGGTAGAACAGCGGGTCGCTGGCCCACACATCATCGATGTCATCGATTCCGAGGTGCGGATGCTTGAACAGGTGCGCGGCCTGGGTGTCGATCTCAAACGGGTCTTCCTCGTCCAGCAGGTCTGGATCGAACCGCTCACCGCCCACCTGATGATCGTATTACAAACGACTACCGAATAGCCAGCGGACCTGGGCGCGAACAATCTGATGCATGATGAGCACTCATGAGGTACAAGCGCGCCGTCGAGAAGCTGCGGGTCCTCGCCGGGGCGTGTGATCGCGTGAAGATGTTCTGGTTCGACACGGAGCCGTTCCTGAAGGCCGTGTATGCCTTCGGCGAGGTGGTGGACGGAGCCGACCCGCTGGATGCCGTTCAGGTCGCGGTCGCGATCAACCTGTCCCCGGAGGAAGTCCCGTGGGAATCAGGCCCCGAAGGGACCGACTGGCTGGCGAACGAGTTGCGGCTCAGCAAGGGCGGCTTCCTGTACTTCTGGCGATCGTACCTGGACCCGATCTGGAATCACTACATCCGCGGCCCGGTGCGCATCTGGTCTGTCGATGACGGTCCCGACGAGCGGGCGCTCACGGCGCTAGAAGCGAGAGACTTCGGGTCGCTCGAGCGACTGACCCGGAGCCGGCTGATGGGCGGCGACAGCTCCGGGAAGACTTGGGCGCGGCGCTGGCTCATCTGCGCGAGGTCCGCGACAAGTACTGGGATCATGGCTGGCGGCGCGAGCACCGTGGCTACGGCCGCTACCCTGAGAATGAACTATGGGATGCGGTCGAAGGCTATCTCGACCTGCTTGATGCCTCCCGGTCCAGCGAACCGGACGCCTGAGATCTCTGGACCGCGGGCTGGGACAATTGGAGCATGCCGGCGCTCCCGGTCCGTAGCGAAAGCAAGATGAGCATGCGGCCGCTGCAGGTCTTCGATCCGATACCTACCTTTTGCCCGTGACCTGCTGCTCAGGCAGGTTGAGGCCTTGGCCGGGGCGAACGGCCTGGTAATGTCGCTCCCGCTGGCTGGAGCCCTGGATTCGCGGCACTTCAGCTCGGACGGGCGGCTGGGCTTCTGGACCCGGCGCAGGTAGGCCGGGCGCTGCTGGAACGGAACCCATCTCCTGGCCCTCGATTTAACGTCGATGAGCCGCGAGCCATCAGCGCAGGACGCGCTGACGACAGGGCCCGTATCCCAGCAGCGCGACCCAGCCGCCGTCCAGCACGGCGACATGCCGGATCACCGACCCGAACAGCCGGGCGCCGAGCCAATGATGGGCCGCCAGCAGCTCGCCGGACCGGGCGATCTCGCCGGGCAGCACCGGCCGCACGATCAGCTCGCTTGTCCAGGAGGCCACGACGGAGTCCTGCCGGTTACCCGCCAGTATGTCCAGCTGATCTTGAGGGTGCCGGGCGGGACACCGCATCCGGTGACTTCGGCGGCCCGGGGCCACGGGTGGAGCCGGAGCGGGCGCGGGCCGGCCGGTGACCGCAGTACCAGAGAGTTGATCTTCATGCATGTGCGGAAGACCCGGGCTAGCAGTGCGAGCCGGTACCCGCTTGACGCCAGGGCGCGGGCTGTCGCCGCACCGATCCCTGACGACGCGCCCGTAATGACCGCGACCCGGCCCTCGCTTTGAGCTGCACTCATCTTCTTCCCCCTGCCTGATGAAATCGGCTTTCGATGCGATCAGCGCTGCCATCGGCGGCACGGACCGCGCTGCGCTGGCCGATCACGCCGCCTTGAGCAACGGCCAACTGGCCGTTGTCCAGCACGTTGCTCAGAGCTCGCTAGGTTCCGATGCCGAGGCCGCCGGCACCACGCTGCCCGGCACCGCTGGCCGGCTTCTCGCTGTCGGTAAACTCACGGCTTGTTCAGCGGTAGCTGCCCAGCTGGCGAGAAGCGTGAGGCTGTCGGCGGTGGGGCTGTCCTTGGGTGCAGTGTAGACAAGCATGGTGAGACCAGGCCGTGACGGCAGTTCCATGGCCTCGAAGTTGAGGTCGAGATCGCCGATGACCGGGTGGTGCAGTTTCTTGTGCCCGGTTCGGTGGAAGCGCACGTTGTGGGCGGCCCAGCGGGCGCGGAAGTCCTCGCTGCGGGTGGACAGCTCACCGATGAGTTCGACGAGTTTCTTGTCATAGGGATTGCGGCCGGCTTCCAAGCGCAGCATCGCGGCGATGTCGTCGGCGGCCCGGTCCCAGTCGGTGAAGAAGTCGCGCGAGGCCGGGTCGAGGTAGACGAAGCGGGCGTTGTTCGCCGGCAGGCGGGGGTCGGCGAGCAGCGGGGCATAGAGGGCTCGGGCCATGCGGTTGGCGGCGAGCATGTCGTGGCGGGCATTGCGCACCCAGGCTGGCGCGTCGGTGATCGCGTCGAGGACCTGCTGCACGCTCGCCGAGACACCCGATTCCCTGCTTCGGCGTTGCCGCGCAGGCTTGGGCTCGTACGCGCGGGCGAGGTCGAACAGGTGGTCGCGTTCGGCGTCGTCAAGCTGGAGCGCCCAGGCGACGCCTTCGAGGACGGCGTCGGAGGCGCCGGCGAGGTTGCCGCGTTCCATGCGGATGTAGTAGTCGATGCTGACCCCGGCGAGCAGCGCCACCTCCTCGCGCCGCAGTCCTGTCACCCGCCGGTTTCCACCGTAGGCGGGAAGGCCGGCCTGCTCAGGGGTGATGCGCGCCCGCCGGGAGACGAGGAACTCGCGGACCTGCGCTCGGTTGTCCATGACTTCACGGTAGGTGTTCTCGGCGCCCCGAGGGAGGCACTTCCGTTACCTGGAAAAGCAGGCACTCCCGCGCGCGTGCGGCCGCGCGTTGAGTGATGGGCGTGAAGGCAACGAAAGACACTCCGAACATAACAGCGGACGATGGGACCGCCGGCCGCCATACGACGGCGATCTTGGCGATCATCCTGATCAGCTATTTCATGATCTTGCTGGACAACTCGGTCATCTTCACCGCGTTGGCGGCCCGGCTTCTTCCACAACGTGCCGATCGGTGCGGCGATGGTCCTGCTCGCCCCGCGCTACCTGCCCGAGACGGACCGCCGGCCAGGACGATTCGGCCTGACCGGTGCCGTCTGTACCACCCTCGGCGTCGGAGCGCTGGTCTTCGCCATCATCCACGCCGCCGGCGCGAGCTGGACGTCTCCGCTCACCGTGGCCGCGCTGGCCGCAGGTCTGGTGCTGGTGGTGGTGGTGTTGGTGGCCGGGGAACGCCCTCTTCTTACTTCTCCACCCAATACCTGCAGGGGGTGCTCGGTTTCAGCGCCTCCAGGCCGGGTGGCGTCCTTCCCGATGACGTGGTCAACTTCGCCGTCGCGATGACCATTCCCCGCGTCACGGCCCGGCTGGGACAGGCGATTCCGAGCGACTGACCGGGCCGCAGCGCACCGAAGCAATGCCTGTTCGATGGAGAACTCGACCGCGACACCGGTGCAGGCACCAACCGAGCCGTGCCAGGTAGGTGTCCGAACATCCCGAGTGCGGCACATCTCAGCGGCGGCAGCCGCGGCGGCTCGGGTGGGGGGTTCTGCCAGTACCTGGAACAACAGTCACTGTCGAACCGCAGCGGGAGCGAGTTACCTAGAGTGTCAGCGGCGGTGAGCCGCGTTGGGTCACAGAGATGAAGGACACAGTGATGAGAGCAGCGTTCATGTATGGCGCAGGCGATGTCCGGGTGGAGGAGGTCGCCGACCCGAAGCTGGAGCGGCCGACGGACGCGCTGGTGCGGATCGTGCGCGCCTGCGTGTGTGGCAGCAACCTGCACCCTTACCACCAGATGCGGGCCTCGGCCCAGGGCGTGCCGATGGGTCACGAGTTCGTCGGCGTGGTCGAGGACCGCACCGTGTCCCTCGACGACGTTCCCGCCGGATACCGGGCGATGGACGACCGCGAGTCGATCAAGGTGCTCGTGACGCCGTGAGCACCTGGGTACCCGAGGACCTCGAGCTGTTCGGTGGCGCCGGGGAGGTCGAGGTGAGTTCGGTGCGCCGCGACGGTTCGCTGTCGCGGGCGCGCATGGTGTGGATCGTCCGGGTAGGCGATGAGTTGTACTTGCGGTCGGTGAACGGCCCGGACGCTGCCTGGTACCGCTCCACGAGGTCGCGTCACCAGGGCCGGGTCGAGGCCCGCGGCGTCGCCCGCGACGTTACCTGGATCGACGTCGACGCCACGGAACAGCCAGCCGTGGACCCGGCCGTCGACGCGGAATACGCCCGCAAGTACCGGGGGTCCACGTCGGCGATCGCGCACATCACCAGCCCGCTAGCTCGCACCACAACCATGAGAGTTGATCCTCGATGACATCGCCGACCTGGTCGACCATCGAGATCAGCACGGGCCTGGGCCGCCAAAGCTGCCTCGCACTGGCGGCGGACCGCCAAGGGGCACGCCGCCAGGGAAAAGCGCACGCCGATCACCACGCTGCCGCCGTCGCGACCAGTGCCCGGCAGCTCACACAGAGGAGCCAGAAATGGATATGAGAACGCTTGGCCAGGGCCTGCAGGTCTCGGCCATCGGCTATGGCTGCATGGGCCTAAGCCAAAGTTACTTGCCGGTGCCGACCCGGGAGGAGGGCATCGCGCTCATCCGCGCCGCCGCCGACCGGGGTGTCACCTTGTTCGACACCGCTGAGTTGTACGGCCCGTTCGCCAATGAGGAGATCGTCGGTGAGGCGCTCGCGCCGGTACGCGAGCAGGTCGTTATCGCCACGAAGTTCGGCTTCGCGTTCGACGACGACGGCAGGCTAACTGGCCTGTCCAGCCGCCCTGAGTATGTCAGGGCCGCGGTGGAAGGGTCGCTACGACGTCTGGGCGTCGACCGCATCGACCTGCTCTACCAACACCGCGTCGACCCCGGCGTCCCGATCGAGGACACCGCCGGCGCCGTGCGCGAACTGATCGAAGTCGGCAAGGTCGGCCACTTCGGCATGTCAGAAGCGGCACCCCGGACGATCCGCCGCGCCCACGCCGTGCAAACTGTCACCGCGCTGCAGTCCGAGTACTCGCTGTGGTGGCGCGCCCCGGAAGCCGACCTCATCCCGACGCTTGCTGAACTCGGCATCGGGTTCGTGCCGTTCAGCCCACTAGGCAAGGGATTTCTCACCGGCACGATCGACACCACAACAACATTCGAAACCGGCGACCTCCGCAACGGCATTCCGCGGTTCGCCGCCGACGCCCGCGCCGCGAACCAGGCCGTGGTAGACCTGCTCGCGCGGATCGCACGTCGGCTTACCGCCACCCCGGCCCAGGTCGCGCTGGCGTGGCTGCTCGCCCAGAAGCCGTGGATCGTCCCGATCCCGGGCACTCGCAAGCTCGCCCGGCTCGAGGAGAACCTCGCCGCCGCCGACCTCGAACTCGCCGCAACCGACCTGGACGAGATCGAGACAGCGTCGGCCGCCATCACGGTGCAGGGCGCCCGCTACCCTGAGGCAATGGAGCGACTAATCGACCGATGAGCGCTGGACCGCGGAGCAGCAGCTTCGGGCGGTCGTCCTCACACACACGTGGCGTGGCGGCGACAGAATCCCCGGACCACGCAGCCCCATCCCGGAGAAACCAGCACAGCCGACACCAGCGCGGTCCCGGTTCGCGCAATGGTGCGTTCGGTCGGTGGGCCGAATGTACCAGCATACGAACCGCGATGTGCTGGTTGAAGGTGGCCCGCTGCCGGTACGTCTGCGCAGGTCACCGGGCGCTCATAATGGCCGGTGCTGCGCAACCGCGCCGAGATCACTTGCGACGGAGCGTCGAGCCAGCTTTCCCCGGTGTCGGCGCCCTCCGGCGGCTCGCCGGAGAAATGCCGGGACGGGGAGAGCCCGAAAGCGGCCCGCCACAACCGGTGCGCGTCATCCTCGCTGGGTGCCTGGGCGAACCAGCGGGCCAGCGTGCGGAAATCGGCACTCCGGTAGCTGCGCCCGGCCCGCCGCTCCTGCAGCACGCTGATCGTGGCCAGCAGGTCCGGGATGGCCTTGCAGGCCCGCTGCCGGAGCAGCGATGACTGGCTCGGGTGCGCCCCGGTCGCCGCAGAACCACGACCAGATGCCGGGCCACCGGCTCTGCCAGTCACGGAGCTTTGCCGCAACGGGATCGGTCCCGGCGGCCGCATCCCACTCGCCGCCGATTTCCGCGGGCGCCACGTCACCGGCCTCCCGCTGCGCGGCCATGTAGAGCAGGGATAACGCTCGCTCCGGGGCGATCGACCGCAGCAAGGACGCGATATCGGACGATTTGATCACCAGCTCGGAACGAACCTCTCCAGGTACGCCAGCAGCCGGTCCTTGTAGCTGAGGAAGGCGTCCTCGTCGATGTCCTGGAGATCAATCGTGCGTTGCAGGCCGCTCATGAACGCGGTGGCGTTCGCCGCCAGGCTGTCCAGGCCCGCTCGGAATAGGTGGGCGCCATCTCATTACTGCTGCCGTCCAGCGCCGCAGGCGCCGGTCAATTTTCTCGGCGGAGCGGACATCTCGTGGCTCGCCGGATGGCTTGTTGCAGCCGCTCCTGCCGACACCCCGCATCGCCTGGGTAAAGGCCGAGAGTCAGACCCGGAACGGGGCCTGGAGATCTTTGATCATCGGGAAATGGCGTACGTTGAGGGTCGCGAGATCCAGCCCTTCCACCTCCGCTGTGGCCGCGATCAGGTAATCTCCGAGCCCGATTCCCTGATGCGAGCGCCGGTGCTCGCGCATGAACTCCGCGGCGCGCCAGGCGACCCGCTCCGTCACCGGGAATGCGCGCATGCTGGACAGCAGGCGGCTGACCTGCCGCCGCCCCGAGGATCCCATGCCGCCGGCGACCTCGGTCAGACTGACTGCGCTCACCGCGAGCGGGCCGGTATCCCGCCGCGCTGCCAGCAGCCAGTCCTGCGCCGCGGGAATGCCGCGCAGGTTCGCGATGAGGACGTCGCTGTCGACCAGGATCACAGCTCAGCCATGCGGTCCAGGTGCCGCGAGCGCTCGTCGGACCCGCGGCCGAAAGAGACGTCCTCGTCGCGAGCTATGCCAAAGGAGTCCCGGATGGCGGCCAGGTCCGCGTCCAGGTCAGCCGCCCCCGACGCGCCAATACTCCGATCAATGAGCTGCCGGATCAGCTCCGCGCGTGAGATGCCCTGCGTGCGTGCGACCCGCTCCAGAGCGGCAGACTGGCCTTCATCCAGATAAATATTGGTCCGCTTCATACACCACATTATACATCAGTAGCCGCCACGGCGGCAGCCCCGCTCGTGCGCGGGGCAAGTCCGATCGGCATCCCCTGCGGCCAGCAATGTCGCAGATCGGGACCGCTGGAGGAGATACCGATGTCTCGGTGGGCCGGACGTACCAGCATACGAACCGCGAAGTCCTGATTGCCGGTAATCCCCTGCCGGTGCATCCGCGCAGGTCAAAAACCAGAATGGCGCCGCAATGAGCCAGCGGAGCGCCAGCCGCCAAGACGCTGATCAAGGGTGGATGTGCCAGGACCGAGACGACAAGGAGATAGGGACAGAGCCGGCGATCGTCGCTTTAGCCCAGCCCGGGGTCGCCCGCGACTGCGCGGCCATCTGGGTGAACCGGTGCGGCGGATCTCGTCCAGAGTCATCTCAAGGGCGGTAGACATCGGCCCGATGGTCGATCCTGAGGACGACAACCCTAGGCGTTTCGTCGTCTATCTCATAGATCACCCGGTAAGACCCGCGCCGGGCGGACCAGAACCCCGACAGCTCGCGGCGCAATGGCTTACCCACACGGCGTGGCGCGGCCAGCAGGTGGCCAGTCAGAAGCTCGGCGATCGCGGCGGCAACCCGTTCTGGCAGCCGGTCCATGGCACGCTGTGCCGGAGGCGTAACTAGCAGGCCATATTCAGCCGTCATGGCCCAGGTAGCGCCGCCGGACCGCAGCGAGATCCAGGCCCTCCCCCCGCGCCGCCGCCTGCCGCGCCTCGGCTATCTCACGGACGGCGACGGGGTCGGACAAGATGTCCAGGGTGTCCTCCAGGGCATCGAGGTCGTCCGCAGCGATCACGACGGCCTCGCGGTGCCCATGGCGGGTGATGCTGATCCGCTCGTGCGAGGCTGTCACTCGATCAACGACCTCAGACAGGTGCGCCTTCACCTTAGCCAGCGGCATCGTCTCGCTCATGACCATAAGTATGACCACTTACGGGTCTGCCGGTCAAGCCGGACTACCGGATGTACGACTTCGCGGGTGGCACCGCTACCGTCTGCCGCATCGGCCCGCAGCCGGGCACGGGGAGACGGGGTGGCAGGCGCAGGCGTTCCCGCTGTCGGTGGACGGCATCGAGATCGTGGCCTCGCTGGTGCTGCTGGCCGACCGGCGCACCGGCCGCCGGTTGGGCGGCCTGCCGGACCGCGCTGGTCGCCGGGACGACGGCGAGCCTGGCCGCGAACGTCGCGGCGGCGGGCGCCGGGCCGGTGGGCCGGTGGGCCGGGTGATCGCGGGCTGGCCGGCGTTCGCCTGCCGCCCGCACCGCCCGGGACCATGTCCTGGGCCGGGGCGGCGTGCTGACCCGGGACACCCTCGCCGCCCAGCTCCGCCGGGACGGGCATCCGGCAATGCCCGGGTCTCGCAACTGCTCATGGCCCTGAAGGGCGAATCCCGCGAGGCGCCAGCCGGGGACGTCGGCGGAGCTGCCCGGGGCGGGCGCTGGCCGGCTTGCCCTGGATGCGGTGCGGTAGCGAGCGGGGCTGTCCTGGTCCCGGGCCATCCTCTAAGCGATGGCAACGAGTACCGGCAGGCGAGCGCCGTCAGGGCCAGGTGCGGGCGGGACCTGTGCGAGCGGTGGGGTCAGGGGTGAGTCAGGTGCCGTGACCATGCTGGTTCCGGGTGCCGAAGCCGTTGATTGTTCACCGGCTGGCGACGCCGAAGACGGTCAGGCCTACCAGGAGCATGGGCTTGCGGCCCCAGCGGTCGCCGATCGCGCCGAGCGGCAGGAGCAGCGCGGCCAGGCTGAGGGTGTAGATGTTGATGATCCACAGGATCGTGCTCTGCGAGGCGTCGACGGCGACGGCGAGGTCGAGCTGTGGGCGACGTTCAGCCCGGATACCGAGGCGATGACGGCCATCAAAGCGACGCAGACCGCGACCAGGATCGCGCGGCGCTGGCGCGCGTCTGGGACGCCTTCGCCGGTGGCCCGGGTCAGCAACTCTCACCTGTGGGGACTGGTTCGTAGTCATGATTCCCCTCGAAACGGCATGGAGATGTCAGCGCCGGAGCAGGGGCTGGGCACCGGGGGCTTGGTCCAAGGGCCGGCCCTGCGCGGCGTGCACGACGTCGTCAGTGGGGCTGCGGGCCGGTGAGTCTGCGGAGGCTCGGACGTGAGATCGCCGCGCCGCGCGGCTGCGAGGGTCGCGTCGGTGTCGGCGGTGGCCAGGTCGGCGTTTATGTGAGAGCCGGCCAGGGCGCCGGCCGCCGCGGAGGCGCCGACCTGGGCGGTCAGGTCGGTGGCGTTGCCGGCCACCCACACGCCCGGCACGGAGGTGGTGCCTGCCATGCCGGAGGCGAAGCGGCGGCCCATGCCGCCCGCCAGGTCCTCCATCGGCAGCTGAAGGCCGTCCAGGCCGTCGGTGCGCGCCTGCATGCCGGTCGCGACGGCGAGGACGCGACGGGGCACCAGTTGTTGCCCGTCGGCCAGCCGCACGCCCGCGATGCCGCCATCTGCGGTGGACTCGACTTCTGCGACCGGAGTGTCGACGATGCGGATGCCGCGGGCGGCGAAGCGGGCCCGGGTGTCCTCGTCCAGGTCGGTGCCGCGGGTGAAGTACACCAGGTCGTCGGTCAGCTGACGGAACAGCAGTGCGTGGTGGATCGAGGCCGGGCCCACGGCCAGGATGCCGATGGGTTCGTCGCGCACCTCCCAGCCGTGGCAGTAGGGGCAGTGCACCACTCCGTGCCCCCAGTGCTGGGCCAGCCCGACGACGTCGGGCAGGACGTCGCGCAGCCCGGTGGCGACCAGCAGACGGCGCGCCTGCAGCGTGCTGCCGTCGGCCAGAGCAACGGTGAAGCGCAGGTCACCCTCCGCGGACGGGGCGGCCGGGACGGCGGAGGCCACCTCACCGGCCACGATCTGGCCGCCGTAGCGGCGGACCTCTTCTCGGCCCGTTCGCAACAGTGCGGCAGGCGGGGTGCCGTCCAGGCCGAGCAGGCCGTGCACTCCTTCGGCGGGCGCGTTGCGGGGGGTGCCGCTGTCGATCACGACGACCGAGCGGCGGGAGCGGGCCAGCATCAGTGCACCGTTCAGGCCCGCGGCTCCGCCGCCGATCACCACGGCGTCGACGGTCTCACTCGGCAGCTGATCGGTCGCGTTCTCGGCGGATGTCACGGGCATGTCGTCATGCCTTCTCCTTCGCGTGGGCGGGGCCCCGGTCAGGGGGACTCACAAGGCCGACCGTAACCATGCCTTGCTTTCAAGGCATACGATGTTGCTAATGACGCAAAATGATGGCGAGCTGGACAGCCTGGTACGCAAACGGATTCGCGCCCTGCGGATGGCGCAGGGCTGGTCCCTAGAGGAATTGGCCGCCCGCGCCCGGCTCAGCCAGTCCACGCTCAGCCGGATCGAGAACGGTCAGCGCCGCCTGGCCCTCGACCAGCTCGTCACCCTCGCCCGGGCCCTGGACACACCCCTTGACCAGCTGGTCGAGACAGCCACGGACGATGTCATCTCCAGCCCGATGATCGACACGACCCATAGGCTGATGCGGTGGCCCATCAGGGCGGATCCCGGCATGACCGTCGTGCGCCAGCGCATGGTCGATCCGGCGCCAGACAGTCCTGCGCGCATGCGCGCCCACCCGGGCCGTGAATGGCTCGTGGTCCTGTCGGGCACGGCAGTTCTGCTGCTGGGCAACCGGCGCTTTCGTGTGGAGACCAACCAGGCCGCGGAGTTCCCCACGATGCTGCCGCACGCCATCGGCGCCGAGGGCAGACCGTGCGAGATCCTGGGCATCTTCGACCGTGACGCCCGCCGCGGTCACCAACCCGGCGAAGCTGGCTGCGACGCAAGCCGCTCGTCGCAGTAGCGCGAGGTCCACGCCCGATCGTTGTCGTTCGGATCGTCCGGAACGGGCTCCACCGTGCGATCACCCCCAGGCCGGGAGCTGCTTGCGTGTTCGGCAGCTCATCAGGCCGTCGTCTTGCGCGTGCGGAGACTCGTCGTGCCGCAAGCGCATGATCCATTTAGCGTGTCACCATGACCCACGCATCCCCGCACGCAGCGCACGATGGCGCGAACCACCTTCACCAGGCAGGGCACGACGCCGACGGCCAGGCGGAGATCCTCGACCTGGACGCGGAAGTGCTCGCCGAGCACATCGCGTCCATCACCGCGTGGCTGCCGATCGAGACCAGCCCTCGCCGCATCGTGGATTTGGGCTGCGGGACCGGGGCCGGCACCTTCCCCCTGCTCACGCGCTTCCCCGGCGCGGAGGTGACTGCCGTGGACTCATCGGCCAGCCATCTGTGCCGCCTGCGGGAGAAGGCTGAAGCGGACGGTATGGCCGACCGGGTCCGCACCGTGCAGGCCGATCTCGACGTGGAATGGCCCGATCTCGGCACGCCCGAACTCGTGTGGGCGTCGGCGTCCATGCACCATATGACCGATCCCGAGCGCGCGCTGCGCCAGGTCCACGACATGCTCGCGCCCGGCGGGCTGTTCGCCGTCGTCGAACTGGCCGGCTTCCCCCGGTTCATGCCGGAAGGCGCGCCGGAGGACCGGCCAAGCCTCGAAGCACGCTGTCACGCCGCACTCGCCCAGCACCACGCCGAGCACGTGCCCCACCGCGGCGCCGACTGGGGCCCCAAGCTGGCCGCAGCCGGGTTCACAGTCGAAGGGGAACGCACGATCACTGTCAACCTGAGAGCACCGCACACCGCGGCAGTCGGCTGCTACGCGTACACCAGCCTCAGCCGCCTGCGCGGCAGCGTCGCCGGCGCACTGGCACCCGAGGACCTCACCGCTCTCGACCGGCTGCTCGACGTCGACAGCCCCCACAGCATCCTGCGCCGCAGCGACGTCACGGTGCACACCGAGCGCACCGTATGGGCCGCACGCCGCTGAAGCACGCAATCCCGCTGACGGGCGCTTCCGGTGTGCGGCCCCGGCCCCCAGGCCCTCTCCCGCCGCCGGTCGCGCTCCGCCAGGTCCTCCCAGCCGCAGTCGGACCGCATCAGGCAATGGCATCAGCGCTGGGACGTCCTGGCCGGGAGCGCCCGCGAGAACTAGCGGTATCAATGACCGCTGACCGGCTACGTGGCATGAGCGCAGCGTCGGCATTTTGACCAGTGAGAACGATAGTCAGCGGCCCTGGTCTCGGAATTAATGACCAACGGCATCGCTGCCGCCCGCGCGATCGAGCCCATCTCCCCGGTGCGCCTGTGGCTGCTTGCGGACACCATCCGCATTCTCATTCTCGTGTGGGACGCCAACCCGCACCAACCGGCTCCCGCCCAAGCGGACGAGTACGCCGAGAGCGGCCGTGGACTACTGCTGGTCCAGGCGCTCAGCCGGCGGTGGGGCTCGGCTGGACGTGGCCGAGGCCATGGGAGCAGTGATCGGGCAGGTGGCCAGGCGACCGCCGTTGCCAGCGGCCTGGCTCAGGGGTAGGTCAGCTCGCCAAGTTCGGTGGTGTCGGTCATTCCCGCTCCCGGGGCTCGCTCGCCGGGGAGGCCGACCGGCTCCGCTACCGCCCCGAGCGAGTGCCATGGCATCGGAGCCTGGCGCCGGCCGCGGCCGGGGAGCGGCGGCACGGCTGGTTCGCCTCAGTGGACCTGCATCGCGAGGATCCTGGCGCGGGTGTAGGCGATGGCCTGGAGGTTGCGGCGGAACCGGGCGGCGCCGAGCGCGACCGCCAGCGCCGCGTCCCAGGCGTTGCGCCGTGCGATGCGGCCGGCGGCGGCCGCGTTCAGGTGAATGTTTGCGTATTGCAGTCCCTTGAGTACGTTTAGCAATTCCTGGTGCGCGTCGGGTGCGCCGACGATCATGTTGTGATCGTTCTTGATGGTATTGATGGCCACGGCGCCGTACTGCGCGGCGGCAATGGCGTCATAACGCGCGTCGGGCACCGTCATCCGCATCGTGATGGGGTTGGCGAAGCCCAGGGCACCCGGGGACACCGGCTCGTGTGTCGCGGCCGCATGGGGTGCCGCTGGCGGAGGGCCCGGCGCGGCGATCGGCTGCATCGGCGTCGTCGTCCAGGTGCCGTGCCAGGTGTTGCCAGGCAGGGCCGGGTTGGTGTTGTACATCTGGAAATAGAAGCGGTAGTCCGGGTCGCCGATCGCGCCATCCTCGGCGGTCCGGGCGTAGTTCTCGAGGGTGACCACGTCCGCGCCGTCCCTCGCCACGACCCCGGCCCAGTGCGATCCCCAGGTCCTGCTGCTCTGCACCACCATCGGGTTGCCGCCGGCGGCCAGATGATAGTGATCGCTGTAGGTTGGCGGCATCCCGCCCTGCATGATGCCGGCCCCGGCCGCCGCGGCGATCAGGGACGAGGTGACGAAGCCCTCACCGACCTCTGGGGAGGCGTACTGGTTGAGCCCGAAGTGTTGCAGGCTGGCAACGAACGGCGCCGCCGCGCCACGGGCCGCCGCCGCCCAGGGAATGGCGATGTTGCGCATGGTGTTCGCGAGATTCACCGCGGTCGACGTGTCCAGCACCGCCGGCATCGGCGCGAGCAACTGCCGCGCGACGTGGTATTCGATCAGCAGGTGCGGCGCCGGGTTCAGGGGGTTCTCAAACCGCGGCACGAGATTGGTCGCGCCCACCACCGCCTCGACAAGCTGATTGCACGGTTCGATGGCGTTCATGGCGAGCCCGGCGGTGTTGTTGGCCACGTTGCGCGGCGTGACCCGCAGGAGCACCTGCCCGGCGGCGGTGATCCGCTGCTGGGCGCCGCCGCCGGGGTCAGGGACCAGCCGGAAGTTCGAGCCGAGCAGGGCGAGCCTGAAGTTGCTCTCGTCAATGACCGCCTGGGTGGCGTAGAACACCTTCGGCTGGCGCACACTCAGATCGGCGTCCTCGATCGCCATCTGGCCGCCCGCGGAAAAGCGCAGGGTTACCCCGGCGGGGTGGGCGCTGGCGAGGTTCACCGCGCCGGTCCCGGTCAGGAACGATCGTGGGCTCGCGCCACCGCCGCCGCCCTTGACCTGCCCCAGAAACGTATCCTGCGGCGCTGGTGGGTTATGCCACTGGGGGTTCGGGGCCGCGATCACGCTCGCGGCCCAGTTCGCTGGCGCTATCGTCGTGTAACACTGTGTCGCTGGGCGGAGTGTGGCTGCTGGACGGCCGGCGGGCAGGCGAACCGGCAGGCCGTGCGCGGCACTCCTGCCCGCCGCCACCGCTTCGGCTTCGAGTCGATCGCCACCTGCGGTGCGGCCGGGGGCGTCGCTCGCGGTTCTGGCCGGGGCGCCCGCGACGCGGCCGGACAGTTGCTGAAGGACGTGCACCAGTTCATGGCACAGCACTTCGCGGCCCGCCTCGCTGTCGGGTGCGTAGGCGCCCGGCGCGAAGTAGATGTCGGTCCCCCGGGCGCAGGCGATGGCGCCTGGCGCGGGCCGCGCGGTGCCCTGGTGAATACAGACCTGCCGGAAATCGGCGGCGAATAGTTCTTCCAGTTCACTGCGCAGCCGACGTGGTAAGGCTCCGGCCATTGTCTCGTCCCCTCTCGCGGCTGCTGCTGGCCGAACTGCCAGCCGTCAGGACACCGTGCCCGTACAGGCAACGTGAGCATTCCCGGTGTCCCACCGTTTGCCGCCCACTGCACCTTAGGACGCACGCGTCCCGACCGGCGTTCACATGCCGGTGACTATTTCGGCCCGATCGCGTCGGCGGGCACAGATCTCCGGCAGTTAGGTCTCCCGGATCGGTTAATGGTGATCAGGTGCCGGCGAGGCGGTAGGTGATCGGCCGGTGGTCGCCGGGGATGACCGGCGGGTTGTGGTTGATTTCGGCGAGCAGGCGCAGGCGAGGGCGCGGGTGACCCCTGGGCTGGCCGGGCTGGTCGAGGGTGACGGTGATGGCCTGGGGGGTGTAGGCGATGGTGCCGCCGAGCCCGCGCAGGATGGTTTCCCGGGTGATGGCGCGGTATTCGTCGTCGTCGTGCAGGTAGACGTTGAGGTGGTCGGCGAGTGCTGTTCGGCGTTGGCGGCGAGCAGCCGCAGGACCAGCTGGAGGAGCCGGCGCCCGGGGCGGAGGATGGCGCGCTGCGCGCCGGGGTGCAGCTGGCTGCGGGGGATTTTCGCGCGGAGGGTCTTGCGGCGGGTGGTGGCGGCGGCGAGATCACGTTCGCAGGCGGTGATCTTCTTCTGCGCGGCGGGGATCAGGGTGGTGTTCTTGGCGTGGGCGGGGATGGCGGGGTCGGCGAGCGTCGCGGCGAGGCGGGCCTGCGCGCTGGCCCGCGCGGCCGTGGCGGCCTGCTCGGTTTTCTTGGCCTGCTGGTAGGCGGGGTTGGCGGTGAGGCGCGTGTCGTCGGTCAGGTCGGCGGTGTAGTCGGCGAGGGTGTCGATGCCGTAGTTGGCGGCGTTGTATTTGAGGAAGTTCTCGATGATCCACCGCACGCGCAGCAGGGACAGCAGCGCCCCGGCGCAAAGCCGCAGGTCACTGGTGAGCAGCTGGGCGACGATCGCGCCGTGCTCGAAGAGGCTGATCTGGCGGACCGGCTCCGGGTAGCCGTCCAGCTGGATGACCTCGTCAGTAAAGGCGATGTGCCGGTCCTGGCCGTATTGGCGGATCCTCGCGCAGACCGGCAGCATGGCGGTGGCGGCCAGCGGCGCGCGCCGCCAGCTGATCCAGTGGTATCCGGCGCCATGCACGGCGGTGAAGGTCTTGGGGTAGGAGCCGCCCCGGTCGAATACTACGACGGGGCGGCCCTGCCCGGGGTCGCCGCCGCCGGCGGCGGCCTGCCGGGCGGCGGTCAGCTGGGCGAGCACGGGCGGCAGGGTGAGGGACAGGCCGGACGGCTCGCCGCTGGCGAACACCAGGGCCCGCCCGGCAAGGTCGCAGGTGTAGGTGTCGCCGTGGCCCTTGGTGTTCTTGCCGCGGCGCGGGTTGCGGCCCCAGCCGACCGGTTTTGCCCCCGTGTATTCGGCCAGGTGGTCGTCGGCGAAGAACACCTGGTGGGCGGGGGGGCAGGTGGTCCAGCAGCGCGGTGACCCTCCGGCGCTGCAAAGGGAGCGGGTCAACCTGGTCGCCGATCGCGCCGAGGCGCTGGCGCCAGGCCCGCAGGCCCGGCAGCTGGCTCAGCCCGGTCACCAGCCCGGCGTCGGCGGGCTGCAGGTGCCTGGCCTGCTCGAGGTCAGCGCCCCCAGCGTAAACGACATCGCGGTGGCGTTGAGCACCGCCAGGTCGGCGGCCGCGTCGGCGCCGTCCAGGCCGCAGCCGGCCGCCAGGATGCCGGCCGCGCCGATCGCGGAGGTGAACGCGTGAGTGAGCATCGCCCCGGCGTACCGCCACCGGTATGCCCCCGTGGCGGCCGGCTGGACGTGGTACGGCCGGTCTGGCGGCGCGCCGGTCCCGCACCCGCGCCTCTCTTGCGGTGCCTGGTCCGCCGGGTCCGGGTCCTCCGCCGGGTCCGGGTCCTCCGCCGGGTCCGGGTCCTCCGCCAGTGCCTGGTCCTCCGCCGGCGGGCCGGTGTGTGCTGCCGTGCCGTCTGCGGCCTGGCCGCCGGCCTGGCCCGCGACGGTATCGGCGGCGGCCAGCTCGTCTTGCGGGTACAGCGGCCCGTGGCTGCCGAGCATGGCGACGATCAGCGCCGGGGGACACGCCGAGCCGGCCGACTGCTGCGCGGCCCCGGGCCCGAGGCCAGCATCAGCCCGGCCACCTCCGGCCGGGACACCCGGCTGCCTGCCGCCGCCGTCACCGTCACCGGCTTCGCCGACCTGCCCGCGCGCACCCACACCACCATGGCCGGGCTGCTGCTGACCATCCCCGACCTGGTCGCCCTCGACCTGCCCGCGATGGTCACCGCGGCCGGCTACCCCGGCTCCAAGACGATCCCCGCCGCCGCCTACCTGCTGTCCCTGCTGGCCCTCAAGCTCACCGCCACCCGGCGCGTCAGCCACGTCGATGACCTGCTCCTGGACCCGGCCCCCGCGCTGCGGGCCGGGCTGCCGGTCCTGCCGAAGAAAACGGCGCTCACCGACCGCGATCGTGGCACCGCTGGCTCGCCAGGACATGATCGATTCGGTGCCCGTCAGCATCGCGTTCTTCGCCACCTTGCTGACTGGGGAAGCGTCATCTTCGCGATATCGTTCGCGCCGTCGAGCGCGTGGCCGTCGCTGCGGGAGATCGACTCGCACATTGCATTCCGGGACTGGGTGGTCGCCGGCTGGCTGGCGTCCATGCTGACCGCGATCGGGCGGCTCACCGGCAGCACACGGCCGATGCCGCGGGAGGGGCAGAAAGCCGAACACGGCTAGGGCAACGAGGTCGACATCCAATGAGCAGCCCAAGTGATTACCGTGCCCGCTGCGTGCCCGATCGAGAGGGGAAGTAATAGGGATTCACGGTTACCTGCGGACACGCCGACAGGGCGGGTGACCTGAGCCTTTGCAGGTCCGGTCCAGGCGGCGCCGCTGACGACCTCCTAAGCAGTCGGTCGCCTGCCAACGCCTAGCTAGATCATCGTGCCATTGGCGTGCCATTAGCAGCGGCACCGAGCGGTCAACCACGGTCACGTGCGGTCGGCAAGATCTGCAGGTCAGGCCACCCAACCGCATCACAATCCGCTCCTTACAAGCGAGGGGTCGGTCTTCGAAACCGCTAAGCCAGCCACTGATCTCCGGCAGTTGGTTGAACCGTGCTGAGCAACTTAGGGGCACTTTCTCCGAGTTCGCGTTCAAGATCGAATAGAACTTCACATGTTCCATGCCGATCTCGCCGCATATTTTTCGGCCATCGACGCCAAACCAAGAAGAAGTTCCAGTTACCGACTGGTAGCGCCATCTAGAATAAATTGCATATTTTCTGACACAGTTGTCGCCACAACTATGCAGGTCGCGGGGTGGTGCCCGAGCTGACTACCGGAGGTCTGAGCCAGCACGAATGCCATGCACAGATCATCAAAGCTGCCAGGCTGCCTGGCTAGGCAAAATACCTCATCTCTATCTTGACATGGCCTCGACAACACTCAGCGGCGCTGCTGTGGGTACGACTCGGGTAAGTGTGAATCCCGTTTCGTCAAGTAGGAGTCGATACTCCTCTTCGGTCCGTTCCCGGCCCCCTTCGGATAGGACGAGCATGTTCACGTCGAGAAACTTCGCGTGATGGTATTCGTTGCCCCGCGGCATGATGGTCTCGATGATGATCAAACGTCCGCCGGGGATGATGGCGCCGCGGACGTTGCCCAGGATGCGCGCGGCGCGTGCGTCATCCCAGTCATGCAGGACGAGCTTGAGCACGTAAGTATCGGCTCCAGCGGGGACCGTGTCGAAGAAGTCACCGGGCACCACCTCGCATCGCGGCGCGACCGGGGCTAGGACGGGACCCGAACCGGCAACCACATCCGGCCGGTCGAAAAGCACGCCCCGGGCCGCAGGATTCGCGGCCAGCAGCGCCGCCAGGAGTGTCCCCTGCCCGCCGCCCACATCGACAACGGTGCGCGCCGGTGTGAAGTCATAGCCGGCCAGCACGGCCGGAATCTGCAGCCGAGACTGGGCACTCATCAGCGCCTGGAAAGCCGCCATCTGGTCCGGATGCGCGGACAAATAGCCGAAGACTCCCGTGCCATGCGTATGCCGGAAGGCACCCTGACCATCGAACACCGCATCGCCAAGAGCTCCCCACGCCGACCACACCGCAGGACTGCCCAAGAAGATCGCCGACTCGGCGGCGGAATGGGGGCCCGCGCACAGCGACCGACCGAGCGACGTCAACGCGAACCGGTCACCCTCAACCGTGACCACCTCAAGCCCGCTCAAAGCCCGCAACAACCGGTGCAGCGCGGCTGGCTGGACGCCGGTGGCCGCGGCCAGCTCCTCAGCCGTCCTAGCGCCGCCCGCCAGCAGGTCAGGGATCTGCAACCGGCTCGCAACGAAAATAGCCTGAACCAGCAGACTCCGCGTGATCAACTCGTGCATCCGCCGCGCGGCGGCTATCTCTTCGCGCTCGGCTGGCGAAGCACCTGTCCTAGGAGCCGACACGGTCGACCTCTTCCCTGCACATGAATAAGAACGTCTAGTCTGCCGTAACACCGTCCCACTCAGACATCGGGGCTTGCGACCCCGCCCCCAGCCACGCCTGCACCGTTGCGTTGTGCCATTCCTGGGCAGCGTCGGAGAATGATCCGCATGCTCTGCGGGTCAGATGGTGGCTGCGAGGCTGTGAAAGGCGATCCGGAGCCACCGGTGGCGGGCAGGGACGTCAGTGGCAATCTGTAGTGGCCGCGGCGCAGGTTCTGGATGAAGGCATGACCGGCGGCCAGGATCCGCGCTGACCGGTGCCGCTTCAGCCCGCGCATCGGCCTCAATCGCGCCTCCAGCCGACCATGATCCGCCTCGATCGGGTTGATGCAGCCACCCGACCAGTCTCCAGGATCGATGAACGCAACAGTGCCCTTGGTGTACCCTCGCCTGAGGTCCCCACCGCCGTACCTCACCGGTGCGACTGGTCACCAGCACAAGTCCCGCATGGGTTGATCGCAGCCACCCGGCCCCCTCACTCACCTTCCGGTCTCCCGCGACAAGTGCGTCGGGGTGATCGACGTTATCTAGCACGAGCATCCACCCGCAAGCAGCGTCCAGTCGCTGCCAGAGGACAGCCGAAGGGTTGATCCGACCCGCCAGCGCCTCTGTTACCTCACCATCCGGCGCGCCCGAGCAGCCGTGCCAATCCCAGCAGTCCCCCTATCACCAACGCCTGTTCCACCGCGGGTACCCACACAGACCCGCTTCCCAGCCTCCCGGGCTTGGCGCGCTACAGTCCGGGCGATGGTGGTCTTGCCGCACCCCCCAAGTCCTGCCAGCACATGAACTCGGCCATCCGGAGCCGCCACTAGCGAGGCCAGCGCTCCTGTCAGGCCATCACGGCCTGTGCGTGCCGGAAACCTCGTCCACGTCATGCAACCAGGCGATATTCGCTGATCAGGCCACCGACATGAGCCTGTTTCCGGACGCGGTACTGGTCGAGATCGACCGGTTCGGGCAGCGGTTTGAGCGGCGCGGCGCCGTGCAGCGAGCGGTGCGGCCGGTGCCGATTGTGGTGGATCTCGTACTCGCGCAAGATCCGCCGCAGATGGTGCTGGTTCCAGACGAGGGTGCGGTCCAGGAGCTCGCGGCGGCATCCCCCGATCCGGCGCTCGGTGATCGCGTTCATGCGGGGCGTCCGCACGTTGCACAGCACGGTCCTGATCCCGGCGTCGGCGAGGACCACGCCGGACGCCGCGGTCAAGTTCGAGCCCCGGTCGCGGATCATGAACTTGACCCGGCCGCCTGCCCGCCGAGGTCCATGACCAGGTTGCGGGCCTGCTGCGTGGTCCATTCCCCGGCCGGGTGCGGGGTGACGCCGAGGATGCGGATGCGCCTGGTGGCGTGCTCGATCACGGTAGGACGCAGGCCTCGGTGCCGCCGGGCAGGTCGACTGTGAAGAAGTCGCAGGCCAGGATCGCCTCGGCCTGGGAGCGCAGGAACTGCGACCATTGCGACACGAGGTCCGCCGCGCCGCGGGGTCGATGCCGCTGATCTTGAGGATCTCCCAGACGGTCGACGCCGCGACCCAGACCGCGCCGGGATGTCACGGACGGGCAGGGCGCGCGGAACGCCGAGTATGTATGGCGGTTGCATGGCAGGTCGGCTGCGACCTGGCGATACAGAACGGCCACTTCTGGCGTGTGCGGTCAGGTGGCCGAGGGAGGTGTCGGTGAAGTCGCGGCGGCGCTGGATGCGGGTAGCCAGGTTGATGCCATCCTGGCTGGTGAGCCGGCGTCTCGTCGCCCTCGCGGCGTGCACGATTCTGGCCGTACCGCGCCAAGCACAGCGTGATCTCATCGGGCCCGGTGTTCTTGAACGCAGTCACCGGCGCGGCGAGCGGCGCTTGCCCGGCTGTGACGGGCCTGTGCCGTCACCGCGCGTAGCGGCTGCGGTGATCGTGGTCGCGGTCCGGACCAGGCTGGCCACCGCGTCATCGGGGGTGAGGCGGCACAGGTCGGTCAGCGAGAACAAGGCTTCCGCGCTGATTATCGCGGCGAGATCGTGCTTGAGCTGGGCCAGCCGCTCCGGTGGCAGCGGGAGAGTGCCAGCGATCGGGTCGAGTGCCTGGTTGATCAGGCCGAACCGTATCCCGGGGCGGTCGGCGGCGAGCTCAGGCCGGGTGATGGTGGCGGAGATCATCGCCCGCACCGCCCCCTGGTAGCGGAGCACGCGGCGCAGAAGAAACTCACTGGCGAACGCGACCCGTTCGACCGGGTCCGCCGATGCCGCGATCGGCTCGAGCGCCTCGGCGGGGCTCGGCCACATCCCCACCAGGGCCACGTTCAGCAGCGAGATCAGGTCCGGGAAGTACCGGTAGGCCGTCGCCTCCGACACCAGGGCCGCGCGCGCGACGGCAGGCATCGTCACCGGCCCACCGGAGCGGATGACCTCGCGGCAGGCCTCGACGATCGCCATCCGGGTGCGCAGCTTCTGGTTGACCCGGCCAGTCTCCTCGTTCACAGCCCTCATCACGCACCTCCCTCATCCTGCATGCTGGATCTTATCATGAGAGTTGACTTGCACAATGCTAGCAAACCGTCTATTGTTCGTGAAAGCGAACTCTCACGAACGGAGGAGCCATGACCGAAATCTCAGTGATCCCGGCCGCTGGCGGTGAGACGATCCAGCTGGGCCCGGTGCAGATGCGGATCCTCGAAGACGGCCGCACGACCGGCCACCGGCTCGGCGTCGGCGAGATCACCCTCGCAGCGCACGCCGACGGCCCGCCGCAGCACCGGCACGCCCGGCACGACGAGGGTTCTACGTCGTGTCCGGCACCGCCCGGTTCACCGTGGCCGACACGACCTACGACGCGCCGGCCGGGACGTTCGTCATGATCCCGCCCGGCGCCCCGCACACCTTCGCCAACCCGGCCGGCGAACCGGCGGTCCTGCTGAACACCTTCACCCCCGACCTGTACGTGCAGTACTTCCGGGACCTGCGCGACATGATCGCCGCGGGCCAGCCGCATGACACCGGACAACGCCGTCGCGGTGATGAGCCGCTACGCCACCGTTCCCGCCACCGACTTCGCCGAGGAGACCCCATGACCACCACGACCACCTGCACTGTGACCCTTCCCGACGCCGGCCCTGTCGACGTCGCCGTCAGCGATTACGGCGACGGGCAGCCGTTCCTGCTCTTGCACGGCGGCGGCGGCCCCGACACCGTGACCGGGTTCGGCGAACTGTTCGCGAAGAGCCATGACGTCCGGGTCATCGTGCCCACCCATCCCGGCTTCGGCGGGACCGCCCGGCCCGATGCCCTGACCAGCATCCGGGACCTGGCCGCGCTGTACGTCGCGCTGCTCGGCCAGCTCGAGCTCGAGGACGTGACGGTCATCGGGAACTCCATCGGCGGGTGGATCGCCGCCGAGATGGCCCTGCTCGCCTCACCGCGGGTCAGCGGCGCCATCCTCGTCGACGCGGTCGGTATCGAGGTCCCCGGCCACCCGATCGCGGACTTCTTCTCCCTCACCATGGACCAGGTCTTCACGCTCAGCTTCCACAACCCCGGGCCGTTCCGCATCGACCCCGCCACGCTGCCGCCAGCCGCGCAGGCCATCGCCGCCGGCAACCGCGCCGCCCTGGCCACCTACGCCGGGACAGCGATGAGCGACCCCACCCTGGCCGGACGGCTCGCCCACCTCGAGCTGCCCACCCTGGTGCTGTGGGGCGACAGCGACCAGATCGTCGACCCCGACTACGGCCGCGCCTACGCCGCCGCCATCCCGCTCGCCCGCTTCCAGCTCCTGAAGGACACCGGCCACCTGCCGCAAATCGAAACCCCCCAGCAGCTGATGAACGCGATCTGGAACAGCGCCGACACCGACTTTTCCGGCCAGCGCGACCTCGGACTCAACTAGCGGAAGGCCACCACCATGTCAGCCACTGCCGTCACCCGCATCACCCACAGCTGCCACCTGATCGAGATCGGCGGCCGCACCTTCCTGACCGACCCATGGTTCTCCACCAGACCCGGCTACTACCAGGGCGAACCCATCGCGGCCGGCATTGGCGACCTGCCCGCGCTCGGCGGCGTGCTCATCACCCACGCCCACTATGACCACTGCGACCTGCAAGCCTTCGCCGCCTACCGCGACCGCGGCGTCCCGCTGTTCGTCGCCGCCACCGTGGTCGGCGAGGCGCGCAAGCACGGTTTCGGCAACGTCACCCCGCTGGAGCCCTGGCAGAACGCCGAGGTCGGCAGGGTCAGTATCACAGCGGCACCGGCCAAGCACGGCGTGCCCGAGGTCACCTACGTGCTCCGATCGGGATCAGACGCCGTCTACTTCCGGCGACGGCTGGCAGCTATTTGTCGAGGAGCCTGCGGGTGGCTTCCAGAAGGTCGATCTGACTCGAGAGCAAGCGGCAGCCTGTGAGACCCTCACCGAGGACGGGGGCGGCGACTCCACTGCTGTGCTCGCCGGACTGTGGACCGCTTGGATGAGGGCCGCCAGTGCCGGGGCGCGGTCCGCAGCGCTTGCGTCGCCGCCCCTCAAGCCGTACGCCCATCAGATGAACGCGGTCTACGGCGCGATTCGGTCGTGTCGCGCCCGAGCGCGGGGAGGCATCGAGCGGGTCGAGGTTGGCGTTTGGCGGGGCCGTGGCTCAGGGCGTGGGACGTGTGCTGTTGTCTGCCGCGGCCTTTCACGAGGTGCGCAAGGACGACCCCGTCTCAAGCAGGGTCTTGAGGCTGGCCAGGACAGCGGGCCACCCCTCGGAGATGGCCGGCAGCACTGCGCTGCCCGGCGCGAAGCCGTCGTGGGTCACCGCGAGCTTGACGACACCGTGGCCGACGTCCTCTATGTCAAAGGCGACCTTGGAGCGGGCTTCGCTGCGCCAGGCCGCGGCGGTCGCCTCGTCCATGCCGACCGCCGCGGCCCACTCAGGGGTGATCGTGTGCCAGGTGTAGGCCAGCCGGTGGGGCGGATGGGACTCGAGGATCACCTGGTCGGGGCCGCTCACGACCAATCCGACATCGTCGTGGGCCATCTCGTAGGTGGAGCCCTTCTTCCAGTCCGAATGGAACGTCTTCGGACCAGCCGTCTGGTGCCGCCAGTAGCGCTTCATCAGCGCAGGGTCGGTGAGGCCCTGCCACACGCGCTCGGGAGTCTCCTGGATGTAGGTCGTGTAGACGAAGGCGGTCTGCTCGCCCTTGGGGTCCATGGAAATGACCTCCAGTGCGGTAGGTGGGATCGGTCTTGCACTACCCGCGTCCGGGTGCACGCACGGGAGGGTAGCGATGGCATCCTCCGACTATCCTCGCCATGCCCGGTCGTCGCTCACTTGTCAGCCGGCGACCCGATGCTCGCCGCGCCGGTCGACTCCTGCCCCGCCGCCACGCTGAGTGTATGAGTTCGGACACCGCCTTCGCCCTGAGAGCCGGTGGCGACCGACATGGAACCCGCAAAGGCGCCCACACCGTCGATATGGCATGGCGTAGGCCGACCCGCGTGCGCACGGCGCCCGGCCAGATGCAACGTTCGTCGCGCTCGCGACGGTACGCACCAATGTCTTGGCACCCCGGCGATGCTGGCCGGGCCCACCTCCGTGGCCGGCTCGGCCAGCGCATGGCGGGCCATCCGCCGGGCAGTCACACCACTCCAGGTCAGCGCGGCCGGAGTCACCGACTTCACCTATGTCAGCAAGCGAACCGGCGCCTCAGCATGATCCGCCAGCATCATGGTCACCAAGCGTGGCCGACCGGGATATGAGCATGCGCGTTGAACCGCCGATCTGGGCGGCAGGCGGCTGACCGCCGATCGTCAGCCAGGGCACAACCGATCTGGTCGATCTGAGCGCAGAAGTCGTCCGGATCTGCCGATGCACGCTCGCCGCGATGGGCCTGGCTGTCGCTCCACTGGGCGATCAGGGGTTGCGGGGATCCGGTCAGGCACGAGGACCGGCTTCGCCCGTCTTCGTGCAAAACCTCCGCCGCGGCCACTACGACATCGCTACCGAAGTCCCCAGCCGCCACAGGCTTCGCGTTGCATTCGACGACCTCGTGCTCGCCATCTGAACCCAGCGGAGCATGCGGATCATGCCGATCATGCTCCGACCCTATTCAGGGAAGGCACAACGCAACAGTCCCCGCGGCGGCGAGCTGCCCACCATCACCTACCGCCGTGCCTGGACCAAGGCACGCCACACGGCACTCACCCCGGAGGAAGAAGCATCACTCTTGGCCCGTCGCCCCTACGACCTGCGTCATGCCTGCCTGTCCACGTGGCTGAACAACGGCGTAGCCCCCACGCAGGTAGCCGAGTGGGCTGGGCACGGAGCGGACGTGCTGCTGCGGATCTACGCCGAGTGCCTCGCCGGGCAAGACGAACTCGCGAAGCGGCGGATCAGCGAGGCTCTCAGGGAAGGGAGCCAGAGCAAGCCCACCGGACGGGAACCGCAGTGGCACGGACGGCCCATGAGCTGACAGCCAGCAACGGCAGCCAGCGGCCAGACGGCGAACGCTGAACTTGGCCGCGTATTTGCCGCAGCCAGCCACATGCCGCCGCTGTGCGCCGCGTACAGCCGCACCCCGCCCGGTCATCACGCAACACCCCGGGCCTGCGGTCGCCGCAGGTCAGGAGCTCGGCAGCGGAATTTAGCGGTGGGCCGAACGTACCAGCATGCGAACCGCGAAGTCCTGGTCGAAGGTGAGCCTCTGCCGACCCGTCTGCGCAGGTCACGGAGCCGAAAATGAGGTGCGGCGATCAGGTCAGCGGGTTGCGCCAGCGCAGGCCGGGAAAGCGGGCGAAATCGGTGTCGTTCGAGAACATGTCCGCGTCGTATTCGAACGCGAATGCGGCGAGCTGAACGTCCGTCCGGTCAATTCTCTCGGGCGGAGCGGACATCTCGTGGCTCGCCGGATGGCTTGTTGCAGCCGCTCCTGCCGACACCCCGCATCGCCTGGGTAAGGGCCGAGAGTCAGACCCGGAACGGGGCCTGGAGATCTTTGATCATCGGGAAATGGCGTACGTTGAGGGTCGCGAGATCCAGCCCTTCCACCTCCGCTGTGGCCGCGATCAGGTAATCTCCGAGCCCGATTCCCTGATGCGAGCGCCGGTGCTCGCGCATGAACTCCGCGGCGCGCCAGGCGACCCGCTCCGTCACCGGGAACGCGCGCATGCTGGACAGCAGGCGGCTGACCTGCCGCCGCCCCGAGGATCCCATGCCGCCGGCGACCTCGGTCAGACTGACTGCGCTCACCGCGAGCGGGCCGGTATCCCGCCGCGCTGCCAGCAGCCAGTCCTGCGCCGCGGGAATGCCGCGCAGGTTCGCGATGAGGACGTCGCTGTCGACCAGGATCACAGCTCAGCCATGCGGTCCAGGTGCCGCGAGCGCTCGTCGGACCCGCGGCCGAAAGAGACGTCCTCGTCGCGAGCTATGCCAAAGGAGTCCCGGATGGCGGCCAGGTCCGCGGTGGGGCGGACGTACCAGCATGCGAACCGCGAAGTCCTGGTCGAAGGTGAGCCTCTGCCAGCCTCTGCCGACCCGTCTGCGCAGGTCACGGAGCCGAAAATGAGGCGCGGCGATCAGGCCAGCGGATTGCGCCAGCCCAGGCCGGGAAAGCGGGCAAAATCGGTGTCGTTCGAATACATGTCCGCGTCGTATTCGAACGCGAATGCTGCTAGCTGAACGTCCGTCGTGAGGTTGCCGCCGGTCCCGACACTGTGCAGGAGGCTGAAGGCAATTTCAACATGCCGCGGGCCAGGGATGAGGTGGCTGACGTTGGGCTGGCCGAGCCACGCGGATACGTATCCCGTGGCGGCACCGACCGTCAGCGGCGGGGACAGCACTCGCGGATTCGTCGCTATCCGGATGAACCCGAAGATGGCCGGGGAGGTGAGACCGATCTCCGCGGAGGAGTTGACTGTCTCCTCCCACCACGCATGGGCGGCCTTGTGCTGCGGGAAGGCCGACACGACTGCGTAGAGCAGCAGATTGACGTCCGGGACGATCACGATCCAGGGCGCTTCCCGGTCGCAAGAATCGCCTCGTCCTCCAGTTCGTCAGCAAGGCGGTTGAAGCCGGCCAGATCAAAGCCAGGCCGCAGCGTCGCCTCGTGAGCACAAAGGTGATAGGGCTCCCGGCGCGACGGCGGCTGGGAAAGCGCCCGCCGCAGCGCATCGTTGATCACCTGTTTCATCGATGTCCGCGCGCGGTGGACGGCCTCATCGACGAGCCGGGCGCGACGTCGGGGTCAAGAGTCAGCGTGGTACGCACATAGGCATCATAGTGCCTCCCAGGGTAGGCATCATGATGCCCTATCGAGGCAACCGGCGAGCAGCGCTTCAATGTGGTCATCGACCCGGTCGGCGGCCAGCTGCGCACGGACACCTTGCCCGTGATGGCACCCATGGGACGGATGCTGCTAATCCGTTGATGATCGCAATCACGCCGAGCGGGACAACGGGTGGTCAGCCGATGGCTGCCTCCAGGCCGGCCAGGTCCTCGGCTAGGTCACCGTCTCCGGTGGCCCGGCAGGCGGTGGTGGTTTCCGCGAGCAGCCGCCGCCATGCCGGGACGTACCCGGTGGGTGCCATCGTGGCAGTCTGTCCCTGCCGTTGGTGCCAGGCAGCCAGTAGCGCGTGGGCGTCTAGCGCGAGCCGCAGGCCGTCGGCATAGGAGAGGGGCAGGGTCTCGATGGCCAGTTCCGCTAGGCGGAGCCCGCAGGCCAGCTGGCGGCGGGGCCACCGCATCGACGGGGTCCACACCATTTCGCGGGGCTGGCCGGCCGTCAGGTCGGTGACCAGTTCCGCATCGTGCGCTCCGGTCGCATGCCTGCCGAGCGCCGCTTCGAGCGTCGGAGACGGGTCCCAGCCCGGCCAGCCAGGACCGTCGCCCGGCTGGCCCGGGCCCGGCTGGCCGCTAGGCAGCCACAGCACTGCTGTGTCCCGGAGCACCGGGATGAGCGCCCCGGCGAGCGCGCGCCCATGGTCGACCGGGTACGGGATGGGGCGGTGTATCTCTTCGGATCTCGTGAGGAGACGCTCGATTTGCGTGAGCTGGCGTTCGAGTGAGTCCGTCACCGCGCCCGGCGCCAGGTTGCTTACGATGATCACCGCCGCGTAGAAGCCCTCGGCGAGCTGACCGGCGGCCAGGTGGAACATCGCCGACACGGCCGCCGCTGAGCGCAGGTACCCGCCGTCCTCCGCCGGGAGCCGTCCACCAGGTGACCGCTCAGCCGCGCACGAGTACCACGCCAGCGCGGCGTCGGCCGACGAGACCGCCAGATCGGGATCGCCGTGACGGGCAAGTACGACCGCGTTCATGCAAACTACCCGGGCCACGTCGCTCCCCAGCGGGTGGTCGATGTCCCCGCTGGTGGCCTCGAGATAGGCCAGCACGGCTGCGCCGGCGTCCACGATGGCGGACGCGGCCCGCCCCACCGCTGCCCCGGCGAGCCCGCGCCGGGCCCGCACGTCGGCGCACAGTAACCCGGGATCCACGACGGCCCCGGTCAGCGACTCGTACAGGTCAAGGCAGTCGTCGAGCTCGGGCACGGCCGCCGCCGGATCACCGGCGGAGACCAGTAGAGACGCGAGGTTGTACAGGACGCTGGCGAGCCCCTGCCGTAGCCGCAGGTCATCGGGGAGCCTCGCTGCCAGCTTGCGTGCCTCGGCAGCCGCCTCTCGCTGGGCCGCTATGGCTTCGGCCTGCCGGCCGCGTTCAAGCTGCCGCTCGACCTCAGCCAGTAAGACGACGATCCGCGCCTCGGCCGCCCCCAGGTTCCGGTACATTCCCCTATATTCTGCCACGGGCCGGGAAATACTCAACCCGAGCGATATTGAACGCCCGGGTGGCGACGGAGCACCTGCTGCTATTGGCATGGTCATTCTCGTCGGGCTTTGCGTCATTGCGGCCCGATAAGCCTTAAGTCTGTGGTGTTGCCATCATCCGGCTGGTCACATCACGTTGACGAAAAGGACCATCTCAGGGCAGCTT
Source organism: uncultured Actinomycetota bacterium (assembly GCA_963712955.1). Classification (GTDB taxonomy): domain Bacteria; phylum Actinomycetota; class Actinomycetes; order Streptosporangiales; family Streptosporangiaceae; genus DATFVJ01. The sequence continues at coordinate 170,775 of CAVQKF010000004.1, read as the reverse complement.
TCCACCGTGCCTCTCGCAGGCTGACCCCGATCGACCGGAGTCGTCACCATGAGCATCACCGCGTCATCGTGAACACTGCGGGACCGTTCGGGCTAGCTAGGCCCGATCCGATGTCCTATACCGCGAATGCGCTCTTCCGTCGCTCCCAGATCGGGGTCCTGATGTGCCCGCGGGATTCCCGGCCGGTAATCCGAGGCAGTAGCGGCATGAAGCCAACCTAGGCGTTCCCTCCAACAATCAGACGGCCATGGCGACTACCGTGATCTTGTAATCGTCGGCCGATCGGTATATATACCGAAGGTTAGGTGTATCAGCAGTCCAGCGCCCCGTAGGGGATGCCGATGTCTCGGTGGGCGGACGTACCAGCATGCGAACCACCACGTGCTGGTCGCCGGTGACCCGCTCCCCAATACGTTTGAGCAGGTCACGAGCCAGGAAGGTCCTCCGCTGACCGCGCCGGCGGTGAGACGTGCTCAGCCCGCCAGCCCGCCCGCTTTGGCCTACGGCGCCAGCTTGCTAGTGTAAGACATTCTGTCTTATGCTCGTAGGTATGGCTGAGACCATCACGATCCGGACCGACGAAGAGACCGAGCATGCCCTCGACGTGCTGACCGGCGAGGGCATGTCGCGATCCGCGGCTATCCGGCAGGCGGTGATCCAGGCTGCCGGGCGCCGCGAACGTGCCGCGCAATTGCGCCGCGCCGTCCTGGCGATGGACATCGGCGAGCCCGATGGCATAGACGTCGCAGCCGAACTAGCACGCGACCGGGGCGACGAGCGCTGATGATGATCTACCTGGAATCGGCCGCCGTCGTCAAGCTGGTCCACGCAGAGCCGGAATCCCCGGCGCTGCGGGCCTGGCTGGACGAACGAGCCGAAACCGGGTGGATCAGCTCCGTCCTGGTGGAGATCGAGTCGTTCCGAGCCCTGGCCCGGTACGCGCCGGAGGCCGTAACCCGGCTGCATCCCGTGCTGGACCAGATCGACCTGATCGACCTGAGCCCCGGCGTCCGCATCCTGGCCCAAACCGTCAGGCCCGTCACGGTCCGTTCCCTGGACGCCATCCACCTGGGCACCGCCCTCACCATCCGGCCCAGCCTGACCTCATTCGTCACCTACGACAAGCGACTGCTGGACGCCGCAACCGCAGCAGGACTGCCAGCCGATTCACCGGCATAACCTGCTCGCCCGATCGTGCGGGCCGCTTCGCTCACCTTCAGCGGGCCGGGGTCCTGGTCCGCACCCGGCTCAGCACCCGCACCCCCGGCCAGGTCACCGGCTACGCCGTCGCCCTCCCCCACCACACCACCCAGGCCGGCGCACCCGTCTGGTACAGCGGCGGCAAGCTCGGCGCCGACCTCACCCTGCCCAAACTGCGCCGCCGCTGGCACCCCGCCATCGGCACCGGCCCCATTCCGGGCGGGCACCTCACCTGGGCCGAACGCAACGCCACCGATGGCGTCACCACCACCCAGCTCCACACCCTCCTCGCCACCACCCCCCGAAGTCCGTTAGGCCATCGCCAAGTAAACATTCACCACCCCTGGTTCGGCTTGATTTCGTTGACGGTGCGTGACTGCGGGGACGGCGCGAATCTTTCAGCCGGCTGGGCGTGTCGTCTTGCTTACCAAGGGCCGGCTCTAGATGATCGTGGCTTATGTCCGAGCTGCCGCCTCCTGCCCCGGGCTGCGCGTCGTGCGCGCGGGCCGGCCGGTGACCGCAGTACCAGAGAGTCGATCTTCATGCATGTGCGGAAGACCCGGCTAGCCGCCAAACGAATGGCCAAGGCCCTGTGGGCATGACAACCATGTTGCTCCCATTCAGAGCAACATGCCTAGCTAGCATAGGAGCATGAGTGAGGCAGCGTTCACCGTGCGCGCCGAAGACCAACCGTCCTGGGCGGAAATCGTGCAGCACGCCGAGCACGGCGAGTCCGTTTCGGTAATAGCCCACGGCGACCACGTGGCCGACATCGTGCCATCTGGCGAACTGGACCGGCTTCGCGAGACGATCGAGGTCTTGTCGGACACCGAACTGGTGCGCGACCTGCGGGAAGGGTTGGCCGATGCGCGCGCTGGCCGCGTTTTCTCCGCTGCGCAGATCGCTGCCGACCTGGCCGCCCGCCGCGCCGCTGGCGAATGAGCGAAGCGCCGCGCTACACGGTCTTCTTTACGCCCGCTGCCCGCCGCCGGCTGGACAAACTTCCCCTGCCAGCCGCTACCGCCCTTTATGAGCGCCTGACCGGCCCAGTTGCCGAGAAGCGGCCCCCGCCTCGTGGCCTTCTTCGCGGTGCTGTACTATGCGGGGCTCCGCCCCGAAGAGGCGGTCAATCTCGGCAAGGACGATCTGACGTTGCCACACCTGGTCTGGAACGAGGACACCCAATCAGTGGGATGAGCCACCAGAAGATGAGGACTGGGGAGAGCTGCACTTCGGCACCGCAGCGCCGGACGTGGGCAGCGAGTGGACCGACGACGGGACCAATCGGGATGTGCGGCAGCTCAAGCACCGGGCCAACGGGGACAGCCGGACCGTGCCGACGCCCCCGCCTCTGACCAGGATTCTGCGGGCACATGTCCGGGAATTCGGCACAGCGCCGGACGGTCGCATCTTTGCCGGTGTGCGCGGTGGCGAGCTGCCCACCATCACCTACCGCCGTGCCTGGACCAAGGCACGCCACACGGCACTCACCCCGGAGGAAGAAGCATCACTCTTAGCCCGTCGCCCCTACGACCTGCGTCATGCCTGCCTGTCCACGTGGCTGAACGGCGGCGTAGCCCCCACGCAGGTAGCCGAGTGGGCCGGGCACGGAGTGGACGTGCTGCTGCGGATCTACGCGAAGTGCCTCGCCGGGCAAGACGAACTCGCGAAGCGGCGGATCAGCGAGGCTCTGAGGGAAGGGAGCCAGAGCAAGCCCACCGGACGGGAACCGCAGTGGCACGGACGGCCATGGAGCTGACCGCCAGGAACGGCAGCCAGCGGCCAGGCGGCGAACGCTGAACTTGGCCGCGTATTTGCCGCAGCCAGCCACATGCCGCCGCTGTGCGCCGCATACAGCCGCACCCGCGCCCGGTCATCACGCAACACCCCGGGCCTGCGATCGGCGCAGGTCAGGAGCGCTTCGGCAGCGAAATTAAGCGGTGGGGCGGGTGGGACTCGAACCCACGACCGGCGGATTATGAGTCCGCTGCTCTAACCGGCTGAGCTACCGCCCCGGGACTGCGTGACATTACAGCAAATGCACGCGCCCGCGTCGAACCAGGTCCGCGTCGGAACCAGAGCCCTGCCCGAACCAGAGCCCTGCCCGAACCAGAGCCCTGCCCGAACCAGAGCCCTGCCCGAACCAGAGCCCTGCCGAACCAAGGCCCACCAGTTCCGTCGCACAGGACCGTCGTACAGGGCCCTCGTCACCGGCATCCCGGTCGGCATCCGGTGCCGAGGAGCCCGTCAGCGCCATCGTCAGCACCACTCCCCCGGTATCAGTGCGATTTTCTCACTACCCGTGGCTCATCTGCATCGTCATGGCGTGCTCTACGAGGGCAATCAACGTCGTTTTGGTGGATTCCCTGCTTCTCGCGTCGCACTCGATGATCGGCACGTTGGAGCCGATCGACAACGCGTCCTGGACGTCCTGGACAGTGTGCGGGAACTCACCGGAAAAGCCGTTGATACCCACGATGAATGGCAGGCCAGCCGCCTCGAAGTAGTCGACCGCAGGAAACGAATCGGCGAGGCGTCGGGTGTCGACGAGCACAACGGCGCCGATCGCTCCGTGAATCAGGTCGTCCCACATGAACCAGAAACGGTGCTGACCAGGAGTGCCGAACAGATAGAGAATCAGGCCCGCGTCGAGAGTCAACCGGCCGAAATCCATCGCGACAGTAGTCGTCGTCTTGTCCGGTACATGTGACAGATCGTCGAGGTCGCTGCTCGCGACGGTCATGACCGCCTCAGTGGTGAGAGGCGTGATCTCTGACACCGATCCGACAAAGGTGGTCTTGCCAACGCCAAAGCCGCCCGCGACCACAATTTTTACGGACGTCATCGCAGACCCGGCGGGCGAGCCCTGAGGGGCACTATCGCCCGCCCACGAGGCCGGTCTAGAAAAACCCCCCGAACTAGAGTTTGCGTAGTCCACTTAGCACCCTTTCGAGCAGGTTGAGGTCCGGGCGTCCCTCCACATGATCGGTCTGGTGAACGCGAACCAGCCCTTCGACCGCCATATCAGCGACAAGGACCCGGGCGACGCCAAGCGGCATCCGGAGCACTGCGGAGATCTCAGCAACGCTGCGCCAGTCACGGCAGAAGCCGAGGATAGCCTGGCATTCGGGGCTGAGAATCGATAGATCGCGCGGCTCGTAGTGAGACGCGGCGACCATGGCCTCAATCTGCAGCTGATACTTCGGCTGGGTACGCCCGCCAGTGACAGCATACGGCCGCACCAGCGGGCTGGCCGCGGCTTCTTCAGCACCGGCTAGCTCGCCCTCGAGGGAGGGCGGCACGTTCACCGGAGGGTAGCTCCAGCGTGGATCACCGCGCGGACGCAGCTCGTGCGCGCCGCCGTTCCTAGAGCGGTCGTCGCGGCCCTGGCCGACCACAGCTTTCTCCTGTCACTATGTGCCATTATCCGACCACTCGGGCGGGAACGCGCTGCGCACCTGCGGCGTGAGCGCACGCCCAACACGCTCTACCAGCAACGCCATCTCATAGGCAACCAGTCCCATGTCGCAGTCGGCAGACGCGAGCACCGCCAGGCTGGAGCCATCGCTGACGGCCATGACGATGAGCAGTCCGCGCTGCATTTCCACCACGGTCTGCGCGACAGCACCGCCTTCGAAGATCCTGGCCGCGCCCTGCGTCAGGCTGGTGAGCCCGGACGTAACCGCGGCAAGCTGATCCACGCGATCCGGGGGGAAGCCCTGAGAGAACGCCATGGGCAACCCGTCGCATGACACGACGATCGCGTGGGCAACAGCCGGAACGCGCTCGACGAAGTTCGTGACGAGCCAGTTGAGATCCTGTACCGGGTGGGCTACCGGACTCACGCTCCCTCCTCGCTCTCTCCCCGTTTATCTGAATCTCCGTTATCTGAACCCCCGCCGACGGGTGCGCCGCCAAGAGGTGGCCCACGCCCCCGCCGTTGCGCGGCAGCGTGGCCGGCTGTGCGCCGCGCTGGAACCTGGTGAACCGCTCTCTGACCGCGTCCGCCGAACGAGCCGGCGGCCGCGCGGATGGTAGGTCTGCCGCGGCGGTTCCGGGCACGAGATTGGCGCGTGGAATCCGCTTCGGCAAGCCTGCGTGCGTGGTGCCGCCAGCGACCGGGTCTTTCGCCGCCGCAGCCGCCCGCCAGCCCTCATCGGCTGGGGACATCCAGTTCACCCCTGCGGAGGAGTTAGCTCGACCACCCAGCCTCGGGGGGTTGCTCCCAGTATGCGCACGCCTCCGGGGCCTGCCGCGGCGGAACCAGTCAGATTCCACCGCGTCGAAGATCGGCAGCCTGCCTGCCTCGCCGGCGTTCGCCGCTGGCGGCACGATCACCGGGTCAGCACCGGCACCACCACCGCCACCATCCGGATCTGCTTCGCGCACCGGCGCGCTGAAGACCGGCTCTGACTCCGTTGCGCCAAGATCCTCGCTGGCGGCGCCAGCTCCGCTGGCGGCGCCATCTCTGGCCGACCGTCCCACGGAAGCCCCAAGCGAAGACTCCACGGAAGCCCCAAGCGAAGACTCCACGGAAGCACCGAACGAAGACTCCACGGAAGCCCCGAACGAAGACTTCATGGACGCACCGAAACGTGGCGCCCGCGCGGCGGCCACGGCCGCCGCGACCTTTTCCGCTCTGGTCTCCGGCCCGGTGCTTGGCGCGTTCTCACCTGCGTGTCCGGCCGCCACCGTGAATCGGCGGCTGCCGGGTGGGACATCGATGGCTCCCATGATGACGAGCTCGTCTGGCACCCAGACCAGCGCGGTGAGGCCACCACCGTCGGGTGCGGGCCGCAGGCGCACCCGGATCCCATGCCGTGCGGCCAGCCGGGCAACCACGAACAGGCCCATCCGGCGGGAGACCGCCGCGTCGACCACCGGCGGATTATCCAGCCGCCAGTTCGCGTGGGCAATCTCCTCGGTCGTCATCCCGACACCGTGGTCGGTGAGGTCGAGCAGCAGCCCACCGCTTTTCAGCAGGTGACCGTCCACCCGCACCGGGCTGTCGCCAGGAGAGAACGACGTCGCGTTCTCTGCCAGTTCGGCGACAAGGTGCACGACATCGCTCACAGCCTGCCCGTGCAGGGCGATCCCTGACTGCACATCGAGCGCGACCCGTTCGAACCGCTCGATCTCCGACAACGCCGCACGCAGCACATCGATGAGTGCGACCGGCTGGCTCCACTGCCGTACCGTCTGGTGGCCCGCGAGCACGAGCAGGTTCTCCGAGTTGCGGCGCATGCGGGTGGCGAGGTGGTCCATCCGGAACAGGCTCGCGAGCCGATCCGCGTCCTGCTCGCCGTGCTCGAGCTCGTCGATCAACTGGATCTGGTGCTCGACCAGGGCCTGGCTGCGCCGCGACAGGTTGACGAACATGGCGTTGACGTTGGCGCGCAGCATGGCCTCGTTGGCCGCGAGCCGCAGCGCCTCCCGGTGCACCTGGTCGAACGCCCGGGCGACCTCGCCGATCTCGTCGGTCGTGTCAACGTCGATCGGATCCACATCCGGCGGCACCTCGGCGCCACCGGTCTCGCTCAGCCTGCGCACCATCTCCGGCAGGCTGACGCCCGCAACCTCGAGCGCGCCGGCCGCAGCCGCGCAAGCGGCCGCACCATCGACCTGGCGATGAAGAGAGTAAGTATCAGCGCGAGCGTGAGGACAAGCAAGATCGCGACCGTCACCGCCACAGCCCATGTCATCGCGCCATGCAGCAGCCAGCGCGACCGGGCGGCAACCGAGCCTGCCAGGTCCTTCTCGACCATGCGCATCTGGTTGATCATGCCGGACATCGCGCCGTACCAGTCATCGGCCGTGGTCGTGGCGGTGGCGAGCGAGCCGCCGCTCACCCGTGAGATCGCGCCCTGTTCCTCGCTCCGCGCGCGCGAGGTGAGTGGCCCGGAAACGGTGTCAAGGAAATCCTGGCGCTGGCCGACGGTCGCCGACGTGTTGAAAACCGCCAGGTTGCTCTGCTCCTCCGCGGCCGCCGCCGTCAATTGGCTGAACGCACCTGGCAGGAACCGGCCCGAGGTGAACGCGACGTCCAGGATGGCGCGCTGCCGCGACGCCTCCTCCTTCATCCTGGAAAGCAGGCCGAGCACGCGCACCGTGTCCGCGAGCGTCGCATCCCCGCCACCCTGGGCGATCTCGTCGTCCATCGCGAGCACGTCGGCGATGGTCGCGGAGTACGTCTCGATGACGGCGGGCGCGGGCAAGTGGCTATCCGCCGCCCTGCGCAGGCTGCCGAGGCCATCGATCCGGGTCAGAAGGGCGGTGGCCCGCGCACGTGTCTGCGCAGGATACGAGCGCCCAATGCCGTCGGCGAGGACGGTCACCTGCCCCGCCGCGCGGTCCGTATATGAGTATTCCTGCTGCAGGAGCATCTGGCCCGTCCGCGGTTTGCCCTGGGCGATGTATCCGGCGGTGTAGTCCCTTTCGTTTTCAAGGGATTGGGCGAGCGAGGTGACCGCCTGGCCGAGGTTTGCCAGCGCCTCCACCCGCTGATAGGCCATTGCGCTTCTGGTGGCGGAAACAATCCTGATACCACTGACGATGACAGCGGTGGCTGTCGGGATGGCGATGAGCGCGAGCAGTCGCGTGCGGACGCGCCAGTTCCCCGGCCCGCCGCGGGTGTGCGCACGCCACTTCCCAGCAAGCATCGACCCGCGGGCCATGCCTGTGCGCCGCGCGCCGGACCAGCCCGGCACACGGGCGGCGGGCTGGCCAGCCCCGCCACCGTCCTTGCCAGCCGAGGACCGCACTCTGCTCGCACCCTCCACCCTGCTACCGGAACCGGGGTAAGCCGCACAACTCGCCACCGAGCGATACCGGCATGGTGCGCCCCCTCCGGGTGACAATCCGCTGACACACAGGTCAGTATGACGGTCCGGCGCCTACTCTAGCCTGATACCGGTGCAAGGCACATCAATACCTTAATGACCTGCAAATACCTATGTATCGGAATCTTTGGGCGGCCTTCGGAGCCAGTTCGCCACCCTCGGGCCCGGCGGCCCCGGATGCCCCCAATGTGGTCCCGGCTTGCAGTGGAGGAAATACGCACTGTCACCAGCCCGTGGTTTACGCTTCGAGCGAGCCGCAGCGCCAGCTCAGGGTTTCAAGCCCGATCCCTAACGGCTGCGCTCGGGTGTCACCCGCCTGCCCCCGTGCTCAGGCATGGGTGCCGCGATCGGCGTGATCCCGGTCATCAATCCAGGAAGGCGCGCAGGCATGCGGTGATCCGCTCGCTGGCTTTCCCATCCCCGAACGGGCAGGGCAGCCGCGCGAGCCGTCCGGCGAGACCCGTGTCGTTGATCAGCTGCCTGCCGACGTTGCCAATGCCCGGCCCGGGACGGACGAGATGAGCGAACCCCGCCTCCACCGATTCCGGCCGCTCGGTCGAGTTCCTGATCACGATGAGCGGTCGTTTGAGGACCGTGCACTCTTCCTGTACGCCGCCCGAGTCCGAGACGATGATGCGCGCGAGCCTGGCCAGGGCGAGGAATGTCCGGTGATCGACCGGCGGGAGCAGGTGGAGCCGGTCGAGCGCCGCGGCGAGGCCGTGCCGCTGCGCGGCGAGGCGGGTCCGGGGATGCAGCGGGAAAAGCACGGGCAGGCCCAGCTTGCTCAGCTCATCGAGAATCGTCCCGAGCCGCTCAGCCTCGTCGGTGTTCTCCGGCCGGTGGATCGTGGCCAGGACGAACCGCCCAGGCTCGGCGCCCAGGCCGGACACGACCGCTCGCGCGGCCGCCTCGTCGGGCATCATGGCCGTGGTCGCCTCAACGATCGTGTTGCCGGTCAGCACGATCCGGTCGGCAGGCACGCCCTCGGTCCGCAGGTTGCCAAAGGCGCGCGTGGTGGGAGCGCAGTGCAGGTCGGCCAGGACCCCGATGACGCAGCGGTTCAGTTCCTCGGGCATGGCGCGGTCGAAGGACCGCAGCCCGGCCTCCACGTGCACGACCGGCGCGCCGGTGTAGCTTCCCGCCTGCGCGGCCGCCGACGCCGTGTTGGTGTCACCCTGGACGAGCACTGCCGCCTGCCGCTGCCCCGCGAACAGTGCGCCGAGCCGCTCGATCATCCGCCCGACCTGGGCATGGCGCGGCTCACCGCAGATGCCGGACAGGGTCTGTGGCTCAGGCAGCCGGGCGGCGGAAAGAAACACGCCGGAGAGTTCCTCGTCGGTGTGCTGGCACGTGTGCAGCAACTTCGCGGCCGATCCCAGCATCCGCACAATAGGGGCGAGTTTCACTATTTCAGGCCGTGTCCCAACCACGACGGCAATATACGAAGAATCGGCGTGTCGCTGCATAGATGCTTTCTTGGGTGCAGTCATACCTGCGTGCTCAGGAATTGCATTCTCCCCAGAGATACAATACCTGCTCTGATCGCGGTTCAACGCTTTGTCGACGGGCACTTGCCGCTCTGCCGACTGCGCTACTTACCAGAATATTCCGATATCAGCGGCGAAATCAGTTGCCAGCCGAGCGGCACGCTGCGGGCAATCTAAAATGGTTACGGCAACGGCGCCCGCACCGCGCCGCTCCACACCAGGGTTTGGACCTTCGCCCAGCTGACGACCGATGTCGTCAGCCTCGAAGACTCATGCGGAATGATGCCCGCAGGCTCTTGATTACGTAAGGTTACGACGTACTATCTCTATGTGACGAAGACGGAAGGCCATGCCATGCTGCGGGATCGGCTTCACGAGCCGTTCGGTGGCCACATCCGGTACGGGGACTTCACGCACGAGTCCTGGTACACGGCGCGCAAGATCGCACTCGCCGCCGAAACAGGTGCCCCCCGCGGGCACATCATCACCCAGAATCCGATCTTCGCCGCCCGCAAGGCCGGGTAAGGGACAGGTGGATGGTGGAGCCACCGCGGAAGCTTGCCGTCATCGGCCAGGGCTATGTCGGGCTGCCCCTCGCCGTGGCCGCCGTCGAGGCCGGGTACGAGGTCGTCGGGGTCGACGTGGACCCGTCGCGGGTCGAGCGCTTGCAGCAAGGCGAGTCCTACGTCGATGACGTCGACGGCACCCGGCTTCGCGCGGCCATCGGAACCGGCCGGTTCACGGCGTCCGCCGATTACGCCGACGTGGCCGGCTTCTCAGTCGCCGTGATCACCGTGCCGACACCGCTGCGGGACCGCTCGCCTGACCTGTCGTTCCTCACAGCCGCAGGACGAAGCCTGGCCGGCGACCTGACGCGCGGCAGCGTTGTCGTGCTGGAGTCGACCACGTATCCGGGCACGACCGAGGATCTGCTGCGGCCGATTCTGGAGGAAGGCAGCGGCCTGACCGCCGGGGCGGATTTCGCGCTGGGCTACAGCCCCGAACGCATAGACCCGGGCAATACGACCTGGACGCTCCAGGCGACGCCGAAGGTCGTCGCAGGCGTCGGCGACGCGTCGCTCGCCGCGGTCCAGGAGTTCTACGGCAAGCTCGTCGCCGACCTGGTCCCGGTATCGTCGACCCGCGCCGCGGAGCTGACGAAGCTGCTGGAGAACACCTTCAGGCACGTCAACATCGCGCTTGTCAACGAGTTCGCGATGTTCGCCCGGGAACTGGGCGTCGACGTGTGGGAAGTTGTACGCGCCGCGTCCACCAAGCCCTTCGGTTTCCTGCCCTTCCACCCTGGGCCCGGCGTCGGCGGTCACTGCCTGCCGATTGACCCCACGTACTTGTCGTGGCGCGTCCAGCAGGCCACCGGGCGCCGGTTCCGTCTCGTCGAGCTGGCCAACGACATCAACGAGCACATGCCCGACCATGTGGTCCAGCGGCTCACACAGGGCCTGAACGAGCTCGGCAAGCCCGTCCGCGGCTCCACGGTCCTGATGCTCGGCCTGGCATACAAGAAGAACTCCTCCGATGCTCGCGAGTCGCCTGCGACCCGCATCGCGCGCCTGCTGCTTTCGCTTGGCGCCCGGGTTTGGGCAGTCGACGGGCACGTGCCCGCCGGCCACCTCGCGCGCGAGGCCCCCCGCGTGGCGCTGACTACGGATGTCGTGCACACCGCCGACGCCGTGGTGGTGCTCACCGATCACGACGACATCGATTACCCGTTTGTGCAACGCGAGGCGTGCTGGATCCTCGACTGCCGCAACCGCATGTCCGGCGCGAACGTCGAGACCCTGTGACCGCGCACGCCCGTCTGACCCCGAGATCTGGACCCATCATGGCGAAAGAACCGGCCATGAGACGGTCTTGATGCAACGGGCTTGAGACAACTTGGCGAGGTGACTGACGATGTGTGGCATTGCTGGGGCGATCGATGTGGCGGCAGGCCGCGCGGCAGCGCGGGTCAGCGTGCTCAATGATTTGCAGGAGCATCGCGGTCCCGATCACAGCGTGGTGGCGAGAGTCGGTGCTTTCACCATTGGGAACACGCGGCTCGCTATTCAGGACCCGAGCCCGGCGGGAAACCAGCCGTTCGTATCAACTGACGGACGTTATCACTGCGTTTTTAACGGTGAGATCTACAACTACCGCCGCCTCATCGAACACTACCAGTTGCAGGTTCGCACTACCTGCGACGGAGAGGTTATCCCCGAGTTGTGGGCGAAGCTCGGGATGGCATCGCTGGCCGAGCTGCGCGGTATGTTCGCTATTGCGTTGGTCGACTCTCTTGAAGAACGTCTGTACTTGGCCCGCGATCCCTTCGGGATCAAGCCCCTCCACTGGCGCATCCTACCGGAGGGATCCCTCGTTTTCGCCTCCGAAGTCCGGTCGCTTGTCCGCGTTGCCGCAGGGGTGCGGATCGACTACGACGCGGTCGGCCATTACCTCAACTTCGGAGCGGTGGCCGCAGACCAAGCTCCGTTCCGGGAGATAAGGGCACTTCCGCCCAATAGCATCGCCTCCTTCGATCGAAACAGCAAAGCAACGGTACGCCGGATCCTGCCCGATGGGCCGCTCGTCGTCACCGGAGCGCCTGGGGACCTGGGAGCAGCACTGGCGGATTCCATCGAACTGCACCTGGGTGCCGACGTGCCTACGGCGCTTCTACTGTCCGCAGGCGTGGATTCGGCAACGATCGCCGCTGTGGGGCGCCGCGTTGGCCGGGACCTCCACTGCCTCACTGTGGCTACCCAGGGTACAGCAGACGAGAGTGCCGAGGCGGCGGAGACTGCCCGTCACTACGGGCATCGCTTCCAGCGGATACCCGCGACGCTTGAGGAGGGCGACGTGGCGAGGTTCTTCGGGGCAATGCAGCGTCCAAGCATCGACGGTCTCAATACCTACCTCGTCTCCAAGGCCGTCCACGAAGCTGGCTTCAAGGTGGCGTTGTCGGGCCTTGGAGGAGACGAGGCCGTGGGCGGTTACGCTCACTTTCGCTTGCTGAGATACCTGTCTGCCCTTTGGGTCTTGGACGGGATGCCCGGCCCGGTGACTGCTGCGGTCGCAAGTATTCTGTCCCGAATGGGCCTGGCCAGCGAGGCGAAGGCGAGGAGGCTTCTGGGCAGCGGGGGACCCCGCGGAGGACGGGGGGTCTGTCTTCTTCAACGAGAGCTACTGCCGGCACCATTGGTGAGCGATCTCATAGGTATCGGTTGCCCTAGGCCGGCGGTTTCCTGTGCTCCGGGAGCCATGCGCTCATCGAAATCTTTCGGCACGATGGTCGCGGCTGAGGTTGCGATCTATCTCCAGGCCATGTTGCTTCCGGATGCCGACGCCTTCTCTATGGCTTCGTCAGTTGAGTTGCGCGTGCCCTTCGTGGACAGTCACGTTTTCTCGGCCTCGTTGGGACTTGCTGCTGGCAAGACCACCCGGCCCGGCAAGGTAGCGATCGGGGCGGCGCTTGACGATCCTTATCTCAGGAGCCTGGCGGCCCGTCCCAAGCGCGGCTTCAGCGTCCCGATGCGAAATTGGATGACGGGCCCTTTGGCGCCCGTGCTCAGGGAGGCAGAGGAGCCGGATGCAGCTGTGTGGTCGGTCGTGGATCGGGCGATGGCCAAGCGCGCAGGGTTGATTCCGTTTCGGCCGCGTGACCGCTGGGCCGAAACGTGGATGCTTGCAGCGTTGAATGCTTGGCTGACGCAATCCACAAGGTCTTCCTGACGAGGAAACGGCTGCGGGAGGCGGGAGGTTCTAGCGCAGCGCAAAACGCAACCAAGCCCCCCAAGGGAACGCCCGCGCCCACCTGCACCGCACGGCAGCGTCGCAGATCGTGTACGCCAACCTGCCCGACCATCCGGAGATGGATTTAAGCCGCCTGATCCGTTTCTCCAAAACTACCCGATATGGATGGACGCACACGCGTCGGCACCGCTCGACGCCAGTGTTTGGAGGTTTCGCGTAGCGGACCGGGCCAGGCGGCCAGGTGCTGTCACCTCAAATATTTTATGCCGAGTGATGTCCTTGGGCTATTATAACTCAACGTTACGCCATACTATCTCTACGTGATGACAACCGGGGGCGCACTGCGGGATCGGCTTTACGAGGCGTACGCCTCGCAGCACGCTGGCTGCGGCAATGGCGGGGCCGCCGCTTTGAACTACCGCCGCGACATCCGCCCCGCCCTGCCCACGCCGCGTGCCGGGCCGGTCCTGGACATCGGCTGCGGGCAGGGCGAACTGGTGCGGCTGCTGCTCGCGGACGGCTACGAGGCCGAGGGTATCGATGTCAGCCCGGAGCAGGTTGCCCTCGCCCGCGCGGCCGGCCTGGGCCGGGTGCGGCAGGGTGACTACCGGGACCTCCTCGAGTCACGCCCTGGCCGGCTCGCCGCGGTCACCGCCACCGACGTACTGGAGCATCTGACGAAACACGAGGTACTCGACACCTTCGACCGCGTCGCAGCGGCGCTGGCGCCCGGCGGCGTTTTCGTCGCCCGGGTGCCGAATGCTGTCAGCCCGTTCGGCGGCCACATCCGGTATGGCGATTTCACGCACGAGTCCTGGTACACCGCGCGCAGCGTCCGGCAACTCGCTGCCGCGGCCGGCTTCGGCTCGGTCACTGTCCTGCCGTGCCCGCCGATCGCACATGGCCTGGTGAGCGCCGCGCGGGGGGCGCTGTGGAAGCCGATCAGCGCTGCCTGCAAGATCGCGCTCGCCGCCGAGACAGGTACCCTCCGCGGGCACATCGTCACCCAGAATCTGACCTTCGCCGCCCGCAAAGCCCGCTAGGGACAGGTGGATGGTGGAGCCCCCGCAGGTCGTCGCTGGCGTCGGCGACACGTCGCTGGCCGCGGTCCAGGAGTTCTACGGCAAGCTCGTCGCCGACCTGGTCCCGGTGTCGTCTACCAGGGCCGCAGAACGCGAGGCGTGCTGGATCCTCCACTGCCGCAACCGCCTGTCCGGCGCGAACGTCGAGACCCCGTGACCGCGCACGCGGCACCGAGCCGGGTGCAGGGACTTGCCACGACGTTGCGCCGGCCCGGAACCGGCCGGACGATCGCGCGGACAGCGGGATTCAACATCGCGTCCACGGTCGCCGCGGGGCTCGGCGGCGTCATCCTGGCGCGCGCGATGGGGCCGACCGTGCGCGGCGAATACGCGGCCATCACGGCGTGGTTCGGTGTCGCGCTCATGGTCGGCGGCATGGGCCAGCCGGCGGCCCTGTGCTTCTACGTCGCACGGGATCCGCGGCGCGCCCGCGAGTACGTGGCGACCTCGCGAGCCATGATGGTCACGACGGGCGCACTCGCGCTCGCCGCCGGCCTGCTGCTCGCCCCGCTTCTGGCCCGCGGGAATCCCGGGGTGACCGTCGGCTACCGGATCGCCTTCGCCGCCTCGATCGTCGCATTCGTCGGAGCCAGCTATACCTTCTCGTTGCAGGCGCGGGATCTGCACCGATGGAACATGGTGCGGGTGAGCCAGCCGGTACTCGGCCTGATCGCGATCGGCGTGCTGTGGCGGCTTCGGCTGCTGGCACTGGATGCCGCGTTGGCGGTCCTCGTGGTGACGATGCTGCTGCAACTCGGCTGGGCCTACCTTTGCTGCCGCCGCACGGGTCTGGCGCCCGGGCGCGCGCAGGCCGGGCTGGTCCGGCCACTCTCGGCATACGGCACGGCGCAGATCGCTGCCCTGACACCCGCGGCGCTTAACGCCCAGCTGGACAAGCTCGTGCTCTCGCAGACCGTGCCGCCTGCCGACCTTGGCTGTTACGCGATCGCGGTCTCGCTCACCTTGCTTCCGATCCCGTTGGTATCCGCGATCGGAAGCGTCGCGTTTCCGCGGCTGGCCGCGCAACACGCGGTCACCGACGCGACCCACCGGCTGCAGAAGCTCGCGGTGCTCGGCAGTGCCGGCCTCGCCGCGGGCATGCTCGTGCCGCTCGCCGCAGTCGCAAACTGGCTCGTGCCGCTGGTATTCGGCGCCGGCTACCGGGGCGCCGTGCCGCTGCTGTGGATCCTCACCCCAGGGGCCGTCTTTTTGGCGTGCGGGCAGGTGGCGGGCGATCTGTTGCGGGGCAGGAATCGCCCGATCGTTGTGGCTTGGGCGCAGGGGCTGGCGGCGGTCTTCACGGTCGGGCTGCTTTTTGCCCTGCTTCCGCTGGTCGGCGTGGCCGGCGCGGCGATCGCCTCGACCGTCGCTTACGGCGTCGCGCTCGCCGCGATGCTCCGGTCCCTATGGCGGCTGCCCCATACTGCCGACGCGTTCGGGCCCGTGACGCCGATCGCATCCGAACCCATTGAGCCGGAAGCGTAAGGGAACCGATGCCCGCCCTCCGCCGAGCCGCAAGCACCGCCACGGACCTCGCATGCCGCACCGTGGGCCGACACCGCGTCGTGCGCGCCGCCCGGTTCGTGCTCCGGAGTGCCTGTCTCGACATTCCCAACGACCTGCTGACCAATGGCGAATCGTCCCTGCAGCGGTGGAGTCTCGGTCTCTCGCCGCCTGGCCGGGCGATCCAGGTCGTGGATATCGGTGCCAACGTCGGCCGGTGGTCCGATGCGATGCTCGCAGCCGCGCGTCAGGCAGGGCGGCTCGGCGATCTCGACCTGCACGCCTTCGAGCCGTCGTCGTACACCTTCGCGCGGCTGTCGGAGGCACTCGAAGGACAACGGGTAAGCCTGCACCGGGCCGCTCTCGACGACCGGTCCGGATTCTCGACCCTGCACGTGCTCGCACCGGGCGCCGGGACGAACTCGCTGCACAGGCAGCATGCGGCTCCGGACGGCGCGACCACAGAAGAAGTGGCCACGACGACGCTGGACGCGTATGCCGACCGCGCAGGACTGGACCATGTCACCCTTGTCAAGATCGACACCGAGGGACACGATCTGGCCGTCCTGCGTGGTGCCCGGCGGCTGTTCGCCGATCAGCGCATATCAATCGCACAATTCGAGTACAACCACCGGTGGGTCTATTCACGCTCATTCCTCCGTGACGCATTTGCCTTGCTTGAGCCGCTCGATTACCGGCTGGGCAAGGTCACGCCGCGCGGTGTTGAGTTCTATCCCGGCTGGGACGTCGACCTTGAGACCTTTGTCGAAGGCAACTACGTCGCCTGTGTGCCCGGTGTTGCCGAGCGGATGCCCTCGATCGCATGGTGGAAACCTGTCAGCTAGGAGGGTGAACATGACAATAAAAGACCTGGTGCGCCCGCTTCCTGGCGTGCGCGAGTTCTCGCTGCTTCGCCAGCGGCTTGGCTTCACTGGCTCCGCGAGTTTCTGGGAACGGAACTACGTCCTGGGCCGAACGAGCGGCGGCGGGTCGTATGGCGCTCTTGCCAAGGGCAAGGCGGCGTTCCTCAACGCTTTCGTCAGGGAGCATGGCGTGCGATCCGTCACGGAGTTCGGCTGTGGTGACGGCCATCAGCTCTCGCTGGCCGACTATCCCCGGTATGTTGGGCTGGATGTCTCGCGAACCGCGATAGGGCTGTGCGAGCGCCGGTTCGCTGACGATCCGACCAAGAGCTTCTTTCTCTACGATGGTGCCTGTTTCGTCGACCGTGCCGGCCTGTTCGTGGCCGATCTGGCAATCTCCCTCGATGTCGTCTACCACCTGATCGAGGACTCGGTCTTCGAGACGTACATGGCGCATCTCTTCAGCGCCGGCGGCCGGTACATCGTCGTGTACTCGACAAACGAGTTGATGGGCGGCACCGCACCACACGTGCGGCACCGGCGCTTCTCACCGTGGGTGGAAGACAACTGCCCGCAATGGCGGCTCTCGCAGGTAGCGCGCGGCGCGAACTCCGGACCCGGACGGGCCGACTTCTTCGTGTACGAGCGGGTCACCGGCAAGAATCATTGATCGCCAGCGTGCTGAACGGCGCCGTGCTGGCGGCAGTCCGCTCTGCCGCAGGCCGTTCGGCATCGTAAAGCGTATAGCCGTGAGCGGCGAGGAGGTGTGTGACGGCCGCGGAATTCTCCCGCATGACTTCGCAGATGATCGTCGGCAACGCGGCGAGGACCTTCGGGCCGCCGCTGAGCACGCAGACCTCGGCTGCCTCCACGTCAATCTTCACGACGTCCGGCCTGGGGAAACGCGCGGCCAGCCAGTCAAGTGTGACAGTCGGCACCAACTCGGTATGTCGGATGCCGCCCGTCTGCGTGGTTCCGAAGCCATCGAGGTGGCTTGTGGAACGGTTCCGCCGGGCGATATGGAAGCGGGCGACTCCGAGGTCGTCCGCGACCGCCGTCGGCAGCACATCGACCGGCGCATGACCGTGCTTCCTGGTAGCGGATCGGCGCAGTAGCCGGACCAGCACGGCATCGGGTTCGATCGCGAGGACATGCCCGCTCGGGCCGGCGGCCGCGGCAGCGGCGAAACTGAACAGGCCGACATTGGCGCCAATGTCCCATACGACGTCACCGGGCCTCACCGCCTCTGCCGTAAGTCGCAGCAGAGGCGAGTCAACGCCGTTCATGCGGGGCCGGAGATAACGCAGCCCTCCCTCCGAAGATGTGTAGATTCGGACGGCATCAAAGGGAGGCGGTAGCCGCCTCCGGATCACCAGACGGTGGGTTGCCCGCTCGAGCGTTGTCCGCAGCAGTACGTCGGCTCCCCAGCACTTGAAGAAGATCAAGACGCAGGCCTTTCTTATATACCGTTGATCACTGCATGTACTATACTGATTACCGATCGTATTCAAACCTGGGGGGACGATGCGAATTGGTGTCGTGGGTCCGGTGGCTCCGGATTACTTCGCGGACAACATTGGCGACGCACTACACCGCATGGGTCATGTGGTGACCCAGCTCGGCCCTGCCCGCCCCCGCCACCGCAGCCGTCTCGTGACCGGTGCCGCGATGCTGGCCCGGCAGGCCCTGCCCCGCCTCGACGAGCGGGCCCAGCACCGGATCGTACGGACCTCGCTGGATGCGGGCTGCGAGATCGTGATCAACGTCGACGCAGGCCTGATGCCCGGCACGGTGACGCGGCTCCGGCGCGGCGGCGCGCGGGTGGCGTTCTGGTTTCCAGACCACGTGGCGAACTTGGAGCGGCAGTTGATGCTGCTCGCGCCGTACGACGCGGTGTTCTTCAAGGAACCGCATGTCGTCGACCGCCTGCGGGCCACGCTCGACCTGCCGGTGTACTACCTTCCGCAGGGGTGCAATCCCCGGTGGCACCGGCCGCTCATTCCGGCCGGCACCGAGCCGTACCTCGTCGTCGCGGGCAACATGTACCCGAGCCGGGTGCGGCTGCTAGAACGGCTCATCGCCAAGGGCATCCCGCTGAGGCTCTATGGCGGTGGCTTCCCACGCTGGCTCGGCGAGACTCCAGCACGGGCTGCGCACACCGGCCGCTGCGTATTCCGCGAGGAGAAGGCACGCGTCTTCCGATCCGCCGCCGGCGTGCTGAACACCATGCATCCGGCCGAGGTGGCCGGGGTCAACTCGCGGCTCTTCGAAGCGGCAGGCTGCGGCGCCGCCGTGCTCACCGAGTTCC
This sequence comes from uncultured Actinomycetota bacterium, assembly GCA_963712955.1. GTDB lineage: Bacteria > Actinomycetota > Actinomycetes > Streptosporangiales > Streptosporangiaceae > DATFVJ01. The sequence goes on along the minus strand of CAVQKF010000004.1, from coordinate 151,746 downwards.
GCCCCACCGTGCCGGAACTGTTCCGGGTCGGCGACGAGGTGCTGGCCTTCCGCGACTTCGACGAACTCGCCGACCAGGCCACCCGGCTGCTCACTGAGACCGGCCTCACCGCACGGCTCGGTGACGCCGCGGCGCGGCGCGCCAATCGCGACCACACCTACGATCTGCGGGTCGTCAGCATCCTGGACAAGGTGTCGTGACCGCGACGGGTGCTGATACGCGGCCTGGCACGCTGACCGTGCCGCGATCGGTGGTCGTCGGGTGTGTTCTGCTGACAGGCGCCGTCATTCTGCTCGGCGAAACGCTGGCCGCGTCGGACCGGCCGACGCGGGCTGTCGCCTTGGGCGGCCTGGCCCTGGCTGCCTACGCCGCCGGGCTCATGTGCCTGGCCGGCGCACCGCAGGGGGCCGGTCTCGGCCTCGCGCGCTGGCAGTTCGGGCCGTGGACCCTCCTGTGGTGTGGAGCTAGCTTCGGGCTCGCCACCCTGACGTTCAGCCAGCCACAGACCGGGATAGCGGCTCAGATCGCCCTCTCAAGCGTGCTGCGGGCACTTTGGCTGGTCGCTGTCGGGATGACCCTGTGGGTACTCGGTTACGTGGCTGGCCCTGGACGTCCAGCACTGGGCTTCGCGGCTCGCGGGCTGCGAGCGCCGAGCCGACGGTTCACTGCCGAAGTGCGCAGCCCTGCCGCACCGTGGATCCTCTACCTCATTGGCTCTCTCGCACGGATCACCAGCGTGGCCACGACCGGGAGATTCGGCTACGTTGGCGACGCCGCGTCGGCGGTGAGCATCGCAACCGCCTACGGGCAGGTCCTGAGCGTTCTCAGCCTCTGCGCGCCGCTCGCGGTCGCCGCCGCGGGCGTGCAGGTTTTCCGTGAACGATTGCCCGGCGCGCGAGCCACCCTTACGGCACTCTTCCTCGCTGAGCTCGCTGCCGGTGCGGCCGCGGGAAATAAGGAGAACTTCGTTATTGCCGCGCTCGCCGTCGTCATCCCGTACAGCGCCGTACGCCATCGATTGCCGATCGCAGGACTGGTCGTTACCACCCTCGCTTTCCTGGTGGTCGTCATCCCGTTCACAGCGGCGTACAGGTACGCCGACCGCGGTGGACCGGCCACCCTGACGCCGGCGAAGGCGGTCGAGGCGGCCCCAGGGATCCTCAGGCAGACAATGACCAACGGCAACGTGTTCATCGCTCTGCCCGGCGCCATCGGCTACCTGCTGCAGCGCATCAGGGAGATCGACAGCCCAGCGATCATTCTTCAGCGGACACCGGCGCAGATCGGCTTCCTCAGCCCCGCTCAGCTCATCGAGGCGCCCACCCTCGGAATCGTGCCGCGTGCTATCTGGCCAGGAAAACCAATCATGGCGACCGGTTACCAGATCAGCGTGGCCTACTATGGGCTGCCCGCCACGCTGTACACGTCGTCGGCCGTCACGCCAGTTGCCGACCTCTACCGGCATGGCGGCTGGATACCCGTGGCCGCCGGCATGTTCATGCTCGGCTGCGCCGCCCGGCTGCTCGACGACATCCTCGACATACGTGCGAATCCGCATGCGATCTTCCTCGTGCTGCTTCTGTTCCCCAGCCTGGTGCTTGGTGAGCAGGACTGGGTCACGTTCCTGGCCGGCATCCCGGAGACGGTGCTCATCTGGCTCGTCGCCGTGTCCCTCACGTTCCGCCCGAGGCGCGCCACGTGAGCGGCCAGGCGCTCCTGCTGACCCCATCCCGTGGGCTCGGCGGCGGCGTCGAGCGCTACGTGGAGACGCTGGAGTATGCGCTCGCTGACCAGGGCGTCGACTACCGCCGGATTGACCTCCACGGGTCAGGCCCGGCCGCGCACGCCCACATGCTGGCCCAGGCCCGCAGGCAATTGCGGACGAGCGAGGCGCCGACCCGCCTGGTCGTCGCGCACCGGGCCCTGCTGCCAGTGGCGTCGCTACTGCTCGCCACCGAACGCCCCTGCTGCGGTATCTCGCTCGTGTGTCATGGCATCGATGTGTGGGCTGCGGAGGTTCGGGTCCGCTCCATGGTCGAAAGGTACATGATGCGCAGATCGCGCGTCCGAGTCGTCGCCGTGAGCGGCTTCACGGCCGGCGTGCTCTCCGATATCCGCACGGCGACCATCCTTCCACCGGGGCTGTCGCGAGAGTGGTTTCAGGCGCTGGTCGACGCATCCACTCAGACCCAGGCGCCGGAGACGGGACTTCACCTCGTCACCGCGTTCCGGCTCGCTGAGTGGCGGGACAAGGGGCTGCCCCAACTGCTGGACGCCATCGCGGCCCTCGGCCGGTCCGACGTGCGCCTGACGGTGTGCGGGAGCGGTGAGCCGCCAACTGAGCTGCAAGGGCTGGTAAGCGAGCGTCCCCGCTGCACGCTCATGCCAGGACTTACTGACCGCGAACTTGCCCGTCAACTCGCCGCAGCAGACCTCTTTGTCCTGGCGACCCGTACCAGGCGTGGCCGTCGTCCTTCCGGCGAGGGCTTCGGCCTGGTACTGCTCGAAGCGCAAGTCGCTGGGACACCCGTGGTCGGGCCCGCATATGGCGGGTCGCGGGACGCGTATATCGAGGGTGTCACAGGTGTCGCCCCGACGGACGAGACGATCGCGGCGCTGACCAGGCTCCTCAACGATCTGCTTGAGGATCCGGCTCGACTCGCGCAGATGGGTAAGCAGGCTGCTGGATGGGCTCGCGAATGTTTCGCTCCAGCGCGCTACGCGGCGCTTGTGGTATCGAGGCTGCTATGAAGAAAGAACCCATCCGCGTCGCGCTTGTCATGGATCATCCGGCGCAGCAATTCACCCGGGCGCTCCAGCTTCTTTCCGGCGAGCCTGGCGTGCAGTTGCACGTCTACTATTGGTCGGTTGCAGAGCTTGTGCAGGATGCGGGCTTTGGCCGCTCAGTGTCCTGGGACGTTGATCTCCTTGACGGTTACGCGCGGACGTCACCCGAATCCGGCAGGTCCCTGGTCGGCCGGGTTCGCTGGTTCTTGGGTCAGCTACGTGCGGGACGGCCCCAGGTACTTGTCTGCTACGGATGGGCGTCGCCTGTCGCGCGGGTCTCCCTCATCTACTGCCTGCTGACCCGGACGCCGATCTTGCTCTACGGAGACAGCACGTGGCAGCACTCCACCGGGGGGCGGCACCGCGTGCTCAGGGCACTGGCGCTCCGCATGATGATGCGCGTGTGTACCGGCGCCATATCGACCGGGACTTTCAACCGTGAGTTCTACATCCTGCACGGGATGAGTCCGCGCCGGATCTGGCCGGGAGTCTGCCCCGCGGACACTGAGTTCTTCGGGCAGTCCCGCACCGCTGATCCCGGCTCCGCCCACAACGGTGACTCCGGGCTGCGGATCGGATTCGCGGGCAAGCTGGTTGCCCGGAAAGGTGCCGACGAGTTGCTCAGGGCATCCGCCTTGCTGCCCCGCACACGTGATTGGACGGTCACCGTGGTCGGTGACGGGCCGCTCATGCCCGAGTTGCGCGAACTGGCTGCCAAACTCGGCATCGACGACCGGGTCACATTCCGGGGCTTCGCCAACACTACTGAGATGCCGAAGTTGCTGGCGAGCTTCGATGTCGTGGTGGTGCCGTCCCGGCTGGACATGCGGACCCTCATCACGATCGAGGCGATGGCCGCCGGGGCGGCCATCGTCGTGAGCGACGCAACGGCGGTATGGGGACCGGGCGATCTGGTCGAGGACGGGGCCACCGGGCTGGTGTACCGGTCCGGTGATCCCACGGCGCTCGCCGTGCAGTTGGGTCGGCTGCTCAACGATCCGGTTCTCCTGGCAAGGATCCGCAACTACGGAGCGCAGCGCGCGGCATGCTTCGGGCCGGACGCGTTCGCGCGCTCGATCGCGTCAGCAGCCAGCCTGTGCCTGTACAAGCAGGATGCTGGGCGTCAGGAACGGGTGAGGGCGACCACCGGTCCATGACGCCTGACGATCTGGAAGCCAGCTCCGACCGCCGCGTCGATGAGATCGAAGACCGAGACCTTGCGGCCGTTGCGGATTGTGTCGTGCAACTCCATGACCGCGTGCCTGCAACCGCTCAGTGAGTCAGGGTCCTCAAGCAGGAAGGCCACTTCGGCCCCTTCAATGTCCGAGACCAAGTCAAACTCCTCCACACCTGTTGTGCGCAAGAGTTCCCGGAGGGTCACCGCTGGCACCTGCGCGGTGGACTCGTGCAACCGTGGGTTGCCCAGGCGTGAACCGACGGTCTCTGACGCGAGCGTGAGGACCGTCAGTCCGCATCGGTTGGTGACCGCTGCATGAACCACGTCGACGTTCAGTGAGGCGGCGCGTGGCAGGATCCTCTCGCGAAGTCCCGGTACAAGGTGGGGGTTGGCCTCAACACAGATCAGGTGACCCCCGGGTGCCATTGCCGACGCGATATGGGCCGTCGTGACCCCGAGGCTGCTGCCCAGCTCCACGACGGTGGTACTGCCACGAAGGAAGCAGCGGATCATCCGGGTCTCGGCGCCTTCGTATGCTCCCCAGAACATCTGCGCCCGCACGCGCGGTGAGAAATCGTTGCTACGCACGTCGAACGGAAGCCCTTGGTGGCGTACCCGGTTTCTGGTGACCGCCCCGATCAAGCGTCCCGCCCCGTCACTTGCCACGATCTTCGATATCCGGAGTTTGAGCGCAGACGCGGTGACCAGTTCGCCGCGCGGCACGTGTCGGCTGCGGCGGCTGGTCATCGCTGACAACAGGCGTAGTCGAGATGGTCGGAGGTGGCAGCCACACGGCCACCGTTGTTGTCACGCAGGTCGATGGCGAAGCCCTGGGATCGAAGCCGGCCGACCAGGGCGATCGCGTCGCCAAAGTCGCGATGGACCTCCAGCACGAGCTGGTCGACATGTTGGAGCCAGCCGAGATCTTCGTCAGCTGCGAGCACCGCATACTCTCCGCCTTCGATGTCCATCTTCAGCAGCCCGATCCGATCAATCCCGTACGCGGACATGAGCTGGGGCACGGACACATCGGCAGGTCGCGTCGGTGCGCCGTGCGAGGTCATCGACCACCGCTGATCGTCGGCCACGACGCCGACATTGGCCCCCGATGCTGTGACGCCGCTGGCTAGCGCGACCTCGACGTGCACGTGCTCCCCGACGCCATTGTGCTCGGCCAGCGCTCGGATTAGCTGGGCGAAGCCCTGCTGAGCCTCAACAGCGATGGCTTGAGCGCCGTTTACCGCAGCCCAGACAGAGAACAGCCCGCGATTGGCGCCGAGATCAACGACCCAGCCCTTGGTCGGCATGGTCACACCGGTACGCAAGTAAACGTTCCTGCAGTACATCTCACGGGCACCTGAGGTGTAGGCGGCCGGCAGTGACACAACTGCTCCACTCGGGGTCCGGAAGGACGCACCCGCTCGCGCCCAAGCCTGGTCCGCAGGGCTCAGGGAACGGGCTCTGGTGCATTCGGGCAGGTGCGCAACGAGGGAAGTAACCCACCGTGTCGCTGTCGCGGGGGATGTGCTCCTGCAAACGGACCGGACGTCGCCAATCGCTCGGCGGGCCACACGTGAATTCATCAAATGACCTCTCCTCCTGGCTGCGTTGTGTCGGCTTGCAGCGCGCTCACGCTGGCCTCGTACCAGGCGTGGTAGAAGCAGAAACGCAGCCCGGCCCGTCTATCGAGCAGGCCGAGCCGCACGAGGTACATGTACGCGAACAGCGCGACGGGCTTGGCTGGCACGGACGGAAAGACCACGTCCTTCAGTACCGCCCGGGTCAGCGGCCTGGTGTCGCCACGGGATCTTAGCGAGCGCAACCGCTGCGAGAGCGGGGCAGGCGGACCGCGACGCTGCGCCTCCAGCTGGGCATAACGCACGTGCTTGTGCAACCACGCTGCGAGGCCCTTGCGGTCCTCGTCGACAATGTCGTGGAGCAGGCGCTGGACCGGCCCGTCAACACAGGCGCGCTCGCCGACCAGGCTCCCATCGAACTTCGTGTACCGCCGGTCGACCAGCCGCACGACCCACGAACCCGGTACCAGCCACAGTGCCGGATCCAGGTGCCCTGGAAGACGAGCCGGAGGCGGTGGGTGAAAGCGGCGCATCCCGGCGCCCGCAGCCGTGCGGCGATCTCACTTGCAAGCTGCGGGGAGACCCACTCGTCGGCGTCGACGAAGTAGACCCAGTCATGCCGGATAAGCGGGAGCCGTAGCGCGAGCTCGCGCTGGGCGGAGAAGCCGAGCCAAGGCTCCTCGGCCACGTCCGCCCCGAGGGCACGCGCAATCTTCACGGTGTCGTCGGTCGACCCGGAGTCCACCACCACCACCTGATCTGCCCACGCGACAGAGGCCAGGCACCGGCGGATGTTCACTTCCTCGTCACGGGTGAGGACCACGACGCTCACCTTGACGCTTCCAGGGGCAGGACCGTCACCAATGCCGTAAGGCCGTAGACCGAGCTTGGTCATTGTGGGCCCCCAGCATCCAGTTGAAATAGGCGTCAGGGTCGAACGGGGAGGGATCGGGCGTCACGTCCTGTGTCAGGGCGAGCACGATCGCGCGACGCAGCGAATCCGGATCACCGGGAGTGAAGCCGCACAGGGCGGGGCCGGCGATCTCCCTGTTCTGCGCTGTGTCGCGCGCGATGACTGGCTGGCCGCTGACCCTGGCTTCCGCGAGCGGGTACCCGAACGACTCCAGGCCGGTGGGAAAGTAGATCGCGCGGCTGCGAGCCCACACCTGGCGCAGCTCGTGCTGATTGACCCGCCCCACGAACTCGATCCTCGGATCGGATGCAAGAGACGAAGTCACATCCGCGGGGCCCGCGGTCACGCGAACCCGCGTCGACGGATCCCCGGACTCTTCTACGGCACCGAGCAGCTCAGCGAGCCGTTCGTCCATCCGCTTGTAGGGCGCGAACAGCACTGGGCACAGAATGGCCGGATCACGGGGCAGTCGCGGGACCGAGTCGGCCGAGACTGGGTGCGGGCGAACTACGATCCGGCTTCGAACACCCGGCAGCACCCGGGTAACGCGCTCGGCCATGGCTGTGCAGGGCACGACAAGCACATCTGCTCGCCGTGTGCTGAGCCGCACCAGGGCCGCCTCACGCCGCACGGACGCGCGCAGTGAAGGGTCGAGGTGAGCCGCCTCGGTATCGGTCAGGAAGTGCAGGGCATTGCGCAGCAGCTGCCATCGTTCACCACCGGGGGCGACGAAGCTCACGTTGTTGACTGCCACCCGCCGCGCTGCGTTCGGCCTGGCTATCTCCCGCCGTAGCAGCCAGGCCGGATCGAAGCGCTGCGCGGCACCGATCACCTGCACGTCCGTGCGTCCGGTACGGGCCAGGTAACTGCGTAGCTCGGCCGCATAACGGGCAGCTCCCCCCATCTGCGCGCCGGCGATATCCACGGTCACGGTCCCGGTCACGGGTTTCCCCCGGTGCCGTCGGGTCGCTGGAAAGTGAAGAGGCGCAGCGGCGAACGCTCCGCCGCGTCTGCTGGCCGGGGAACGGTGAGCAGCCCGGCCCGCGCGGCGACAGTGCACCACCATCCAGCGCAGCGCCGTTGCCGCGAGATCTGCAGGTAGCTCAGGTACCGGTCCAGGCGGGGCCAGCGTCTGCCCGTGGCGCGGACCAGCGGCGACCGTGCTGCTGTGCCAGCCAGCCATTCCAGCCAGCGAACTGGGTGGGTCGGATCCGGGACCGTGCAGAGCACGACCCCGCCCGGACGCAGCAGGCGGGCGCACTCGCGCAGGATGGCTTCCGGCTGGGTGACGTACTCCAGGACGCTCGCCGCGACAACCGCGTCGAAGGTGGCTGACCCGAACGGCAGCCTCCGCCACACCGGGTCGAGCTGGACCCACGCGACCGCGCCACCGGGATCGGCAGCGGCGGCGCAGCCGAGCATCCCCGCTGCGATGTCGCAGCCTGTCACCCGCATCCCAGCGGTCGCCATGTGCCGTGCCAGTTCGCCGGTGCCGCACCCGAGATCCAGCACGCGGCCTTGAGCCGGCACGTGCTGGCCGAGGACCGCTGCGAAACGGGTCAGCCGCCCGGCGAGACGTCCGCCCGGGGCGTACCGGGCAGGCCAGGTCACAGCCTTCGAATCGAATAGCCGCCTGACCTGGTCAGCGTGCGAAGCGGACTGGTCAATCACGACAGCCACCCAGTTCTGCGGCCCCGATCGTCGCGCGCATCGTGCGCAGCATGGACTCGGTCGGCAGCGCTGGCCCCCCAGCCAGAGCACGCCGGAACGCGGCGGCGTGTGCGCGATGGCCCTTGTCCTGCCGTCCCTTCCACAGCGACCGGCCGTCCTTGGCCGAGCGGAAATCGTCGATTACCACCCGATGCGATCCGGCGGCGACCTCGATCCATTCCTTGCCCGCCATGGGGATCGCGCTGCCGTAGGCGATCGTTGCGAGCGAACCGTCCGCAAAACGCAGCGATACGACGACGTCGTCGCCCGAAGGCATTCCGATCCCCCCGCCGCCGAGAAGACCGGTGGCCTCCGCGATCTCGGCGCCTATCAGCGCCTGCGCCGTGTCAACGAAATGGCACACCTCGCCGAGCAGCCGGCCACCCTGCCGCCTGTCGCGGTACCAGTGCCCGTCGGGCACCGGGCCTGCGGCGATCCTGTAGACGAGAAGCTTCGGCGAGGCGACCCCTGCGAGCACCCGGCGCGCGGCCTGGACGGCTGGGGCCCAGCGACGGTTGAAGCCGACCATGAGCTGACCCTGCGATGCCAGCCAGGCGCTCTCGATCTTGTCCAGCCCGCCGCTGGTCAGGGCGAGGGGTTTCTCGCACCACACGTGCCGTCCTGCGGTCAGTGCCCGCGTCACCAGGTCTTCGTGAGTGTCGTGCGGAGTGGCGATCACGACGATATCGACGGCCGGGTCGTCGATGACCGCGTCCGCACCGGAGACCGCCTTCTCGAACCCATGCCGTTCCGCGGCGCGGCGCGCCGACAGGCCGCTGGCCGACGCCACCGCAACGAGATGGTCGAAACCGGCGGCGCGGAAGGCCGGAAGCAGCGTCCCGGTCGAGAAGGCGCCGGCGCCGACCCAGCCCACCCCGGGCGATGAGACGGCGGCCGGACGTGACCGGACGAGAACAGGCCCATCGGCCGCTGGGGTCTCGGGGTAGCTGAGGCGGATCGCGAGGTAGGGCTCCGCCCGCTCCTCGATGAGCCGGTACGCCACGTCGGCGTCACCGATGCCGTACGTATGGGTGACGAGATCGGACACCTGTAGCCGCCCGCCGGCCAGCAGGTCGAGCACCGCCTCGAAGTTGCGGCCCTCGGTCCATCGCACGTGCCCCGCTGGATAGTCCACTCCCCAGGCCTCATACGACGGCTCATATCGCCCAGGGCCGTACGAGCGGGCGAAGCGCAGTGAGAGCTCCCGCTCGTAGAACGGCGCCCGGCGCAGCTGCAGGCCGACGTCTCCAACGACGACGAGCGCCGCGCGGTCACGGCACAGGGCCGGAGCCCGCATCACCGGGTCGGACGACCCGCTGGCCGCACACACAAGCACAGCATCGGCGCCGCGGGCCCGTGACCAGGAGAGCACCCGATCGGTCGTCTCGTTGCCGCACTCGTCCAGGGCGAGGACGCCGCGACCCGGCGGCGATCTGGCGCGGGTACTCGGCCGGGTCGATACCGGCTACGTCGCAGCCCGCGGCCATCGCGAGCCGCGCGGCAAGCTGGCCGATGAGGCCGAGGCCGATCACCACGACCTTCGATCCGGGTCCCGCATCGGCGAGCCGCAGGGCGTGCAGCGCGATGGAGGCGACGGTGGTGAACGCGGCGTCCTGCGCCGGCACCCCGTCGGGCACGGCCGCGCAGAGCAGGCCGGGCACCGCCTGGAACTCGGCGTGGCTGGCCCTGCCGGCCCCGCCGGTCGCCACCAACTGGCCGACCCCGATACCGGTGACCGCTGTGCCGACCTCGATCACCACACCGGCTGCGGAGTAACCCAGCGAAAGGTCCTCGGCGAGCCGGCCCCTGACGGCCTGCGCGGTGGCGGCGATGCCCTCGATCCGCGCCTTGCGCACCACCTGGCGGACCAGATCCGGCCGGGCCCGCGCCTTGGCGAGCAGGCTCGACTGGGCGAGCGCGGTGATCGCCCGCTCGGTACCTGGCGAGATTACCGACGCAACGGTGCGGACGAGTACTTCGGTCGGACCCGCGCTCGGGCGGGGTACGTCGAGCACCACAACCGGCCCCCCCGCGACCGGCTGGACGACATTCTTCACACGCCCCCCTCGATGTTGGCGACCCTGTGAGGGTCGCGGGCACTCCGCCAGCAGGTGGTGACCCGCACCGGCAGCACGGCGGTCACCCGGCAGGTCAATACCGGCGAGTCGGTCGTGCAGAGGAATCCGGCCGCAACCGGGGCGCGGTCGATATCCAGAGTCATCCGCCCCCCCGCGGTGACGGTGGCCCGGAACACACCGGCCGGAATCGTCACGACAACCCCCTCCGGCTCCAGCCACGCTGCCGACTCAGGCGCAAGGTGCCAGCGGATGACCACCGCATGCCGGCCGCTGCCGGTCACCAGGTCGTCAACCCGTAGGCCGGCATTGCTCAGCGACCAGCGGCGGCGGTGGCACGGGCGACCCGGAAGCGCGCGGTATCCGTCATGAGCGGCCTCCAGCGTCACCCCGTGCGCGCCGCCGCGGATCACGAGGTCGCGCACCCGGGCGCGCCGCCCCGCCCGGAAGGCACCCCACACCTCGGTGGAATCCGCACCATCCACCTCGACGGTGCTGTGGGCGGCAGTGGACCGTTCGTAGTCGCGCACCGCACCGGGCGCGTACGTCGACGTGCCGGTCTCGACGATTAGCTCAGCGCCGTCGACGTGCAGGAGGCAACCGAACGTATCGGCGTGCGCGTGTGCCGGGAGCTGGTCCGGGCACGCTGCGCCGACATCGGCGAGCAGGTGCCAGCCGCCGGCCACCGCCCTGACCAATCCGGTGTCGGGCAGGGTCAGTAGTGGCCCGGTCGGGCAGCGGTCCTGGCCGTAGCGCGGCGAGCAGGGCATCCGAGACCGGGTAGCCGTCGTTGAGGAGAGGCACCTGCCCCCCGGGCGAGAGCACGCCACCCAGCCAGCGGCGCATCCGGATGATCGCCGTCGTGATCTCGGGTGGCGGCCGCATGGCCGGCGGCCCGGACCAGGTCCGCCACATCGATCAGGTCGGCGAGCACCTGGCAGTGGTACGCGGGCGCCCGCTCGTAGTGGCCCCCGTCTGGCAGCACCTGTACGGGCATCTGGCCGGCCAGCCGCCCGAGCGCCTGGCGCAGCAGCCGGTCGTCGGCGAAGAAGATGGCCAGGCCTGCCAGTGCCTTGAGGTTCTTGACCAGGTGATTGCCGCCGACGTCCGACTCGATATGCCGCCGCAGGAACCCGCTGTGGGTCGCGAGTGCGGCGACGAAGCGCGGCTCGAGCTCGCTGCCGGCGACCAGCTCAAGGTACAGTCCGCACCACGACCACGCCCGCAGCGCCGCGGGGTAGGGCAGCCAGGCGTCGCCGCGGCCGAACGGGCACGCATCCTCCCAGGAGCGCCAAAGCCGCGCGAAGACCGCCCGGGCGGCCGCCCGGTCCGGATCGGCGGTCAGCCGCCATGCCCAGTCCCAGTAGTGCAGGTGGAAACGCCAGAGCTGCGGTGCGTCGGCGTGCCGCCAATCAGGAGGGCTGCCGAGATCCCTGGTCATCCCGAGGAGCCGTATCTTGCCCCCCTCCTGCGCGGCCAGCCCGGCTGGCCCGCCTGGGGGCCCGGTCGGCCAGCCGGCCCGTTTTCAAGCTCGGACGTTCGCGCGTCGATCGGCCGGAAACGGGCCGGCCAGCCGACCGCGGCGGCCGGATCGGGACCGGCGCACAGTCTGCGTCCCGCCTCTGGCCAGCGGCGCAGGGCGACGCGCTGGGTGCGCAGCCGGGCCCGGTGTACGACCTGCCCTGGCCGCAGGTGGGCGGCGGTGCGCGCAAGCAGCGGGAGGCCGGCGCCGGTCACGTCGCCAGCCCCATCGCCTGTGCTTCGGCGCGGATGCCGTCGGCGAACGGGCGGGGCGCGTAGCCGAGGTCGCGGGCCGCGGCGTCGACGGCGAATGCCTTGTCCTCGGCGAGGCGCAGCAACTGCTCGGCCCGGATCCGGGGGCGGCGGCTGAGCCGCTCATAACCGTGCGCCAGGGCTACCACGGGTGTCAACGGCACCGGGACGAAACGCGTCCGGCTGCCAACTACCCCAGCCGAAATCCGCAGCATGTCTGCGAAGGGAATCGGCTCAGGGCCCGCAACGTCGTACGTCACACCCGCCGCTGTGGGCCGCTCGGCGGCGTTCAGGACGGCATCGGCGACGTCGGCCACATGTACCGGCTGGTGCAGGTGCCGGCCCCCGCCTGGCATCGGCAGCACCGGCGTCCGACGCAGCAGCGCGAGTAGCCGGGACAGGTTCCGGTCTCCCGGGTCGCCGTAGATCATCGTCGGCCGCACGATCGTCCACCGCAGCGCGGACGAGCGAATGCGCTGCTCGGCGAGGAGCCTGACAGGCTTTGTACCGGCGGCGAGCGTCGTCGTCACCGCAGTGGTGGAGACGAAGACGGCACGGGGGATGCCCGCCTCCTCGGCCGCGGCCACGACCGTCGGTCCGTGCCCGAAACCAAGCGAGGCGAGGTTGAGCAGCGTGTCGCATCGCGCCGCGGTGAACGCCTCGTCGAGCCGGCCGATGTCGTCGAGATCACCGGGAACAGGCTGGGCGGCATAGGCGGCGACGGACCGTGCCGCTGCCATGCTGCGCACGAGCGCGACGGTCTCGTGCCCGCGCCGGGCAGCCTCGCGCAGCACGTACCCGCCGAGGAAGCCGCTGCCGCCGGTGACAAGCAGCCTCATCTCAGCCTCATCTCCGCCCCCCGGGTTCGTCGAGGATCTTGCGGTAGTGCCGGGCGAGCGCGACCCGGTCGAAGTACTGCTCGACGTAGGCTCGTCCTTGCCGTCCCATCGCGAGGCGCCGCTGCGGATCGGCCGCGAGCGCGCGGACCTCACCGGCGAGGGCGGCGGTGTTTCCAGGCGGCACGACCACGGCACCGGCCTCGCGCAGGATCTGCGCCGCCTCACCGGTGACCGCGCCGACGACGGCCCGGCCGGCGGCGAGGTACTCGAACACCTTCGAGGGGATGAATGCCGAGAACAATGGCACGTCACGCAGTGACACCAGGCAGATGTCGGCCGCGGCGAGCAGCGCGGGCACCTCCTCGTAGGCCACGCCGGGGCGGAGCGTGGTGTTGCGCAGCCGATTTTCCCGGACCCGGCGTTCCAGCCGGGGTTTGTCCGCGCCGTCACCGACGAACGCGAACCGGATCGGCTCATCGGCCAGGCACGCGGCCGCGTCGGCGACGCCGGGGAGCCCGTGCGAGATCCCGTGCGTCCCGGCGTAAAGCACCAGGCAGTCGCCGGCGCCCGCGCCGAGGCTGGCGCGCACCGCCGGGTCAGCGGCCTCGGGGGTGAACCGGTCGAGGGCGGCGCCGTTGCGGATCGTGTGCACCTTTTCGGCCGGCACGCCCCGGCCGATCAGATTGGCGCGGAACCCGTCGCTCACCACGACGACCGCGTCGGCCGCCGCGTACGCGGCGAGCTCGAACCGTTCGAGCAGGCCGATAACCCGGCGATTGGTCAGCACGCCTAGCTCTACGAAAATCGCGGGCCACAGGTCGCGTATCTCGACGACGAGCCGGGCCCGCTTCAGCCGGGCGAGCAGCCACGCGGCGCCGATGGAGAAGAACGTCGGCGAGGAGACCACCACCGTGTCGGCCGGCCCGCACCCGCGGTGGCCCAGGAGCACACTGGTGACCATGAAGCTCAAGTGACCGATGGTCTTGCGCACCATCCCTTCGTTCGGGGTGGCGTACAGCCAGGTGCGCACCACCCGGTAGCCGTCGCGGCGTTCGCGTCTGCGGATCGCGCCGCGGTACGGCGCCGGCACCACGCCGGTCGGATGGTTCGGCATGCCGGTGAGCACCGTCACCCGGTCACCGTCCGCGGCCCACGTCGCGGCGAGGGAAGACAGCCGAGCCTGGGGCGCTCCCGTCTCGGGCGGGAAGTAGTGGGTCACAAGGAGAACGCGCACTCTAATCCGGCCTCCGGTACTGCGTGGCTACGCCCGAGCAGGGCCGGTGACCGCAGATATGCCACGAGGACGCCGATGCCGCTCAGATCGGCGGCGATGCGCAGGGCCGGGTGGCCGCTCAGACTCGCCGCCCCCAGCAGGCAGAGCAGGATCGTGCCGGCCGCGGACACCACTGTCACCCGCTGGTGTGACCAGCCCACATCGCACCACTGCTGGTAGATGTGCGTTCGGTGGGGCTTTAGCCATTGCTCGCCGGCACGGATGCGGCGTTGCAGCGTCCACACCGTGTCCGTGAGGTACAGGGCGAGTGGCCCGAGCACGGCTTCGGGCGCGATACCGCGGATGACGGCGCAGGCCGCGAGGACCGCCAGGGCCGCTCCAAGCCCGTAACTGCCGACGTCCCCGAGAAAGACGCGCGCCCGGACGGCATTCCACGGCAGGAACGCGAGTGCGCTGGCGGCGACGGCCGCGCCGGCGGCCACCAGGAACCGGTCCGGGCGGCAGGTCCCAAGGCAGGCGTACGCCACGCCGCCGATCAGGGCGTTTGCGGCCGATATGCCGTTCACGCCGTCCATGAAGTTGAAGACGTTGACGAACCCGATGACCCAGACCGCGGTCACGGCCCCGACGGTCGCGAGCGCGGCCGGCGCCATAACGAGGTGGCCGACGAGCACGCCCGCCACCGCAGCGCCGCCCGCGCACTGCAGCACCAGGCGGCGGCCGACCGGCAACCGGCGCAGGTCGTCCGCGAACCCGATCATGCCGAAGAAGGCGACCGCGACAGCGAACGGCAGCGCGACCGCGCTGTGGATCAGCGCCGCGGCCACGAGAAGCCCTACGGCGATCGGGGCCCCACCGCCCCGCGGCGTTGGAATGGTGTGTGATGACCGCGGATCGGGCACGTCGATCGCGGATGCCCGGTGCAGCAGCGGAATCATCACCGGTTCCATCACAACAACGACGGTTCCGCACGAAACCGCCGCCAGCACACTGGTGATGTCCCCCGACACGGAGTGGATCTTACCCTGATGTTAACTCTTCGTAATCATCGGCTCACGATAAATTACGGAGCAGCGCACTCGGAAAGGCATTCAATGAGCGAAATGTCACGCGTTGCCGTTGTCGGACTTGGCTATATCGGCCTGCCGACGGCGGTCAGCCTGGCGACCGGCGGCCTGGATGTGGTCGGCGTCGACCTCGACCGCGGCATCGTCGACCGCGTCAACCGCGGCGAGGCGCCGTTCGCCGAGCCCGACCTGTCCGTCGCGGTGAGCGGCGCGGTGGCGATGGGCCGGCTCTCGGCACAGACAGACATGCCGGCGGCCGACGCGTACATCATCGCGGTGCCCACCCCGTTCACCACGGACAGGCGGTCAGATCTGACCCATGTGATCGCCGCGGCCGAGGTGATCGCCGATGCCCTGCGTGGCGGGGAGATTATCGTGCTCGAGTCGACCTCCCCGCCGGGTACGACGCGCCGGATCAGCGAACTGATCGCGGCACGGCGCCCCGGCCTGCACTTGCCGCATGTCACTGGCGTCCCGCCTGACGTACACCTCGCCCACTGCCCTGAGCGGGTCCTTCCGGGCCGGATAATGATCGAGATCGCCACCAATGACCGGGTGATCGGTGGGCTGACACCCGCGTGCGCTGAGCGCGCGGCCGCCTTGTACCGCACTTTCTGTCATGGCAAACTGCTCGTCACCGACGCGGAAAGCGCCGAAATGGCGAAACTCGCCGAGAACGCCTACCGCGACGTGAATATCGCATTCGCCAACGAACTGTCTTTGATCTGCGAGCGGCTCGGCCTGGACGTATGGGAGATCCGGCGGATGGCCAATCACCATCCGCGCGTCGACATCCTCCGGCCGGGGCCGGGCGTCGGTGGGCACTGCATCGCCGTCGATCCCTGGTTCATCATCGAGTCGGCGCCTGACCTGGCGACGCTGATTCGCACCGCGCGTGCCGTCAACGAGCAGCGGCCGGCCCACGTGGCCGAGCAGATCGTGGCGACCTCGCGGCGGTTCCGCGAACCTCGGATCGCGTGCCTGGGGCTGTCCTTCAAGGCCGACGTCGGCGATCTGCGAGAGAGCCCTGCGGTCGACATCGTCCAGCGGGTCGCCGTGGCGCTCCCCGACGTCAAGATCCTTACCGTTGAGCCACATGCACCCGTGTTGCCCGGCCCCCTCGACGGATTCGCCAACGTCATCCTGACCAGCACCGACCACGCGATACAGGACGCGGACGTCATCGCATTGCTCGTCGACCACGGCTGCTTCCGCGGCATCAAGAAGACCCAGCTCACCGGCAAGGTCATCTACGACACCCGGGGAATGTGGGGCTGACCGGCTGAACGCGGGGCCATCTCCATCTCGAACGCCTGGACGGCCCAAGCCGCCCACTAGCCTAGGCCGCCCAATTTGGCCCTTCGGCCAGCGCGCTCAGGGACGCCGCATGGCCGCGTCGTGCCCGTCGGCGGTTGATGGCGGCACTGCCGCCTTGCCATTGGCATGCGGGACCACGTCCGTGCCGGGCGCCTCGGGCCGGTACGAACCGTACCCGTACCCGTACCCGTACCCAGCCTGCTTATCGACCCCGTTGAGGACGATGCCCAGAACCGGCGCCTTCACCTGGGAGAGCCTCTCGGCGCTGCGCCTGAGCGCGATCCGCTTGGTCTGGCCAGCGCCTACGACAAGCAGCGTCCTGTCGGCCTCCTTCGACAGCACGACAGCATCGGTGACCGGTAGCAGCGGAGCGCTGTCGATGAGCACCCAGTCGAAACTTTCCCGCAGGGTAGCCAGGATCTCCCGCATTTTCGGCCCGCTGAGCAGCTCGGCGGGGTTCGGTGCGGACCGGCCGGCGGGGAGCAGCCACAGGGTCTCGTGGCCGCTCACGCGTTGCAGTGCTTTCTCCAGCGGCTGCTCACCAAGCAGGACCGTGGTGAGGCCGACCTGTTCGTCGCATCCGAAGAACTGGCTGAGCCGTGGCCAGCGCAGGTCGGCGGAGACCAGTACGACTCGCTCGCCCGCCTGGGTGAATACCGCGCCCAGGTTGGCCACCGTCGTCGTCTTTCCCTCGTCCGCGGCCGGGCTGGTCACAAGGAGGGTTCGCAGCTCGTTTCCTTGCCGGGCGAACTGGAGAGCGGTGCGCAGCGATCGGTAGGCCTCGGCCGCCGGTGACGCCGGGTCGGAGTCCGACACGACGAGAGGCTCATTGGTCTTCTTCCACGACGTCACTGTGGGGACCATGCCCAGCACTGGAGCGCCGCCCAGATGCTCAGCCGCTTCCTTGGAGGACAGCGCTTCGTCGAGGTTGTCGCGCAGAAACGCGATGCCGAACCCAGCTATCAGCCCGGCCGCCAGGCCGAGGCCGCCATCTCGAGCCGGCTTTGGCGAGCTCGGCGAGGTGGGAGCCTGCGCGGGCGTGACAAGCTCCACGTCCCCGGTGTCCAACGCCCCGGTGACCTGCATCTGGGCGGCTTGCTGCTTGAGCACCGCCTCCTGGTTGAGCAGCGCGGTCATCTGGGTGGCCGCGCCCGTCTTGGTCTGGAGCGACCTGACCTGAGCACTGAGCAACGAGATCTGCGCCTTCAACTGCTCCTCGGCGGCCGCCAAATTGCGGCTTGTGACGGTCTGGCGATAGGCGACGAACGCGTTTGCATAGGCGTTGGCGATCAGCGCGGCGCGTGCCCGAAGGTGGTTGCTGGCCGTAATGGCGATCACGTTCGTCTGAGCGACCTGCGCGGCCGATACGGGCGGTTCGTTGCCCAATTGCCGGCGCACCGCCGCCTCGACCGGGGCGCTCGTCACAAGCTGCAACTCGGTCTGTACGTCCGTTGGCGTAATCGGCTGTTGCGAGATCCCAGACGCCGCCGCTGCGCTCGAAGGCTGCACCAGGAGCTGAGCCGTCGCGGAGTACTGCTTGGGCTGGGTGAATGACATGGCGAGGCTCCCGGCCAAACCTAGCAGCGCAAACCCGGCCAGCCACCACTTACGCCGCCGCACGACGATGAGGTAGGTGCGAAGCGTCGGCGCGGCGCTCATCTCCGTGGTCATGCGATTTCCCTCCGAATGATGGAAAGTGTCGATTCGGCCGCGCGGTAGTCCGATCGGCTCACGCCCGTAAATTACGTTAAGTATACACTCTATGACTCTCAGTAAAGGGAATCGCAACACGCCTTTCCCGGCGCCGTTCTGATCAACCGCGTTTCCTGCCGGTAAGCTCGGGCCGATCACAGTCAGCGCAGGTAGCGAGAGCCGCGCGCAGCGCGGCGGCGTCGGCGTCGGCGTCAAGGCTGGCGACGAAGCCGGGGGGCAATGGCGGCACAGGGGCGTGTCCGATGAGGGGATGGAATGGCCGCGCCTCTGCCTCGCCGTGCCCGAGGAGATCCTCGGCCAGCTTCTCGCCGGGCCGCAGGCCGGTGAACACGATGTCGATCTCACGGCTCGTGGCCGCCACGAGCCGCCGGGCGATGTCGGCGATCCGCACCTGCTCGCCCATGTCCAGTACGAGAACCTCGCCGTCGCACCCGACGACGGCGGCCTGCAGGACCAGTTGCACCGCCTCGTGCGCCGTCATGAAATAGCGGCTGACTTCCGGATGCGTCACCGTGACTGGACCGCCAGCGGCGATTTGCGCGGACAGGGCGGTAAGCACGGACCCGCGGCTGCCGAGGACATTCCCGAACCGGACGCTCAGGTAACTCCCCGTGGCAGCGTCCGCCATATGTGCGGTCAGCCGCTCGGCGATGCGCTTGGAATAGCCAAGCACGCTGACCGGATCCGCGGCTTTGTCGGTGGAGATGTTGACGAACGACTCGACCTCGCACGCCGCGGCGGCCTCAAGCAACGTCAGGGTGCCCCAGACGTTGGTCTTCAGCGCCTCGGCGGGGAACCTTTCAAGCAGCGGCAGATGCTTGAGCGCGGCGGCGTGAAACACGATCTGCGGCCGGAACCGCTCGACGATCTCCCGCACACGCTGAGGGTCGCGGATGTCCGCCAGGGCAGCCTCGTCCGAGTCGAGCAGCGCACGGCCGTGCAGCGTCAACTGGACGGCATGCAATGCGGACTCATCGCG
Organism: uncultured Actinomycetota bacterium; assembly: GCA_963712955.1. Lineage (GTDB taxonomy): Bacteria > Actinomycetota > Actinomycetes > Streptosporangiales > Streptosporangiaceae > DATFVJ01. The sequence goes on along the minus strand of CAVQKF010000004.1, from coordinate 132,585 downwards.
ATCCAGCATGATCAGCTCTGCCGGGCAGAACTGGTGCAGCTGGCGGCAGAGCTCCGATCCAATGGACCCGCCAGCGCCCGTGACCAGAATCCGCTTGCCGGTGAAATGACCGGCTACCGCGCCGATGTCGATCCGCACCGGCCGGCGGCCGAGCAGGTCACTGATCCGCGGGTCACGCACGCCATCGATGCGCACGCCGCCGCTGAGCAGTTCCTTCAGTGAAGGGATCACCTTCGGCGTGAGCCCGCAATTCTCCGCTGCGGCGGTAAGGTCGCGGATCACCGTGCCGCTCGCCGTGGCCATCGCGATGACCAGTACCCTGGCGCCCGTCCTGGCCGCGACCTCGGCCATTCGCCCGCGGTCGCCGAGAACAGGAACCCCACGGATCCGCAGCCGGCGTTTCGCCGGATCGTCGTCAAGGATTGCTACCGGCCGGTACTCCGACGCCCGCTCGCAACTCAACCGGTGCACCAACTGGGCGCCCGCATCGCCAGCCCCGAATACGATGATCGGCACGCCAGCGGAGGCGGGTACGCGGGACCGCTGGCCGATCGCGAACGCGACGTACCTGCCGCCGAGCATCGACGGCAAGGCGAATGTGAAGGCGCCCGCGACCGTCACAAGCCCGGCTCCCTGGCGGGGCACGAGCCACGCCCCCGCGGCGGCGAGTGAGATAGTCGTCGCGCATGCCGCCAGGCCGACGCCGACCGCCTCCTCGAAGCTGGCCCGCTGGTACCGCCGCCGGTACAGCCCCGCCAGCAGCCCGCAGGCGGCAGACATCACGCACGCGGCGAGCGCCGCGCGCGACAGGGCAGACGCCGGGACGGCCGCGCCAGCCAGGTCGCGGGTGAGCGATCCTGCGGCAGCCAGCCCGCACAGCCACGCGGCCGCGTCGTAACCGGCCTCCGCTGTGACGCGGGCCCAGCGACGCCCTGGATAAATTCGCAGTGTTTGCCGCATTGACGACCATTTCGGCAGCGCCTCATCGCTCACGCCGAGCCCACATCCCCTGGTTGCTGAAGCTGACGCCGGTCCTGACCCTGACGCCGGTCCTGACCCTGACGCCGTTCCTGAAGCTGAGCCGGGCCCCAATCCCCCGGGTACTCCGGTCCAGGCCTTTCATTACCCTCTGTAATCATGTAGAAACGATATGTAACTTGAAGATCGTCGTCGGCATCAGCGGGGGGCACGGATGTCCGAAATACCCAGCCCGAATGACCCGAAAGGGACCGCGCATGCCGCAGAAAACGCGGCGGGCCAGCGCTACTGATCGAGACAGTCGAGCATCTCACCAACGTTCGAATGGACCACTACACCGTCACCGACTTCGCGCACGTACGCGGCACCGTAAACGCGCTCGGCGGGGTAGATGTCAACCTGCCCGGGCCGGCCTTCAAGCGAGGGGATCAGGTTCCATCGCGGGATCAACCAGCTGGACGGCAGGGCAGCGCTGGCTTATGTGCGGCAGCCCTCGATCCCCGGCGTAGCGGGGCGCGCGCTGCGCCAGCAGGTCCTGCTGCGCGCCGAACTCCACAAGGTTGCCAGCATTTGCTCACCGACCCGGTGACCGCATACCGGGTCATCAGCGCCGTGACCCGCGGGCTGAGCGCCGACAGCGACTTCACCAATGCCGAGCTGCGCCCGCTGATCTTCCGGCTGGGGAGGCTGGGCCGCCGCAATGGCACGTCCGTGACCGCGCCGGTGCACCCTGCGGGGACGGAACATCGGCAGCCCGTGGTCCGCCTCGACACCACGCAGAGCCACCGGCTATGGAACGCGATCAGGAACGACTCGGTCGCGGCGTTCGCGAAGCGGTACCCGGCCACCGTGACCCCGCTCGCTCCGCAGTGACAGCCGAGCCGCGGGTGACAGCGATGGTGCTGCACGGCACCTTGCGCGCCAGCGGTCCTCAACGGCTGCGCTCGTGGCAGCCCATGCCCGCAGCCGCTAACCTGCGGCGGCCGGCCCGCTGTGCAGGTGTGGCAGGCCGAGCTGACGGGCGATCACCATCCGCTGGACCTCAGATGTTCCCTCGCCGATCTCGAGCACCTTGGCGTCGCGGTAGAAACGGCCGACCACCGAGTCGTTCATGAACCCGTACCCGCCAAACACCTGGGTCGCGTCGCGGGCATTGTCCATCGCCGCATTCGACGCGGTCAGCTTGGCGACCGCCGCCTCCTTCTTGAATGGCTCACCGGCGGCCATCTTCGCGGCCGCGTCATACCAGGCGAGCCGCGCCGCCGCCGCACGGGACTCCATGTCCGCGATCTTGAACTGGATCGCCTGGAAGGCGCCGATCTGATGGCCGAATGCCATCCGCTCCTGAACGTAGCGCAGGCTCTCGTCCACACAGCCCTGCGCGAGCCCGGCAGCGACTGCCGCGAGCGCGATCCGGCCCTCGTCCAGGATGAGCAGGAACTGGGCATAGCCGCGCCCGCGCTCGCCGAGCAGGTGGCCGGCGGGGACGCTGCAGGACTCGAAGGCCAGCTCACGCGTGTCCGCGGCTGACCAGCCGACCTTGGAGTATTTCGGCCCGGCGGTGAATCCGGGCGTCCCTGCCGGGACCACGATGGATGAGATCTCCTTGCTTCCATCGGGACGCTTGCCGGTGATCGCGAGGACCGCGACGAGGTCGGTGATGGAGGTGCCCGCGTTGGTGATGAAGGCCTTGGTGCCGTCGATCACCCACTGTCCCCCGGCCAGCCGCGCGGTCGTCCGCATCCCGCCTGGCACATCAGTACCGCCTCCCGGCTCGGTCAGCCCGAACGCGGCAAGCCGTTCGCCCGCACACAGCGGGGGCAGCCACTGCTGCTTCTGCGCCTCGGTGCCGAACCGGTAGATCGGCATGGCGCCGAGCGACACCCCGGCCTCCAGGGTGATCGCCACGGAGGAGTCCACCCTCGCGAGCTCGTGCAGCGCCAGGCAGAGAGCGAAATAGTTGCCGCCCATCCCCCCGTACTCCTCGGGGAACGGCAGGCCGAACAGCCCCATCTTCCCCATCCGGGCGATGATCTCGTAGGGGAACTCGCACCGCTCGTAGTAACCGCCGATCACCGGTGCGACCGCGTCGCGGGCGAACTCCTCAACCGTGGCGCGCAGCGCCTCGTGCTCACTATCGAGCCGGTAGCTGATCAATTCTGCCCCCTCGCAGAAGGACGTTGCGATCCCCCACCGTCACCCAGCGGCAGGTACCTGACGTCAGCGATGCTAGTGCCATTATTTATGTCCGCTTACACGTCAATAATCCCTGGCCGCTCCCTGCCGGGCTTCGCCGCAGCCCGGCAGGACATGCTCGTTCGGGCCTCCTGTCGGTGAACGGGCTCCGGCCAGGACTGGACGCTGACACGCTGTGTCACGTCGATGACCGCCTGACCTTCTCAATCGCCGTCCGGCGGGCTGGTGGTGTCGACGAGCCCGAGGCGGACGGCGGTGGTGGCGGCCTGTACGCGGTCGCGGACGGCGAGCTTGCGCAGGATGTTGGTGACGTGGACGCTGGCCGTCTTCGGGCTGATGAACAGCCGCTGGCCGATCTGCCGGTTGGTGTGGCCGGCGGCGAGCAGCTTCAGCACGGCCGCCTCCCGGTCGGTGAGGCCGTACGGATGGGCCGGCGCTGGCACCGGAACGTCCGCCTCAGGTGGGGTCAGGCTGATCCGGGCCCGGCGGGCCAGCGCCTCAATCTCGGCGCGCAGCGGGCCCGCGCCAAGCCGGACCGCGGTGGCGTGCGCGGCGCGCAGCGGATCGGCTGCCCGGCCGGCGCGGGCGCCGCCGGCCAGCAGTGCCTCAGCCTGCCGCCACTGGGTGTAGGCGGCCCGGTAGGGGCGGCCGAGTTGCTGCCAGGCGGCGGTGGCGGCCTGCCAGGCGGCCGGGTCGGGTGCGCCGTCGAGCCGGCTGTGCTCGGCTGCCCAGAGGGCCTGCTCCGCCGGCGCGGTGGGCCGTAACGGCCCACCGACCGTGAATGGGTCGTGTGCCATACCGGTCACCCGTTCGGTCAGCAGCCCGGCGTGACGGTGGACGTCGGCGGTCGCGGCCGGGTCCTGGCGGGCGCGGGCCTGCTCGGCCAGGTCGGCCAGCGCCCGCCGGCCGAGGCACAGCAGCCAGCCGGCGAACCGCTCCTGGTCGCTGCCGGTGATGGCGTCCAGCGCCTGCATCACCTCGTTCAGGGCGGCCCGCGGGCTGCCCTGCCACAGCACGAGCTCCGCGCGACGCTGGCGCAACTCCAGATCCCACTCCGGGCTGAACCGCAAGTGCAGCTCGCTCAGCCGGTCCAGCCGGGCCAGCGCGGCCTCGGCGGGGCCGCGGGCACCCTCGAGCTCGGCCAGGTTGGCCTGCGCGAACGTGCTCGACGGGCTGACCGGCTGGCTGGTCAGCGGCCCGCCGACCGCAACCGCCTCGTCCCAGCGGCCCAGCCCGAACAGGGCCTCGATCGCGTTGCCGAGCAAAACGGAGGCCGGGCGATAGTCACGCAGGCCGAGGCTGCGCAGGATGGCGCCACCCCGCATCGCCACCTCGGCGGCCTGCGCCAGCCGGTTGGCCTTCAGCAGCGCGTCGCTGAGCAGCGTGTGCGCCATGGCCAGCCCCCACGCATCGCCGGCGAACCGCTCGGCCGACGCACAGGCCTCCTGCAGCATTGCGATGCCCGCGTCAACCCGCCCCCCCACCGCTTGCAGGTAGCCGACCGAGGCCATCGCCCGGATGATGTGGGGCTGCGAACCGGCCCGGCGGGCGGCGGTCAGCGCCTCCTCGCAGGCCGCCGCCGACTCCGCGTGCCGTCCGGCCCGGATCAGCAGGGCGCGGCCGTAGGCCCACAGCACCTGGGCCCGCTCGGCGGACGGCGGCTCGGCCGGCACCAGCCGGACCGCCTCACGGTGCTCGGCCAGCACGACGTCCACGTGGGCCGTTCCCATGTCGTACCAGCCGCGGAGCTCGTGGAGCAGGCCGGCCCGGACCGGATCGGCGGCCGGGTCAACCTGCCGCAGCGCCTCGTCGATGTGCGGCATCGACCGGGTCTCCTCACCGGCGAATTCCCATGCCCGCGCCGCCCGTGTATGCAGGCCGGCCCGGTCCATGCCGGTGCGGTCCGCCGCGTCGGCTACCCGATCCCATAACTCCAATATCCGTTCGCAGCATCGCGCCGCCTCCGCGTGCGCGTAGACCCGTTCCGCGCTGTCAGCGGCCCGCACCGACCAGTCCAGCGCCTCGGCGGGCCGGCCGGCCCGATACCAGTGCTCGGCCAGATCGGCCGCGAACCCCGGGGCGCTCGCCTGCCCCTCACCGGGCCTGCCCGGCTCGTCACCGGACCCGGCCGCCAGCGCCCGCGCGTACTGCTCATGCAGCCCGGCCCGTTCCCCGGGCAGCAGCTCGCCGTACACCGCCTCCTGCAGCAGGGCGTGCCGGAACACATACACCTCCCGCCCGGCGCGGTCCGCCGGGGCGACCCTCAGCAGCCCGCGGCCCACCGCCTCCCGCAGCGGGCCGGTCAGCTCGTCCTCCGGCCCGCCGGCGGCCGCCGCAAGCAGCCCATGGCCGACCCACCGGCCGCCCACCGCCGCCACGGAAAGCAGCCGCTGTCCGGCCGGCGACAGCTGGCGCACCCGGGCCAGCAGCACCTCCCGCAGCAACAGGGGCAGGCGAGGATCGCCAGCCTTCCCGGCCGCATACAGTTCCCCGGCGAAAAACGGATTGCCGTCCGACCGTTCGAAGACCTCCGCCACCACCCGGCTGTCCACAGGGCCGCCACGCAGGCCGGCCAGCTGCGCGGTCAGCTCCTCGCGGGTGAAGCGGGACAGCTCCAGCCAGCCCACCAGACGGCTGCGCCGGGCCTCGGCGAGCCAGCCGGGCAACCACTCCCCGGGGTCATCCACCCGGTAGCTGCCGACCAGCAGCATCCGTGCCCGGCGCCGGTTGCGCAGCAGGTACGCCAGAAAGTCCAAGGTGGCGCTGTCCGCCCAGTGCAGGTCCTCAAGCACCAGCACCAGCGGGGCATGCCGGCCGAGCCGGTCGAGCAGGCCGGACAGCAGCTCGAACAGCCGGCCCCGGCCTATCTCCGGCCCGTATTCCCGCTCCCCGGCCTGCGAGCCCGCGGCGAGCTCGGTCAGCACTCTGGTCAGCTCGCTTCGCTCCTCGCCAAGCGCCGCCCTGTCGTGGTCGTCAGCGACAGCGTGCAGCACTTGAAGCAGCGGCGCGTACGGCAGCGCGCCACCGGCCAGTGGCGCCGCCCCGCCGGCCGCCACCACCGCCCCGGCCTGGCTGGCCTGGCCGGCGAACCGCTCGATCAGCAGGGTCTTACCTATCCCTGCCTCACCGGCGATCAGCAGCATCCCGGGCTGACCGGCCGCCGCGGCCCGCAGGCCCGACTGCAGCCGGCCCAGCTCCTGGTCCCGCCCGACGAACACCGGGCTCGACACCGGCGCCACGGCCGCCTCGGCTGCGCTCATCGCCACTCTTCCCGGCCGCCGACCCTCGCGGCTCACGAGCGGGGTGCCTGGGCACCTGTCCGCACGCCCGGGCCTTCCCTGCCTGCCTCCGCTAGGGAGGCTACCTCGGGCAACCAGCGACAGTCGACGCCAGTTTCAACGCAATCGCCCGATCCGCCCACGCCGGCCCCAGCCGGAGGCTGGAACCAGTCGGCACCACCGACACCAGCTCAGCAAATCGATGGCTTACCTGGCTGGTCGGCATCCCGTGACATGCCGACCAGCCAGGTGCCCCCGGTCCCTGTATCCATCCGCAATGCGGGTCTGGGCACCGTCCTCGGCGCCTGGGTGCTCGGCGAGGTCAGCGAACCTCGGCGACCGCCTGCGGTCAGCCGGCCGGCGGGATGTTCTGGTTGATCCGGAAGAAGTTGCCCGGGTCGTAGCTGGCCTTGATGCGGGCGAGCCGGTCGTAGTTGGGGCCGTAGGAGGCCCGCACTCGATCGGTCCCTTCGTCCATCATGAAGTTCACGTACGCTCCGCCGGCGGAGGTGGGGTGCAGCGCGTCCCAGTAGCGCACCGCCCAGTCCTTGATCTTGCCGGCGTTGGCCGGGTCCGGGTCGACCCCGACGATGACCCCGGCCCAGCCGGCGCTCCGGTAGGCGAATGCGGTAGCTTCGGGGCCGACGCGGTGCACCGCCCCGTCGATGGGGTACATGTGCATCGTCGAATGGGGGGTGGGCAGCGCCTCGCCGAATTCCTGGTGGATACCGATCGCCTCATCCGAGATCTCGCTGAAGAAGTCGGCTCGCCAGTACCACTGCAGACCGGCGGGGTACAGCGCGTCGAAAACGCTCTGCAAGACGGGGAAGGGCATTGGCTGGATGCCGTCGAGGAGCGGTGAGCCGAAGGCGCGGACCGGCGCGAGCACCTCGTCGGCGCGGTCGGCCGGGCCGGTGTAGCACCAGACGATCCCGCACGCCTTGCGCAACCAGAGCGATTCAGGGAAGAGCGGGGCCGGCGGAATGGTGAGCAGCGCGAACCAGCCGCTGAGCTCCTCAGGCAGGCTGGGCTGCACCTCCCGGTACCAGCGCATGACCTCGGTGGCATCGGCGATGTCATAGAAGACGGGTCCGGCGACGACCATGCCGACATCGTGGCAGCGGAACTCGAACGAGGTCACCACGCCGAAGTTGCCGCCACCGCCTTTAAGCGCCCAGAACAGGTCCGGGTGCGCGTCGGCGCTTGCGGTGACAAATGAGCCGTCGGCGAGTACCACGTCGGCGGCGAGCAGATTGTCAACGGTGAGTCCGAAACGCCGGGACAGGTTACCGATCCCGCCGCCGAGCGTGAGGCCACCCACCCCCGTGGTCGACAGAATGCCGGACGGGGTGGCCAGGCCAAACGCGTTTGTTGCATGGTCGACGTCACCCCAGACGCTGCCGCCCTCGACGCGCACGGTCTTGGCGGCAGGATCGACACGTACCCCGTGCATGGCCGACAGGTCGATGACAAGGGCGCCATCCCACACGCCCAGGCCGCCGGCGTTGTGCCCGCCGCCACGCACCGAGACGGTCAGCTCATGCTCGCGTGCGAACCGGACAGATGTCATGACGTCGCCGGCGTCGGCGCAGCGGGCGATCGCCGCCGGCCGCCGGTCGATCATCGCGTTGTAGACGGCCCTGGCCGCCTCATAACCGTCGTCCGCTGGCTGGATCACCGGCCCCCGCATTGCCGTCTTGAGCGTGTCGAACAGGGCCGGCTGTGCTGTCGTGGTCATGGCTGCTCCCCGGACTCGGCCGGCCGCGTGATCGGCTCGGCATTGCCAGGAGCGTAGGCAGCGAGGCGTTCGCGGAGCGTTCGGTGTTCGTTCTGGTTGCGTGCTCTCGGTGTGCCAGGTCGTCGGTGGCGCGGCGGACCAGCGCCTTGCTGCCCTGCTGCTCAGCGATGGCGATCGCGCGGCGCAGCAGCTGCTCCCCGGCCGGGCCCTGGTAGCGCCTGGCGTCCAGCCGGTAAAGCTCCGGCAGCCACCAGCGGTCGTCGTGGACGGCCGCCGCAGCGCGTGCCGATTCAAGCACCGCGCCTGCTGAGTCGCCCTGCCCGGCTGAGATGAGGGTTTCAGCGAGCAAGGCCAGGTAATACGGCTGGCGGGCGAACGCCCCCTGGTCACGAAGCCTGCCAAGCCCTTCGCGGATCTGGTCGGTGCCATCGCTGCCGCCCATGCACCAGCCCGTCAGGATCAGCCCCCAGTTGCCGTAGTAAGCGAAGTCGTAGCGAGCGCAAATCTCCCTGACCCGGCTGGCGAATTCCAGCGTGCCCTGCACATCGCCGCGCAGCTGGTGGGTTATCGCCGCATAGGAAAGCGCTACGGCGAGGCTGTACGGGTGTTCCACCTCCTCGGCCCGCGAAATCGCCCAATCGCACCAGTGAAGCGACTCCTCGTCGCGGCCGAGCAGCCACAGAGCATGGGCTGACCATGCCCGTGCGTGTACCTCGAGGCGGGTGCCGACCAGCGCGGGCACCGCGTCGTAACACAGCTCATGGGCCAGGGCGAAGTGCCGCAGCGACTGTTCATGCAGCGCCAGGCTCGTTGCCGAGCCAGCCACGGCGAAGTGCGCGTGCCCCGTGACGTCGGGGTGGAGGTGGCTCAGCTCCAGGCTGCGGTTGGCGATCTCGTAGGACTCGGCTATGCGCCCCTGCACGTAACGGACAGCGAACAACCCCACGAGGCTGAGCAACTGCAGCCGGGTGTCGCCCAGCCGTTCAGCAAGATCGCGGGCACGCTCGAGGACAGTCTGCAGCTCGGCCGAAGCGTAGCCGTACTGCGCGTTGAGCGGGGCGGCCATGGCGTGGCGGATCGCCAGTTCGCTGCCGTCGCGATCGCGGCCCGAGGGGGTGTGCTGCAGGAGTTCGGCGGCGCGCCGGTAATGGCGGGTGGCCTTCTGGTTGGCGAACACCGCTGTCGCGACCTCTGCGGCCCGCACGTGATGCGGCACCGCGCGGGCCGGGCGGTCGGCCCGCTCGTACTGGTAGGCCATGGCCGCGGCGGCGACGCCCGGATCGTCAGCGTGGATCAGCTCAAGCGCCTGGGCCACACGGCGGTGCAGAAGCCGGCGCCGCGGTGGGCTGATCTCGCTGTAAGCGGTGTCGCGCAGCAGATCGTGGAAGTAGTCGTAGCTGGCCGGCGCGTGCTCGCGGATGATCCGCCGGCGCCAGAGCTCGTCCACCGCCCCGACCACCACGTCGCTGTCGAGATCGCTGGCCTCGGTGAGGAGTTCGAGGGTGAAGTCGCGTCCTATTACCGCGGCCAGTTCCGCGACCTCGCGGGCAGCCGGGCCCGCCTGCGTTATCCGGCCGGCGAGCACGGCGCGGACCTGGGGCCCCGGATCCGGCGGGTTGAGGTTACCCAGGGTCGCCACGGTGTCGCCGGCCGGCGGGGATTGCCGCGCGTCAGGGGCATGCATGGCGCCGGGGCTGCCCAGCACGTGTGCCCGGACCGATTCGATGACGAACAGCGGGTAGCCCCCGGTCGCGTTAAACAGCCATTCCGCTTCCCGGCGTGCGAGCGTGGTGCCGAGAACCCCGCCGGCCAGCTCAGCGGACCGCTCGGCGTCCAGTGGCGTGAGGCCCACGTCGGTTACCTGGCCCGCTGAGCGGAGTACCCGCAGCATCTCCGTCAGCTCGGCATTGCCGTCAACCTCTTCTTGCCGTGTCGCGGCAACGACAAGCACTGGATGACCCTGGCCCAGATGCAGCAGCAACTGCAGCCAGGCGAGGGTGTCCTCGTCACACCACTGAAGATCATCCAGCACCAGGAGAGCCGGGCCGCCCGGTTGACAGCACCGCCCTGGCCAGGCCTTCGAAGAACCTATGACGTTGCCAGGCGTCGGCCATCGGACGCAGCGGGGCCATCGGGTCGGCGTCCCTCGGCGGCACGAGACGGTCGACCTCCCGGGCCCACACCGGCTCGAGCCCACTGCGGACGGACCGCAGCGCCGGGCTGCGCAGCCACTCCGACACCGGGGCCAGGGCAAGCCGCCCGCGGGCGGCGAAGCAGCGGGCACGCATGGTGTCGAACCCGGCACGCTGAACCAAGGACGACAGTTCGTCAAGCAGCCTGCTCTTGCCGACACCGGCCTCGCCGGTGACCACGGCGAAGCCTGCCACGCCATCAAGGGCCTGCTGCCAGCGTGCTTGCAGCAGGCCCAGCTCGCGCTCTCGGCCGACCAGCCGGACTGGACTGGCCGTCGGGACCGTGCTCGCCGTCGGCGCTGCCAGCCGTGCCGGCATCGCCGGCGTCACCGCCGCCGAATACGCCGCGGCCAGCCCCGGCGGCTGGTGGCAAGCCAGCCGCTCGTACTCGGCCGTGGTCGCGACGTCCGGCGCGACCCCAAGCTCACGCTCCAGAATCGACGTGCATCGGTGGTACGTCTGCAGGGCCGCCGCCCGATCCCCGGACAGGGCCTGCAACTGCAGCAGCGTACGGTACCCGACCTCCTCAAGAGGCTCGAGATCGATCCGCCGGCGCGCCCTTTCGATCGCCTCTCCGTAGGCACCAGCGTCCCGGTCCAGCGCGATCAGCTGGTCCAGCAGGGTCAGGCACCTGCGGTGCAGCCGGTCACGCTCGGCGGCCACCCAGTCGTCATACAGCGCGGGCATCAACTCACCGCGGTACACCCGCACGGCGTCCGACGCAGCCAAGCGGAACGCGACCTCATCGGCCGCCGTGAGCGCCGTCGACGCCGCATCGGCGGCGGCCTCAAAGACGGCGACATCCAGATGGCAGTCATGATCGAGCCGCCACAGCAACGTCCCGGCATCGGCGGCCAGCCACCGGTCCACCTGCGGCAGCCCTGCTCGCAGCGAGTGCAGTTCCCTGCGCAGGTTGGTCCGTGCCTGGGCGTCCGTGGAATCCGGCCAGAACTGGGCGGCAATATACTCCCGCCGCTGGGGCGCGTTGCGATGAACCAGCAGGAAGCCGAGCAGAGCCATCGCTCGTGGCGACCGCAACGCGACCACGACCGCGCCGTCCACGGCGACACGCTGCTCGCCGAGCAGAGAAATCTCGTACATGACCTGACCCCCCAGGCCAACCCACCGCGACGGCCAGACTTTACCAGGATCATAGTGAAGATTTACGGACCCTTGACTAACCGTAGGGGTCGCGCGCAGGTCCGTCCAGTATGTAACACGTTACCCATGCTTGGCTTTGCCTGCTCACGTGCTCGGGCTGCGCAACACCCGGGCCCACACATGTCCCCGCAAAGGCAAGGCCCATGCCGCGCGCTCATGCTAGGAGCCTGCTGAACAAGGCCTAAATTCGACCGATTGCGCTTATAAGTTCGCAGGTCAGAGCCCTGCGGAGTGATCGCAAAAGGTGTTATTCAGCAGGTTCCTAGCGCTAGCCAGCGGACTCGAAGGTGCCCATGAGGCCGTGCTGAGTGGCGAACAGCGTCGCGGCGGCGCGGCTGGAGACGCCGAGCTTTGCGTAGATGTGCTCCACATGGTTTGCCACCGTCTTCGGCGCCACCACGAGCTGCTGAGCGATCTGCTTGTTGGAGTGGCCCCGGGCCAGCTGCCCGAGCACCTCAACCTCGCGCGCGGTGAGCCCGCCAGGCCATACCCGCCGGGCCGGGGCGCGGTGGCCGGCCGCCTTCAGCACGGCATCCACCGCCTCGCCGTCCAGTCGGCCGGCGATGGCGCCGGCCCGCAGTTCGCGTGAGGCCCGGCCGGGATCAAGCGGGGCCCGGTGCGGGCGCGGCTCGTTCATCGCGTGGTAGACGTCCGCCGCAGCCAGCAGCCGGTCCGACGGCGTGAGCGAGGCCGCGGTCAGCCCCCGCGGGTAACCCGAGCCGTCCAGGCGCTCGTGGTGGCGCGACGCGATCTCACGGCTTGCGCCGAGCGCACTCACGCGGGCCAGCATGCGATCGGTCAGGTAGGGGTGCAGGCGGACGCGCTCGGACTCGGCCTGTGCGAGCGGGCCCGGCTTATCCCAGATCGCATTCGAGACGCCGAGCCTGCCGAGATCGTGGATGAGCGCCGCGCGCCGCAACGTGCTCACCTCATCCTCGGTGTGGCCCGAGACCCGCGCCGCCTCGCTGACCAGGTTGGCTACCCCCCGCGAGTGGCCGGCCAGGTAAGGGCTCTTCAGATCGACCAGGTCAGCCATTCGCCACAAGCACCTCGTCCAGGTCAGAGCCTGCGACGCGGCGCGACAGCTCGGGCTCGGCGTCAAGGAGCGTGTCCCAGTCGGAGGCCCGATCGAGGCCGTCAAGGAGCTCGGGCGCGCGGTCGCAGAACAGATCCACGACCGCGGGGTCGAACTGGGTGCCCCGATGCCTGCGGGCGATCTCCACCGCCGCCCCGACGCCGCGGCGGCGGCTGAAGACCTCGACCGGGCTGGCCAGCTGCACCAGCCGCGCGGGCAGGCAGATATCCTCGCCCCGCAAATGATGGGGATAACCCTTGCCATCCCATTGCTCGTATCCCTGCCGGATCGCAACACAGACCGCCTCGCCCAGACCGATCCGCTCCGCGAACTGCCCGCCCAGCGTCGAGTGGTTGGTCAGGAACGCCAGCATCTGCTTCAGCCCCGTCATGGGAAAGGCCGCGAGCCGCTTGGCGCGCGCCACCCCGCTGCCGTGCGAGCCGACCCGCCGCACGATGAACGAGATCATCCGCGCCGTGCTCATATCGAGCAGCTCGAACCCATCCCCCTTGAGGCTGATGTCGTCGCCGAACCACTTCGCCTGCTCAGCCGCATCGGCATGGCAGTAGACGTTCATCATCAGCCCGAGGTAATAGGTGGCCTCCAGCTCCCGGTCGGTGGCCCCGGCAAGGTCAGCCAGCCGCAGCGCGATCACCGTCTGGCGCATGCAATGCGCCATCGGCTGCCCGAGGCCCAGGTCAGCGGCGTAGGACAGTGTTGCCACCAGCTCCGCGATCCTGACGCTGCCTGTCCCCGCCCGAACAACCACAACAGGAGTCTACGGTCGCAACCCGGGCCCGCCAGCAACGATTACGACCGGTGTGCATACATATACACCTCGCGGCAACTCCGCGGGGCGCCCGCACGCCGGGTGGTGGTGCGCCGCGGCAGCCGTTAGGGATCTGGTCAGATCTCAGCGGCAACCCGGCGCCACGCCCGCACGGCCGTATCGATGTCGGCGGCCGTGATGTCGACATGCGTGAGCATCCGGATCCTGCCCCCGACCACGGTGACGAGCACACCCTCAGCCGCGAGGCGCTCCGCCCAGCTCACTGCGCCGCGGCCGGTACCGCTGACATCCGCGAACACGATGTTCGTCGCCGCCGCGGCCCTGTCGACAGAGCCTGGCACGATCTCGGCGACCCCCTCGGCCAGGCGGCGGGCGTTCTCGTGGTCCTCGTGCAGCCGCGCGGGGCCTTCCGTCAGCGCGATCAGGCCGGCGGCTGCCATGATCCCCGCCTGCCGCCAGGCGCCGCCGAACAAGATCTTCAGCCTGCGGGCCTCCCTGATGAACTCGCCGTCGCCCACAAGCATGGATCCGATCGGCGCGCCGAGGCCCTTGGACAGGCAGAACATCATCGCATCGGCCTGCGCCGCGTAGTCCGCCACCGGCGCGCCAGTCGCGGCGCATGCGTTGAAGATGCGGGCGCCGTCGATGTAGAGCGGGACGTCGCGGGCCGCGCAGGCCTTCGCGATGGCGCTGACGTCCTCGAGCGGCATCGCGGACCCGCCGCCCACCTGATGGGTGTTCTCGATCGCGACCAGATCGACCACGGTCACGTCGTAATGGTCGGGTTCGAGCGCGTCCGCCACCTGCGCGGCGGACAGCAGGCCGCGCGAGGGCGCCGCAATAAGACGGAAGGCGATCCCGGAAAGCACCGCCGCGGCCGATGCCTCCATGCCGCAGACGTGCGCGGACGCCTCGCAGGCAACCAGGTGCCCTGCGCCGGTGAACGCGTGCATGGCGATCTGGTTGCACATCGTGCCCGTCGGCAGGTAGGCGGCCGCCTCCTTGCCCGTCAGTTCCGCGGCCAGGTCCTGCAGCCGGTTCACGGTCGGGTCGTCGCCGAACCAGTCGTCTCCGACCTCCGCCTCTGCCATGGCGCGGCGCATAGCCCGCGACGGCTTGCTGACGGTATCCGATCGGAGATCGAGCGGGGCATCCATCGGGTACGAGCCTCCTCAGGAGGACAGCGGGAACGGCCTTTCCAACCATTGTCCGTCAAACCCCCATGGCGCCGCGCCGGGCGACTACGACCGCGAGCCGCTCACCCACGACAAGCCAGCCCCGGATCGATGGCCCGCGGGGCGCTGTATGTGGCGCCCTGCGGGCCATCGTGCGTCAAGCCACGTCCCCGGAGGTGCCTCAGGCGGCGGCGGAACTCGCCGTCACCGCACCGGCCGGCTCGAGCGCCGCCTCCAGGACCTGCCGCACATCGCTGAGCGCGTGAATCGTCAGCTCCGCGCGCACCTCCTCGGGCACGTCGTCCAGGTCGGGCTCGTTGCGCTCGGGGATGAGCACGGTGGTGATGCCCGCACGGTGCGCGGCGAGCAGCTTCTGCTTCACCCCGCCGATGGGCAGGACCCGCCCGGTCAGCGAGACCTCACCTGTCATCGCCACGTCCGAGCGGACCGGCCGGCCGGACAGCAGCGAGGCCAGCGCCGTGGTCATGGTCACGCCCGCGCTCGGCCCGTCCTTCGGGACGGCGCCGGCCGGCACGTGCACGTGGATCCCACGGTCCTTCAGGTCGGCCACCGGCAGCTCGAGCTCGGCTCCGTGTGACCGCAGGTAGGACAGCGCGATCTGGGCGGACTCCTTCATCACGTCCCCGAGCTGGCCCGTGAGCGTGACATCGGTGCCGCCGGTCTCCGGATCGGCTAGCGACGCCTCCACGAACAGCACGTCACCGCCCGCGCCTGTGACGGCGAGCCCGGTCGCGACGCCAGGCACCGAGGTACGCTCCGCCGATTCCGGGGTGTGCCGCGGCCGCCCGAGATAACCGACCAGGTCGCCGGGGCCGACCGTGACGGGCAGCTCGGCATCGCCGACCGCCAGCCGTGCGGCGATCTTGCGCAGCGTTCGCGCGAGGCTCCGCTCCAGGGCCCGGACTCCGGCCTCCCTGGTGTATTCGGCGGCGAGGCGGTGCAGCGCAGCGTCCTCGATCGTCACATCGGCGCCTTCCATGCCCGCCCGGTCGAGCTGGCGCGGGACCAGGTGGTCGCGTGCGATCGTGACCTTCTCGTCCTCGGTGTAGCCGTCGAGCGCCACAAGCTCCATCCGGTCGAGCAGCGGATCGGGGATGGCGTCGGCCACGTTGGCGGTGGCGAGGAAGAGCACATCTGACAGGTCGAGCTCGACCTCCAGGTAGTGGTCGCGGAAGGTGTGGTTCTGCGCGGGGTCGAGCACCTCGAGCAGCGCGGCGGTCGGGTCGCCGCGGTAGTCCGCCCCCACCTTGTCGATCTCGTCGAGCAGGATGACCGGGTTCATCGAGCCCGCCTCACGGATGGCACGGACGATCCGGCCGGGCAGCGCGCCGACGTAGGTGCGCCTGTGGCCCCTGATCTCGGCCTCGTCCCTGATGCCGCCGAGCGAAACCCGGGCGAACTTGCGGCCCATGGCGCGCGCCACTGACTCACCCAGCGAGGTCTTGCCCACACCGGGCGGGCCGGCCAGGGCGAGCACGGCGCCGCTGCGGCGCCCCCCCACGACGTTCAGGCCCCTGGCGGCCCTGCGCTGGCGGACCGCGAGGTACTCGATGATCCGGTCCTTCACGTCGGTCAGCCCGGCGTGGTCCGCGTCGAGGATGGCGCGCGCCGCGGTGATGTCATAGGAGTCATCGGTCCGCTCGTTCCACGGAATGTCAAGGACGGTGTCCAGCCAGGTGCGGATCCAGCCGGCCTCCGGCGCGGATTCCGACGCGCGCTCGAGCTTGTCGACCTCCCGCAGCACCGCCTCGGCCACCTTGCCGGGCAGCCCAGCGGCCTCGACCCTGGCCCGGTAGTCGTCCTCCTCGGAATCCGGGTGGCCGTCGAGCTCGGCGAGTTCCTTGCGGATCGCGGCGAGCTGCTGGCGCAGCAGGAACTCGCGCTGCTGCTTCTCCATGCCCTCGCGGACGTCGTTGCGGATGGTGTCGGCGACGTCCTGCTCCGCGACATGGTCACGCGCCCAGCCGGTCAGCCGCTCGAGCCGCCGCTCAGGGTCGGGTGTGTTCAGCAGCTCGGCCTTCTGCTCCAGGGTCAGGTACGGCGCGTAACCTGCGCTGTCCGCGAGCGCGGACGGCTCGGTGAGCTGCTGGAGCGCGTCAATCACCTGCCAGGCACCGCGATTTTGCAGGATCGTGGTGGCCAGCGCCCGGTACTCACGTGCAAGCTCGTGTGCGCGAGGGGTCGCAGGCGGCTCTTCCACCGCCGTCGCCTCCACCCACAGCGCCCCGCCAGGGCCGGTGGTACCGGCGCCGATGCGCACGCGGGAGATGCCGCGCACGACCGCGCCTGGCTCGCCGCCAGGAAGCCGCCCGACCTGCTCCACCACACCGACCGTGCCAACAGGCCCGTACTTGCCATCCAGCCGCGGCACGAGGAGCACACGCGGCTTCGCGGTGGAACGGATGCCTGGAACATCGGGGCGGCCGTCCGCTACCGCACGCGCCGCCTCGATGGCGGCCCGCACCTCACCCTCGGACATATCAAGCGGAACCACCATCGTCGGCAGCACCACCGCGTCGTCCACCGGCAGCACGGGAAGGGTAAACGTCTCAGCCATGAAGGGCCTCATCCCTGATGTTTCTTTTCACTTGACGGTGTCAAGAGGCCAGCAGCCTGCTTTGTTTCCCCCGGGCGTTCGCGGTTAGCGGAACGTAGCAGAAGTGCCGCGGGCCCGTGCTTTGCGTGCCGCCGGGGCCGCGTTACGCTGCCGTGGACGCGGCGCTGCAAGCCGGCCGTACCCGGGCGCGATCACCCCCCGCGCCTCATCACGATTCAGGAGTAGCGGAGCATGGGGACCGTGGCGGAGAACCTGTGCGGGCGGGCATCATGACGGCGACCGTATGCCCCGACTGCGCGGCTGAGGTCCAGCCGACCGACCTGGTCTGCGTAAAGTGCGGCGCCAACCTGACGCACGTGGACACCGGCGACGAGGAACAGGCATCGCCGGCGACCATCATGCACGAACGCGTGCGGCTTGAGGACGTCCGCTCCGCCGCGGCATCAGGGCCCGCCGCGACCTGCCCGCACTGCGGCGCGACGCTGCCGGAGCCCGCGGCCCGCGCCTGTCCAGAATGCCGCAGGGCACTGCGTCATCCCGCGTCCGTCACCTCGCTCGTGGTGCTGCGTCTCACGTTCCCGACGGGCAACGTGGACGTCCCGGCAGGGACCTCGGTCGTGCTCGGCCGCGCGCCGGAGGAGTCGCTGGTGGCCGCCGCCTTCGACCGCCACGACGACGTGTCGAGGCGGCACGCCACCGTCACCGTCGACGACGCCGGGCGGGCGACCGTCCGTGACGAACGGTCGATGAACGGCACCTTCGTCAACGGCGACCGGGTGCTGCCAGGCTCCACTGTGACCATTTCCGATGGTGACAGCCTGCGGCTGGCCGCCAAGGTCACTGCCCGCGTGCACCTTCCCGGGGCAGGGCCTGATCCCGCCACCCTGGCCAGGGAGGAGACCGGCTAGCCCGGATTCGCTGTGGTAGCGTCTCGCCAGCGTGTGCTGGTATGGTCTGAGTTCAGAAGCCCGGCAACGGTGCGGGGGTGGCACGTGAAGGCGGGCATACGCAGTGGATCATTCATGGCGAGCGTTTTGTAGACGAGAATTCACACATCCGGTTGACTGTCGGGTCGGTAATGCTGCCGGGACGGCACCAAATTCGATCAGTATGGAATGCGGATGCGGCGCAGCGCGATGACAGTAGTGGTCGACGAGCCACGAGAGCACATCTTGTTGACATGGCGCCATCGATTCGTACTCGACCGGTGGGTGTGGGAGCTGCCCGGCGGATATGTTGATGGCAAGGATGGCCCGGCCGCCGCCGCCCGCGAGGTAGAGGCAGAAACCGGCTGGCGGCCACGCTCGTTGCGCCATCTGCTCACGTCTCAGCCGATCGTAGGCTCCGTGGACTGCCCACAGGAGCTGTATGTCGCGGAAGGCGCTGAGCGCGTAGGGGTGCCGAATCGGGGCGAGACCGAAGCGGTCCGGTGGGTGCCGCTGGCCGAGATCCCCGCGATGATCGCACGTGGTGAGATTGTGGGAGCAGCGACGATCATCGGTGCGCAGTATGCGCTCTCGCCAGTGCTTCAGTTCGCTCGATAACGGCCGCAGCGCGACAGACACGCCTTTGGCGACAGACGACCTTGATCGCAGGCGCCTTTGGCTGATGGGCCGCCGGCACGATCCGCCACTTACCGCGCCCACTCCGCGAAGCCGCCTGAGCAGATCCAAAATGGATCACGGCTGCGGCGGAATGCCCCTGCGGTGAAAGGCGAGTCCGCCCTTGGGCGTGAGCCAGGTCATTATGTCGAAGGTGTACTGGCCCTGCAGGACGCCTGGGTCTTTCGCGAGGAGTTCGCGTACCTTCTCGTGCGACCCCTTCTGGTACATGCCGAAGCCGGTCACCGGCTCGTCCTCCGCCCTGGACTCGGTGACCGGCCCCGCGGCGAGCACGTGACCCTCCGCGCCAAGGCCGATGGTGTAGGCGGCGTGCTCGCGGAAGATCCGCTCCTGTGTCTCCTCGTCGAACTCGCGGCTCTGCCTGGTCCTGCGGAGCAGAACCAGTTCGTAGGTGTCGAACTCGATGCTGCCGGGGTCAATGCTCATGACACGGCCCTTCCGTCCGTTGCTTGTCCCGCCATTCTTGCGGCCGGCCGCTGCAGGACGGGGGCCGCCCTCGGCGAGCGCCACGCGGTGCCTGACCATAGAGTTGGAACCAGTCCTCTCACGACGGTCCGTCCGGAGGTGAGGCTGGTGAGGAATGCGCCGGTGCGGGAGGCGCGGTGCGGCCCTGCCGGCACCGAGATCACGATCGGGGTGGACATCGGGACGACTGCGGTCAAGGCGATCGCGGTCGACGGGCGTGGGCGTGTCCGCGCCCGCGCCCGCGTGCCACATGCCGTGCACATCTGCGACCCGGACAGCTTCGAGCACGACCCCGCCGCAGCATGGTGTGAGGGCCCCAGACGGGCCGTTGCCGGCCTGGGATCCGCGGCGAATCTGGCAGTGGGCCTGGGGATCGCCGGATGCGTGCCGTCGCTCGTCGCCCTCGGTGA
The DNA here is from genome assembly GCA_963712955.1 of uncultured Actinomycetota bacterium. GTDB lineage: Bacteria > Actinomycetota > Actinomycetes > Streptosporangiales > Streptosporangiaceae > DATFVJ01. The sequence continues at coordinate 112,927 of CAVQKF010000004.1, read as the reverse complement.
TCACCTTGAGCCCCTGTCGCCTGGCCTGCTGTACGGCGACTGGCGAGGGCGCACCGCCGCGGCGGCGTGGCCGCCCGAGAGCCCGCTCGACATCAGGGAGGGTGAGGCCTTCCTGAACTGGGCGGCCAAGCACTGGCCAGGCGCGCGCGCCTACTGGCCCGCGCAGGCACTGGCCGCGGTGGCGCTCGGCGGTAAGCCGGTCATCGACTCGTTCACGGCCATGTCGTATTTTCCCGTGTTCGACGGGCGCCGCTGGGATCCGGCCGAGCTCAGCCGGCTCGGCATCTCCGAGCAGCAATTGCCGATCGTCGAGACGGAGATCGGCGCGCCCGCGTGCCGTATCGCGGCAGGACTGGCGCACCGGCCGGCGAACGGGCCTGTGGGCCAGTCGGCCAGTGGCGATGGCGGGCCCACCGGTGGCAACGGCGAGCAGGTCGGCGGCACCGGTCAGCAGGTCGGCGGCACCGGCGGGCAGGCCGGCGGGAATGGCCGGCCGGGCGGGAACGGCCAGCCGCAGGCGGGAACGGCCAGCACGCAGGCGGGAACGGCCAGCCGGCAGGCGGGAATGGCAGGCAGGCCAGAGGCGACGGCCGGGACCACGGCGGTCCTCTTGGCGGCGGGGGCGCAGGCACCGTGCTCGCGCCCGGTGGCGTAGATGTGATGACGGAGCAGATCACCGCCGGAGTGTCACAGCCGGGCGAGGCGCACATCATGTGCGGCACCACACTGCTCACCTGGGCCGTGATGCCAGACAACGGAGACGTCCCCGGGCTCTGGCGGTTCCCCCATCTGCGTCCGGGCCTGTGCCTGCTCGGCGGGCCGAGCAACGCGGGCGGGCTCTTCCTCGGCTGGGCACGGCGGCTGCTCGGCGGCACCCAGACAAGCCGCGGCGGCACAAGCGGCACCGGGGCAAGCTGCCATGGCCTGCACCCGGACCGGGTGCCCCTGTGGACTCCATACGTGCGCGGCGAGCGGATCCCGCTGCACGACACCTCGCTCCGCGCGTCGCTGCACGGCCTCGACCTCACCCATGACGCCACCGCCGTGCGGCGTGCCGCCTACGAGGCCGCAGGGTTCGTGGCCCGCCGCATCCTCGACATGGCCGGCTGCCGGCAGGCCCGGATCGTGGCCACAGGGGGTGGCATCAGAGACGGTGCCTGGATGCAGGCGCTCGCCGACTGCATCGGAGTTCCGGTGGTCCGCGCCTCGGTCCCGGAGGGCGCCGCACTCGGCATGGCCTGGATGGCCAGGATGGCCGCCGGCATGGAGTCGTCGCTCGACGGTGCGGCCCGGTGGTTCCGCCCAGGCCGGCCGGTGTACCCGGACGAGCCGTGGGCACGGGCATGTTCCCGTAGGTACGAACGGTTCCGTGAGCTCACCGCGGACGTCAGGGCGATTGAAGCGATGCGCCTCGTCTAGTACGCTGCGCGATATATCAAGTGCCGTACTAGAAAGGCGGGGCGGGTGGAAGACGATCTCGGCAGATGGGCTGACCCATCGCTGCTCGTGATGACGAGCCTTGCCGCTGGGCCCAAGCACGGATACGCGATCATGCAGGACGTCGCTTCTGAGTCGGGCGTGCGGCTCGGCCCAGGCACCCTCTACGGCGTCATCGCGCGCCTGGAGGAACGCGGGCTCATCGAGCCGCTGGAGGCGCAGGACCGCCGCCGGCCCTACCGCATCACCGCCGAGGGGTCGCGTGTGCTCGCCGCCCAGCTTGAGCGCATGCGCAGCGTCGCAGAAACCGGTCTTCGCCGCCTGGCCGGCGCCCGCGTCGCGTTGGCGAGCACGCCTGGCACGTGGCTGCGGTCAGCGACAGCCCGCCGGTCAGCTTCGGCCCGTCTGTCAGTGACAGCCCGCGGGGCCGCGACACCCCGCCGGTCAGCTTCGGCCCGTTTGTCAGTGACAGCCCGCGGGGCCGCGACAGCCCGCCGGTCAGCTTCGGCCCGTCTGTCAGTGACAGCCCGCGGGGCCGCGACAGCCCGCCGGTCAGCTTCGGCCCGTCTGTCAGTGACAGCCCGCGGGGCCGCGACACCCCGCGGAGCCGTTAAGGGGATGGCATGAAGCGATTCGCAAGCGCACTGACACACCTTTACCCGGCGAGCTGGCGGCGACGTTACGGCGAGGAATTCCAGGCCCTGCTCGAGCAATGCCCGCCCGAGCCTGCGACGGTGATGAACACGGCCGCAGGAGCGCTCGGTGCCTGGCTGCGCTGGCCTGCGCTTGCTGGGTCGCAATCGGCGCGGCTGCGCGGTGCGCTGACGGCGGTGCTCTGGGGCGGGCTCGTCGTGCTGTTCGTGGCGTCAGGCTTCGTGAAGGCCGAGTTCCCTGCGACCAATTCTTCCGTGCAGGCGGTCGGCGGCGCCCTGGTCGCGGTCAGCTTCGCCGCGGCGGCGCTGATGGCGGCGGGCGCCATACTGCCCGCGATGGCCGTCGCCAGGCGGGCAAAAAGACAGCACAGAGCCGACGTGCTGCGGCTGATCGCCGCTCCCCCTGTGGCCGGAGTCGTCGTCGTCGGATTCGCCGCCGCCGTCGGAGGGCTCCGCCCTTCGCACCTCACCCCGGCGCTCGGTCACACCATCTTCTACATTTTGGCGGCGCTCTTCCTCGCCGCCACGATCACGACAGGCCGGGCGCCGAGCCTTGCGCTGCGCCGCATCGACCCAGGCGCGGCGGTGCTGCGGGCCAGCGTGCCGTTCGGCGTGCTCACCGTCGCCGCGCTCGCCGTGGTAACCGGGCTGATGGCGGCCTACACCGTCATGCTCGACAGGTACGAACCGTGGCTGGCGCACAGCGTCGACGGGCCGCCATGGCGGCACGACACGGTGCTCACGCAACTGATCGTGATGACCGTGGTGATGGCCATGGGGACGCTGCTTGCCGCCACCGGGCTGGCACAGGGCACCCTGCAGCACCGCGCGCCGGCCTGACCGCCAGGTTCATGGACGACCGGGAGGACCTGCCGCCCAGGCAGCCGAAGATCCGGGTCATCCTCGGCACCTGATCCGATCCGTCCTGACCCGACCGTTGTATGATCGCAACTAATGACTGGCCACCCAGATCTCGATGGTGGCGCCTCCCACCAGTCGGGACGCTATCGCTGGGTCGCGCTGTCCAACACCACGCTCGGCGTGCTGATGGCAACGCTTGACGCCTCCATTGTGATCATCTCCATGCCCGCGATCTTCCGCGGCATCCACCTGAACCCGCTGACGCCGGGGAACATCAGTTACCTGCTGTGGATGATCATGGGTTACCTGCTGGTCACCGCGGTGCTCGTGGTCACGCTGGGCCGGCTGGGCGACATGTTCGGCCGCGTCCGGATCTACAACATGGGTTTCGCCATCTTCACGCTCGCATCCATCGCGCTGTCGCTGGACCCGTTCCGCGGTGTGCGGGGCGCGCTGTGGCTCATCGTCTGGCGGATCGTGCAGGCCGTTGGCGGGTCGATGCTGATGGCCAACGCGGCCGCGATCCTCACCGACGCGTTCCCCGCGAGCCATCGCGGCATGGCTCTTGGCATCAACCAGATCGCAGGAATCGCCGGGATGTTCATCGGCCTGCTCGCGGGCGGGCTGCTCGCCGCGTGGGATTGGCGTGCCGTGTTCTGGGTGAACGTGCCCATCGGGGTGTTCGGGACGATATGGGCCTACCGGAGCCTGCGGGAGACAAGCAAGAGGCAATTCGGCCGGATCGACTGGCCGGGAAACCTCACCTTCGCGACCGGCGGCGGAATCCTCCTGATCGCCATTACCTACGGCATCCAGCCGTACGGCGGGCGTTCCATGGGGTGGACCAGCCCAACGGTGCTCGGGGGGCTGGTGGCTGGCGTGGCGCTGCTCGCCGCGTTCTGTGTCATCGAGACCAAGGTCGCGGAGCCGATGTTCCACCTGAGCCTTTTCAAGATCAGGGCCTTCGCCGCGGGCAACGCAGCGGCACTGCTTGCTGCCATCGCCCGCGGCGGCATGCAGTTCATGCTGATCATCTGGTTGCAGGGCATCTGGCTCCCGTTGCACGGCTACGACTACGAGCGGACCCCGCTGTGGGCGGGCATCTACCTGCTGCCGCTGACCACGGGATTCCTGATCGCGGGCCCGGTTTCCGGCTACCTGTCGGACCGGTTCGGCGCACGCCCGTTCGCAACCGGTGGGCTGCTTGTGACCGCGGCAGCGTTCACCGGCCTGATGCTGATCCCCGTCAACTTCTCCTACTGGATGTTCGCCCTGCTCATCTTCGCGGCGGGAATCGGGCAGGGCCTGTTCGCCTCACCGAACACGTCCGCGATCATGAGCAGCGTGCCGGCCAGCCAGCGAGGCGCCGCGTCCGGAATGCGCGCGACGTTCCAGAACTCCGGTACGTCACTGTCGATCGGGGTCTTCTTCTCGCTGATGATCATCGGCCTCGCCTCCGCGCTGCCCGCCACGCTCACCGCAGGGCTGCGCGCCCAGGGCGTCCCGATCCGCGTGGCCGCGGGCGTCGCGCACCTGCCGCCCGTCAGCACCCTGTTCGCCGCCTTCCTCGGCATCAATCCGGTCAGTAACCTGCTCAGGCCCTCCGGCATCCTGCACACTCTGCCGCCCCACAACGTGAGCGTGCTCACAGGCAAGGAGTTCTTCCCGCACCTGATCTCCCAGCCGTTCCACCACGGGCTGATCACCGTATTCTCGGCCGCGACTGTCATGGCGCTGATCGCCGCGTTCGTGTCGCTGATGCGCGGCTCGCAGTACTACTTCAAGGAGCAGCCCGCGCCGGCCACGCAGGCCGGGACACCGGGACCTGCCGCGCCGGCCACGCAGGCCGGGACACCGGGACCTGCCGCGCCGGCCACGCAGGCCGGGACACCGGGACCTGCCGCGCCGGCCATGCTCGCGGACATGCCGGGACCGGCCGCACCGTCCGAGCCGACCGGGCATACCGCCCCCCCGGGGCCGTCGGCGACGCCGGGGCCCCCGGGTTCACCGGGGTCGCCGGGGCCCCCGGGGTCGCCGGGGGCGCCGGGGGCGCCGGCACTGCCGGGGCCGCCCTCGCATGCGGCGCCGCCCTCCAGGGCTCCCTCCCGTTCGGCGCCACCCGCCCGTTCGGCACCGTCCTCGCATTAGGCACCGTCCTGTGGCAGCACCGCCCCGCTGTTCGGGCCCTGCCGGGCCGGCGTCGCCGGGCGGGCAGTTCACCGGCCGCCACCGTCCACGGCACGGAGAACCCGCATCACGATCTCCGCCGCTGCGGCCACATCGGTGACCGAAGCGGATCTTTCCGCCCATCCCCACCAGAAAGACCCGTCACCGGCGTAAATGTTCTCCTTCAGCGCCCCGGCATGCCGGTTCCGCACATACACGAACGGCCGCCTCCCAGGATGGGCGACCACCCGCGCCTCATAATCACCGCCATCCACCTCGGCGGCTAATCTCTCCAGATCTTCTATCCCCGGCGTGAGCCCTGGCGCGGTTCCCATCAATACCCTCCTTACCGCGTACCAACGTGATTACCGCCAGCCAACAGGGCAGGTCGCCTACGCTTGAAGAAGCTGTCCGCTGTCCCCGGCGGGCGGCACCGGCACCGGCACCGTCCCGACCCGATAGGCACCCGATTAATGGCCGAGTTCGTGACCGAACTACGTCGGCTCATGGCCGAACGCGGCGTGTCCGTCCGCGAGCTGGCGCGGCGCGCCCACTACGACAACGGCCACCTGTCCAAGGTCCTCAACGGCCACAAGGCCGTCACTCGCGACCTCGGCGAACGCATCGACGACGTTCTCGGTACCGAAGGCGCGCTCACTGCCCTCACCGCGCCGCCCCTGTTCGACGGCGCCAGCCTCGGCCCTGGCGACGGCGATCGCCTCGGCCAGGCGGCACGCCAGCCCCGCCGGCTGGACAGCACTGTCATCCGGTCCCTGGCCGATGTCCTCGCCGCGCAGCGCCGGGCCGAAGACGCGCTCGGGTCCGCCGCTCTGCTCAAGCCCGTCACGGCGCAGCTGCACGTGGTCGAGGAAATGGTCCGCGAAGCGAGTGTGCCGCTCCGCCTCGAACTGCTCAACACAGCGCAGCAGTGGGCCCAGTTCGCGGCATGGCTGCATGCCAGCATCGGGGACCGCGTCAAGGCCAACGCCCGGTTCAGCCAGACACTCGAATGGGCCACCGAAGCAGGCGACGCGACGATGGCTGCCACCGTCCTGTCCTACAAGGGCTATCTCGCCTGGCACGCCGGGGAGATAGGCCCGATGATCGGCCTCGCCCAAGCCGCGCAGCGGGACAAGACCGTTGCCGTCTCCCAGCTCGCCTACGCCGCTGGCCTGGAAGCGCGTGGCCACGCGCTGGCCGACTGCGCAAACACACAATCAGTGGAACGCAAGCTCGATCACATGGTGGAATTGGCGGCCCAGCTCCCCGGCCACCCCGAACAACAGCGCCCGTGGGCGTACTGGTACACGCCTGCGTTCTTCGATTGCCAGCGCGGCATCACCTACGGTTACCTCTCTCACGATCCGCGCTATCGCCAGCTTGCCCTCGACGCGTTAACCGCCGGATACCACGACCTCGGCCCGGACGGCCAGGCATCGGAATGGGGCGCCGCGTACCTCGTCCGCCTGGCAAGCATCCACGCCCGAGGCGGAGACGTCGGCCCAGCGTGCGCCGACGCGACGCGGGCCGCACTGATCGCAAGGCAAACCGGCTCAGCCGCTCTGGCCGCGATGCTGCGGCGCCTGCACGCCCGCCTCACCGCGCAATGGCCGTCCGAACCATGCGTCAATGTCCTCGCAGCCGCCCTGCACTGAACCTCAACGCCGGCCTCGACGTCATCCTCGCCGTCCTGGCCCAGGCCCTCCTTGCCGCACCCACGGTCAGATAGCCATGCGCGGCCCTGCCTGCATCCGACGGACAGATCCGCCGCAGTCGCCGGGTTCGCTCCGCGCCGGGCGACGACGCCGCCCGGCCCCGGATCATCGAGCTGCGCGCCTCCGGCATTCCATCGACGAGCTCCCACCACACGCCGGATAACCTCGCCCGGGCGTGCGTGAGCAACGACACCAGCGACCAGATGCGTTCCGCGGCCGTATCTGGCGGGTGTGCGTGACCTGAATGACGCTGATCAGGTTGCCGGCGTTGCACCGCCGGCAGCCGGTCAGCGTTGCTCCGCGCCGGCGGTGGGGGGCGGCTTCTCACTCGTCGCCCGGGACGGCCGGGTCCGCGAGGCCGAGGCGGACGGCGACGGCGGCGGCCTGTACGCGATCGCGGACGGCGAGTTTGCGCAGGATGTTGGTGACGTGGACGCTGGCTGTCTTGGGGCTGATGAACAGCCGCTGCCCGATCTCCCGGTTGGTGTGGCCGGCGGCGAGCAGCCGCAGCACGGCGGCTTCGCGGTCGGTGAGGCCGCGCGGATGGCCCGGCGCCGGCGCCGGCGCGGACCCGGCTGGGGTCAGGCTGATCCGGGCGCGCCGGGCCAGCGCCTCGATCTGGGTGCGCAGCGGGGCGGCGCCCAGCCGCAGCGTGGTGGCGTGCGCGGCGCGCAGCGGACCGGCCGCCCGGCCGCCGCCCGCCCCGCCGGCCAGCAGCGCCTCGGCCTGCCGCCACTGGGCGTAGGCGGCCCGGTAGCCCAGTCCCAGCTGCTGCCAGGCGCCGGCGGCGTTCTGCCAGGCGGCGCCGGGTGCACCGTGGCCGGGTGCCCCATTGAGCCGGGCCAGCTCGGCGTCCCACAGCGCCCGCTCGGCGCCGGCGCTGGCCGGCATGGGCCCGGCGGCGAACGGGTCGTGTGTCATCCCGGTCACGCGTCCGGCCAGCAGCCTGGCGTGCCGGTGGGCGCCGGCCGCCGCGGCCGGGTCCTGGCGGGCCCGCGCCCGCTCGGCCAGGTCGGCCAGGGCGCGCGCGCCGAGGCAGGACAGCCAGCCGGTGAACCGTTCCTGGTCGGTGCCGGTGACGGCGTCCAGCGCCTGCGTCACCTCGGTCAGGGCGGGCTGCGGGCGGCCGAGCCACAGCTGCATCTCCGCCCGGCGCTCGCCCAGTTCCCGTGCGTGCCCGGGGCCCAGCTGCCGGCGTTGCTCGCCCGCCTGCTCGAGCCGGGCCAGCGCGGCCTCCAGCTGGCCGCGGGCGCCGTCAAGCTCCGCCAGGCTGCCCTGCAATATCGCATTGGCGAAGCTGACGGGCTGGTCCGCCACCGGCTCACTGAACTCCGCCGCCTCGTCCCAGCGGCCCAGCCCGAACAGCGCCTCCACCGCGCAGCCGACGAGGCCGCAGGCGTAGCGGTGGCCGGCCAGGCCGCGGCGCCGCAGCGTCTCCCAGCCCTGCACCGCCACCTCGGCGGCCTCCTGGAGCCGGTTGGTTTTCAGCAGCACGTCGCTGAAAAGCAGCTGGACCCTGGCCACCCGCCACCCGTCGCTGGCGGACCGTTCGGTCAGCGCGCAGGCCTCCTGCAGCAAGGCGACGCCGGCGTCCACGTCACCGGTGACCGCCCGCAGGTAGCCGACCGAGGCCATTGCCCGGGCGATGTCGGGCTGGGAGCCGGCCCGGCGGGCGGCGGTCAGCGCCTGCTCGTAGACCACGGCCGCCTCCTCATACCGGCCGGCCTTGACGTGCAGGGCGCGGGCGTAGCCCAGCAGCACCTGGGCACGTGCGGCGGATGGCGGTTCCGGCGGGACCAGCCGGACCGCCTCCCGGCTGGCGGCGAGCACCACGTCCGGGTCGGTCTTTCCGGCGTCGTACCAGCCGCGGAACTTGTGCAGCAGGCCGGCCCGGACCGGGTCGGCGGCCGGGTCCACGTGCCGCAACGCCTCCTCGACGTGCGCCAGCGCCCGGGTCTCGTCGCCGGCGTGCTCCCAGGCCCGCGCCGCCCTGCTGTGCAGGCCGACCTGGTCGTCGCCGGCGCGGTCGGCGGCGCCGGGCACCTGCTCCCACAGCTCCAGCACCCGTTCCCACAGCCGGGCCGCCTCCACGTGCGCGTACACTCGCTCGGCGCCGCCGGCGGCCCGCACCGACCAGGTCAGCGCCTCGGCCGGCTGGCGGGCCCGGTACCAGTGCTCGGCCAGCTCCGCGGCGAACTGCGGGGCCGCCGTCTGCGTGCCGGCCGGCACGCTTAGGAAGGCGTTCGCGTAGCGGCCGTGCAGCCGGGCCCGCTGCCCGGGCAGCAGCTCCCCGTACACCGCCTCCTGCAGCAGCGCGTGCCGGAACTCATACACCTCGTGCCCGGGCGGCTCCATCGGGGTGACCAGCAGCAGCCCGCGGTCCACCGCCTCCCGCAGCCAGCCGGTCAGCTCGTCCTCCGGCCCGCCGGCCACGGCCGCCAGCCAGTCATGGCAGACCCACCGGCCGGCCACCGCCGCCATCCGCAATACCTGCTGGCCGCCCGGCGACAGCTGGCGCACCCGGGCCAGCAGCACCTCCCGCAGCAACAGCGGTAGCCCTGCGGGCCGGCCCCGGCCGCGAACAGCTGCTCGGCGTAGAACGGGTTGCCCTGCGACCGGTCGAAGACCTCCGCCACCACCCGGCCGTCCACCGGCCCACCCCGCAGCCCGGCCAGCTGCGCGGTCAGCTCCGCGCGGGTGAACCGCGGCAGCTCCAGCCAGCTCACCTCCGGTAACCGCCGCATCTCGGCCAGCCAGCCCGCCAGCACTTCACCGGGATCATCGGCCCGGTAACTGCCCACCACCAGCAGCCGCGCCCCGCGCAGGGTGCGCAGCGCGAACGCCAGGAAGTCCAGGGTGGCGCTGTCCGCCCAGTGCAGGTCCTCCAGCACCAGCAGCACCGGAGCGGCCCGGCCGAGCCGGCCGAGCACACCGCACAGCCGCTCGAACAGCCACCCCCGCCCCACCTCCGGCGCCGATAACCGCTCACCGGCCGGCGAGCCGCCGAAGGTCAGCTCGGCCAGCACCCCAGCCAGCTCCACCCGATTCTCGCCGGGAGCCGCCGGCTCGTGTTCATCAGCAAGGGTCCGCAGCGCCTGCAGCAGCGGCGCGTACGGCAGCGCGCCCTCGGTCAGCGGCGCGGCACCACCCACCGCGACCACCGTCCCCCCGCGGCCGGCCTGTTCGGCGAACTGGCCGACCAGCCCTCTTGCCCACCCCCGCCTCACCCGCGACCAGCAGCATCCCCGGCCGGCCCGCCGCTGCCCGCCGCAGCGCGGCGTGCAGCCACGACAGCTCCTCGCCCCGCCCGACGAACACCCGGGCCGACGCCAGCCGCGCGGCCACCTCCACTGCGCCCATCGCCACTCCTCTGAGCCGACACCCACGGCATTTGCCACCGGAGCCCAAGCACTGGGTGCGCCATACCCGGCCGTCTCCAGCCTCCGCTAAGGAGGCTACCGAGCGCAACTAAGCACCATCGGCAACGATTCCGGCGTACTCACCCGATCCGCTCCCGGGGTCCTTAGCCGCAGCCTGGAATTCATGAGATCACGCCAATCGGGAGCGGCCAATGCGCACCAAGTTGAGCCTCAGCCACGCTGACGAAACGAGGACAAACATGTGACCGCCACCCAGACAATCGCCCCGAGCAGGACAGCGGCTCACCGGCAAATCACTGGAGGAAACCATGCACAGATCCGTCAGGCGGCTTCTCGTCGCCAGCCTCATGGCCACGGGCCTGGCCCTCGGCCTGCTGGCAACCACGGCAAGCGCGTCAACATCCGCGCCAGCAGCACATGGCGCGCGCATCACGCCCACATGCGCACAGACCACGGTCGCGCTCCACGGCGACAAACCCGCCACGGTCACCTGCACGAGGTGGGCGACACCGGGACATGTCACACCAGACACGAGAATGACGAGTTGCGCGAACCCGGCTCGCACCGTGGACATCTACGACTCGGCCGGGCACGACACCTGCTTCACGGGAACGGGCTACCTCGCCTACCGGATCACGAATGTCACTTATATCAACTCGATCGATTGGGGCTGGGTGAAAATGTACGACTCGGCCGATCCCGGAGGATGGCCCGAGAAGCTCCGCGGCGACGGGCAGTGGTACGGGTACCCGTCCGCTCTGATCACACAGGTCTGCATCGAGTGCTGACCAGCCGGGTGCCGGGACCTAGTCCCGGCACCCGCACATCCTGCGAGTCCGCCGCGACGGCCAATGCGCTGGGACGCTGTTGCCGGAAACCTAAAACTCCAGCCATAGTCCGTAATCTTTCGGCGTGGCGGCGCTGGCTGCGGTCGGCACCGCCACCGTTTGATCATCGCGGTTTGTGCCGACCGTTGATGCTTCTCGTGGCCGCTGGCCACAAGCCCGTTCCGCGCCGCTCGTTCGCGAGCGCTTGGAACGTCACGAGGATGGATCTGTCGCGGTGGCGTGACGGGGTGCTGTGCGTTCAAGCGCCAGAAACATAACCGCTATCGCCATACGTAGTCACGCGAGTACGGATCGTTAGATACGCTCTCCGGTGTGCAATGCACGGAGTGCGACTGGACGGGGCCGTTCGACATCGACGGGATGCGCGCGGTTCTGTGCCGCCAGTGCGGCGCCGAACTGGACCCCGACGCCCTGGCGCGGACGGAAAACTGGGAGGCGCTCGCCGGGGACGCCACCGGCGGCACCGCGCCGGCGCGCCATTTCAAGCGGGCCAGGCGCCTGGCTTCCACCGCGCTTGGGCGAGACCGCCGGGATGACACAAGGCATGCGCGCGACGATCAGGCCAAGCACGGCCGGCCAGGCCAGGAACACCACCCCAGCCGGAATGCTGACGCCGACCGCGAGCGCGACGATCCGGCGGCGGCGGCGGCCGAGCCGGCCGAGCCAGTAGGAGACATGGCCGGCCAGGAACAGGCCCGCAACAACGCCGGCCGGTGATCCGGCATGCCTAGCAAGCCGCGGAACCCCACCTGGCCAATCTGCCGGGGCGTGGTGCCACTATTACCCCGCTGGCGGGCACCGTGGGTTGACCGGCGCGTGCAGCACACGCAGGAAGGACGGCTTGGTGACTTCATCCCACAGCGTCGTGGCATTGGAGATGTGTGACAAGAATCCGTCCGGAGCCCTCTGGCACAGCTCAATGGACTTCACCGCGGGGTCCCTGTACCGGACAATTTGGTGTTCTCCGGTGGTCAGGATCGTGATCCATCCGTCAGGATCATCCGCCATGACATAGCCGACCGCGGGTGGCGGCCGCTGCTTTTTCAAGGGACCCGTGGCGAAGGCCACAACCTCGTGCGGCAGCCACACCGTGTACAACATCGCTATCAGGGCATACAACACGATGAGCCCGATCACCAGCCCGATCACCAGGCGGACGGACCAATCCAGCAAGCGGGCCCACGTCGGCTTGGGCCCGGGTTTGATTAACCTGGGCAGCCACAAGAGCACTCCGATCAGCAGGCCGATCCCGATCGCGCCCACCATGAATGTCCACGGGGTGACCACTGCGGACAGCGCGGCCGTGCCCAGCGTGACCACGGCTAGCGAGCCCAGCTTCTGATCGCGAGGGGGACGGCCGTCGCCAGGTCCTCGTGGCACAGGCAGGAGGGCCCTGACCGTCCGGTAGACGGTCCATCCGAGCATCGCTGCGGCCAGGATCGGCAGGCTGGAGAGCAGGCCAGCGATCACGACGCTGGTCAGGCCTGCGTACTGCAAGATCCCCAGGGCCGTCGGGATGTCACCCTTTGCGAGCACGTAGCCCTTGACAACCAGGAACGCCGCCAGTAAGAGAGTGCCTTCAGCTACATTGCCCTTGTACCAGTTGAAGACGGTCGGGATGGGTTCCAGCGCATGCCGCCAGGGGTGCCACTGCCCCGCCGCGCCCACGGGAGGTGCCCAGAACCGCGGGGCCCGTTTCGTAACGGCCTTCCGCCGGCGCCTGACCGTCATCGGGGTCTCCGGTTACCGATCCGGGGAAGTTCCGGACATCTCCGGTGCCGGGATCGGGCCGTGTCACCGGGGCCAGCGGGCGTCGCCGGCGTAGCGCGGCAGCAGTACAAGGCGATATCCGACATGCAACCCCCCCAGGCGCCGTCCCTGCTGATCCATCGTTACATAAGACAAAGCGTTACGTAACGGGATAGGTGCTGCGCCTGTGGGGCTCTGACAGGGAGCTCACCATGCGACAAGGACAATCGGATCACCCCGGCGAGACCGGGCCTGGATGCTCGCGAAGGCGCCCGTGGTGATCCCCATCCCAGGCGCAAGCCGGCCGGAGTCGGTCATCGACTCGGCCAAGGCCGTTGACCTGGTGCTCACGGACGCGGAACTCGAACGGCTCGACAAGAGCTGAATGACCAGGCCGAGCCGGCGCCCGCCGTCATAATCTGCCAGCGCCGAGACCGGGATGCCGGGCATCCGGATCGAGCGCGACCAGGCACCAATGGTCGTGGCGGGTCGGCGGAGGTCACTTGCCGGTGAATACGCGTCCGGGTCCATCACGTCAGCGGATACGACGGCAAGGCGCGGATGTGCGCCGTCAAGGGGGGTTCCGCGGGCGACCCCGCCGGGTGAGGCGACAATTGCGGCATGACCGATGCCCCGGCCACCCCGCCCTTCTCAGGCCGAACGGCGTGGGCGCGGAATCTCCAGACGCCGCTGCGCCTATTCCTGCGGACGGAGACCGGCAGTGCCGCCGTCCTGCTCGCCATGACGCTTGTGGCGCTGGCCTGGGTGAACACCGACGCGTCTTCGTACGAAGCCGTCTGGCACACGCAGTTGTCGATCCGCGTCGGCGGCGCCAGCCTGTCGCAGGATCTGCGCGTGCTGGATCAACAGCGGGCTGATGACGTTCTTCTTCTTCGTCGTCGGGCTCGAAGCCCGCCGCGAATTCGACATGGGCGAGTTACGCGAGCGGCGTCGGGTGGCGCTGCCTGTCCTGGCCGGGCTCGGCGGGATGGTGATGCCTATCGCCATCTACCTGGCCGCCAACGCCGGCCGCTCCGTCCGCGCACGGCTGGGGCGCGGCGATGTCGACAGACACAGCATTTGCCCTCGGGATGCTCGCCCTCGTGGGCCGAGTCTCCCTGATCCGCCTGCGGGCCTTCATGCTCACCGTCGCGGTCGTCGACGACATCGTCTCGCTGATCGTCATCGGGGTCGCCTACTGCGGCGGACATCGCGGCGTTCGGCGCTGCGATCGCGGTCGGGATCTTCGCGCTGCTCGTCGCTCTCCGAGCGTGCCGGCGTCCGGCATGGGATCGTGTACGCGCGCTCGGGATCGCTCGTGGGTCGCACTTTCACGTCGGGCGTCGACCCGGTCGTGGTCGGGCTGGCGATCGGACTGCTGACGTTACGCCACCCGGCCGCCCGCACCGATCTCGAGCGTGCGTCTGACCTGTTCCGCGATCTTTCGCGAACAGCCGACGCCCGAGCTCGCGCGTTCCGCCGCCATCGGCCTGACCACCGCGATCTCACCGAACGAGCGGCTGCAGCAGCTCTACCATCCCTGGACGAGCTACGTGATCGTGCCGCTGTTCGCCCTCGCCAACGCCGGGATTGCATCAACGGCGGTTTCTTTCGCGCGCCTTCACCTGGCCGATCACGCTCGGGATCCTGTTCGGCTACGTCGTCGGCAAGCCGATCGGGATCGTCGGCGCCTCATGGCTCGTCACCCGGCTGAGCCGCGGCAGGCTCCGGCCCCCTGTCGGCTGGGCCGCCCTCGCTGGCGCAGGCGCGATCGCCGGCATCGGGTTCACCGTGTCCCTGCTGATCGCGACCCTCGCTTTCACGGCACCCGCTCGAGGAGGCGAAGCTCGGCGTCCTCAGCGCGGCGCTCTGCTCGTCCGTCCTGACATGGCTGGTCTTCCATGCCACGGACGCTGCTGCCGCGGCGGCTGCGCTTCCGGGCGCTGCTCGGAGTGGGCGGTGATCGTCGACCTCGGGCCCCGTCGATCCGGAACGCGACCACGTCGCGCGGCCCAAGCAGCGCGCCGGTGACGCGTCGTCGAGTATGGCGACTTCGAGTGCCCCTTACTGCGGCCAGGCAGAACCGGCCGTGAGCGAGCTGCTCCGGGACTACGGCGACGTCAGCTACGTGTGGCGCCACCTCCCGCTCAACGACGTCCATCCGCATGCGCAGCTCGCGGCGGAAGCGGCGGAGGCCGCGGCCGACCAGGGGAATTCTGGGAGATGCACGACTCCTCTTGGCCATCAGAGTGCCCTTAGGCTCGCGACCTGGTCCGTACGCGGAGAGCTCGGGCTCGACGTCGAGCGATTCACCGAGGATCTGAAGAAGCACGCAGGCGCCGCCGGGTCGCAGAGGACGTCGACAGCGCCGACCTCAGCGATGTTTCGGGCACGCCGACCTTCTTCATCAACGGGCGGCGCCATTACGGCGCCTACGACATCAACACACTTTCCTCGGCGGTCAGGGCCGCCAAGGCGCGCACGTTTATCGGGCGGAAGTCGGGCGCGTCCCGTGGCGGCGCCGTCGATGGGAAAGGCGGCTGATGAGTCCCGGCTGGCGCGCCGCGCGTCGCATGAGGGACGATCACCTCATGACCTGTTCTCGCCCACACGCGGCTGTCACGGCCATGTCACGTCCATGGCCCCGGGCGCCCGCGAGCGGTGAATCAGCGGTAGTGACGGTACCGGCGGTCTTGGCAGTTTTGGCAGTTTTGTTGGTACCGGCGGTTTTGTTGGTACCGGAGGTGTTGGCGAGGTTGGCGAGGTTGGCGAGGTTGGCGGGATTGGCGGGGTTGGCGGGATCGGCGGGGTCGGCGGTATTGCCCACGGGGACCGGCTGAGATGCACAACGTCGGCCTGGTCCTGCACCCCCAGAGGGATTCCGCTGCCGCGGTTACTGCCGTGCTCGACTGGGCCGCGAACAGGGGCATCGGGGTCCTCGGCATCGACGAGGAGATCCTCAGGCTGCGCTGCGCGGCAGTCGCCGTAACGGCCGAGGAACTCGGTCAGCGCGCGGACCTGGTCGTCAGCCTCGGCGGGGACGGGACGATGCTGCGAGCCATGCGGCTTGCTGACGGGCAGCGCGCCTCCGTGCTCGGGGTCAACCTTGGCAAGCTGGGATTCCTTGCCGAAGTCGATGTTCCTGACCTGCCGAGCGCGCTCTCGGCAATCGACAACCACGACTTCACGATCGAGCCCAGGCTGGCGGTGGATGCCGTCCTTGGCGAGCAGGTCGTCACCGCGTTCAACGACGTCGCGGCCGTGCGCATCCCCGGGGCGGGCAGCGCCGTGATCGCGGTGCGGGTCGACGAACAACCGTTCGTCAGCTACGCAGCCGACGCGGTCGTTGTCGCCACGCCCACGGGCTCTACCGCCTACAGCTTCTCTGCCGGTGGGCCCATCGTCAGTCCCTCGGTCGAGGCACTGCTCGTCACACCGGCCGCGCCGCACTCGTCGTACAACCGCGGCCTTGTCCTCTCGGTGCACGACAGCCTGGCGCTTGACATCCTGCCCGCAAGCGGCCGGCTCGCCGTGGAGGTCGACGGGATGGTCGCCGCTCACGTGACCAGCGGCGACCGCATCGACCTGCGGCCGCGAGCGGGCGCCGCTCGCGTGGTCCGGCTGGGCCGCACCAACTTCTACCAGCGCGCACGGCGCAAGCTGCGCGTAACAGACTCCGCCGAGATCCCGGCGGGCCTGCCCGACAGCGGCCTCCTTACGGGACCCGAGCCCGGCGGAACGGGACCGGCCGCGGACGGCATCGGACCCGGCCCCGCCCGTGCCGCAAGCGACCCGGCCAGCGGTCCCGCAATACTCTTCGGCGAAGACCCTGCTCATGACCGTGGTGCATAGTCCGCCCATATCGCGGCAATGCACCACGATCATGGAACCGCACGCAAGCCACGCGTCCGCTGTGGTTACGCACCGGCCGCGGAAGAGGGGACAAGATATGCCCGACGACGAGATCTACGACCCGTCCGACAATCTCGAGGACGACGGGGTGCTCGATGCGTCAGACACACTCGAGGGGGACCCAGGGGATGACCCCCTGGACACGGGGATCGCGCCGCCCGATCGATGGTCGGCCGGGGAGAGCTTCGGCACCACGGAAGCGGAGGAGCGGGAAGGCGAGTCGCTCGATCAGCACCTCGCCGAGGAGGAACCGGACGTGGACCCTACGCCGGCGATGATCAGCGGGCGGTGCCCACGAGGCGCGACGCCCCGGCGGGCGATGAAGACGAGGACGGCGAGGCCGCGTCGCTCTTCGATGACGGCCCTGATCCCCGGGCCTGCCGCCTGGTCGCGGAGAACGAGGGCACGGGACCGGATGAGGAACCCGATCTCGTCGCGCGCGACGTCGGCATCGACGCAGGCGGGGCGGGCGCGGAAGAGGCAGCAATCCACATTGTCGACGAGGACGACACGCGTTCCGGCTCCGGATATTGATCGTCATCGCCCCGCCGTTGCATGCCCAGGGAGACGGTTTAGTTAGGGCAGCCCTCTCGGCTGGGCTTGCAGCGCGCCGGCCGGGGCGATGGCGTGGTCTTCATCGGCGAGCACCACCGGGTCGTAGGTGGGTGCCTGTTCGGTGGGGAGCCCCCGGCTGTACCGGCGCCCGCCGGCTGCAGGAGACCGGTGCGACGCCGGCTGCAGGAGACCAGTGCGACGCCGGCTGTCTACCGGAAGGCGGAGATGACCTTGGCCATGCGCCCGAGTGAGGCGCCGCCGTCCAGATCCGGCAGGCGGACCATGACCTCCTGGGCGCCCGCGTCGGCCAGTTCACGGAACCGGCCGACGTGGTCGGCGACGGTGCCCGCGTTGACCGTTTCCGCGTACCTCGCCGGGTCGCGCCGCCGCGGGCGCAGGCGATCGACCAGTTCGGCAACGTGCCTGTCGCCGTCTCCCACGAGCGCCGTCGACAGGTGCGTGAGCGCGACCTGGCCGGGATCCCGGCCGGCATCCCCGCAGTGGGCGCGCAGGACGGCCGCCTTGTGACGCACGGCAGCGGCGTCCCCGAGCACGTTGGCGGCGTCGGCGTACCGCGCCGCGAGCCGCAGCGTCCGCCGTTCGCCGCCGCCTCCCACCAGGATGGGCACGTGCTCCTGCAGCGGTCGGGGGTAGCAGATGGCCTCGGGCACGGTCAGTACACGGCCCTCGAAGGACGGGGCTCCTGGGCCCCAGAGCAGCGGAAGCAACCGCAGGGCGTCCTCGAGTAGGGCGTAGCGCTCGGTCACCGGCGGGAAATCCCAGCCGTAGGCGACGTGCTCGTCCCGGTACCAGGCAAGACCGAGGCCGCAGACGCCGCGCCCACCGCTCAGCACGTCCAGAGTTGCCACGATCTTGCCCAGATGCGCGACGTTGCGGTACGTGATGCCCGTGACGAGTGCGCCGAGCCGAACCCGGTCGGTGCACGCGGCCAGGTAGGCCAGCGTGGCATAGCTTTCGAGGAAGTCGTCCCAGGGCCTGCCGAGCTGGGGAATCTGCCGGAAATGATCCATCACATAGATCGCGCCGAACCCGGCGGCCTCGGCTGCCACCGCGATCTCGCGGAGGCTGGCCGACGTCGCTGGCGCGCCGCCAGGAAAGGTGAAGCTGCCAATGTGCAGGCCGAAGCGCAACCCGGCCGGTTCCTCGTGCTGGCGCTGCGCTGCCACGCTCGCCGTTACGAAGGCCTTTGGTACCACCCGGACAGGCAGCGGTGTGAGTACCGAGTCATATCCCTCGGCCTCCAGCAGGTCACGGACGACAACCCAGGAGCGGAACTGCGCTGACAGGACATCGGCCGGGATGCGTTTGGGCCGTGCACGGTTGCGCTCGCGGCACTCGGCCGGGGTGGTGTCGAACGCGACGGCCACGCACGGCAGGCCATGCCGCCGCGCCAGCGCGAGCCACGCGGTTCGCCGCTCCGTATCCAGCCCGAGGGTGTCGATCACCGTGGTCAGCTTCCTGCTGACCCGCAGCCGCACGATCTCCTCGAGCAGCGCGAACGCGTCCGCGCTTGCCGAGACGTCGTCCTCGCCCGCGCCGGCCATCCCGCGCAGGCGATCGCTGGATACGACGCAGTCCGCCGGGAAGTGGGCCGCTGCCCACGTCGACTTACCTGCCGCGCCCGGGCCCGTAAGCACCACGACGCACGGTGACGGCAGATTCAGGACCTCGCCCATGCGTCCAGTCTGCACACCCAGGGATCATGCGCGCGTGTCGCGTTATGGCCAGGGCTGGGCGTGCGGCTCAGCCTGAGCGGAAATTGCGGCCAGTTTGTCCCGGTCAGGCGGCTGCGGTGATCCGGCTTAGCACATCAGCGCGCAGCGCCCCGGCGTCCACGCCAGACTCCTCCAGGATTGCGAGTGCCGCGTTGTCTGCCTGGTCGATGATCCCGATCAGCAGATACCCGGAGGAAATCTCACGATGCCTGAGCTTGACCGCCGCACGCAGCGCAAGCTCCAGGGCTTTCTTCGCGTCCGTGGTGAGCCGATTCCCGGTTATCCCGAGCGGGCCGCGCCGGGTCGCGCTCACGCGGTCCAGCGCGCCCGGCCCGAACGCGGCGTCGACCGAACGCCGGACGGTGTCCAGGTCGATGCCGAGCGAGGCGAGCGCTTCGGCGTCCAGGGGGTCGGCCCGGGCCGCGGTGCCGCGGGGCAGCCGCGCGCGCAGTTCGGTGATCTCGAGCCCGGCGGCGCTCAGTGCCGCCGCGGCGGGCCCTGGCTCGGCCAGCAGGCCGAGAAGCAGGTGCTCGCAGCCGATCTCCTTCCGCCCCGCGCGCACGGCCTCGTGCCGGGCGCGCACAACAGCGCGCCGTGCATCCTGGTGGAGTCTCTCGAACACTGCAGGTCTCCTCTCAACCCGGCCCCGCGGGCCGGCCCGCCGTCCGGACCGGCTCACACGCCGGCCAGGGCGTGCCTTACGTCGTGGCTCACCTCACACGGCCGGCAGGCGGCTCACACGGCCGGCAGGCGGCTCACACGGCCGGCAGGCGGCTCACACGGCCGGCAGGCGGTGTGCGTGCTTCTTGTGCACGGCCTGCTTGCTCACCCCAAGGAAGAACGCGATCTCCGCCCATGACCAGCCGTGCGCTCGCGCGTTGTCGACCTGCAGCGCCTCCAGGCGCTCGGCAAGCTCACGCAGCGCGCGCGCCGCCCGCAGGCCCTCGGCCGGGTCGCCACCGCTCGCCGCCTCGGCCAGCTGAACCTCGTTACCCATGCCGTCAATATAGGTTGACGGCAAATGAGGTGTCAACTTATATTGACGTGCGGGACGAGGGAGACGAGGGAGACGAGGGAGACCAGGAGACCAGGGAGACCAGGGAGACCAGGGAGACCAGGGAGACCAGGGAGACCAGGGAGACCAGGGAGACCAGGGAGACCAGGGACTCGTTGCTGACGTGCACGCCCGCACTGGACAGCCCCTGCGCCGGGCCGCGCCCGATGACCCGCTGAGGCTCGTTCCGCGGCGCTGCGCCCGCGGAACCGGGATCACATAGCCCCGCGCCAGGCCGGCCGCCTACCCACCCACCCAGCGATGGCCCGTTGCTGGGGTTCCCAACCCGTGCGGTGGGCCCTCGGCAGCCGGTTGCCTTTACCTCTTGCACGACACGAAGCTCACTGCCGACACGTGCGATGCGGAAAATGGCGCGCGTCCGCGCGCCCTCTCGCCGCGGCCGGTCCGTGTTGCCAACGACGCCGACCTGCGGGGCTGCGCGGTAGTCAGGGGGCAGGGCTTCGAGCAGGATGCCAGCGCAACATGTCCCGCAGCGCGATCCTCGCCTGGTTCACCGGCTGGATAGCCAGATATGGCCGGTACGCGCCACGCTCGACCAGGCGGTACTTCACACCATGCAGGCCAGGCGGATAGACGTAGGAAGGCGGGCGGAACCGGGCGAAGTGTTCGGACATCCGTCGGAAGAACGCCCGCCTGGAACTGCGGGGTACAGCCTTGGGTGCCCCGAAGACGGTCGTGTAGTGCCAGATCGCCCGGTCGAAAACGACGCGCCGGAACTGGCCGAACTCGGCGGGGCGGGCGTCGATGACCCCGAAGACCTGCTCGTACCTGGCGAAGACCTGGAAGTTGTCGTTGCTTGAGGTATTGGTCAGTGCGCCACCGCGCTGCTCGCGGTACACGTAGCAGACCCTGTCAAGGGTGGCGATGCGCTTCGCGTTGAGCAGCAGCGCGCACGTGAGTGGCACGTCCTCGTGAATTCCCTGCTCGAAGCGGAGCCCGAGACCGGTCAGGAACCCTCGCCTGATGACCTTGCTCCAGGAGGTCATCGTGAGCCTGATCACCTCTGGCCGGTCCGCCAGCGTGAACACCTGGCCGGGCTGTGGCTCGCGGAGCAGGTGCCGCCAGGCGTTCGGCTCGGTGCGGCCCGATAGCTGCTGACGGGCGAATCCGATGAGCAGGACATCCGGTTCGGCACGGGCCAGCTGCGCCCCGACCGCGGCCAGGCTTTCGTCGGCGAGCAGGTCGTCTCCGTCGACGAACCAGACGTAGTCACCGGACGCCAGGTCCAGGCCGGTGTTGCGCGCGTTCCCCGGGCCGCCGCTCCGGTCCATATGAGTTACTCGAATCCGCGGATCCCGCCCGGCATACTCGTCGAGAATCTCGCCGGACCGGTCCTGCGAGTGGTCGTCGACCGCTATCACCTCGATGTCGGTGAACGACTGGGTGACAATCGAGTCGAGGCAGGCGCGAAGCTCGTCCTCGACGCCGAATACGGGGATGACGATGCTGATCCGCGGCGCAAGCCTGGACGTGACCCCTGGTGCCTCCTGGGGTGCCTGCGTCATCTCACCTCCAGCGGCGAATGTGCCCCGAACGGAGATCCTATGGGGTCGCGCCCGTTGCCGGACTGCGCAGACGTCCGGATCGGCCCCGCCGCCGCCAGCCCGCCGCACCGCCACCATCACGTCCCACACTTGCCCCCTTCCCATGATCGTGGCTGATTTCATGCCCGCCGCCAAATCAACCACGATCACGTACCCGCGGGCGGTCATTGCCCCGCAGGTGAAACCCGGATAACGACGACATGCGAAAGAACCTCGCTGAGGATACTGTCTGATTCAGAGAGCGCGTCCGGCCCTGGAAACCGGGCTGCACTCCCCAAACCGAAAACCTTGCCGCGTTGGCGCTGGAATACCGGAGAAGCCGTGAATACGTGGCTCGTCTGGCTGATCTTGGCAGCGGTGCTCGGAGTCGCCGAGCTGCTGACCTTGACGCTGGCCTTCGCGCTGATCGCGGTTGCCGCGGTTGCGGCTGCCGCCGTCGCCGCTGCCGACGGCAGCCTGCCATTCCAGCTCCTCGCGTTCGTTCTCACCGCCGGCGCCGGCCTCGGTCTGGTCAGGCCGCTCGCAATGCGGCACATCAAGCAGCCCCCTGCACTTCGCACAGGTACAGCCGCCCTGGTTGGGCGTAAGGCGCTCGTGGTCGAGGAAGTGACGGGTCACACGGGCCGCGTCCGGATCGACGGCGAGCTGTGGTCCTCCCGCGCGTACGACGACACGCTCGTGATCCCGGTCGGGGCGACGGTGGACGTCTTGCAGATCCAGGGCGCCACGGCGCTCGTATACCCCGGGAGTAGTCATGGCAATCGCCGAGCTGATCGTCGGCATCATCGTTGCCCTGCTGGTGATCATCGTGATGATCAAAACGGTCCGGATCGTACCCCAGGCCAGGGCCAGAAATGTCGAGCGCCTCGGCCGGTACCGCAAGACCCTGGAACCGGGAATGAATGTCATCATCCCGCTCATCGACCGGGTCAAACCGCTGATAGACCTGCGCGAGCAGGTGGTCGCGTTCAAGAGCCAGCCGGTCATCACCGAGGACAACCTGGTCGTCCTCATCGATACCGTCCTCTTCTTCCAGATCACCGACCCACGCGCGGCCGATTACGAGATCGTGAACTACATCCAGGCCATCGAACAGCTCACCGCGACCATGCTTCGCAGCGTCATCGGATCCATGGACCTGGAGCAGACCCTGACCTCCCGCGACAAGATCAACAATATGCTCCGTGGGGTGCTCGACGAGGCATCAGGGAAGTGGGGGATCCGCGTCACACGCGTCGAGATCAAGGCGATCGACCCGCCGAAGAGCGTCATTGACGCGATGGAGAAGCAGATGCGGGCGGAGCGCGAGAAGCGGGCCGCGATCCTGACGGCGGAAGGCGCGCGGCAATCACAGATCCTCACGGCGGAAGGCGACAAGCAGGGTGCGATCCTGCGGGCCGAAGGCGACAAGCAGAGTGCGGTGCTCCGGGCGGAGGGTCAGGCGCAGGCGATCGGCACGGTCTTCCAGGCGATCCATCACAACGACCCAGATCCGAAGCTGCTCGCCTACCAGTATCTGCAGATGCTGCCACAGCTGGCCCAGGGACCTGGGAACACCTTCTGGGTGATCCCGAGCGAAGTGACGACCGCTCTGAAGGCGGTCACGACGGCGTTCGACGGGGCGAAGGGCGATGCGCGGCCAGGGGGCGAAGGGTCCGAGATGGGCGAGCCGACCGGGGAAGTCGCTGGTGCGGCGGGTAGCAAGGCCATCGGCGGGCCGACAGGAACCGAAGACGGCCCAGCCACCGCCGCCAGCCGAGCGGCGGACCACGACACGGCCTCCGCCGCCGCCGCAGAGGCCATCGCCGCCGCGCACCGCATCGCGGCGGACGACCAGGCCACCGCGGCCGACATCGCGGCGGACGACCAGGCCAGCGCCGCCACGATCGCCGCGGACGACCAGGCCAGCGCCGCCACGATCGCCGCGGACGACCAGGCCAGCGCCGCCACGATCGCCGCGGACGACCAGGCCAGCGCCGCCACGATCGCCGCGGACGACCAGACCACCGCCAACCGGCATCGCCGCGGACGACCAGGCTACCGCGGCGGGCGGACGGCGAACTGATCGCAGGCACGGCGGCACCCGGGGGTAGCTTCGTCTGGCGCGAGTCTGATAGATCGCCGAAATCAGCCAGAACGACAATGGCCTGCCACGCCGCGACACGTCCGGTCCGGCAACAGCGGCTAGATCCGTGCTCACATCTCATCAGTCAGCGGCGGCGCGCGGCTCATGTGGCCCCACCCTGTCTGGCTCAGCGGCTGTCCGGTCTCAAACGATCTGTCACAGGAGATCTCCACAACCTGCGGTGCGACAGATCCAGTGAGACAACCTTTCGGCCCTGTCCTACCCTCGTCGGCGGTATGACCAGGGATGCGTCAGATCGATGAGACTGCGTCGGCTCAACTGAGACGGGACAGCGGCGCAGCCGGGAATGACCGGGCCCTCTGCACTGGTGACTGCAGGTCACGACCGTGCATAGGCGCGAGGAAACTCGGGTCCTTGGGCCCTGGCTCCGAAGGAACTACGTTCCTTCCGCCCCGGCCTCGCCGGTGCGATTCTCGAAATATGCATCCGAGATTCCTGCACTCCAGCGCCGCGGATCGCAACCACCCGGCTGGCACAGAGAGGGCCCAGTCGCCCTCGCCTCCCAGCGGCCCGGCGGACCTGACTGCCACGCTTGCGGCTGCCGACCAGGCTTGCTGCTGCCTGGCCAAGCCGATGGTCTTGGTCATGCTGCCGCCGACCGCGCGCCGAACCCACACGGTTGATCTGTTGCTCTGCGGTCATCACCACCACGTCTCGAAGGATGCACTGGATGCCGCCGGCGCGATCGTCTACGACTCGAGGGAACTCCCGATCGAGGCAGCGCAAAAATCCCCTGAATCGGTGCGCGCACGCTGATGCCCTACCCAGCGGTCACCGGCGTGGGCCCGCCCACTGAACAGGGACTACTGCCTGGGATCCCGCGGCATACGAACCCACTCGCCGCTGACTCCCCTTACCCCAGCCGGGCCGCCAGCCCGCGGGCCAGCGCCCTCCGAGCCGGCATCGGATGCGGCCGATGAGCGGACCTCAGATGAGCCGCCGCCCGCTCGCCAGGCCCGTGCCGAGCCCGCACCTGCAGAGCCCGCACCTGCAGAGCCTGCGGCGTCCGTGGTTCGCACGCACAAGCCGTCAAGAACGACCGACAAGAGCCGGTCCCGCTGACCATCGTCTCTTGGCGCCTGCTCGGTCGCGAGCACGATCGCATGGACGAGCCTGAGCAGGTCCGCAATGTCCACCTCTGGACGCACGGCGCCGACCTGCTGCGCGCTGACGAGCAGTTCCTTTCCCGCAACCTTCATCTGGGCACTGCAGGAGGAAACGAGCTCAGAATCCTTGCCGAGCGCGCTCATCAGGGCGGATGACAGACCGCGCTTGGTGGCGATGTAACCGATCAGGCTTCGCAGCCAGATGGCTAGCGCCTCACCGGGCGGGCGCGAATCGCGGAGTTCGCTCGCACCGGCGCAAACGGCCCCCACCTGGTCGCGGAAAACCGCCTCCTGCAGCGCCAGACGAGTGGGGAAGTGCCGGTAGAGCGTGCCAATCCCCACACCGGCCCGCCGCGCGATCTCATCGAGTGGCGCGTCGGCGCCGTGCTCGGCGAACGCGGACCTGGCGGCGACGAGCAACCGCTCGCGGTTGCGCCGCGCGTCCGCGCGCATCGGCCCTGGTGGCGGGGCCTACTCTCATCCTCTCATTCTCCCCCCCCACTCGACGGTCCGGGCATGCCTGTCGTTGTCATCAGAGTCTCATATTTAGCTTCCGAAACGGAGGTAGCCTCCGTATAGTAAACGGAGAGGACCTCCGGTAATGCCCGCAGTACGCCGGCGATGCGGGGCGCACAACAGCGCCGGGGTGCTCGCCCTGCATCCCATGGTCCGGGCCCGCTGGGGCCGTTGCCCATGGCCAACTCTGCCCGGGCCAGTCCTGCGTGGAGGCATTCCTTCCTTGTCTATTTCATCGATACCACAGACTGTGAGGCCGCGTCAGCCCGGCACAGCCCGCCCGCGCGGTGCGGGGCATCCAAGCATCGCCCTCATTGTCATGCTCGGCGCGCAGCTAATGATCATCCTTGACGCGACCGTGGTGAATATCGCCCTGCCGCACATCCAGCATGGCCTGCACTTCTCCGCCACAAGCCTGTCATGGGTGCTCAACGCCTACACGCTGACATTCGGCGGCCTGCTGCTGCTCGGGGGCCGGGTCGGCGACATCCTCGGCAGGCGTCGGGTCTTCATCACTGGCATCGGCCTGTTCACCGTCGCCTCACTGGCCGGCGGCCTGGCAGCCTCCGCCGGCTGGCTGCTGGCAGCCCGCGCAGCACAGGGCGTCGGCGGCGCGCTCGCCTCGCCCGCGGTGCTCGCGCTGATCGTGGGCGCGTACCCCGAGGGCCGCGAGCGGACCCGCGCGCTTGGCGTGTATGCCGGGGTCGTCACCGGCGGCGCCTCGCTCGGCCTCGTGCTCGGCGGTGTGATCACCGAGTGGGCGTCCTGGCGCTGGGTGCTGTTCATCAACGTGCCGATCGGGATTATCGTCGCCCTGGCCACGCCGTGGTTCATCAGCGAGTCGCCGCGCCAGCCCGGGCACTTCGACCTGGCCGGGGCGCTCACGTCGACAGGCGGGATGGCATCACTTGTCTATGCGTTCATCCGCGCCGCAACAGGCGGCTGGGGCGAGAGCCTGACCCTGGGGGCCTTCGCAGCCGCAGCGGTGCTGCTCGGCCTCTTCCTGCTGATCGAGACCCGCGCACGGCAGCCGATCACCCCGCTGGGCCTGTTCGCCGATGTCGGCCGCTCCGCGTCGTTCGTCGCCAGGCTCCTCCTTGTGGCGGGCATGTTCGGCATGTTCTTCTTCGTCACACAGTTCCTGCAGGACGTCCTCGGCTTCAGCCCGCTGCGCACCGGGATCGCGTTCCTGCCGATGACGACAGCGCTGTTCGCCGTATCGCGCGCGGCCCCAAGGCTGGTGCCCCGCTTCGGCCCGAAGCGGCTGATCGTCGCGGGCCTCCTTCCGGTCATCGCAGGCATGGCGTGGCTGGCGCAGGTCTCGCCTGCCACCGGCTACCTCACCGGCGTGGCCAGCCCGATGCTGATCTTCGGCATCGGCATGGGCGTCGCTTTCGTGCCGCTGACCATGGTGTCGCTCGCAGGGGTGCGGCCGGGTGACTCAGGCGCCGCGTCCAGCATGGTGAACGTGATGCAACAGGTCGGCGGCGCGCTTGGCCTCGCCATCCTCGTCACCGTGTTCGGGACCGCGAGCAGGAACGCCGCTGCCCACCCGGCCGCAGGCGCCAGTGCGCTCGCGCAGGCCCGCCACGTCCTCACACACGGGATGGCCAGTTCATTCGCCGTCGCCACGATCTTCGATGTATGCGCGCTGCTCGTGATCCTGATTGCGATCAGGGGTGAACGGGCCGGCACACGAACCTGAAAGCGGAGGATCAAGAGCCTTATCCTCTGTCACCACCGCCGTATGGCCTCACGGGGTCGCGCCCGCGAGCCGGGTGTCCGCGAGCGCACCCGCGACGCTCGCCGCCCACGGGTCCAGGATCTCGCCGAGCCGCCCCAGGTCTGATTCGAGCACCGCGAGCCCTGGTGTCGGCACGCTGGCGCCAAGCTCGACAAGTAGCGGCCGCAGGTGAACCTCCACGGCGAGCGCGTGCCGCGGCGACTTCATGACCAGCAGGGGCAGGGCGGTCACCGATTCGAGCCCCCGGTGGGGCAACCGGTCGAGGAAAACCTTGAGCAGGCCGGTGTAGCTGCCCTTGAAGGTAGGGCTGCTTACGAGCAGCAGGCCGGCCCGGCCAACCTGATCGAGAGCGTCCTCGACGGCCGCGGATGGCGCCGCGACGAGCAGCCGGGGCGCCAGCCCGGACAGGTCGATCATCTCCGGTTCGCCGTGGATGCCAGCGGCCCGCGCGATCGCGCGGGCCGCTGCGGCCGCCACAGAGTATGTACGGGACGCCGGCTTCGGGTTGCCGACAACGACGACCAGGCGCACGGGCATTCCTCCGATCGCGTGATGCGGCAAGGGCCACGCCTGATTTTCCGCGCCATGGTCAAGCGCCTGTGCGGTCACGCGCTGACCCACAGCCGCTGCGGACTGGCAGCACCGTTGGCAAGTCCTCGGGCGCGCAGCAACGGCAGCACGCCCTCGCCGAACCAGTACGCCTCCTCCAGGTGCGGGTACCCGGACAGGATGAATTCCTCGATGCCGAGAGAGGAGTATTCCTCGATCCGCTGCGCGACCTGCTCGTGGCTGCCAACGAGCGCGGTTCCTGCTCCCCCGCGCACCAGCCCGACACCCGCCCACAGATTCGGGTAGATCTCGAGATCCCCGGCGTTACCCCCCTGCCGGTAGCCCGCATGCAGCGCGCGCATCCGTTCCTGGCCGACCGACTCGCTTTTAGCGAGGATCTCCTGCGCATGGGCGATCTCGCCCGCGTCTATGTAGTCAAGCAGCTTGCCCGCCTCCGCCCACGCCTCCTGCTCGCCGTCACGGGTGATCACGTGCAGCCGGATCCCGAAGCGCAGCGTGCGGCCCTCCTGCTCGGCGAGCCGCGAACCCAGGCGATCTTCCGCGCGACCAGGTCGGGTGGCTCTCCCCAGGTGAGGTAGACATCCACGTGCCTGGCCGCGACAACGCCCGCCGCCGGTGAGGAGCCGCCGAAGTAGATGCCTGGGCGCGGCTCAGGCGGGCGCATCACGGTCGCGCCCTCGACCTGGTAATAGTCGCCGGTGAAGTCGTGGCCTTCCCACGCCCCGCGGACGATGGAGAGGAACTCGCCGGTGCGGGCGTACCGCTCGTCGTGGGAGAGGTGGTCGCCGAACCGGCGCTGCTCGTCGGACTGGCCGCCGGTGACCACGTTGAGCAGAAGCCGGCCGCGCGACAGGCGCTGGTAGGTCGCAGCCATCTGGGCCGCGAGCGTGGGTGACGTCAGGCCTGGCCGGAACGCGACCAGGAACTTCAGCCGCTCGGTGTCGCGCGTCAGTGCGGCGGTCACCAGCCATGCGTCCTCACACCAGGTGCCCGTCGGCGTGAGCACGGCCTCGAAGCCGAGTTGCTCGGCGGAACGCGCGATCTGCGCGAGATACTCAATGTCTGGCGGCCGGGCCGCCGACGCGGCCCCGGTCCGCCGCGCGGCGGCTGCTCCGTTCTGCGGTGTTCCCGGCCCATCGTGCGTGCCGACGAGGGGGATGCTGTGGCCCCGCCCCGCGATGGCGCGCCCGTCGCCGGAGGTCGGAAGGAACCAGTGGAACTTGAGACTCATGACGCTCCTACAATGCTGTTGAACCTGCTGTCACTGAAGTCCGCGAAGTTCACCTTGGTCGGTATCAGCCCGGCGGCGTAGAACGCGTTCACTAGTTGCTGCTCGGAGTCGACGACGCTGCTGGTGATCGGAACCGCGGTGGACACGCTGTCCTTCGCGGCGGAGAGCATGACGCTGGCCGGCAGGCCCGTCGCCTGCGCCCAGACAGTCGCCCAGGTCTGAAGGTGCGACTGCGCCCAGGTGTGCGCCTGGTCGAGCAGCGTCAGGTAGTCGCGAATAGCGGTTACCTTGGCTGGGTCGCTGAGCGCGGCACGGGAAGCCACCTCGAAGGAGTAGTTGGTGCCGTACCCGTTGCCGTTGACCAGGACCCTGGCCCCGTGCAGTGCCGTGACCTGCTCGATGTAGGGCGACCAGATGTCCCACGCGTCCACGTGGCCCGCGGTGAGCGTCGCGAGGCCGGCGGCGGGCTGCAGGTAGTCGAGCGTCACGTCGTGGATGGTCAGCCCCGCCTTGCTGAGCACGGTCAGCAGGTGGTAGTTGGCCGAGCTGCCCTGCGCCACCGCGATCCGCTTGCCGCGTAGCTGTGAGATGGACGTAAGGTTCGAGCCCTTCGGGACGACGAGCGCCGCGGCGAGCGGGTTGGCCCGCAGCGTCCCGACGATCGCGATCTTGCTGCCCCCCGCCGCGGCGAACACGGGCGGAGCGTTGCCGACGCCGCCGATGTCGACGGCGCCCGCGCCCATGGCCTGGAGCATTGGCGGGCCTGAGGTGAAGTCGGACCAGCTGACCTTGAACGGCAGCTTGTGAGTCAGCCCAGCGGCCGTGAGCAGCGCCTCCGCCCCCGTGCCCGCCTGATCGCCGACGCGCAAGGTCACTTGGGAAAGGCTGCTCGACCCGCTCTTGCTTGGCGAACTGCTGGTGCTCGCAGCGGTGGACGAGCACGCGGAGCTGGCCAGCCCGGCGATCATCGCAGCCGCGACGAGCTGCAATCCGGGCCGCCGTCGCCTGGCACTTCTGTGGCGCCGGTCCGGGTCGGTGTGGGCGGGCACTCTACTGGTCATGTCCTTCCTTCCGTGGCTACGCGGCTACGCCGAGTTCGGTGAGCAGGCCGCTGCGCAGGCCTGTCAGCTCTCGGTGATCCCGGTCACGCGGCCGGTCGAGCGAGATGCGTGACTGGTGGGTGATCCGCCCGTCCGCAAGCACGAGGACCCGGTCGGCCAGGGCCAGTGCCTCGTCCACGTCGTGTGTGACGAGCAAGACCGCAGGCTGGTGACGAGCCCACAGCCCAAGAACCAGGCGATGCATGGTGATCCTGGTGAGCGCGTCGAGCGCGCTGAACGGCTCGTCGAGCAGCAGCAGGCCCGGTTCGCGGACGAGCGCCCTGGCGAGCGAAGCCCGTTGCGCTTCGCCGCCGGACAGCGTCAGCGGCCAGGCGTTTTCATGGTCGCTCAGGCCCAACTCGTCAAGCGCGGAGCGGGCGACGGACCGATGATCGGCCGTTTTGAGGCCGAGGCAGATGTTCGCCCAGACCCGCTTCCATGGCACCAGGCGCGGCTCCTGGAACGCCATTGCCACCGTGCCGTACACGGCGACCTCACCCGTCACGTCAGGATCAAGCCCGGCGAGCGCACGCAGCAGGGTGGATTTACCTGAACCGCTGCGCCCGATCATGGCGACGAACTCGCCGGAGGCGATCTCGAGATCTAGGCCGTCAAGCACGCGACGGCCCTCGAAGGAGCGAGTGAGGCCGCGGACCTGCGCCACGGGACCGGGCGCGGTCCGTCCCGCGGTCTGATCAGCGGCGGGTATTACTGCTCCAGGAAGCCGCGGCGCCATCCCAGCGCCCTCCTCTCGATCAGCCGGACAAGGGCATCGGTCAGCAGGCCGAGGACGGAGTAGACGACCAGTACCACGAAGATCACGTTGTTCTGCAGGAACTGCGTCGCCTGGCTGAGCATGAAGCCGAGCCCGGCGTTCGCGTTGAGCTGCTCGGCGACCACGAGCGCGAGCCAGGCCACGCCAAGGCTCTGCCGTAGGCCGACGAGGGCCTGCGGAAGTGCGCCGGGCAGCACGATGTGCCTGATCAGCTCGCTCTTGCGGAGCTGAAGAACCTGGCCGAGTTCCGCGAGCTTCGGATCCACGCTTCGGATTCCCGAGAAGGTGTTGAGATACAGGGGAATGGCGGCACCGAGCGCGATCAGCAGCACCTTCGGCAATTGGCCGATGCCGAACCAGACGATGAAGACCGGTATCAGCCCGAACAGCGGCAGGGTGCGCAGCATCTGCATGAGCGGGTCCACCGAGTTCTCGCCGAGGGTGCTGAGCCCAGCGATGATCGCGAGTGCGACCGCTACGCTCGCGCCGACCGCGAAGCCGATCGCCATTCGCTCGAGCGAGACGACCATCGCGCCCTGCAGCGTTCCGTAGGCGGCGGAGTTCGTCGTGATCAGGTTGAGCGCGGTGCTCCAGATCTTTGTCGGCGGCGGCAGCTTCTGCGCTGACACGATGCCGAACGTGCTGACCAGCTGCCACAGCACGAGGACGGCGAGCGGGCTTAAGAAGCGCTTCCACCCCGGTCCTGGCTGCCAGCTGATGCATGGCCTTGCGCGCGCCGGGAACCTCGTGCTTGCGGATATCGCGCTGAGAACCCTGTCGCGCCGGTCAGCGGATCGCCTCCGCGGTCCGCCTCTGCTGCGGCGGACACAGGTGACTCATCCCGCGGAGGCGCCGGGGCACGTGTGGGTGTGGGTGTGGGTGTGGGTGTGGACACGATAGGACCTCTCGGCGGAGTGGTGCGGGGAGAGTCGGGCCGCACGCTGTCAGGCGGCCATCTTGCTGTGGCCCGGGTATGTGCGGTGGCACTACCCGGACGTCGCGCCGCCGGGGCTCCCGAACGCAGGCAGACCGCTCAGCCGGGGCGGCGCTCCTGGTCCCGGCGGAAGTGGCGTGCGAGCTCGCCCGCTGGGCGCAGCTCTGCTAGCAGCACGGAATCCAGTTCGAGTCGCCGACGGTCAGGCTGAGCGGCCCGCCCATATACCGTCATGGCCCTGTTTCCCCAAACCGTCGCGATCGCCGTTTCCATGAATGCGATGGGATTTATGTCACCGTGATGGAGAATCCACCGCAATCATTACCCGCGCGGGTGGGCAGCCCGGGGCGAGCCGCCCGCCGTTGATCGGCCCGCGGGTCGACGGCCCGGGCCGCGCCGCACGCACGGACAAATAGCGCTCGCCTGCCGACGTAGGTCAACATGCAGGCGAGCGACGAGTAGCTCGGCGCAAGTCACGTCACAATCGTGCGCGAGATTCCCGATTAAGTCAACTTGTTTTATAGAGATTAGATGGGGCAGCCGGTTCCGCGAGTCTCCGCTACTGTCATGCGACCCGCGGCAATGGGCGCGCCGCAGTTGCTGGCCACGCTGACGACCTCGGAGCCATGAGGGCGGAGCCGGAAGCACGGCCGCTTCGGCACGGCCGTACGGCTCCGGTGCCCAGGCGCGCGGTGCCCGCAGGCGCGGCAGCCGCAGGCGCGCGGCAACATCAGGCGCGCGGCAACATCAGGCGCGCGGCAACATCAGGCGTGCCGCAGCCGGCGTGCGGCACCACAGGCGCGGCGGCACCAGCAGGCACTGGATCGTTAGACGGGAATCCCGGCCGGTCATCCGAGCGCCCTGCACGCCGACCGTGAACTGGGGCGTGCACACCGGCTCCTGCGAACTTCCCCCCCGAAAACGTCGTCCCTGCGGGCGGAATGTCCGTTTTCCGTGACGTTTTCGGGGGGGAAGTTGTGTTGCTGGCCTGCAGGCGCCGTGACCCCGTAGCCCGTTGCGGCAGCCGCAGGCTCGGGGCAAATCGGCACTCGGACGCACGGCAAATCGGCAGCCGGCGCGTTGCGGCAGTCGGGCTGCCCCCGGGTACGGGCCGGCGCTCAGGCCACTATGGCGGCGTGGCGCACGGTCCCACCAAACATGACCGCTCCCGTCAGAACGGAAGATCGCCCTCAGCGGGGGATCCCCGCCGACTGGCGGAGCCATACGTTGGTGCGGTGGATCCGTTCGCGCGAATGCGCACCGCCGGGCGGCGAGTCACCGATCCGGTAGAGTCGCTCGCCCAGGTCGTCGCTGGGCGGGTGGTCGAGATTGTCCTACAGGCGCTGGACATGAACGAGATCATCCGGCAGATTGACCTGACTGCCGCGCTCGACCAGGTCGACGTCAACCACCTGCTCGACCGCGTCGACGTAACGGAACTGCTCGACCGCGTTGATGTTGACAGGCTGCTGGACCAGGTGGATGTGAATGGTCTCATCGAGCGCGTGGACGTCGACGCGATTGTGCAACGGGTCGACGTCGGCGGGTTGCTCGACCGCGTTGACCTGAATGAAATCCTTGACCGTATCGACGTCGACGCACTGGTCGGCCAGACAGATCTTGGGAACATCATCGCCAGGTCGACCAGTGGCTTCGCGAGCGAAGCCCTGGACGCGCTGCGCGGCCAGGCGGTCACGATCGACCAATTCACCGACCGGGTGGTATGGCGCATGGAACGCCGTAAGGACGTGCGCTCACAAGGGCCGGGTGACGCGCAGACCGGGCCCCGCCAGGCCGAGGCCGCCCTCATGACGACGGCCGCTGCGCCACGCGACGCCGGACCGCCACGCGACGCCGGACCGCCACGCGACGCGGGACCGCCACGCGACGCCGGACCGCCTCGCGACGCCCGACCGCCCCAGCACGCAGCAGTTCCTGCCGAGGCCGTCTTCGTGACGACGGCCGCTGCGCCACACGGCGCCGCACCGCCCAAGGACGCCGGACCGGTCAAGGACGCCGCACCGCCACACGGCGCCGCACCGCCCAAGGACGCCGGACCGGTCAAGGACGCCGCACCGCCACACGGCGCCGCACCGCCCAAGGACGCCGGACCGGTCAAGGACGCCGCACCGCCACACGGCGCCGCACCGCCCAAAGGCGCCGGACCGCTACAGCACACAGCGGTTCCTGCTGAGGCCGCCTTCACGACGACGGCCGCCGCGCCGTACGATGCCGGGCCGCCGCACGACGCCGGACCGCCGCACGACGCCGGACCGCCGCACGACGCCGGACCGCCGCACGACGCCGGACCGCCGCACGACGCCGGACCGCCCAAGGACGCCGCACTTCCAGCCGCAGCCGACCGGCCGTACGACGCTGCGCCACGGCGAACCCTGCCGGGGCACGACCGTCCGCATCAGGACGGCGGCGACTCCCGCAGCCGAAAGGCCCGGGGCGGAGCCGGGCCCGCGAGTTGGATAAGCCTGCAGGGCGACTACGCGGGCGGGGCGTCGCGGCTCGCCGCGTGGATCATCGACGTGGCCGCGCTCAGCGGCGCCTTCACGGTCGCCCTGGCCGCCATTTCCTACGCAGTGAGCATCGTCGTCGGCCACACGGTCACGTGGGACAAGAGTAACGCCCTCGTCGCCGCGGCATTCGTGGTGTGGGCGTTCGCGTATTTCGCGTACCCCTGGTCGCTGAGCGGCAAGACCCTCGGCATGGCGGTTCTCGGCATACGCGTCGTCGGGAAGGATGGAACGGCCGTGGGCTGGCGGCGGGCGGTAGTGCGGACACTCGCCCTGCCCCTGAGCTTCCTGCTGTTCGGCTTGGGCCTGGCCGGGATCGTCGTGCAGCGCCAAAACCGCGCCTTGCACGATTTCATCGCAGGTACGGCTGTTGTCTATTCCTGGGACGCGCGCGCCGCCAGGATGCGGTTTCTCGCCCGCAGAACCGGCGCGGAAGCTGGGCAGCCCCAGCAGAGTGAGGGTGTCCGGCCGACATCACCGGAGCGCGACGGCCTGCCCCCGCCTTGAATCGGGGTCAAACGCCGGTTTCGGGATCGTCGGCCGCCAGGCCGACCCGGGCCCGGGTGATCACGCCTTGATGTCGCTGAATTTGAGTGCGCGCGGCGGCACGACCAGCGTCACTGGCTGACCGTAGCCTGCGATGTCCATCGAGCCGGTGGCGCCTGGGCCTTCGATCCTGACCGGCAGGGCGGGCCCCTGGAGGGCGATGTAGAGCTTGCTGCCGTTCTTCGGGTCCGAAAGCCCAACGGCCGGCGTGCCGTCGATCATGCGGACACCGGGCAGCTTGACCATGCCCGCCGATGCGGCGGACCCGAGTATCCCGACGAAGAATTGCGTACCGGAGGTGAAATTGGCAAACCGCTTGAAACCGGCGCCGCTTGCGCGTGCCTTGATCCACCGGCCAGCGATCATCCGAGCTATCTGCGTGGATGAGCCCACCTTCGTGTAGAAAGCGGCTGGTGCCTTGAAATACACGGCAGTGCCGATGCGCACGATCCTGAAAGAGACTCCCCCGTATGTAATCGATCCGTATGCGCCCGATGTGCCATCGAAGTGGAGATTGACGCCGAGACTCTGGCTCGCCTGCTTTATGGCGCCGGCGAGACGGAAGGTTGTGACCCCCCGGGTGGCTTGTTGTGCGTCTGTGAGGATCTGCGCGGCGCTCTTGGCGGCCTCGGGATAGGAGCGGCCCGCCGCGCCCGAAGTCCCATTCCCCCCACCACAGCCCGCCAGGGCCAGGCCTGCGAGCAGGAACGCGGCAACGGGGCGGCGAAGCACCAGCGACATGGGAATAGCCTCCTGGAGATGACGTGGGATGTCGGGCGGGCTCTCGCTGAGCCGGCCAACAAGGACAAGAATGAGACAATTGAGGCGGGTTTGGCCGAAAAAGGGCACGACTATATATCCCTGCCCCGATCCGTCGCAGCCCCTTACAAGTAACGGCGCCACGATACAGCTTTGGCGACGGCGAAAGGCACGTAATCCCTGTATTACTCGTGGCGCTTCAACGACTTTTCTGTCCAGCGCGCCCTTTGATTGTCGGGCACAAGGACCTGCTGGCCCCGCGATCGCACCCTTTTGTGACCCTATTTCATGAGAAATAACCGCGATCAGGAGGCGGCCGCAACGTGGCGGCCCGGGTTACGCCCGGGTGGAAGATACCTGGATGCGCAGTCACCCGGCGCTTGCGGGACAATACCGGGGATCCGCAGCACCAGGAGGTCACATGACGAGCGACGGACTGATCACCATAGAGAGCCGCTTCTCCGTCTCGCAGACGATCGACCGGATGGCAGACGCGGTGACCGCAGCCGGTCTCCTTGTGTTCGCCCGGATTGATCATGCGAAGGACGCGCACGAGGCCGGCATGGAGCTCCGCCCAACCGAGTTGCTGATCTTCGGCCATCCCAAAGGGGGCACGCCGCTCATGCGGAATCAGCAGACCGCCGGCATCGACCTGCCAGTGAAGGCGCTCGTCTGGTGAAGCCCGCATGCCGGTGGAGCCCGGCAGGCCGGTGAAGCCCGCATGCCAGTGCAAGGCGCAGGCGACGGCTGCCGGGCTCACGGCGCGGCGCTGCTGTCGCCGGTGCCTTCCGCGGGGCCGGGCAGGTGCGAAGCGGCGGGCGGCCCGCCAGGCGGTGTCAGCGCCCGATCCGCTTGCGGCCTTGCTCGCGCACCCGGCGCCGCTGCGATGGGTCGAGCATGAGGTAGGCCACAGCTGGTATGGCGATCGCAGCAGCAATGACCACCAATCCGACCCACTCATTGATCAGCAAGAGCAGGAGCCCGATGACGACTCCGCCAATCACGATCTTCATCCGGTTCGACATAATCCGACACCTTTCGTTCGGCGGGAGCGCGCCTTCGCCACCACTCACTATCCAGTGTGCGCGATCGGGTGCGTGTAAAGTCTGCGCAACGGGCTGGGTATGCCCGGATGCACGGCAGGTTCCCAGGCGATGGCCCCGCGGTATTCGGGCTCCCCCGCTGGATACTCGCGAGACCCTCGGCCCTCCTCCCCGCGCTCTCACGACTGCACGAGCCCTGCCAGTTTCACAAACCCTGGCAACCCCGCAAAAACACCGCCACAAACCCTGACAGCCACACAGGCCCCGGACGCCCGCCTGGGGCTCTCATGGCATGGATTGCCTCCCAGGCCCCGGCCCGAAGCTAGCAGTGCCGCGGTGACCCCGGATGCCTCAGGCGCTGGGCCGGATCAGGGGCCCTGCACGGCCACGTCGTAGATGTCGGCCTGGAACACATTATTCCCGTCGCCTTGCGGTGGCAGCTTGGTGAACCAGATGAGCACGTAACGGCCGCGGCCCGCTGCGGCGGGCCGCAGAGTGACCTGACCGCCCGCATCGTCGGCGGTCGCCGTCACGCCCATGTCGCTGAGCGAGTCCTCAGTGTCGCCGATCCGGAGCTGGACGTTGGCGCCCGGGACCGGGCCGAGCAGCGCCCGCACGCTCGTGATCGTCACCGACCGGCCCATGTCCACGACCAGGCCGGTACCGGGCTTGAGATTCCCGAAGAGCGGCGTCGTGTACCAGAAGGTGTGCCAGTCCGTACTCCGGTTCCCGTCGATCGCCGCGGGCGCCAGCTCGTTGTTCTCGTCCTCTCCGTCGCCGTAAGGATCGAACGCCTGGGCACTGACCGGCGTAAACAGCCGGGTGGCCGGGCGGTGCGGTCGCGGCGCCGGCCACTGTGTGTGAGCGGCAGGGCGCGCGACGTGCGCAGGGTGTGAGGCGCCCATGATGCTGATGCCGATAAGCGCGGAGTCGATGACGAACAGCGCGCCAACCACTCCGCCCGCGGCGAGGGTCCGCACGCGGCGGCGGGATCGCGGCGGCGGCCGGCCGCCCGCAACCGTCCCGTGGCCGTCCGTCCCGTCCCTGCCATCGCCGACGTCTGCGCCGTCGACGAACCTCGCATACCTCGGGGCGGCCACCCCGGCAGGCTGAGGCGATTCGTGGTGCAGCGCCAGGTGCAGCAGCTCTGCGAGCTGGCTTGGGCTTGTGACCGGTGGCGGATCGCGCGGTAGCGGCTCGAAGAGCGCGCGGCAGGTGATCTCGTCAATCCGGGCCGACACCCCGGCCCGCACCTGGCGAGGGCGGTAGGGGCGCCCGTCACGCCGTGGCGCCGCGGGAAGCGCGGTGTCCCGCAGTCCCGGCCAGTATCCGGTGAGAGCGGCGTAGAGCACACGGGCGAGCGCGCGCGTATCGGCAAGCTCCGCTGCCGCCTTCGCCATTTCCGCGAAGTGCGCTTCTTGCCGCGCCGCGTCTGCCGACGCCGTCAATGGAGTGCCGCTGGGCGCCGTATCCGCCAGCGCGGCCAGCGCATCCCGCGCCGCCCCGTCCGGCGAGGTGTTCAGCGCCACGCCGCTGGGTTCGGTGTCCGCCGCCGCGGCCAGCGCGGCTCCTGCCCACGCGGCGCCTGACACACCCGCGTCCGCCAGGGCCGCGTCCGCCAGGGCCGCGTCGATACCGAGGCCAATTATCTTCACTCCCGTGTCGCGGCTCCACAGCACCGACCGCGGGGTGAGGTGCAGATGCGCGATTCCTGCGGCGTGCGCGGCGGCGAGCGCGCTGGCTACCTCCGCAACGATCCGTGTCGCCCACCCGACGTTCAGATGACCCAACGTGAGCAGGTCTTCGAGATTCTCCCCGTCCGGCCACTCGGTGACGATGTACGCGCCATGGGCGGCCACGTGAGCGTCGAACACCCGCGCCAGCCTGCTATCAGGCACCCGGCAGGCCGCACGCGCCGCCGCGACGACCTTGGCTCCGTGCGCGAATCCCGGCCCGAACGTGCGCACTGTTACCGGGCGCCCGAGTACGTCATCGAAAGCCCGCCACAAAGCCGATTGCCCGCTGTCGCTCACCCGGTCCTCGAGGTGGTACCGATCAGCGATGCGGACGGCACCCGCGACCACCCTGGTGCCTGCTCCAGGCCCCACGATGTTGCGCTGTGCCGCCGCAGCCCCGCCGCGCTGCCTCTCGTCCCTGTAAGCGTCGCCCCTGGTTGCCATGACCAGCCTCCGTACGGCGATGCCACCACCCCCTCCCTCATACCCAAAAAAACATCCCAGGCACAGTAGTAGAGCCTTTTGTCCTCCGATCTGACGTGATGCCTGGCATCGCCTTTTGCCGTCCAAGGCCGCATACTCCGGTCCGTAGAGTTTGCGGGCAGCCTCAGGCAGGCCGGTCACAGATCCAAGGCCGTTCCCGCAGCTCACCTTCACCGAACGCGGCGGCAGGACCCTGCTGCGCAGCAACGCCGTCTTCCGGCCGGTCCCAGGACCGGGACGGCGAGAATTCAGGCCGGAACGGAGAAAGGTGCCAACGATTCGATGGAGCCGCCTGGACGAGCTAGCCGCTGGCCCGGCGAGCTGACGCCGTCCGGCTCGCGCGCAACGGACCTGCGCGTCAGCGGTGAGACCTCCGGTGCGAGCCAGCGGTGACGTACCGCGGTCAACGAGGCTGCCTACCCGGCGGCACCGGCGACGGAGATGCCCCTGCGGCGGCGGATTCCGCGGTCCGCCGCGGTGAACAGCGAGTCCACCGCCATACCGATCACAACGATGACGATCATGATCGCGATCACGCCCGCCGCGAAACTGGTGTCCTGGTCGTTTTCAAGCAGCCGGCCGATGGACGGCTCGTTAGCGATGAGCACGAGCAGCTCGCCCGCCATCAGGCTGCGCCAGGCGAACGCCCAGCCCTGCTTGAGCCCGCCGACGAAGGCAGGCAGCGAGGCCGGCACGATCACATGCCGGTACAGGGCTATGCCGCCAAGGCCGAGCACCTTCCCCGCCCGGAGCAGCAACGGGGGTGTGTAGTCGACCCCGGAGATCAGGCCGTTGGCGATGGACGGCGCGGCGCCCATCACGATCACGAAGAAGATCGCGGCCTCGGTGGGCTGGAACACCACGATGGCCAGCGGGAACCAGGCGATCGAGGGCATCGTCTGCAATCCGGTGATCAGGGAGCCTATGGCTGCCCGGAGCACGCGGAAGCGCGTCACCGCCAGGCCGATCACCGTGCCGATGAGCACAGCGAACGCGAACCCTGTCACGGCACGGCGCATCGTGATCGCGATGGCCTTCCACAGCACGGCGTGGTTTGCCTCGTTCCACAGTTCCGCGACCGCCGTGCGCGGGCCTGGCAGGACGTACGTCGGCTTCCAGCCGGACCAGACGACGACCTGCCAGGCGGCGACCACCAGCCCGAGCGCGAGCAGCTTCGGCCAGATCGCC
This sequence comes from uncultured Actinomycetota bacterium, assembly GCA_963712955.1. Taxonomy (GTDB): domain Bacteria; phylum Actinomycetota; class Actinomycetes; order Streptosporangiales; family Streptosporangiaceae; genus DATFVJ01. The sequence continues at coordinate 72,894 of CAVQKF010000004.1, read as the reverse complement.
GACCAGAGCCGGGCGGCGCGCTCGCTGGTCGCATCACCCTCGGCGGCGCGGTCGAGCACATCGAGCCCGGCGAGCGTGTCAGCTGCCATGGCGGGTCACCTCCGCGCGAAGCCGTTCGGTAATGAGCGCGGACAGCCTGGACACTTCGGGCGACTCGATCGTTCGCGGCCGCGGGACGTCGACCGGGTATTCCTCGATCACCGTGCCCGGGCGGCTGCTCAGCAGTACCACCTTGTCGCCGAGCCGGACCGCCTCGCGCACGTTGTGCGTGACGAAGAGGATGGTCAGGCCACGGTCCTGCCAGATCCGTTCAAGCTCGTCGTGCAGGAGGTCACGGGTCATCGCGTCAAGCGCGCCGAACGGCTCGTCCATCGCGAGCACGTCCACGTCCTGGGCGAGCGCACGGGCGAGCGCCACCCGCTGGCGCATCCCACCGGACAGCTCATGCGGCCGCTTGCCGCCGAGCCCGCGCAGGTGAACGGTCGCGAGCAACTCGTCGGCACGCTCGCGCCGCTGCTTGGCTGACATCCCGTTTGTGCGCAGGCCAAGCTCGACGTTGCGCCCGGCGGTGAGCCAGGGGAACAGCGCGGGCTCCTGGAACATCAGCGTGCTGCGGCCCGGTACCTCGACGGTGCCCGCAGAGGCCACATCCAGACCAGTCACCATGGAGAGCAATGTGCTCTTGCCGCAGCCGGAGGCGCCGAGCAGGCAGACGAACTCGCCCGGGACCGCGGTCAGCGACACCTGGTCGAGCGCGAGTAGCGCGTGACTGCCGCGCCCGTACACCTTCGACACGTTATTGAGCCGGACCGCGCTGCCGTCAGGCGCGGTCCGCGCGACGATATTCCCGCGTTGCCTGGCCGTCTGCTTGGCAACCTGGGCGCGCGGCCCGGCCAGGCTCATGACGACACCGTGGGCTGCCCGGCCGCGGCCAGCGCCTTGTTGAGCGGGCCGAGCTCGAAGATCCCGTTGAGGTTGACCGGCTGGAGCAGCCCGACCTTCTCCGCGTGCTGCGCGCCAGCCTCCACCGACGAAGCGACAGGGTCGTTGGTGAAGGTGATCTCCTTGAATGCCGCGCTGAGCACCGCGGCCTTGAGGCCCTTGCCTGTCAGCGCGGTGAGCTCACTGTTGGCAGCCACCTGCGCGGCAGCGGGCTGCTTGTTGATGTAGTCGGTCGTATCAACCTGGCCCTTCAGGAGCTTGGCGACCACATCCGGATGCTGCTGCAGGAACGCTGTCCGCACGACGAGCAGGGTCGTGGCGAACTGGCCGTTCGGCCACAGGCTGCGCTCGTTCACCAGCTTGGTCCCGCCGGCCGCCACGAGCTCGCTCGCGTACGGCTCGGGCAGCCAGCCGCCGTCGATCTGGCCGGACTTGAACTCCTGCACGGTAATCGAGTTCGTCTGCGGCTTGACGTGCACGTCGCCGCCGCCCTGCGTGTTGGTATCAAGCCCGTGCTCCAGCAGGAAGTACCTCAGCGCCACGTCCTGTGTGTTACCTAGCTGCGGCGTGGCGAGGGTCTTCCCCTTCAGGCCCGCCACCGAGGTGATCCCTTTCGTGACGACGAGCGAAGCACCGCCAGAGGCCGCGCCTGAGATGATCCGGATGGCCTGGCCCTGTGATTTCTGCCAGGCGTTGATCGCCGGCCCCGGGCCGATGTAGGCGGCGTCGAGCGCTCCGGAGAACAGCGCCGTGACCTCGTCGGGACCCGCGTTGAACGTCTCCGTCTTCAGCTTGACCCCGCTGCCGAGATCCCTGGCGAAGATGCCGTTGTGGACCCCGACGAGCGGGGTCGCGTGGGTGATATTGGTGAGGTAACCGAGCCTGAGCGCGACCGGGTTGCTGCTGGTTCCGCTTGCCGACGATGCCGACGACGACCCGCAGGCTGCGACAACACTGGCGGCCGTGAGTGCCACCGCAGCGACACCGATGGCCTTGACGGCTCTGTTCCTGGCCGTCACAAGGAGAATGGTCCGCATTCAGGGACTCCGTTCATTTCCGATCAAATGAGTCGCCAACGTAGATTACACCACGCACGCGACGCGGTCTCCAGCCACACACCGGGCAGGAAGATGGAGGGTACAACTGTCTGGCTCCGGAGGTAGCAGCCAGCTCGCAGCGCAAACGGGCAGCGCGGCTCCTGGCGCGGTGGCGCCCAGATTCAGGCCTGGACACATAGCGGCAGGCCTGGTTGGCTCGGCGGGATGTTACTCGAGCAGGTATACGAGGGCGCACGTTCCGTAATGACCGGGCGGTACCGCACGACAATAAACGAGCTCACTGACCAGTTCCCTGCGCTGCGTCCCCAGGTGCTCGCCGAGGCTGTGCACCGACTGCTGACCCTCGGGTCGTTCGCGAACGCGACCAAGCTGGTCGTCGAGGAGGACAAGGGCGCAGTCCTGGCTGGTCCGATGTGCCTCGCCACCGGGCTCCCGCTTGCCGTGGCGCGCTGGTACCCTTACGAACTTCCCGCGGATGCGGGCGAGCCACCGGTCCGCGTGCCGGTCACGTCCGAGTACTTCAGCGGCCACCTGTACCTCAACGGGATCGTGCCAGGCGACAAGGTCGTCATCATCGACGACACCCTCAGCACGGGCGGGACCCTGGCAGCGCTCGTCAGCGCCGTCAACCACGCGGGCGGCGACGTGCTCGACGCCCTTGTCGTCACGGAGAAGGTCGCGGGCGGCGGTGCCCGGATGCTGCGCACACGTTGCGGCATCGAGGTCAAATCGGTGATCCGTATCGAGATCGACGCAGGCACCAGGCGGGTCAGGGTGCTGCCCCCGCTAGAACGCGATGCCACCTCGAAGAAAGAGGCTGCCATGACCACGGGCACAGACATCATCTCGGCCATCGGTGGAACCGAGCTATGCGAGCTCCGCCATGTGACCTCACCGGGATCGGCTCGGGTGCTGGCCAAATGCGAATTCCGCAATCCCACTGGCAGCCACAAGGACCGGATATTCAACTACATGATCAATGAGCTCGAGCGCCGATGTGAGATCGCGCCCGGATGGACGCTCGTGGAGTCATCGACCGGTAACGGCGGCGCTGCGCTTGCCCAGGTCGGCCTCGCCCGTGGCTACCGGGTGGTGATCATCATGCCGGCCGGGATGACGATCGAGCGCAAGACGCAGATCCAGGCGTTGGGTGCGGAGATCATCGAGACCGACCCGGACGGGTTCCTCATCGCGGCCGAGGAAGCCGCCCATGATTACACCAAACGGCATCCGCGCAGCTATTTCCTCGATCAGTCATCCAATCCGCTCAACTGGCAGGCGTGGCGGGCCTGTGGCGCCGAGATCGCGTCCACGCTCAAGGGCCTGGGCCGCCCCCCAGACCGTTTCGTGTGCAGCATCGGCACCGGCGGCACGTTCTCCGGGATCGCCGACGTGCTCAAGGCCACGTTCCCTGGGGTCACTACCGTGGCGGTCGAGGTGGACAGCTCTGCGCCTTTGCACGCCAAACGCACCGGTACGCCGTTCGAGCACCGGCCGCATAACCTCATCGGCCTGGGACCAGGGAAGATCGCCGCGAATGTGCACGAGCACCTGATCGACGAGGTCCGCACGGTGTCCGGTGCCGACGCCTGGGCAATGATGAAGCGGCTGATCGAGCAGGAGAAGCTCTTCGCAGGGCCGACCGCGGGAGCTAACGCGCACGTCGCGGCCGAGGTCGCGGCTGAAGTTGGGCCGGGAGGCACGATCGTCACCGTGCTGTTCGATTCCGCGTGGAAGTACGTCAGCGTGTGGGACGGCGACTACAGCCGCAGGTCGCACGGGCCAGAATCGCACGGGGGAGCCGCGCCCGGGGCCGCGGGGAACAGGGCCGCCGGGAACGGGGCCGCCGGGAACGGGGCCACCGGGAACGGGGCCGCCGGGAACGGGGCCGCCGGGAACAGGGCAGCGGAGAAACCAGCGGAGCGCTGAAGTGCCCGGCCCCGCTTCATCCCGATCCCTGCGCCCCAACACCCTGCGGCCGAACACCCTGCACGTCGTTCCGCTGTTGGCAACCTATGCGTTCTTGTCGGCACTGGTGGATGTGTACGCGGGTCACCAGGAGCAGTCGCTCGATCCGATCGCGGTCGGGGCCATCTCGTTCACGCTTGCCGCCCTGGCGTTCCTTGTGCCCGACGGCATCAGGCGCGGTTGGGCAACGCTGCGGCCGCTGCGCACGCATCCGTACGAAGTGGCCGCGCTGAACGTGTCTATCGCGGTGACCTGGCTGTTCCTGCTTTACGCGCTGAAGGTGCTCGAACCCGCCGTGGTGAATGCGGCGGCGCTCGCGATTGGCCCGGCACTCATGGTGCTTCTCAGCCCGATTCTGCGCCGGGGCTCCTACGTGCTGCCCACCGAGATCGTCGCCGCAGCCGGGATCTTGGTCCTCATCGGCGTGCTGTCGTGGGGTTCCATCGCCGGGCTGAGCGGCGTGCGGCATATCGGCGTCGGCACGGCTGTCATGGGGCTTGGCGCCACGCTCCTGTCCGGCCTGGGCACGACGGGGAACGTCATCTATTCGAAACGGCTGAGTGACGCCGGTTACCGCCCAGGGGAGGTGCTTCCTGTCCGCTACTTCCTCATGATCATGATCTGCTGGATCCTGGTGCCCGCAGGCCACGACCAGCGGCTGACCGCCACATTCGTGCCTGCCGCCGTGATCGCGGTCATCGGCGTCATCGGCCCGAACTATCTCGTGCAGCGCGGACTCGGCCAGACCGAGCCGATCACGGTATCGCTGTTCCAGAACATGGCGCCGGTCTTCGCCTACCTCCTCCAGCTGTTCGACAGCCGTCTGAAGCCATCCGTTGTCTCCCTCGCGGGCGTACTCGGTATCACGGGGCTTGTCGCGGCCGGCGTGATCGCGCGCGGCCGCTACGAGGCCAGGACCCGGCCGGAACCCGCGCTCGCTCGGAAGCCGGAGCCGCGCCGGCGGTAACGACAGGAAAGCGGGCGGTCGGGCCCGCTCGTTGACAGTGCTTGCGCGGGGACGGAAACTTGCGCAGCGACGCCAGCGAGAGTTATCGCGGCACGCACTGACGTCGGCCATCAAAGAACCGGGCATCGGAAAAGTGATCGTAGGAGGGCTCTGGCATGCTCTACGCGTTTGGCTTCGAGCGGATCGGCGTGGTGCTCGGCGACCTGTACTTCCTGGACCCGAATCCCGCAAAGGGCCAGGAGGGGGCGGAACGCGGCGTCCGCCTCGAAGTCCGGGTGCTCGACCGTGGCCAGCTCAAGGGATCGATCTACTCGGCACAGCCGATTGAGGTCGGCCAGCCGATCTGGCGTGTGGACCTGCTCGAATCGGTGGACGGCCCGCCGGGCAGCTTCGACCGGACCCACCATCACCCGGCGTTCCGCGACTGGGAACCAGGAAAGCGGGTGTTCGTCTCGGACCTGTCGGCACATCCAATCGACTGGCTGAAAGCGCAGCTCTGCGACCTCGAGACAGTGCTTGAACGCGCAGGCATGCCGGCGGATGAGACCATCGCCGCGGACGCGGCGGCGCTTCGTGACTGTGTCCCTGAGATCCTCGGCGCGGCGGACCGGCTGCTCGGAAAGGTGCAGGCCGGCGAGCTCGGCAGGCCCCCGAGCGACGGGCCGCGCGCCTTCGCCCGGGCCGGCTGGCTGTAGCCTGGGCCGGGTGACGAACGGTACGGACATCGGCCGGCTCGGAGTATGGGGCGGCGGCCCGTGGCGCGAGCAGGGCCGTGCCGCGGAGGCGAGCCACGAGGCCGTGGCAGCCCGGGCGCGGCAGCACTACGCGGCCGGGGCGGGCCACGTCTGTGTCCAGGTCCTCACCGCGACGCCCGACGTGTTCCCGCGCGCCGAGTACCACGAGCTCGCATCCGTTCTGGCTGGGTAGCGGAGTCCTGAACTTGGGGTCCCGTGACCCCCGCTTCGCCCGCGGCGCGTGAGGCTAGGGCCGCGGCGGCACGACAATGGCCCGCTTGAGGATCTTCCCTGTGTCGCCATGCGGCAGTTCGGCGATGATCCACACGAAGCGCGGGTACTTGTACGCGGCAATCTGGTTCTTCACGTGCTCGCGCAGTTCATCCGGCGTGGCGGAGGCACCTGGCTTGAGCGTGACGACCGCCGCGATCTCCTCGCCGAGCAGGTCGTCCTTGACACCGATGACAGCGGCTTCCGCGACAGCCGGATGCTCGTGGAGCACCTCCTCGACCTCGCGCGGGTAGACGTTGAGCCCGCCGCGGAGGATGATGTCCTTCTTGCGGTCGACGATCGTGAAGTAGCCCTCGTCGTCCTGGATGCCGAGGTCACCGGTGCGGAGCCAGCCATCGCTCAGTACCTCGGCCGTCTCCTTGGGTAGCCGCCAGTAGCCCTTCATGACGTTGTGGCCGCGGATCGCGATCTCCCCGACATCGCCATGTGGCACCGGCTCGCCCTCGTCGTCCTCGACGCGCATGTCGACACCGGAGATCGCCTGGCCGATCGTGCCTGGCTTGCGGGCCCGGTCCGGGTGGTTGAAAGATGCCACCGGCGATGACTCCGACAGTCCGTAGCCCTCGAGGATTATGCAGCCGAACTGCTTCTCGAACGCGCGCAGCAGTTCGACCGGCATCGCGGCGCCCCCGGAGACGCAAAGGCGCAGGCTCGCCACGTCGCCTGCGCTACCGCCAGCGCGGTGCAGGATGGCGGCGTACATCGTCGGGACGCCAATCAGGACCGTGACCTGGTCGCGCTTGACGAGCTCAAGCGCCGCCCCGGGTTCGAACCGGGTGAGCAGTGTCAGGCGGGCGCCCGCGGCGACGGCGCAGCTCATTCCGACTGTCTGGCCAAACGTGTGGAACAGTGGGAGCGCGCCGAAGACCACGTCGTCGTGCTGCAGGTTCAGCAGCGTGGCGTTGGTGACCTCGACGTTGCTCAGCAGGTTGGCATGGGTGAGCTCGGCTCCCTTGGGTTGCCCGGTCGTGCCCGAGGTATAGAGGATGACCGCGGTGTCTGACGGCTCCTGGTCTGGGACGGCGGTCGCGGGTTCGTGGCCGCCAAGCACCACTGCAAGCTCGCCAGGTTCGACGGTCACAAAGTCCGTTCCCGTACGTTTGGCACCCTCGGCCGCCTCACCCGCGACCACGTGCCAGGCGAGGACGAGTGACGCCTGTGAGTCGGCCAGGAAATACTCCACCTCACGGGCCTTGAGCAGCGGGTTCATCGGGACAACGATGGCCCCGGCCCGCAGGATCCCGTAGTAGAGCACCGCGAACTCCGGCACGTTCGGGAATACGAGGGCGACCCGGTCGCCTGGCGCGATTCCGCGCCCGGCGAGCCAGGAAGCGGCCCGGGCGCTCGCCTCGTCGAGGTCGCGGTAGCGAAGCAGCTGATCGTCCAGCTGGATCGCGATCCGGTCCGGGTGACGGGCCGCGGTCTGCACGAGAATTGTGGCCAGATTTGTCATCGTCGCTACTCCCCATGTAATGGTTGCGCTCACGGGCGGGAGCTTGGCCAATTGACCTGCTGTTCCTGTGCGTCCACGACTCAGCTGATCATTCCCATTCCACCCACTCTGTTGCGGTCCGTGCGGCGCGGTCAACGGGCCGATGGTCCCGTCACGATACCTTCTCCTGGCCAGTAGGTCGCGTGCCAGGATCCGCCAGCCATCGGCGCCAGGTGAACCGCGGACGCCAGCCGAGGGCCTCGCCCGCGCGGACGCCAGCCGAGCGCCTCGCCCGCGCGCCTCGCCCCGCCGCGCGGACGCCAGCCGAGCGCCTCGCCCGCGCGGCCACGGACCAGTGGGTCCGAGGATGGCGTCGTAATCGCTGCCGCTACGCCACGGCACTCCGGGCAGAGGCAGCGGGACATCTGCCCTGCCTGGCGGGCGCGTGCAGTCCGGCCACGCCGCTGTGCCGGGCCGGCCGAAGGCGTGAGAGCATCGGCTGAGAGGAATGAAATGAGGACAACGACGGGCAGGCGGATGACGAAGCGGCCGCAGGGCCGGCTGCGGCGGGCGATCGCGGCCGCTGTCGCCGTATGCGCGCTGACCGCGGCCGCAGCCGGATGCACCGCTCGGGTTGCCGCCGCACCGTCGCTCACGGTGACCAGCGCTTACGTTCCGCTCCCGGCAGCCGTTACTCCCCACACAACGGTCGCCTTCCTCGACATCCGCAATGACGGCGCACCCGACCGCCTGGTCGCAGCCCGCACGAGCATCGGCGGCACAGTCGCCTTCCGCGCGCCCACAGGTCAGGGCACGGCGATGAAGACGGTGCCGGCGATAAGGATTCCGGCGGGAACCACGGTCCGGCTGCTCCCGAATGACGCGCACCTGCTCATCACCGGGGCGGGCCACATGCAGGGCGGCAAGGACATCACCCTGATGCTCACCTTCGCCCGCGCCGGGACCGTGTCGATTACCGCGCAGGTCACCGACCCGCAAAGCGGCGGAAGCAGCTACTTCACCAACTGAGACTCCGGCACCGGTCCGCCACGGCACCGGTCCGCCACGGCACCGGTCCGCCACGGCACCGGTCCGCCAAGCACCGGGCGCCGGGCCACGCCCGACCCGCGCCGGCACTGACGCACCCACGAGCCGGATCCGGCTCGGTCAACGGCTTGCACGCTTCACACGTCTGTTAGGTATGCCTAACTTTACATCCGTGATTCGCGGCGTCCCCGCTGCACCTACGGTCGCTGCACCTACGGTCCGTCTGGATCGGACCGCACACTCCGGTGCCTGAAGGAACGCATGGCGTGAGGCAAGCATTGCTCCGTGTGGCCATTCGGCGACCGGGGCGCGGTGGCGGTGATCCTCCCTGCCGATCCTCAGCCGCCGCGGCGGTGCGGCACGACGATGGTGGCTGCCCCGCGGTGCCGCTCCTGGCGATGGGGCTGCGCGCAGCGAGGGTCGCGGCAATCAGCCTGCTGTCAGTCGGCCTGCTGTCGGGATGCACGGGAAGCTCCGCCACGCCAAAGGCCATAGTTCCGGCAGGGAACGTGATCACCGTCTCGGCACAGGTGTGCGGCACGGGCTGGCAGCATCCCGCTGCCGGGCTGCAGACCTTCCAGGTCCGCAACACCTCCAGCACCCCACTGGAGGTCGCGCTCACCGACGCCGACACCGGCGGGGTCTATGCGCGGGTGGAAGGGATAGGCCCGGCCACGACCCGGCCGATGCGGGTCGACGTGGGGTCGGGTGTGTACGCCTTCGAGTGCTCAGGCCAGAACTACGGTGAGCGCATCGGGCACACCATCCGGGTCGCCGGGCACGTCCGCGGTGGCGTCGCGATCCTCCCGGCCGACGTCAGTGACATGCTCACGGCGATCAGCCAGTCCCGTGCCTACGTCACCAGCGGCTTGACCACTTTGGCGGGGCAGGCCGCCATGCTCGCCGCGAAGATCAAAGCCGGGGATCTGGCCGGGGCCAGGGCCGCGTGGCTGTCCGCTCACCTCACGTTCGAACGGCTGGGCAGCGCCTACGGGATGTTCGGCGGCTACGACGACGAGATCGACGGCCTGCCTGACGGATTGCCTGGCGGTGTCAACGATCCCGCCTTCACCGGGTTCTACCGGCTGGAGTATGGGCTGTGGCACGGCCAGCCCGCCGCCGAACTGACTGGGCCCGCCGACCGGCTCGACCATGACGTGCTTGCGCTGAGAACGGCCTTCCCCGGCATGGAACTGACCCCGGCGTTTGCCCTGGGCGATATTGCCCTGCGTACCCATGAGATCCTTGAGCACGCCCTGCGGTTCCAGATCAGCGGGCATGACGACTTCGGCAGCGGTACCACGCTCGCCACGACGGCGGCCAACATCGACGGCACGCGCGAGTTGCTGACGATCCTGCACCCGCTGCTGGTCACCAATTACCAGAACATGCCCGCCGTCTACACCTGGCTGGGCCGGCTTCAGAGCCTCGTCGACGCCGCGAAGGAGGGCCAGAGCTGGACGCCGGTCAGCAAACTCACGGCCAGGCAGCGGGAAGACATCGATGCCGCTGCCGGGCAGACGGTGGAGATGCTCGCCCCGATCGCAGCCATGTTCGAAGTGAGGCCCCCGCCATGAGCCAACACGCTGAGCCAGCTGGCGGCGCCCCCGAGCGGGCGGCCCGGCCTTCGGGCACGCCGCCCGGGCCGCCAGCCGGGCCGCCGCCTGAGCCGCCGGGACCGGGTCGGCGATCGTTCTTGCGAGGCGTGCTTGGCGCCGGTGCCGCCGGCGCGGTCGCCACGCCGGCGGCCGTCGGCGTGGCGGGTCTTGCGGTCCGGGCGGCACGCCCTTCCCGACCGGGCCGACCGGCCGGACAGGGCGCGGTCACCACCGACGGGCGGCTTCCTGCGGTGCCCTTCCACGGCGCGCGTCAGGCGGGCATCCTGCCCCCGCCGCAGGCGCAGACCGTCGTTGTGTCCTTCGACCTGACCGCTGCCAGCCGCGGTGACCTAACGGATCTGCTGCGCACAGTTACCGAACGCGCGCGTTTTCTCACCACCGGTGGCACGCCCCCGCCCGTGGGCATCGCCGCGCCGCCGTCCGATTCCGGCGTCCTCGGACCAGCGGTCGTACCGGACGGCCTGACTGTCACCGTCGGGATCGGCGCCTCAGTGTTCGATGACCGCTACGGCCTGGCGAGCCGGCGGCCCGCCAGGCTCACGGCCATGGGGACGTTCCCCAACGACGACCTCGATCCCGCCCAATGCCACGGCGACCTGAGCCTGCAGCTCAGTGCCGGCAGCACAGACACGGTGCTGCATGCGCTGCGCGACATCGCCCGGCATACACGAGGGGCAATGCAGGTGCGCTGGCGCATCGATGGCTTTTCCAGCCCGCCGCGCCCAGCAGGCACGCCGCGCAACCTGATGGGGTTCAAGGACGGCATCGCCAACCCAGGCACCCACGACACCGCCCAGATGAACCAGCTTGTGTGGGCGCGGCCGGGCGCCGAAGGCGAGCCAGCCTGGACCGCAGGTGGCAGCTACCAGGTCATCCGGCTGATCCGCATGATGGTGGAGTTCTGGGACCGCGTCTCGGTCTCCGAACAGGAAACGATGTTCGGCCGCCGCCGCGACAACGGTGCCCCGCTCGACGGCAACAACGAGTTCGACACTCCCAACTACGCCAGTGATCCCAGCGGCGCCGTAATCCCGCTCGACAGCCATATCCGGCTGGCCAACCCACGGACCCCACAGACGGCGTCGAGCCGCATCCTGCGCCGCGCCTACAACTACGATCGCGGAATCGATGCCGTGGGAAATCTCGACATGGGGCTCATCTTCACCTGCTACCAGCAGGACCTCACACGCCAATTCGAGGCCGTGCAGAAGCGGCTCATCGACGAGCCGCTCGTCGACTACATCAGTCCGTTCGGCGGCGGCTATTTCTTCGCCCTGCCCGGAGTGCTCGACAGCGGCGACTACTACGGCCGAGCGCTCCTGGCCTGACCGCCGGATTTTGTGTCGTATGAAATGAAATCCACCACGATCATGGTCCGTACCAGGCATTCTGGCGATTCACCGAACAGCCCAGTTGGAGGCCGGCCGCGACCACTGGGACGGGGACTGCGATGCACGCTGGCGTGGCTCGCTGCGCAGCCGTTCGGGATAGGCGTGGGGGTCACGCTGGCGTGGCTCGCTGCGCAGCCGTTCGGGATAGGCGTGGGGGTCACGGTGGAGCCGACGACGTGGCGCGGGCCCATCCGCCCCGCCATTCGCGGCGCGCCGCTGAGCGCTGGCGCCAGCCGCACCGGCCCTCCGGCGCATCCTGGCATCCCTGGAGAAGATGAGTGACCGCATGGGCCGCGACGGCCGATAGCGGCGAGGCGGTGGCCTTTGCCCTCGCCCGGCACCTGGCGGCGTCACGTGTCGCCAGGTCGTAGGAGCGCCGCAGGTCCGCAGGAGTGCCGCGGGAAGGCAGGAGAAGCAAAAAACGGGATGCGGCGCGTGGGCGCAGCGCCGGACGATGAGGGCATGGCCTGGTTCACGACGGACGATCTTGCCGACTACCTCGCGGCCGCGGGCGGCTTCCTGAGATCGCGGCCCGCGCAGAACACCGTGCTGCTCACCGTCGCCGAGGTCCTGCGGGCCCGCGGCGGTGAAACCCTCGGTGACGGCGCGCCGCTGTTCGGCTGGTGGCGGCACGATGACGGCACCGTCCACGGCACGTTCCTTGTCACCCCGCCGTACCCGGTCCTGCTGAGCCCGGTGCCACCGGAGTCCCTGGAGCAGCTCGCCGAGGTCCTTGCCCGCGCGGACACGCCGTTGACCGGGGTCAATGGCGAACCGGCCGCCGCAGAGGGTTTCGCCGCCGCGTGGCGGAAGCACACGGGGGCGACCGCCGAGACGTTGATGCGCCAGCGCCTTTTCCGGCTCGGCGAACTCGTGCCGCCGGCACCCGCACCTCGCGGCCACCCGCGCACGGCGCGGGCCGCGGACCGCGATCTGCTTGTGACGTGGTCCACGGCGTTCGCCCGGGAGGCGGGCACTGGCGACAGGAACCGCGGGGCCTTGGTCGACGACAGGCTCAGCCATGGCGGCCTGACCCTCTGGGAGACCGATGGGCAGCCGGTCTCCCTTGCCGGGCTGAACCGCCAGGTGGCGGGCATGACGCGGGTGGGCCCGGTCTACACTGCGCCGCAATGGCGCCGTCACGGCTACGGCGCGGGGGTGACGGCCGCGGTGAGCCGCCGCGCGCTGCGTGAAGGCGCCGTCGAGGTGCTGCTCTTCACCGACCTTGCCAACCCCACAAGCAATGCCCTCTACCAGCGGCTCGGGTACCGCCCAATACAGGACCATCTGGTCCTCTCCTTCGCAAGCTGATTCGGCACATTTGCCCTGACGGCTGCGCAGAGGTGGTCCCGGCTCGGGCCTGCGCCTGGCGGGGGGGTTCCGGGGGGTCCCCCCGGGCTGGCACAGCCCTGACGGCTGCGCAGAGGTCTCGCCCGGGCCTGCGCCCGGTTGCACCGGGCCGGGAGCTGACAGTGATCCGGGTGCTCAAACCCGCACGGCCCCGCCACATAACAGGCCCGCAGCACCCCGGGTCCGCGAACCGCCCGGGGTGCTGCGGCGCACCGACTCCTCGTCGTTCCACACCCGGTCGATGGCCGGGACCTCCTCACCAGGCATGAGGATCCCCACCACGATCGTGTTCTTCGAGATTCATTTGTCCCGGGAATCTGGCCGTCTTCAACGTCCACCCCGCGGCCCGGTGGCTGGGGGTGGTAACGGGGACCCGCTGCCGGCGTGACGATGCCACCCGGTGGCCAGGGTGGCGGAGGCCGCCGGCGGCCGGGCTGGGTGCTGGCCGCCGGGCTGGTGCCGGCCGCTGGCCGCAGGGCTGGCAAGGATCACGACGCCCACTTCCCCCCCGAAACCGTCGTTTCAACCGGACATTTCGGGCGCAGGAACGGCAGTTTCGGGGGGGAAGTTCGTTATGCGCGGCGGCAGTGACCCGGACGACGTTGCTGGTGAGGCTGGCGAGCACAATATGAGGCCCCAACTGCCGGTCCGATGCCGGTCGTGCTGGGGGCCCGACGCTGAAGGTGTGCTGGTGGCCCGAACTGGCCTGTGCCCGCGTCCGACTGCCTGTCCCGGTAGGACCACCGGCGCCCGATCAGGTTCGCATCGGGGCGAGCAGATACCTGAAGCCGGGGCTGCCCGTGATGACGGCCGGCTTGCCGGGCGTGGTGAACTCAAGGGTGATGCACCCCTCGCGACCTGCCCACTCCACGTCCGCCTGCACCGCAGCGTCCGCACGCGCGCCGCTTTCATGGTCGGCCGCACCTACGCTGCCGGCCCGCCCCACGCCCACTGCCGCGCCCGCCTGGCCCGCTCCCACCGCGCCGTTTTCCTGACCGTCCGTGTCATCCGCGCCTCCCCCGTCCTCGGGGCCGCCCACTTCCACGGGGCCGTCCGCTTCATCGGGTGCATCCGCGTTATCGGGGCCGTCCCCTCCACCTCTCGCTCGTGCCTCAGCACCCGCTCGTGCCTCAGTGCCCGCCCGTGCCTCAGTGCCCGCCCGTGCCTCAGTGCCCGCCCGTGCCTCAGTGCCCGCCCGTGCCTCAGTGCCCGCCCGTGCCTCAGTGCCCACCCGCGCTCCCCCGCCCGCGCCTGCGGCACCGATGCCATCGAGCAGGTACTGCGGCTTGAATGCGATCGCGAACCCTTCCTCGCCTTCGAACTCGGCCTCGACCGTATCGACCGCCCGCGATCCCTCACCGGATCCGGTCTCGATCACAACTTCGCCGGCGCCGAACGTAAGCAGCAGCCGGGACTCCCGGTCAGCGACGAGCGCAACCCGCCGGATCGCCTCGCTCAACGGCACAGCCTCCAGCCGCGCCCGGCCCCGGAACTCCCGCGGGAACCGTGACCTATAGGTAACGAACTCGGTGCCGAGCAGGCGGGTGGTCAGCCGCCGGCCGCCGCCGTCGAACCCGATCAGCCCGTTCACGCTATCGGCGCCTCCCGCCAAACCGGCACCCGCCAAGGCCGCGATTTCCCGGTCCTCGACAGCCAGCGAGATCGCCACCTCCGTGCCCGCGACAATGCTTTTCGCCGCATCCGCCAGAGTGCGCGCGGGGACAAGGGCCGAAGCCCGGATACCTGGCTCAGCGGGCTGCCAGTCAAGCTCCCGCACGGCCATGCGATACCGGTCGGTCGCCACGAGCGTCATCTCGCCGCCGTCGATCTCGATGAGGACACCGGTGAGCATGGGCAGGGTGTCGTCCCGGCCCGCCGCGACGGCCACCTGCCCGACCGCGGTCGCGAACCTCGCGCCGTCTACGGTGCCAGCCGGCGGCATCAGCGGCGGCAGCGCAGGGAAGTCTTCCACGGGCAGGCCAAGCAGGGTGAAGCGCGCAGTTCCGCAGCTAAGGATGACGGTGTCGCCTTCCGAGACAAGGTCCACGGGCTGTGACGGCAGGCTGCGGGCGATCTCGGCCAGCAACCGCCCCGCCACGAGAGCCCGGCCAGGCTCGGCAACTGCCGCGTCGGCTCCCACCCGCGCGGACACGTCATAGTCGAAGCACGACAGCGTTAGCCCGTCAGCCTCCCCGGCCTCGAGCAGTAACCCGGCCAGGATCGGGATCACCGGCCGGGTGGGCAGCGCCCGGGCCGCCCACGCGACCGCTTCCGCCAGAGCGTCACGCCCGATCCGCAACCGCATCACTGCCTCCTGCCCCGCCACATTCTCTTTATGCATCGTGACATTAGGGGGTGACAAACTCACGATCCCGAACGGCTGACGCGGGTAACCGGCCACCGCCGTGCGGCGTCCCTGGGGTCAGCCCACCGCCGTGCGGCATCCCTGGGGTCAGCTACCGCCTTGCGGTCCCGTCGGGGTCATGTACGTCGGCGCGAGCGTGCGCCGTGACCCCGGCCTTCTGTGGTCAGACCACAAGAGCGCTGAATTTGCCTTGCATAACGAGCGGAAAATGCTTGGGAACACAACGCGGTAGGAAGGAGCACCAGACCGGCCGGTGGCGGCGAGGATCCCGTGCACAATTGCGCGGGAGAACGCGTCGGCCGCGGCGGTCAGAAGTTCCTGGAGCATCCCGAAATCGGCGGGCTCACCGCCGCCGCCGAGCGCGAACACGGCGTCGCCATCGATCATGGTGTGGGCGGGCCGGATCGCGCGGGCAAGCCCGTCGTGACCCGCACCGGCCAGCCGCGCACACTGCGCCTTTGTCAGCGCCGCATCGGTGGCAAGCACGCCGACCGTGGTATTGAAGACGGCACCGCCACTGCTTGGACGCCAGGCATCGAGGTCGGCCTTGCCGGGCCTGGCGAGCCCAGCGAACTCCCCTGACAGGCCGAATCGGGTGCCGTAGAGTTCGCCGGTGTTCCGGTCCACTGGCGAGCCCGCGGCATTGACGACCGCGAGCGCGCCGACAACGGAGCCGCCATGCAGCATCACACTGGCCATGCCGACGCCGCCAGCGAAACCGCCCGCGACAGCACCCGTGCCAGCCCCGATGCTGCCCTGAGCGGGCTGATCCTGGCCATGCTCACCAGGATGGCGCTGATCCTGGTGGGGCCGACCTGAATTGCTCTGATCTTGGTATTGCTGGCCCCGGTCCCGCTCAACCTGACCGTGCTGACCGGGATCGTGCTGATCTCGACCGTGCTGACCGGGACCGTGCTGATCTCGACCGTGCTGACCGGGACTGCGGCCATCTTCGCTGATAGCCGCGTCGTAGGCCGCGGCGCCCATGTCCGCGCCGGGTGTCGCCCGGAATGAGCCGCCCCTCCCGAGATCAAAAATCACCGCCGCTGGCACGATCGGCACGACTTCGCCCGCACCCGCGCCTGCACCGACCGGGTGACCGATGCCCGCGTCGGCCAGCCTGCTCATCACCCCGTCCGCCGCGGCGAGGCCATATGCGGAGCCGCCCGCCAGCACCACCGCGTGCACCCGGTCCACGAGGTTGCGCGGATCGAGCAGATCTGTCTCCCGCGTTCCCGGCGCCCCACCGCGCACATCCACCCCACAGGTCCTGCCATCCGGTCCCGTGAGCACGACGGTGACCCCGGTTCGCCAGCCATCACCGGTCCGCTGTGCATGGCCCACGCGGATACCGGCGACGTCCACCAGCGAGTTCGTCGCACCGGGGCGCCAGGGCCCCAGGCCAGTGACCGCCTCACCGTTTCTCATACCATGGCCCTTACCACGTCAATGCCGTTCGGGTCACCCCTCAGCGCCATCTGGCCCATCCCCAGTACCACGCGCGGGCCTTCCATGACCGTGGTTCATTTAAGAATCCACTGTACAAAGGGATGTAGACGCCACGGGGGCTTGAGTGGGGATGCCAGCACCGGCCACGAGCGCAAGGCGCCGGTCCGCGAGGCGATGGAGATTGACTGGATTGCCACCCGCAAGCAAGTGGGGCCACACCTTGCTTCGCCGAATTCATGCTGGACCTCGGGTGCCGGCTGGAGGTGGCGGCTGGGCGTACCCGAAGCGCGGGGAGACCGCGGTGACTGTGGCCTGGTCCGGGCGCACCTACCAGACGTCGTGGCGCCGCCAGCGGACGAACGCGGAACACTGCGATCTGTGCGCCTCCGCGTGGATGGGCTGCATCCCGCCGCTCGTCGCCCGTGACATGGCCGCGAGCGAGCGGCGGCAGGCATCTATGGCTGCGCGCACCGCCGAGCAGATCGAGGCTGACCGGGCGCGGATGGCCGAGCTGCGCGCAAGGCGGGCGGGCTGACCTTTGTTCTGTGATCTGTCGTCCCAGGGTTCAGGCTCAGGTACGGTGCTTCGCCGCTGCCCAGGAGGGTGGACATTTCGCTCTTACCGGGACGACGAGCGTGTCGTCCGGTACCCAGTCACCGTCGCGAGAGCGCCCGCGGAGCTGGAGCTTGTCGACCAGTTCCGGACCGCGTTCCTGCGCTCAGTCCTCTGCGACGCGCGCCGCCTGACGGCCACCGCCCAGCCCGGTAGCGTGCAGACTGGCGCCGATGCGCACGATCATCCGCGAGACCCAAGCGGTGTACGTGGAGGACTTGTGCGTGGCCGGGCCCGGCCGGACCCGGCTCGCCAAGCCGGTGCATGACGCCCGGTGGTCGGCGTTCACCGGGATGCTGGAGTACAAGGCGAAGCGGTATGGCCGGGTGTTCGGCCGGATCGGCAGGTTTGAGCCCACGTCCCAGGTGTGCTCAGCCTGCCGGGTCAAGGACGGCCCGCAACCGCTGCACGTCCGCACCTGGACCTGCGGCGCGTGCGGGACGGTCCACGACCGGGATCACAACGCCGCCAAGAACGTGCTCGCCCTCGGGCGGAGGGAGAGCCTAAACGCCCGCGGAGGGACCGCAAGACCAGGGCTTGCCCGGGCAGGACCCAGTGAAACAGGAACCCACCGGAGCGCCGCGTGAGCGGCGCAGGAGGAATCCCCATCCCTTCAGGGCGGGGAGGACGTCAATGAGACAGGTTCGGACATTGAGTGACGAGCTCAGGGTGCGGCTTTGGCAGCGCGGCCCTCACCTCCGCTTATACGTGTCAGCCACGGACGGGCGCGACATCGGCTGGTACGACCCCCGCTCCGGCCGCCACCACCTGACCAGGCAGGTGCTCGCCGACCAGGTGCTCGTCGGCCGATTCTGGGCCGTGGCCGGAGCCGCAGCCGCGAGATTACGCACCGACGGCGATCTCGGCCGATGGGCAGCGCCGGTTGCGGAGCGCGCGAACGCCGCGGCGGCCGTTAGGGATCAAGCTCATCCGGCTCTATCCAACCCGGCCAACCCGATCGGCGCGGCCAACCCGATCGGCCCGGCCAAACCGGTCAGCCCGGCTAGCCCGGCCAGCCCGGCCAAACCGGCCAGCCCGGCCAAACCGGCAGCGGGTCCGGCCGCCCGTGCGGCGAATTGGGAGGACCTCGCGACAAGCAGGCCGGGCTCGGCGGCGCTGGCGCGTGCGCGTGAGCTGCGGCGCGATCATCCCATGCGCACCCTGATCGCCCGCGTCCTCGGCGTGCGGACCGAGGCGCGGTCCTTCGCCATCGGCGCGCGAGGCGAGCGCAGGGTCGGCCGCAAACTGGACCGCTGGGCGGCGTCGCACGGCTGGCGCGTGCTGCACTCACTGCCCATCGGCCCCCGCGGCACTGACATCGATCATCTCGTGATCGGTGCGTTCGGCGTCGCGACGATCAACACCAAGACCACCGCGCACCGGGTGTGGGTCGGCGAATACGGCATGACGGTCGGTGGGCTGAAAGTCGACTATATCCGCGCGTCCCGCGGTGAGGCGGCGCGCGTCGCCAGGCGCCTCACCGCCGCTACGGGCATGCGCGTCCGGGTCGTCCCCGCCATTGTTTTCTACGGGCCGCGCAAGTTCACCGTGCGCCGTGGCGGGCCGCCCGACGTCGCCGTGCTGCCGAACCCGCGCACGCTGAGGCGCTGGCTGCAGCGGCAGGAGCGCGTCCTCAGCCAGGGTCAGGTGGACGAGATCTACGCCTCAGGCCGTCGGCCAGCCACGTGGTCCTGACGGACGCCACCTCGACCAGGGCATAAGACCGGGCAGGATGCGAGACTGCATTAATGACCTACGTCCCCGCACCCGACCGGTACGAAGGGCTCCCTTACCGCCGCTGCGGGCGCAGTGGAATCAAGCTGCCCACGGTATCGCTCGGCCTGTGGCAGAACTTCGGCGATACGACGGCCCTTGACACGCAGCGGTCGATCATCCGGCGCGCGTTCGACCGCGGGATCACGCACATCGACCTCGCCAACAACTACGGCCCGCCGTACGGAGCCGCCGAGATCAACTTCGGCCGCATCCTGCGTGAGGATCTGCGCTCCTACCGCGATGAACTGGTGATCTCCACGAAAGCCGGCTACGACATGTGGCCAGGGCCCTACGGCGACCTGGGATCCCGCAAGTACCTGCTGGCCAGCCTGGACCAGTCGCTGCGCCGCATGGACCTGGAATACGTCGACATCTTCTACAGCCACCGGGCGGACCCGGAGACGCCGCTGGAAGAGACGGTGGGCGCGCTCGACACCGCGGTGCGGTCAGGCAGGGCACTCTACGCAGGAATCTCCTCCTACTCCCCCGAGCGCACCGCGGATGCCGCGAGGATCGCCAAGCAGATGGGCACCCGGCTGCTGATCCACCAGCCGTCTTACTCGATGCTGAACCGGTGGATCGAGCACGGCCTGCTCGATGTCCTGGAGCGCGAGGGTATCGGCTGCATCGCCTTCTCCCCGCTTGCGCAGGGCATGCTCACCCAGCGATATCTTCGCGGCATTCCTGCGGGGTCACGGGCCAGCCGTCCTGGATCACTGTCCCGTGACCTGCTCAGCGACAAGAACCTGGCTCATGTGCGCGCCCTGAACGAGATCGCCCAGGCCCGCGGGCAGACGCTCGCGCAGATGGCGCTGGCCTGGGCGCTACGCGATGAGCGGGTCACGTCGGTGCTGATCGGCGCGAGCAGCACGGAACAACTGGAGGAGAACCTTGCCGCAGTCGGCGGGCCACCCCTTGACTCCGGGGAACTCGCGGCGATCGACGCGCATGCGACTGAGGCCGGCGTCAACATCTGGGCCGCATCAAGCGCGTCCTGACCTGGGATGGGGCGACCGCGACGCCACGTCAGGATGCGCTGTCAAAGATCGCTCCCTAACGACTGCGCGGCGCGTCACGCCCGACACAGGAGGCGGCGGCGCAGCGTGCTCGCAACGGCGGACGGGGGCACCGCCGAAACAGCGAGTCACGCGCGGACGGGGGGACCGCGCCAACTGCGCCGCCGCACAGCGTCACTGTACAAGCCGGCGCGAGCGTTTGCGATAGGTGCTTGGGCTTCTGGTGCGCCGCCATCATTGGAGCGGCGTACCGGCCCGGTTTCCCGCGGTTCAGGAGAGCGCGGCGATCGGGCTTCCCGATCATTCCAGCGCGAGATCGTGATGGCGTTTCGCACTGGCTAGCGGCACAGGTCAGCGGATAGTGCGCGGGCCAGCGGGCAGGAACCAGCTTGATTCGCGCACCTCGCGCATTGCCTCCCTGCGGGTCGCGGCGTCGAGCCGGTCCAGGTAGAGGATCCCGTCCAGATGGTCGACCTCATGCTGCAGGCACCGCGCCATCTCCTGACGGCCGCTCACGACGACCGGCTCGTTGCGCACATCCACGCCACGCACCGTCACCGACATGGCCCGCGGAGTGGGGAAGTACAGGCCAGGGACCGACAGGCAGCCCTCCTCCGTCCCTTCCTGATTCTCGTCGGAGACCTCGACAAGCTCGGGGTTGATGACGTAGCCGCTGCGGCCATCCATGTTGTAGCTGAAGGCGCGCAGACCGACGCCGATCTGAGGGGCGGCAAGGCCGGCACGTCCGGGCACCGCCACGGTGTCCATCAGGTCGGCGATCAGCGCCTGGAGGCTCTTGCCGAACCGGGTGACCGGCGCGGCAGAGGTCTTCAGGATGGGATCGCCTAGGTATCTGATCTTCCGCTCCGGCATGAATGTGGCTCCAGCGCTTTCGATGGGTCCCGTGCGTCGGCTGGCGAGCGCCGCCCGTAGGGGCTGGCGGGTGCGATGCTACTTTCCAAACGTCAGGTGAACGCACTCGCTTCGACCGTGGAGAGGCTGATGGCCAAACTGACCGAGGACGCATTGGCGCTGCTCCGCCAGCCGATCCACGCGTGGGTCACGACAGTCCGCTCTGATGGCTCGTTGCACAGCACTGTGACCTGGGTCGATACGGACAGCGAGGATGTGATCTTCAACACGGCGATCGGGCGCGCCAAGGAGCGGCACCTCCGCAAAAACCCCAACGTCTCAATCAGCGTGCTTGATCCGGGTGACGCCTATCATTACCTGAGCGTATCGGGCACCGCCCGGCCGGAGACCGAGGGCGCGAACGAGGTCATCGACGCTCTGGCCAAGAAGTACCTTGGCGTGGACACCTATCCGTTCCACCAGCCAGGCGAGCAGCGTGTCACGCTGCGGGTGACACCCAGCAAGGTCATCTATAGCCCCGGCCGGCAAGCGTAAGCGACCCTCACGGCAGCGTTATGGCACTAACCGGATCTTCCCGGCGAACGCCGAGCCTGCCACTGTGATGGCGGCGACGGATAGCTGACGGATCGATAGAGCGTCGGACCCGCCCAGGGAGCGCCACAGGACCGCGGCCGACGTCGGGGGGAGCAGCGTCAGCGGCGGTGTCCCTTTTGCTGTGCCCGGCCGGGGGACGCGACATTGGCGTTGATCTCCTGTGCGATCTCGCAGGCGCTGCCCGCTGGGTCGAGCGCGTTGGCGTGCGTGGCTACCCGTTGCAGCAACATCCTGAACGCGGTACGGTCCGTACCGGTCAGGTCGCCGAGCACGTGGTCCTCGGCCGCACGCAGCCGCTGATCCAGGTCGGCGAGCAGGGCGCGGCCGTGCGCGGTGGGGACGATCCGGCGGGCACGACGGTCTGCGGGGTCAGGCCGCCGCGCGACGAGCCCAGCGGCTTCGAGGTCATCGATCAGGTAGGTCATCACGGTGCGGTCCACGCCGAGGTGCTGGGCCAGGGCAAGCTGGTTGCCCGGCTCGCCCCGCGTCGCCGCCGCGAGCACCTGGTAGCCGCGGGGCCCGCCGGGCAGGTCGCCGAACGCCGCGTTCGCGGCGTTGAGGTAGGAGCGGAACACCACCCCGAGGGCCCAGCCAAGGTCATCTTGCAGCGCGCCACCACACGGCAGGCCCTCGCGGGAATCACGGCCCGCGTGGCCCACGCCCTGCGACGTCACTGCCGACATTTGACCATGGTACCGCGATCGCTCAGCCGGAACGAAGAACGGCTTTGCAGATGTTCTGCATATAATACTATATTGTTGCCGCAGGAATCAGCAGCGGGCGTAGCCCCGGAGATGCCGGGACACGCACCGCGTAGGCGCGCCCACACCATGAGACCGGCCAGGCGCGCCCGACCATGAGAGGGAACGGTATGGCCAAGCCCATTTTGCAGATCATCGTCGCGAGCACGCGACCCCGGCGTGCCGGCCTGCCAATCGCGCAGTGGTTCCGTCGCCGCGCCGTGGCTCATGGCGGCTTCGACGTCGAACTGGTCGACCTGGCCGAGGTCAACCTGCCATTCCTCGACGAGCCTGACCATCCACGGTTACGTCAGTACACCCACAAGCACACGAGGGACTGGAGCGCCACGATCGAGCGCGGCGACGCTTATGTGTTCGTGACCCCGGAGTACAACCATTCGTTCCCCGCGACCTTGAAAAACGCGATCGACTACCTGCACCACGAGTGGCGGCGCAAGCCCGTAGGGTTCGTCAGCTACGGCGGGGTAGCCGCAGGGACACGGGCCGTACAGGCCCTCAAGCAGGTCGTCACCGCGTTGAAGATGGTCCCGGTGACCGAGGCGGTCGCCATCCCCTTCTTCCCGCAGTTCCTTGCCGACGGCGTCCTGCATCCAAACGACGTCATGAACAGCGCCGCCGACGACATGCTCACCGAACTCGTCGTGGTCAATGCCGCGCTCGCCACACTGCGTGCGCCCGCAGGCGCGCAGGCCGCATGACGGCTGCGCCGCCGGCTTTCACCCAGGACTCACGTGACAGTCCCCGGGCCTGCCGCTGGGCCGGCACCTGCTCGACGAGCTCACGTGGGTGCATGACGCCATCCGCCACGACCTGGCGATCTGCATGAAGCCGGCTGACGATGTCGCGGCCGGAGCCACGCAAGGCCAGGTGGACGAGCAAATTCGGGCGCTGCGGACGAATGGCCGGCTGGTCCAGATGACGGATTGGTGGCGGTGAGACCGCCGGGCCAGGTCAGCCCGCGGCCGGGCGCACGGAACGCGATCCCGCGGCCGCCCGCTGATCGGGGCGGCCGGGGTGCCGTGACCGCACCTCAAGGTGATCGAGCAAGACCTGGGTGGCTGCCGCGATCGTGTCGACGGCGCGGTCGAATGCCGCGGCATTGTGCCCGGCCGGTGCGCGGAACCCGCTCACCTTCCGCACGTACTGCAGGGCGGCGGCGTGCACGTCCGCATCGGTCACGTGCTCGGTATATGGCTCGCGCAAGGTCTTAATACTTCGGCACATGGCTCAACATTACGAGCATGAGGCCGCATTGCCCGAACCGGTCCTGGCCCGCTCGAAGACCCGTCGCGGACGATGGCTTGCCGCGCCACTTCACCCGCGATCCCTAAGGACTGCGCGGGGC
Source organism: uncultured Actinomycetota bacterium (assembly GCA_963712955.1). GTDB lineage: Bacteria > Actinomycetota > Actinomycetes > Streptosporangiales > Streptosporangiaceae > DATFVJ01. The sequence goes on along the minus strand of CAVQKF010000004.1, from coordinate 49,304 downwards.
GGCCCTCCGGGCCGTCACGCCTGACAGGGCCTGCATCGGCCTCGGCCACGGCAACGGGTCCGCGGCCGGCGACCGTTGCTCGAGCATGCCGACTACATCGCGGTGCCCGTGGGCGGCCGCAGGACCCGGGGCGACAATGGTGGGCGTGACCGGTGACCTGTGGCGGGATCTGCTGTCGGAGGCGTGGGCAGCGCTTGCGATCGACGGGCGGGTGGCAGCAGGGCCGATGCCGGTCGGCATCGAGGTGGACGGTTCTGCGGGACACCTGGTTTCCCGGCTGGCGGTCGAGGACACGGCGATCGCCTGCATAGGTGCCGCAATGCTCGCCGCGGCAGGGCTGCATGAGCAGCGTGGCGGCAGGAAACCCGGGCCGGTGCGGCTGGCCACCGGCCACGTGGCCGCCGCCGTGCGCAGCGAGGCGTACCTGCGCCGCCGCGGCGAGCCGTTCGGTCCAGGTTTCGCGCCGCTTTCCCGTTTCTGGCGGGCCAGCGACGGCTGGGTACGCACGCATGCCAACTACCTGTGGCACCGCGAGGCGCTGCTTCGGGCGCTCGGCGCCGCCGCCGACGACGCCGCCGCCGCCTACGACGCGGTGGTCGCGGCGATCGGCAGCGCGCCCGCACGCGAGATCGAGGCGCGGGTTTTCGACGCGGGCGGGGTCGCCGCCGCTGTCCGCAGCGCGGGAGACTGGCGCACGCACCCGCAGGGCCAGGCCGTCGCGGATCAGCGGCTGGTTGAGGGCGGCCCGATCGGGGAGGCGCCACCGCGCAGGCGCCCGGCCTGCCCGCTGCCCGCATCGGGCGTACGGGTCCTGGACCTCACCCGCGTCATCGCCGGCCCGGTGGCCACCCGGTTCCTCGCGGCGCTCGGCGCTGACGTGCTCAGGCTCGACCCCCCGCAACTGCCCGAGTTGCCCCTGCATGCGCGCGACGGCCTGCTCGGCAAGCGCAGCGCCTTGCTCGACGCGCGAACACGCGATGGACTCACGCGCCTGCACGAACTGCTCGACGAGACCGATGTCCTCGTCCATGGCTACCGGCCGCACGCGCTAAGCCGTTTTGGAATAGACTCCGCCACCGGCGCCGAGCGGCATCCCGGTGTCGTCATGGCCTCCATGTCGGCCTGGGGCACCGTCGGCCCGTGGGGTGTGCGGCGCGGGTTCGACAGCATCGTCCAGGCCGCCTGCGGCATCGCGATGGCCGAGTCGGCCGACGGCGAGCGGCCAGGTGCGATGCCATGCCAGCTGCTCGATCACGGCACCGGGTACCTGTGCGCGGCGGCGGTGCTTGGAGCGCTGCGCCTTCAGGCGGACACTGGCGGGACCCACGCGCGCGAACTATCGCTCGCGAGGACCGCGTGGTGGCTGCTCAGCCAGCGGCGCGGCGACACCACGCCGGCGGCACCCGGCGACGACGGCTTGGTCGCGGCCTGGCTCACCACCGTCGACAGCGACGAAGGCCCCGTCACCACGGTGACGCCGCCTGGCCAGTTCGGCGGCCACGGCCTCGACTGGCCGCGGTCGCTCACGTCCTACGGCGGCGATCCCGCCCGATGGTGATCAGGCACCGCGCGTCAGCTTCGCTTGACAGCCTGCAGAGTGTAGGTGTGCGGCAGCCGCCAAGGGCGGTCGATGAGCCGCCACTCGCCCTCGGCCACCCCGCCGGTCCGTTCCATCTGACCGGGCAGGGCTTCCCACGGCACGCTGTCGTGCTCGACGAGCTTTGTCAGGTCCATCCCGGCGTCGAGCAGCGCGGTCACGATCTCGCCGAGGCCGTGGTTCCATTCGTGCGTCAGGTTCTGCTCGAAGATCACGTCGGTCTCGACATACGTGCCTCCGGTGTCGAAGACGGTAGGGTCCTGCCGCTCGAAGTACGGGTAGGCCACCACCAGCAGGTGATCCGCCCGCCCGTCGTCGAGCGCCCACAGCATCGGGTGGCCCTCACGCAGGAACAGCCGGCCATTGGGCCGCAGCAGGTCAGCGACCACCCTTGCCCAGCGGCGGATGTCGGGCAGCCAGCACAGCGCGCCGATCCCGGTGAAGACGAGGTCGAATGTCCCCGGGCCAAGAACGCCAACCGCCTCATACACCTCAGCCTCGACGAAGTCCACCTCGGAGCCGGTCCGTGCAGCGAGGCGGCGAGCCTCCGCAAGGGCCGCCGCCGAGAAGTCGAGCCCCGTCATCCTCGCACCGAGCCGCGACAGCGAGACCGTGTCGGTGCCGATGTGACACTGCAAATGCAGCCCGCGAAGGCCGGTGATGTCCCCCAGCCTCGGCAGGTCGAAACGGACCACGTGGCTGATGAACGCGGGATCGGCCACGAAGCGGTCGACTGAGTAGTCGGGTGATGCCGCGTGCGCAGGGGCACGCTCGTCCCAGCCTGCGCGGTTCACCGTTCGATAGTCTTCCATCACCGCACTGTCCCACGGCCACACCCGGCCCGGAGGGACCGAGCATCCACCACGATCACGGATGGGCCGCAAGTGAACCGGGATAACGGGCGGGGTCCGCGCATTCCGGCTCCTCACACCTCGGATGGCAGTTCGGCACCCTGCGTCGCCTGGGGCGTGGCAGGTGGGCGCTCAAACCCGATCTGGCTCTCAGCGTCGGTGAAGCCGACGCAGCGGTATATGCGAGCGGCGACGTAGCCCGGATCGGCGACAATGACAAGCGTGCCAGCGGCCATCGCGTCGAAGCCGTAACGGGCGGCCTCGTAGACCAGGGTTCCCGCCAGCCCCCGGCCCCGCATCGCGGGATGTGTCTCGACGTTCTGGAAACGGGCGATGCCGGTGCCGTCGGACAGCAGGCCAAGCTGGGTCACCAGCCGGCCATCGACAAACCCTCCGAACCAGGATCCATGGCCCGCCTCCGTAACGCGGCGTGCCTCGGCGGTGCGGTGCTTATCGAAGGCATGGTCGGCTGCCGTGTCAGGGCCCGTGTCGCATGCGACACGCAACGCGACCGACTGCCGCCAGTCATCGTCGCCAGCCAGCTGCCTGTAGCACGCGGCGCGATTGGGACGGGGTGGTTCGCGCACAGACCGCGCTGTCATGACGGTATTCAGCTCGAAACGAAATCCGGCGTCAACGAAACCGGCGGGATCGACCGCGCTCTGGTCCGTCACGTCAACGCCCAGTGCCGCGTGACCGGCGCCAGGGAACGCCTCGGCAAACCGCGCAAGCCACCTGCCTGCGTCAGCCGGCGGGGGCGGCGAGCCCAGCAGAATGAAGTTGCCCCACCAGAACGCCGGATTGGCCGGAGTACGGACCACGAGGTTGTCGCCGTGGTCGACAACCTCGCTGCCCTCGAGGACCCGGAGCATCAGGTCCGTCCTGTAGCCGAGAGAGATGACGTCCATCCCGTGAGAATAGGGCCGCTACCCGCCCCGGATCGACCGCCTTTGACCAGTGCACAACATTCGATCGGCGCCGTTCATTGCCACGTCGCCGCTCCCTGTTACCGCGTGTGCGGTGCGCCGGCCGCGCGCATGCATCGCGTCAGGATTGCCGGCCTGAGCGTCTGAGCCGCGTTAGCGCGGGTTCTGATAGCTCGTCCGGGTGGTTGGCTCGACAGGAGCGGACCTCACCGATGCGGGGAGGGGATGGCGATGGCGCTCACCCGCTGGAGAACCCGACCCCGCTGACCAACATCATCGAGATCGTCCTGATGCTGCTGCCGGCGCTGTCACTTGGCCCGCTCGCCGAGGGACTGCACTGAACATCATTGGCGCTTTGCTCCCCCGACATGACCGGCGTCCCGGCCCCCGGACAGGCCGCGTATGGCGAAGCGATCTTGCAGCCTCAGCCGGGCGATCCGGGCCCTACGATCCCGGCGCCGTGCTCGAGGATCTCGGCCGCTCCTCGGACGACGCAGCGAAGCGGGTCGTCCACGAGGACGGTGGGGACACCCGCCGATGCCTCGATCCTGCTCGGCAGGCCGAGGAGCAAGGCCCCGCCACCTGCGAGCCGGATCTTTCCCCTGACCACGTCTTCTGCGAGGTCCGGCGGGAGGTCGGACAGCATCTCCCTGACGGCCGTGATGATCGTGGCGACCGGGTGCTCGAGTGCCGCCGCCACCAGGTGCCCCGGCACGTTCTCAGCACGGGGCGCCCGGTGGGCGGCGTCGACACCGACGGCTTCGGCATATCCCGTGTCCCCCCCGGTGAGCCCAAGCGTCGTCTTCAGGCGCCTGGCCGCCTTGCGGCCGACCAGCAGGCCCAGCTCAGCCCGGGCGGCGTCGATGATCGCCTCGTCCATGGCGTTGCCCCCCAGGCGCAGCGACTGGGCACGCACAACGCGACCGCCTGCCACCACCGCGACCTCCGTCGTCCCACCCCCAACGTCCACAATGAAGGCGCCCTCCGCGCCGGAAAGGTCGACGCCTGCCCCCGCGGCGGCGGCGACCGGCTCATCAACGAGCGTCACCACGCAACGAGGGCTACGAGCCGCCAAGGCGGCATGAATGGACCGGCGCTCCACCCACGTCGCGCCGGCCGACACGCAAACCACCGCGCGGGGCCGTAACAATCGGCGACGCACGTGCGCTCGGCGCAAGAAGGCACGCAGCATGGCCGCAGACGCTTCCAGATCGGCGATGACCCCGGCCCGCAGCGGGTAGATCACCTCGACATCCACAGGTTCCTTCCCCGCCAGCGCGTCTGCGGGCTCGCCCACGGCGGCAACCCTGCCCGTCGCCCTGTCAAGGGCCACCGCGGAGGGCTCTTCGACAACCAGACCCCGCCCAGTGACGCTTACGAGTGTGTTGACAGTGCCGAGGTCGATCGCTACGCGCGGCCGGAAGCGCATGACGCTCACCCTTTTGATGGAAGCGCTGTCTCATTTCCAACTGAAATACTGTCTGCCCAGTATGGCGTCCGCCGACCGGGTGGCCGGACGCGGCCCGCGGTAGGACCGGCCGCGATCAGGCCATGCGGCACTGCCGCGGCGATGACGATCAACACCACGGCCGCGCAGATCACGCGGTCAGCCCCCGGCGTCGTGAGTCCATCAGCCGCAGGATGAGCGGAGTGAAGATCAGCTGCATCGCCAGCTCCATCTTCCCGCCCGGCACGACGATGATGTTTGGCCGTGACATGAACGAGTCGTGCAGCATCGACAGCAGGTAGGGAAAGTCGATGCCCTTCGGGTTGGCGAACCGGATGACGACAAAGCTCTCGTCGGCGCTGGGGATAAAGCGGGCGATGAACGGGTTCGACGTGTCCACCGTCGGCACACGCTGGAAGTTCACGTGCGTCCGTGAGAACTGCGGGCAGATGTAATTCACGTAGTCCGGCATGCGCCGCAGGACCGTGTCGACCACGTCCTCGTTGGAATAGCCGCGTGCGGTCTTATCCCGATGCAGCTTCTGGATCCACTCGAGGTTGATGATCGGGACAACTCCGACGAGGAGGTCTGCGTGCCGGGCGACGTTCGCCTTGTCGGTGACCGCGGCACCGTGCAATCCCTCGTAGAAGAGCAGGTCGCTGTCAGGGTCGACGTCCACCCACGGGGTGAACGTCCCAGACTGCTGCCCGTAAGCGCTGGCCTCCTCCGCGTCGTGCAGGTACTTGCGGATCCTGCCGCGACCGTCCTCGCCGTACTCGCGAAACAGCGTCTCGAGGTCTTCGAGCAGGTTCGCCTCGGGTGAGAAGTGGCAGAAGTGGTGGTTGCCTTCCTGCGCGGCCTCCGCGGTGGCGACCTTCATCTGCTCGCGGGCGTAGCGGTGGAAGGAGTCGCCCTCCACGATCGTCGCGTTGATCTCCTCTCGCTGGAAGATGTGCTGGAAGGTCCTGGTCACGGAAGACGTGCCTGCGCCGGACGAGCCGGTGATGGCGACGACTGGATGCTTGGCCGACACCTGTTCTCCTGCTAGTTAGGGGATTCGGATTCTCCTGCTAGTTAGGGGATTCGGAACAAGGAGCGGCTGTTGAAGAGCGAGTCGTCGAAGGCTGGCTCCTGCCCACCGGCCTGCTCGCGGTGGTAGCGCTCGATCCGCTCGACCTCGTTCCTTGATCCGAGAATCAGCGGCGCACGCTGGTGCAGGTCCGCAGGCTGGAGTTCCATCACGCGCTCGCGTCCAGTGCTGGCGCCACCGCCGGCCTGCTCGACGATGAAGGAAATCGGATTGCACTCATACATCAGCCTGAGCCGCCCCGACTTGGCCGGTTCCTTGCTGTCGGTCGGGTACAGGAAGACACCGCCGCGGGTGAGGATACGGTACGTCTCCGCCACGAGCGAGGCAATCCAGCGCATGTTGAAGTCCCGGCCTCGCGGTCCTGTCCTGCCCGCCAGGCACTCCTGAATATAGCGGCGCACCGGCGGCTCCCAGAAGCGCTCGTTGGAGGCGTTGATCGCGAACTCCCCGCAGTCCTCGGGAATGCGTAGGTGCGGATGAGTGATGACGAACGCCCCGATGTCGCGATCGAGCGTGAATCCGTCGACGCCGTCGCCGGTGGTGAGGATCAGCATCGTGGATGGTCCGTACAGCGCGAAGCCTGCGCACACCTGGGCGACGCCCGGCTGGAGGAAGTGCTCGACCCGCGGCTCAGCATCCGGGTCGGGGCTGCGCAGGATCGAGAAGATCGTGCCAACCGAGATGTTGGCGTCAAGGTTGCCCGAGCCATCAAGCGGGTCGAAGACCAGCAGGTACTTGCCGCGCCTGACGGTTGCGGGGACAGGGTAGATGTCTTCCATCTCTTCCGACGCCATCGCGGCGACGTGCCCGGTCCATTCCGTCTCGCCGATCATCACCTCGTTGCTGATGAGGTCGAGCTTCTTCTGTATCTCGCCCTGGACGTTCTCCACGCCAGCGCTTCCCAGGGCGCCGACGAGCGCGCCGCGGCTGACCTGGTTGCTGATGATCTTCACGGCCGTTGCCACCGCGTTGAGCAGCCCGGAGAAGTCACCGGTAGAGCCGGGATGGCGGTGTTCGGACTCGATGGTGTAACGGGTCAGTGTCTTGCGTTCTTCACGCACGGCTGGTCTGCCTCTCGCGGGATATGGCAACGCTGCGCTAGTCAGGCCACGATCGTGGCGTCAGTCGTCCCTTCCTAAGGGTATGCCGGCGGCGCCAAAGTCGCATCACCCGCGAGAACGGTCAATCAGGCCCGCAAGCGCCAGGTCGTGCACAGCTGACACACGGCCACCGACCACATCAGGGCGATCCTGCTCAGCGGCGCCGGAAGGCTCCGCTCAGCAGGGTCGGCCATCGCCTGCGCGGGCTCACCGCACCGGCAGGTGGCCGGACGGCAGGCTCAGCCCCCTCGCGCTGGGGCGCCATCGAGTGTGTTCGTGACAGCTCGCGGCAGCCGTTCAGGATAAATGAAAAGAGGAAACTTCCCGCTGAGCCATAGACCCGCTACCCAAACGTCAGGAAGTGCGCGCAACAGCACGCAACGGCGCCTCGTAAACTATCAAAGTCTCATACGTCCGCGCTGGTACCATTTACCGATCTTGTGCACCGGAACGTGCAGTTACACTAAACGTTACCAAGCCGTTATTAGGCTACCGTCCTTAACTCGACTCTGGGCACGTTTGCGCAGGCAGAAGCCGCGACTCTGGGCACTGAAGTAAGTTAGCGACATCCCGCCCCTGGATTTGCAGAGCACGGTCCGGCCCATCGCAGTAGAGTCTGCGCGTAAAGATCAATCAGTCCCGGTTCGCCCCGGGCGTACCAGTATGCGATGCGGGTTCCCGGCCGGGGAGCCGGGCCCAGCAACGAACGACAGGCCGAAGGCAGGGACAGATTCCGTTCCCTGGCCGGGGCCTCACCGGGGCCGCCGTCACAGAGCTGCCGCGTGGCGCTAGTGCAACCCCGCATTAGTTCTTGAGGGGTTCGGGCTGTCATGATGTGTGGCCGCCGGTGTCGGCGAGGTAGAGGGTGCAGGCGGTGTCGAGGGCTTGGCTGGGGTGACCGGTGAAGCTGCCGTCCAGCAGGATTGCGTCGGTGTAGGTGTCGGTGCTGGCCCGCCAGATCGCAAATGCCCATTCGTTGTCGTCGCCGAGGTATTGGATCCGGCAGAGCTTGATCTGGTCGTCGTCATCGTCGCTGAGATAGCCGGTGAGGTAGCCGTAGGAGCCGCGCCAGCTGATGGTGACCTCTTCCAGCGCAGGCCAGCGCACCGAGGCGTGGTGGTCGACGGTGCCTTCGATCAGTTCTTTGAGGCGCTTGGGCGGCACGGGCATGGTTTATTGTCGCCGTACCCGGCGCGCCGCCACCAGTTCCGATCCTGTTCCGGGCATTGTCGGGCGATCAGCGTAGATCGTCTGGAGGTGGGTCTTGGCGCGTGCAGTCGAGCCGGGACGTGGTGTTCTTGGGGTCGCGGCGCAAGGCGAAATTGGAGGCGATCGTGCGGCGGGCGTCGGCGCCGCAGGCGCTGGTGCTGCGCGCCAGGATCGTGCTGCTGGCCCACGCGAACTGGGCGAACGCGCGGATCGCGGCCCGGCTGGGCTGCGCGGTGGCCACGGTGCGGACCTGGCGGCGCCGGTTCGTCCGCGGCGGCATACCCGCCCTGGCTGACCGGCCCCGCAGCGGCCTGCCCGAGGTGTACGGGCCCGATGTCAGGTTGCGGATCGTGGCGGCCGCGACGTCGGCCCCGCCGGAGGGCACCTCGGTGTGGACCCATGGCCTGATCGCCGGGCAGCTGGCCGGTACCGGCATCTCGGCCTCCCAGGCCGGGCGGATCCTGGCGGACCTGGAACTGCGGCCGCACCGGGTCCGGGGCTGGCTGAACCGTGTCGATGACGAGCAGTTCTGGGAACAGGCCGCCGCGGTGTGCGACCCGGTACCTGCGCCCGCCGCCGGGCACCGTCGTGATCTGCATCGATGAGAAGACCGGGATCCAGGCCAAGTACCGCAAATATCCCGGGCAGCCGGCCCGGCCCGGCCGGCTGGCCCGGCGGGAGTTCGAATACGTCCGCAACGGCACCGCCTCCATCATCGCCGCACTGGAGGTCGCCACCGGGCAAGTGATCGTCGAGCCGATCGGCCGGAACAACTCGGTCACCTTCACTGGCTTCCTGCACCGCCTGGATCAGTGCACCGACCCGCACCTGAACATCCACCTGATCATGGACAACGGGCCGTCGCACACCTCCAGGGCCACCCGGGCCTGGATCGCCGCGCACCCCCGGATCACGGTCACCTACACCCCGAAACACGCCTCCTGGCTGGACATGGCCGAGCTGTGGTTCTCGATACTGACCCGCGCCCTGCTGCGCCGCGGCGAGTTCACCTCCCACGCCGACCTGGCCGGCAAGATCACCGACTTCGCGATCCGCTACAACCGGACCGCCCAGCCCTACACGTGGACTTACGACGCCAAAGCTGACCACACCGCCTACCTCGCCCGCCATGCCGCCAATCCCGCACCCACAGAACCTGCCGGCCCCCAGCCTCAGGCCGCTTGAACCCGTCAAGGACTAATGCGGGGCTGCACTAGGGGGGCCGGCCGGTGCTGCGTCGCGTCAAACGGGCCAGGCAGCCTGCGCCTGGCCCAGCGGTTCTCCCCGGACAAGCCGGAGGACCGCCCCAGAGGTTTCGTGACCAACTGTGCAACCAGGACGTCACGACCGGCGGGGTGGCCCTCCCTGACACCCCCTTGTGGACAGGAGGTGCGTCATGAATATCGACACAACTGTGACGGGCGGCAGACCATGCGCGCAAGGACTTTCACCGGCCGTGCACCCATCCTCAGGGTATGCGCTTGGTCACCAGACGCCATGGCCCCTGAAGAGTACCGGTATGAGGAAGCTTCCAGCCTGCGCTGTGAATCTACGCCGTGACGAAAATAACATCGCCCATCCCAGCCAGATGGGCGCCCGTGGCGGAGCCGGCGGTGACCGCATTCCGGCCGCCCAAGCCGGCCCGGGCAGCATCCCCGCGGATCTGGCAGTCACCGGCGCGGAACGGGTGTGACCGATGCCAGCCAACCCGCCCCACCCGCGCGCCGACGCGACTGCGGCAGGCGTCGCCGGAACCGGGCTCGGCCAGGGCGCCTGTAGCCAGGCCGAGGAGAACCTCCTGGCGTTCCTGCTTATCCACACCTGGACACTGACCACCGGCCGAATCCTGCGATCCGACGTGCCGCCGGCGCAGCTCAGCGAGGACGAGCTGATCGCGTTCTGGGCAGACGACCACATCTCGCATGCCGCTCGCGAGCCACTCCTTTGGCCCGCTGCGGGAATGAGCGGGCAGTGAGCCCGGGGCCGAGCCGATCACCTGCCATTCGTCCCGCGCGGCGGCGGCGGTGTGCCGCATCCATTGGCCTGTCCACCGGTCGCTCAGCCCCAGCCAGACTCCCGCCAGACCGTTACGCCATAAACTTCTTTCACGGGAGGAGTACGCACCGTCGCCGCGGGAATCGACAGTATCCGCGGCTATCACCTCAGCCGCCGAGACGGTCCCTGAGCACCTGTGAGGTCTGCGATGACTGCGACTTCGTACCGGGCGGGCTGGTGGTCGCTCGCCGCCTGCCGGTCCGCCGATCCGGAGTTGTTCTTCCCCATATCACGGTCAGGTCCCGCCCTGGAACAGGTCACGCGCGCCAAGGCCACATGCGCGGCCTGTCAGGTGCGGCGAGAGTGCCTTGAGTTCGCGCTGGCGACTGCTCAGACCGAAGGGGTATGGGGCGGGACCAGCCCGGAAGAGCGGCAGCTTCTGCTCAGGCGCGGATCTGCCGTCGCAGCGGGAAAGCAATCCGCTGAGCGCCTTCTTCCGCCAGCACCCCAAGGCCGCCATAGAGGGAGAAAGCGGCGAGGGGCAGCGCAGGGATCGGGCTAGCCAGGCCCGCCAGCCAGGCCGAGCTAGCCAAGCCCCGCCAACCAGGCCCAGCCAGCCAGGCCGAGCCAGCCAGCAAGGCCCCGCCAGCCAGGCCCCGCCAGCCAGGCCCCGCCGGCCAGGCCGAGCTAGCCGGGCCCAAAGGGCGAGGGTCTCGCCGGACACACTCTGGTGTGCCCCGGCGCGGAGCCGTGACCAGATAATGCGGTCCTGGGCACACACTGGTTTTGAGTCGAGAAAACGACCAATCCGATGACGACCGCGCTCAGCACCGCGACGAGCGCGACGGGGACAAACGCGATCCACCGCACCTGGGCACCCCGCCGGCCGGTGCGCGCCGATGCCTTGCGGCGCCCTGGCTTCAGCTGCTCGACCTCGGGCATCTCGTCGAGCCTTGTTAGCCGCGTGAAAGTGGCAAACATCGAGGTCAACCGCGAATCGTGCGTCCGCAGCCCATGTTCGATCCTGTCGAGTATCCGCTGCTGGCTGATCGGCAGACTCATCGCATTCTCCCCGTCACTCGATTCCCTCGCGCATTGCCCAGGCGCTGCCCGGAGCTCAGCCGGACCCTCATCACCGACAAAGCAGGGTATCCGCTGACTCCAGGTATGCTGTCACGAGGGAGAAACGGATGCCGTTCGCATGGGCCGTGGCGCGGATGAGCCCACCGCCCCGGGGTCAGGTCTCGATGACGGCGAAGGCCCTCCCTGGCATTGTGACCGTGTCCCCGTCGATCACGATCCCAGGGCATGAGGCGGTCAGGAGCGCCGCGCCGGGCCTGCCAAGCGGCAGCCGCGGGCCGTCCTGGCCGAGGGTGGCCACGATCCGCAGCCGCCCTCGCCGCACCACCAGCCATCGCCCGGTCTCGTCATAGTCGACCTCCACCCGGTCAAGGCGCGGATCGGTCAGCTCGGGCCTGGCACGGCGCAGCGCGATCAATTCCCTGTACCACGCGAGCAGCTCGCAGTGCGGATCCTTATGCAATTGCGACCAGTCCAGTTTGGAACGCAGAAACGTCGCCTCATCCTGCGGGTCCGGGATTTCACCCGCACCCCAGCCGTGCGCGGCGAACTCCGCACGGCGGCCGTCTGCGACAGCCCGGGCGAGACCCGGATCGATGTGATCGGTGAAGTACTGCCACGGGCTGTCAGCGCCCCACTCCTCCCCCATGAACAGCATCGGCGTGAACGGAGCGGTCAGGACCAGCCCCGCGCCGACCCTGATCAGCTCGGTGGGCAGGATGGCGGAGATCCGGTCGCCGGTCGCCCGGTTGCCGATCTGATCGTGATCTTGCAGGTAACCAAGGAAACGGTGGGCCGGGATGCGGAACACGTCGACCTGCCGCCCGTGCCTGCGCCCGCGGAAGGTGGACCAGATGCCGTCGTGGAAGAACACCTTGGTAATGGTCTTCGCGAGAGCCGCGAGCGACCCGAAGTCGCAGTAGTAGCCCTGACGCTCACCCGTGATCGCCGCGTGGACCGCATGGTGGAAGTCGTCGCTCCACTGCGCGGCCAGCCCGTAGCCGCCCGCCTCCCGCGAGGTGACCAGGCGGGGATCGTTGGCGTCGGATTCAGCGATGAGGATCAGTTCGCGGTTGAGCAGCGCCGCCAGAGCATGCACCTCGGTCGCGAGTTGTTCGAGGAAATGCATCGCGCGACGGTCCTCGAGCGTGTGCACCGCATCAAGCCGCAGCCCGTCGACGTGGTAGTCGCGCAGCCACATCAGCGCGTTGCCAATCAGGAAGGCCCGCACCTCGTCCGAGCCCGGCTGGTCCAGATTCACCGCGGGACCCCACGGTGTCACGTGCGCGTCGGTGAAGTACGGGCCGAACGCGCCGAGCCTGTTGCCGATGCCGACGTGGTTGTACACGACGTCAAGCACGACGGCCAGGCGCCGCGCGTGGCAGGCGTCCACGAACCGCTTCAGCGCGTCCGGTCCGCCGTAGGGTTCGTGCACGGCCCAGGGACTTGTCCCGTCGTAGCCCCAGCCGTGGTGGCCGGGGAACGCCGCGACTGGCATCAGCTCGACCATGTCGACGCCGAGGCCACGGAGATGGTCGAGCCGCTCGATCGCGGCGTCAAGCGTGCCCTGCGGCGTGAACGTGCCGATGTGCAGCTCGTAGATCACGGATCCGTGCAGCGGGCCGCCCCGCCAGCCCCGGTCGGTCCAGCGGAAGGCGGAGTGATCATAGACGCGGCTTACCCCATTGATCCCGAACGGCTGCCGCGGTGCGCGCGGATCCGGCAGCGGATCACCGCCGTCGAGCCGGAACGCGTAGTCGGCACAGTCTCCAGCGTCCGGCACGGCGGCGTGCCACCAACCAGGGTCGTCCGCCGGGATCATCGGGTGCCGCTGCCCCGCTACCTCCACGTCGACCTGCTCAGCCGCAGGCGCCCAGACTCGAAACACAGTCACCCGGCAGAAATCCCTTCGTGAACAAGCAGTGCTACAGGCAGCCGCAGCGCCAATGTGGCAAGCAGCGGGTGCGGACCGGCATGGGTGACGCCGGTCAGAACGTCCCGCCAGGGCCCACCCGGCAGCGGCAGCACCGTGTCCGCCCAGCCGCCCCTTCGCCGCAGCCCGGCTGGCAGCCGGGTGGCGACGGCTACCGCGTCGCCGCCGCGCAGGAACGCGACCGCATGCCGCGCCGCCGGGCCCTCGGCTCGAAGCGGCGTGTAGCCTCCGGCGAAGCAGTCCGGATGATCTCGGCGCAGCCGCAGCGTATGTGAGGTCACGAGCAGCTTCTCTGCGTCGAGGTCTGCCACTGCGGCCGTGTCAGCGCCGGGCGGCGCACTCAATGGAGCAGGGCGCGATGGGTCCGCGTCGAGCGCGGCGAGCCGCCCGCGCAGGCGCGCGAAGTCGACGGGCCGCCGGTTGTCAGGATCCACGAGCGAGAATCCGGTCAGCTCGCAGCCCTGGTAGACATCCGCGACTCCCGGCATCGTGAGCTGCACGAGTTTCGCACCGAGCGAATTCACCCGGGCATCAGGCGTGATCCCGGCGACGAACCCGGCGATGCTCGCGGTCAGTTCAGGGTCGCCGAGCACCGCGTCGGCGAACGCGAGCACCACCGACTCGTAACCGGGGTCGGGATCTGTCCAGGACGTCCGGGTTCCTGCCTCCCGCATCGCCTTCTGGAGGTACCCGGCGAGGCGATCACGCTCGATCGGCCAGGCGCCGGCAAGGGTCTGCCACATGAGGTACTCGGTGTCCGGCTCAGGAGCCAGGCCGCCGCTGAGCGTGAGGGCACGGTCGTGCCATTGGGTTACCTCCCGCGCCCACGCCTGCGGCAGCTCGGCGAGCACGGACAGCCGGGCCCGCACGTCCTCCTGGCGTTTGGTGTCGTGTGTGGAAAGCGTGCTCAGCGTCGCCGGCCAGTCCCGGGCGAGACGGCCCGCGGCGGCGTGGAACTCCTCCGGGCTGACCCCGAACCGTTCTGGCTCGCCGCCAACCTCGTTCAGCGCGACCAGGCGCGACCAGCGGTAAAACGCGGTGTCTTCAACGCCCTTGGCCATCACGGGACCGCACGTCTGCTGGAACCGCACGATCAGCTCGTCGCGGCCCGGGACCGCCGCCGCGTCCTTGCAGCCGAGCAGAAGAGCGCACACGGTATCGACCACCGTGTGCAGGCGGGTGGGAAGACGGCTCCGAGTGGCTGCGGCGGCACCTGCCATGATCGTCACAGACGTTTCTGGCGGGGGTTCACCCGGCACCACGTACGCGCGGTAAACGGGGAACGCGGCAAGCAGCTCGACAAGCACCGCGCGAAGATCTTCCGAGCCGAGGCCGCCGAGTTCGGGTACGCCCGCGTGGGTGAGCAGCCGGGTAAGCCTCGATACCTCGGCCGCGAGCCCGCGCCTGGCCGCGTCGCTCTTGGTGGACTGCGCCACCTCCGCGAAGCCGTTATGGACCTTGGTGAATCGCATATATGTCCCGGTGAGCGGCTCGCGGCCGTCCGGGTCGACGAAGAGGCCGCCCACCGCGCCCAGCGTGTCGTAACCTGTCGTGCCCGCGCACGGCCAGTCCGATGGCAGTTCCTCGGTCCCGGCCAGGATCTTCTCTGTGACGACCCAGACGCCGCCTGTCGCCTCGGCCAGCTGCCGCAGGTAGCCGCGTGGGTCAGCCAGCCCGTCGGGATGATCGACCCGCAGGGCGTCGATGAGCCCCTCCGCCACCAGGCTGAGCAGCAGACGGTGGGTGGCGGCGAAGACGCCGGCGTCCTCCACCCGGATCGCGATGAGGGAGGTGACGTCGAAGAACCGCCGCCAGTTCAGCTCGGTCGCGCCGTCGCGCCAGTGGGCGAGCCTGTAGTGCTGTGCGCGGAGCAGATCGTCAAGCGGCAGGCCGGCGGTGCCGGGGCGTAATGGCAGCACGTGGTCGAAGTAGCGGAGCACTGGCTCGTCTTCGGGCACGTCAGCGGCCCGGTGACCGGGCGATTCCGCAGCGTCGCTGACGGCGTGACCGTAACGGTCCACGGTGAGGTCGCCGAGGCAGTCCTCGACCGGCCCGGCCAGGATGGGCAGCAACATGCGGCCCGCTTGCGCCGCCCACTCGATGTCGAACCAGTGCGCATACGGCGAACCTTTCCCCTCTTCGAGCACTGACCACAGCTGCCGGTTGAGCGACTCGGGCACGGGGACGGCCATGTGGTTGGGCACGATATCGACCAGCACGCCCAGGCCGTGGCGGCGGAACTGCCCGACCATGGCGCGGAACGCCGCCTCCCCGCCAAGGCCTGCGGAGATACGGGAGTGGTCCACGACGTCGTATCCGTGCGTGGAGCCCGGCGCGGCCTGCAGGATCGGCGACAGGTAGACGTGAGTCACACCGAGACAGGCGAGGTAGTCCGCGATCGCAGCGGCGTCGGCGAACCCGAATCCGGACCGGAGCTGGAGCCGGTATGTCGAGACCGGGGCCGGCCTGGCATCAGTCACGGCGAAGCACCTGTGCGGAGCGGTTGGACAGGGCGACCGCGTCGCCGGCCTTGACAGCCATGTGCTCCCACGAGCTCAATGGCTCCGCCGTGTCGAGTACTTTCCCCCACGCCTCGCCGTAACGCGGCGGCGGGATGGTGAACTCCAGATCCTGCTCGCTGGCGTTAAAGAGCAGAAGGAACGAATCGTCGCGGATTCGCTCGCCCCGGGGGTCCGGTTCGACGATCGCGTCACCGTTCAGGAAGACGGTGAGCGACTTGGCGAAACCCGCCTCCCAGTCGTCATCGGTCATCTCCTCGCCGGCTGGGGTGAACCATGCGATGTCCCCGAGTTGATCATGCAGGCCGCGGATCTCAATCCCGCGGAAGAATCGGTGGCGGCGGAACACGGGATGGTCGGCGCGCAGCCGGATAAGCTTCTCGGCGAACCCATGCAGCGCCTGGTCCCTCCTCTGCTCGCCTCCGGCGCGTCCCGCCGCGTCTGCGCGCGCGGCGGAGTACTTCCCGGCCTGCGACCAGTCCAGCCAGGAGATCTCGTTGTCCTGGCAGTAGGCGTTGTTGTTCCCCTGCTGGGTGCCGCCGATCTCATCGCCCGCGAGCAGCATCGGGACTCCCTGCGACAGGAACAGCGTGGTGAGGAAGTTGCGTTTCTGCCGCTCGCGCAGCGCCACGATGCCGGGGTCGCCGGCCGGGCCTTCGATGCCGCAGTTCCAGGACCGGTTGTCGTCGCTGCCGTCCAGGCCACCCTCACCGTTGGCGTCGTTGTGCTTGTGATCGTAGGAGACCAGGTCCGCCGCGGTGAAGCCGTCATGGCAGGTGACAAAGTTGATCGACGCCACCGGGCGGCGGCCGTCGTTCTGGTAGAGGTCGCTTGAGCCAGTGAGGCGGGATGCGAACTCGGGCAGTTTGGCCGGCTCGCCCCGCCAGAAATCGCGTACGGTGTCGCGGTACTTGCCGTTCCATTCGGTCCAAAGCGGCGGGAAGTTCCCGACCTGGTATCCGCCCGGGCCGACGTCCCATGGCTCGGCGATGAGCTTGACCTGCGACACCACCGGATCCTGCTGGACCATGTCGAAGAACGCAGACAGCCGGTCCACCTCGTGGAACTGACGCGCCAGTGTTGCGGCGAGGTCGAACCTGAACCCGTCCACGTGCATCTCCGTCACCCAGTACCGTAGTGAATCCATGATCATCTGCAGCACGTGCGGGTGACGCATAAACAAGCTGTTCCCCGTACCGGTCGTATCCATGTAATAACGCAGATCATCCCCAAGCAGCCGGTAGTACGCCTGGTTGTCGATGCCACGCAGCGACAGCGTCGGCCCAAGGTGGTTGCCCTCGGCGGTGTGGTTATAGACGA
Source organism: uncultured Actinomycetota bacterium (assembly GCA_963712955.1). Lineage (GTDB taxonomy): Bacteria > Actinomycetota > Actinomycetes > Streptosporangiales > Streptosporangiaceae > DATFVJ01. Next base: position 32,237 of record CAVQKF010000004.1, on the reverse strand, counting down.
CGTCGAGGATCACCTCGATCCGGGCCTCGTGCAGCGTCCTGACCATGGACTTGAACTCCTGCACCTGCTCGCCGCGCATACCGCTTGAGGAGTAACCGTTGTGCGGCGCGAAGAACCCGATGCTGTTGTAGCCCCAGTAGTTCCGCAGCCCGCGTTCGGCAAGGAAGCTGTCGGTGACGAACTGGTGCACGGGCATAAGCTCGACCGCCGTGACGCCCAGCCCTTGGAGGTGCCCGATGGCCGCGGGGTGCGCCAGGCCCAGGTAGGTCCCGCGCTCTGCCTCCGGGATCCCTGGATGCAGTTTGGTGAGACCGCGCACATGAGCTTCGTAGATCACGGTCTCGTGGTACGGGGTCCGGGGCGGCCGGTCGACGTCCCAGTTGAAGTAGGGATTCACCACGATGGAACGCGGGACGTACGGCGCGGAGTCCGCGTCGTTGCGCTCGTCAGGCTGCCCGAACGGGTAGGAGAACACCGCCGGATCCCAGCGGACGCTTCCCTCGACCGCCTTCGCGTACGGATCGAGCAGCAGCTTGGCCGGGTTGCAGCGGTGCCCGGCAGCCGGGTCATAAGGTCCGTGGACCCGGTATCCGTAGCGCTGGCCCGGGCTTACGCCCGGCAGGTAGCCGTGCCAGATAAACCCGTCAACCTCACGCAACGCGAGCCTGGTTTCAGTGCCGTCGTCATCGAAGAGGCAGAGCTCGACCTGTTCCGCCGCCTCAGAGAACAGCGCGAAATTGGTCCCTGCACCGTCGTAGCCCGCTCCAAGCGGATAGCTACTTCCCGGCCAGATGGCCGCATTCTCTGTCACAGTTCCCGTCCCATCCCGTTGCCGGCACGCCACATCACGATTCCCGCCGCTACCAAGATCACACCGTCCCCCTGCGGACCAGCGCAGCTCATCCGCGCTCCGGCGCCGCGGCGATCTCTCATCGGAACGGGGCCAGCCGCACGCTAACACGCCAAGACGGCCATTCCACCCATCCCAGGCCACGCCTGACCGGATTCCGCACTGTCGGTCAAGATCGTCGGACCCGGCCGGTGATCCGGGCGTGCGGGACGCTGACCGTGAACGGGTGGCGTCCGGGCGGGTTGGTGCGTCTTCCCCCCCGAAAACGTCGCCCCTGCGGGCGGAATGTCCGTTTTCCGTGACGTTTTCGGGGGGGAAGTTGTGTTGCCGGCCTGCGGGCGCCGGCCCGGTGGGCTGGTCTCGTCGTTATCCCGCCCTGTCAGCCACATCCCGCCCTGTCAGCCACATCCGCCCTGTCAGCCACATCCCGTCCGGTCAGCGACGCAGGATGGGGCGTAGGGCCTCAAGCGCGGCGGGGTCTTCGATTGTGGACGGAATTGGCTCGTCGGCCCCTTCCGCGATGCCGCGCATGGTCTTGCGCAGGATCTTGCCCGAGCGGGTCTTGGGGAGAGCGGCCACGATATCCACCCGGCGCAGCGAGGCGACGGCGCCGATCTGGTCGCGGACGAGCTGGACAAGCTCCGCGCCGAGGCTGGCGGGATCCGCATCGCTGCCGGCCTTGAGCACCACGAGCCCCCGCGGAACCTGTCCCTTGAGCTGGTCGTTGACCCCGATCACGGCGCATTCGGCGACGGCGGGGTGACTGGCGAGTACCGCTTCTATCTCCCCGGTGGACATGCGGTGACCGGCCACGTTGATCACGTCGTCGGTGCGGCCCATGACGAACAGGTACCCGTCCTGGTCGGCGTACCCTCCGTCTCCTGTGAGGTAGGCGCCGGGATAACGGGCCAGGTAGGCGTCGACGAACCGCTGGTCGTCGCCCCACAGCGTGGGCAGACAGCCGGGGGGAAGCGGCAGCCGGAGCACGAACTCCCCGCTGGCGCCGGTCAGCATCTCCTTGCCCATCGGGTCGACGATGTGCACGTCGTAGCCGGGCAACGGCACTGTGGGTGAGCCCGCCTTTGTGGTCATGGGTTCAAGCCCCATTGGGTTGGCGGCGATCGCCCAGCCGGTCTCGGTCTGCCACCAGTGGTCAATCACAGGTATGCCGAGCAGCTCACCCGCCCACCGGTAGGTTTCCGGGTCGAGGCGCTCACCGGCCAGGAACAGGTATTTCAGGCTGGACATGTCGTAATTGCGCACGAGCGCGCCTGAAGGGTCCTCCTTCTTCACCGCGCGGAACGCGGTCGGGGCGGTGAACAGTGTTTTGACCCGGTGCTCGGCGATCACGCGCCAGAACGCCCCCGCGTCCGGTGTGCCGACCGGCTTCCCCTCGTAGAGCACCGTGCTGCATCCGGCGAGTAGCGGGGCGTAGACGATGTAGGAGTGGCCGACCACCCAGCCGATGTCGGAGGCAGCCCAGTACACATCGCCGGGCTGTGTGTCGTAGACGTATTCCATGCTCCAGCGCAGGGCGACCGCGTGACCCCCGTTGTCCCGGACGGTGCCCTTGGGCTTGCCGGTGGTCCCGGAGGTGTACAGGATGTACAGCGGGTCGGTGGACATCACCGGGACACAGTCGGCGGGCTGCGCGTCGGCCACAGCCCGTGCCCAGTCCAGGTCACGGCCTGCGGTCAACGCCGCCCGCGCCTGCGGACGCTGCAGGATCACGCACCGGTCGGGCTTGTGGCCGGATAGCTCGATCGCCCTGTCCAGGATCGGCTTGTACTCCAGGATGCGGCTGACCTCGATGCCGCAGGAGGCCGAGACGACCACCTTGGGGGTGGCGTCCTCGATGCGCACCGCAAGCTCGTGCGCGGCGAAGCCGCCGAACACAACGGAATGCACGGCGCCGATCCGCGCGCAGGCCAGCATCGCCACCACGGCCTCGGGAACCATCGGCATGTAGATGATCACGCGATCGCCCGCGGACACATCGAGGCCGCGCAGCACGCCGGCGAAAAGGGCGACCTCGCCGCGCAGCTCCCGGTAGGTCAGGGTGCGGCCAGTGCCGGTCACGGGGCTGTCGTAGATCACCGCGGCCTGGTCGGCGCGGCCGTCGCGCACATGGCGGTCCACCGCGTTGAAGCACGTGTTCAGCTCGCCGTCGGGAAACCAGCGGTAGAACGGCGCATTCGAGCTGTCCAGGACGACCGTGGGCTCCCGGTACCAGTCGATCGACTTGGCGGCCTCACCCCAGAACCCCCCGGGGTCGGCCAGGCTCCGGCGGAACGCTTCCGCATACCTCCCCATAACGAAGCTCCCTTCACCGCCGGAGCATGGCCCGGCAATTAGTGCTTTGCCAGATGTCCGACCGGAAGAACCTCCCGGCCGTAGGTTGCCTGGCACACCTCGGCCAGGGACAGGTACAGGGCCATCGCAGCCAGCACCAGGCCGATCCACCCGCCGGTCTTGGTAAGCCCGGAGGTCGCCGTGTAGTCGGCGGCGCCAAGCACGAACAAGGCGGCGGTCAGCAACGCGAGCGCCACGACCACCACGACGTTGGTACGGAACGACGCCACGAACATCATGAAGGCGAAGATGCCGAAGGCGTACAGGAACAAGCCGGTCGCGTGGCCGGCCTGGGCCGCTGGCACGTCCTTCAGGAAGAACTCGGCGATGGCGAACAGGGACAGCCAGAAGGCGCCGAAACCTGAGAACAGCACCCCGCCGAAAACGTTCCCCGTACGCAGCTGGATCAGCCCGGCGATCAGCTGGGTCAGCCCCCCGAACATGAGCGCGACGCCGAACACCACCGGTGTGGTCGCCGCCGGGATTATGCCAGTGTAGATCATGCTGAGCATGAACGTAGTCACCCCGAACCCGGCAAGCGCAAGCGGCGCCGAGTTCCCCCATGTGGGTTCCCCGGCAACGACCGCTGCCTTCTGCCTGACTGGCTCGGCTGCCGCGCCGATAGGTTGCTCGATGGTAGCCATGTAATTCTCCTCACGTACCTGGTCGGTGATCGGAGCATCCATGAGGTGTATTCGGGCGGAAAGCGCCAAAGGTCCCTACTGGACCCCTCCGAAAGTACCTTTAAATACCGCCAATGGTCTGCCACATCCGCGCCGCCGTAGCGACACCCGGATCTATCCCGAACGGCGGTGCGAGCGTGTCACGGTCACGGCACGTCTGCTCCGCCTTTGGCCATCGCACGCCTCAACTTGCGAAAGCGTCACGAGGCGCTATGAGTGCCGGTAGCGTTCAGTTACGTGTCGTGCGTGCGTGATCCGGGTTCGTGGGGGTTGACTGTCCCAGACGAGGGTGGAACGAGGGTGGTCCCGCCGGGGGGGTTGAGTGCGGCAAGAATGGTCGCAGGAGAATCTGGTCGGATCGTGGACGCCGGTTGAGGGGCGACGGGCTGCTATTGACCGGCTAGAGTGCAGCACATTTCCGGAGCCGACATGGTGAACCGGCGGCGGGTGGTATTGCTGGGTGGCTCCGCCACCGCGGCGGCGATGGTGGTCGGGATCACGACCAATCAGTTGCTGAGCAACGGCGTCTGGAGCTGGCTATGGTTCGCTGCCGCCCTGGCGTGCGCGGCGGCGACAGTGGTGGCCAACCGGCGAATGGCCGCCGCCAGCCAGCCGCACCCGATTCTGCGGCGCGACCTGGTCGACGTGAAGGGCCACCCGCTGCCGGCCGGGCAGGTAACGCCCCGCCAGCTCGGGGTGCACCCATCCAGGTTCGGCGCTCACGGCGGCGACTCCGCCTACATCGAACGCGACGTCGACGAGGCATTGGCGCGCGCGCTGCGCGACGGGGGGCGCCGCCTGGTCGTGGTGGCGGGCCCGCGCCTGGCCGGAGCGACCAGCGCTCTCGCCCGGGCCGCCCGGGCCTACCTCGCCGACCACCACATGCTGGTCTTCGCCAGCGACCCACGGCTCACGGTGGCGCAGCTGGTGGCGCAGGCCCGCCGATGGGCGGCGGCAGGCCCGGGTGCCGTGCTGTGGCTGGACGACCTTACTCCCAGTCAGCTCGGGCAGCTCGACCGGGCGCTGCTCGATGACCTGCCCGCCGGGATGTGGATCCTGGCCACCGTGCACGACAAGCACCTCGACAGCTTCCGTGCACCCGGGCATGTGGCGCTGCTGCCGGAGGAAAAGGCCGTCCGCGTCGCCGTCGGCGCGATCAGCGACCAGGAACGGGACGCGGTACGCGGCGACGAGGTCTACGCCGTCTTGCGGCCGGTCCTCGACAGTGGCGGCGAACTGCTGATGGGACGGCTGATGGTCGCCCCCGACCAGATCCAGGATGCCCTCATTTCCGGACGCGCCGAGGAATCCGCTGACCAGGTCGCGCTGGTGCACGCGGTCACCGACTGGTATCGCGTCGCCATGCCGGCCCTCCTCACCCGCCCCGCGCTGCGCGCTCTGCAGGCCGCCTACCGGCGCGACGCCGCCGGGCACGACCATGATGCGCCCGTGTCCACCGCCAGCTTCGAACGCGCCCTCACCTGGGCCACCGCCAGGGCCACCCGAGCCCGTCCGAAGCTGGTGGACCTGGAAGAAGTCTGTGGCGGTGTGCGGTACAGCCCCCACCCAATGCTCGCTGTCGTCGCCGACGACACGGGCCAGCCCGGGGCCTGGCCGGTCGGTGATGCGCTGTGGACGTATGCGGACCGCTTGCTGAGTGGCGACCAGCGTCGTGACATCGGCTATGCCGCCCTGGACCGAGGCGCGTACCCGCATGCTCGCAGGCTCATCGGCCACGACGACACCCCGGTCGAGCCCGCGGCCCTGCACCGGATCGCCGAATGGCTCGCACAAACCGGTGACGTCAACGCGGCACGGCGCTGGTACCAAAAGGTTGTCACCACCGGTCACTCTGACGTGGCCCCTGCGGCGATGGTCAACCTCGGGGTCCTGGAGGACGAGCAGGGCAACCCCGGCGAGGCGCGCCGCTGGTGGGCCGAGGCGATCGCCACCGGCCACTCCGGCCAGGCGCCGAAGGCGATGTTCAACCTAGGGAGCCTGGGGAGGCGGCAGGGCAACCCCGGCGAGGCGCGGCGCTGGTGGGCGGACGCGGCCGGCACCGGCCACCCCGACCAGGCACCGAAGGCGATGATCAATCTAGGGAACCTGGAGGACGAGCAGGGCAACCCCGGCGAGGCGCGGCGCTGGTGGGCCGACGCGGCCGGCACCGGCCACCCCGACCAGGCGCCGAAGGCAATGGTCAGCCTGGGGAACCTGGAGAGGCGGCAGGGCAACCCCGGCGAGGCGCGGCGCTGGTGGGCCGAGGCGATCGCCACCGGCCACCCCGACCAGGCACCGAAGGCAATGGTCGACCTCGGGGTCCTCGAGGAGGAGCAGGGCAGCCCCGGCGAGGCACGCCGCTGGTGGGCCGAGGCGATCGCCACCGGTCATCCAGACCAGAGGCCGAAGGCAATGGTCGACCTCGGGGTCCTCGAGGACGAGCAGGGCAACCCCGGCGAGGCACGCCTCCGGTACGGCAAGGCGATCGCCACCGGCCACCCCGACCAGGCACCGAAGGCAATGTTCAACCTCGGGGTCCTCGAGGACGAGCAGGGCAGCCCCGGCGAGGCACGCCGCTGGTACGGCGAGGTGATCGCCACCGGCCACCCCGACGCAGCGCCGGGGGCGATGATCAACCTCGGCGTTCTTGAGCACGCCCAGGGCAACCTGGGCGAGGCACGCCGCTGGTACGGCAGGGCCATCGCCACCGGCCACCCCGACCAGGCGCCACGGGCGATGGTCAACCTCGGGGTCCTTGAGCACGCCCAGGGAAACCCGGGTGTGGCACGCCGCTGGTACGGCAGGGCGGTCGCCACCGGCCACCCCGACCAGGCGCCGAAGGCCGGGCGGGAACTGCGGGACCTCGACAGGCGGGAGGAGGAACGCCGCCGCCGGGCCGAGCATTCCGGCCGTTACGGCTGGCAGGCCCACGCCGACCCGGAGCTGATGAAACCGCGCGGGCCCGGCCCTGGCAGCCCCGGCGGGGACCGACCGGACCTCGGACCCTGACGCCCAGGCCGGCGCGATCGCCGCCCGTATGAGCCGATCTGGCAGCCCCAAGCACAACCAGCCCACCAAGGCCAGGCCAGGTTACCGGCCAGTCGCCCACATTCGTGTCCCACACCCGTCCGGGCCAGCAATCTGTCGGACCCTCGCCGTAGGATGCGGGTTGTGACGATTAGCCCACACGCGCCCGCCCCTGAGGACCTTGAGAGCCACCGCCGGGAGCTCACCGCCTACTGCTATCGGATGCTCGGGTCGGGCTTTGACGCCGAGGATGCGGTGCAGGAGACGATGGTGCGGGCCTGGCGGGCCGGCGAGGACTTCGAGGGACGCTCGAGCATGCGGTCATGGCTGTACCGGATTGCCACCAATGTGTGCCTCGACGCGCTCCGCGGCCGGCAGCGCCGGGCCCGGCCGATGGAGCTGGGGCCGTCGCGCCCGCCGGTGGAGTCGTCGCTGGAGGCCATGCTGCCCGAGGGGTCGTGGATATCCCCGATCGCGGATGAGCGGGTGCTGCCGCCGGAGGCCGACCCAGCCGAACTGGCCATCGCCCGGGAGAGTGTCCGCCTGGCCTTTGTGGCCGCACTGCAGCACCTCCCGGCCCGCCAGCGGGCGGTGCTGATCCTGTGTGAGGTGCTTCGCTGGCAGGCGTCCGAGGTGGCCGGGCTGCTGGACACCAGCGTGGCGGCGGTCAACAGCGCCCTGCAGCGGGCCCGCGCGACCCTGGCAACGGCCGAGACCGGGATGGGCCAGGCGGCAGTGGGCGCCGGCGCAGCACGAGCTGCTGGCCCGCTACGTCGACGCCTTCGAGCGCTACGACATAGACAGCCTGGTCAGGCTGCTGCACGACGATGCTGTCCAGTCGATGCCGCCTTATGCGATGTGGCTGCGCAGTGCCGCCGACATCGGCCGGTTCATGCTTGGTCCCGGGGCCGGCTGCCGTGGCTCCCGGCTCATCCCGACGGCCGCCAACGGCTGCCCCGCGTTCGGGCACTACAAGCCTGACCCGCAGGGCGGGCACACCGCATGGGCCCTCCAGGTGCTGGAGACCTCAGCGGACCGCGTCTGCGGCATCCACTCCTTCCTGGACACCGAGCGCCTCTTCCCGGCCTTCGGGCTGCCCGCCCACCTCCCGGCGTAGGCCGGCCAGGTCGAGCAGCTCCGCCAGCACCGGCGAGACGTCCTCCAGGCGCATCCAGCCCCCGCCGCGGCGGACCGATCTTGATATTCGTCGCGGGGAGATCTACGGCTTCCTGCGGCCCAACGGGGCTGTGGTCGTGTGTGATCTGGTAGAGCTCGCCGTCGCGAAGCATGTAGGCGCGTGAGTCGCCGATATGGCAGAGCGCGATCCGGGGCGCTGCCAGGTCGATTGCCTTGTGGCCAGCGCTGACGGCCTGGTCTAGCTCGCGCTGGGGGAAGTAGGTCTGGGCAAGCCCGGCTTGGTGATCGCCGCCGCGCCCGGGCCTGGCTGGACTGGCGAACCACGAGCATGGCTCGCACGCTACGCCAGGCCCGTGACCTGGGCAGCTGATCGACATTAGCTGGCTGGGTCCGGCCGCTTCGTGCCGAGGTTCACACCCGGCGGCAGACCGAATGCTATCACTCACGCAGATACCTAAGTGTTTGACATCTCATGATTAGATACCTAACGTTATTCACGAGTGAAGGGAAGACTATGAATGATCTGCCACTGCAGGGCCAGGTCGCCCTGGTGGCCGGGGCCAGCAGAGGGATCGGAGCAGTCACGGCTGAGGCGTTCGCGGCCGCCGGGGCCGCGGTCGTCCTTGGGGCTCGCGACACCGACGCCCTGGAGTCCGTCGCGAAGCGCATCGAGGCCCACGCGGGCCACGCGATCGCCGTCCGCACCGACGTCGCGGACGTGAACTCGATGCGGAACCTCGTCGACCGGGCCCTGGCGACCTACGGTCGGCTCGACGCGGCGTTCAACAACGCCACAGACGGCCCGCTGCCGGCGCCACTCGCCGACATCGACCCGGACGAATTCGACCGAGGCATCGCCACCAACATCCGCGGCACGTTCCTCGGGATGAAGTTCCAGATCCGTGCCATGCTGCAAGGCGGCGGCGGCGCGATCGTGAACATGGCCTCGATGGCAGGCGTGAACGGCGTGGCCAACCTGGCGGCCTATGTCGCGGGCAAGGCCGGGATCGTCGGCCTCACCAAGTCCGCCGCGCTCGACTACGCCGACCAGGGCATCCGGGTCAACGTCGTGGCGCCCGGCCCGATCCTGACCCACCACCTCGAGGCCGCAGGCCCGGAGGCGCAGCGGCTGGCCGGGCTCTCCACGCCGATGCGCAGGACCGGCACCGCCTCCGAAGTGGCGCAAGCAGTGCTCTGGCTCTGCTCGCAGCAGTCCTCGTTCATCACGGGCGCCGTGGTCCCGATCGACGGCGGGCAGGCCGCGGGCAGCAAGCCACCGCAGATGTACCGGCCTGGCCAGCCGATGTCCGCGTCCGGCGACAACCCCCAGTGAGACCGGAGGAGAAGAAGTGATGACCAGCGACACCCGCACCGAAATCCTCGCGCTCGGGGCACGTTGGGCCAAGGCGGAGCGCAGCGCCGACACCGCCACCCTCGGCGCGCTCGCCGCAGATGGCTTCCGGCTGGTGGGCCCGTTCGGCTTCGTCCTCGACAAGGCACAATGGCTCGACCGCTACCAGACCGGCGGGCTCGTCACCAGCTCGCTCGTCTGGGACGACGTCGAGGTCCGCGATTTCGGCGATACCGCCATCGCGATCGGCCGGCACACCCAGAAGGCGACATACGAGGGGCGGCCCTCCGACGGCCAGTTCCGCGTCACGCAGGTATTCGTACGCGATTGCGGCCGCTGGGTGCTCGCAAGCCTGCACCTCAGCCAGGATGGTGAGCGTGAAGGACGTGCCGGCCGAACACCGCCTGTACGGTGACCTGGCTGAGTGGTGGCCGCTCATCTCGCCCCCTGCGGAGTACGCGGACGAGGCCGCCTGGGCGGCTAAGGTACTGCGCTCGGCGTCGATTCCTGTGCGCGAGATCCTGGAGCTTGGCAGTGGCGGCGGACACAACGCTGCCCATCTCAAGACCTCCTTCGCCATGACGCTCGTCGACCTCTCACAGGACATGCTCACGGCGTCGGGGCGGCTCAACCCCGAGTGTGGCCACCATCAGGGCGACATGCGCACGGTGCGGCTCGGCCGCGCCTTCGACGCGGTGTTCGTCCACGACTCCGTGGACTACATGACCAGCGAGGCCGACCTCCGGCTCGCCATCCAGACGGCCTTCGTGCACTGCCGTCCGGGCGGCATCGCCCTGTTCGTCCCGGACCACATTGCGGAGACATTCCAGGCAGCGAGCGATCACGGCGGCAGCGACGACGAAACCGGCCGCGGAGCGCGTTACCTGGCATGGACATGGGACCCCGATCCCGCAGATACCTCGATCCTGACCGAGTACGCGTTCGTGCTCCGCCAGGCCGATGGCCCGGTGCACGTGGTGCGTGAGACACATCGCACGGGGTTGTTCAGCCGCGACACCTGGCTCGGGCTTCTCGCCGAAGCGGGCTTCGATCCGGACGCTGTCACCGAACAGACCATCGACGACCGGACGCCGCGCGAGCTGTTCGCCGGCCACCGGCCACGCTCATAGGCACGATGCCAGCGACAGGCGCGGACAGAGCGGTTCCCATCAGCATCCAATCACGACCGGCGGCGGATTCCTGACCGTGCCAGAAGGGAATATCAAATGCCTGGCGGCACCGGATTACCAGCGCCATTCCGCCGAGGAAGAAACCGAGTTGAACGGCCGACACCATAGCGAGGAGCTGGCTATCTTCGTCCTGAGTTACTATACGCGTCACCCCACGCCACCCCCGGTCTTCCGGGGTGCTCGCGGCACTGTGCCGATCAGCCGGCGTACCGCCCCTAACGTCACGACCGCAACGAGCACCACAGCGGTCCTGAACGGCTCCCGCGGAGGCGCGAGCGGCGGGATGGGTGCCGTCTGCACCGTGCGCTTGACCGCCGCCGCCCTGTCCAGATGCCTGATCGCCAGGATGGCGCCACCTCACGACGGACCTCACGACGTAGCGCTCGTGCCTGGCCCGGCGCGCCGTATCGTCACCCGGACAGGGCCAAGCCGGCTGCTGCCCTCGCATATCTCGATCGTCCTAAGCACGGCGATTTGACGCACCGCTCCCGGGCGTCCTTATCAGAGCCGAAGGTCCCCGCAGGCGGGACCATCGACAGGGTTGAGCCGGAGCCCGCACGGCTTAAGATCCTAATGCAACGTGAGCTTCAACCGTTGCCTTGCCGGCGCTCGGATGGGCCGAGATCGATAAAGTTTGGGAAAGTGGGCGTCATGGAGCGGCTGAACCCACTGGACGCGCAATTTATCGATGCGGAGGACGAGGACCGGCACACGTCGATGGCGATCGCGTCGATCGCGGTGTTCGAGGGCCCGGCACCGTCCTATGAGCAGCTCCTTGCTTTGCTCACGGGGCGTCTGCCGCTGGTGCCGCGCTACCGCCAGAAGCTTCGCACCGTGCCGCTTCGCCTCGGGCGACCGGTCTGGGTCGACGACCCGAACTTCGACCTCCGCTACCACGTCCGGCGGACCGCCCTGCCGGCACCTGGGGGGGACCAGCAGCTCAGCGGGTTGATGGCGCGGGTGATGGCCCAGCGGCTCGACCGCGACTACCCGCTGTGGGAGTACTGGCTTGTCGAGGGGCTCGCGCGTGGTCGCTGGGCGATGATTTCAAAGATTCACCACTGCATGGTCGACGGGGTCTCAGCTACCGACCTGTACCGGGTGATCTTCGATACGTCCCCCGAACCTTCGCCGGCCACCGCCGAGGACCGGGCCGTAGGCCCGGAGCCTTCCTCCCTCTGGCTCGCCGCTCAGGCGGCACTGGACCTGGTCATGCTTCCGGTGCGGGACGTCTCCACGCTGAGCGACGCGCTGGCCCATCCCGGCCGTGTCGTCCGGCAGACAACCGACACGGTGCGGGCCATCGCGAAGCTGGCCCCATCTCTGTGGCCGGCCACGGGGTCCTCACTGAGCGGGCCCATCGGCCAGCAACGGCGGTATACCTGGGCGCGGGCGTCGCTCGATCAGGTCAAGACGATCAAGCGGGAGCTTGGCGGCACCGTGAACGACGTCGTCCTGGCCGCGATCAGCGGCGGCTTCCGTGAACTGCTGCTCGCCCGCGGCGAGCATCCCGAACCGCATATGGTGCCGTCGCTGATTCCCGTTTCTCTCCGGGCCCCAGGCGAAGAAAGCATCTACGAGAACCAGGTGTCGGCGGTACTGGCCTATCTGCCCATCCATGTTGCCGACCCGGTTGAACGGCTCGCCGCCGTCCAGGCCCAGCTGTCGACCTTGAAGGAAAGCAAGGAGGCGATGGCCGGTGCGGCGCTGATTTCCCTGGGCCGTCTCACCCCGTTCCCGTTGTTTTCGCGGGGCGCCCGGCTGGTCTACGGGCTGCCCCAGCGGGAGATCGTCACGGTCACCACCAATATTCCGGGTCCCCGCCAGCCGCTCTACGGGATGGGCCGCAGGCTCTTGGAGATCATCCCCTACGTTCCGATCGCCACGACGGTCCGCACCGGAGTATCGATCTTCACGTACTGCGACAGGGTCGCGTTCGGGATCACCGGTGACTATGGCACAAATCCCGACCTCGAGGTGCTGGCCCTTGGCATCGAGAACGGCGTGTCCGAGCTCCTGAAGGCCGTCAAGGACCGCGTGCGGCCAGCAGCGACGAACGACGGCCAGCCGTGACTCACCTGTGATCCAGGCCGCCGTGGCGGCCGTGTGGTCCGGCGCCCGTGTGATCCGGCGCCCGTGTGATCCGGCGCCCGTGTGATCCGGCGCCCGTGTGGTCCGGCGCCCGTGTGGTCCGGCGCCCGTGTGGTCCGGCGTCCGTGTGCCTTCGTCCGGGCGAAGCCCCCTCGCGGCATTTGGCGAACCCAGGAGGCAGAGGACTGCGCTACAAGCGCGGGAAGCCACGGAGGCACCAGGACGCCGTCGCGACTAGCCAGCGACGTTGCCGATCCTGAACCAGGGTGATCGTTGCAGCCGTTCGTCATGAGCCCGGAGAGACACAAGCCCGAAGCGGGTTCCGTTCGCGGGCGCCTGGTGTTGAATGAGCAGGGCGGTCTGCGCCCTGATTTTGGTCCCCTGACCGAGGGTGGCGCCATGGGCGGCGCCCGTTCGGGAACGCCGGCGAGGTCACTGAACGGCGAAGACGCGCGTGGAGGGAGAAGGATGTCGTGAGCGAGTCTCTCAGCGTCGGCGGAATCGGGACGATAACCCGCGATCGGGCGCATACCCTGTTCGGGCAGACGATGGGGTACGTCGCGGTCACGGCCGGTTTCTTCGCGCTCGGCGCCTACCTGGGCCGCAACCTCTCCTACGGCTGGGCCATCGTGTGGTTTATCGCGGCCTTCGCCTGCCTGATCAGCATGAATTTCACGGTACGGCGGTCCGGGCCACTGACTGCCGGCCTGCTCTTCGCAGTCGGCCTCCTGCTCGGGCTGGCGATGGCGCCGACAATCGCCTACTACGCGAGCGCGAACCCGCAGGCACTCTGGCAGGCCGGTGGCGCCACCGCGCTTTTCATCGCCGGCTTCGGAGCAGCCGGCTACGCAACCCGGCGGGATCTCTCTGGGATCGCCCGCGTGTGTTTCTGGGCCCTCGTCGCCCTCATCGTGTTCGGTATCGTGATGATCTTCGTCCGCATCCCGAACGGCTCGCTTATTTACTCTGTGCTCGGTCTCGTGATCTTCGCAGGCCTGACCATGTTCGATTTTCAGCGGCTACGGCGCTCGAAGGACCTCGACTCCGCTCCGGTAATCGCCGCATCGATCTTCCTCGACGTGCTGAACGTATTCCTGTTCTTCCTGCGAATCTTCTCGAGGTCCAACTGAGGCCGATGCGCCTAGCCACGCTTGGTTGCCCACGCTTGGTTGCTAGGACTTTGACACTTGTCCTGAGTTTGCGGGGGCGTAGCGTCGCTGAGAACCCGCTCCACAACCCTGAAGGCAATGTCCTGACCAGCCACTTTGGAGTGGCACGACCGGTTGCATGGTGGACCGGGCTTCGGCGCAGCGGGTGGCGGCAGTCGGCCGGTCATGACCGCAGGTCCCTGCGTAAGCTTGCCCAGATTCGCCTAGGGTGAGCGGAAAGACCAGGGCAGCGGGCGACAGACTCGGCGGTCCGAGGCGGAGCCTCGCTGGCTCGTTGACCGGAAAATCTGAGCGGCCCACCGGCCCGGCGCCTGCAGGCCAGCAACGCAACTTCCCCCCCGAAAACGTCACGGAAAACGGACATTCCGCCCGCGGGAACGACGTTTTCGGGGGGGAAGACGCAGGAGCCTGCCCGCACGCCACCAGTTCACGGTCAGCGCCGAGCACGCCCGGATCACGGGCCGGGTTTCCGGTCAACGATCGATCTAGGGCGCTCGCCCGGGAGTTCCTGGCGATCTTGCGGTCGGCGCCCCATGACGGCGGTCGCGGCGAGCTGAACCCCTTCCGCTGGATCATGGCCGCTCGCCTGGACGGTAAACAGCCGCGTTCGCCCGTCATGGCCGGACCAGGCTGGGGTTCTCCTCCCGCCGCGGCGCCTGGGCGGGTGTTAGGCGGGCCCCTGGCCGGGGATGTTCGCTAGGGTCGGTTTCGTATTCCCACCCATGAGCACAGGAGCGTGGAATGACGACAAAGGCCGCCTTTTCGCCCGAGGAATGGAAGCTGGTACTCGAGGGCCCACCGAGCGCCGGCATGCTCGTGATCACGGCAGCGCGCGGGGGGATGTTCCGCGAGTCGTTCGCGATGTCGAAGGCGTACACCGAAGCGCGCGCCCAGCACGGCGAGAGCGAGCTCCTCGACGAGATCGTGGCGGCGAAGCCCGAGACAGACCACACGAAGTACCGCTCCGCCGAAGAGCTCAGGGATAGCGGGCTCGCGCACCTCCGCGACGCGGTGGCGCTGCTCGAGAGCAAGGCGACGACCGAGGAGCTCGATGGCTACCGGCACTTCGTCCTCGCCCTCGCGAACAAGGTCGCGGCCGCGCACAGGGAGGAAGGGCAGAACGTGAGCCCCGCCGAGGCGGAGGTCATCCAGCAGATCGCAGCGGCGCTCGGCACGACAGGCTCTTGAAGGAGACCGAAGACACAAGGCGGACGTGAGCAGGCTGACACCGCGCTGCAGGCGATGGGATCAGACGCGTGAAGGCCGCCCACAAGGCGCCTACGGGCACGGACGTTTGTCCATGGCTGACAGCGCCGGACTCGGCAACTCGTTCATGGCCCCGCGCGTTCTGTTCAGCGCTCCGATGTCGAGGCGAACCCGTCGCTTCCTGAAGCAGGCGGTCGGCTGGACGTCACACATCTGGGCAGGCCTGGCGCACGAGTCCCTCTGCTAGGGCTACGGAGGCGCGACGGCTGAGCGGGGCGTGGCCGATCATCATCCGGTACCAGACGAAGCCGAACGCCTGGTCCACGATCAGGTCGAGATCGATGTCCGCCCCGATCTCGCCGCGCGCCATGCCGCGCTCCAACAGTTGCCGCATGGCCCGTCTTCGTTCTGCGGTGTAGGTCCGGAGCACTTCGGCCGCTTGGGGGTCGCGCTGCGCCTCGGCCATGACGGTCCGCAATGCCCGCGCGACGGGTGGAAGGTTCGCGTTACAGAACGTGGCGGTCAGGAACCTCTGCAGGTCACCGACGAGTGAGCCGGTGTCCGCCGCCGGTACCTGGGCTCGCGCTCGCTGGGTCATCGCCTCCGCCAACACCGCTGCCTTCGACGGCCACCAGCGGTAGATCGTCTGCTTGCCGACTCCGGCCGCCGCCGCGAGGGCGTCGATCGTGATCGTGGTGCCGTCAGAACCGGTGAGCAGGTCGAGGGCTGCTTCGAGAATGGCTCGGCGGGCCGCCTCGTTCCGGCGCCGCCCGGTGTGCGGCCTGCGGCCGCGCTCGTCTCGGGCCTCACCCTCCGTCGTGCGCGCACTGCTCACCACGACCGCAGCCTAGCCCACTTGACTGGACGACTCGTCTCGACAAAGATGCCTTGTCGAGACGATGAGTCTCGACAATATCCATCTCGCCCAGGGAGGAACGGTGCCGAACCGCAAGCTACAGCGTGTCTCGTGGTTTCATCGGAACCTCGCCAACCCGATCATGCGCCAGCTCGCCGGGCGCCTGCGGGGCCAAGCGCTCCTGGAGACCACAGGTCGGCGCAGTGGCCTGGCGCGCAGGACTCCCGTTGGTGGCCGGGTCGAGGAATCCAGCTTCTGGATGGTGAGCGACCACGGGCGCGCCGCCAACTACGTCCGCAACATCGAGGCAGATCCCCGTGTGCGTGTCCAGGTGAGGGGGCAGTGGCACTCGGGCACGGCCCACTTGTTGGCCGAGGACGACCCACGACAACGGCTCGAGCGTCTTCCGAGACTCAATGGCCTGCTCGTCCGGCTCTTCGGAACCGACCTCCTCACCATACGGATCGACCTCGACACCGTAAGGATCGACCTCGACCCACCCGGTGCAGGCAGCCAATCCTCTCTGCCGACATAACCAACAGCCGCGGCGGCCGGAGTGTCTTCCTCCTGCAGCCGCGGCGGCCGGAGTGTCCTCCTCCTGCAGCCGCGGCGGCCGCGGTGCGTTCCTCCTGGCCGGGCATCAGGCCCTTCCCTGTCCAGTCGGCCGCCCACGCACAAGATCATGTGCGCTGGTTTGCCACTGAAAAAACGATCACCCGCCTTTACGCACGTGGATCGAGTCCAAACTCGACCATGGCGCTGAGCTGCGGGTTCTTGGTTTTCTTTATTGATCGCTAATACCATGCTCTTCCTGATGCGACCGTGTTTTAGCACCTTTTAGTCATGTTAGTCATGACTGAATGGGGATTGCCCAGGAACGCTAGCGGCATGAACAGTGCTCGGAGAGCATGCAGCACGGGGTCAGGGAGGTCGGGCATCGGGATTCCAGACGGAAGGCCCGATGAGGCCTACATCGCGAGCCTGATCGATTCGAACGCGCTGAAGATTCACTATGGGACCGCGCCCGACGCAGTCGAGCTCCGCTCTGTTTCTCGTCGCGACCAGCCAGTCGCGCATGCCGCGAGTGCAGGAAGCCAGCGAGATCGTGACCGAAATCGAAATCACCAAGGGCCCAGGGCGACCAGAACAAAGGAGACGGGAAAAGCGCTCACCGCACCTACAGGGCTGCTGCGAAATCGGCGCCGAGACAAATGGTCTCCACTTGAAGGTTGGAGTAACGGGCGTTCTATCAAGATCGCCCCGCTCCACGGCGGGGAAGGCCCGTTTGACGAAAGGGCTGCTCCATTACTCATCGGTTTTCTGCGATTCTGCAACAACGCCACAAAGAAAGAAAGATCGGAATGAAAGGAAAAGAATGAACATCACAGCGAAGTTAGTAGCGATCGGAGCTACGATCGCTACGGCCACTGCCCTCGGGTTGGGCAGCGCTTCCGCCGACACCCACGGCGCGCGGGCTGCCAACTCGCCGGCTGGCGTCACATCGCCTGCCATGCGATTATCTCCCGCGGCCTCGCAGGCAGCACACGGATCGGCGGCGCCCACTGTGCCAGCCCTGGCCGCGAGCGCCGGAGCGGACCGGGCAGCCGTATCGGCCGCCGGCTCGTCGCCATTCGTGTCCTTCTCCGCGTTCCTGTCCGGCATGTCCGCCGCCCGGTACGCCAGCGTCGCCGCACAAAACGCCATCGGCGCGGTACGCAGCCAGGCCGCGTTCGACGAGATGCGTTCGTACGTGCTCAAGCTGTACCAGGGAGTAGATGTTCAGCACTCGTATGTCGACAATGGCAGCTACTTCGACTGTGTGGCCGGCACGACACAGCCGAGCGCGCGCGCCCTGGGCATTACCACACTCGCCACCGCGCCCAAAGCGAGCGGCACGGTGGCAGCAGGGAAGGCCGCCAGCTCGCGCCTGACGCTTGGACACAAGGACGCGTACGGCAATGCCATCTCCTGCCCCAGCGGCACGGTACCAATGCAGCGCCTGTCGCTGGACCGGCTGACGAGGTTCGCCACCCTCAAGGCCTTCCTGGCCAAGCAGCCGACCGGTAACCCGGACATCACCCCGGGCGGGCCACACCGCTACGCCGTGGGCTACCAGTATGTCAACAACTACGGCGGCAACTCCTGGCTCAACCTGTGGAACCCGTCGGGTGATTTCAGCCTCTCGCAGCAGTGGTATGTGGCTGGATCCGGCTCGGGTACGCAGACGGTGGAAGGCGGCTGGGTCCACTACCCGGCCAAGTTCGGCAGCAACGCGGTGCTGTTTATCTTCTTCACGCCAAACAACTACACGAGCGGATGCTACGACCTCGACTGCACCGGCTTCGTCCAGACCAGCAACGCCTTCGCCCTCGGCGGCGCGTGGAGCAATTACAGCACCCCCGGCGGCACACAGTGGGGCTTTTCCGAGCAGTGGAAGTATTACCAGGGCAACTGGTGGCTATTCATTCAGGGTACGGCGATCGGGTACTACCCGGGCTCCATCTACGGCAGCGGGCCCTTGGCCACAGGCAAGTCCAACCTGACCGAGTACGGCGGCGAAACCTACACCGCGGGGTCGAATTGGCCGCAGATGGGTTCCGGCAGGTTCGCCAACGCCGGATTCGGCTACGCTGCATACCAGAACACCATCTTCTACATAACCCAAAGCTACGGCAGCGTCTGGTCGTCGCTCTCACAGATCGTGACCAACCCGGCCTGCTACACCTTCCAGTATCACGACTCGTCCGAGGGCAGCAGCTGGGGAACCTACTTCTACTTCGGTGGGCCTGGCGGTAACTGCTGACGATCGTTGTTTCTCGCCGGGCGCGGGGTGCGCCTGGGGTGCGCCCGGCGAGAACCAACCCGCGCAAATGGTAAGAAGGGGTGATATGTCCATCCGCTGGCCGTCGGTGGCCGTCCTCGCTGTGATACTGGTAACGACGTCGTGCGCGTCATCGGCAGTGAGTGGCGACGGTGGCGCGTCGGCCAGTGCCAGCGCCGTTGCGGTGCCGTTCGATAAATTCATCCACGGTGTCTCGACCGCGCGCTACACCGACTACGCAGGCAGGCCCGGCGTCGGTGTCCGCGACGAGCAGGCGTTCGAGGAGATGCGCAGGTACCTGCTCGACCGGTACGGCAACATCAGCGTCGTGGCCAGCTACGCGTCCGGCGGCGTGGTGTTCGACTGTGTACGGCTGGCCGGCACGGCTCATCCTGCGCCGGCGCCGGCCTCGCCACCGACCGGGGCGACGGCGCGGGCGACGGCGACGGCTCAGCACGCGTGCCCGGCTGATACCGTCCCGGTGCGACGTGTCACGCTCAAGCAACTGGTGCGGTTCCCCACCCTGCAGAGCTTCCTGAGCAAGGACGGCGGCGGGGGCGGCCTACCCCCCATACCGTCGCCGACCGGCTAACTAACCACCCGGCCCGCTTGCCTGGACGATTCGGTCACGCGTGCGGCGTCTCCGCGGCCCGTGGAGCGGGGATGCTTGTTCCTCCGGTGTGAGGGCCAGCTCGCGGGCCTTGGCCCAGGCACGCCGGAACCGCTGAAGCTGGCCGCGGTAGTTGCGCTGCACGCCGCGCGCTGTGAGCGCGTGGTTCCAGGCCGGACCCGACTGCGGTTGAGGCCGAGCTGGAAGCGATGAGGGCACTAGCCGGGCAGCGCCGGCCCCCGAAGGGCCAGCATGACCAGGCCGAGCAATACCGGACCGGTCAGCGGCTCTCCCAAAGGATTGAGCATCTTGGCATGACACAAGTGGCAGCGATGACTTGCCAACGGGCTGGGCGGCGGCACCACGCCGGTGCATCCGGCACTCAATCGGCGCTCAAGCCATCCATAAGGTCCCACTGGCAGGCTCAGAACCGCAGCACACGCCGGGCACCGAAGGAGTGCACATTGCTAGCTCACGCTGAACCTGGCGCTGACGCCGCCGATGGCATCGTTGGCACCTTGAACCTTCCCGATGGCCCGACCCTTACCGTGCGGACCGTGACGGAGGCCGACGTCGATGGGCTGGACGCGCTGTTCCAGGGGCTCTCCGATGAGGACCGGCACCACCGCTTCTTCAATCTGTGCCATCCGGCTCGTAAGTTCCTTGAGCAGATGACCCGGGCTGAGGATGAGGGCGGATATCGCCTGGTCGCAGTCGTTTCCGGCCCCGAGGACGCACTGGTTGCCGAGGCGGGCTACGCCATCCTGCCGGACGGCGACGGTGAGTTCGCGCTCACTGTTGCCCCTGGCTGGAGAGGGTGGCGGCTAGGACGCTACCTGCTCGACGCCATTGTTGCCGCCGCGGCGGCACGTGGTGTGCCTAACCTGCAAGCCGACATCATGCTTGACAACGCCCGGATGCTTACCTTGCTCCGCCACCGTGGCTACATAACTCTCCACCGTGATGAGTTCTCGGATGTGCGGATCGCAATCGATGCCGCTCAACCTGCACGCCGACGACAACGAGGTAACTCTGACCGCCAGGGGCCGTTTGTTCCGGGCACTCTTGCGCTCTGCCACTTGTAACAACATCCTCTACGGCTTATTTTCAAGGGCGTGCATGCGGCGCGCCATGCGCGACGGGCCAGCCACGCACTGAGAGCGGGTTCCAGGAGAGATCGGCATGAGCGAACGGCGCGACATCCAGCCGCAAGGCGTTCCGGATCAACGGGGGCTTCCGCCGTCGCGGGGGGCGGCTCGCCGCTTCCTCCTGGTGGTGACCCTCCGTCACGGCAGCTGCCCACTCGGCTATCCCCGCATCCGACGCGCGGCGGTACTCGCGCCACGCTGCCGATGGCCAGGACCCGCCCAAAGCTGGTGGCCGTCCTCCTTGCGCCCGCCGTCCTGTCGCCAAACAAAGGTCACGGTCAAGGACGCCTTCGGCGTCGCTGACGCGATGGCGCAAGCGCCACCCTTGAGCAGTGATCTTCCTCGACAAGATCCCGCGCCTATGAGGAGGACGGGGGAAGACCCGGGAGCCACTCGTCTCGGAGCCGCCGATCTCGGCGAGCTCGTGCGGGTCGGCGAGCGAATCGGTGGACTCACCTGAAAGGAACTGGCACATGGCCGCCCTGACAATCACCATCGAGCCGGACGAGTTCCTGGGACTGAGCGCCCTCGTGGAACTGGAGAAGGTGGCGAATGACGGCGAGGCTGACGTCGTGAGCACAGCGAAGGCGCTGACGCACAGAGCGTTAGCGACAAAGCTGGAGGAGCTCGGCCTCCCATGGGCTCCTTCCCCAGAAACAGTGAAGAAGCGTGCAGCCGAAGCCGCGGAGCCAGCTGGCGCCCTGCGCACCCTGATGAGAAACGAGTGGGTGAAGAAATGCGCTGTCAGCGTCCTCGCGGTCGCCGCATTGGTTGCACTCTGGGGCGGCTACATCCGGGGATGGGAGTGGACCGGCTTCCGGGCGAACGAGCAGCTGTGGGACTGGCTTCGTCTTCTGCTGCTACCAGTCGTCGTCGGCACTATCCCTCTCTGGATCCGGCACGCGGATTACATCAGCCGAGCCAGGCGCGTCACGTACGTGGTCGTCATCGCGGCCTTCGCGGGGTTCGTTGTTGCCGGCTACCTGATTCCTCTCAATTGGACCGGCTTCCCCGGCATCACGCTGTGGGGGTGGTTTGGACTGATCTTGCTGCCGGCGGCGGTGGCCAGCGTGGGAATCTTGCCGTCGGCCGTTCGCTCGCTGCGCCCTTATCACAAGGCAGTCATCGTCTTCCTTGCTCTCGGGTGGACCGTCACCATTATCGGCGGCTATGCCTTGAGGTGGAACTGGACGGGCTACGAGGGAAACACGCTCTGGGACTGGCTGCAGCTGCTGCTCTTGCCGTTGGTGGTTCCGACCATCCTGCTGCCGGCAGCGCTCAAATGGGTCTCGGGCAATGCTGCCCAGCGCGCCCAGGAAGCACGTGAAGCGGCGCAGAATTCGCCCTCACCGTCGAGGCCTCCGGCCTCCAGGAGCGCTGAGCACCTAGCTAAGCTGCCTGCGAACAGCTAGTCACGCGGCCGGTGCTTGCGTCAGGGGGGCTGGGACGTCAGCAGCGACGGTGATGACGTGTTCCACAGCGTCCCCGATGACGCCCGCGACACGGGCGGACAGCCCGGCCAGTTGCCCGAGCGTCAGCCCCGTAATAGCCTCGTACCGCAACGGCTCCTCCACTGAATTCCGCTTATTGACAG
This sequence comes from uncultured Actinomycetota bacterium, assembly GCA_963712955.1. GTDB lineage: Bacteria > Actinomycetota > Actinomycetes > Streptosporangiales > Streptosporangiaceae > DATFVJ01. Next base: position 10,152 of record CAVQKF010000004.1, on the reverse strand, counting down.
CACGGGATTCCATGGAGGAGCCGTTCTTGTTTCCAGCGCGACACGCCGGTAAGCACTAATTCACAGTCACATCTGTGGAAATCCTGAAAGCATTTTGGCCACCCTTGAGACGAACTCGACTCGGGCCCCTCTTCTGAACTACAGCAGCTCCTGAGTGCCTTCTCGGGCTACCGCGTCCCTAACTGGTGGTGTGAAACGGGATCCCGGTCCCTGCGCTGATACGGTCAACCCTCATCGTCGACTTGCCAGGGCAGGCGCCGAAGGCGGAGAAACCGTGGTTCACGGCCTGGATCTTCCCGGGTGCCTTGACATACAGGCCGTTGGACGGAACCGGCTTGCAAAGCGCACCCGAGTCGGTGACCAGCAGCACGACGTGGGCGGTGGCGTTAGGCGTGAGTGTGACCGTGGCAGGTGCCGCACCGTATGTGGTCGCTTTCAGCCCGACCTGCTTCCCGTTTTCGGTAAGCGTCACCCTGGGGTAGCCCTTGATTGTGCAGGTGACGGTGCCGGTGTTGCTGAACTCGATGACGTAGCCAGCGCCGCCAGCCCAGCCGTTACCATCCGGCGAGGCAAACCACGTCTCGATGTTGCCGCCATACTGTACCGTGCTGCTGCACGCTGGCATAGCCGCCGGGCGAGCAGGTGAAGCTGTGGCCACGCCGACCGCCGCTATGAGACCGGCTGCGGCCATGAGACAGCCGGCTAATACGGCGGCGCGCCAGCGATACTTCCTGATCATGACGATCGTCCCTCCTTTGGGACACCCCAGCACTCGGGCCCGATCAGGCCGTGGGCGGAACCGGGGCTGTACCTTCAACGTACCGCGGCACGCCGATTACCGGGTAGCCGTGGCGCGTATATCAAGATTTGCCGCGCTGCTGCAACACCGGTCTGGCGCAATTAAAGCGGCATCCAGATCCATGCCGAGCGCGCAAATGACGAGTAGGCGCTCGGTCGGGTGCCATCACCCATACTCCCCCCATACTCCCGTCGGCGTTCCGCACGCCACCGGGCGCATGCCGCCCATACCTCAGCGCGATTGGCGGCGGGGTATGTCGCCCAGGTCGGCAACACTTGGTGTGCCTGGTGGCCAGACCTTTCTTGTGCAGTCTTGATAACGCAGCCGCCACCGTCGATGTCGAGAGCCCAGTTGCGTCGGAGACTTCGCCGATGCGCATCTTGTTCCACAACCATCCCGGCATTTAGGACATGGCTGCGGCATGCCAGGCACGCCTGGCCGGACTGCCGGGCCTCGACCCGGTCCCGGCCGCATGGCTGCACGTGACAGCCGCGCCCCGGCCGCAGCATCGAGCACGGCCGGGACCAGGTCGGCCGCGATGAACGCCGCGCGACTGTGGCCAGCCAGAAACCGGACGTTGGCCAGCAGTTGCGGTCCGCTCCCGACCACGCCTCGAATGCCCAGTTTCGCCCGGCGCAGACCTGCTCGGTCCATGCAAACTGCGCCCGGACCGCAGGATCTGTCATCCGCGATGGTGCCTTGACATCCACCACCGTGATCCCGCCACAGGCCGCCAAACCAAGATCACGAAAGATGCAGGCTAAGTAACTTCGGCGACGTCCCCGAGACTAAGCTGGAAGCGAACGTCGGGGAAGGGGCGCCATGACGGACAACACCGAGACCGCGATCCTCGCCGGGGGCTGTTTCTGGGGAATGCAGGAGCTGCTTCGCCACCGCGACGGGGTGATCTCCACCCGCGTCGGCTACACCGGCGGCGAGAACGAGAGCCCGACCGATGGCAGCCATCCCGGCCACGCCGAGGCCGTCGAGATCGTCTTCGATCCCGAGCGGACCTCCTACCGGGACATCCTCGAGTTCTTTTTCCAGATCCACGACCCGACGACCAAGGACCGTCAGGGCAAGTACACCGGCTCCGACTACCGTTCCGATATCTTCTACACGACCGACGAGCAGCGCCAGGTCGCCGAGGACACGATCGCCGACGTCGAGGCCTCCGGCCTCTGGCCCGGCAAGGTCGTTACCGAGATCAGCGAGGCCGGCCCCTTCTGGGAGGCCGAGGCCGAAGACCAGGACTACCTCCAGCGCTACCCAGACGACTACACCTGCCACTTCCCGCGGCCGGGCTGGAAGCTGCCACACCGCGAGACCGCGGCCTAACTAACCGGCTCATCGTCACGGCGGCTGGCTTGGTTTACTGGAATGGCTTGCGCAGGAGGCTTATCGGCTGGCCTGAGATCCGGTCCGTCCTCGTCTTCGTCGTAGCAGCCGACCGCGACCTGGGCCGGGCAGCTCGCCGCTGCCAGAGACGATGACAACGCAGTGACAGCCGCCCGTTGGCGGACGAAGTGCCTGCTGGCATGGCCCGTACATCGCCGGTCACCTAGGACGCACACGCTCGGTACCCTTAGAGACAGGCCGCGTCCGTAGCCGCCGCCATGTGCTCTGCTGGTGGCTGCGTCGGTTCCCTGGACGTTCGCGCCAATCTGTAGTCGTGCGCTGCATTCTGTACCGTATCTTCGCGGAAACGCCGGCACCGGTCGGGTGCGTACATCGCCGGTGACCGCCGGGTCTCGCGCACCGAGCGGATGAAATGGCGGGTGACGTTCCGGCAGCTCGCGACGGATGCTCAGCTGGCGCTGCACGCTGAGGACACCGCCCCGGGCGAGCGGGCCATGGAGCTGATGATCGACCTCGCCCGGCATGCCGAGGGCAGTTTCCGGTCCGAGGATCCGCTGGAGGCGGCGAGGTTCGTGCTTTCCCATGCTGTCTCGGCGCTGTGGGCGACGGTACTCGCGGAGCACGGCTTCGCCCGCTTCGCCGAACACGCCACACCGCAGCTGATCCGGTGGGAGTCAGCGTGCGGCTGGAGTAACGGCACGGGAGCCGGCAAGGTCGCCGAGCGGGAGATCGCGCTGGCTGACGTGCTCGCGCCGATGCTGGCCACGCCTGACATGTGGACTGGGTTCGCTGACGCGTAGCTTGCCGAGCTGGACCGGATCGCGGCCGTGGAACGACCGCTGACGGGCCGCCGGGCGGGCAGGGCGATGAGCTCCTCTAGCCCAGAGTGGAAACGGAGCGAGCGGACGAGGAACCTCGCGCGCTGGAACGAGGTGCTGTCCGGCCACATCGATGAGGAACGCGCTGAGCGGCTGGCGAACCATCCGGCGTTCGAGGGCTCGGACGCTGATTTCATGCGGGCGCGGGCCGCGCGGCGACGCGGAGATATCGATGCGGCGCGCACACTGATCGGGACGTGCCTGGAGAGGTTGCCGGGGAGGCAGGAGTTTGCCGAGTTCGCGGAGGAAGTCGGCGCGGACCTACCCCCGCGCGCCAGGGAAATGCGTGCCGAACGTGCGGCGGTCCAGGCCCAGCTCGCGCAGGCGTTTCAGGGCGGGCAAGTCTCCTCAGACTGATCCCGCCGCCGCGTTGGCAGCAGCCAGGTCGAAGTGCGCGGGGTCGTATTCTTCACCGGCCCATGCGCGCATCTCGTCGCGTTCCGCGCTCGGCGGCCCGGCGAGCAGCTCCTTGAGGTCGGCGAATCCGCCAGGGCCACCGCAGTCCTCGGGCGGGCACGCGCCCTCGCCGCCGGTGCACGTCGGGTACACCCTGGCCGCGTCTGCGGCGGCGCCAGCCTCGACGACAAGCTCGTGTTCCCAGCCGTCGCCGAAGTCGTACTCGTAACCGACCGGGTCCCCGGTCTTCACCAGGTCACCGATCCGGAACTGCTTCTCGTCGAGCGTCTCGAGCTCATCGTGTAGATACGCGGGGCCGTATTCCCGGCCGGCGATCCTGAACATATGCAGGTGAGAGTCCTGCCACCCCATCGCGGCCTGGATGACGCCATGTACCCGGTCGAGGGTGTAGCCAGCGGGCATCACCACCTGCCGCCACACCGGCGGGCCGTCCACGTCGGCGAGCGTAATCCGCATCTGGAGTACTGGATCGCCTGGCTGTGCCATGCCGCGGACACGGCGGACCGCATACCGGCCAATATCGGTGAGTTCGGCGGAATCGGCCTCGCGGTCGAGTACCACGACACCGAGAACGTGGAGAGCGGCCATCGCGATCGTGACGTCACCTGCGATGGTGCGCCGCAGCGAGTCGCGTTGGAGCGCGGTGAGGTCCGTCAGCATGTACCGGGCCTCGATCGCGTTGTAGGCGGTGTCGCTGAGCTCGTCGAGCGGGCAAGGCCCAGCGCTGCGGAGCAGCCTGGTGGTCAGCTCCTGGCTGATGTCGGTGAACTCGTCGCCGACCAGGGACTGGCGCCAGGTGTTCCGTGGGAACAGCGGCTTGCCGAGCCGGGGATAGGCCTCCAGCAGGGCCAGGACCAGGTCGAGCGGTCTGTCCGCGAGCGCGGCGTTCTTCTTGACTGGCATCAGCTTGGTGCCGCTGACCCGTACCAGGCGCGCGGCCTTCGCCCACTCCACGATCCGGTTGAGATGAGCGAGATCCTCGCTGGATTTTGTCTTGAAGACCTGGCCGCCGATTTCCGGGTCGATCGTGTCGCCGGTACCGAGCAGCTCCACGAGATGACGGGCGTCCGCCAGGCCGATACGCCCGGTCTGGGTGAGCTTGCGTCCCGGACCGACCCATGCCAGGAATGAGCGAATCTGACTGGTGAGTTCTGCCTTTCCCGGCGGCGGCCTCCAGCATGAGACCAACCCTAGGGCAGGGGAGGCGCCACGACCCGCTCAGAGCTAAAGCCATTTTCATCTGCGGGTTTGGATGGGTACGTGACTGATGCGCGGGTGGCGAAGTGACGCGGTTGATCGATGGGTTGCGGCGAGACCGGCGGCAGCATCCGCACCGTGGCCGGAGCGAGTATTCCGAGCGTGCGCGGCAGGTCGCGGGCGCGATCGCGGACATGATCGAGTCCGGCGGAGCCGCGGACGCCGTGCCGCTGGCGCGGCGCGCGGTGGAGCGGGTCACCGCCGCCATGCCGCATATGGACGATTCCTCGGGCATCATCGGCGATGACCTGCGGATGCTGACAGCCCTGTACGCACGCGCCTGCCGAGCCGCTCCTCCGGACCCGAAGCAACTCGCGGCCTGGCTGGTGACGCCGCGGCTCGATGGGCCGGGCTGGCCGGACATCGAGCTCGCCCACTTCGCTGACGCGCTCTTCGTCGCCGTCGTTGAAGCGCACATGCTCGACGGCTTCGGTGAGCTTGGCCTGAGCCCTGCGGAACTGCGGCGGTCGGTCACTAGAATTCGGCGCGAGCTTGGCGACGAGTACGCGCTTGCCACCCGCCGTGTGGCCACCGACGAGGTCAGCCTGTTGATCGACATGGCGGAGTCCTTCGAGAGTCCGTCGTGGGAACGGGCCAGGGACGGACAGCAAGTAATGAGAACCACCAGTGGATCGCCGTCGCGGCGGAAACGTCCGTGTTACCCGTGTGTTGGACGCCTTCCGGACCCGGACTTGTGTTGCTTGTGTGTTGCGTGCCCGGGCCACGAGTCAGCATGGCAGGTCGGCGAAGTGGTCATAAGGCCGTGGCTGAGACGGGGTTGAGCCATGCGACGCCGGGGAACTTGGCGAAATCCGTATCCGTGGAGACGACGGTGAGGCCGTGCTCAAGGGCGAGCGCGGCCAGATGCGCATCCGGCACGAGGTTCCCGGCCGGGCGGCATTCCCGGACGATCCCGCTGAGCACCTGCTGATGCCGCGATCCCGGTACGGGGATCCAGGCGGCTGGCCGGGACAGCCAGTCCTTAATACGCTGCCAGGCATCCGCTGCCGTCGCGGGAGGTGAGTATATGCGCGGGTTGGTCACAAGCCGGAAAAAGGCGAGCAAGCTGGGCCAGGGCAAGCCGACGGACCTGGGCGCTCCGGCAGTCCGCTCATCAAGCCAGTCCCGTGCGACCGCGTGGTCCTCGGAGTCCTCGTCGGTAGAGTAGACGAGGATATTGGCATCGACCAGGTACATTCAGCGATAATCCTCGCCCTCGGCGATGGCGAGTACCTCGCCGACGTTATCGATGCTGCCCGCAAGACGCCTCCCAGCGGTAGCGGGCGAGTCTGGCTCACCTCCGGCGCAGCATCGGCGCGTTCTTCGAGTTTGGCAAGGCCCACGCGGACGGCTTCGTTGAGCGCTTGCTTGAAGCTCTTGCCATGCTGGGTCCGGTGCCTTTCCAGCCGGATGGCTAGGTCGTCATCAAGGGTGACCGTAGTCCTCATGGCATCTAATCATAATGTTCTTGATGCCTTGATGACAACAAATCATCCTGCGAGTCTCATCGGGCTGGAACGCCGCGTTCCAGGGATGTAGCAAGGCCTCGCCAGCACGGCCCGTTCGCCCAAATAACTCCTCGCGTAATGGCCCGTTCGGCGAGGTGGCGGAGCGCACCAGGAAGCCGAGCTGCGAGTAGTCCGTCACCGGTTCAGGGAGGGCGGTACGGGCGGTGTCACCCTTGCCTTCCCGCCAGGCGGTGACCGCCTGATCCAGCGAATCAAAGACAGCCGCATCCCGCCGGGGTGACGGTCACGCAGGCGTCGATGTCCAGCAGGAACACGTGCGGGTCAACACGGCAGCGCGCCTTTGCCTTCTCCGGGAACGCTCGTCACCGGCTGCTCCGGACCGCAGGACGACTCTTGATGACACGCAGCGCCATTACTCCGAACGGCGGCGCGATCCGATCGTAGTGCTCAGCGAGCTCTCCTGGCCCGCGTCGCGGCGACGAATGCCGCGTCCGCCCGAGGTGACGCGCCTGGGGCGGGCCACCAGCGCTGCCCGGAACGTGTAAACGGGTACCAGCGCCCGTCGGGACCGTGGCGGATCTGGACTCCCCTTACCGTGTCAGTCAGGATCCCGGCGGCGGCAGCGAGTTCCGCTGCCACTACGTGGCGGGTGACCCGCCGGGCAGCTTCCTCCACGCGCTCGTCGGCGAGCGGAGTGGCGCCAATAGCAGCGTGCACTCCGGCCGTGCCGCCGTGCCGGAACGCGAGCAGGAGCCGCCTGATGTCGGCCTCGGCTAGGCCCGAGTTCCGGGAGATCGCGTGGTACCTTTCCGGGGTGGGTGCCTGAGCGAGCAGTCGGATGGCATCAACCAGCGGATCGTCGTCTCGCGGATCCGGTTCTCCGCCGCCGACGACGGCCGCCCGGCGGGCCGCGTCGCCGACGATCAGCTCCAGCGTGTCAGGATCCGGCAGCGGCGCAGGCCCACGTTCGGCGAGCCATTCAGGGCCGGTCACGACGTCGCCCCCGCACCGAGCCTGACCAGTTGGCCGAGTTCTTCATCGGTGAGCTCGGTCAGCGACATCTCGTCTCCGGTGAGCAGGCGGTCGGCGAGCGCGCGCTTGTGGCGCACCAGCTCGCCGATGTGATCCTCGACGGTGTCCTCGGCGATGAGGTGGTGCACATGGACGGTGCCGCGGCGCCCGATGCGGTGGGCGCGGTCGGTGGCCTGGTCTTCCACGGCGGGGTTCCAGTGCCGGTCGAAGTGGATCACGTGCCCGGCGCGGGTCAGGTTGAGGCCGACACCGGCCGCACGGACGGACAGGATGAGGCACTCGCCCGCGCCGGACTGGAACCGGTCCACGATCGCCTGGCGCCTGGCGGCCGGGATCCCGCCGTGCACGATGTCGGCGGACGTGCCCCGGGCGCGAAGGTGACCAGCCAGGAGATGCGCCATGGACACGTAGCTGGTGAAGATGAGAGCCGCCTCACGCCGTTCTGTTATAGCGGCGAGCAGGTCGTCGAGACAAGCGAGCTTGCCCGAGCGAGCTGCCTCGGCGTCGGCGTCCCAGCCGTCGGGGCGCTCACGCAGGTAGTGAGCCGGAGAGTTGCAGACCTGGCGGAGCGCCTGCAGCATACGCAGGATGAGGCCGCGACGCTGGATGCCGCCGCTCGCGCGAATCTTGCCGAAGGTGTCACGGGTGACCGCGGTGTACAGGGCCCTCTGCTCGGGGGTCAGCTCGACGAGATGGTCGCTGACGATCTTCTCTGGGAGCTCGGCGGCGATGGCCGCGTCGGTCTTCCGGCGCCGCAGCAGAAAGGGGCCGACGAGGCGGTTCAGGTCCGGCGCCGCCCGGAACGCCTTCGCGGTCCCGAACAGGCCCGGGTTGGTCCAGTCCAGGACGGCCCACAGATCAGTAGGGCCGTTCTCGACCGGCGTGCCGGTGACCGCGATCCGCAGCCCCGCGTCCAGGTAGCGGACGGCCGCGGACTGCATGCTGCGCGGGTTCTTGATGTTCTGCGCCTCGTCGGCCACGACCAGGTCGAAGGAGATCCCGCGGAACTCGTCCACGTCGCGCAAGAGTGTTCCGTAGCTGGTGAGAACGATGCCGTCGGCCGGGAGGCCGTTCAGGTCGCGGGCGGCGCCGTGGTGGCGCCGGACCGGGACGCCGGGCGCGAACCTGGCGATCTCCCGTTCCCAGTTGGTGAGCAGGGACGCCGGGCACACTACGATCGTGGGACCCGCCGACCGGTGCAGGTGGAACGCGATGATCGTGAGCGTCTTCCCCAGGCCCATGTCGTCGGCGAGGACCGCGCCGAAACCGAGCCCGGTGATGCCGGCCAGCCACGCCACGGCTCGCCGCTGGTAGTCGCGCAGCGAGGCCTTCAGCCCGGACATGGTGACCGGCTCGTCCGGCTCGCCCTGGTCCGGCTCGCGCGAGCGGGCGAGGAGCCCGGCGAGGCGTCCCGTGGCCGCGCAGTCGAAGGTTTCCGCGCCGATCTGGATCACCCCGGTAAGGGCGGCGCTGACGGCCTGGGAACCAGTGATGGCGGGCAGGCCCGGGTCGCGGGCCCGATCCCGGGATGCCGGGTCGATGACCACCCACTGACCGCGCATCCGGATGAGTCCCTCGGCCTGGGCGACGGCCGCGGACTCCTGCTCGGTGAGCGCGGCGTCGTCGAGCCACAACCCCCAGCGGACGGCGACAGTGGACTGGGCGGATACGGCTCCGGCGGCACGCGGCACGAGGACCGGGCGGGCGACCAGGCCGCGGGCCACGTTCTCCGGCCACTCGATGCGCACGCCGAGGCTGGACAGTTCCCGGCCCGCGTCCCCCGCGAGCGGGGCGACGGCGCTTCCGGCCAGCCGGACGGGTCCGCCGGAGAGGTCATCGAGCGGTGGCCAGACACGCCGGGCACGGCGCACCATGCGCAGCTCCGGGTAACCGAGATCCCGCGGTAGCAACTCCCCGGTAATCCCTTCACCCTGGATGCGCAGCCTGATCACGAGCGGACGCCCGGGGCGGCGGTCAGCAATCCCGGCGCACCGGTCAGCCCACTCGGCGACATCGCCGGGCAGCTGCGCGGGCCGGCCGGCGAGGGGCCGGCCCGGCGATGAGGGCCGCTCCCGGCGTCCGCAGCAGGTGCTCGGCGACCACGTCGGTGAACTCCCGGGCACCCGCTTCGTCGAGCGTGCCGTCTTCCCCGTCTTCCCCGGCCAGAATGCCGTCGGGCAGCACCAGCGCCACGGTCGCAGCCGGCGGCGTCCACGGCGGGATAGACATCACGCCGGGCCACCGCGGCCAGGACGGCCGTGGCCAGGTGCGCCGAGGCCCGGACGCTCGGGTGGGCGTCCTGACTCCGGACGCGCGCCAGTACCGGCAGCAGGTGCGCCGCCGCACCGGGAGATCCGGCAGTTCCCGGGCAGCGGCCAGCCGTCGGGAAGCCGAGATGGAACTGTCCCCTGGCGTACCCGATAGCACAGCCGGCCTGGATGAGACGGTCGGCGACGCCGGCCGGACTGGTGGCGTAGCGGGAGACAGCCTGAACGTGCGACGGCGGAGCCGGTTCGGCAGGTCCGGCCAGCTCGGCGAGCAGGGCTTCCGCCGCGGCGGCCCGGGCCGCTGCCTTGGTGCGCCCCTGCCCCGTCCCGGAGATCTCACCGTCGGCGTGGCGGCAGGCGGCCGAGCAGGTGAAGACCGGATCGTGCGGCGGGCCGACGGCCGTGACGGTGAAGCCCAGATCCGTGATCGCACCGACCTGGGCACGTTCGTTGAGTTCGATGAGCGGGTTCGCCCGGCGCGGTCACCTGGTCCTCGTCGGCGAGCGGCGGCATGAGGTCGGCCAGGAGCGCGAGCGCGGCGGCCGCCTGGGCGGCCTTGGTCGTGGCGGCGCGGCCGGGAGCACCGACGTGGGTCCCTCCTGGATCGAGTCATGGTGCGGAAGGACAGCGACGACGACGCCGTCGGCGATGGTCACGTAGCGAACCGACGCCTG
>CAVQKF010000003.1:0-38506 GCA_963712955.1 uncultured Actinomycetota bacterium | reverse complement strand
CGCTCGCGGCCGCCTTGCTCAGCCAGCCGGACGGGGTGTCGCTGCTCGCGCGTGACGGCCCACACCCACAGCGGGCTGGCTCCGGCAGCGATGACGGTAACACTGCGGGCGGCGGCGAGGAGCCGGGCGGGTCGATCCCGACCAAGGACGCGGTGCCCTGCTACGCCTATCCAGAGACCGCTGCCCGCGCACTCGGACACGCCACCCGCTACCAGGCCTGGCGCTCCAGCGAGCGCGGCCAGGTTCCCGAGCTCGATGGCATACGGGAGGCCGATGCCCGCGCGCTGACCGGGCGCTTCCTCGCGCGGCACACGCATGGCGGCTGGCTCTCCGCCGGTGAGACCATCGAACTGCTCGGCTGCTACGGTATCGCGCTCATCGAGACCAGGCCGGTCACGACCGAAGAGGCAGCAGTCCGCGTCGCCGCGGAACTGGGCGGGCACGTCGCGCTCAAAGCGGACGTACCCGGGCTAGTGCACGAAAGCGACGCGGGCGGAGTCCAGTCCGACCTGCACACCAAGGGGGACGTCCGGCGCGCCTACCACCGGCTCGCGGACACGTTCGGGTCCGGTCTCGACCGGGTGCTCGTGCAGCCGATGATCAGCGGCGGCATCGAAGTACTCATCGGTGTCGCCCAGGACCCGGTATTCGGCCCCCTCGTGGTCCTCAGTCTCGGCGGCGCCTCCACCGACGTCCTCACCGACCACGCCGCACGGCTCGCCCCCCTGACCGACACCGACGCGGCCGACATGATCCGCGGCGTCCGTGCCGCCCCGCTGCTCTTCGGGCAACGCGGCGCGCAAAGGGGCAGTATCACCCCGCTGGCCGAGACGCTGCTGCGTGCTTCCAAGCTCGCCGATGACCTGCCAGAAGTCGCCGAGCTAGGTCCCATCATCGCCCGCACAGACGGTATCAGCGCCGTCGGTGCACGCGTGCGAATCTCCTCGGCGGAGCCGCAAGATCCTTTCTTGCGGCGGCTGCGCTGATCAATATACGCAAACCTTTCAACCCGCAGCATGCGGGGAATCCCGGCCGTTCAGGGCCGGGAGGAGTCGCATCCCATGCGCTAATCCGGCGTCGCCGGTGACCTGCCGAAAGTCGCGCCGTAACCCGATTCCTTCATTGCCCTGCCGGACGGTGTCAGGGCCGTGGGTTCGCGGGTACAAATCTCTCCGGTGGAGTCAGCAAGACCCTTCTTGCGGCGGCCGTGCCTGATCCGGACCGAGCGCGGCCGCGACGGGAGCCGGGTCGTACCAAAGGAGTTGCTATGACCGCCACATCGGCCGGGCAACTGACCAGGGCGATCGCCGACGCTGCCGGTCCTTCGGCCCGGCGCCTGCTCACCGTCATGCTCGGGCGGTATGGGATCCCGGTCGCTGAGACCGTGACCGCCGACAGCGCCGACAGCGCCGTCGAGGCCGCCTGGTGGCTGGGTTTCCCTGTGACCCTGGTCGCGGAGGGCGCCCGGCTGGCCGGGCGGCCGGAGATCACGCGCTGCGGGCTGGCGACGCCCGCCCAGGTGCGGATGACGTACCGGCGGCTCGCGGCCTCGCTCGGGCCGGCGATGACCGACGTGCGGATCCGCCGTCAGCCGCAGCAAGGTGCGGAGGTCATCGTGCGCGTCACCAGAGACCCCGGCGGACAGGCACATGTCTCGCTCGTCCTCGGCGGCCCGGCCTGCGCGCTCGTCGGCGCCCGCGTCTGCAGGCCCGCGCCGCTGACCGCCCATGATGCCAGAGACATGCTCGACGAGTTGCGCGGCGGGCCCGCCGCGCCGCGGCCCGATGCGGTCGTGGCGACGACAGCCGACGACGAAAGCGAGCGGGCCCTCAATCCCGACGAGGCGGAAACCTCGCCGGAGCCTGCTCCTGCAACGTCTCCGGCGCCCTCTGCGGCACCGTCTCCCACAGATTCTGGTCCGTCTTCAGCCCGATCCGCGGACGGGCCGGCCGCGCTCGACGTCGCGGCCCTCGCCGGGCTGCTCGAGCGCGTAAGCCGGCTGGCCGTGCGGGTTCCCCAGGTCACCGAGCTTGAGCTGAACCCGGTGATTGTCACAAGGTGCGGCGCGGCGGTGGCGGGTGTACGCGGCCGGTTTCACCCATCCGGCGGCGCCAAGAGACCACAGGCGAGCCTGCGGCGGGTTTCATGACCTCAGGCTCTCCGCTGATCGGCGAGCCCCGCGCGCTCGGCGGCCTGGGTGCCTGCGGGCAGGAGCCGGTCCGGTAACCAAGACCGTTTGCGCGCCGCAGGCTGGGGTAGCCGGCAGTGGACGGCTGGGCTCGCAGCCCCGACAGGCAGCAAACCGCCATGCGGATCCGATCCCGGCCTCAAGATCGTTTAACGTGGAGGGGAACGGAGCAGGCGATGAGTTTCAACCTCGCGACGATACTGCGCGAATCAGCAGACGCGTCACCCGATAAGCCGGTGACAGTCTTTGCCGGCGGGAAAATGACCTATTCAGAACTGGACGCACTATCCGATCGGCTTGCCGCCGGCCTTGAGGCGTCGGGCCTACGGCCGGGCGAGGTCGTGGGGCTGCAGCTACCCAACATTCCGCAGTTCCTGGTCGCCTACTTCGGGATCCTGAAGGCCGGCGGCGTGGTGGTGCCGCTGAATGTGATGTTCAAGGCGCCCGAGGTGGCATTCCACCTCGGCGACTGCGCAGCGAGGATCCTCATCACCTGGGAGGGAATCCTCGGCGAGGCGGCCAAGGGTGCCGCGTCGGCCGGGCTGACTGAGATCTACGCCGTGGGTCACGGCGAGCATATGGATGCCGCTCTCCCGTTCGAACGGCTCCTCGCTGCTCCGGCGAACGGGCACGTGCTCGCGCGCAGGGAGCTCACCGACGCCGCCGTCATCGTCTACACGTCCGGCACTACCGGCCGCCCCAAGGGTGCCGAGCTGACACACATGCAGCTGTACATGAATGCCGACATCCCCGGGCGCCTGTTTGACGTGCAGCCCGACGACATCGTCATTACCGTCCTCCCGCTCTTCCACGTGTTCGGCCTGTCCAGCATCATGAACATCTGCGTGCGGTTCGGCTGCACGATGTCGCTCATCCCGCGCTTCGATCCGGTGGCGGTCCTCACCGCGATCCAGCGCGACAAGGCGACAATCTTCGAGGGCGTGCCCACGATGTACATCGCACTGCTGTCGCACCCCGAACTCGACAGCTACGACGTCTCCTCGCTCCGCGTGGCGATCTCGGGCGGCGCATCGATACCCGCGCCGGTCCTCGACGCCTTCGAGGAGCACTTCGGTGTGGTTATTCTCGAGGGGTACGGGATGACAGAAACCGCATCCACGACGACCTTCAACCGCAGCGTCAGCGAACGCCGTGTCTACAGTGTCGGCAAGCCGATCTGGGGGACGCAGACCCAGGTGTGGGACGACGACGGCCGGATGCTGCCACCCGGCAGGGACAACGTGGGCGAAGTGGTCACCCGTGGGCTGCACGTCATGAAGGGTTACCTGAACAGCCCACAGGCTACCGCCGGCGCCTTCACCGATGACTGGCTCCACACCGGTGACCTCGGCTACATCGACGAGGACGGATTTCTCTTCATCGTCGGCCGCAAGAAGGAGCTCATCATCCGCGGTGGGTACAACGTGTACCCGAAAGAGATAGAGGATTTGCTGCACGCACATCCGGCGGTCGCGGAAGCCGCCGTCGTCGGCATTCCAGACGAGCGGCTCGGCGAGGAGGTCATGGCCGTCGTCACGCTCCTGCCGGGCAGCTCGCTCACCGCGCCGGAACTCGTCGAATACTGCAAGGAACGCATGGCGGCCTACAAGTACCCGCGGCGCGTCGAGTTCCGCGACGAACTGCCGAAGAACGCCCTCGGCAAGATCTTGAAGGACGAGCTCATCCCGCGGTGACGATGCCGCACCACCCGTTCGGTAATGATGAGGGAAGGAACGCCGCCATGATGGCTCCCGCACGTGAACGTGGCCGGATCCCGCGCCTGGATGACGACTACAGCCGCGCGGCCGCAGCGAAACGGCTGGAGTTCCTTCTGGAGGCCACCGGCGTCCGCCTGGAGCACACCGGACATTACTCCGTCGACCCAGGGGAGCTCTCGGGAAACATAGAGAACTTCGTGGGCGTCGCCCAGGTGCCGATCGGGATGGCCGGTCCGCTGCTGATCGACGGCGAGCACGCGCGAGGAGAGTTCTACGTACCGATGGCGACGACCGAGGGGACCCTGGTGGCCAGCTACAACCGGGGGATGAAGTTGCTGCACAGCGCGGGCGGCGTCAGGGCCACAGTGATGGATGACGTCATGCAGCGTGCACCGGCGTTCGGGTTCGACAGCGCGCGTGAGGCCCGCGCATTCGGAGAATGGGTCACGGAGAACTTCGACGCCATAAAACGGGAGGCCGAGACGAGCACCCGCACCGGGCGCCTGCACGACATCGAGCAGTTCTCCGCAAGCAGGTACATTTTTCTCCGGTTCAACTACACGACCGGGGACGCCGCAGGCCAGAACATGGCGGGCAGGGCCACCTGGCAGGCGTGCAACTGGATCCGCGCGCAATACCAGGGCGTGCGGCACTTCTGCCTGGAGTCGAACCTGGCCACGGACAAGAAGAGCTCGCAGATCAACATCCTGCGTACCCGCGGCAAACGCGTCACCGCAGAGGCGACGATCCCGCCGGAACTGGTCCGCGGCGTCATGCACACCACACCCGGGCAGATGTTCCAGAGCCGCCAGGTCTCGAATCTGGGCGGGCTGATGGCCGGCGTGAACAACAACGGCAACCACTCGGCCAACGGGATCGCCGCGCTGTTCGTGGCGACCGGCCAGGACATCGCGAACGTGGCCGAGTCGTCGGCCGCACTGGTGCACACCGAACTGCTGCCAGACGGTGCCTACTACTACTCGATAACAATCCCAGCGCTGATCGTCGCCACCTACGGCGGCGGGACGGGGCTGCCCACACAGCGCGAGTGCCTCGACCTGCTTGGCTGCTACGGCGCCGGCAAGGTGCGCAAACTCGCCGAAATCGTGGCCGCCACGGTCCTGTGCGGCGAGATCTCGCTGGGTTCGGCGGTCGTCGCGGACGAATGGGTGGCCGCGCACGAACGTTTCGGCCGCAACCGGACGTAGCCGCGCCGGCAGGGCGCGGAAGGCCCCTGCCCGTCTTACCATCGGACCATGGCGCTTTCGCGGATCAGCATCGACCCGAACCGGATGAACGGGCTGCCGTGCATCAGGCGTACCCGGGTGACGGTGCCGACCGTGCTCGGTCAACTGGCCGCAGGACGCGCCATCGACCAGATCCTGGCCGACTATCCATATCTCGACCGCGAGGATATCCTCGCCGCGCTTGAATTCGCCGCGGTCGCCGTACACGAACGCGAACTGCCGCTCACATTGCCGGCATGAGGTTCCTCGTCGACGCGAGCCTGTCACCAGGGATCGCCGAGGTGCTGCGCGAAAACGGCCACGAGGCGGACCACGTGCGAGATTATGGCCGGCTCACCGCCGACGACAACCAGATCCTCGCCCACGCCAGGTCCCACGGCCAGGCACTCATCTCCGCCGATACCGACTTCACCGTCATGCGCGCGCTCCGCGGCGTGCCAAGCCCGTCGCTCGTGCTGCTCCGCTCGGCCGACCGGCTCAGCCCGCCGCAGCAGGCCGCGCTGATCCTCGCCAATCTCGCGGCTGTCGCAGCCGATCTCGAGGCCGGTGCGGCGATCTCGATCGCCCAGGGTCATCTGCGGGTACGTCCGCTCCCGCTGGGCCGGGAAGACGGGGGCGCCGGACGTGCGGGCGCCGCGCGATCGGCTACCTGACCGAATCCCGTTCGGTTAGGGTGGGCGCGGTCAATGTCAGGCCCGGCTAACGTCGGACCCGATGAGGGTCGATGAGGGTCTACCCCGGGAGCTGGGGAGAACGTGGGCCGCCAGGATCGCCAGGAAGGCAGAACATGGACTTCAACCTGCCGGAGACGGCTGCGGCCGTGCGCGAGGGCGTCGCAGAGATCGGCGCACACCATGACGGCAGCTACTGGGACCGCTGCGAGCAAGACAAACGTTGGCCCGAAGAGGTCTGGGCGGATCTGGCCAAGGGTGGCTGGCTCGGGCTGTGCGTGCCGCAGGACTACGGCGGGGGCGGCCAGGGCCTGCTCGAGCTCGCGGTGGCAACGGAGACGCTTTCCGCATCGGGGGCCGGTGCTGCCGCGTCCGTCATTTACCTTCTCACCCCGTGCTTCGGCGCGCTCACCATCACCAGGCACGGCACAGGGGAACAGAAACGCGAGCTGCTCCCGAGGCTCGCCGCGGGCCAGCTGGAGACCTGCTTCGCCATCACAGAACCTGACGCGGGAAGCGACTCGCTCCAGATCACGACGCACGCCCGCAGGGACGGCTCCGACTTCCTGGTGCGCGGCCAGAAGATCTGGATCTCCGGTGTGCAGCGTGCCGGCTACATGCTGCTTGTGACCAGGACGATTCCTGCCGCCGAGGCCAAGCCCCGCACCAGCGGCCTCACCGTACTGCTCGTCGACGTTAAGGAGGCCACCGCCGCGGGCACGCTCACCTACCAGCCGATCCCGAAGCTCGGCTGGAACACGGTTCCCTCCAACATCGTGTTCCTCGACGATGTCCGCGTGCCAGCCCACCGGGTGCTCGGCGAGGTGGATCAGGGTTTCGCTGTGCTCTGGGACATCCTCAACCCCGAGCGGATCATCGTCGCCGCAAGCGCGGTCGGCGGCGCGGACGCGGCGCTGGAAGTGACGTGCGATTACGCGCGCAAGCGGGAGGTCTTCGGCCTGCCGGTCGGCGCGAACCAGGCGATCGCCTTCCCGCTCGCGCAGATCAAGGCCAAGACCGAGCTCGCCAGGCTGATGACCTACAAGGCGGCGTGGCTGTTCGACGGTCATCAGCCCTGCGGCACGGAGGCCAATATCGCCAAGCTCACCGCCGCGCAGGCGTCATGGGAGGCGGCGGACCGCGCGTTCCAGACGTTCGGCGGGATGGCCTACTCGCTGGAGTACCCGGTCGCCAGGATGTTCCGTGACGCGAGAATCGGGCGGGTCGCGCCGGTGACGGAAGAGCTGATCCTGGCCCACATCGCCACCCACGAGCTTGGACTACCCCGCTCATACTGAACGGCTGCGCAGCCAGTCGCGCCCGATTCAGGTGCGACTGAGACTTCCCCTCCGAAAACGTCGTCCCGGCGGGCGGAATGTCCGTTTCCTGCGACGTTTCGGGGGTACGTACGGTTCGGCCTGCGCCGCGATCATGAGCTGCCGCTGTGGTCGGGATCGCGTTTCTCGCGCAGGGCGCGGACGCCCTCGCGGATGTCCGGGCCGGCGAACTGGAAGAACTCGAACGCCAGGGAGGCGTCGAACGCCGGCCCTGCCTGCCGCAGCCAGTTGTTCAGCGTGTACTTGGTCCACCTGAGCGCCCCGGCCGCACCGGCCGCGAGCCTGCGCGCGATCCGCAGCGCCTCCTCGTGCACGAGGTCGTCATCCACACAGACGCTCACAAGGCCGATCCGCTCGGCCTCCGCGCCGGAGACCGGCTCGCACAGCAGCAGGTAGTACTTGGCCTTGGCAAGGCCGCACAGCAGCGGCCACACAAGCGCCGAGTGGTCGCCTGCCACAACGCCGAGCCGGGTATGGCCATCGATGATCCGGGCACCCCGCCCCGCGACCGACACGTCGGCGAGCAGCCCAACCGCGAGGCCCGCGCCGACTGCGGGGCCCTGGATGGCGCTGACCACTGGTTTGGAGCAGTTGACCAGGTTGTACACGATGTCACGGGCCTCGGCAAGCACGCGCGCGCGGACCTGGTAGTCCTCGATCATCTCCTCGATCATCGCCAGGTCCCCGCCGGCGGAGAACGCGGTGCCCTCACCGCGTACGAGCACCGCGCGGACCCGGTCGTCAGTGTCTGCGTCCCGCCAGATCGCGGACAACTCACGGTGGGCAACCGCGTCCACCGCATTGAGCCGGGCGGGCGCGCTCATCGTCACCCGTAGCACTCCCTCGTCGGCCCAGTCGATCCGCAGCCGCTGGTACCGCTCGTATCCGTCGATCACCCGGATCCTCCAGCCGTGTCGGCGCCTAGTCGCCCGCAAGTCCCTCGCGGTAGGGGAGTTCTGCGACGCCAGCGGCGCCGGGCGCCTTCCGGCGCTACCGGGGCAGGGTACCTCCTACCGGGCATATCAGTCATACGGGTCAGTCATACGGGCATATCAGCCGCGCCGCCGACGCCTGCCATGCCCGGCGGGCCGAATCACCGGTATGGGGGCGGGCACCGCGGGAGCCGGGCCGCCGTTGGAGCCCGCGATCCGGTACCTGGAGATTGGCTGCGCCGCGGCGTTGACCAGGGCATTGAAAAGGCGGAGGTCGTCGCCATTCTCAGGGCGCCATTGCACACCGATGCCGAATGGGTGACCCAGGAGCTCAACACCCTCCACGACCTGGTCATCTGCCCAGGCGACCGCGACAAGCCCGGCCCCAAGCCGCTGCACGGCCTGATGATGGCTCGCGCTCACCGAAGCCGTGGTTCCGAGAATGCTGCCCAGCTTGCCTTCGCCGCTGATCCGCACGCCGTGGATGCCTGCCTTCCCCGGACCGGACGCGTGCCGGTCGTGTCCGACCTCCGCGGGCAGATGCTGGATCAGGGTCCCGCCAAGAGCCACGTTCAGTACCTGGATGCCCCTGCATATCGCGAGGAACGGCAGCTTTGCCTGAATCGCGGCGCGGATGATCGAGAGCTCGAACCTGTCTCTGCGCGAGTCTGGATCACCTGTCCAGTCCTGCCGCTGCTGGCCGTAGAGCTGCGGGTCGACGTCACCGCCCGCGGAAAGGATGAGCCCGCCAAGCCCGCGAACGAGGTCGACGACCCCGTTGCCCGGGATCGGCGGCAGCACGACGGGGATCCCGCCGGCCCGGTGCACATCCCGGGCATAGCCGGCCGGGGACACGACGGCCTCCCGGACCCAGTCTCCCCAGCGCGCGGGTTCGAGATGGCTCGTTATGCCTATCAGCGGGCGGGACTCCATCCTGGCACATCCTCCTGCAACCATGTTTCCGGGGCGCGCGCGACGGCCCGGGACTCCCTGAGACGCGAGCCGGACGATGCCGTCCGGCTCGCGTACCCGGCATCTCCTATCGCGCTGCCGGACGCCTCCACGGCGTACGAAGGCTGGCTCCCGGCTCTTCGCGGCAAGCCGGGCACACCCCGCACACGATCAGGGCACACGATCAGGACTCAGCTGCCCCGTCGCCCATCCCACGCCGTGGTTTGGCGGCCTCCCAGAGATCGCGGTAAATAAATCCCTCCCATGATGGTGCATCACCGCCCGCGGCGGGGGCGACCTGGCTTAATCGGCTCCCGAAATAGAAGGGGAAGCCGGTTTCATCACCGAAAGTGAGCGTTGAGGTACCCAAAGTCCGGGAAAAGGCGCGCCTGGCCACCAGTGGGCGACGCGCCCGCGCGGAGGGACGCACGGGTCGGCACGTGCGCGAAAAAATCCGGTCCGCACCAGCGTGACGAAGGGTATCGAACGTGTCACGGCAGGCACAATCATGACCTAACCTCACTCCGAGATATCACTCGGCGACTCCGGCCCAAGGGTCAGTGCCGTTCTGGCCGCGCGGTGGGGTTGCCCGCAAGTCAATATCAGGAACGCCGCGCATTCGCTGGATGAAGCGGCCTTGAACTGTCGCACGGGCCCGATCCTCAACGGCCGCCCGACCGAACATTACCAACCATCTTAGAAGAAGAAACTACTATAATTAATCGTAATGCAATTGCAGATGCATGAGCCATCGCACTGGACTCCGGCTACGCACGGCACCCTTGGTCCTGCTTGTCAGGAATCAGTTGTCATCGTCTCACATGAGTGCGACACTCTAACTGTGTGTGTAGCGCTGTGAGGGTAGCGACATGGGGGTAGCGACGGCCGGCGGCCATCGGGATGGCTTGCCCGAAAGCGGGGACATTTCATCAGTGAACATCACATTGCCGACGGGAGGCGGTAGCCATAGGAGCCAGGCGGATTGCCTGGCTGTAACTGACACGCTCGACGATGCGATAAGTTTTGCTCCGTCTGTCAACCTCCGGGTGATAAAGGAGTCCTTCGTACTCATCGAACCCGTGGCAGAACGGTTCATAACGTGTTTTAATGGTCGCCTATTTGCTGACAACCCACAATTGCGCGGGATGTTCCCCGCCTCCATGGAGGGACACGGCCACCGGCTATTCCACGCGATCACCCGTATCGTCTTCAGCCTGGACAGCACCCACGCCCTCGATTCCTACCTCACGGTGCTCGGCCGCGATCACCGGAAGTTCGGCGTGGTCCCACGGCACTACGCGCTGGTCGGCGACGCGTTCATGGCCACGATACGGGCGTTCCTCGGCGATGCGTGGACAGCCGAGGTGCGGGCGGCCTGGCAGGACGTGTTGGATCACGTCTCAAAGGTCATGATCAGGGCCGCCGCCGACGACGGCCGCGAAACGCCGGCCTGGTGGCTCGGCGAGGTGCTCGCCCATGACAGGCGCGGGCCTGACATCGCAGTCGTCTCGGTCCGCCCCCATCAGCCATTTCCCTACCTCGCGGGCCAATACGTGAGTGTGCAATGTACCCGCTGGCCGCGAATGTGGCGAACATTCTCCATTGCGAACGCACCCCGCGCCGACGGCGTACTCCAGTTTCACGTACGGGCAGTTCCAGGCGGCTGGGTCAGTGGCGCGCTCGTCCATCATACCGCCCCTGGTGATATTCTTATGCTCGGCCGTGCCGTTGGCACAATGGTCGCCGGCACCGGATCAAATAGCGACGTGCTCTGCGTTGCCGGCGGCACAGGTCTTGCCCCGATCAAAGCAATCGTGCAGCAGCTCATCGCGGACAACTCGCTGGTCCCGCCCGGCGTGCAGCGTAATATCCACCTCTTTTTCGGCGCCCGAAGTGAAACTGATCTCTACGACCTGCCATCACTGCGCAAGATGGAATCAGGCCATCCCGCGCTGCGGGTTATCCCGGTCGTGTCCCACGAGCCGGAATTCGACGGCCCGCGCGGCAATCTCGCCGACGTCGTCGGGCGATATCCGGCGTGGGATGACCACGACGTGTACGTCAGCGGACCCGTCGGCATGGTCCGCGAGGTGACCCAGGTCCTAACGGCACTAGGAATCCCGGTCACGCGCATCTACAACGACCCGATAGAGACCAGCGCGTGACGCGAAGGCAGCTCAGACCTTGCGCCACCTGGGGATCCACGTGCCTTCCTTCACGACGTAGTCGCCGAACAATGCGGGCGCCTCGGCCCCCATCAGCTCGCCGATCCTGCCGAATACCAGCCGGATCTCCTCCTCCGCCCCGGGATCGGTCCTTGCCTCGATCGTATGGCGGAGCGTGCGGATGTTCGCCGTCCACAGCAGGCCGGTGGCCACTCCGTCAGGGGCGAACCTGCGCATAAACGACGTCTTGTGCTTCTTCTCATGGAATGGAACTCCGTCCTCGTCAAGGCCGAAATGGTTCGCCATCCAGAGCTGGAAATCCTCAAGCTGCTCCAGAACGCCTGTCGCGCGCTTCATCAGTTCCGCGTCCTGGCGCGCCCATTCCGGGAACCAGAACGGTATGTCCGCCAGCCGGACGAAGCGCAGCGACTCCTGAGAGATGGCCGTGCCAGGCCGGTGACGCACAAGCTCATGGGTGAGGACCCGGCTGCAGTTGTGCAGCACGAATGTGAAACTCACGTGCTCGAGTACCGAGCCGTGCGCGCTCGACAGGATATTTTCCAGGTACGTCGCCTGGTCGGTGCGGACCTTCCTGACGTTGGGGTTCAGTCCTGGCTCCCACGACCGATAACACAGCTTGCCCGCGAACTCGGCCAGGTTCTGCGCATCGTTGCGGTGCTCCCCGCGATGCCCGTGATCACCGTCCAGGTCGCCCCTGTCGAGACGCTCCATCCAGCTCTCACCGCCCACCTCCCGCAGGTAGCTGGCGATCGCCCCGTAGTCGAGCTGTGGCCGGCTGACGAGGAAGATCTCGGGTTCGACGCTCTTCACGGTGGCGACCCCCAGTCCGTTCGGCGGTGTGAGGAGACCAGCTAACCAGGTGGTCCTGACATCCGTTCACGGCACAGCCGCAGCACGTTCGCGATGACCTGGTGACCGACGCCGCCCTCGGTGGTCAGGATCGACTCCGGGTGGAACTGCACCGCCCATCTGCCCGCGGCCGCGTTCTCGATCGCCATGACCGCACCGTCCGGAGTCACCGCGGTCACCTCGAACCCGCCCCGCACCTGCTCGGCGAGTGCGCGCACGGAGTGGTACCTGGCGGCGGTGAACTCCTCGGGCAGGCCGTCCAGCAGCCGGCCACCGTGCCGGGCCGGCGGGGGGTTGCGGGGGGGCGTCCCCCCGGGCAGGCACTGCCGCACCCGGCCGGGCTTGCCGTGGACCGGCCTTGGCAGCAGCGCAAGGGTGCCACCAGCGTGCTCGACCATAGCCTGCAGGCCCAGGCACACCCCGAACGCGGCGAGGCCGCGGGCGTCCAGTTCCTTGAGCAACGCGTCACAGCCGAAGTCGGATGGCCAGCCGGGCCCCGGCGACAGCACGACGAGATCGGGGCCGATCTCGTCGAGCAGCGCCGGGTCGAAGCCGGCACGCATCGTGGTAACCCGGGCGCCCTGCTGCCTGAAGTAGTCCGCCAGCGTGTTGACGAACGAGTCCTGGTGATCGACAAGAAGCACGGTCATGCGGTCACCGGGAAGGGCGGGGGCGGCTGCGGGATCGGGAGCAGGCGGCGGCAGCCGTTCGGGATCATCGTGGATCGCCGTGGCGGAGGCGAGCGTCTCAAGCAGCGCGCGGGCCTTCAGCTCCGTCTCCCGCTCTTCGGCCTGCGGGTCGGAGTCGTACAGCAGCGTCGCGCCCGCGCGGACCGTGGCGATCCCGCCGGTGATGTGCGCGGTCCGCAGGGTCAGGCCGGTGTTCATCGAGCCGTCGAAGCCGATCTTGCCCACCGCGCCGCCGTACCAGCGCCTGCGTTCCGCCTCGTGGTCCTCGATGAACTGCATCGCCCATGCCTTCGGGGCCCCCGTCACCGTGACCGCCCACATGTGTGTGAGGAACGCGTCGAGCGCGTCGAAACCCGGGCGCAGGCGGCCTTCGATGTGGTCGACCGTATGGATGAGCCTGCTGTACATCTCGATCTGACGGCGGCCGATTACCTTCACGCTGCCAGGCACGCAGACCCGGGCCTTGTCGTTGCGGTCCACGTCGGTGCACATGGTCAGCTCGGACTCCTCCTTGGGCGAGTTGAGCAGCGCCTGGATGTTCGCGGCATCCTCGAGCGGGTCGGCGCCGCGCGCTATCGTCCCCGAGATCGGGCACGTCTCAACCCGCTCCCCCGTTATCCGGACAAACATCTCCGGCGACGCGCCGACCAGGTATTCACCCTCACCGAGGTTGAAGAAGAACTCATAGGGCGCGGGGTTGCGGCGGCGAAGCCGTTCGTAGAACGCGGACGGTGAATCGCACGGATGGTGGAAAGCCTGGCTCGGCACCACCTCGAACAGGTCACCGCGGGTGAACCGCCGCCTGGCCTCCTCCACGACCCGCGCGTAGGTCCCGCTGGCCGGCGGCGGCGGGATGGACCTGCCGCCTGCCGCCGGCTGTGGCGTCGGCGCGGTCGCCCGCGGCAGCCCGTTGGTGCGGCCGCCGCCCGCGCCGCCGGTCTCGAACTCGTAGGAGTAACGGAGCGCCGTCTCCCGTTTCCTGTCCACCAGGTAAAGCTCGTCGGGCAGGTGCAAGACCAGATCGCGCTGGCTGCCGGGTCGCGGATGGCGCAGCGTGACCGGCTCGAACTGAAACGCGAGATCGTATCCGAAGGCGCCGTAGAGGCCAAGGTTTGGGTCATCGGACCGCAGCGCCGCGACGACCTCGCGCAGGGCGGAGAAGACCGTCGGACGGCGCGTGCGTTCCTCCTCCGCTATCACGCCATGGGGCCGCGGGATCAGGACCGTCACTTCTGCGCGCCCGGCCTCCCGGACTGAGGTGCCTGGCACGGGTGCGGTGCCTGGGACGGATGCGGTGGCTGGCACGGGTGCGGTGCCTGGCACAGGTGGGGTGCCTGGCACGGGTGCGGTGCCTGGGACGGATGCGGTGGCTGGCACGAATGCGGTGCCTGGCACGGGTGCGGTGCCGACCAGATGGAACGCGGCTTCAATGACCGGCAGGAGAACCAGGCCCCGGCCGTTGAGGGCGCGTGCGGTGATCACAGGACCGCGCGCGACGATCTCGATGCAGGGGTCCACGTAGGCCATGTGCCAGCGGCTGTACCTGCCCGGATATTCCATACCCGAGCTGAGCACGCCGCCGCGGCGCCGGTCGGCGGCGGATGCGATCCCGCCCATCAGGTCAGGGTCGAACGGCTGCGCGATCCGGGTGACCCGGACACCCCCGCCGGTCACGAACTCTGTTTGGCCTGCTTCCTGGAATGTGGGGTCCACGTCGGCCTCTTTGTGGGTAGGGCACGGGAACCGGCGGAAACGCAGACAGCGACCGCCTGTTCCGGGCGGTCGCTGTAGGTTAGTTCAGATACGCGAGCCGACGCCGCCCAGAGGACGACGCCACCAGAAGAGCTGGGTTACGGTCCGCACGTACACCAACTTACCGGGTCACCGCACTGGACCGCCAGGGGCCGGCCACGTCAGGAGGGCGAAGCGATCATGAGCACCGCGTCGGGCGTGATCACCGGGTCACCGGATCACCGGATCACCGGATCACCGGATCACCGGATGCCAGTCTGCCCTCACGAGGCAGGCCGCTTTCATGATCCCGGTAAGTTGCCGCGCATGGCACCTGTCGCCTGCCTCGTAGCCGGGGATTTCAAGATCCTCTTGGCCCAGCTGGAGCGAAAATGAGCCTGTACGAGTACGTGCCGCATCCCCACATCGAGCGCCGCAAGGCCGCCCAGCCAGTAAAGGTCATGGACCAGCATCCACGCGGCACTCCGTTCGCGAGGTTCAACACGTGGCTCGGCCTGAAGATCACGCTGCTGGTCGGCACGATGGTCTGCGCCTACGTGTTCTCGCTGATCGCGCTGATCAGCTTGCCCTCAGCGATCACGAGCGGCAACTTGACGATCATCGTCGCGTGGATCTCCTCGAACTTCATCCAGCTTGTCCTCCTGCCGATCATCATCGTCGGCCAGAACGTCCAGGCCGCCGCCGCTGACAAGCGGTCGGAACAGACCTACAACGACGCCGAGGCGGTGCTTGCGGAGGCGCTGAAGATCCAGGAGCATCTCGCCGCGCAGGACAAGGTGCTTGAAATGCACCGGGATAATCTCGCGCGCCAGGAAGAGACTTTGAGCCAGCTTGCCGAGGCACTTGGGGCCAGGAAGGCGGCCCCCTCAGCCGGAACGTGACCGCACACTCCGGCGGCGTGGCAGACCGCACGTCCGGTGGCATCTCGCTGGCCAAGAGTTCTGACCTCTGAGGGACGGACCATTCGTCGCGTGTGAGGGACGTCTCGGTGACGAACGCGTGCAGGTGCCTGATAGGCGACTCGAGTATGTCCCGCAGCCACGGATCGGGAGTGCCGCCGTGGGCGCGTGACGGCGATCAGGACTGGGCCAGCCACGGGTAGCGTTCCGTGTCCCTCGACGCGTAGTCGGGGTCCAGATAGATGAAGCACCGCTGGATCTTCCAGTCACGGATCTCGAAGACGTCGCACCAGCGGCCAGCGCCCCATTCAGGGACGCCGGCCCGCCACGGGCCGTCACGGTGCTCGCCGTGGCTTGTCCCCTCGCAAACGACGACATCACCAGAGAATACCCAGTTGAAATGGGAAAAGTGGTGCACGATCGACATGAGTGTGCCGCCAACGTCGCCGAACAGCCGGCCGATCTGCTCCTTGCCGCTCGCAAGTCCCCACTTCGGGAAATACACCTGCGCGTCGTCGGCGAACAAATCCAGGATGCTGCCGCCTGTGGATGTCACCCCGCCCTTGTCGAACGCCTTCAGGTACTCCACGGCAACGGACTTGCGTTGCTCGTCGGTCATCGTCTGAATGGTCAGGACCATGGCCTGCCGCCTCCGTGCTCTGTAGGTTTCTCTGGGTTGCCCTGTCAGCTGGATGTACCCGCAGTGGAGGTACCTGCCTATGCCTCCGCCGTACCCGCTGTCAGGCTGGTGGCGGGCTCGGCGCCCGCCGCCTGCGCCGACCGGTAGGCGCAGGCAGGGTCGGGCCGAGCGCCGCACCACCCGCCCAGTATGCCCGCGCCGACGCTGAGGGCCACGCGGTTCCCGACGCCGTAAAGGCCGGGGATCGGCTGGTCGGTGTCGCCGACGACCTGGCCGGTTCTGATGAGAGCCGGAATCTTCCCGCTCGCGTTCTCGCTGCCGCCGTGGATGCG
Organism: uncultured Actinomycetota bacterium; assembly: GCA_963712955.1. Taxonomy (GTDB): domain Bacteria; phylum Actinomycetota; class Actinomycetes; order Streptosporangiales; family Streptosporangiaceae; genus DATFVJ01. The sequence goes on along the minus strand of CAVQKF010000003.1, from coordinate 22,115 downwards.
ACCTAGCTGCCCCTGTAAGGGCAGGTAGGTCACATCGACGGTCGAGTCGGTGGTGGTCATGACAAGGGCGCTTTCCTTATGTGCGCACAGCCGCCACGGGCGAGATCCCGTCGGCCCAAGCCATCCTCATGACGCTCACCTCTTCCATGTGGCTGTGAAGCCACTGCCGGTGAAGGGAGACACCGAGGTTGCTGTCCGGCCGGACGGCAAAACCATGGTGACTGGGGTCGGGCCTTTCATCGGGGAGCCGTCGACCCTGATGCCGCTGAAGGTGACCGGGCTGAAGTGCGCCAGCGGCACTTTGCCGCCGTTGACCAAGGGCGCTTCGGCTACGACCTCTGCCGATGACCGGGCGAGACCAGGGGCTTTCACGTGAACCGTGCGCGTCCAGCCCCGCGTGTGGTCAGCGACGGTCATGGTGTACCACCCCCGGTGGTAAGCGGTGGTGGCCCTGATGCGGTCGCCAGGGTGGACAGGGGCGTTGCTGAAGACGACCGCGTAAGCCGGCAACATCTCGTACCAGGCCCAGTAGGACGTCTTGCCGTTCTCAGACGCGCCAGACGTCCCACACTGCTCAACCGTGTCGCTGGTAACGCCGTCCAGGCCGTCCCAGAAGCCCGCGAGGTGCAGGCGTGCAGTGGGCCTAACGGACGGCTGCGTCCACGAGGCGGAAACGCGGGTGGACCTTGCGCCGTGCACGACGTAGCCCGCCCAGTTCGTCGATGCGACCCGCGTACTCGGGGAGTTCGGCCCCAGGACATTGTGAGACGCGGCAGGAGGCCCACCGCCACCGGACGCGATCAGCACGAGCGGAGCGGACACCGTCAGCGCGGCGAATGTGCCCGTGATGATCTTCTTTATGATCATGATTCTTCTTTCCCCCATTTTAGCTCGTTTAGCAGCTCTGCGCCCTATGAGCTGCACTAACCCTCATGAATGAGGCCCCCGTGTGCGTCGAATTGCGTCATACTGACCTATCGGTCTTAGACTGAAACATCACTCTTGAGGCCAACTAGGGGCGAACTCCTTATATGTGAAGGACCTACGTCTCCGTACAGTACCGCTAAAATGCGTACATTCAGGCGGTCTCGTCTCGCCAGGCGGCTGATCTATCCTAAGTATCTAAACTAATGTGTATAAATTGGCATACGTGCTCGCGGGCGGGCACCACACACGGTGTGACCAGATCGGGCGGCGGATCCACAGGCTCCGCGCTGGGGAGGCTGATGCAGGTCCCCAGGCGGTTGATTGATCCCCCGGAACCCCCCGGCGGAGCGCTGGCCCCGGGGACGACCGCGGGATCCCGGCGTGCAGGGTCAGGCGTCGGCGGCGAGCATGCGTCCGGCCGGATAACCAGGGACCTGAATCATCGGCGGCCGCTGCGCCACCGAGACATCCCTGACATCGGCATGGTGCCCGCCCTCATCCCTGCGGAACTGGGCGAGGACCGGGGCAGGCTCCTCGCTGGCCACCATCAGGCCGTGCCGTTGCAGCCGCGACCAGGCGGTGAGCATGATCTGGCAGCTCATCCGGCCAAGCGCCGACGTGCCCTGATGCTTGTGCACCCTGGTGCCCAGGTCGACCTGCGCCATCGCGGCCAGGCCCTGCTCCTCGAGCAGATCGACGAGCAGCCCCAGCTCGACTCCGTAGCCGGTGACGAACGGGACGCGCTCGAGCGCCGTGCGGCGCGCCGCGTACTCACCGGAAAGCGGCTGGACGAAGCCGGCGAGCAGCGGCCAGTGCAGGTTGAGCAGCGGGCGAGCAACGAGTTCTGTGACCCGGCCACCGCTGTCGGCCGTTCCGGCCAACGGGCGGTCGTAGCTGGCCTTCACGAAGCTGATGTCGGGATCCGCGAGCAGCGGCCCGAGCAGGCCTGTGACGAATGACGGCGAGAAGTTCCGCACATCCGCGTCGAGGAAGACGATCACGTCACCCGTGGTCACGGCAAGGGACTTCCACAATGCCTCGCCCTTGCCCGACTCGGGCCGCAGGTGCGCGAGCACCTCATCCTGCGCGAACACCCGAGCTCCCGCCGCCGCGGCCACCCGCGCCGTGTCGTCGGTGGACCGTGAGTCGATCACGACGATCTCATCGACAAGCCGATGCGCCTGCATCAGCGAGCCGCGGATCGCCGCCACGATGGTGCCCACGGTCCTGCGCTCGTTGTGCGCGGGAAGCACCACGCTGACGCGGACCGCCCCCTTGGCCGCCGCCAGCGCAGACGCAGGCCAGTCCGCAGCGGCGGTCGTATGGTCGCGTAGCCAGACGCGGACCTCAGGCAGCACCCGCTCGCTCCTCGCTGGTCATGATCCCATAGCACGTCCCGGCAGATACGGCTCAATTACCGGAACGTTTCGTGCTCGTGAAGATTCCCAGGCGGGGTCACTCGCTGGCGTGCCGCTCGAGGAACTCGTACACGTCGCCCTGGTCGACACCGGGGAATAGGCCGGTGGGCAGCGCCGAAAGGATGTGGGAGTGCGCACTGGCGGACGGCCACGCCATGCCCTGCCACCGCTCAGCGAGCGCGGCGGGCGGGCTCTGGCAGCACTCGGGCGACGGGCAGGCCGACACCATCCGCCTCGTGGTGTCGCGGCCACGGAACCAGCGCGACTGCTCATACGTGACGCCCAGCGTGATCGCGAAGCCACGCTGGATGCCCGGGTCGATGTGCGCCACGCAAAAATAGGTGCCCGATGGGGTGTCGGAGTACTGATAGTGAGGCGAGAACCGGTCGGCAGACAAAAACACCTGGCGGCCGGACCACTGGCGGCACATCCGCTGCCCCTCGATCGCGCCGGAGGGGTCCGCGGGGAACACGAGGCCGTCGTTCTCGTAGGCCTTGTAGATGATCCCGCCCTCGTCATTCTTGACGAAGTGGCACTTCACCCCAAGATGATGAGCGGCAAGGTTGGTGAACCTGTGCGCCGCCATCTCGTAGGAGACGGAGAACACGTCCCTCAGGTCCTCCACCGACGCCGAGCGCTCCTCCATGGCCTCACGGAGGAAGCGCACGGCGGGCTGCTCGGGGACGAGCACCGCAGCGGCAAAGTAGTTCGCCTCCACCCGCTGGCGCAGGAAGTCGGCGAAGTCAGCAGGGGCGGCGTGGCCGAGCACGAAATGACCGATCGTCTGCAGCAGGATCGTGCGCGGCGTGTGCATGCCGATCGACTCCTGCTTGACATAGATGCGCCTGTGCCGCAGATCGGTCACCGACCGCACCGAGCGGGGCAGATCCTGGACATAGCGCACGGTGAAGCCGTGTTTGGTGACGATGGCCAGGATCGTGCCCTGTGAGAGAGCCCTGTCGCGGTAGCCGACAGAATCCAGCGTCTGGCCCGCAGCCTGCTCGATCGCCGCGAAGTAGTTACCGCGCTCCCGCATCTTTTGCCTGAGCACCGCGTTCGCGGCGCGGGCCTCCTCCGGCGTGGCGGTCGGCTTGCTCCGCTGGCTGCGCAGTTCGGTGTGCAGCGCAACCACATGCTCGAGGACGTCGTTGGGCACGCGCGCGCCCATCTTCAGGCGGGGCAGGCCGAGCGTGGCGAAGGCGGGATCCTGCTGCGCCTCCTCGATCGCGATCTCCAGCTGCGCACGCCGGTTGGGCGGATCCCGGCTCAGCAGTTCCGAGGGTCCCACATGTAGCGCCTCGGCGAGGGCGTTGAGCAGGGAAAGCTTCGGCTCACGGCGGCCGTTCTCCAGCAGCGAGAGCGCCGAAGGAGCGCGTCCGACCCGCTGACCAAGCTCGGCGAGCGTGAGCCCACGGGTACGGCGGAGGTGCTTCAACCGCTGGCCGAACAGCATTAGGTCTAGACCATAGAGATCTGTCAAAGACGAAGTTTTTTCCGATGAGAAATCCTTCATAGATTTATGTTACTATAAATTCGACATAAATTTCTCTCCGTCGCCCTTGGTTCAGGCCTCCCTGGCGCCCAGACTTGGAGGCACCAACCTAGGGGACGACAAAGAAGGCAGTATTGATCAAAATGACATCCAGCGATCGTCGCCTCGAGGGCACAGACGCCGCGACCGGCCGGCTTGCCGAGCAAGCCGCACAGCTCCAGGGCCAGTGGCAGTCCGATCCCCGCTGGCGCAACACAGAGCGGACATTTACGGCCGAAGACGTCATCCGGCTGCGGGGAACCGTACCGGAGGAGCACACGCTCGCGCGCCTCGGCGCGGAACGCCTCTGGCGACTGTTGCACGAGCAGGACTACGTCGCGTCACTTGGCGCCCTGACAGGTAACCAGGCGGTTCAGCAGGTACGTGCCGGGCTCAAGGCCATCTATCTATCAGGATGGCAGGTCGCGGCGGACGCCAACCTGGCCGGGCAGACCTACCCTGACCAGAGCCTGTACCCGGCGAACTCGGTGCCCCAGGTGGTTCGGCGGATCAACAACGCGCTGCTGCGTGCCGACCAGATCACCTGGTCTGAGGGACGCGGCGACGACGCGGACACTCCTTACTGGCTCGCACCCATCGTCGCAGACGCGGAGGCAGGGTTCGGGGGCGTGCTCAACGCCTTTGAGCTGATGAAGGCGATGATCGCCGCGGGCGCGGCAGGCGTGCACTGGGAGGACCAGCTTGCGTCAGAGAAGAAGTGCGGCCATCTTGGCGGTAAGGTTCTCATCCCGACCGGGCAGCACATCCGCACCCTGAGCGCCGCCAGGCTGGCCGCCGACGTGAGCGGTGTGCCTTCGATCGTCATTGCCCGCACCGACGCACAGGCCGCGAGCCTCATCACGAGCGACGTTGACGAGCGCGACCGTCAGTTCGTCACGGGCGAGCGGACCGGGGAGGGCTTCTACCGGGTGCGCAACGGCATGGAATCCTGCATCGCACGCGGCCTGGCGTACGCGCCGTATTCGGATCTGCTCTGGATGGAGACCTCCAAGCCGGACCTCGACGTGGCCAGGAAGTTCGCGGAGGCCATCAAGGCCGAGTACCCGGATCAGATGCTCGCATTCAACTGCTCACCATCTTTCAACTGGCGCCAGCATCTCGACGACGGCACGATCGACAAGTTCCAGCGTGAGCTCGGCGAGATGGGATACAAGTTCCAGTTCATCACTCTTGCCGGATTCCATGCGCTCAACTACTCGATGTTCGAACTCGCCAGAGGCTACGGGGCCGAGGGCATGCCTGCATACGTGCGCCTGCAGGAGTCGGAGTTCGCGGCCGAGAAGGCCGGATACACCGCGACCAAGCACCAGCGCGAAGTCGGCACCGCATATTTCGACCTGGTCAGTACGGCGATCGCGCCGAACTCATCCACGGTGGCACTGACGGGCTCTACCGAGGACGAGCAGTTCTTCGGGACTCACTGATTCGAGACTCACTGAAAGGACTGTGACCGGTCGTGGCCGGGGCGGGAGAGCGGTGCGGTGCTCCCCCGCCCCGGCACATTTTCGCTCCGGACTCCGGGCGGCGCGGGCAGGCCGGGCGGTGCAGCCACGCCGACCGGCGCGCGTTCGCCGTGCAGTGCTGCTGCGCCGTGCGGCCGTGCTGGGCCGTGCTGGGCCGTGCTGCGCCGTGCGGCCGTGCTGGGCCCCGCGGCCGTACTCGGCCCTGCGGCCGTGCTGGGCCCTGCGGCCGTGCTGGGCCCCGCGGCCGTACTCGGCCCTGCGGCCGTGCTGGGCCCTGCGGCCGTGCTGGGCCCCGCGGTGCTGCTGCGCCGTGCGGTCGCGGTCGTGCTGAGCCCCGTGGCGCGGGCGCGCCGTTCGCGGGCTCGACACGGTGGACCAGGTGCGGCGGTGCGGGCCGGAGGTTGTCGAGCAGGTCACCCCAGGTCGCGATCAGCCCGCCGTAGGCGATATTGATCGAGACAAGCACCGCGATCGCGGTCATGACGTAACTGAGCATGAGCAGCCCGAGCCGACTCACCATCCGGACCGCGCGACGGCCACGGACCCGGTTCCACAACAGCGCGGTGATCGCGGCGGCGAGGACCGCGGCCGCGATGGTCAGCGCACGGAACGTAGGGCTGGTGAGGGTCACGGCCTTCGGCCCGCCCGCCTGCCCTCGCCCGCAGGGACCGGCCCCGCAAGCCGCTGGGAGAGCCAGCCGAACGCGGTCGGCAGCATCTTCTCCCATGCACCCTGGTTGTGGCCGCCGCCGAATGGTGCCACGAACGACTGAACCTCCGTGGCGCGGGCGAGCGGGTTGGCCATGGCCGCCTGGATCATCTGCCGCGGCTCGGACGGCGGGTCCACCCGGTCTTGGCCGCTCGCGGTCATCAGCAGCGCGACCGCGGGCGTGCGCTCGTGGCCGATCATCCATAGTGGGCTGTTTTGCATGGCCAGCGCGCGATCGTCGGTCAGCAGCCGCGACTCTGGCGTGTAATAGCCGGACATTGACACTGCCGCGTGGTACAGGCCCGGATACTGAAGCACGAGCTTGGCGGCGCAGAAACCCCCGCTGGAATACCCCATCAGGCCCCAGCCGGCCCCTGACGTGATGCCGCGGAAGTACCTCAGCACCATGCCCCGGACGTCCCGCGTGATCCACGTGGCCACGTCCGCGTCGCCTGGCACGTTGCTGCACTCCTGGTTGTCCGATGGCGCGGACCGGTCACTGAACGGCGTGATCTCAGGAACCACGAGGATGTAGGGGTGCACCTTCCCGGTCGCGATCGCCGCTCTGAGGTGGGTGACCACGTGCATCGCCCGCATCCAGCCGCCGGGTGAGTCCGGCACGCCATGCAGGAGCTCGAGCACGGGAAACCGCTCCTCCGGTTTCCTCGCATACTGCGGCGGCGTCCAGACGTACACCTGGGCGCGGATCCCAGACACCGGGCCGGTAAGAGTCGTCTGCACGAAGCCGCCATAACCGGCCGGGGTGAAGCGCTGGCTGCCGCCCGCCGAGGTGCCGTCTCCAGAACCGCCCGCACCTGACCCCGAGGGCCGCACCGGCACGATTGGCGGCGCTCCGGGCACCAAGGGTGCCCGATGCGCGCTCGGGGACGCCAGCGCCGTCGACCTCGGCGCCATGGACCCTATCGCGCTGGCGGCAGCGGCTGCGGAGGCGGGTGTCGTGGGTCCTGAAGGCGCCGCCGGCGCAGCAGTTACTTATCGTACACATATTGTCACTCTATGTTAGAGGAGCTGGAGGAGCGCGCAAAATCATTCGCCGCCCATTTTTTCTGGGCATGATGCGCGATCCGCCGTAGCGACCGTGAGCTGGGATGGGCAACCTGGCGCGCGCCTGGCGCTCCGGGGACGCACGGCCGGCGGTCCGGGGGAAGGTGACCCGCCGCAGCGCCGCGTGCGGGTCAGGAAAGATAACTCGAGGCTGCGGCCATGCCGATCAGCTCTTCGTCCTCCCCTGCGGGGCGCTTCCTCCAGCGGGATGGCACGAACAACGGGACGATCATGGCCGCACCGATGAACGCGTACACACCTGTGACGAGCAGTATGTGGGCGCCGAGGCCGAAGTTGCTGGTCTTCAGCGGGATCAGGCGCAGAGCGCGGCTGGGACTCAAGACGTAGAGCGCGGTGGCGGCGAGCGCCACTACTCCTGGCAGAGCCGTCGCGAGGGGCGAGACTCTGGGCACGGCCATCAGGATGCCGATCAGCAGGCCCGTCCCGGCCAAGGCGCCGAGTGAGGTCAGCCCACGGGTGCCGGTCAGGTGCGGGTTCGTGGCGTTCACCAGCGTAGAGAGCCGGTGGTAGCCCCATCCGCCGGCGAAGAACAACGCCGCGGTCGCGACGATTCCCGCAATGATCCCGAACAGGTGCCTCATCACATCATCACCTCCGGACGGCCTCCAGTATCCGGCAAAGCTGCTCCCGGCGTGGCCGTTACTCCTGCGTGACCCGTTTGGGTCGCTCCCCGTGTACCGCTTCAAGCTCGTAGCGCCCCCGGCGGCTGCGTTCCCCCGGGTCTGCCGCGCCGCACCGTGGCGGCGCACCGCACCGCACCGCATCGTGGCGCCGCACCGCACCTTGGCGGCCGCACCGAGCCCGGTTGCGTCTCCGCCACTCCAGAAGGACCGCAACCTGTGAAACGGCTGAGCCATAGATACGTGAATTCACTCGCATCGCGTAAGGTCGGCGCGTGCATGTCGACACGGTTTTCGGCGCGATCGGGCGCATCACTGTCAGGTTCCGTTGGCTGGTGGTGCTGGTCTGGGTCGTGGCGGCTTTCGGGGCCGTCAGGTTGCTGCCCGCGCTATCAAGCGTGACCCAGAACAACAACACCAAGTTCCTGCCAACGAGCGCTCCGAGCACGCATGCGGCGACCCTCGCGGCTCCGTTCGGTACCGCCAACGTAGTCGGGATTCCAGTTGTGGCAGCGCGGCCCGGCGGGCCGCTGACCGCCGCGGATGTGACGGCCATCGGTGAACTGCAGGGCAAGTTGCGCACGGTCGACACGGTCGAGGGCGTCCGTGATCTCGGCCGGTCCGCGGACGGGCACGCGGCGCAGTTGGTAGTGCTGGCAACGCAATTCGGCGGCGGCAACCAGAACCAGGTCACCGACTTCGTGAATGCGCTGCGTGGGAAGATCGCGCAGGCGGGCGTGCCGGCCGGGCTGCAGGTGCACCTAGCTGGCGATGTCGCTACTCAGGTCGACCAGCAGAAGGCGTCGGGTAACACGGGCAATCAGGTGGAGGAATTCTCAGCGCTGTTCATCATCGTGCTGCTGGTGCTGATCTTCCGGTCGCTCACACTGGCGCTCGTAACGCTCGCGCCCGCCTTTGTCTCGGTCCTCATCGCAGGCCCACTTGTCGCCGAAGCCGCGAGGCATGGCCTCCAGGTGTCGCCACTGGCTCAGTTCCTGCTGATCGTGCTGGTACTCGGTGCCGGCACCGACTACGGGCTGTTCCTTGTGTTCCGGGTTCGTGAGGAGTTGCGTGGCGGTCTCGCGCCCAGGGAGGCGGTGATCAAGTCGGTCACGAGGGTCGGCGAGTCGATCACGTTCTCCGCGGCGACAGTGATCGCGGCCGTGCTGACCCTGCTGCTTGCCAGCTTTCCGTTCTACTCCAACCTCGGTGTTCCGTTTGCTATTGCCATCGGCGTGATCCTTATCGCAGGGCTCACCCTGCTGCCCGCGTTGCTGTCCATCCGCCTGACCCTCATAGCAGGGAAGCGCAAGCTCTTCACCAGGATGTTCGGCCGCCAGAAGCTGCTGCCGTGGAACATCCAGCAGACCGGCAAGTCGGGGGTCTGGGGCCGGGTGGCGGGTCGCATCGTCCAGCATCCCGCGCCCACCCTGATCGTGGGCCTTGTCGTCTTCGGCGCGCTGGCAGTCGGGGTGCTTGGCTACCACGCCGCCGGCTTCGGCGGCAATACGGCCGCGCCGGCGGGCAGCGATTCCGCTGCGGGCAATGCGCTGCTCGCGCGTCATTTCCCGCAGTCGTCGGCGAACCCAACCAACCTGATCTTCAGGCTCCGCACGCCCGCGTGGGACGACCCGGTGCCGCTCGCAAGTGCCACCAGCCAACTCCAGGCGAGCGGCCTGTTCACGCAGGTGGCCGGGCCGCTGAATCCGGCGGGCGCGCCGCTGACCCCGGCGCAGTACACGGCATTGCATACTCAGCTCGGACCGGCCAAGGCGCTGCCCCCGGTGGCGCCACCCGGAAGCAATGTGCCCGCGGCAGCCTACGAGGCCTACCGCGCCACCTCGAACTACGTGAGCGCGGACGGCCGGACCGTGCAGTACGCGACCGGGCTGAAGGCCGGCGACCCGGGCAGCACGCCTGCCCTCAACGCGGTCCCATCTATCCGCGCTGAGACCACCGCGGTCGCCACGTCCATGGGTGCGGCGGACTCCGCCGTCGGCGGCGAGGCACCCGCGCTTTATGACATCAGCAGCATCTCCAACAGCGACCTGGCACGAGTGATCCCGATCGCCATCCTGGTGATCGGTTTGCTGCTGGCCATCGTGCTGCGCAGCCTGGTGGCGCCGCTCTACCTGATCGCCTCCGTTGGCCTGTCCTACCTGGCGGCGCTTGGCCTCGCAGTCCTGCTGTTCATCAAGATTGGCGGGGAAAGCGGGCTGGTGTTCTTCATGCCGTTCCTGATGTTCATCTTCCTGCTGGCGCTCGGTGAGGACTACAACATCCTCGTCATGACGCGGATCAGGGAGGAGGCGCAGAAACGCCCGCTACGAGATGCAGTTACCCGCGCGCTCAGCGCAACCGGGACCACAGTGACCTCGGCCGGGCTCGTCCTCGCGGGCACGTTTATCGTGCTCACCGTGTCCGCGGGCCGCGGGTCAGGCGGCAGCCAGGTCCGCGATATCGGCATTGGGCTGGCGCTCGGCATCCTGATGGACACGTTCCTCGTGCGCACCTTGCTCGTGCCCTCCACAGTGGTGCTGCTCGGCCGGTGGAACTGGTGGCCGTCCCGGATGAGCCGCGCGGACCGCCAACTCCCCGGCGGTACCGAGCCCACCGGCGGCGAGGTGACGAAAGACCCCGCCGACGAACCAGGCACGGACGTGCCGGGGTCCGCCCAGGCGGGACGTCACTCCGGCTGAACCCGTCACTCCGACTGAACCCGGCCGAACCCGTCACTCCGGCTGAACCCGGCCGAACCCGTCACTCCGGCGTGGAACACACTATGGGCGAAGCCGCAGATACTCCTCGCGCACACGCGTGCGGCTCAGCTTGCCAGTCGGGGTGCGGGGCAGCAGCGCGCGGAATTCGAGTGCGCGTGGATGCTTGAAGCGCGCGAGCCTGGCCGTCGAAGTGGTCCAGGATCGCGGCCGCAAGCTCGTCGGACGGCGGCACGCCGTCAGCCGGCTGTACGAGCGCCATGACACGGTGCCCCCACTCGGCGTCGGGAACGCCGAAGACCGCGGCGTCCGCGACCGCCGGATGCTCGAGCAGGACCCCCTCGACCTCGGCGGGGTAGATGTTGACCCCACCAGAGATGATCATGTCGGAACGCCTGTCGCACAGGAACAGGTAGCCGTCGGCGTCCAGGTACCCGATGTCGCCTGGGGTGTAGTAGCCGCCGCGCCGGCTGGCCGCGGTCTTGGCCGGGTCCTTGTGATACTCGAATCCGTCCGCGACACTCGCGTAAATCATGCCAGGTGTGCCAGGCGGCAGCTCGTTGCCTTCGTCATCGAGGATCTTGATGTCGACACCAAGCACGGGGTGGCCCACCGTGCCCCGATGGGCGAGCCACTCACCCGAGTCCGCCGCGACCACAATCGCGCTCTCGGTCGAGCCGTAGTACTCGACAAGCACGGGGCCCAGCCAGTTGATCATCTTGTGCTTGTCCGTCACCGGGCAGGCCGCCGCCGCGTGGAGGACCTGGCGCAGGGTCGAGGTGTCGGCGGCGGCCCGTACCTCCTCCGGCAGGGCAAGCAGCCGGTGGAACATGGTGGGAACCATGAACGTGTTCGTCACCCCGTAGCGCCCCACCAGGTCGAGGGCCGTCACGCCGTCGAACCTCTGGCTGAGCACCACGGTGTGCCCGAGGTGAAGCGCATAAAGCGCGTGCGTACCCGGCGAGGCGTGGTACATCGGCGCGGTGACCAGATGCACACCGCTGCCTGACTGCAGGCCGAGCACGGCGGCGAGCGCAGCGGCGACGAGCATGTAAATGCCGTCAGGGTCGGTCTCAAGGACCGCCCGCTCGACGCCCTTGGGGCGGCCGGTCGTGCCCGAGGTGTAGAGCATCATGTGCGAGAACGCACGGTGGGCCGGGCGGGTGTCTGGCTGGCCCGCAGCCAGATCAGCGAACGCCCGGAATCCCGGCGCCGTGGGAACGGCGTACCAGCGCTGCGCGGGGAGCCCAGCGGCCTGCGCCGCCGCGGCGGCAGTGGCCGCGAAACCTGCCCCGGCCACAATGGCGGCCGCGCCGCTGTCCTTCAGCAGATAACTGATCTCCGGCGCGGTGAAGTGCCAGTTGACCGGAACGAGCACGATCCCGAGCTGGCCGGTCGCGAGCTGCAGCACGATGAACTCCACCGTGTTCCCGAGTACCACGGCGAGCCTGTCGCGCGGGCGAAGGCCCATGTCGACCAGGCCGCGAGAGACCTGGTTGACCCGCGCGAGCAGCTCGCGGTAGGTGATCGCACCGCCGCCCTCGTTGATGACGGCGATCCGCCCAGGATCGGCCGCCGCGATCTCGAAGAAACAGTGCCCTGCCGCCCGCGCGTCAACGGCCCCGCCGCCGGTCTCCCGCGCTGTTTCCTGCGCTGTCATCGCACCTCCTTAAGAGTTCCGCCCATAGCAGGGTGGCACACAGCCACCAGACGCAGCGGGCGGCGCCCCAGTGTCCGCTACCCGGCGTCCTGCCTGTAACGGGCGCAGGCGTTGCCGCGCAGCCCGCTTGCCCTCGCGGGGTGGCGGAGCACCGCTCGCGTGCGGGCGTCCTCCGGGCGGCGCAGCACCACGAACCCGTCGCGTGAGAAGACCTGGGTATACCCGTGCGCCTTCAGGTAGCTGACGAGGGCCGCCTGCTGTGCGGGTGAACAGAACGGGAAATCGAGGCCGCGGGTGTCCGCGACCACCCAAGGCGCCCACCGCGGAGTGCCGTCGAGCAACAGGACCTGCGCACGACCGGACAGATGCGGGCCAATGTAGTCCGCCGCCTCGACGAGCGCGCCGTCAGGGACCATGGACGCTGCCGCCGCCGCGGCCTGGATACGGGCATTCACCGTGTAGAACGTCGGATGCAGCAACTGCCCGAACGGGCTCTGGGGCACGGCCAGGACCGTCGCGGCACAGACCGCCGCTGCCCACACGGATGCGAGCGGTACCCACCGCCTGGCTGGCCGGCCGGACGAACGCGCCGTCGGCGCCGCCTTCCCCCCGGCGCGGGCCCCCCGAGCCGGGGCCCCCGCAGCCTGGCCCTCGGCCGGGCCCTCAGCCGGGTGCCGCTCGGCTGGGTGCCCTCCGGCCTTGGCCACCCCGGCGGGCCCGGTCGCGCGCCGCGGACCCGGGCCCTCACCTGCGCGCCGCGCGATCCGCAGCCACGGCCGCGTGCTGCGAACCTGGACCCGTATCAGGCGCTGAATCCGCGCGGCTCCGTCCACCGCGGCGAGCATAACCAGCATGACGATGAACGCGTCATAGTGATAGTCCGTCGTCCACCATGACGGATAACCCGTCGCGAGCATCCGCTCGAGCAGCAGCGGCACCACGGCGACCACCATCGGCGACGCCAGCGACAGGAAGCCGAGCGGCGCGGCGAGTGACACCATCGTGGACACCTTGACCTGTGGGGTAACCAGCATCCGGAACGTCTGGAGCGGGTGGGTCACCGCATGCCGCGCGGCGCCTGTCACGGTACTGCCAAGCTGGCCGTAGGCCCAGTAGAAGGCGGGGACCCGCCGGCCGCGGGAATGAGCACCCGGGTTGACAGCCATGTCGCAACCACGCCGCCCACCATGAATGACACGCCGAGCCTGCGCTCTTTGATCAGGAACAGGTAGGCGCCATAGCCGGCGATGAGCAGGCCCATGTCCTCCTTGACCATCAGCAGGGCGATCGCGGCGATCACCGCGTGCACGCGGCGCCCGGCCTGGAAGCGTTCCGCCATCACCGCGGTCAGCACGGGGACGAACGCCACCTCGTGGAAGTCGAAGTTGACCGCGGCCGCGACCGGGAGGCTGAGCGCGTAGGCTCCACAGACGAAGTAGGCCGCGCCCGGTCCGAGCAGGCGCCTGGTGAATACCCACAGCGGCGGGATGGCGAGCGCGAACGCCGCCGCCTGCGCCACGATGAGGGTCGTGGGCCCGTCATGGATCCAGTACAACGGTGCGAGCAGGGCAAGGATCGGCGACCAGTGATCGCCGAGCACGAGGAAATGTGTGCCGATCCCGTCGGCCACTCCCCTGGCTATCGACACAGGGGCGTGGAAGTGCGCGTAATCCCGCACCGCCTGATCGAAAATCACGAGATCGAACGTTCCATCGCGGAAACGGCGGAAGCGGATGAGGCCATAGGCGGCGTAGACAAGCGCGGTGGCGATGGTGAGGGCCGTCACGCAGCCTCGTGCCCGCGAACGCGTCACAGGTTCCTGCCGTGACGCCGCCTTGGCGGCACGCCCTACGGCACCTGCGGTTCCCGCGCTCACCGAGGGCAGCATACCGTGCCACCCGCCCCCGCGGCAGCGCAGCCAGGTACGCCGGTGGGCCACACGGACACGCCGATACCGATCATCTGGCTCGGGTGTAGTCGACGATGTGGTCGAACATCTATGCCGAAAGGTTCGTACTCACCGCCCGGACCGAGGTCACCGACCGGATGCTGATCTCCGGCGAACGGCACCTGCGGACGGTCCTGGCCGAGTACGAGGCCACTACAACGGACGACGCCCCCACCGCAGCCATCAGCTCCGCCCGCCCCGGCCCGACCACCCCGCCGCCGACCTCCCAGGGGCGGATCAAGCGCCGACCCGTCCTCGGCCTCATCAACGAATACGAGCGGGCCGCGTAGAGGCCCAGGTCAAGACAGGTGGCTGATTTCTGGAACCCCACACGCCGACGTCAGCCACGCCAGGTCGGTCACTGCCTTGTGCCGCGCGTCCTTCTCGCGCGTGAACAGCTCGTCGGTCTTCGTCAGCACGAGCGTGTACGGCCGCCCCTGCCGCCGGGTCTGGTGCCGCACCGGTAGCTCGGCCGAGTCGATCTGGGTGTGCACGTGCCGCCGCCCGTCCGTCGCGAGCGGCCACTCGAAGACCCGCCGCGACCGGGAACCGAGAAACGTCCCCAACGTGTCACAAAGGTCGCACCCGCACCCGGTCCATTCGACCGACCAGTCGTCCTCGTCACGCAGCGGCCGCGCGATGATCGCGCCGAGCCGCTCCCCGCAGTCCCGCGCGACTACATCGAGCCCCGCCGCCCGCCGCGTGGCCGTCGGCAGCGCGGCCGCCGAACGCAGCGCCGGCATCAGGCACCGCAGCACGTTGTCCCCGTACCCGCCCACCGTCGCCACGATCTCGTCCCGCAGCTCGTGGTCGGCCGCCTCCAGCAGCCGCACCAGCGGCGAGCTCAGCATCTCCAGCCGCGGTTCCCGGATCCCGGTCCGCGCGGTGGTTGTCCAGAGCCGCAGCTGATCGCCCATCCAGCCCCAGGCGCCGGCGGCCAGCAGCCGCCCTACCTCCGGACCCCCGGCGGCACGCAGCGCCCCGCACAGCCCCGGCAGCCTCTCGACCCACTCGTGTCGGTCCGCCTCGAAGTAGTGCCTCGGCCCGAACCACCCGTCGATGACCCCGCGCGTCCACTCCTCGCCGTACTGCCCGGCCGCCGCCAGCCCGCCCGCGTGCTCCGGCGCGACCGTCTCCACCCGGAACGGCTCCAGCAGCATCGCCGCCGTCCCGGCCGCCCCCAGGCCCGCTGCCACATGCAGCGCCGTACCCAGCAGTCCCGCCTGCGATCCGATCTTTTTCCAGAACGGCGCGAGCGACTCCGCGCCAGCACGTGCCCCCTCCAGGTCTCCGGCCTCGAGGCGGGTGTGCAGTTCCGACAGCGCCCACTGCGACCCGGCTTCGGCGCGCGCCGCGAACGCCCGGTCCCGCGCCCACACCACGACCGCGGCCCGGCGGTACCACCGGTCCAGCGTGTTGCCGTAGTTGCCCATGTAGCCCTCGTATTCGGACTGGTAGGGCATGAGGTCCGCGCTCGGGGTGGTGGCACACACCTCGCAGTCAGGGACGTGCAGCGATATCGGCTCGCCACCGGTGCCGTCCGGGCTGGTCCACCAGCCGAGGGTGATCTCGTCGTCGATCAGCTCGTTGAGCTGGTAGTCATCGTGGTCGCCGCCCCGGCCCCGGGAGACACCGTCGTCGTCGTAGTCCTCCTCCTCGTCGTCTTCATCCTCGTCGTCGTAATAGTCGTCGTCCCATGGGTCGCTCTCGGACGGCCAGGCGTCCCATGTCTCCTTCACCTCGGCGAGCGCCAGCACCGCCTCGCACCCAGCACGCTCCGCGGCGGCGCGCAGCAGCGCGGCGCGTTCTGCGTCAACGCCCTTGAGCCGGCTCCAGTTCAGGCCCCGCTGGGTGTACTCGTGGTCCAGCAGGTAGACGAGCCGGTTCGACGGGTCGAGGTCGCCGCGGCCATAGTGTCGCATGGCGGGCGTGGTGAAGTGCTCGGTGAGGCAGTGCGCCAGGTCGGCGACCGGCCCGGCTCCCTGCGCGGCGGTCTCGCTGTCCGCGAGCAGGTTGAGCGTCAGCGTCACCCGGTACCCGGACTTCACGGGTTTGACCTCGTGACGGCAGTCGGCGTAGAACGCGACGAAAGACAGCTCCTCCTTCGACGTCCGGTACGTGACGCTCTCGCCGCCGTGCTCGACGACCAGTTCCCCGCCCGTGTGCGCCGAAGGCAACGACACGACCAGCGTGCCCACCATTGCGTCGTTTTTCTCCGAGTCCTGATGCGGCAGGAAAAACTGTCCTTTGCCGTATACCAGCATCGCGTGCAGCTCGGCCCGCAGCTTTGTCGTGGGCAGCAGCCCCAGCTCGTCCCGGACGTTGTCCAGCACGGCGCCGAGCGTTGCCTCCCAGGTGGGGCCGTCCAGCGTGACGAGGTCCGGCGTGATCTCCCATGTGTCACGCACGCTGGTGTCGGTCAGCGTCTGCTCCCCGCGCCCGAACTTCGCTGGCTGCGCCACCGCGATCAGCTTCTTCGCGAGCGGCGCGCGCACAGGAGTCTGCACGGCCCCGACGCCATCGACCTCGACCTGCAGCGCGTCCGCCGGTGCCAGGATCTGCGCGCTGAACGCCCCGGGCGCCTCCGCGTCGTCGAGCAGCTTGGCCAGCCGTTCCCGTGCCGTGCGACCCATGAGCCCCTCCCAGGTCGGCCCCTCTACGGCAGCGACTGTACCGCCGGACAGCGCGCGCCGCTGCCCGATGCCCAGCCCCGGTACAGGGCCATGCCTATCAAGCGATGCCAGGCCGTCCTCAAGGCCGAGGTTCTCGTGATCTTCGCGAACGCCCCGTCCTCGACCTCGATGAACTGCGGGCGGACCCGGACGATCAGCCGGACATCCGCGACCGCATGAGGGAACCGGCCAGTGACTCAGGGTCCCGTGGTTAGCGGGGCTACACCGAGGGCAGGCCGGCTATGCTGAACCTGATCTTCCCCAACGATGAGTCGGACACCGTTGTGCCCCACGACACCCCGAAGGACCAGACGCTCACGATCAGCCACGCCGTCCTGATCACCAGCAATTCAGATCCAGGTCGGCTCGGTGCACCCGGGGCTCTCCGGATCCAGTGTCGCCATCAGCCACATCGGGTTCTTCGCGCTCCCGCTGCCGTCATGACCGGCAGGCGGGAGCCGCCCGGCGCACGGTCGGGTGGCCGGGGCGCAGACGATGGGTGACTTCATCCTCAGGACCGGCGACCTGCTCAAGGTCATGATCCCGCCGCCGGTGGCCGTGCCCATGTTGGTGGCTCCGGTGCCGCTTCTCGGATCGGGAACGAACGTACTCGTAGAGGCCATGGAGGTCTGCCTGCTCGGCGACGAGCTGCCGAGCGAGCTCAAGGTACCGCTCCCCTACGTCGAGCCGCCGTTCACCATCCCGGGCACCGGCAGCCTCACGCTCACCCTGCTGCCGGCCAACATGACCGCCCGGACTCTGCGCGGCAAGCCGATCCTCATCAAGGGCCAGCAATTCCCCGCCTTGTTCACCGTGGAGGCACCCGCCACCCAGCCCACTCCCGCCGGCCGGTGCCCGACCCCGTCGTAGAGAAGCCCGGCACCGCCGAGTTCATCACCACCAACGCGACGGTGACAGCCTTTTGACGGACCCTACATGCCCGCTCGGGCATGTAGGCCGAAGCGTTAGCTGCGGCACCCGCGCGCAGATCGTTCAGCGGTTCCCCGCGAACCTCGCCGGGTACACCGTGATCCGCTCGGCCGCCAGGCACGCCGCCGGTGCGGACGTCCCACTTAGCCTTCACTTAGCCTGGCCGACGCGGCCCGCGAGGACCAGGCGGCCGTCGTCGTCAAGCCGCCCGCGGTCCCCCGTCCGCACGAAACGGTCGCTGGTGAACGCGTCGGCGCTTGCCTGCGGCTCATTCCAGTAGCCGCTCATACAGGCGGCCGATCGGAGCAGCACCTCGCCAAGCTCACCTTGCGGGACCTCGTGGCCACCCGCGTCACGCAGGGCGAGGGTGACGCCTGGTGCCGGCGTGCCGACGCATCCGTCCACGTCGGCCGCGGGGTCGTCCGGATATGTGCTCAGCCCGAGACCTGCCTCCGCGCAGCCGTACCTGACCTGGATACCGACGCCGAACCGCTGGCGAAGCGTCGGCACAAGGCCGGCGGGAAGCGCCGCATCTCCCGTGCCGATCAGCTTGAGCGACGGCAGCTCGATGGAGGGAAGGTGATGAGCCATCAACGCGGCGAACTGAGCGGGCAGACCTGTCCACTGATTCACCCCCACCGCCGCGGCCACGTCGAGCACCCGGTCGGGCCGCCATGAACCCATCAGGAAACACGATTGCCCCGCCTGGAGCATGGCAGGCAGCCGCGTCATGAATCTGTAATGGGCGAAGGGGATCGCGGTGAGCACAACGTTTCCTGCGGCGCTGCCCCAATGGTCGCCCGCCTCAGCGGCCCGTATCGCGTCCAGCTGGCTGACCCCGAACACCGCACCGCGCGGAACGCCGGTAAGGCCCGACGTGAACGCGATCACGGCCGGGCGGGCGGGATCGGGCGGCAGCGGCGGAGGGGGCGGCTCCGCCCGCCTGAACCCTGCGAGCGCGGCCCGGCCATCGGTGGCCAGCGTGATCCTGACCAGGTCGCCATCGGGGCCAGGCCCTATGTTCAAGCCGCAAGGCGCCACCGTGACCGTCGGCCGCAGCAGTTCGGTGAGTCGGTCGAGCAGCGCGGTCGGCCAGCTCGGATCGAGCCCGGTGACGATTGCGCCGATCTTGACCGTGGCGAGGTAGCAGATCGGGAACTCCGGTGCGGTGGGCAGCGCGACGGCGACCACATCGCCAGGGAGTACGCCACGGAACGCGAGCCCAGCGGCGGCCTCGTCGGAAAGCCGGTCCAGTTCGGCGTAGGTGAGCCGCCAGCTGTCCGCGGGTTCCTCCTGCACCTGGGACTTTGCCTGCGCAGACGGCCCGGGCTGCGTCTCGGAGGCTTCCACATCTGGCGTCTGCACCGCAGGGAGGCCGCCGCGTCCGGCACCGGACGGCTCGGGCCGCGCGCGTTCGGCGGGGCGCACAGCGGCGAACGACACCCGCTGGCCGAATCGGCGTGCTGCCTCGGCGGCAAGCGTGCGCAACATTGCGGCTCCTCCGGCCGGATCATTATGGCCCACGGCACGGGGTAGGGGGCGTCCCACCACTGAACAGGCTAGTCTCGCGGACATGACTCAGAAAGCCAGCCGCGGCGAGCGCAGTGCCAGGCAGTCCCAGACGTCGCTCGGCGGAGGCGCTCCAGCCAGGGAACGCGAACTCCGGGCGCAGGGCCGTGCGACTATGCGCAAGCTTCTCGAGGCCGGGCGCGACGCGTTCGATCAGCGGGGCTTCCACGCGGTGCGGGTGGATGATGTGGTCAAGGCGGCGAGGACCTCACACGGCACGTTCTACTTGTACTTCGCCAACAAGGAGGACCTGTTCAAGGCTCTCGCGAGGGACGCCCTCCACGACATGGAGGTGATCGCTGGTGAGTTCCCGCGCGTCACCCCGGACGATGCGGGCCGCGCGGCGCTCGGGCACTGGGTGCAGAAGTTCTTTGATGTCTACGCGACGCACGCCACGGTGATCCGCATTCTGAGCCAGGCCGACGTGATCGGCAAGGACTTCTTCGGCGACGGGCTGCGCTGCTGTTCCGGCTGTCGGAAGCGATCACACAGGGCATGACGGAAACTCAGAAACAGGCACATCAGCCCGCGCACCCGGACAAATCAGCGCAATCGGAACAGCCCGCGCACGCCGAGCTGACCGCCCTCGCTTGCCTGATGATGCTCGAACGGGTGAATTACCTGCTCAGCGTGGGCGTGAAGATGCCAGGGGCCGAGATGGCGGAACGGATCACCTCGATCATCTTCTCCGCGTTCCACGCTGCACGCTGAAACCCTGACCCTGCCGCTTGGTGGCGCGGGATTACCGTAACGTGCCAGAGGTGGCGACGAATAGCTGGTTGGCGCCGAACAGGAACCGGCGGTAAACCACGAGTCGCATGCTCGTTCGGCGAGCAACTCCTTCATCCGCGGCCGATCGATCAGATCTTCGTGCTCTTCATGTGCGGCGTGACTGAACACGCCGACCCTCGCGCCGCACGTGTGCACCCACTCGAGCGATGGATGCGGTGTGGTCAGTACGGCCATGCCGCCCGGGTTCAGCAAGTCAGCGAACCGCCGCAAATATCCAGCCGGATCACGCACGTGCTCGATGAACGCAAGCGCCCCCACGGTATCGAAGCGCTCGCCCTCGGGAACGAACGTCTCGAAACGGTACTGCGGCCGGTGCCTACGGGCCATTTCGATCTTGCGGGGATCGATGTCGACGCCGACGTAGCTCGCTGGGTCGCAGATCTCGGCAGAGTACCGACGCCACACCCGAAGTCAAGGACGCGTCCGTTGAGGTGGCGCCGCACAGCCTGCTGCCGACGTTTCACGAGCCAATACGACAGCATGCCCGCTTCGACCAACTGGGCCATCAGACTCCTACCGCGGATGTTCGGGCGCCTGCCGGTGAGACCTGGGCATCCGTGGGCGCTGAGTCTAGACCAGCCCACCGACGGCGTGGGCCCCGGCGGGCGACCAAGCCACGCCCGGCTTTCTGTCCTTGCATCATAGGACAGGCAATATCACCGGCTATCGCCCGCGCATTCGAACTCATTTCACTAGAATTGTCCGGGCGTACAGTAAGTACGGCCTCTGCCTGTGGCCCGGAAAGCCACAACGGAAATCACGTCCTGTCGCCAAAGGTCGCGGTATCGTCTTAGCCACGCATCAATTCGTCACTTTACGGGGGAGAAAAACGTGATCGAGTTTCGACGAAGAACGGCCCTGCTGCCCGCATTGGCGGGCGCGGCGCTGGCGGCGCTGACCATTGATGAACCCGGGGCGGCAGGCACGACCGCCGCCCCGCCGAACCGCTCAGCAGCCCGCACGGCCCACGCCACGAGCCAGCTTCCCCCGAGGTGGTCACGGCAGGTCGATGCCCCATCAGCAGCCAGCGCACGGCCCACGCCGGCGGCTACTTCCCGCCCACCGCACCTCGCTGGTATCAAAACTTGCGCGTGCAATCATTGTCACTGTCACCCGCCTGGAGTGGCTGATGCGTTCCTACCGCGTGCTTTACCGCGGCGCCTCGATCGCCACCGTCGCCGTCCCTGCTCTTGTGCTCGCCGCAATTACCGGAGTTCCCACGGCAGGTGCAGCCTCCGGCGTCAGATACGTCGCCCTCGGAGATTCCTATTCCTCCGGCGTCGGGGCCGGAAACTATTATAGCCTCGAGCGGCAGTTGCAAACGCAGCGCCAGCGCCTACCCCGTGCGGTGGGCCGACAGCAACTCCCCTGCCTCATTCACGTCCGTCGCGTGCTCCGGCGCGACCACGTCCGACGTCCTGAGCGGCCAGGTCTCCGCGCTCAGCGCGAGGACGACGCTGGTCAGCATCACGATCGGAGGCGATGACACCAGCTTTTCCAGCATCCTGGAGACGTGCGTACTCCCTTGGAACAGCGCTTGCGTCAGCGCCATCTCGAACGCGGAGAGCTTCGTCGCCAGCCAGCTTTTCCCGCGAGGCTCGATAGCACCTTTCAGACCATCCACGCGGACGCGCCATCCGCGCGGATTGTCGTGCTTGACTACCCCGAATTGTACAATCTTTCCAAATCAAGCACGTGCATCGGCCTCAGCGCCCCCAAACGCACCGCGATCGACCGGGGTGCCGACCACCTCGACGCCGTGATATCGGCGGCGGCGGCGCACAATGGCGACACATTCACCGACGTCCGCAGCCATTTCGCCGGGCGCGAGATCTGCGACTCGAGCAGCTGGCTGCACGCGGCGACGTGGCCGATCGGCGAGTCCTACCACCCGACAGCCCGCGGTCAGGAACTCGGCTACGAGTGGGCCCTCAGCGCGGCCGCAGGCTGACCCGCCGGGACAGGAGCCCCGGCCGCGGTGGAACGCGGCCGGGGCCGCAGACCGAACGGGGTCCGCCTCATGCTTCAGCGATTTCCTGGATGCCTGCGAGCG
>CAVQKF010000002.1:0-92041 GCA_963712955.1 uncultured Actinomycetota bacterium | reverse complement strand
CGGCCGCGTTCGATCAGGTAGCGGTCGCAGTGGTCCTGGGTGACCTGCCCAAGGGATGCGTTCGACCCGCTGCCCGGTCAGCCAGTTCAGCCAGTTGGCCGCCTCGAGCAGCCGATGCGCGCAGGACTGCAGGGTCAGCGGGACCCGGTAGGCGCCGGGCAGCACCGCGACGACAGGGTCGGCGGGCGCCAGGCGGGCGTAGATGTATTCCTTGGCCACCAGGCGCCACCGCGGTTCGGTGATGATGGTGAAGTCGAGCCGGACGCTGGTGCGGGGCAGGTAGGCGGGCAGCCCGGCGACGTCGTCGAAGTGCCACGCCTCCTGGTCGAACATGACGGCGCGTCCGCCGGGGACGATCCGCAGGCCGGCGGCGGCGCATACATCCGATCCGGTGAACGACAGCGGTATCCGCCTGCGCCGTCGTGGCGGGCTGCGGGATCGGCCGGGTCATGAGGTGCTCTCCTCGGGCCGGAGCGGCAGGGCGTGATCGTCGTTGCCGCAGCCTGCCGCGGCGGCGGCCAGCACCGGCGCGGGGTAGTGCTGCAGGACCTCATCGACGCGGGTCGCATGGCCCGAGGTGGCCATGAACTGCCCGGTGGGCAGCGCGCCCACTGCCGGGAAAACCACCCCTTCAACCGGAGCAGGTTGCCGGCATGCCGCGGCGCGAAGATCGCAAGCGGGCAGAGCAGGCACACCCACGGCCGTGCCGGGCACGGCTTTCCGGCCGGGCCGTGCAGGCCCGAGGCCGGGTCGGTGCAGGCGGCCGTGAACACGTCCTGACCACCGGAGACGATCTCGGCGGCGGTGGACTCGTCCAGGCCCAGCGCGGCGATCGCCTCCGGCAGGGCGTCGGCCAGCTCGGCCAGCTGCCCGGCGGTAACCACCCGCGGCGGCTGGGCGCGGCGGACCATGTCGCCCTGCCCCTGCTCGACGATGGCCTCCACCGCGTCCCGCTGGGCCGGCGTGGCCGCGGTCAGGTAATGATCGGCCTCCACGCGGGCACTGTGGTTGGGGTCGATCAGCGACCGGGGCGAGCCGTGCCAGGCCTGGCGGTCCCGCACCGACTCGAAGGTGGTGCGGATCCGCCGCCGGTCCACCTCGACGCCGTGCCTTTTGACCCACGAGGTTTGGGTTGACGGCCTCACCATGATCCGCCAGCGGGCCGTGCTGCGACGGCTGCAGTGCAGCCACAGCACACCGGCCAGCTCGGCGGGCGCGTGGCGGCGGGCCAGCGCCGAATGCTCAAGCCACTGCTCGAGCAGCCGCACAGCCCGGCGCGGCAACGTCACCGACTCGGCCGCGGTGCGCCCTTTGACATAGTCGAGCAGGATCGTGGCATCCCCGGCCCAGTCGACGTCGCCGATGTCCAGATCCGCGATCCCGTCCGGGACGACACCGCAGTAGCACCCGAACAGCACCCGATAGGCGATCACGACTGCGACGTCGGGGAACAGTTCGGTGAAGGCGGTACCGACGCCGCCGTGCCGGCCCACGTGGAGGACATGCCAAGGTGCGCGGCGACCTGCGCGGTGCTCAACGGGCCGTGCCGCACCAGCAGCCAGCGCAGGTTGCCGCCATTCCACCCGGCCTGCCCCGGGTCGCGGCCACACTCCGCGGCCGCGAGCGCTCGCCGGTGGACGGCGAAGGCGTCATCGACGATCCGCCGGCAGGTGTCCTGCAGGTGCTCCCACTGCCGCTGGTCGTACGGCATCAGCGGATCACTCGAAGGCCTTGGGGAGAAATGCCGTCCGTCCACCAGGGCGCGAACGCCCGCATCCAAGGCGCCGGTGGCGTCGTCGTAGCCGGCCAGCATGGTCCGGGTGGTCGACTCCCGCATCCCCCCGGCCTGCATCCAGTACTCCGCCAGCACCGCCCGCGTCAAGGCACCGGCACCGCCGCGGACCCCACGGGCGGCCATGAACACGGCGATGTCCCGCAACCCGATCAGATACGACTCGACGGTGCCCGGGGCGTTCACCTTCCCATGCGGGTGGACCTTCCCGGCCAGCCCGGCCAGCAGATCGGCGACCAGCGCCGGATCACCGACCCCGCCGGACAGCCACCGCCCGCTGCGGCCGTCGCCGAACTCGCACGCGATCCCCAGCGGATCGCTCAGCAGCTCTGCCGGCATCACACACCCCCGCCGTCGGTGTCGGTGCCGTCGGTGTCAAACTCGGTGCCGGCCTCCCGGGCCGCCGCCGCCCGCGCACCCGCCGGCGCGCCGATCGCGGCCTGCTCGTATGCCTCGGCGTAGATCCGCGTCATGTCCAGCCGACGCAGATACGCCTCCGTCGTCAAAGCTGAGGAGTGCCCCAGCAGGTCCCGCAGCACCATCAGCGGATCGGCCTTGGCCAGATACAGCGCCAGCGCCGCATCCGGGCCCGCACCGGTGCCGGTGCCACTGCCGGTGGCCGCGGTCAGCTGCGCGGCCTGGGCGTAGAAGCCGCCCACCAGGCGTTCCAACGTCGCCATCGCCATCGAATGCCGCAGCCGATGCGGATGAACAAGCGGGAACCGCGGCTCGAAACGTGCCCTGATCCGCTTGGAGGCGCGGGTGAACACGCTCTCCCACGCGGTGAACGGGCCCCCGTCGGCGCGCACCGCCAGCAGGCAGCTGCCGCCGCCGGGCGCGACCAGCCGCAACCGCTCACCAGCGCTCAGCGACGCCCACTTCACTTTCGACCCGTTCACCCGCCCCCCATCGGGACCGGGATCGGTCACCAGCAGCGGCTCACCCGACCGCACCGGCGGCGACCACCCCGAGCAGGCGACACTCGCCGCCCGGTCCAAGGCGATGTAGCTGTGCACCGCGTGCAACGTGGCCGCGTCGATCCAGGTGGTCCGGTACTTCCCGCCCTTGGCCAGTACCGCAGGAACGCCGAACAGCACCGGCAGACCCGATGGATGCCTGGCCGGCGGCGCGGAGGGCACCTCGAACACCAGCAGGAACGTGAACTCCCGGCGGCGCAGCCCGGTGGCCAGCACCAACCCCGCCATCGCGGCGTTGCGGGCCAGCTCCCGGCCCCGGTACCGCGCATCCGGCGTCCCCTCCGGGGTCAGCCCCGCCAGCGCGTTGAGGAACAGCGCCGCGAAGTCCGTCTCCAGATACTTGATCGTCACATGCGGCTTCGGGGCCCGCCGCCGCGCCAGGTTCGCCTGCACCAGGCGGACCTGGTCGCCGTAACGGGACAGCGCCTGGGCGTAGGTGAACGGCACCGCGCTCGCGTGCCCCCCGGCAACCGCCCACTGGTAGAACACCGACAACACGCAGATGTTCTGGTTCCACGTCGATGCGGCCCATCTGGCCTCAACTGGGCCGCCGGCCCGGTGCGCTGCATAAGCGCCCAGCGCGCGCCTCAACTGGTCGCGGGTGTCGAATAAGGCGATGCCCAGCGGCAGCAGGAAGGCCATCCAGTCCCGCAGCGCCCGCGCGTACTTCGCCCAGGTGCCCGGGGCCGCCGCGCCGCTGACCGGCAGCTCCCGCAGCCACCGGTTCACCGCCACGCTGGGCCGCAGCGCGCCCGCGTCCTCGAAGATCAGGTCGTCGTCGACCAGCTGCGGCATGCGGTCCGCGATGGCGGGCTCGGCCGCCACATCCCAGTCCTGCCAGCCGGTCCGCGTAAAGAAGGTCAGTTGCATGAGCGGCGACCCTACGGACGCGACACGCGGCCCTGCAAGCGGCAAACGTCCAGCTCATGGCACTACCGGGGCGTCACTGAGACACGGTAGCTAAGCAGAGTGAACGACATGAATCAGGTCAATCAGGATCGGCACGCTCACCTGGTACCGGGCCGCGTGGGCGCGGATCGCGTCGATCTGGGCGTTATTGCCGTCCACGACGGCGAACCAGGGCCGCAGGTGGCCGGGGTCGCGGCGGTGAGCCTCGGCGAAGGCCTCGCCCACGACGGCCGGGATCGGTTTGCGGGCCGAGGCGAGCACCGTCTTGCCCTCGGCCTTCGGGCCGTGACGGGCGGACGGGGCATCGCCGTCATTGCTGCGGCGGCCGGTGTTCCGGGGCGTCCCGAACAGGGCGGTGAGGATGTCGCTTGCAGTGCGGGGGGCGGGCGGGATGTCGGCGACGCACACCAGCTCGGCTGAGCGTTTCCTGCTTTTGCGCTGGTCGGCTGGGTCATCGGGCCAGCCGCTGGCTGCGGCCGCGCGCTGCCGGGCCCGGGCGGCTTTGGCGGTCGCGGGCCGCAGCGCCCCGGGCCGCACGCTGAACGCGGACCCGTCCGCGCTGATCAGCAGCCCGGTGCCAGCCGGGCATGGCTGTGGCCGCCGCGCGGCGTAGAACGCCTCGAAGTCAACCGCGGCCCCGATGGCCAGCTGCTCTGCCTGGCGCTTGCCGACCGTTATCGCGCCCGCCTCGCTGACTTGGGCCGCGGCCTGCGCGAACGGCACCACCCCGGACGCCTTCGCCACCCGCCGTTCCACCCCGGCGGAATACGAATGCGCGCTCGCCCAGTTCAGGTCCGCGTCCTGGGGATACAGGTTCGGCCTGCGGTGCCGCTTGTAAGCGATCCGCGAGGTGCGGACCGGCCCGTATACCATCATCCGCGTGTGCTCCTGGCCGTCCTCGGTGCTCACGCGCAGGTCCCCGGCGGCGTCGGCGACGTCGGCGCGCCGCTCTTCCCGCGCCGTCCGCAGCCCCAGGTGGGCTTCGGTGAAGATCCGCATCACCTCGAACCCCTCGGTGAGCGTCCGCGACTCGAACTGGTCATGCTCTAAGGCGAGCGCCTCGTCGCTCTTCGCCCAGCTGATCATCGATTCCAGCTGCTGGCGCAGCCCGCCGAACAGCGCGTCCTCCAGGTCCGCCGCCGGAACCTGCCCGGCTATCCCGTCCCCGGACTGCACTTGTGCCATGCTGGCGTCCACGGCCACCGTCTCCGTTCTTTGTGTGAATCTGACGCCACAAAGAATCGGGCGGTGGCCTTTCCATTGCACGCACCCCGGCAGCCAGATCACGCCGCCACGAGCACCGCGATCTTCGGGAGGTCGGCTGCCTGCGCAGATGACGCACCGCTACCAGCGATACGTCGTGTATGTCCGGGCGCTCCCAAAATGCCAGTCTGAATCATATTTCA
Organism: uncultured Actinomycetota bacterium; assembly: GCA_963712955.1. Lineage (GTDB taxonomy): Bacteria > Actinomycetota > Actinomycetes > Streptosporangiales > Streptosporangiaceae > DATFVJ01. The sequence continues at coordinate 86,957 of CAVQKF010000002.1, read as the reverse complement.
GCCAGAACCAATTATCTCACTGAGAGCCGCACCCGATCTCGACGTCATCTACCTCGCGGGTCCTGGCCACGGCGGACCTGCGCTTGTCGCGATGTCTACCTCGAGGGCACCTACACCGAGCTGTACCCAAGCATCACCAGGGACGCCGCGGGGATGTCCCGGCTGTTCCGGCAGTTCTCCTTCCCTGGCGGTATACCGAGCCATGTCGCGCCGGAAACGCCGGGCTCGATCCACGAGGGTGGTGACTCGGGTACTCCCTTGCGCACGCGTACGGAGCGGTGTTCGACAACCCGGATCTCATCGCCGCGTGCGTCGTCGGCGACGGTGAGGCCGAGACCGGGCCGCTTTCGATCTGGAGTACGGCCGCAAAGCACTATGGCTCGCAGATTGGCGGGAGCCCCGGCCAGCCCGGGATTACCTCAACCCATCTGCCGCACCGGGAATCAAGACCAACCGCCGTGGAACAGGTAAATAGGTCGATATGCTGTTGACTCGTGTCGGGCAGAAGCGTCGGCCCGATTCTGGTGATCTGAGCCCTGCCGCGAGCCCTCCGGCACGCTGGCAGTGACGGGGAGGCTCATGCCTGTCCACGACAGGGCCGGGCACACCGAGCCGTCCTGGAAGCGGGTTCCTGAACCCCCGGCCGTGTCGCGAAATGGCCGTGCGCGGCCGTGGCTGGAGGCGGTCGCCAGGCGGGTGCCGGGCCGGTGGCGGCTGCCGCTGGTGACGTACGCCTCCTGTCAGATGATCTTCTTGTTCTGGTGGGCGGCGTTCTTTCCCGGGCTGCTGAACTACGACTCCGTCACCCATGTGGTGCATGTGACGACTGGGCCGTGGATGAACAACCAGTCGGTGCTGTATGACGCGCTGGTGTGGCTGAGCCTGCGCGTGAGCGGTGGCCTCGCCGCATTGACACTCGCGCAGACCGTGGCCATGTCGGCGGCGCTGGCCTACACGGTTCCGGCGCTGCGCCGCCTGGGGTGCCGGGGCGGTGCACCGCGGTCGCGGCGGTGGCGGTGGCTGCGTTGCCGCCGATCGGCACGTTCGTGGCGTTCGTCTGGAAGGATGTGCCGTTCTCGATCTGCGCCTACCTGGTGGTGCCGACGCTCGCGCACCTGCTTTCGCTCCGCGGCGCTGCGGGGTGGCCTTCGGACCCGCGGGTGAACCGGCTGATCGCCGCCCTGGGGCTGGAACTGCTGGGCGTGTGCCTGTTCCGGCTCGACGGCTTCCTGGTGGTGGCCCCGGCTGCGGTCGCAATCGTGGTGCTGTTGCCCGGGGTCCGGGCTAGGCTGGCCACCGCGGCGGCGGCAGCGGTCTGCTTGGCGTTCGCGCTCAATTTGTTCGTGTACCCGGCGGTGGGCATCCAGCGGGCGCCCACGTCGCTGGCCCTCGGCCCGGCCTATGCGGACATTGCCGTCGCCTATGCCGAACGGCCGTCGACATTCACCACGGCCGATCAGGCGCTGATGGCCCGGGTCGCCACGCTGGCCCAGTGGAAGGGGAGCGGGAACTGCTACGACGCCGACTGGACGACGGCGCTGTTCCCGCGCTTCATCGTGCGCGCGGACAAGGCGAGCGGCCAGCTTTTCTCGCTGTGGCTGCGGGTGCTCAGGCGCTCGCCCGATCTGATCCTGGGTGCCCGCATCTGCCGTGGCTCCCTCGCCTGGAGCATCTTCCCCGGTCCGATGCGGCTCGACGGGCAGACCTTGATAGTGCCGCTTACCTTGCCTGGTGGCAGCCTGCAGCGTCTGTCGCACACGTCGTACCGGGACGCGGTGCTCGCCGATCCGCCTTCGGCGACGGCGCACAAGGTGGCGGAATTCTTGTGGCAGGCCAGCAGAACGCGCCAGCTCGAGTGGCTGTTCTGGCGCGGCGCGACCTGGTGCTACGTCGCCTACCTGGCGGTGTGGACGTATGCCCGGCGGCGCCGCGACTGGGCGCCGCTGTCCCTGGCGGCGATCGTGGCGGGCCAGCAACTGGTCGTGCTCGCTGACAACCCGGCCCAGATGTTCCGGTACATGGCCAGCCCGATTGTCATCGGGATCATGCTGATGCCGCTGATGTTCGCCCGGAGGCGGACTGCGGTCGCGGCGGCTCATCCGCCGGCCCGGGCACAGTCGGGGCCGACCGCGGCCGTTCGCCGGCTCGGGGATCTTGTACCCTCGGCAACCGCGAGCCGGCCTCCCCTCGCGGGACCGCTTGGGAGCGGGAGGCGGAACTCGCCGGCTGAGCGCCCGCGGAACACGCGCGCGAAGCACGGGTAACGGCGGCGGAAATCCCCTCGAACAAGCGATGTATTGTCTGCTCAGACCTCGCCCGGCCGCGAACTCGCCTTCTACGCTCTGCTGCGTGAGAGACCTCGGGCGCCTCAGCGGGCCAGGTGAGCTGACAACCGCGGAACCCTTGACCGACGCCCCGGTCAGGCCACTGCCGGACGAGCCCCTTGCGGACCTCGCGCGGCGCAGCAGGCTGCGCCGCACCCCGGCCCGCCCGCGCTTCGCCGCGTACGTGCGCTCCCTCTGGAACCGCAGGCACTTCGTCCTGAGGTTCGCGACCGCGCGCAACATCGCCCTCTACACCGAGTCCCAGCTCGGCCAGGCCTGGCAGGTGCTCACTCCGCTGCTCAACGCAGGCGTCTATTACCTGATCTTCGGCGTGATCTTCGACGCTAAGCGCGGGATCGCCAACTACACCCGCCTTCCTGGTCGCCGGCGTTTTCGTCTTCAGCTTCACCGAGCGCTCGATGCTGACCGGATCACGGGTGATCGGCAACAACCTGTCCCTCATCCGCGCGCTGCATTTTCCGCGTGCATGCCTGCCGCTCAGTTATGTGATGGTGTAACTGCAGCAGATGCTGCTCTCCATGGTGGTGCTCGTCGCCATCGTGCTCGTCACCGGCGAGCCGGTCACCTGGTACTGGGTGTTCGTGGCCGCGGTCCTGGCCCTGCAGACTCTGTTCAACCTCGGGCAGGCCTGGTCATGGCCAGGCTTGGCGCGCAGGCCCGTGACATCAGCCAGTTGCTGCCTTTCCTGCTGCGCACCTGGCGGTACTTCTGCGGCGTGATGTACAGCGTGAGCGTGATCGCCCACGGCATGCCGCACGTGGTGCAGAAGGCGCTCGCGGCGAACCCCGCCGCGGTCTACATCTCGCTCACCAGGTGGGCGCTGCTCGAGACGGAACGAAGCAACGAACCTGGCGCGAAGCCCTACAACGCGGCGAAGTGCGAGCTGTTCAACACCAGCAAGGCAAAGCCCCCGCCGTTGCAGGCGTACTGCCACCCGATCGTCGGCATCCCCCGCCTGTGGATCTACGCCGCGCTCTGGGCGGGCATCACTGTCATCGCTGGTTTCTTGTACTTCTGGCGATCGGAAGCGAAGTACGGCCGCGGCTAGGGATCTCGGTGGCCAGCGCTGCTCAGACCGTACCAAGTAGCTCGAAGACAGGGCCGGGCGCGGCGGGCGGGAGGTCGTCGGTCAGCAGGCCGCGCCAGGCCGCACAGACCTGATTTATCCCGAACGGCTCCGCGTGCCGGCGCGCCAGTTCACCCGCGCTCAGCCACTGCGTGTCCGTCATCGCGCCAACCGATGCGGCCATGGCCGCCGGGGTGGCGTGGATCCACCGCGGCTGGTAGATGGTCTGCGCGCCGGGCCAGTTACGCACCACGGGAACCGCACGCGAGGCCATGCCCTCGGCCGGCGCGACATGGAAGCTCTCGTCGTCGCTGGTGGACAGCACGAACCCCACCCGGCGCAGCCGGGCCGGCACGTCCGGCCCGGCCGGGTCGAGCACCACGCGGCCGCGCAGCAGCGGGTCGCGCTGGATCCGGCGCGCGGCCGCCACGTAGTGGGCACGCTCGGTGGCCCGTTTCCAGATCCACCAGTGATCCCACGGCATGGTGGATTTGACGTACAGCATGTACCGCTCGTCGTCGCGGCGAAGCTCGGCAAGCACGTCCAGGGCCAGGTCGAGCCGCTTGCGTGACGGCACCACGCCGACGATCCCGAGGTGATGACGCGCGCCTTCCAGCTTGGGCCGGTCGAGCTGGCCGAGGTCTACGCAGTTCGGCACGGTCACTATCTTTGCTGCGGGCCAGCCGGCAAGCTCGCTGGCGAGCCGGGCGTAGTGCCGGCTGACGCACACCACCTGGTCGATGGCTGCGATGTCGACGTCGTGCACGTAGCGCGAGTACAGCTCGAACCTGTGCAGGCGGACGAGCAGACGCGAGCCGCGGCGCTTGTGGCGGCTGTACCAGATGGCGTTCGGGCCGCACCATTCGCAGATCACCACGTCCGCCCAGCCCGCGAGCGCTGCGCTTGCCGCCTCGTCGTGCTCGGCGAGCGCCGGCCAGTGGTCGAGCCTGACGTCGAGCCACGGCACATGCCGCAGGTACTCGAGGATGCGGGTGAAGAACCGTAGGTCGTGCCCGGCCACGGCGACCTTGAGCGGTGCCGCGCCCGGCGGGACCGGCTGACCGGCCCCCGGCGCGGTGGCCATGGTTCGTGCGGTGCCCGCCGAGGTAGGCGGACCGGCCGGGAATGCCTGGCGGAGCAGTGCGCGCAGGCGCTCTACCGCGCAGTCCAGGGTGAATCCGGCCGCTGCGGCCCTGGCACGGTCGATGGCAAGTTTTCTCGCCTCGGCATCCGATGCGAGGTGCGCCACCACCTCGACCACGTCCTCCCGGCTGCCCGCAGGATCATCGTGGATCTTGTCGCCGACCAGGTGGATCTCGGCGCGCACGCCAGCGGCGGCAAGCAGCCTCGGCAGCTGCGTCATCTCGTAGGTGTTCCAGCGCGGCGCGAACTTCCCGGTGTAGACGAGCCGGAGCGGGCCGGCGGCCCGCTCCGGCTCATCAGGTTCGTCAGGCACTTCGAGCGGCGGCACGACCGGCCGGAGCAGCTCGCACTTGCCGCAGGCCGCAGGCACAGAGCTCTCAAGGAAACAACGCAGTTCCTCGGTCTGGCAGAGCAGGTAGCGTGAGGACTGCGCGATGCGGGTCAGCTCGGCGACCGCGTCGCCGTCAAGCTCGAACACCGACTGCGGGATGTCGGTCAGGTACGTCCAGAGACGCCCGTCGAAACCGCCGTCCGCCGCCACCTGCTCTGCGGCCCGCCGCCCGCGCAGCACGACCAGATCGTGCCTGCGCGGCGCGTCCAGCACAGTCAGCAGCCGGGATGCCTGAACCGGGTTCATTCCGGCGTCGGTGACGCCATCGAGCAGGCCCTCTTCGAACGGCCGCCGGACGATCACGCCGGGATCGGCCAGCAGCGGGGCGAGCAGACGCCCGGTCCGCAATGGGGTCTTGAGCACCAGTGTCACGGAGCAGCCGGCCCGGGTAAGGGCCTGGACCATCGACTGCATCCAGATCGCCGAGCCGTCGATCAGGTTCAGGTCGATGTCGCCGTAAAGAAGCGCGCGCCTCCGCCGCGTCCCCCCGCTTTCTCCGCGAGCGTTGCCGCCTGCTCTGGTAACAGCCGTCATGTCAGTGCCTCCCTGAGATCGCGAACAGCGTGTGGCCACGCCTGCTCCAGTCACCCGCGCGAGTGCTCCAGTCACCCGCGCGAGGCTCAGCTGAGCTCAGCAGCTCACGGCGGGCAAGCGCGGGCGCAAGGTCTTGGGCGAAGACGTAGGCGGCGCCATCTGCCGCACCGGCTGCGCCCACGACGTCAGCCCTGGAGCACTCCTGCGCGCACACCAGGTCGAGAAGGTAGGTATCCGGGTAGTCGCGGCCGGTGTCCCAGGGAACCAGCCAGTCGAGGCGGGCGGCACGGGCGGCGCCGGCCAGGCCAGGTTCGCGCGCGAGCCTGACCGCGATGCCCACGTCCGTGAGCTCACGCAGCGCGGCAGGAACATGACCGGGCACCGCCGCACCCGCCGCCGTCCCTGGCATCGCGAGCACAACCTCGCCGGGGCGGTGCCGCTGCCGCAGCACGGCACTGGCGAGCCAGGCGTAAACGCCGTCCCCGGCGCGGCCGGTGCCGCCCGTGTACTCGACGCCGGCAGCGGCGGCCGCGCTCACGGCGTCGTTCACAAGCACGGCGACCTTCCTGGCGGCGAGCGGATCCGCGCTCACACCGGCGAGCCTGGCGAGCTCGGCAAGCCTCGGGAGGGTGGCGTGCGTGGTGAATAGCTCACGGAGCACGCGGCGGATTTCATCGGGTTCCCTGGCTCCCTGCTGGCGGGCCGCGGCGATCTGGGTCGCTGCGTCCGCCGCGTCCCTCACATGCACCGCACCTGCGACGGGCTCGGCCGACCCGACCGGGCCGATCACCCGCGCGCCGCACGCAAGCTGCTCGCGCGCCTGGCGCGGCGACGACGCGGTAACGAACAGGCCATGCCGACGGTACAACCCTGGCTGCGCGTGCCATGGGATGCCAGGCACGACAAGTAAACCGGCGCCGGAGCACTCCCCGGATCGTTCCGCGCCGAACTGCGGAACACCGAGCGGCGCGTCGAGCAATCGCCGCTGGGCAGGCGGCTCGCGTGGGTCCCTGCACCCAGCGTAGACCGGGTCGCACGATCGCAGCGGATCCAGGTTCACGGGGTTGAACCGGGCGAGCTGCACACCGAGATCGCCTTCGAACACGGCGTCGCAGCGGGCCGCAACAACCTCAAGGCCTGGCGCTTGCCACGGCGCCAGGCTGCGCAGGAACACGACGGGAATGCCAAGCGAGCGGGCGACGGCGATCAGACCGGCGAGCCGCCCGCCCCGGTCTGCCGCCGCCGGGTCGCCGATGTACGACCACGGACCGCCAGGCCGCGCTGCGGCGGCATCAATGATCATTATGTCGGCGCCGGTCCCTTCGAGTACGAGCGCGGGGTCGTGCGGCAGCAGCGGGTGCACCGCCGCATCCGGGGCGAGCGTGGCGAACGTGCGCCGTGTCAGCAGACCGGCGATCACGAGCCCGTCAGGCGTGGCCGGCCGCCAAGCCCAGCCGCCGCGAGGGGCGCGAGCAGCCTGCTCGGTGGAGCACTGGCCACCGGCGGCGCCGCCGGCGTGGCACAAGCGCCCGCGCGGAGCGGCCGCGCCGCGCCGACGCCACACCCCGTGCAGCCCGCGCGGCAACCTCACGGTGCCGCGCCACGGGCGCTGCGCCGCGGCCACGAACAGGCGGCCAACCTCCATCGTGGCCGACCGCTCCACGGCGGTCAGGCGCATCTCGGCGCGGGCGGTCTGCTGCTCGGCCTCACTCAGGGCGCGGGCCAGCCGCTCGTTGTCCGCGGTCAGGCTGGCGTGCTCCGCCAGGCCGACCCCCGCCATGCCTGCTGTGTCTGCCTTGCGTGCCATGTCCTGGTAGCGTGCGCGCAGGCCGCGCGACACGAAGGCGGCAAGCACGTGCTCGTTGGCGATCCGGAGCGAGGCATCCTTGGTAACCACCGGCCGCCCGAAATAGTCGGGCGGCGCCTGCACGTCCTCGGCCTGTGCGAACGCGATCCCACAGGGCAGAACCGGGTAGTCGAGGGTCGCCGCTTGCAGCACCTGGCAGCGGTGGGCAACCAGGCTGTCGAGGATCTGGTGATAGGGCAGTTCCGCGCTGGGGTACCCGAAGAGCACGAGCCCGCGGCCGCCATCGGACACCCGCTCGAGCATCTGCCGGCACACCCGCGCCGGCAGATGCCACGCCGGATCGGGTCCCATGGCAAGCACGAGCAGGACACCCTTGCCGACCGCCGGGATGTCCGTGCCAGGTTCGCAGCGGACGTAGGCGGCGTCGCCGGCGTCGCGGAGATGGGGCCGCAGGTGGAGGTCGCCCGCGGCGACCTCCACGATCGTGTCGATGCCGTCGAGATAGGGCCGGGCGAGATCGATAAGGCGCATCAGCGGATCCTCGTGAAAGTGTGAAAACCGACCAGGTTGTCGCGGAAGGCGTAAGGGCGGAAACCTTGATGCTCTAGGCCGTGCGGTGCGAGCTGCGCCACGTACTCGGCGCGAGTGCGGTGAACGATGTACGAGCCACGCGGCCTGCGCCTCGGGCCGTCCTCGTCGGTGATGACGAGCCTGCCGCCGTAACGCACCAACGAAGCCAGATTGGCAACGGAGGCCGCCCACTCACCGTGGCCGAGAACGTGGAAGAGGACGTCTATCGCGTATACGACGTCGTAGAGCCATGGCGTGCTCCAGCACGACAGCGGCGACACCGCCCAGTGGACCGGCGATTCGTCGCGACCGCGGCAGTATTCGATCGCCGCCGTGCTGGCGTCGATCGCGTCCACCCGGTGCCCGCAGCGGGCAACAGCACGGGCGAAGTAGCCTTTACCGCATCCGGCGTCGAGCACGAACAGCGGCTCCGCCGCGCTCGTGTAATCCCCGATGATCTCCAGCAGGGCACCGAGCCGCCGCGCGTAGAACAGCTCGTTGCCGGCGTGGTCGATGCCAATATGCCCTCCTGAACGCAGGTCATCGGCCACCCGGTGCCGCTCGTCCCAGTAGGCGGCCGCCTCGGCTCCGGCGAGCATGCGCTCAGCCATGCGACGCCAGCCAGTCCGTGACGACACGCGCGATCCGCGGTCCCGCGGCGCCATCCCACACCGGCGGCAGCTCACCCGCGTACGGTCCGTCTGTGCAGGCCTTGAGCACAGCCGCGGCAAGTTCACCACGGGCGACGAGCCGGTTGCTGCCATGTGTGACGGTGATCGGGCGCTCCGTATTGGGCCGCACTGTCAGGCACGGCACGCGCAACATCGTTGTCTCCTCCTGGACCCCGCCAGAATCGGTGACCACCGCGGCTGCGCCCCGGACAAGTGCGACGAACTCCAGGTAGCCAAGCGGCTCGCACACCCGGGTCCGGCCGTCCGCGTGCAGGCCGTGGCACGCCCTCGTTCGCCAGATATCCGATCGCCTCAGGCGAGGTGGCGAAAAGCAGCTCGCAGAGCTGATCGGTCAGCCTCCGGTTCAGCTCCTCAGGCATCGAGTCATCGAAACTCCGCAGCCCGGCCTCCACGTGCGCCACAGGGATCCCGAGCTTCGCGCGGCGAGCGCCCCGCCAGCGTGGAGTTGACATCGCCGTAAACCATGATAAGGGCGGGTGAACGCTTGACGAATTCTTGCTCAAGCCGATCAGCGCCGCGGCGGGTCTGCCCGCCGTGCGTGCCCGAGCCCACACGAAGGTCCACGTCCGGCTTCGGCAGCCCCAGCTGCGTGAAGAACACACCCGACAACCGCTCGTCATAGTGCTGGCCGGTGTGGATGACCTGCTGCTTGTGACCAAGTCCGGCGAGTGCCGTGAGCACCGGCGCCGCCTTCACGAAAGTTCGGCCGGGCGCCGAGCACATGCACGATGGGTGTAAACACCTGGATTCCTCTCGCGTGGACGGTGTCGCTGCCTGTTCACCGTGCGCGGCTAACATCCGCGGCCGTGACTGCGTATCTCGGCAACAGGCGGATCTCGCCGCGGCTTGTCACGCTCACCGCGAGCGTGGCGTGGCGGCACATAACCGAAGACCGGGTGCGGGCGGCGGCGCTCGCCTGGCGGATCCTGCCCAGGCCCGGCCGCCGCCCGCTGCGGCGGGTGAGCCGGTACGGCCGCGCGCTCGGGCTCTGGGAGCACGGTGACAGGCAGGCAGCGCTGGCCCTGCTCGAGCCGTGGCCCCGGCACGAGGCGTCCTTCGCGCTTGCCATGGACCGGCCCGAGGTCGCCAGTGCGGCGCTCGCCCGGCTGCGTGACCGGGGCGGCAGGGTGCCGCCAGCCCTCGCCGCACGGCTGGCGTGGCGTGAGGGCAGGCTGGCCGACGCGGCGGCGCTGCTCAATGGCGCGCGATCCGCTTCGGCGCGAAGGATGCGGCGCGCGCTGGCCGGGGAACTCGCGGTGCTGAGCGCCTCCGGTCCGGTGCGTGGGACCGGTCCGGATAACCGTGGCTTGGCCAGCCGGCCAGCGCGCACCCGCCGCCGGTCCCGCGAAGACGGCCCGCCCTGCGTCCTGCATGTCGTCACGAATGCCCTGCCGACCACGCACGCGGGCTACACGGTGCGCACCCATCGCATCGCGGTCGCGCAACGCGCTGCCGGGCTCGACCCGCACGTGGTGACCAGGTGCGGATTCCCTGTGGCGCAGGGCAAGCCCGACGCCCGCCACCGCGTCGAGGTCGACGGGATCAGCTACCACCGGCTGCTGCCCTATGTGCTCCCCCGCAGCGCGGACCTGGCACTTGCCCGCGGCACAGAACTGGCCGCGCGGCTGACGCAGCGGCTCCACCCAGCCGTGCTGCACGCGGCGAGCAATCACCTCAACGGTCAGGTAGCGCTCGCTGTGCGTGAGCGCTCCGGCCTGCCGGTGGTTTACGAGGTCCGCGGCTTCCTGGAGGAGACATGGCTGTCGCGCCGCGGCGAGGCCGCTGGCGGCTCGGCAGCCATCCCGGCCAGCTGTGACCTCTACCGCAGGAGCCGGGAAATGGAGACCTACTGCATGCGCGCCGCCGACCTGGTCGTGACGCTCGGCGAGGTCATGCGCGAGGAGATCGTCAGCCGCGGCGTCCCAGCGGCCAAGGTCGTGGTCGTGCCGAATGCCGTATCGGCTGAATTCCTCCAGCCGCTGCCGGACGGGAGGGCCCTGCGTACCGCACTCGGCATCCGGCACGACGAGTTCACCATCGGCATGGTCTCCACCCTGGTCGCCTACGAGGGCGGCGATACCTTTCTGCGCGCCGCCGCGCAGCTGCTCCGCCGCGGCGTTCCCGCGCGGCCGCTGATCGTCGGCGACGGGCCCGAGCGGGCGGCACTCGAGCGTCTCGCCGCCAACCTCGGCCTGGCCGGAATCGCGGTCTTCACCGGCCGGGTGCCGATGGCGGATGTACGCCACTACCATGCGGTCCTCGATATCTTCGTGGTCCCTCGAACGGGCGACCGGGTCTGCCATCTGGTCACGCCCCTCAAGCCGGTGGAGGCGATGGCAAGCGGTCTATGCGTGGTGGCTAGTGAAGTAAAGGCACTGCGCGAAATCGTTGAACCCGGGATAACCGGCACATTAACGATCCCGGAAGATCCGGTGACGCTGGCCGATTGCATCGAAGGCCTTTTCTACAGTCCAGATAGGCGCCGCGAGATTGGGGCGACAGCCCGGGACTGGGCCGCGCGGGACCGGACGTGGGCCCGTAACGCGGACCGGTACCTGTCCGCGTATCAGTCAGTGGGCGCGCTCTGAGCGTTGCGATGGACCAAGAAGCGGAGGGCCGATGCGGGTCGACCTGGTCGTGATCGGGCTCGGTTACGTGGGCCTGCCGCTCGCCCGCGAGGCAGTCCGCTCCGGGCTCAGCGTGATCGGCTATGACCATAGCCGAGAGGTGGCAGGCCGACTGAACGCTGGCCACTCGCACGTGGACGACGTCAGCGATGACGACATCTCGGCCATGCTGGGTGCGATCAGGTCGTCACGCCAGGTCCACCCGCGAGGCGGAAATGGCCAAGCTGCTCGAGAACACCTACCGGCACGTGAACATCGCCCTGGTCAACGAGATGGCGATCTTCTGTCATGAGCTTGGCGTGGACCTGTGGGACGCGATCAGGTGCGCCGCGACCAAGCCATTCGGCTTCCAGGCGTTCTACCCAGGGCCTGGCGTCGGCGGGCACTGCATCCCCATCGATCCCGGTTACCTGTCGTACAAGGTCCGCACCCTCGGCTACCCATTCAGGTTCGTCGAGCTCGCGCAGGAGATCAACAGCCGGATGCCCGGTTACGTCGTGGACCGCGCTACCGAGCTCCTCAACCGGAACTCCAGGGCGCTCAACGACGCCGAGGTGCTGCTGCTCGGGGTCACCTACAAGAAGGACATCGTCGACTAGCGCGAGACGCCGGTGCGGCCAATCGCGCGCAAGCTCCGCGGGCGCGGCACCCGGCTCGCTTACCACGATCCGTACGTGGACGAGTAGTCGGTGGACGGGCAGCCGGTGCGGCGCGCGGCCGACCTGGACGCTGACGTCGCCGCGGCCGACCTGACCATCTTGCTGCAAGCGCACAGCGGCTACGATCTGCAGGCGCGCTGCTGGTCGACACGCGGGGCAAGGTGGCGGCCGCACGGGCTGAGGCGCTGTGAGCACGCCCGGAGGGGCTCCTGCCCGACCGGCTCGGCCGGTCGCGCGGCGTCGTCAAATCTGGTGAAACCGGCGCGTTAACACTGCCGGAAAACCCCGTGACAGGTGCCATTTTCCGGCAATCGATCTTTTAGATTCGACGCATCTCGGTGAAATTCTGGAGTTGAAGATGCGTGTCCTGGTGTGCACCGTCGTTCACAATCCGGCCGATGCGCGCATTCTGCACCGGCAGATCCGTGCCCTGCTTAAAGGCCGGCCACGACGTCACCTATCTTGGCCCATTCAGGCAATGCAACGTGACACCTTGGCCCGCGCTTACCGTGGCGGACGTACCGCGGGCGACCGGGCGCCGCAGGCTCCGTGCACTGCTCGCGGCACGCCGCGCGATCGCGCGGCACTGCGCCGATGCTCAACTGCTCATGATCCACGATCCCGAGTTGCTGCTCGTGCTCCCCACGCTGCGCGGCCGGCCACCGTCTGGGACGTGCATGAGGACACCGCCGCCGCGATCGCGGTCAAGGGCTGGGTACCCGGGCGGCTGCGGCGGCCGCTGGTCGCGGCCGTGCGCGCCGTCGAACGGATCGCCGAACGCCGCATCCACCTGTTGCTGGCCGAACAGGGCTATCAGGAGCGGTTCCGGCTGCGGCACCCGGTCGTGCCGAACACGACCTACGTCCCGATGCGGCCGCCGGAGCTGCCAGGCGAGGACCGGATCGTCTATCTGGGTCAGCTGTCCGTGGCCCGCGGCACCGCGGAAATGATCGAGCTCGCCCGGCTGCTGCGGCCGCACGGGATTGCTGTCGAGCTCATCGGTGACGCGGACGCGCCGGTCCGCGCACAGCTCGGGCAGGCGCACACGGCCGGGCTGGTGCGCTGGCATGGCTTCGTGCCGAACACCGAGGCGCTCAAGATGGTGGACGGGGCACTGGCCGGCCTGTCAGTGCTGCACGACGAGCCGAACTACCGGCGCTCGCTGCCCACCAAGGTCGTCGAATACATGGCGCGTGGCGTGCCGGTTATCACCAGCCCGACCGGGCCTGCCGCCGACCTCGTCCAGCGGCACAAGTGCGGCCTTGTGGTGCCGTTCCGCGAACCCGCCGCGGCGGCCGGTGCCGTGCTCAAGCTACGGCAGGACGGCGCGCTGCGCGCGGACATGGGCCAGCGCGGCCACCGTGCGGCGCTCGAAACCCTGGACTGGCCGACCTTCGCGCAGACCTTCCTTGCGCAACTGGAGGAGTGGGCGGATCAACATGCCGGGATCGCGGATCCCCCTCCCGGGCAGGCGCTCGACCGGCACGCCGGGCGGCCCCGGTTGCTCCGGCGGCGCAGGCTGACCCGGACCTGAGGATCCCCAGCCGACGCGCGCTGCCGTCCGGTTCTCTGGGCGCTGCTGCGACCGGTGCATGGTAAGCCGAACGGCCCGGGCAGGCTCGCCCATCCGAGGTGATGGCCATCCAGCTTGGCATGCACTGACGTGCGCAGACCACCGGCAAGAGGGATCACCCGGAGGAGCAGGGTCCGGCCAGTCCGCCGCAGGTCAGCGGCGAATGCGCGAGTACCTCGATCGGCCGCGGCAGCGGGACCGAGGGATCGACCCGGTCGTACTCCGGGCCGACGAGGGCGTCGAACCGCTGGCCGCGGCGCACCTGCGTGCCAGCGAAAATCCAGTTACGCGGGTCGGACAGCACGTAGGCCGCGCTCACGGGGTTGCACTGGTAGTACACGCCCGTCAGCACGCTCTCCGGCCGGGGGTCAGGCGGTTCACGCCAATCCTGGGTCGTCTGGCTGTCGTCCACACCGAACAACAGGTCCTCGGCCGCCACCTTGCAACAGATCACCACTCGGTCCGCGCCAAGGCTCGACGAGCCGAAGCGGATATGGCGGTACACCTCGTTCGCCCCGAGGAACGCGATATTGGTCCCGGCGTTGCGCGCCGCCGTGAGCCGGTCCCGCATGGCGGCCGAGTAGTACTCGTCGTGCCCCATCGAGATCACCGCCCGGGTCAACTACGAGCGGATCAGGCCGCTGTGCGCGTCACGGCCGCACCACGGGGTCCCCGGAGCGCCGATGTGACGGCCGATCATCTGTCTGCGGAATGGTCCCGATCAAGGAGATGCTGATCATGCCGTTGCACGAGCGTGACACCGTCCGTGAGCAGCTGGCGGACTGCGTGTTCGCCGGGCGCAAGCTGACCAGGCCCGTGCCCAAGCACGAGTTCCCCCGGGACGAGATGCTGTCGAGGGATGCGTTCCAGGTGGTGTCCGACGAGCTGATGCTCGACGGCAACGCCCGGCAGAACCTGGCCACGTTCTGCCAGACGTGGGCCGAGCCAGAAGTCCTTGCCCTGATGGCCTTGTCGGTCAACAAGAACATGGTCGACAAGGACGAGTATCCGCAGACCGCTGAGGTCGAGCGGCGCTGCGTGCACATGCTGGCGGACTTGTGGCACGCGCCAGAGGCGGCCAACACCGTCGGCGCGTCGGCCATCGGGTCCTCGGAGGCCTGCATGCTGGCGGGGATAGCGGCCAAGTGCCGGTGGCGGGCCAAGCGGCGGGCCGAGGGCAAGCCGGCGGACAAGCCGAACATGGTGTGTGGCCCGGTGCAGGTGGTATGGCACAAGTTCGCCCGCTACTGGGACATCGAAATGCGCGAGGTCCCGATGTCCCATGGCCACTACGCCATGGACCCCGCCTCGATGCTGGAACGGGTGGACGAGAACACGATCATGGTCGTGCCGACCCTGGGCGTCACCTACACCGGCGCCTACGAACCGGTGGAGGCCATGTCCAAGGCCCTCGACCAGCTGCAGGCCGAGACCGGCCTGGACGTCGGCATTCACGTCGACGGAGCCAGCGGCGCCTTCCTCGCCCCGTTCTGCGCGCCCGACGTGGTGTTCGACGGTATCCCCACCGTCACCTGGCGGATCCGCGACGGCGCGGACCCCGGCTACACCCTCTTCGACCTGGCCGACCGGCTCATTTCGACCTGGCCGACCGGCTCACCACCGAGGGCTGGCAGGTGCCCGCCTACACCCTCACGGGAACGGCATCCGACATCGCCGTGCAGCGCATCCTGGTCCGCCTCGGCGTGAGCATGGACATGGCATCCCTGCTCCTCGACGACTTCCGCGCCGCCGTCGCCCACTTCGGCAAGCATCCGTTCACTGCGCCAATGTCAAAGGAGGAGTCGACCGCCTCGAGCCCGCTACCGCCTTCGCTTATGAAGTGCTCCACGAGGGGGCGAGGCCAGTGCCAGGGACCTTCCGCACCCGGCCGCGCGGCCGCTCGGCGGGCTTCCGCTTCACTAGCTTCGGCGATCAGCCGATTCCCGCGCCGGTCGGCCTGGGCCTGGGCCCGGCGGGCGCGAACGCCAGGTACATCGTCGACGCGGTGGACGCGCTCGATCCACTGTTCCATCTGCTGAACGGCGATCTCTGCTACGCGAACGTGAGCGACGTGCCGGTCGCGACCTGGACCTCCTTCTCGCAAACAACATGCGTTCGGCGAGGCACCGGCCGTGGATGCCTGCCGCAGGCAATCACGAGAACGAGGTAGGCAACGGGCCGCACGGACATCTTGCCTACCAGACCAGGTTCGAGCTCCCCGGCAACGGCTCGGCCGATTTCCGCGGCAACTGGTATGCCTTCACGGTCGGGCCAATTCGCGTGATCTCCGTCAACAATGACGACGTGTGCCTGCAGGACGGCGGGTTCAGCGCATACCGCCGGGACCACGTACCCCGCTACCACGCGACCGGGCTCAATCCCTACATCGCCGGATACAGCAACGGCCAGCAGCGTGCCTGGCTGGAGCATGAACTCGCGGAAGCGCGCCGGTCGCCTCACGTCGACTGGGTCGTCGTTTGCATGCACCAGGCGGCAATGTCGTCGGCCCACCGAGGCAATGCAGGGGTCCGCGTCGCCGACCACCATGCACTGACTGACCAGCGGATGCACGCAGAGCACGGTTCTCGAGCAAGGTGAGGGCGAGGTTTCTTGCCGCTGGCGGTGAAGATGAGCTCCTTCTTCCGCCCGGTGACCCGCACGGAGCCCGCACGTCGCAGCCGGCGTCCCCGCATCAGCAGGACGACGAACCGCCCGAGCCTACCCGGGCCGCCGGTGACCAGGATCGGTGATGTGATGGCTCCTCCTTGCCTCAGGGTCGTTGTGGCCATCCGGGAAAGGCAGCGGGAAGCCGCCAGGAATCACGGCGGCTGGGTTCTTCATGCGTACAGGGGGAATGGCGGTTGCGGCCTCGGCCGCCGCGCGGGCCGGTGCGCAGCGCCTGTACCTGGCGCCCGGGCGATCTTGCAGCGCGGCGAGCTTGCGCTCGTGCGGCTTGCTCGGTATTGCAGGTTCCCGTGCGGCGAAGGGTGTGCGGTCATGCGATCCGTCCCGTTTCTGCGGGCCCCAAGCGCTAGCGAGTCAGCGGAGGCGGTCGTTGGCGATCCAGTGGCCCGTATGCCCGGACACCGCGCGCCAGCGCCTGTCACCCGCCTGGGTAAGCGGCACACCGCGGCGTTCGGCATCAGCGATGATGCTCAGGGCCGCGTCGACGGGCTCACCGTCGGACGTCTGGCGTTCGCCGCTGCCTCGCTGGCCGGATAGCGCAACTGCCGATCCGCAGGCGACCGTCGACTTCTGGACCTGACCAGCACCGGCCGCGTGGACTTGGCAACGTCATCTGACCGCTATGTCGGTAACCGCGTGTACGAATCGGCGATGGGACGCACCGTGGTGCCGCGACCGTCTGCAAGTTGAGCTTGCCATGGTCCAGCAGTGGCTTCATGTCAGTGACGAACGCTCGGTCCGACTTGACTCTTCGTTCCGGTGTGAGCAGCGGCGCTTAATCACCGGGCCGCCGCGCGGACGCCGCCGCTCGCTTCTGCGGGCACGGTCGCCCCATGAGATGCCTGGCCTACATAGGTGGCGTCTCCCGCTCGGGGCCGACCTGGCCCGGCCTCAGCTCAGACGACAAGCTCGCCAAGTGGCAGCGCCGAACGGCTTGCGGTCAGCCGACCGCACCGAGATGTTCGGCGCCTGTTGCCGTCGGCATCTCCCGCGATTCAACCCGGCCCGCCAGGCTTTGGGTGTAACTCGGACAAGCGAATAGGACGGAGGCTGACATGGCGGAGATAGCGAGCGGCTCGTCGGGCCGGTCCGGTAGCCGGGAGAAGGAGCGGGTGACTCCGGTGGAACGGCCGGATGAGGAGGTTCAGGCGCGGGCCGCGGAGCTCGCGAGCGCCCAACGGCAGGCCCAGGAGCTGGTGTTGGAACAAGCCGTGCAGCGGCTGCGAGACGAGCTCCGCGAGCCGCCCAACGGGGCCGGCGGGCAGCAGCTGCTGCTGACCGCCCGGCAGCGCCTGGCGGCCCAATTGCACGACCTGGACCAGGAACGCGCCCGCGCGCAATTGGTGGCGGCCGGCCGCAGCGGCGAGGAAGCGGCCGCATGCACCGTTCACGGCGTGGTCAAACTGCTGCGCGGTGCGCTGCCCGCGGCGGTCACCCGCCCGGAAGAGGTCATCGACACCGCCTTCGGCCTTGCCGACCAGGGGCTGCAGATCAGCCGACGCGTCGCGCTCGAGGTAGTAAGCGCCGCCCGTGAGCTGATGGCCGTCTGATCGCCGCGAGGGGCTGGGCGGCGGAGCTGAGGCTGCTGCGTTCGGTATCCGGCGCACAGGTGGTACCGCCTGCCGAGCCACGAGAGCTTCATCGCGGGGTGCTCGTGCGGTTGGGTGTCGCCCAAGCGCAAGACGTTCGATGAGATGACCCACGACGCCGATCGGCACCTTGACGCCGCGCGGCCAGCACGGACGGCCCCTCGCAGCTCCGGTCGCTGTGTCCTGGAAGCGAATCAGAGCAAGCGGGTGCGCATACGACAGGCTGGCAGCCGAACGTGGTAGCGCAACAGTACGATGACCCGGTCCACGCCGACTTGCAAGTCCGCCCGTTGGTACTGGCCACAAACCCACCGCCCGGTTGCACCGAAGCCCGATCCGGCTTCGCACGGAGAAGCCCCGGCCCGATGGCGGTCGCTCGGGAGCGCAGCAGCATGTCCCGGCGTCGGCACCGTGATCACCTCGCCGGGCTTGCGACGGACGACCAGACCGTGCACGCCGACGCACGTGTTTCTGCGGCGACCGGCGCACCCGAGCCAATCGCCGCTCGCGCGGCCGCAGACCGGCTCCGCCGCTCGCGGGCGCGCCTCGAATCCGCGCGCCGCGCCAGCGCAGACCGCGGCCAGCTCGATAACCGGACACTGAAGCCGCCGCTGCGGTGATGCACGGGACCTCGTCTACCAGATCGCCCGCGGCGGGGGAAATCTGTTCCGCCTCCGCCCACCTCGCCGTCCACGCCGCCAGCGAAAGATGAACTCACCAAGGAGGTCACGCCGCGTCCTGGCGGTGGCCGTCCCGCTGCTGCTCGTCACCAGCCCGCCACCTTACGGCCGCAGGGCTGGGTCGCCACCCTCCCGGCCGGCACCGACGCCCTCAGGCTCACTCGAACGATGGACACCACCGCGCTGGTCGCGGCGTTCCCGTTCGCCTCCCCCGGCCTCCCCCGGCCTCCCCCGCGACCCCCGGGCCCGACGCCCCCGGTGGTGATCCCCAAGCCCGGGAGCCGGTGAGCGTTCGCTGGGGTGCCCACCTGTCTGGATCGGCTGATTCAGACAGGCCGCGTTTCGCGTGGACATCCTCCCCGCGCATACCTCGATCGAGGCCATCGCGGGATTATGGCCCCCGCAACCCACCCGGTTCCCTCGCGGAACCGGCCTGCCGAGCGGGGTCACCGTTCCGACCATATGCAGTCGCCGCACGGGCAGGCGCTGGTGCAGTCCTCCGCCTGCCGGGCCGGCGTGATTTCGGCGCAGCTCATGCAGATCCACCGGTAGCCGGGCCGGCCGCCGGTATAGGGCACCCACGCGTGCTGGTGGTCACTTTCTTTATCATCTTTTGTCGCCGTCATGCTCTATTGTCTCTTGTTGTCGTCATGGCGCCCATTTTACTGTGGGGAGGTGACGGCCCGGTGAAGAGGGCACAAACAAAAGCACGAGCAAACGCGCGCCGCTAGACCGAATTCAACATATAAAGGGCAAGCTGGTCAAGGCCGTTCAGCTCATGCGTGCAGGGGTGGCCGGTGGAACTCGTGGTGGCGCCAGACCCGTGCCGGACCCGAGATCAAAGATCCAATCGCCGTCGCCCCGGGCGTGCTCAAGGACCTCTGAGTGAGGTGCTCAGGGAGTGAGTGGGGGCGGCTGAGGCGGCCGCCGGAAACGGCCACCGGACCCGGGTATTAGGGACGGTGTTCATGTTCGCGCGGTCGGCGGTCAGCTGGCCGAGCAGGCCGGCGCCGGCTGGCGGACGCGCGAGCAGAGGGGTCCGCTGAGCGAGCCGGATATGCGAGCGCGGTAAGAGGGGATCTACGCAGCGCAGGCCAGACTGCCGGACCCGTTCGGCACCGGAGAGCTGCGCCGCCGGGTGCTCGACGTCTCGGCGGCGTCGCCCGCGGGGTTCCGTGAGGACGCCAACGCGGAGGAGGGCTACGCGCGGCGGCTACCAGGACCGCGTTGTCGTGAAGCTGGCACAGAATGCGGCCGACGCGGCCCGCCCCAAGCCTTCGGCGGCGCGCCGTCGGGTAAGTTCTCAGGTCACGCCGAGGGGGTGCGCGCCGTCAGATGGATGAGAAGTCGCGACCACCTGCGGGCCCCGGTCAGGTTCTGCCTGCTGCTGCTCACCCCCGCCTGCCGGGCAAGCGGTATGAGCTCCGCACCGCCGTGTCGATGATGGTCGGCTGCGGCCCCGGCCTCCGCACGCTGGCTGAGCTCGCCAATCTCACAGCCCATGACCCACCTCGTCGACATTGGCTGCGGAACGGCGCGGCCGCATGTGCCGCGGTCCGCCGATGTGCGAGCGTGACTGGCGTAGCTCCCTTCCGGCATGCTGACGCCACGCACTCCTGAGTCGCGAGGCCCGGTGCGAAGACTGCCCTTTGCCCGCTGCGGCACTATCTGCGGGGCACGAATACTAGACCCTTCGGCGCGAGCACCCTTGACATCCCACTTCCGGATGGGCCTGCCGCTGAAGGTGAATTCGACGACGATGCTGTAGAGGTTGCCGTCGGTGCTTGCCTCGCCTCGCGCGCCGATTCCGTTCTGGAAACCGGTGAAAAGGCGCCCATCCAGGACGGTGATGTCATCGGGCTGGGTCAGCGGATCAGTCCGCCGCCGAGCGGAACCGGCCGGGATGAAGGTATGGCTGAGCCGCATGCCGAACAGGACTTGCCCGGGGGGCGAGGTCCGGGAGGGGATGCGCTGCTCTGGCAGGCGCGGCGCTGGCCGCTACTGGCGGCGAGCAAGCTGATCGGGATGACGGCCGCTGCTGTGAGAGCCTTCGCGGCGTGTCGCGCGTTTGCGAGCATATTGGGCCTCTTCCCTGGGCGAGGAGTGCACTGACGACGGTCAGTGGTGCCGAGCGGAGCTGACGATTCGTGGACTGTCGTGCAACGAGCAGGTGAACCGCGGCGCAAGCATCCGGCCTCCACCGTCTCTTCCTTTGCAAACGGGCCGATTCCGGCGATGCCGGCCGCGCCCGCCCGCTCACGCCGTCGCCTGGCTTGAACGCTGGCGAAGGGCCCGACGTAATCGCCGGGCCCTTGTAGCGCAGTTGATCTCAGCACGCTGCTCTGAGTTCGCGGCGTTTCGTTACAGCGCTGGGAGCACCTTTGTGTGTTCGATCTGCACAGCCTGCAGGCTGTCCGGGTTCAGGCCCAGCAGGCTCAGGATCGTGGGAGCGATCTGGGTTGTCTCGACGGCAGCGGCGAGGGTGCGCCCGCCTCCAGACCCGGGCAGCGCCACCAGGATGGGCACGTTGCGATCCTGCTGGCCGGCGCCGCCGTGCTCCGCGATCTTGGCCTTGCCGCCGGTGTAGACGACGCCGTGCTGGACGATGCCGAAGACATCGGGGTGACGGGGATCATTGTCCGGGACGCCAAAGTAGTCCGCGGATTCCTTGCCCGCGTAGACCTTCGTGAGCCCTGACGCGGCGACCGTCGCCGGGCTCCCGTTGATGTTGTTTCCGGCCGCGGTATGCGTGAGCAGGTAGTTCTTCACGAAGTCGGCGGCGGCCGGTGAGCGGTCGCTCAGCCATAGCAGCATGCCGTCGTCGTCGGTTGAGAA
Source organism: uncultured Actinomycetota bacterium (assembly GCA_963712955.1). Lineage (GTDB taxonomy): Bacteria > Actinomycetota > Actinomycetes > Streptosporangiales > Streptosporangiaceae > DATFVJ01. The sequence continues at coordinate 65,761 of CAVQKF010000002.1, read as the reverse complement.
GACGACCAGGTTTCCTGCGCCGTGGTGCACGGCAGTCCATGCCGCGTTGATGTTGCTGATGATCGGCCCGTCCGGTACGCGCGCCAGGTCGGCGGGGTTGGTGGGGGACTGCCCGTGCTTGGCCGAGATGATGATCGCCGTGCTCTTGGCCAGGCCTTGCGCCTCGATCTCACTGATCATCGCGCCAATCTGCGTGTTGATGTAGTTGAGCGCGCGGACCAGCAGTGGCCCCGGCACGGTGCCGCCCGGCAGGTACCCCCCGGTCAGGCCGTCGGAGGTGGGCAGTTTCTGGGCGGTGGAGGCCGTCTGGAAATTCATGCCGAAAATGGCGGGCACTCCGACGTGGTTCGTCCTGCTGTGGTTGAAGCCGTCGATCTCGTTCAGGATGGCCTGCACCTTGTACGAGTCGTACTGCATCGTCGCGGCATTGTCGCTTGTCCAGTCCTCACCGGCTGGATATCCGAGCGCCTGGCTGTTGATCTCGGGGGTGAAGTAGTCCTGGACGCCGGTGCCTGATGGTCCGGACAGGGCCTGGTAGGCCGGGTGCTTGTCCGACCAGGCCGTGCGCAGGCCGTGCTGCCGGGCGATCTCGAAGATCGTGTTCACCTTCAGGTACTGGTTCGGGTAGATCGGCTTGCATGTCGCCGGGTTGACGGGCAGGTTCGCCGGGTTGATCACGTCCAGCGGGTTTCCTGTCATCTGCAGAATGCTGCCCGGCAGCCCGCTCAGCCCTTGGCCCGCGTCGAGCGAGTGCTGGTTGACGTCGGCCGCCTCGGTGTAGACGGCCTCACCGCCGGGGACATGTCCCGAGCAGTTCGTCGTGCCCGCAGGGAAGACGCCGTGGTTCCAGGTGTCGTCGTAATAGATACCGGTGACACGGGGGTCGCCGCCCGTCACCTGGCCCACCATCCCAGGGAAAGAGTCCGACGGGACCGGCGTCTGCGCGTCGCTGTAATCCACGCCTCGCCGGGCCAGCGCCGCCAGCGCAGAACGGGGGTAGCTCTCGATATACCACGCGAGATCCTGCTGATGGAGCCCGTCGACCGAGATCAGCAGCACGTGGGTTATCTCGCCGTGCCTCCCAGCACCGGCTGCCCCGTCACCTCGGCGGCTGGTCGCCGCCGAAGCCGAAGCGAGGGCACTACCAGCCACTAAGGCCGCAGCGCTCACCCCAACGGCGATGATCCGGCGGATTTGCCTGATGCGCATGTCGCCTCCCATGGGCGATTGATCAAGCGAACACGTATCGTGTTACTGCGTATCGAATTCAGGCGTCCATCCGGCGACAAAAGCGCAAACGCGCGGTGACACCTTGTGGCAGGTCGTACCATGACGCCGAGACAGGTGCAGCGGATTCGGTTGCGGCAAGATTGGGCGGTCCTGGCCATGGATTCGGCTCGTATCGGCGGGTACGCGCTGCTCGCCGGCGCGGGCGGTGGGGTCATTGTTGCCGTCATCGCCCCGCGGCAATGGGGCCGGCCAGGCGGCGTCGCCCTGGTCGGCGGGCTGTCCGTGCTAGCCGCCCGGGACACCGCGATGATCGCCTCGGGCACCCTGAGCCGCTTGCGGGTGCTACCGCGCTACCTCATGATTGCCGAGCTTCTGTCGGCCGGTGCCGCGATCTCGCTCGGCGCGGGTCCTTGGCTGCTCAAGCCGGGCCCGCGCCCCAGCGGCTCAGCCAACGAGGCAGCCAGCAAGGTGACCGCAACGGCGCAGGTTGCGACCTCCGATGCGGCCGCCCGGTCCGCGACGACGCTGGCGGCCGCGACCTTTGCCATTCACATGCTGCGCCAGGCGATCTATCTCACGCCCGGCCAGGGCCGACGAGCCGATCCCCGGGTCACACGTGATCGGTCCCGGCTTGGCCGCCTCAAATACGGCGCTCGCCCGGCCAGCCGGGCCGGCACGCGCGATGAGCACCTCGTAACTGGTTGCCTGGGTCCACCACCGCCGGCAGCCCGGGCCGGTTACCTGGACGTCTGACGGCGTCCCGCCCTCGTCTGGTCAGTCGATCTCGACGTCGAAGTCCCACGACACGATGGGCCCGGCTTGTCCGGGTGCCCACCGCAGCTGGCCGCTGCCCGTTGGCAACACGTCCTTCACGGCGAGAGTCACCGTCCTGCCTGGCGTGACGTCGGCGGCCGGCGGGCCACCGCCCGGGGCCGACACCTGGGGATGGTGCAGACGGCCCAGCTCGTCGAGGATCGTGAACGCCGCCCCGCCGACAGGGACGGCCCCCGGCCAAGCCCGTCGAGGCCCGGCGAGACACGCTGCACGGTGAAAAGGTCCTCCATGGTGCACAGCCAGCTGTAGTGGTTGTAGTAGACGGAGCTCAGGCTCCCGGCCTGACGCAGGGGCTGATGAGCACGCTCCCGGTGTGCCCGCCGCCGGTGGTGGCGTCGGTGGCGGTAAAGAGCGGGTCGGTCGCGGGTGAACGCGCGCCGAGGATCACCCCGCTCACCGGGCCCGCCGTCTGGACCGGGTAACCCGAGGCATCGACGAGCGTGAACGACCCGGTGTCGGCGAGTCCGCCGCTCTGGCTTGGGACTGCCGGGGTGCTCGGCGTGTCAGTCACCTGGCCGATGAGCGCTCCGGGCCGGGATGCCGCTTCCGGTCACCGAACGGCCCGCGTCAGTCGCCACGGCCGCGTTGTCGGTGATCGTCGAGGTGCCTGCCGCAGCCGCCGCGCCTGCGTCAGTACCCGGGCCGGGGACGCTGCTGCCGCCGCCGAGAATGCACGTACCCGCGGGCTGGGACGGGACGGTCTGCGCGACGCTTCCGAACGTCACCACGGAACACCGGAGGCGCCAGGTGCGCGGCGGCGGGCGCGGCAGGTGGTCCAGCGCCGGCGTCGGGTGGAGTTCTCCCTCAGCGAGGAGGAATACGCGCGGGTGCGGGCCGCCGCGCGGGGGGCGGGGCTCGCCAACGGTGCCTACGCCGCCCGCGCCACCCTCGCCGCCGTCCAGTCCGCCGCTGTTCCGGCCGAGGCCCCGTTCCGGGACGCGCTCGCCGAGCTGATCCGTGCCTCCGGCCTGGTCCGGCCGATCGGGGTAAACCTGAACCAGGCCCGTCGCCAAGCTCCACTCCACCGGCCAGCGTTCTGGTGACCTCCTTCCTTACGCGGCGGAAGCGATCCGCCGGGCGGAACGGCTTGACTGAGCGGCGGAACAGGTACGGAAGCGGCTGCGGTGATCGGAAAGGTCAGCGCGCCGCGCGGAACGCGCGCCGAGCCGCTGATCCGTTACCTGTTCGGGCCCGGCCGCCACGAGGAACACCTCGATCCGCACATCGTCGCGGGCTGGCGGCATCCCGCCGAACTCGAGCCACCGCTTCGCCCCGGCGGCCGCCGCGACTTCCGCCGCCTGACAGGATTATTGAACCAACCGCAGGCCGCGCTTGGCCCGCGCGCGCTGGCGCGGCCGGTGTGGCACTGCGCGGTGTGCGCCACGCCCGGCGACCGGATGCTGTCCGACGACGAGTGGTCCAAATCTGGGCGACATCATGCACCGCACCGGCCTCGCGCCGCGCGGCCGGGAGGATGACGCGGTTCCGCTGGGTCGCGGTCCGCCACGCCGCCGACCACATCCATTTGGTGGCGATGCTGCCCGCCAGGACGGGCGGCGGCCGAACCTGTGGCACGACTACTTCCGGGTCCGCGAGGCCTGCCAGGCGGCCGAGGAACGCTACGGCCTGCGCCGCACCGCGCCAGCCGACCGCACCGCGGCCCGCCACCCCAGCCGCGGCGAAAGCGAGAAGGCGGCCCGCAAACGCTGGCCCGAGCCCGCCCGCGTCACCCTCCGGCGCCACGTCAGTACCGCAGCCGCCGCGGCAGCAAACGAGCGTGACTTCTTCGCCCGCCTCCAGCACGCCGGGGTGCTCGTGCGCACCCGGCTCAGCGTGCGCAACCCCGGCGAGATCACCGGGTACGCGGTGGCTCTGCCCGCCGACACCACACCCGCGGGCGGGCCGGTCTGGTACAGCGGCGGCAAACTCGCCCCCGACCTGACCTTGCCCAAGCTGCGCCACCGCTGGCGCGATCCCACCGCCAGCACCGCGCAGGCGGTCGGCTCACCTGGGCCGAACGCGATGCGATCTGGCACCACGCCACCCGCACCGCCGCGACCGCGGCCGGCCAGATCCGCCACCTGGCCGCCACCGACCCCGACGCTGCCGCCGAGGCCTCCTGGGCCGCCGCCGGCACGCTGCATGCCGCCGCGGCCCTGCTGGGCAGCGCCGCGCTCAGCCGGGTCGCCGATGCCTACGACCGCGCGGCCCGCCCACCCTACGGCCGCAACCCCCGGCCCACCCGGGCCGGAAGCGGCCTGCGCCACACCGCGCGGCTGCTGTCAGCGCTTCGCACCATCACCCCCGACGAGTCGCTGGCCGCGATCACCCCGCTGATCCGGCTCGCCGCGCTGGCCGAAGCAGTCGCCGACCCTCCGCCACGCGCAGCACACCGCCCCGCTCAGCCTTGGCGCGACGCCGCGTATTGCTGGGAGCATGGAGCATAACCCGCTGACGATAGGAGCCTGCATGCCTTGGGAGGGTTCGACCACCACCTTCCGCGCCCTCGATGGCCTGCACCTGGCCGGCACGTTCGCCGTCCCCGAGGGGCGACCCGGGCGCGCCGTGGTCATGATCCACGGCGGCGGCGTCACCCGCGAGGAAGGCGGCTTCTTTACGCGCCTTGCCTGGGTGACGCTGGCGTGGCAAGCCTGCGGTTCGATCTACGCGGGCCACGGTGAGAGCGAGGGCCGCCAGGAAGAGCTGACGCTATCCGCCATCCTCAACGACATCCGGGTTGCGCACGCGCATGCTCGGGAGACGACAGGCGCGGAGCGCGTCAGCTTGCTTGGCGCGAGCTTCGGTGGCGGCATCTGCGGATCTTGAAGCCCTCGATGAGCAGGAGCGAGCCACCGATCAGCCCCCACGCGCCAATCACCTCGGTGACAAGCCGGGGATCAGCCGAGGCTGCGGACAGCACGATGACCCCGAGTACGATCTCGACCGGACCCAGTGCGAGGCCACCGAACGTCCACCAGTGCCCGGTCCGCCGCTCGATCTCGAACGCGCCGACCAGCCAGAATAGTCCCGGCCGACCATCCGGAGTCCCTCAGGATCGCAGCGACGCCGAAGACATTGATAAGAAGGCTGACCGGCACGACGTCGGCCAGCAGGTTACGCAGCAGCGGGAACGACGCCGCTACGAGGCCGACGACCCCGGCCATCAGGCCCAACAGGGAGCCGCGCTTCCACCCGGTCCGTAGCGCCCAAGCGATCGTGAGGAGGGCGCGCTGAGCAGCCAATAGATCCTCCCGACGCAATTCACAAGCGCCGCGCGGTGGGTCCCTGTGGCAATGGCCACTACCCGAGCGTCACCGCGATCACGCCGCGAATCGCCGGGATCCACCACATGCGCGTCATCGCGCTGTCCGACGCTTGCTCATCGTCTGCCGCCCCGTCCGGCTAGCTTGCACTTTGTGCGGCTCATGGCTCACGTACGACATCCGCCGGGTCCTTGTCCGCTCGGAGCCCTTTGTAGGACGGGGCGCGCATCCGGCCCGCCTGGGTCCATCCGGCGAATTCCACCTCGATCACGAGCTCGGGCTCGACCCAGATAGCGCCGCGGGCGTGCCCGGATGGCACCGGGGTGGCGAACGGGCACCTAGTCCGGCGCAGCGGCGCGAGCCGCTTTTCCAGCCGGTGCAGGGACTGCTGGGTGTAGCCGGTCCCCACACGGCCGGCATACGCCAGTCCCCCCGCGGTCTGGACCCCGGCAAGCAGCGAGCCGATCTGCCCGGCCCTGCCACCTTTGCCTGGACTGATGCCGCCGACCACGACCTCCTGCCTGTGGGTGTTCTTGACCTTGCGCCAGTCCGCCGAGCGTGCGCCCGGACGGTACGGCGCGTCCAGCCGCTTGGCCACGACGCCTTCAAGCCCCTGCGCACCGGCGGCCGCAAGGACGTCCGCGCCGGCCGCGCCCGTGAACGCCGGCGGGGTCTGCCAGAATCGCCCCGCAAGCCCCAGCCCGTCAAGCAGTTCGCGCCGCTGCCTGTAGGGCAGTTCAAGCAGGGGGCGGCCGTCGGCATGCAGGAGGTCGAACACCAGGTAGACGACCGGCACCTGTGCGGCCAGCCGTGCCGCATGCGCGGCGGAGGCGACATGCATCCGCTGCTGCAGCGCCTCAAAACTCGGCCGCCCGCCGTCGAAGGCCACGATCTCGCCGTCGAGCACAAGCTGCCGCGAGCCGGCCGCCGCGCCCAGCCCGTGCAGCTCCGGATAGGTCGCCGTGATGTCACGGCCGGTGCGCGAGGCGAGCCGTAGCAGCCGCCCGCCGGCGATGTAGGCCGAGGCACGCACCCCGTCCCACTTCATCTCGTACGCCCAGCCGCCCTCGCCGCCCGGCAGTTCGCCGCCGGTTGCCAGCATCGGCCGTACCCAGGCCGGCTGCACCACCCGCTCCCTGTGGATCATCCAGTTGTCCCCGCCGGTGCGGAACAGCACGTAACCGCCGGACAGGCGCCGCCCGTGCAGTACCACCTTGACCTCGCCCGGCTCCCACTTGACCAGCTCATACCTGCCGCCATCCCAGATGGTCACCGTCCCCGCGCCGTACTCGCCGCGCGGGATCTCACCCGCGAAGCTCGCGTAGGCCAGCGGGTGATCCTCTGTGTGCACGGCGAGGTGGTTGCGGTCCGGGTCGTCCGGGATCCCCTTCGGCACAGCCCATGACACGAGTACGCCACCGCGTTCAAGCCGGAAGTCCCAGTGCACCGCCCGGGCGTGGTGCTCCTGCACCACGAACACACCCCCGTCTGCCCCATCGGCGCCACCGGTCCCGTCTGTCTTGTCGGGCTCCATCGGCTCCGGCGTCCGCGCCGGATCCCGTTTGCGCCGGTACGCGTCAAGGCTCACCTAACAGGCCTACCCGGGAAGCTTTCCCGCACGCAAGCCCTGGTAGCCGCGGCGCAGCGCGGCCAAGCTGCGGGCAGCCGACGGCGTCAGGTCCCAGTGATGGCATCGGCAATGGCGTTCCCAGTCAGCACGGTATTAAATTCGAACCAGGGCGAGATTTACATTGTCAGCTGCAAACGCCGCGCTTCTAGCAGCCTGGTGTGCCGCAGTAGACCTTGATATGGCCGCCGCGGGGCGCCGGGCAGTCGCATGGCTCCAGCTACGTTCACCGTTCACCGTCCCGGGTCTCCAGGGGTGATGACTGCGCACTCTTCCGGGCAAGTCCGTGGATCGCGATCTACTGCGCTGCTCCATGTCGTATTCAAACATAAGATCGATACCAGAAGGAAGACTGTCCGCTGCGCACTGCGGGCATTCCGCAAACAGTCGAGGACACTTACAGGAACGTCACTGGCAGCCGCCTGCGGGTGCCCGCCCAGCCATCCCTAGCAGGCGGCTCGGGCTTGCACTTGAACAGGGATGGGGACACAAGATGATCTTGCCCAGCCTGGTGCGCTCAGTCATGAGAAGGTAAGGGACACGAAGGGGTGATGCGTTCACGATGACGACTTTTTCGGGTTCAAGACCTCCGGCGTCGAGTCCTGAGGCGCTTCGACGCATGGTCCGTCAGCGAGGAGGAACCGGAACGCGCCCATCCCCCTCCACGTCTAATATTTAGGTGACTGGCCGTGCTGAGTGGTTTACTGGTCCTATCGTCGGCACGGCGTGTCGGCTTGCTTATGCCGCCCGGCTCTTGATGATCATTGCCTGTGTCCGCTCTGCCGTCTCCTGCCCCGGATTGCGCCGCCTGCGCAGCCCGTGATGAGCGGATCGCGGCGCAGGAGGAGCTGATCGGGGAGCTGCGCGACGCGATGGGCGCGCAGGCTGACCAGATCGCGGCGCTGCGGAGCAGGTGACGCGGCTGGAACGTGCGCTGTCCCGCAACAGCGGGAACTCCTCGATGCCTCCCTCGTCGGATGACCTGCCCGGGAAGAAGCCCCCGGAGCGCAAGGCCCGCGGCGGCGCCGGGAACAAGCGGAAGCCGGGCAAGCAGCCGGGCGCGCCGGGGGCATACCTGGCGTGGAACTCCCGCCCGGACAAGACCGAGGACGTGTTCCCGGAGGGCCGGTGCGAGTGCAGCCGCGGCCTCGCCGGCGCGCGGGACCTCGGGGTGGCGTACTCCCACCAGGTCACCGACCTGCCCGAAGCCCGGGCGGAGACCACCCAGTACGACCGGCACGAGGTGATGCCCCTGCGCCAGCGGCACGTCGCCGACGCCCCGCCGGAGGCGGCCGGGGCGCCGGGAACCGTCACCTACGGGCTGAACTTCCAGGCCTGGTGCGTGTTCCTGATGGTGATGCACCATGTCCCGGTCGAACGCTGCGCGGACATCCTGGAGTCGATGACCGGGACCCGGCCGTCCGACGGGTGGGTGCACGCCCTGCTGGGCCGCGCCGCCCGGGCCGTGGCCGCGGCGAACAAGACGATCCGGGCGCTGCTCATCCTGGCCCGCGTCATCTGCGGCGACGAGACCCCGCTGCGGTCCGGCCCCGGCCCCAAGCGAAGAAGAAATACCTGCACGTCGCGTGCACGAACCTGCTCACCTATTACTTCCTCGGCGACCGGGACCTGCCCTCCTTCAAGGCCTTCGTCTACAGCGACCTGCACGGCACGGTCATCGTGCACGACCGGTACCAGAACTACGACAAGTTCCACGGCGTGCAGCACCAGCTCTGCACAGCCCACATACTCAGGGATCTCGAAGACGCCGCCCAGGCCTACCCGGATGCGATCTGGCCCGGCCAGGCCGCAGACGCCCTGCGCGCCCTCATCCACCAGGCGAACCTGGCCCGCGACCAGGGCCTGGACGCCGTGCCCGCAGACCGCACCGCCAAAGACCTCAGGCTGTTCCGGCACGGCGTCAACGCCGGGCTGTCCGAGGTCCGCCGCATCCCCGGCGCGAACGAGAAGCAGCCCGGGCCGGTTGCTGCTGGAATGCCTCAAGCACCGCGAGGCCGACGTGCTGCGGTTCCTGTCCGACACCGCGATCCCGCCGACGAACAACCAGGCCGAACGCGACGCACGACCAGCCAAGACCCAGCAGAAGATCAGCGGCAGGCTCCGCTCGGAGACCACCACCCAGCACCGGTACGCCGTCCGCGGCTACGCATCCACCGCCGCCAAGCACGGGCACCAGGTTTTCACCGCCATCCGCGACGCGCTCGCCGGGAACCCCTGGATACCACCCGTCCCCGCAGGCGCCTGAACCCCGCCCGAAACCTGTCACACACAGCAACTCAGGAATAACGCAACACGCAGGGTGCAGGGGACGTGAATGCTGTTCATACGCGCCGAACAGCCTGACGCCGCCGCTCTTGGGGTGATCTTGGCCCGTCCGGTCCTACTTCGCGTATACGTTCCAGCGTTACGTGAACGCTCGCCAGGAAAATTCGCGGTGCCGCTTGACGACGCCTACGTTTAGTTGATGTGAGCTGGGTTTATGTGTCCCGAACAGCGCGTAGACCCGGAAACGTGATTTCTATCCTTGCTGGGAAATTGCTCGTAGCATAAATCGGGACCTGAGTGATTTGCACTCAGGTCCCGATTTATTGTGCTCAGATTTCGTTAGCGTCGTCCTTGACGCGTGAGATGAACGCGCGCCATTCGGCGTTAGTGAAGCGAAGGACCGGGCCGTCTGGGTTCTTGCTGTCGCGGACGGCCTGCCCGCTGGGGATCGGGGCGACTTCGACGCATTCGCCCTCGTTTGACGAGTAGCTTGACTTGTACCATTCCATTATTTGTAACCTCGCATTAGCGCCGTGATGAATTCCGTTGATTTGTCGTCTCGCAGTGCCGTCGACCTTAAATGGTCGAAGGTTAGCATGTAGCGTGAAACCTCATCTGTCTTGCGGTTCCTGACGTAGCGGGCACTGCCCACATCTTCGAGATAGACTACGGGAGGGTCGAACGGGAATGTCATGATCGTAAATTCTCTGCCTCCAGCGACTGTTGACCCTTCGCTGTCGGGAACGATCTGGATCACAACGTTTGGCCGTTCGCTCATTCTGAGCAGATGTTCTAGCTGTTCGGCCATGATATCTGTGTTACCGTTGACCCTGCGCAGTGCGCTTTCATCGATAATCGCCCATAGTCTCGGCTGGTTTTCGCGCTCTGAGAATGTCCTGCCGCGACATGCGGAGCGCTATGGCGCGATCGATTTCGTCGGCGGTGAGGACCGGGCGCGTGGGGGTCACGCAGCATCGGGCGTATGCTTCCGTTTGCAACAGTCCCGGAATCACATAGGTTACGTATCTCCGTATCTCGTTAGCCTTGCGTTCGACGGCCAGCAAATCCCTGAACCATGGCCGGGCGCTGGTTTCTTCCACCATTTCCCGTAGCCTGCTGAGGATTCCGTCGGTCCCGAAATGCTTGTCAGCCCGCTCTGTGAAGTCTTGTGATGGGATGAGCCGGCACGTTTCTATCGCTGCGATCGTCGCAGGACTGTAACCGGTCTCGGTCGCCAGCGCCTCCTGTGTGATCCCTGCCAGCTCACGGAGATGCTTGATCTCCGCAGCGAAGAACGCGAGGGGACTAGAGCTGGGGTCTGCCGTCACGCTGCGTATCCCGTCCCTTTACCGATCATCGCTGAATCTTAGCGATGATCATCCAATCTTAGCGTTGCGAGAGTCGCACATCACAGGGTCGAAACGCTGCGCCGACTCACGTCAGGATCGTAGCGACACAAGCGAGCGAACGGGCTAAAGTCATCATGTCGTCATATCAGGTGAGCGTCCCGCCGGCCGACGCGACATGCACGTGCGCCTTCTGCGGGTCGACGGCCGTCGTGCGTCTGGTGACGCATCGCGACGCCCAGCCGATGGATATCTGTGATCTTCACTGGCCGGGCACTAGAGGGACAGTGACAGCGGAAGGGCACATCATCGTTGACGTGACGGGTGATCTTCAGGCCGTCGGGGACGACTTTCCCGATTGGAGCATCTGGACCGCAAGCACTGGGCGCATGTACGCGACGACAGTGATGAGCAACGGGCAGGGCACGACTGTCGACGCGTTTCTGATCGGCCCCCTCCGCGCACAAATGGCCAAGATCGAATCAAGCAGGGACTCCGCTGCGCGCGTCCGCCCCATCTGAGGAGCGCGTAGCGGAGACCAAGACGCCGGCGGCACACGTGATTTTGCATATGTCGCGTGCGTCCCTGGCCCTCCAGCGCCGCTCCAGCGTCGTACGGTCATCCGGGGATGATGGGAAACATCCGCGCGTTATCGCGCTTGCGCGCGGAGTCCTCGGACGAACGCCCCCGGACACCGTACGGCTTCATCCCTGGCGCGCCAGGAGCGGCGCTGGTGAAGGGTTGCTGGCGCTGAGCTTGCCCTCCGGCAGCTGGCTCATGATCACGGCCGCCCAGGATGCATCTCCCGCCGGCCCGCGCCTCGGGACGTCGCGGGGATGACGCGGAAAGAACTGGGCGAGCGGACCGGCTGGTCCGCCGCGACCATATCGGCCGCCGAGCGGTCCGTCGAGCGGTCCACCGAGCCGGGCCGGGACAAGCCCCGGCTCGACGCGCACACCCCTGACCACGATCGCGGACGCGCTCGACGTCCCGGTGCCCACGCTCAGGACATTGTCCACCGGCCAAATCTGGCCGCGCCCCTAACCCGCCCCCTTCCGTTAACGTCACCCGTACGCACCACGAAAGAATCTTGAACCGATTGATGGTACCTATCGACAGTCGTGTTATCTGACGCATAACGGCCCGTCGTATGCGAGCGTCGAGACCGTTGCCGCGTGCTGTGGCCGAATCAACGATTCGGCGCGCTAACCAGCGGCTGCGAGTGCGGCCGTGATATCGGATCGATGGCCGTCGGCGTGCCGGATCGCGACTTCGGCAAGGCGCCGCACCCGGCCGCTCCCGGCTTCCAGGTCGCCGGGACTGAGCCCGCCCACCAGCCGGATGATGACGTCTCCGCTTGCGCGCAGGTGATCCGCCGCCTCGGCCTGGCTCACCTGGGCGGTCTCGGCCGCATGCTGCGCGTTAAGCTCATCGATCAGTCCCGCGTTGACGTCGGGGCTCTGCCCGGCGAGAATCTCCCGCATCCATCCGGCCAGGTACTCGTACGAGTGCGCGACGTGATCTACGACAACGCCCACCGGCCTTGGATCGCCGTCAAGCACGCAGGCATGCCAGTCATCGGCGCCGCAGCCTTCCGCGAAGCTGATGAGACGCTGGCGGGCCGCGGCGATCTCGGATGCGTACGCCGCAGGGCTCTGCGGCTTCGGGCTCTGCTCACCTGGGCTCTGCTCGTCTGGGCTCTGCTCGTCTGGGCTCTGCTCGTCTGGGCTCTGCTCGTCTGGGCTCTGCTCGTCTGGGCTCTGCTCGTCTGGGCTCTGCTCGTCTGGGCTCTGCTCGTCTGGCATTGGCGGTAAGGGGCGCAGCGCCGCTAGGCCTGTTTCCCCTCCCCCTTTCGATCCATATATGCAGCATCCCGCACATGGTTCACCGATGATATCGCCGGGGGGAGCGATGAGTTCTGCGCCTGTCGGTCGTCGTAATCTTGGTGGGCCGCGACCCGCGGGTCACCCGGCGCGGGCGGAAGGGAGCGCGGGATGAGCAGGGTACGGGTACTGGCTGGCACACGCAAGGGCGCGTTCGTGCTGACGTCGGACGCCAGGCGCGAGAAGTGGGACATCGGTGGCCCGGCATTTCGCGGGCTGGGAGATCTACCACCTCAAGGGATCTCCCGCTGACCCGGACCGGCTCTACGCGTCGCAGTCCAGCGGCTGGTTCGGGCAGCTGATCCAGCGTTCCAACGACGGCGGCAAGACGTGGGAGCCGGTCGGCAACGAGTTCGGCTACGACGGCGTCCCCGGCACTCACCAATGGTACGACGGCACGCCGCACCCCTGGGAGTTCAAGCGGGTCTGGCATCTCGAACCGTCGCTGACCGATCCGGACACCGTCTACGCGGGGGTCGAAGACGCCGCCCTGTTCCGCTCGACCGACGGCGGGCAGACGTGGCAGGAACTGCCCGGGCTGCGCGACCACGGCTCGGGCCTCGCTGGCAGCCGGGTGCCGGTGGGATGTGCCTGCACACGATCGTTCTGGATCCGAACGACCCCGGGCGGATCTTCATCGCCATCTCGGCCGCGGGCGTGTTCCGAACCGACGACGCCGGGCAAGACGTGGCGGCCGATCAACCGCGGTCTGCAGTCCGAAGACATCCCCGACCCGAATGCCGAGGTCGGCCACTGCGTTCACCGCATCGCGATGCACCCGTCGCGTCCGCGCGTGCTGTTCATGCAGAAACACTGGGACGTCATGCGCAGCGACGACGCCGGCGAGTCCTGGCACGAGGTCAGCGGCAACTTGCCGACCGATTTCGGCTTCCCGATCGACGTTCATGCGCACGAGCCGGACACCATCTATGTCGTTCCGATCAAGAGCGACTCCGAGCATTTCCCGCCCGACGGGAAGCTGCGCGTCTACCGCAGCCGGACGGGCGGAAACGAGTGGGAGGCGCTCACGAACGGCCTGCCGCAAAGCGACTGCTACGTCAACGTGCTGCGCGACGCGATGGCCGTCGACTCGCTCGATCCGTGCGGCGTGTATTTCGGCACGACCGGCGGGCAGGTGTACGCATCGGCCGACGCCGGAGACAGCTGGGCGCCCATCGTCCGCGATCTTCCGGCCGTGCTGTCCGTCGAGGTCCAGACGCTGCCATGATCCGCGTCGTGCTCCCGGCACATCTGCGGACGCTGGCGCACGTCGACGGCGAGGTGGAGCTCGACGTCGAGGGCCAGGTCACGCAGCGCTCGGTCCTCGACGCGCTCGAGGCCCGCTATCCGATGCTGCGCGGGACGATCCGCGACCACGTCACGCAGCAGCGCCGGCCGTTCGTGCGGTTCTTCGCCTGCGAGCAGGATCTGTCCCACGAACCGCCGGACGCCCCGCTGCCCGACGCGGTCGCGATCGGGGGCCGAGCCGTTTCTGGTCGTGGGGGCCATCGCCGGCGGCTAGGCATCCGGAGCCGCCGGGGCCACCGGAGCCGCCAGAGCCGCCAGGGCCACCGGAGCCGCCAGAGCCACCGGAGCCACCGGAGCCACCGGAGCCGCCAGGGCCGCCAGGGCCGCCAGAGCCACCGGAGCCGCCGGAGTCACCGGAGTCACCGGAGTTCAGAGAAGCTGCTGAACGGTGATGGGCAAAGAGCGGACGGATACCGTCTCCTCGAGCAGGGCCATCCCGATGCCACCAACGGTTCCGCCGATGACCTGGCTGGTGGCGGTCTTCTCATTGAGGATGCGGCCGTCGTCGACCGCCGCCACGACGCGCGAGACCCGCACGAGACCCAGATCGGGGTCGACGTGAACCTCGGCGAACTTGGCCGCGAAGATGCCGGGGTCGGCACCAGGATCCTCGCGGCGCGAACTCGCGCCGTCTGCGGTTAGCCCGGCCAGCCCGTGCCTGGCAAGGATGGCCGTGTACGTCTCTCCGTAGGTGTCGCACGTGGGTTCGCCAGCGCGCGAGATGCGGCCGTCTGAAACGCTTACATGCTGCTCGCGGCAGCCCCGCAGAACGGATTCAGGGTCGTCAGCCACGACGTGCAGGAATGCCTGCACCAGCCGGGTGCACGCGGCATGTACCGCGCTGCCGAGCGCCGCCGTAAGGCCCGATCCGCCCTGCAGCGGCGCCCGCGGCATCTCGGTGTCCCCGAGCTCGAACCTGACCCTGGCCGGTGGCAGTCCCAGGGCCTCGGCTACCACCTGTGTCATCACCGTGTAGGTGCCAGGTCCGATGTCGGTCGCGGGCGCTGCGCACAATTGCCACCCCGTCGCGGCCAAGCGACGCGCGGGCCTGGCAGGGCGCCTGAACGTAGCCGTAGTGGGCGCTGGCCATGCCGTAGCCGATGAGCATGCGGCCGTCGCGCATCGAGCGCGGCCCAGGGGTTCGCAGCGCCCAGCCGAACCGCTCGGCGCCCTTCTCGTAGCAATCGCGCAGTGCCTTGGTCGTCCAGGGCCTGCCGGTGTGCGGGTGAACGTCGGCATAGTTGCGCAACCGCAGCTCGAGCGGGTCGGTGCCGAGCTCGTAGGCCAGCTCGTCGAGCGCTAGCCGACAGAGGTGAAACATCTGGGCGCGCGTCAGCGCGAGCTTGACCGGGCGCCGCACCATGCGCGCGGCGATCGCGGCGAGGAAGACGCGCTGCCAGACGCGAAGGCCGGCCCCGAACGCGCCGCCGACGAACGGCGCACGTACACGGACGCCTGCCTCGGGCACCCCGAATGCGACGGCGAGCGCCGTCCGTACGAACACCGGTCCCTGGGTGGAATCGTGGACGGTGAGCGCGTCGCGTCCCAGGACGCGACCGTGCAGAACGGGCCGAGCGGGTTATTGGTCTGCGTCGCAGTCGTGTACGTGACGTCGATCGTCACGTCCGCGGCGGCAAGCGCGGCCCCGGTGCCGCCGCGCGCCAGGTCGCGGCGACCCGCGTTCTCGACGTGCCCGGCCCGTGGGTCGTCGAGATCGAGCAGCGGATCAGTGGGCTCGTAGGAGACCCCGACCAGCCGTGCCGCTGCCGCCGCCTGCTCGGGTGTCCGTGCCACCACCACGGCGACGTGCTGGCCGTGGTGCAGGACGCGGTCGTCCTGCAGCGGCGGCTGGTGGCCCTTGCGTACTCAAACGGCCGCATCTTCACCTCGCGCGGCGTGCCTTTGACGCGCAGCCTCACCGAGACCTTGGGCACCGTCACTGTGCCGCCCGCGCGCAGCCGTCCGGACAGTGCCACCCCGGGGGCCGACCCCCCCGAACCCCCCGCACGCGCCGCGAGGGACGCGCCACGCGGCAGCCGTTCAGGATCATCCATAGCGCCTCGACTCGGTGGGGGTCATTTCCACCGTACGTCGTCCCACAGGGGCGGCGTGGAAGACTACGCAGTCAGGCGGTGAAACTCCGCCCAAGGGCGGTGAGCGCGGGGAGGCCGGTGACGAGTGACGGGCGCCAGTGACCCGCGGCGGGATCCTCGCGGGGATCTTCCCGGCGCCGCAGTGCCTGGCGGCGGCGTCGAGCCGGACGCCAGGTTCACCTTCGCCAACGAGCGCACCTTCCTTGCCTGGGCACGCACCGCGCTCGCCTTCGTGGTCGCCGGGCTGGCGATCGTGCAGCTCCTGCCCCCCTTCCCCGGCGTTCCCTGGGGCCGCCACCTGCTCGGCGTCCCCCTGATCGTCCTCGGCGCCGTCATCTCCATCGCCGGCTACAGCGAGTGGGCGCACAACCAGCGGGCGCTGCGCAGCGGTGAGCCGCTGCCCCAGACGATAATGCCGCGGATCCTGACCGTGACGATCACAGCCATGGCGATCGTGTCGGCGGTCATCCTTCTGCTTTCTGCCGTGTTGAGACGCTGATGGCGCCACGCGACGATCCAGAGGACCTCGACCCCGGCCTTGCCAGGGCGAGGACCCAGCTCGCCTGGACCCGCACCGCGATCTCCTTCGCCGCGGTCGGCGCCTTCATCATCAAGACGAGTCTCGCGGCCGGCCTCACGGTACTCGCCATGAGCCCGCTGATCTGGGGGGTGGGCAGCCTCTCCACCGATACCGCCGCAGCGGGCGCCAGGCCCAGGCGGCTCCTTCTCATCACGGTCACCGTCACCGCGGTGTCGCTGGTGACACTCGTGGTCGCGCTCCACGGGCTGTGAGGTTGTGCGGCAAGAAACGACACCAACCAGAAAGTCGCGGCGGCAAGCTGCCGCATCCCTGCATCCACTATCGGCACCCCGGTGCGCCTCTCCCGCCAGGCCAGGCACAGCCGGGGGTCCTCTTCAGACCGGTACAGTGATGCCTGTAGCTGACCACGGCGCGGCAGGACGCGGACCCCCTGGATGGAGAAGCTGTGGCAGGCCTGGCCTCGGGTCCCGGTGCGCCTGCGCCTCACCTGAAGGGGTGAGGCGTGCGCCGTGCTGACGGTGACGACGTTCTCCGGAAAGGGGAGGCTCGATGGCCGATGATGAGCAGAGCACATCCAGTGGGATTCCCGGCTTGATGCAGGACTTCGTCGCCCAGCTCCGCGGAGTTACCGAGAGGCTGGAGGGCCTTACCCGGATCGCGGGTTCGGCCCTGCCATCAGTGCCCGCCTTGCCTCCGCTGCCAGACCTGCGGGCGCTGCCACTACCTGGCGCCATTTCTGCGGGGCAGATAAAGATGATCTCCACCAGCGTCACCGCACAGCGACGCAGCATCGTGGCAATGAAAGCCCAGCTGTCAGCGTTCGACGAGCAGCTCGGGGTGCTGGAGCGGATCCTCGACCCGCTCGCGGAGTGGAGCAGGACGTGGGCCGACCTTGAGGAGCGGCTGATCAACGTGGGCCGCGGGCCGGGGGCCAAGGGTCAGGCAGGCGATTCCTGACCGACAGTTGATTCGCCTGGACCGGCAACTGGTGAAGTGAAGGCGCGCCATCAGGAGATGGGCTGGCATCATCTAGCGCATGACAGTAGTGAAGATCAATGCGGTTACAGTGCCCGCCGATAGCGGGGACGAACTTGCCCGCCGGTTCGCTGCCCGGGCGGGCGCGGTCGACGACCAAGACGGCTTCGAAGGCTTCGAGCTGCTAAAGCCGACCGACGAGCGGACCACCTGGCTGGTAGTGACCCGGTGGCGGGACGATGCTTCCTTCGAGGCGTGGCTGCGCTCACCCGCGTTCGGGCACGGGCACCGCTCTGCGGCCGAACGGAGTGGCGGCGGACCGCCCGCCCCTGTCGGTGTCAGCAGCGAGCTGTGGTCCTACGAGATCGCTGGTGGCTCGGCCGGGTGACCGCCGGAATCATCGCGGCAGCCTGGGGGTTGGAACAGGCATGGCATCAGGGCACAAGATCACGATCACACCTGCCGATCTCCACGTCGAGGTGACCGTCGGCGGCGAGAAGCTGGCCGAGTCCGACCGTGCTGTCCTTCTCGACGAGACAGGGTTGCCGACGCGCTACTACCTGCCTCGGGAGGACGTGCGCACTGACCTGCTGAGGCCCACGAGCAACCAGACCACGTGCCCGTTCAAGGGCCGGGCCTCGTACTGGTCGGCCGTCGTCGGTGCCGAGGTCCACGATGACATCGTCTGGAGCTATGAGGCCCCGATCCCTGAAGCCGAGGCGATTGCCGGCCTGATGTGCTTCTACAACGAGCGGGTCGAGCTGACGATCGACGGTGAGCGTCATGCGAGCCCCCGGACACTCTTCTCGCGGTAGCCCCATGCGCTGCGTGCGGGCAAGGCTGCTGCCCGGCATGCCCTGACCGCTCGCCCGCCGACACCACCACAGGCACCCGCGCGGCCAGCACCGCGCATGGCGACTAGCTGGCGCGATGGGAAAGCGCGATGATCGTGCAATGAACACTGGACCTGGCCCTGGTGCTCCGCGTCATCCGCTGGATCCGCTGACTGCCGCTGAGTTCCGCCTGACCGCCGCGGTGCTGCGCCGCGACAGGGGAGTCGGTGATCGCTGGCGTTTCGCTTCCATCGAGCTGAGGGAGCCGGGGAAGTCGGCGCTGCTGGCTTGGCAACCAGGAGATGAGATCCCCAGGGAGTCCCGCGTCGTGTGCTGGGACACCGATGATGGGCGCGTCTACTCGGCGATCGTGTCGCTGGCACAAGGGCGTGTCCTGTCCTTCGATCACCGGCCCGCGGTGCAGCCGAACGCCACGCTCGACGAATGGCACGAGGCCGACGCGGTGCTGCGCCGCGATGACCGGATTGCCGCGGCGCTCGCCGCCCGCGGGATCACGGACCTGGACCGGGTGCTGTTCGACACGTGGACGTATGGTCATGCCCTTGTGCCTGAAAAGCACCGCGGCAGGCGCCTTGGCTGGGCGGATGTGTGGTACCGGGCCGGGCCGGGCGGCAATCCCTACGCCCACCCGGTCAGTGGGCTGCACCCCGTCGTCGATCTCAACCGGATGAAGGTTCTTGAGACCGGTGACAC
Source organism: uncultured Actinomycetota bacterium (assembly GCA_963712955.1). Classification (GTDB taxonomy): domain Bacteria; phylum Actinomycetota; class Actinomycetes; order Streptosporangiales; family Streptosporangiaceae; genus DATFVJ01. Next base: position 46,828 of record CAVQKF010000002.1, on the reverse strand, counting down.
CCATCGCGTCGAACCCCCTGACACGATGGGCGAATACGCGCCCGCGCTCGTCCCCGGCCAGCAGCTCCGCCAGGGCCTGCGGCCGCTGCAGATCGCCCAGCCCGACGGCGTCTCCTTCCATCTGGACGGGCATGCGCTCAGCTGGCAGCGGTGGTCGCTGCGCATCGGCTTCAATCACCGGGAAGGCCTGGTCCTGCACCAGGTCGGATATGAGGACCGCGGCAGGATCCGCCCGGTCGCCCACAGGCTCTCCTTCGCCGAGATGGTGGTGCCTTACCGGGACCGACCCCCGACCATTACCGCAGGACCGCGTTCGACATCGGGGAATGGGGCCTCGGCTTCATGACGACATCCCTGGAAGCCGGCTGCGACTGCCTCGGTGAGATCAGCTACCTGGATGCCGTGCTCCACGACACCAGGGGTGAGCCGGTCGAGATAGCGCGCGCGATCTGCATCCATGAGGAGGACAACGGCGTGCTGTGGAAGCACGTCGACGCGCAGGCGGGGCCGGAGGTACGCCGGATGCGCCGGCTGGTCGTCTCCTGCCACGCCACCGTCGCCAACTACGAATACCTGCTGTACTGGCGCTTCTACCAGGACGGCAGCATCGAGTGCGAGATCCGCGCGACCGGCATCATGGTCGTGACGAACTTCCCGGCTGGCGCTCAGCCGCCCTGCGGCACACTCGTGGACGAGCGTACCTACGCCCCGTTCCACCAGCACTTCATCGTCGCACGGCTCGACCTTGACATCGACGGAGCACAGAACACGGTGTACCGCTGTGACTCCGAGGCGCTGCCTGTCAGCGCCGAGAACCCATACGGGCTCGCGCTTGTCCAGCGCGAAACCGCTCTCCGGACGGAGGAGGAAGGCAAACAGGACTACGCCTGGTCCACGCAGCGGTACTGGAAGGTCGTCAACGATCATGCCCGCAACGGCCTGGGCACGGCCGCTGGCTACAAGCTGGTGCCGGGCGGCTGCTTCCCTGCGATGTTCGATCCCGGCTCACCCGTGGTACGGCGGGCCGAAGCGATCCGGCACACGCTCTGGGTTACGCCATACCATCCCGACGAGCGGTGGCCGTGCGGCGAGTTCTGCACCCAGAGCGAAGGTGACCAGGGCCTACCCGCTTGGACCGCCCTCAACCGGTCAATCGAGAACACCGACGTCGTGCTCTGGTACGTCTTCGGGATTCACCACATAACCCGGCCAGAGGACTGGCCCGTCATGCCCGTGGACACGGTGTCGTTCTGGCTCAAGCCGGTCGGCTTCTTCGACCGCAACCCTGCTCTTGACCTGCCGCCCGGCATCGGTCACTGACTCGCGCTCCCTGAGCAGACCACCAGATCGCAGTCAACGGCGGAGGGAGTCAACCGCCGCGTGCGGACCGGCGCTCGCTGTCCAGGATCGCCATCTGAGCTGCCTCGTAGCGGCTCCCCGCCACCCGGCCGACCGGTATCGCGGCTTCGATGCGAGCCAGATCTGCCTCGGTGAGCTCGAGATCGAGTGCGTCGAGCGACTCGCGCAGCCGGTCCCTTCTCTTGGTGCCGATCAGCGGAATGATGGCAGTGCCGCGGGACACCACCCACGCCAGGGCGACCTGCGCGGCCGTCGCGCCCATCTGCCTGGCGGCCTGATCCAGCCCCGCCACAAGCTCCCGGTTGCGCGCCAGGTTCCCGCCCTGGAAACGCGGAAAGCGTGCGCGCGGGTCGGAGGCGCCCAGTGATCGCGCGGTTGAGGCGTCGAGCAGGCCCCGCGACATTACCCCGTAGGCGGTCACCCCGATGCCAAGCTCGCGCACCGTGGGCAGGATCTCCGCCTCGATGCCGCGGCTCATCAGCGAGTACTCGATCTGCAGTGCAGTGATCGGGTGCACCGCATGGGCCCGGCGGATGGTGCCCGCGCCCATCTCCGACAGGCCGACGTGGCGTACATAGCCAGCCTGGATAAGTTCGGCGATGGCGCCCACGGTGTCCTCGATGGGAACGTTCGGGTCCAGGCGTGCGGGCTGGTACAGATCCACGTAATCCGTTCCCAGGCGCTGGAGCGTGTAGGCCAGCCACGTCTTGGTGGCCGCCGGCCTGGCGTCGTAGCCGAGGAAGGCACCCTTTGGGTCCCGGTGCGCGCCGAACTTCACCTGGATGAAAACACGCTCGCGCTGCCGGCCCTTCAGCGCCTCGCGCAGCAGCAGTTCGTTGTGCCCCATGCCGTAGAAGTCGGCGGTGTCCAGCAACGTGATCCCGGCGTCCAGGGCCGCGCGAATCGTCGCGATGCTTTCCGTGTCGTCAGCGGGTCCGTAGGTTCCCGACATCCCCATCAGGCCGAGACCGACCCTGGAAACGGCCGGGCCGTCCCGTCCGAGCGTGCACGTATCCATGACATCCCCTGCTCTTGCCGGACGCGGGGGCCGCGTGGCGCCCCGCTGACAGGTTGCCGTAGGTTTCTCTGGACAGGTCATCGAGTCTGCCAGCTCCATCTGACCGGTGGACAGTCAGCCGGTGCCCGTGCGAGTCTCACTATGCCGATGCGTATGCGATCAAGCCGTCGAGGCGCTCTTTGCGGACGCGGCCTTGCAGCACCAGCAGGTCGAGATGAGCGACGGTCTCCATGACCGCGAGCATCTGGTTGAAAGGGTCGAGCTCGTCGAGCCTGCGCTCACGGCGGGTCCAGGTCAGCGCGCGGGCGGTCTCGTAGCCGGTGCCCGCGGCGCGGGCGATCGCCGCCGCGGCCGCATCCAGGCGCACATCGTGGTGGGCGAGGAGCTCGTCGACGCGGCCGTGCACGCTGTCGGTGACCGGTCCGTGCGCCGGCAGCAGCCGCAGGTCGGGCAGCGCGCGCACCAGCCGCAGGGAGTCCAGATAGTCGCGCAGCGGCAGCGAACCCGGAACCGGCTCGAATCCGATCGACGGCGTGATGTGCGGCAGCACGTGGTCGCCGGCGAACAGCAAGCCTCCCGGCTCATCGACGAACACCACATGCCCCTGGGTATGACCGGGGGTGGCCAGCGCACGCAGCGGCCGGTCGGCGAGCGTGACATCGGTGGACCCGCCGATCCACTCATCGGGTCCCTCCCAGTCGCCTATTGCCGGGCGGTGCTGCGCGAAGGCGGCGAGCAGCGCGTCGCGGACGGGCCTTGCCCCGCACTCGATGAGCTGGTCCAGCTGCTTCGCGAGCGGCATCCGGTCGGGGTTCATGATCATCCGAAGTGCGGCCTGCTCGCGCTCACCGAGGTAGATACGCCCGCCGAACTCGCGGCGCAGCGCCACCGCCTGCGTGTAGTGATCCCGGTGCACGTGGGTGACCAGGAACCGGCGCACGTCGCCCAGACCGGCCCCGATGCTACTCAGTGCGTCGGACAGCTGCGTGCGCGCCTCAGCAAGCGCCCACCCCGAGTCGATCAGGGTGAGTGCGTCACCGTCCGCGATGGCGTAGACGTTGACGGCGCGCAGGCCGTCGGTGGGCAGGGGCAGGGGTATGCGGTGCACCCCCGTGGCCACGGCATGGGCGCCAGGCTCCATCCAGCCCTGACCGGAATCGCTCATGCTGCCTCCGCCCCTGCCTGCCGAGTTGCCACCACCAGACCTACCAGACAACGTGAGCGCCCTGGCGCGGGCCCCGGGCCCTATCCCCGGGGCCTGGCGCGGGCCCCGGGGACAGGGCCCGGGGCCCGGGCCATTCGGCCGCTAACTCACGCCGCATCCCTCCGGCCCTGCTGACGATCAGCAAAGACGTGGCCACCATCCGGTGACGCAATCCCGAAAACCTAAGAGCGGGAGCGCGCCAGGGGATCGGACCTATCCGCCCAGGAGGCTTGGCACTACGATGATCCGGTGTCCTTCCACCCGCGCGACGGCGGGGCTACGGCCGGGCTACGGCAGCATCGTCACCAGGCCAGGTGCCGCCTGCTCCCCCTCGTGAGGCACCCGATGCCGGGTAGCCCGGCCGCGTCAGGCCCCGGCTTCGGCTGGCCCATGACGGTCCGGGGATCGCGCTGTGAGTGACGTGGTGCGGGCCATCGACTTCCATGTACACCTGCCCACCCCCGACTGGCTGGACGGCAGCATGGCTGGCTACGTCGAGGCGGCAGAGGCGTACTTCCGCTCACCGGTGGAACGGGTTTCGCTGGACGAGCTCGCGGCGAGATACAGCCAGTTGCGGGCGAGGGCGGTTCTGCTTGCCTGGGATGCCGAGACGGCGACCGGCCGGCCGCGGGTGCCCAACGAGACCGTCGCCGCCGCCTGCCGCGACCATCCCGACGTCTTCGTCGGATTGGGCTGTGTCGACCCGCACAAGGGTGACGCGGCCGTCGCGGAGGTGACGAACATCGCGGCACTCGGGTTGCGTGGGGTGAAGTTTCATCCCTCGCTGCAGGCATTCGCCCCGGACGACACCTCCTACTGGCCAATCTTCGCCGCTTGCGAGAAGCACGGCCTGCTTGCCTTGTTCCACACCGGGACCAGCGGAATCGGGGCCCGCCAGCCCGGGGGCCAGGGCATCCGGCTCGACTACGCCCGCCCGATCAGGCTCGACGCCGTCGCCGCCGCCCACCCCGCATTGACGGTGGTAGCCGCCCATTTCGGCTGGCCGTGGCACATGGAACTCGTCGCCATCGCCCTGCACAAATCCAACGTGTACATCGACATCTCCGGCTGGTCGCCCCGCCGCATCCCCCCGGAACTGGTAGGCGAGCTGCGGGGGCGGCTGTCCGGGCAGTTCCTGTGGGGCAGCGACTTCCCGTTCCTGGCCCCGGAACGATGCCTCGCCGAACTCGAAGGCCTCGGCTTGCCAGACCATGTCCTTGGCCAGGTGCTCCATGCGAACGCGGCCCGGATCCTCGGCCTTTCCTGACGCACTTCACCCCCCGATCCGGCGTCCACCGCCACCGGCAGAACCGCTGTCCCTGTCACCACGACCAGCACGGAGCAAGAACATGCGGCCGGGGGGTTCGGCGTCCACTGCGGCCGCACACAACATCCGATTTGCCGCTGTTGCGGGTGCTCATGTGGCCGCTGGACGTCTACCGTGGTGAGAACGGCAGCTACCGTGTCGAGGCCTGCCCGCGGCGCCGACCCTGAAAGCGCCGGGCAGCGCGGGAGGATTCGTCCCGGTTGCTGGCGCCACCCTGGGGGTGTGGATCGATGACCGTGCTCGACCTGTTTCAGCTCCACGGCAAGGTCGCTGTCGTCACCGGAGCATCCTCCGGACTGGGCGTGGCCGCCGCGCAGGCGCTCGCCGAGGCGGGCGCCGACGTCGCGCTCGGTGCCCGTCGCTTCGCCCGGCTCGTCGGCACAGGCAAACTTGTCGAAGCCGCCGGGCGGCGCGCGCTCACCGTGCGGACCGACGTGAGCCGCCCGGAGGATTGCCGGCGACTCATCGATCAGACCGTAGAGACGCTCGGCCGGGTCGACATCCTCGTCAACAACGCCGGCGTGGGCACCGCCATCCCCGCGTCCCTGGAGACCCCCGAGGAGTTCCGGTCCGTTCTCGACGTCAACCTCGAAGGCTGCTACTGGATGGCGCAGGCCGCCGCGCGGGTCATGCCGGTGGGCTCATCGATCATCAATGTGTCGAGCGTGCTCGGCATCGTGACCGCGGGGTTGCCACAGGCCGCGTATGCCGCGTCAAAGGCCGGCCTGCTTGGGCTCACCCGGGACCTCGCCGCACAGTGGACCTCGCGCAAGGGCATCCGGGTCAACGCGGTGGCACCCGGCTTCTTCGCCACCGAGATGACCGAGGCGTACCCACCCGGCTACCTCGACCGCTTCGTCGGCTTGATCCCGGCGAAGCGGGCGGGCGATGCGGCCGAGGTCGCCGCCGTCATCGTTTTCCTCGCCTCGGCCGCCTCGAGCTACATCACCGGCGTCACGCTCCCCGTCGACGGAGGCCTCACCATCGCATGACCGCCAGGAGATTTACCCCAGCAATGGGCCATTGCTGGGGTAGCGGGAGCATGTGACGCTCCGGGCGGGAGTGCGCCGCAAGACGCGAGTTCTGCCGGGGCCGGGTGGGCCAGCAACACACGGCTTTGACGAAGGAGCGGAAGACCACGGCGAGCGACCAGCCGGGGTCGCCGCTCAGCACGCCGCCGCAGGCGGATCCCTCCTAGCTGTGCGTCGGCATCGGACCTGCCGCGGCACTCAAGAGGTCATCCTAGCTTGATCAGTTGCATAAGAGAAGATTTGCATCTCAGATGCTCTGTACGACATACTATCTTCTGAACAGTATTTATTCACCTGCGCCGGGCCTACCGACGGGAGTTTCAGATGCGCGAGCCTTCCCCGACCAAGCCGACCGTCGTGGTCATCGGAGGCGGTTACGGCGGCATCAACGCGGCCAAGTCCCTCGACGGCGACGCCGACGTTGTGCTCGTGGAACCGAAGGATGCCTTCGTACACAACGTCGCTGCGCTCCGCGCCCTGGCGGACCCGTCCTGGCTACGGCGGATCTACCTTCCCTACGACCGGCTGCTCGCCAACGGCCGGGTTGTCCATGACCGCGCCGCGAAGGTCGACGCCGGCCGGGTCACGCTTGCGTCCGGTGAGGAGATCCCCGCAGACTACATCGTACTTGCGACGGGATCCGCGTATCCCTTCCCGGCAAAAAGCGACGTCGACAGCACCGCTGCCGCGCACGGCAAAGTCCGCGCAGCCCATGCGGCGCTCAGTGCGGCGGCGCGCGTGCTGCTACTCGGCGCCGGGCCGGTAGGTATCGAGCTCGCCGGCGAGATCAAGGCGGCCTGGCCGGAGAAGCACGTGACTCTCCTCGACGTGGCCGACGATGTCCTCGGTGCCCGGTTCAGGCCGGACCTGAAGGCCGAGCTGCGTCGCCAGATCAGCGGCATCGGAGTCGAACTGCTGCTTTCCAGCTCGCTTCGGAAACCCCCGCCGACCGCTCCCGGCGAGCTGCAGACGTTCACCGTCGAAACCGAGTCAGGTCGCGAGGTGACCGCGGACATCTGGTTCCGCTGCTACGGGGTCAGCCCGGTCAGCGACTACCTCGCCGGTGATCTCGCAGCCGCCCGGCGGGCGGATGGCTTCGTCGAGGTCACGCCCTACCTGCAGGTGGCCGGTCAGGACCGCGTCTTCGCCGTCGGCGATGTCTCGGCCGCCGACCACAAGATGGCCGGCATCGCCGGACGGCAAGCCAAGCTCGTCGCCGACAACATCCGTGCACTCATCGCCGGCGACCGTGACCTCACGCCGTACCAGCCGTCGGCCCCGGTTATCATCGTGCCGATCGGGCCACAGGGCGGCTCCGGCCAGCTCGCCGACAGCGACGATCTCGCCGCTCCTGAACTCGTCGCCCAGGCCAAGGGCCGCGACCTGATGGTCGACCGCTTCGCCGAACTGCTCGGGATCACGACGCCGGCCGACCAGGAGAACGAGGCCGCCGACGAGCCGCCAGGTGCCTGACGCCACCGGGAGCAACGCAAGCCGGGTGCGCAGGGCACGGCGTCGGACCGGTGAGTCGCTCGTCGGGCGCCTCTGATCAGGTCAGCCATTCGCCGTGTTGCCGGTTCCAGGTCCACCAATGTCATCAGCGATGGCGCTCCTCGAGGTCTCGGGTTCGTGGGCGAGCCACAGGACCCCAAGCGGCGGCAGCGTGAAGGCGGCGGAGTAGTCGAGGCCGTTCCATTCGGTGGCCTCGGCGGTGACGGCACCGACGAGGGCGTTGGTGCCGCCGAACTGCGCGCTGTCGGAGTTGAGGATCTCCACCCAACGCCCCGGCTGCGGAAACCCGACGCGGTAGTCAGGGCGGAGCACGGGGGTGAGATTCGCCACGCAGGCGACGCTGCGCCCATCTCCCATCGGGAACCTGAGAAACGACAGCACACTGTTGTCTGAATCGTTGGGGTCGATCCAGCGAAAGCCAGGCCAGTCGAAGTCCTGCTCCCACAATGCGGGCTCGTGACGGTACACCTCGTTGAGCGTGCGAACCAGTGCCTGGACTCCGGCGTGCTCAGGGAAGCCGAGCAGGTGCCAGTCGACGCTGCTGTCATACCGCCACTCGTCGTTCTGGCCGATCTCGCCGCCCATGAACAGCAGCGGCCGGCCGGGATGGGCCCACATCCAGGTCAGCAGCGCGCGCAGGTTCGCGAACTGCTGCCAACGGTCCCCCGGCATCTTTCCGAGCAACGATCTCTTTCCGTGCGCGACCTCGTCATGACTCAGGGGCAGTATGAAGTTCTCGTTGAACGCGTAAAGCAGGGCGAACGTGAGCTCGTGATGGTGGTAGCGCCGATGGATAGGATCTTTGGCGAAATAGACCAGCGTGTCGTTCATCCACCCCATGTTCCATTTGAAACCGAAGCCGAGCCCGCCCAGGTAGGTCGGGCGGGAGACCGCCGGCCAGGAGGTGGACTCCTCCGCGACCAGCATGACCGAGGGGTGGTGGCGATACACCACCTCGTTGGATTCCTTGATGAAGTCGATGGCTTCCAGGTTTTCCCTGCCCCCGAACCTGTTGGTGATCCACTCGCCCTCCTGGCGCGAATAGTCCAGGTAGAGCATCGAGGCGACCGCATCGACGCGCAGGCCATCGATGTGGAACTCCTCGATCCAGAACAGCGCGTTCGCGAGCAGGAAGTTCCTGACCTCGTGGCGCCCGTAGTTGAACACCAGCGTGCCCCAGTCCAGGTGCTCACCCATGCGGGGATCGACGTGCTCATACAGCGCCGTGCCGTCGAAGCGCGCCAACGCCCAGTCGTCCTTGGGAAAGTGCCCGGCGACCCAGTCGACGAGGACCCCGATGCCTGCCTGGTGCAGCCGGTCGACCAGATAGCGGAAGTCGTCGGGCGTCCCGTGCCGCGCCGTCGGCGCATAGAAACCCGTCACCTGATAGCCCCAGGAGCCGGAGAACGGGTGCTCCGCAATCGGGAGGAACTCGACGTGGGTGAAGCCGAGGTCGCTGAGATACGCAGGCAGCGCCTCGGCCGCCTCGCGGTACGTCAACGGCCGCCACCCGCCAGCGGCGTCCTGGGTCAACCGCCACGAGCCCAGGTGGCACTCATAGATCGACACCGGAGCATGCAGCAGGTCGGTTGTCTCCCGGTCGGCGAACCACGCTCCGTCCTGCCATTCGTACCTGCTCTGGGTGACAACGCTCGCGGTCGCCGGTGGCACCTCGGTCGCGAAGGCGAACGGGTCCGCCCGCAGGCTCACGTGTCCCTGCTGGCTCACCACCTCGTACTTGTAGTGTGCGCCGGGGCCGACCTCGGGCAAGAAGATCTCCCAGACCCCGGAGCTTGCCAGCACCCTCATCGGGTGGATACGGCCATCCCAGCCGTTGAAGTCACCAACGACCCGCACCGCCCGGGCGCTTGGCGCCCACACCGCGAACGACGTGCCTGACGCGCCCTGATGCACTCGCACCTGCGCTCCGAGATGGTGCCACAACCCCTCGTGCCGGCCCTCGGCCAGCAGGTGAAGGTCGAGCTGCCCGAGCGTGGGCCAGTACCTGTACGGATCGTCGGCTGCCACCACGACACCGTCTGGATAGGTCGTCTCCAGACGATAGTCCGGGATGCCCGGCCCCTCCAGCACCCCGGCAAACACCCCAGCCTGGTGCACGCGGCGCATCTCGATGCGCTGCCCGTTGGCGAGGATGACCATACCGACCGCGTCGGGACGCCACCCACGGATCACCACACGGTCGCGGCCGTCGCCGTCCCGTTCCGGGTGAGCGCCAAGCAGATGGTGCGGATCGTGGTGCTGACCGGTGACGAGACGCTCGAGGTCCGCGCCGTCCACAGTCAGGTCAGAATGCACCGGTGAGCTCATGCTGGTCCACCTCTCGCACGACGCCCTCGACCACACGGGAGCGTCGACCAACCCAGTCCGGACGTCTCATTATCAGTTACAGCATCACCCTTCCACGGGCCGCAGAACATGGTGTTCAACAACACCACGCTGGGTCGCCGGTCCAGTCTGGTGTGCTACCGGGATAGGACACCCGGGGTGCGCCGATGACCTGCGGCGTCACGCGTGTACTTGCGGACGCCTGCCACTCCATGGCGCAGCTTGCTCAAGCTGGCTGGCTACCTGGATGAGCACATCCTCCCGGCCGTGGGCCGCGACAAGCTGCACGCCGACCGGCAGGCCGCCGCGTGTCCAGTGCAGGGGGAGGCTCACGGCAGGCTGCCCGGTCATGTTGAACTGCGCGGTGTAGGGGATGAAGCTGGCGATTCGCTTCCCCTCGAGCTGCGGTCCGCCGGCGGTGAACCAGCCCAGCTCGGGCGGGGGCGCGCCCAGGGTGGGCGTCACAAGCAGGTCGTGATCGTTCCACCAGTGCGCCATGCGCCGCGCCCACCTCCCGGTCCACGCCCGGCTCTGCAGGTACTCCACCGCGCCGGCCGCCTTGCCAGCCCGCCGGTAGCCGGCGTTACGCGGTTCGATCTCGTCCTCGCGGACCGGGCGGCCGAGCAGCATCTCGAACGCCTGGAACGTCGCTTCTACGTCGGCGGCGATGATCGTATAGAAGTGCCTGGCGAGCTCCCGCTCGAACATGGCTGCGGGCGCGGACTCCTCGATGTGGTGGCCGAGCGACTCAAGCAGCCGCGCTGCGCCGGCCACGGCGGCGCGGCACTGCGGATCGTCGAGATAGACCTCGGCGCCGGGCCGGTCAAGCACCCCGATGCGCAGCCGACCCGGGTCGGCACCGACCTCCTGCCCGAGCGGGCGCGGCAGGGGCGGCGCGTAGTAGGGCTCGCCCGGCATGCGCGCGCTGATCACGTCGAGCACGCCGGCCGCGTCACGGACAGTGCGCGTCAGCGCGCCATCGATTACGCTGCCGCCCAAGCCTCCCCGATCAGCGGCCCCTGGCTCACCCGCCCGCGGGTCGGCTTGAGCCCAACAAGCCCGCACGCGCTCGCCGGGATGCGGATGGATCCGCCACCGTCGCTGGCGTGCGCGACCGGCACCATCCCGCTGGCCACCGCGGCCGCGGATCCTCCAGAAGAACCACCGGTGGAATGACCGGGATGCCAGGGGTTGCGGGCCCGGGGAAGCTCCGCGGCTCGGTGGTCACCGTCGTGCCAAGCTCCGGCACGTTGGTGCGGCCGAGCGTGACGAAGCCAGCCGCCCGGAACTGCTCCGCGAGGTAGGACATGACCGGCCATGCCAGGTCACGCATCGGCCCCAGACCGAACGCCGTCGCCTCGCCTGTGGCAAGACACCCCAGATCCTTAAGAAGGATCGGCACACCGCGAAACGGCCCATCGGGCAGGCCGCTGCCTGCCTCCAACCGCGCCCGCTCGAACCGGGTCCGGATCACGGCGTCCAGCCTTGGGTTGACCGCCTCGATCCGGGCGATCGCCGCCTCTACCAGATCGCTGGGACCAAGCTCGCCGCAGCGAACCAGGTCGGCTTGTGCGGTGGCGTCCAACCAGGTCGTCTCGATCACGCCACGCACGCTACCCCGTCCGCACCCCGTCCGCCTGCCAGGGCAGGAGCAGTCCGGCCAGCCGGCCGCCGGCACCGCACATCGCGGTCGGATGAGGATGTGCGCGTTCAGGTTGTGTCCGAATTCGAGCCGGCCGCGTGGCGGCTTGCGCAGGCGCCGCCGTGGTCTTGTCCTCAGCAGCCGGGCATTTCGGCCGTCCTCAGCAGCCGAGCATTTCCGCGAGATCAACGAGCCCTTCGCTCTCCAGCAAGCCGTCCAACGCGGGTGAGTTCCCCTGCGGTATGTCCGGCCCCCACTCGAGAGGCCGGCGGATGAAGATCGGGCGGAGCCCAAGTCTGGCGGCGGCGCGCAGGTCTGACGTGTGTGCGGCAACCATTCCGGCGTCCCCGGGCTGGCAATCGAGCAGGCGAAGCGCGGTGAGGTACACCTTGGCGTCGGGCTTATACCCGGCGGCGAGCTGCGCAGACAGCACAGCATCAAGGCGAAGGTCAGCGAACCTGAGCAAGTCGACGAGCAGTGCAAGGTGCCCGTTCGACAACGTGGCGGTGACGTGCTTGCGGCGCAGGCGATCGAGCCCTTCCCTGCTATCCGGCCAGGACCGCAACTGGCGCCACGCTCCGATCAGTGTCTCCCTGTCGGCGGCGGAAAGCTCGATGCCGCGCCTGGCGAGTACGTCGGACAGCGTGCCGCGCTGGAGGGAATCGAGATCGCGCCACGTGTCACCCTGCCGGACCCGGTCCATTGCAGGCTGGTACGCGCGACGCCAGTCGTCGACGATGCCCGCCCAATCGGCTCGGACGTCCGAGCGGGTGGCAGTTGCCTCTGCGATTTCGATCAGGCTGGATCGCCAGTCGACCAGCGTTCCAAACACGTCGAACAGCAGGACACGAAGAGACGTCACGGCGGCCAGTATGTCAAGTAAGCAGGCGCCAAACACCGCACCGGTGACCCCTGGCCTGACGCACCGTTCTGCTTGCAAAACGCCCGCGTAGCCGTTAGGGATCCTGTTTGTCGCCTTGCCGGCACGGGTGGGCCACCGATGGTGAGGAGTTGCGCCAGAGCCCTGCCTGGAGGCCCGCCCCGTGCAGGGCGTTCAGAACGGTCCGGACAGCTCGCCCAGGGCCTCGGTGAGCCGGAGGTTCTCCGAGTAGTCCACCGGGCAGGCGATGACCGACACGGTGTCGGCCGCCAGGGCCTCGGTGAGGGTGGGCAGCAGGTCACCGGCCGAGCGCACCCGGTAACCTCGGGCCCCGAAGCTCTCGGCATAGGCGACGAAGTCGGGGTTGGAGAAGCCGACGGCCACGTCGTGGCCGAGCTCCAGGTCCATCTTCCACTTGATCAGCCCGTAGGCGTCGTCCTGCCAGATCAGCACGGTCAGGGGGATGCGCTCTCGCAGGGCCGTCTCGATCTCCTGCGAGTTCATGAGGAATGCCCCGTCGCCCACCGCGGCCAGCACCCGGCGGTCGGGCGCGGCCAGCTTGGCCCCGATGGCCCCGGGCAGGGCGAACGCCATGGTGGACAGCCCGTTGGAGATCAGGCAGGTGTTGGGCTCGTAGGTGGGGTAGAGCCGGGCCATCCACATCTTCACCGCCCCGGTGTCGGCGAGGACGATGTCCGAGCGGCCGAGGGCGGCGCGGGTGTCGGCACACGACCCGCTGGGGCTTGAGCGGGAAGCTGTCGTCGGCCGCCCCGCGGGCAAGCTCGTCGGCCAGGCAGCCGGCGGATCTTCTCGCCGCTGGCTCCCGGCTCGAACCGGCGGGTGGTGGCGGCAGCCAGCGCGTCGAGCGTCCGGCTGATGTCGGCCTGGACGCCGACCTCGACGTCGTAGTGGGCGTCCACCTCGGCCGGGAAGCGGCTCAGGTGGATGATCTCGCTTGTCCCCGCCCGGGTTGATCCGCACCGGATCGAACTCCTGCAGCTCGTAGCCGACGCTGATGATCACGTCTGCCTCGTCGAAACCGAAGTTGACGTAGTCGTGGCTCATGAACCCCACTGCGCCGAGGGCATGCGGATGGTCGTCGGGGAACACGCCCTTGCCGTGGAAGGTGGTCGCCACCGGCAGGCCCAGCTGCTCGGAGAAGCGCCGCAGAGCGGCCGCCGCGCCGGCCCGGGCCGCTCCGTGCCCGGCCAGGACGATGGGCCTGCCTGCACCGTTGAGCACCGCCGCGGCCCGCTCGATCTGCGACGGCGAGGGCTCGTCCGGCCGGGGAATGTTGAGGTCGAGGGGGTCGAGCTCGTCCGGCGCGGCCACTGGCCTCGATGTCCTCGGGCACGGCCAGGTAGACGGCGCCGGGGCGTTCGGTCTGGGCCAGCTTGAAGGCCTTGCGGACCATCTCGGGAACCGCCCCCGGGCGTGAGGACCAGGTCCGCCCACTTGGTCACCGGGGAGAACATCGACACCAGGTCGACGCTCTGATGGGACTCCTTGTAGATGCGGTTCAGCCCGACCTGCGCCGAGAAGGCCACCACCGGCGTGCTGTTGGTGGTGGCGTCGGCCGTCCCGAGGAGGAGGTTGATGGCACCCGGGCCGAGGGTCGCCGAGCACACACCGGCACGCCCGGTCAGGCGGCCGAAGATCTCGGCCATGAACGACGCCGCCTGCTCGTGGCGGACGAGCACGTAGCGGATGGACGACCGGGACAGGGCGTCGGTGAAGTGGATGTTCTCCTCACCGGGGATGCCGAACACGCACGTGACGCCCTCGTGCTCCAGGCAGCGTACGAGCAGGTCGGCGACCCGCCGTTGGTCCGCAGCCACGCCTGCGAGCGTAGCGGAACGGCAGCGGGAAAGGGAGCGCCCGCCAGCTCTGGAAGGACTCACCGGTCGCCGGCACAGCTAGACTCCGCCTCGTGCACACCCATCCCGCCCGTCGACTGTGGATCACCCTGGAGACGCTGCACGACGTGGCGTACTTCGCGAAAGGCGTCCGGCCCGCCGGGATCGCGCTAGGTCTCAAGGGTTTCTGGATGACCTACTTCGCCTTCCGAGCGGCGCCGCTCGGGCCGGTCGGACCCGCCGTGGTCGTCGCGACCTTCGCCGGGTTCCATCCCGCGATGGTAGCCAGGGCGCTTCCAGACGCCTGGTCGCGCACCACACCAGAAGCCTGCGTCCAAGCACGCGCCGCGGTGAGCACCGCCGCCTTGCGGGACGCCGGCGTGGACGCCGCGGGCTGCGGTCGCGCGGCCACGCTGCTCGGGCCGGTGGCCGCGGCCGCGGATCCGACTGGCAGGCCGCTGTTCGCGGCAAACGCCGCCCTCGAGCCGCCTGGCGATCCTGTAGGCAGGCTGTGGCAGCTGACCACGACGCTGCGCGAACATCGCGGCGACGGGCACATCGCCGCGCTCGTCGCCGAAGGGGTGAGCGGACTGGAGGCGCATCTGCTGCAGGTGTCGCGCGGCCGCTACCCAGATGCGCTGATGCGGCAAGCGCGCGGCTGGCCGGAGGACGAGTGGGCAGCCGCCGCCGAGACATTGCGGGGGCGCGGCCTGCTCACCCCGGACACCGCGCCCAAGCTCACCGACGCCGGCCACGGCCTGCTTGACACGATCGAGTCGCGCAGCGACGAGCGAGCCTGGACGGGTGGTCTGTCACGGCTGGGCGAGCGCGGCGTCGACGAGGTCGTGGCCCTGCTTCTGTCATCGGTGCGCGCGGTGGTCGCAGCCGGGATCCTGCCGGACGTCAACCCGACCGGCCTTCCCTACCCGGCTGACCCTCCCAGTGACGGCCGCGCAGCATCAGGCCGGTGATCCCTCCCGTGGCTCTGGGCTATTCCACTTTGATCCAGCCGCGGAGGTCCTCCTGCTGGACTGTCTCCAGGAGGGCTGGGTGGTCGGTTCTGATGTGACCGCGGATCGCATCGATCACCTCGCCGTCGGTGTGGCCCCGAGCCACGAACCCGCATTCACATCGGATGATCCTGGCCATCGCGTCCTCCGTCACGGTTGTATACGCCCACGTTATTGGCATAACGTTGGCGTGACCTTGGTTTCGGCGCCGCCGGCAGGGATTCAGCTCTGCGGCCGACCGTCATCGAAGGGGACGGTGAGCGCCTCGGCGGTCGCTTGCCGGGGCGGCAGGGCCGGCCCACTGGCCGCACCGCGCCGATCGAACGGCTGGTCCAGGACCGTCGGCCAGATGGCCGCGACTTTGACCGGCGTCGGGGTCCGCGGCGCGACGACACCCTCAAGGTAGGTCAGCGTGAGCGCGGGCACGTACACGGGGATTCCGAGGCGGGACGACAGGGCCGGCGCACCGCCAACGTGGTCGCTGTGGCCGTGTGTCGCAACGATCGCCACCGCCGCTGCCGGGTTGATCGCCAGGTCAGCGAGCACCGGAGATAGGTCATCGGCGAGGCACGGCAGTCCGGCATCGACGATCACCGGCCCGCCTCCGCCGCCGTCGTGGATCACGTAGCAATTGAAGATCCACCGCGACACCCGGGTAACACCGATCTCCGCCATCGTCTCGACCACCAGACTCACGCAGCCGAGCCTACGACTCGGCACGCTCCGCGACCATGCGGCGGCTCCCGTCCTCCTGCACGGCGTCCCACCCCACCCGGGGCGGTCCGCGGCCGCGGTGACAGGCTGGCGCGCCGCAGTGGCCGCTGGGCGGTGGGGAAGAAACCCCGGCCTGGTTCAGCCATGACGCGTGAACCGGCATGTGGATCATGAAGCGGCACGGGGAGCGGCTGATGTCCAGGCCTTCCGCTGCCTGCCGGCACCGCTCAGCGCCAGGACGCGATCACGCCACGCGGCGCCAGCGGAGCCCGTCGGCCTTCCAGCGCGCGACGGCCTTGTTCCGGCTGACCACCTTGACCTCCCGCAGATGACGCCCGTGGCAGTGCATGGCCTGCTCGGCCTCGATCATCCCCTTGTTAGCGGACGGCTGCGGGATCTCACGCTTCGCGCCTGACTGCTCGACGAGCAGGAGATTGGCCGGGCGAGCACGTCGCCCGGCATCGCTACGATCGTTCATAGCCCTTAGACCTCCCAACAGATCCTGGGCGTTTCCTGCCACCAGCGCAAGTTTCCCCGGCCCATCGCCGCCTGAAGATCACAGTGCCGGGGCCAGCGGTTACGCTCGGTGATCATCCTTGGTGCGGTGGAGCTACCCGGGCGATCGGAACCGGTCAAGCCGGCTGCGTCATCCGGACGTGTGAAGTCTGCCCCGCCTGCCCTGCTCGCGTGGCGGTTCGGCGGCGGGCATATTGGCGATGATGTAGTCATAACGGTCCGCACCCCGCAATCGGGGCGGCGCGCAGTGCGATAAACGCGCAGTGCGATAAACCAGTGGAGGCGCGGCGTGCGCATCGGTGAAGCCCTGGCAGAAGGTCGGCGCCAGGCCGGTCTCACGGTTACCCAGGTCAGCCAGCGGACCCGCATCAGGGAACCAGTCATCCGGGGCATCGAGAACGGCGATTACTCCGCGTGCGGTGGCGACTTTTACGCTCGGGGCCACATCCGCAGCATCGCCAAGGTCGTCGGGGCTGATCCCAGGCCGTTGATCCGGGAGTACGACACGACCCAGCGGGCGCCGCGCGCGATCCCGGCCGCGGATGTCGTCCGGCCGGTCAGGTCGACCAGGGTGAACGGGCGACGTCCGCGGAACCAGGCGCTGGCGGTGGCGGTGGCGCTAGCGCTGGAGCTGGTGGTGGCGCTCGGCTTCGTGGCGTACCACTTCACGTCGAGCTCGCGCCATGCGGCAAGCGCCGCGCAGACGGTCCGGACTCAGCCGGTGACTCACCGCCACGCCGGGCCCAGCGGGCCGAACCCGGCGCCCAAGGCCACCCAGACCGCGAATCCTGCGACCGCCGCTGCCCCCCCGCGCCCCACCGTCACGGCGCGAATCCTGACCCCGGTCCGCGCCGCTGCGCTCGGTCCTCATGGCGACGGCGACAACCCCCAGAACGCGTCCCTCGCTATCGACGGCAAGCCCGCCACCGCCTGGCACACCGACTGGTACACCTCGGCCCGCTTCGGGAACCTGTACCCGGGCACAGGCCTGCTCCTTGACTTGGGCCGGCCGGTGACGATCACGGGCGCGCAGATCAACCTCGGCAGTTCGCCCGGAGCCGACTTCCAGCTGCGCGCAGGCGGCGCACCCGCACCGGCAGACCTGCCGCCCGTCGCAAGCGCGGCAAACGCGGCCGGCGTGGTGCGCCTGCGGCTCACCACCCCAGCGCACGGCCGCTACGTGCTGATCTGGTTCACCAGGTTGCCGCGCGATCCGGCCGGTACGTTCCAGGCAAGCGTGCATGACGTCAGGCTGGAAGGCCGGTCGTGACCATACCGTTGCGTTGGTGGCTGCCGTCGCTGCGACCCACCGGGCATTCTCGTCGAGGTTGAAGTCGTCGAACAGGGCGGGCAGTTCGTCGGCGGCGATGTGCTCGAACTGCTTCATCCGGGCCGTCATCAGGTCGTTGACGATGTCGACCGCCTGTTGCTTGCTGCAGTCGAGGAAATGCTGGACAACCAGGCCGGTGGGGCTGCCCAGAACTGGCTCTGCCGTTCCAGGATCACCGGCACCGTTATTCATTCAGGCGCGCCGGCCAGGGCACATAGAAGTCCGGCAGTTCAAACGGTTGCATGACGTTAGGGTCCTCCCCGCCACAAAGGTGACCTCGCCAGCCCGCAACGGTCACCGGCGCCCAACGTACCCTATGGCCCGGCGGGGCAATTGGATAAGAGGTGACCATGAATTCATCCCGCGGCGCGGAGCATCCGCTCACGCAACGCGATCGCGTGCCTGGGGCGGTCGGTCACGACCACGTCGACACGGGGATCCGCAAGCCAGCGGGCGATCATCGTGTCGCTGTTGACTGTCCAGATCATCGCCCTGATTCCTTGCCGATGGCATTGCCGCAGCACGCCGGCAAGCGCCAGTCGCCGGTGTATCGCGGCCCAGTCCGCCCCGCACGCACGAATCCGGCTCAGCGGATACAGGTCGTGACGGCGCGTGGATAGCCGCGTAAGCCATGGCACCTCGCTGAGGTCGCGGCCCAGGGACAGCGCCACGGGAACATCGGGGAAACGGTCCTTGATCGCAGCGACCGAGGCGTCTTCGAGGGTCGTCGCGACAAAGTTGCCAAACCCGAGGATCTCTGCCGCCTGTTCGATGATCACGTGTTCGCCGCCGAGTTCCTTGAGGTCGAGGTGCCCGATGGCCTTCCCGGCTATTAGCCGCATGATGTCCGCAACTCGTGGCACCTCATAGCCTGCCAGCTCACAAAGCCTGGAGTAGCTGATGTCTGCGAGCGCCCTGCCTTCGTCTGTGCCCGCGTTGTGGTACACGACGAGTTCTTCGTCCGCCGTGCGCCGGATATCGAATTCGACGTACTCGGCACCTGTCTCGAGCGCTTTCCTGTACGCCTCGTACGTCGCCGCGGGCGCGTCCTCAGTGCCGCCCCGATGTGCCGAGATGGCAGCAGCCGGACGTGAACGGGGCGGGACGGAGCCACTCATGACCGGCTCACCCGGCCGCGGGATCGCGACGCCAGTCCGTGGCTGCGCCGCGGCCGTCGCGTCATGCTGAGCCTGGAACGGCAGCCACTGCAGCGTGGGCTTGTGCTGCCAGCTCACTCGCCCGCGCTGCGGCTGAGGCCGCGCCGGCCTCGTCGCCGGCTGCGGCAAGGAGCCCGGCTCGCTTTGACCAGGCATAGGTGTTGCACTGTCTGACCGCGAGACGCTCGCTTACCAGGGCGTGCGCAAGGTCGGTACGCCTGGCACGGATCGCCGCCTCGAGCAGAGTCCGCTCCACCGCGTCACGCTGGGCGTGGCTGCCGCCGAACTCGTGAATCCTGGTCCGGATGGGCAGCAGGTCATCGAGCGTCTGCTGGTACCGCTCATTGCCGAAATGCACCAGGCTGCGGCAGACCGGCAATCCCACGCTGGACGTCATCGCCCAGCCGGTTGCCGCCGCATTTCCCTCGCGAACCACCCGGCCGAGTGCCGTGACGACCTCCTGGGCACGGCTCAGCTCACCGGCACCGATGAACGCCATGATCGCGTGCATGTCGTTGAACGGATAGAAGCCAGGCGAGAGCAGCCGCGCCCACGCCTCGGCGAGCGGCTGCCAGCGATTCCGGCCGGGATGCCTTCGAGCTGCAAGCGCCACAGCAGCGCCGTCGCGTCGAGCAGCTCCAGCGCGACATCCTCGGATCCGCTGTGGTGCAGGAAGCTGTCATAAACGGCAAGCGCACCCGGTACGTCATCGGCCTGAAGCAGGTAGAGCGCGTAGTGCCAGGAGTTGTGCACGCTGAGGAAGTTGCCGGCCGACCAGTTGGCCCTGCGCGCCCGCATGAAGCGGACTCCGTCCGGAATCTGGCCCTGCATCTCGTAGGTGTGCACGACGGCATGGATGCCCCAGACATCGTCAGGGTTCATCTCAACGGCACGCTGACCGGCCTCGGCGGATTGGCCGTACTGATTGCACTCTTCCAGCCCGAAGGCATACATCCCGTGCACGAATCCGGACCGGGGATCCCGGCTGCCCCAGGCACTGAGCGCCCGGC
This sequence comes from uncultured Actinomycetota bacterium, assembly GCA_963712955.1. Lineage (GTDB taxonomy): Bacteria > Actinomycetota > Actinomycetes > Streptosporangiales > Streptosporangiaceae > DATFVJ01. The sequence continues at coordinate 26,916 of CAVQKF010000002.1, read as the reverse complement.
CGATCCGGTCCCTGAGGTTCACGGCGTCGCCGGTGAAGAAGTCGATCTGGTGGCCCACCGCGAGGGCCACCAGGTCCCTCGGGAACCGCACGGAGATGTCGCCGAGGAGGACGCCCGCTCCGGCCATGTCACCGGCGATCCAGCGTTCAGCCGCTGCCAGGTGAGCACGCTCGCGCGGCAGCAAAGCACTGTCCTGGCTGTTGAGCGGCCGAGTGCGGCACGCGCCGCGGCGACGGCGCCTTCCTCAGTTGACATCAGTCCCAGATAGGCGCAGAGCACGCGGCCCATGACACAGCTCTGATCCGCCGCCACCGACTCCGCCGCCGCGTCCGTGACCTCGGGCCGGAAGCGGATCAGGTGGTCGAGGGCCCGGTCGTAGGCGGCCACGGCCTCCTTCGAGCCCGTCAGGCTCAGACCCTGGTTGTCAACGGCCATGCCCGAACCCCCAAGCCGGATTGCGTCGCATCCACCACCACAGCACACCACCCCCGTCAGCGGCGGGCAACGGGGCGGGCGTCATACAGATGCGGGAGGCCGGTGCGGGAGGCCGGTGCGGGAGGCCGGTGCGGGAGGCCGGTGCGGGAGGCCGGTGCGGGAGGCCGGTGCGGGAGGCCGGTGCGGGAGGCCGGTGCGGGAGGCCGGTGCGGCTACGGCATGACTTTGTATACGTCGACGGGTGTCTCCTCGGGCGGTGCCTGGAACCCGCCCTCGATACCCTGCTGCATCCGGGGCACGAGGATGCCGTCACGGAACCGCTCCCAGCTCTCCTTCGACTCGTGGACGGCCATAATCGTCCATCCACCGGGTGAGGAGCCAGCGGCGTGGAAGACCTGACCGTCGGGCAACCGTCCCTCGCCCGGGTGCACCGCCGCGACCGATGCCTCGTACTGCTGCCTGGTGCCGCCAGGAAAGAAATGCACAACCCCATACGCCATGATTGTCCCCTCTCAATCGCGTTTAAATGCTTCGCCGAAGTTAACCTTCTGACGCACCTGTCAGGAGTCGCGCGGGTTACGACTCGACGAGAATCACAAGGGTTTCAGGACGGACCCCGTCAAATCTCATAGCGTCGGCCGCCACCTCGGACTCCATCACCTGTCCGAAGGCATCCATGTCGGGGACCTCCACGATCAACCCGACCCGGTTGGTCTTCTCTGGGTCCACGAACGTACGCGCCGTAATGCCCATAGGTCCGAAGACCTCTGCCCGTCGCGGTGAGCCAAGCCAATGGCCGACGTCGTTGACCTCATGGAAAATCATGATGGTTGGCACTGTTGTCCCGATTTTCTTCGGTTGCCTGTCGCGGAGATGAAAGACTATCACGCCGTTCTGGTCCGCGACCTCGTTATCTTGCCCACCGTAGATTGAAACCACGTCGAGCCATAGGACAAGGGTTTTGGCATCCTGGCCGGCCTGGCTTGGCACGTCGCTAATAACTGTAATGTACGTGCAAGCATCAGCTCGGTCATTATTCATGTCATGTTTTCCCGTTCGGTGTTCGTCTCCCAATTCATGTCATGTTCTCCCGTTCGGCGTTCGTCTCCTATTCTTTGTTTTTCAAGCACTGGGCTGGCGACGCCGGAGGCAGCGCCGCGCCCGATGCTTTGAAAGCCGACCAGCGCCGTCAAGCAGGGTCGCGGCCCGCAGCCACCTCGCGGCGGCGCGCCGCGAGGTGGCTGCCAGGTGGCGCGAGTCGGGGCTTCTCCGCCGTTTCGGCTAGGGCACCTACCCCTGATGAATGAGGAAACAGGCGGACGGCGGTGCAAGAGTCGGTCCGGTCAACGAGGGGCTGCCGTTAACTTTCGTACGGCATGGCGACGCACAGTGTCAGGACTATGCACAGTGTCAGGACTATGCACAGTGTCAGGACTATGCACAGTGTCAGGACACCGAGCCTCATGTGCGAGCAATGGCAGCGAGGGCATGATCCGCGTCCAGGATCGCGATGGAGCGGGCTCTTCCTGGCCGGCCGCAGCCCTCCCGCATACCAAGGAAGGCCGCTGATGTCCATGCAGGGTCACCGGGATCTGGCGATGCGTGCCCGCGGTGGCGCTGCCTCCGGACAGGCGGGAGGGGAGAGGATATGACAGCGACAGGCGGTCAGGACCTGTACGGCCTGCGTGACCAGTTGTCCGGCCGGGTGATCACGGCCTCCGACAGCGACTACGACCGGGCACGATCGGTATGGAACGGCGCGATCGACCATCGGCCCGCAGTTGTCGCGCGCTGCGGTGGCCCCGCCGACGTGGCCGCCGCGATCGGCTTCGCCCGGGGCGCAGGCCTGGAGATCTCGGTACGGGGCGGCGCCCACAATTTCGGCGGCGCCTCGGTGGGAGACGACGGGCTGACCATCGACCTCAGCGCTCTACGTCACGTCTCGGTCGATCCGTCCGCGCGCACCGCCCGGTGCGGAGGGGGCACCACCTGGGCGCAACTGGACGCCGCCACTCAGGCCCACGGCCTGGCCACTCCAGGTGGCACCATCAGCCACACCGGGGTCGGCGGCCTGACCCTCGGCGGCGGATTCGGGTGGCTGAGCCACCAGTTCGGGCTCAGCTGCGACAACCTGCTATCGGCCGAGCTTGTCACCGCAGACGGGGCGATCCTGCGCACCTCGGCGAAGGAGCGCCCCGACCTGTTCTGGGCGTTGCGCGGCGGGGGCGGCAACTTCGGGGTCGTCACAGAGTTCGAGTTCCAGCTGCACCCGGTGGGGCCACTCGTTCAGCTGGGCCTGTTCTTCTGGGGCCTCGATGACGGCCCCGACGCGCTCGCGCTTGCCCAGCAGGTCACCGCCGCCCTGCCGGATCGGATGGGCGCAATCATCGCCGCGATCAACGCCCCGCCCGCGCCCTTCGTGCCAGAAAAGCACCGCCTCCAGCCCGGCTACGCGCTGATGGTCGCGGCGTTCGGGGCCGACTCGGAGCACGCCCGGCTGGCCGAGCACGTGCGTACCGCCCTGCCTCCGCTGTTCGAGTTCGTGACCCCCATCCCATACGTGGAGTTGCAGCACATGCTCGACGGATCCGCACCATGGGGCATCCTGGCTTACGAGAAAGCACTGTACCTCGACGCCCTGTCCGCAGAGGAGATCGCGGCAGTCACCGAGCACGTCCCGGGCAAGCGGTCCCCGATGTCACAGGCGCTTGCCTTCCCCATGGGCGGCGCCTACTGCGCGGTCCCCGACGAGGCGACCGCATTCGGCGGCTCGCGCGCGCCCGGCATCGTGATGGGCTTCGCCGCCATCGCACCAGAACCGGCTCTGCTTGCCGCCGACCGAGACTGGGTGCGCCAGTCCTGGGAGCGGTTGCTGCCGCACGCTACCGGGCCGGGCAGCTACGTCAACTTCATGACTGAGTACGAGACCGACCGGGTCCGCGCCAGCTACGGACCGGTCAAGTACGAACGGCTAGCAAAGATCAAATACCTCTACGACCCCGATAACATCTTCCACCGCAACCCCAACATCAGCCCAGCGGGATGAATCGCGGCAAGCGGCAGCCCATTCGCCGCCCATAGGCGGCACCTGCCCGCCCCATTCATGGGCACACCACTCGCCGTAGCCGGGAAAGGGAGCGGGTGACAATGCTCTATAGATTTGCCGCCTGGTGGCAGCGGGAGCGAACCCAATGGCACTCGCTCACCTGCGCGTGCCGCAAGTGCCTCGCGGCCGACCAGTACGCGTGCGCCCACGCCAGCGGCACGCTGGTCAGCAGGCGTGCCCTACGGCGGCTAACCGCAAGAGCCGGCGTATAGCACCCAACGGACTGATCGGGCTGCTGCAGGGCATCCACGCCGATCACCAGCGGGATCTGAGAGCTATTGCGCTACGTGCCAGCTGACACCGGATTGTCGGACCACCGCCCTAGACTGCAGTTTCATGGACTGGAAGATCGAGCTCGTGGCCATCCCTGTGACCGACGTCGACCGCGCGAAGGCCTTTTACGTGGAGCAGGTTGGCTTCCACGCCGACCACGACCACCAGGTCAGCGACGCGCTGCGTTTCGTGCAACTTACTCCTCCCGGCTCGGCGTGCTCAGTCGTGCTCGGCACTGGTATCACCGAGATGCCGCCAGGTTCGCAGAAGGGTGTCCAGGTCGTTGTCGAAGACGTCGCGGCTGCCCGGCATGAACTCATCGGCCGCGGCGTGAACGTCAGCGGGGTCGACGTGCAGCCATGGGGCTCGTTTGTCACCTTCAGTGACCCGGACGGCAACACCTGGGCTTTGCAGCAGCTGCCGCCAAGGGGATAGCGCCCTGTCGGCTGCCGATCCCGCGGCGAGCGCGCCGAAACGCGGCGGCAGCGGCGAGCACGGCGTGGCCCAGCGGCACCTCACACATGCGCTTCGCATACAGGACGATCGCGCCACAGCAGGCCGCGAACGCCAGATAAGGAAGCACAGGGGAAAGCGTCACTGACCGCGGCGCTGAACCGCCCGGCCACGGCCTGCCCGGACAGGACCGTGATCGCCCAGCCGGCCAGTCCCGCCGCCACGCCGACAATCGCCGACCGTGCCAGCGTCGCGGCGGCCAGCGCCAGTGCCGAGACCGCGGGCCCAGATCGAGCATGAGGCGAGCAGGGGCATCCATCGGCGCGCAGTGGGCAGGATGCCCACGACGTCAACGGTGCAAAGTCCGCTGCCGCCGATATGATGCCGCCGATATGTTGTCGACCAGGACGCTCACAGAAAACAAGGAGACTGAAACCATGGCCGTTGGAGATGCCCCCGTGATGGAGGCGCTTATCGAGATCAACGCGGCGTCGTTGGCCCGGACCGAACTGGACGCGCGCTCGCTCATGCTCGTCCGACTAGCGGCCCTCGCCGCGGTCGACGCTCCGGTATCGTCATACCTGCTCCACGTCGGACCCTCGGCGGACGCCGGGTTGACCGTCGAGGACGCCGAGGACGTACTCGTCGCGGTTGCGCCGATCGTGGGAACCCCCCGCGCCGCCTCGGCTGCCGCCAAGATCATCGAGGCGCTCGGGCTGGCCATCGAATTGGCGCTGGACGACGCCAAGTCGGCACAGGACGTCTGAGCCCTCGCCCGGGCCGCAGTCGCCCACCATGACGGCGATCAAGGAACTGGTCGTTGCGATGGCCAGGGCGAACCATGGCACGGGCCATCGCCGGATCCAGTAGTGCTGATCGTCGTCGAGCATGCGAAGAGGCGGTGTTCGAAGCCGGCGCACAGCCCGGGCAGGTCGACACCGCAGCACTGCGCGCCGACCCTGAACTGGGGCGTGCAGGCTGGTTCCTGCGACTTCCCCCCCGATAACGTCGTCCCGGCAGGCGGAATGTCCGTTTCTCGTGACGTTTTCGGGGGGGAAGTTGTGTTGCTGGCCCGCAGGCGCCGGGACCTAATGTCCCGCGCCTGGCACCCCCCAGGAGTGGAACAAGGCCAATAGGCCGTGGCGCACCGTAATCTATGACGGGAAGGAAGAACAGCGTCTGCGGGTCCGACTGCGACGGCACACCCGGGGGGAGGGCGGCGGCCATCGCCCGGGGGGACTACAGGCCCGGGCGGGACATCTCGCCTGCAGTCACCCGCGCGGGGTGATGCCCTCCCGCCGGCCGCGTGGCAGCCTGCGGAGCATGGAGCGAGGAACGGCGGCCAGCCCCGCCTGGTGGAAGGTGCTTACGGTCGCGCTCGGCATCGTGGTGGTGTCCGCTGGCTGCGGTTCCAGCGGCACGTCTTCCAGCAGCAGCACGCCCACCGCAGCCGCGTCATCCTCATCGGCCTCCGCGACCGCAACGCCGAATACCGCGGCGGTCTGCCAGGACGCGGCCGCGCTGCGCGCTTCCCTGGGAAAACTGACCAGCGTCAAGGTAGCGGCGGGCACGGCGGATGAGATCAAGACCGACCTGAAGGCGGTGCAGGCCAACCTGACCAAGCTGGCCGACGACGCAGGCACCCAGTTTCAGACCCAAATCAGCGCGCTGAAGTCGGCGCTCGGCACGCTCCAGACCGCAGCGACGAACCTGGCCTCGAATCCCAGCGCGAGCGCAGTGACCAGCGTCGCGACCGCGCTCGCGGGCGTGACGGCGGTCGCTCACCAGCTCCTGACCGCGGTGAGCAAGGGGTGCCCGTCTGCATCGCCATCCCCGTGATGCGGCAGCTGAGCGCCCTGGCCGGATAGGCAGCCCTGCAGACAATCGCCGGTCCCCGGCACCTACATCCGGAGATTCAATCTTAATGCCGCCGTGCGCGCGCTTGGCTACCGGTTGCGCCGAGGCGAATGCGCCGGCACGGTGGGCAGTGTGAGGGGTCCGGCTGCCGAGGGCGTCCGCGTCGCCTGGGAGCAGGTTCCGTGGCGCGTGCGGACGGCCATCGAGGATGTGTGCGGCGCTCCGGTCGTGGAAGCGCGGACGCAGCCGGGCGGTTTCAGCCCGGGCCTGGCCGCTCGGGTGCGGTGCGCGGACGGGGCGCGGTTTTTCGTCAAGGCGGTGTCGGCGGAGGCGAACCCGGACACGCCGCGGCTGCACCGGCAGGAGGGCAGGGTCCTTGCCGCCCTGGACCCAGTGATAGCCGCCCGGCACTTGCCTGTTCCCCGGCTGCGCGGCGCGGTGGACCGAAAACCGTGGATGGCGCTGGTCCTCGAGGACGTGGATGGCCGCCCGCCGGCGCTGCCCTGGGTGGCGGCAGAGCTCGAGCAGGTGGTGGCCGTCCTTGACCGCATGGCCGAGGCGCTGACCCCGGCGCCGGTGGCCGTGCCGGCCGTGGCCGAGCGGCTGGGTGCCGACTTCACCGGCTGGCGCACGCTGGCCGCCGCGCCCAGCCGCGGCCAGCTCGACCCCTGGTCGCGGACGCACCTGGACCGGCTGGCGCGGGTGGAGGCAACGTGGGCGGCGCACGCCGACGGCGACACGCTGCTGCACGCCGATATCCGCGCGGACAACCTGCTGCTCACCGGCGACGGCCCGGTGGTGGTGGACTGGCCGTGGGCGTGCCGGGGCGCGGCGATCATCGACCTCGTCCTGTTCGCGCCCAGCGTCGCGATGCAAGGCGGCCCGCCGCCCGCTGACCTGCTCGCCGCGTCACGGTCTGGCCGCGCGGCCGACCGTGACACGCTCACTGCGCTGGTGTGCGGCCTCGCCGGCTACCTCACCGAGCAGTCGTTGCGGCCGCCGCCCCCCGGACTGCCGACGGTCCGCCCGTTCCAAGCCGCCCAAGGCGCCGTCGCCCGCCGCTGGCTGGCTGACCTCATGTAGCGGGCGCCACGGCCCAGGTCGCCCACAGGCTCGCCCGGCCCGGTCTGCAGGCCGGGCTGGGCATATCAGTGACGTCCGCGTCTACTGACCACCGGCTGGCGTGTCAGCGCTTCGTGATGATGGTAGTGACCGGCAGCCTGAACCGGCGCTCGGCCTGACGGGGCAGGTCGGCCCGGAGCCAGCGCGAGACGCGCCGGGGCAGCGTGGCCACGATGATCTCGTCGAACTGGTGATCGATCAACACGTTCTCGATGGCCTCGAGCGGCTGGGAACTCCCGAGATCGCCCTTGACGGGAACACCAAACGCAGCGAGGTCGGCCAGCATCTGGTCGAGCCGTCGCCGGGCCTGCGTGGTCGCCTCCTCGTCGGTGGCGGGGCCAAAGTAGTCCGACGCCCACCATGCCATGCTGGGCAGGAGGACATCGTCACCGGCGCGCACGACGCGATACTGCGCCGCCCCGGTGTTCGGGACCAGCACGTAGAAGGAACTCGATCCCGCCTCGATCCGCTTGCGAAGCTCTTCCCGTAGCTCCGCACCCTGCAGGGTCTGGTTCGCGACAACAAGGTACCTACGCATGACAACTACCCACTTGATCTCAGTCTGCGCTTGGCGTGCGGTACCAGATCAATGTATCGCGCCGCGCGGAACTGCCGTCTACGAGCCGCACCGCGGAGCCGTTAGGGAATGTCGCTCGTGTAGTCGTAGCGGTACGCGAGCCTCGCGTCCGCGCGGACGGTCAGCTCCGCGTACTCGACCACCGAGTCATCGGCGCCGAACCGGCGGCTGTGCACACCGATGACCGGGGATCCACGCTTGATGCCGAACGTCCGGGTCTCGTCCATGCGCGGCGGCCGGGCCGATATCCAGTCCTCTCCCCAGACGGGCCGGTAGCCGGCGACATCCCCGCTCAGCGGTACCAGGCTGAGCAGATCCGGGGCGGCCTCCGCGAGCGATGCGGGTAGCCATGACGTGAGCAGCGCCACCGTCGCGCCGTTCCTCAGCGTGGCAAGGCGGCGGCAGATGACCTGGCTGGATGGCTCCACCCCGAGTTCGGCGGCAACGCGCTGCGGCGGGTGCGTCGTGCCGGCGTCCAGGACGCGCGCCTGGTCCCCCGGCTGCATCGGGCCGCGGGAGGCGAGCCTGATGACCAGCGGGCCGCCGGTCGCGCGCACCTGGCGGGGGTGGCGGAGGACACGACGGTTCCGGACCCGGCAAGGCGGTGACGAGATCTCAGCGCGGGCGCCAGCGTTTCCAGTGTGCCGTCGCTGTGGCCCGGATCTTGCCGTCCCAGACGAGCTCAACCTCTGCCGTCATCTCCGCCTCGTCGGCAGCGGTCACAACTGCCCGAAGCTCTGTCCTGTCGTGCAGCGGGCTCGGCCGCAGGTACCGGACATCCAGGCCAGCGGTGACGTACGGCAATGCTGCACCTGGCAGCGGCGTCCAGCCATGGCGCTCGGCCTCAAGCATCACAGCCGCGGCGCTGTGGCAGTCAAGAACGGTAGAGATGATGCCTCCGTTCAGATAGCCGAGGCCGTTGTCATGCTCGGGCCACGGCATGAACGCCGCTGTCACAACTCCATCGCCCGGGTAGCTGCGGAGCTGCAGTCCCTTCGGGTTGCCTGGCCCGCACCCGAAGCAGGGCAGGCTCGGATACAGCCGTTCCTGGATGCTGAGGCGTTGGCCGATCCCACTGGCAGTCATAAGGTCTCCGTCCCTCGGCAGCAACCTCCGGCCAAGCGCCAAGATCGCGTGCGACCTACTCGCAACATACAACGGCGCAGCGGTCCCCTCGCTATCAGGCTGCTCCCCCAAGCCCGCCCCAGGCCCCGTACATGACGCGGTGGTTCCCACACCCTGTCGGCATCCGGGATGCGGCCAGGCCGGCCGCGGGCGCTGGGGCCGCGGCGCTGGGGCCGCGGAGCCGGATCACTGCCGGTGAAGCTCGGCGGGTGCCCATCCCAGCGTGTCGCCGGCCGCGATGGCGGCGCCGCGCGCTCCTGCCATGTCGAGATCCGGTACCAGGGCGAAGGTCACGACGGGAAGCTGCTCGGCTCGCAGGTCGGTGTGCTCGCGGACCGTGGCGAGGAACCAGTCGCGGAAACTGGGTATCGCCTCGACCACGCCGCCGCCCAGGAAGTACGTGTCCGGGTCGGTGAAGTTCGCCGCGATGGTGAACAACCTGCCGATCGCGATCGCTTGCTGCCGGAAGATCTCCACGGCCATCGGATCCCCTGCGCTGGCATAGCCCCGCACCAGCTTCGCCGCCTGGTGCGCTGAACCAGCCGCGTGGAGCTCGTGCTCCGGGAAGCGGGTGAGCCAGTAGGGCAACAGGTTCTTCTCGATGCCGGTCAGGGAGGCGACGCTCTCTCCGTCTGCGGGCAGCCCGCAGTTGCACCGGGGCGTCGGCTGTCCCTCGGCCAGCAGCCCGTCCATCGGGATCTGGAGGTGCCCGAGCTCGCCGGCCATCCCGGCAGCGCCGCGTACCACCCTCCCGGACTCGATCACGCCACCGCCGAGCCCGGTTCCCACGATCAGCGAGACCGACGAACGCTGCGCGGCGCTGGCCCCGAAACGGGCGCCATGGGCGTACAGTGACGCCGCATTGGCGTCATTGTTGTAGATCACCGGCAGGCCCAGCCGGGCCTCGAGAGCGCGGCGGACGTCGAATCCGCGCCAGGCCGGGTCGCCGAAGTTCACCGCACCCCGCGACGAGATTACCCCGTCCGCGCTGGCCGGCCCTGGCGTGTCCAAGCCCACCGCCTGCACCGATCCGCGGGAGATCCCCACCAGAGCGAGCACGCCCGCGAACGAGCGGACGAGCGCCTCGATGGCCACGTCCGGGCCTTCTGCAACCCTGCTGGGCGTCTCAACAAGCCGGTCCACCAGGAACCGCCCGGCGGAATCGAGCACAGTCGCGTTGACGGCCGTCCCGCCATTGTCGAGGCCCACAACGACCTCCTGGCCCTGACCCGGCATCCCGCGCCTCCCTCGCATCGCCGCGCGTGACCCCACTTCGCACGCGCATGCCGCGTTCCCGGCCTGCAGCCGCGACCGGTGTTGTGGCGGTGCATGCGGTGCGAACGGCGTTGGCAGTGCCGGCCAATCAGCATATGACCGCCATCTACGCAGCGGGAAGGATTCACATGTGTGGCAGCCGCCTGGGCATCCTGCGCGATGACGCCAGCTGGCAATCCCGAGCGGGCTTGTGGGCCTGACGGTGATAGGCGCGGTCCGGGCGGCGTATAGGTGGTAGGGCTGCCGGGTTCGCTCAGTGGAGGTCACCTGTGTGAGCCGGAAGCCGATCAGCGCGTGCCTGCAGCGCGCGTTGCCATTCCGCGAGCGGTGCCTGCGTGAGACCTGCTCCCGGCCACGGCGCCGGATGCCCGCGGGACCCGCGCCAGCCGATGACCGGCCGCACGCCGTGCAGGGCGTTCGCCGTCCACACCCGCCTCCCGGGGAGTTGACTGAGCCGGGCCCGTTCGTGGCGGACTGGCGTGCCATTTTCGGCGGCGAGTTCGGCCAGCAGCCGCACTGTCACAGACGGCAGGACGGGCAGCTCCGGGCACGGCAGGCACAATGTGCCATCCCGCCACCACACCAGGGCGGCATGCGCGGTCTCGAGCACCGTGCCGTCCGGGGCGTATAGCAACGCGTCATCCGCGCCGGCCTCGGCAGCCTTTTCACGAAGGGCCGACAGGCAGGCCAGGTCGGGACCCTTGGTCCGGGGCAGGGTACGGGGATCCGGCTCCGGTGGGAGCCAGAGCACCGACGTGGCCGACGGTGCGGGCGCGGGACGCAGCCACAGCCGCAGCGCGGCCCGTCGCCGGCCCACGCCTCCATCCGGGGGAACCATCGTCCACGGCGGGGCAGCAGGCGCACCGCCGCAGCGGCGAAGTCGCGTACCTCATCGCACGGCAGCTCAGGGAGCATCTGGGCACAGCTCGCGACGAACCGTTCCGTATGCCGCCACAGGCCGACGGCCCGGCCACCGGCGACGAGCCAGGAATCGGCGACAAGCAGGCGTGCGGCTGGTGGCTCGTCTGCCTCGCCTGGCGCCAGCCCTCCGCTCGGCGACCAGCACCAGCGGTGACCGCTGCCCGCGGCAACGCCGCGGGCAGCGAGGGGCACCGCGTGCGGGAGCCGGACACGGGGCATCATGACCAGCTCGGCAGGGATCCGGACGGTCTGCAGTCCCGCTCTGGGAATTCCCTGCCCAGCAGGCGCAGCAACGGTGCCGCCTTCACCGCCGTCTCCTCGTATTCAGCACCGGGATCCGACAGCGCAGTGATCGCGCCGCCGACGCCGAAGCTGATCGAGCCTGCGGCGACCAGCAGCGTTCTGATGACCATGCTCAGGTCGGCGGCGCCGGACAACGAGAAGTAACCGAGGGCGCCGGAGTACACGCCCCGGGGCCCCGATTCCAACTGGTCGATGATCTGCATCGTGCGCACCTTCGGCGCGCCGGTCATCGAGCCGCCAGGGAATGCGGCCCGCGCACATGCCACGGCTGAGCTGCCGGACCGCAGCCGGGCTCGCACGGTGCTGACCAGCTGGTGGACTGTCGAGTAGCTCTCGATCTGGAAGAGGTCGCCGACATGGACGGAGCCGACCTCCGCGACCCTCCCAAGATCGTGCCGCACCAAGTCGACAATCATCAGGTTTTCGGCACGGTCCTTCACGCCCGACATCAGATCACGTCGTAGCCGCTCATCCTCGGTGATCGAGCGGGAGCGGGGACGCGTGCCCTTGATGGGCTTGGACTCGACCAGCCCATCGGTGGACACGCGCAGGAAACGCTCGGGCGAACAGCTGAGTACCGCGATCCCGCCGAGGCGCAGCAGTGCGGCGAACGGAACCGGATTGCTCCGGCGCAGCAGCCGGTACGCATCCCAGACGTCGATCTCGCCGTCGGCGGTCAGCATGTTGGTCAGGCAGATCTCATAGCTCTCCCCTTCTGCGATCCGCTCCTGGCAGGCGGCGATGCGCTGAAGATATTGCCCTCTGCCATGACGAAGCCGCAGTTCACCGACTCTTCGCCCGCAGCCGCGATTCGGTACGGCACGAGACGCGGCGAGCGTGGCCAGCAGGGCGGCCACACGGTCCAGCCACCGGCGGGCCGCGCGCTCGTCGCCGTTCTCGGCGAGCGCGAGCAGATGGAGCCCCGCCCCCTGGTGGTCGAACGCCACCGCCCGGTCAGCGAAGATCATGACCACGTCCGGGTGGGGAGAGCGGTGTGCGCGGTCTGCTCCGCATTCGGCCTTCAGCTCGTACCCCAGATAGCCGACCCAGCCCAGCGTGAAGCCGAACGGCAGTTCGGGAATCCCCACCTCGCAGGCCGCCAGATCGGCCTCGAGCCAGTCGAACAGCGAACCTGCGGCTACCGACCGCCCACGACCGGAGTCGATGGTCAGTTGCCCGGTCCAGACGTCGGCGCGGACCACCCGCGCAAGCGGGCCACTGGCGTCCCCCATGAAAGAAAACCTGCCGCCAGCCTCGCCGGTGAGGCTGCTGTCCAGCCAGAACGCGTACTCCGATCGGGCGTAAAGCGCGTCGAAGACCGCTTCGGCGTCGACGACGGTGCAGACAGGCACCGACAGCACCCGCAGCGCCCGGCGCCCCCTCGCGTTATGGGCCGCCCAAGCCGGTGAAACCGATAGGGCCGGTGGAACCGGTGAAGCCGGTAGGGCCGGTGGAGCAGGTGAAGCCGGTGAAGCCGGTGAAACCGGTAGGGCCGGTGAAACCAATGGGGCCGGTGGGGCCGGCGAAACGGTTGGGGCCGGTGAAGCCGGTGAAGCCGGTGAAGCCGGTGGAGCCGGTGAAGCCGGGACCGCCTCCGAACCAGCTCTCCGCCTGATCCGGCGCTGCCCGCCGTTCTCGCGCTGCAGGCGCTGCGTCAGCTCGGAGAAATTGGCCAGAATCCGGTGCCCGTACTCGGTACAGATCGACTCCGGGTGGAACTGCACACCCCACGCCGGACGCCGGCGATCGCGTACCGCCATCACCACCCCATCCGGCGTCCAACCGATCGCTTCCAGGTTGCCGGGCAGCCCGGTCACGATCATCGAGTGATAACGAACAGCCGAGAATGGCGAGGGCACGCCGGCCAGGATGCCGGCTCCCCTGTGTACCACGGGCGAGGTCCGCCCGTGGTACACCTCCCGGGCCGGCTCGATCCGGGCTCCGGACAGGTGGCACAGCCCCTGGTGACCGAGGCAGACACCGAGCAACGGCAGCCGACACGTGCGGATCACCTCCGAACAGATACCGAAGTCGGACGGCCGGTCGGGGCGGCCGGGACCCGGGGAGATGACCACATTGTCGAAGAAGTCCAGCTCGGCGCTGCTCCATCCGGGGGCATCGTTGCGGACAACAGCCGGCTCTATCCCGTTGATCCCGGCGATGTGGTGGAAGAGGTTATAGGTGAAGGAGTCGTAGTTGTCGATGATCAGCGTACGCACGGTGGCACCTCCCCTTGGCCGCGGTGACGCAAGACCGCCATGAGACGTCACGCTCGGCCGCCCCTCCCTGCGGCTGGTCCGCCACCGACGGGGACGGTGTTTGTCCTTGTCCAGCGCTATATGCAGTCTCGCGCAAGCACGCTCCGTCACGCCATACAGCCGGGTCCATACGATTCCGGGGCCCCCCGCCGATCCTGGGCCACCCGCCGCTTGCGGACCTCCCACGCCGCGGATCCGCCAGGACCGCGCTGACCCGGCCGAGCATGGGCGGGTCCGCTCTGTGTTCCGGGCCCGGCCTATGCCGCCACCACATTGCCGGCAGGGGCCCCGGTCGCCAGCGGTAAGGCCTCGACGATTGTCTGGCCGCGGGATGATCGGCAGGCACGACGGCGAACAGATCATCCACCCGCGGTGATCAATGCCTCATCGCCGATCGCGGCCCGGACCCTCAGGCGCGCCTGGTGCAGGCGGCTCTTGAACGCAGCCTGGCTGACGCCGACGATCTGCGCGGCCTCCTGCGTCGACAGGCCCTCGACGTCGCGAAGCACGATCGCGGTCCGGTAGGGCGGCGGCAGGCCGGTCAGGGCCTTGCCGAGCGCAGTGCGCAGCTCCCTGTTCTGGGCCTGCCAGGACGGCTCATCGCGAGGGGAAGCGGGCAGCTGCAGTGCCTGGGTATCGATCGAGACGCTGGCTGGCCTGCGGGACCTTTTCTCCAGCGAGCGGCTGGCTTCGTTAACCGCGATCCGGTAGAGCCAGGTGAAGAAACTGGAGCGGCCCTGGAAGCGGGCGATGCCCTGCCAGGCGCGCAGCATGACCTCCTGGGCCACATCCTCGGCCTCGCTGCGATCGCCGAGAAGCCGCAGCAGTACCGCGAACAGGCGATCGGCGTGCGCGCCTGCCAGCTGCTCGAACGCATCGACATCCCCGGCCCTGGCGCGGGCGACGAGGCCTGCCTCAGTCTCTGCGGGCTCCGGGGCACGCTTGCCGCGCAGCTGTGGCATCACGCGTTCTGCGGCGGTGCCGGCGAGGCACCGCCGTGCGAGCCTCCGGCACCGCCGCCACGAACCCGGTCGAAGATCCCCACTGGAGCGCGGACGCCCTGCAGGCCGTCGAGTCCCTGGATCATGTGCACGAGGGCCCGCATCGCGATGAGGCCCCGCCCGCAGTCAGCACAGGCCCGGGCATGACGGCCAAGGCGGCGGCGGGCGGCGCGGCCGAGGTCTCCCTCGACGTAGTGCGAGAGATGCTGCTGCGACCACTGGTGGTCATCGGCGCGGCCGAACAGGCTCACTGGCGTCTCCCGTCGCTGCTCTCCCGAAGATGGGACGTGCCGTAGTCACGGTAGTAGACCAGCCCTGGTCCAGGCGGCCGCGCTCCGGCCTGCCGCGATGCCGACAGCGCGGCCGACAGCGCGGCCGACAGCGCGGCCGCCGAAGAGTACACCAGCGCCACGGTGAGAAGCAGCACCGTGCGAGGTGCGCTCGCACGGTGCTGCAGTAACGCGGCGCCGCAGTGGTCAGACGGGTGCGTGCCAGGGTCAAGCGGGCTGGCCGTCGCCCTGATCCTCGTTCGCCGTCGCGGGCTCGAAGGCCAGCGAGCAGGAGTTGATGCAGTAGCGGTCGCCCGTCGGGGCCGGCCCGTCGCCGAAGACATGGCCAAGATGGCCGCCGCAGCGGCGGCAGACGACCTCCGTCCGGCGCATGAACAGGCTGTTGTCCGGCCGCAACTCGACCGCCCCGGCGAAGGCAGGCTCGTAGAAGCTCGGCCAGCCCGTGCCCGAATCGAACTTTGCATCCGAGCGGAACAGCTCGGCCCCGCAGCCCGCGCAGCGGAAGAAGCCGTCGTCATGGTTATGGACGTACTCGCCGGTGAATGGCCGCTCGGTGTGGCCCTGGCGCAGGACGCTGTACTGCTGGGGAGTTAGCTCCTTGCGCCACTGCTCATCGGGCTTCTGGATCTCGGCTGCTGAGCCTGCCTCAGTCCTGGCTCGTGCGTTGCGCATCTGTCCGGTCCTTCCTTTCGCATCCATCACCCCTTTCGACCCGCGCCGCGGCGAAGCGATTCATCCTGGCCCGCAGCCGAGAGCGCCTGTTCGCGAAGCGGCCATCCGCCACGCCGGTTTCATCCCGCGGGAGGGGCGCACTTCCTCCCCGGTGACCGGTATGCGCTCGGGCACCGGGACAAGAGGGCGCCGCTGGCCCAGCAGATCCTGCAGCCGATGCTGGCCGCCGCGTGCTACCTCACCGGCACCTCGGCCCGCACGCAGGCGGGCTCGCCGGCACGGTCCGTGCGCACCGAAGTGATCGCAGCCGGCTCCCGCCACCACCCCGCCACCGGTCGCGGCCCCACGACGGGTGCGTGCCGGGCACACCAGCCCCGGGCGGACATTTGGTACAAGTTGCCAACGACGCGACGATCTTGCGCGTACAATACGCAGCGCCGAGCGCTCTCCGGGCGCTGGCTCACATGCGTCGGCCGGTCGGGGAGACCGGTAAGAGATGAGGGAAAATGAGACTGCCGCACAGGGCGTTACGGCTGGCGCTGCCAATCGCTTCGCTGGGCCTGGCGTTCGGCTTTCTGGCCGGCGCACCGTCCGCCTCGGCGGCTTCAAATACCGGATGGATCCGGTACGCTCACCTGTCGCCTAATATGCCCGCATGCGACGTCTATCTCTACGATTTCGGTAAGCCGGACGCGGAGATGGTGCTCAAGCACGTCAAGTACGGCGGCGTCTCGTCTTATGTGGCCGTCGGGAGCGGCCAGTACGCCGTCGCCATGCGAACCGCAGGTGCGGCGCCGACCTCACCGCCGGTCGTGTCCGCAAGTGTCGACGTGGTGGCAGGAGCCGCCTACACGATCGCGGCCATGGGGCCCGCGTCCGGGCTTCGCCTCCGGGTCCTCATGGACCAGATGAGCTCCCCGCCGGGCCGGGCGCTGGTGCGCGTGATTCAAGCCTCGTTGCAGCAGCGCAGGGTCACAGTGACCGACGGCACGCACGTGCTCGCCCGGCAGCTGCCGTTCGCGAGCGTAACCTCCTACCAGGCCGTTGCCGCAGGCAAGCAGAAACTCCGTTACGTAGGCGAAGACAGTGACGCAGCGCGGAGCGTCAACCTCGCCGCCGATACGATCCACACGCTTGTCGTGCTCGACACGCCGAGCGGCCTGGCCGTCAACGGCCTGGAGGACGCCGCGGGCAGCCAGACCATGCCGGTCGGGGCCGCCGACACTGGACTCGGCGGGACCGCACCGCGTGCACCCGAGTCGTCTACCATTCCGTGGATGGTGAGCCTGGCAGGCGGCGCACTCCTGGCGGCCGCAGGCGCGATGGGACTGCGCCGGATCCGGGCTGGCGCCACGCGCGTGTCATGATCAGCTTGGGGAGCCGGGTCCGCCAGCCGACGAAACGGCCCCACCCCGGATCGACCGGGGTTGGGGCCGTGGTTTCGGTGATCAGGCGGCGGGCTGCCCGTCCTCGCCCGACTCGGCGGGCGCCTCGACCACCGGGGCGTCTGCCCGCCCGGTGGTGACGGCGATGCGGTGGGCCGTCGGCTCGGGCACGGTGTAGGCGCCTGTGACCCGGACGGTCAGCACGCCGGCGTCATATCTCGCGGTGACCGCGTCGGCCGTGACGTGCTCGGGCAGCCTGAACAACCGCTCGAAAGAGCCGTAACGTACCTCGCGCAGGGTGCGTCCGTCGTTCTCCGTACTGCGCTCGCTGCGCCGCTCGCCCTTGACGACCAATCGGCCGCGGTCGATCTCGACGGAGACGTCCTTCTCGACGTCGAGTCCCGGCAGTTCCAGCCGGACTACGGCGTCGTCGTCCTCGCGGCCCAGATCAGCGGCCGGGACGAACCCGGCAGGACGGATGGCCGGATGAACCGCCGGGCCGAACGTCCGGCGGATGATCGCGTTCAAGGTGCCGTCCAAGTCGGCCAGCGGGTCTCGCCGGATCCACAGGGACAGGTTGCTCATGGTGTGCTCCTCAAGGTTCTCGATGGGGCCGGCACTGCGTCCGGTCAGCTTCAATAACTTGAGTCGCCCCGACTCATATTCCCGCTCCAGACGTGCCAGACGGCACCCGGTCGACAGGCACCTGTCACCACTATTCGAGTTCAGTCTTGCTTCCAGCCAAAGGCAGGCGTCGGCGGGCACGGCC
This sequence comes from uncultured Actinomycetota bacterium, assembly GCA_963712955.1. Classification (GTDB taxonomy): domain Bacteria; phylum Actinomycetota; class Actinomycetes; order Streptosporangiales; family Streptosporangiaceae; genus DATFVJ01. The sequence continues at coordinate 9,094 of CAVQKF010000002.1, read as the reverse complement.
GATCGGTGTGCCGCTTGGACAGTCCCGCGCAGCACCGGGTCTCCGGCGCCGTACCGGGCGAGCAGGTGAGGACGTGGAAGGGTCTGCTCGAAGTGATGGCCGAACACCTTGACGCCCTCGCGCTTGACATAGCCGTCACTGTCAGGATGGCGGGCTCTACGAGTCGAGCACTGAGCCCAGCGCGACTCCTCAGGTCCGGATGGTTTCCTGGACCGGAAGCCGCCCGCGCCTCGCGCCGCTGCAGGGAAGGCCCCTGGTCCGGGCGCTGCCCGCGCGGCCTCGCATCAGGATGGCCCGTACACTCGCTGCATGTTGGTCGGGCGTGATCGGGAGCGGCTGAGGCTCGTCCGGCTGCTCGACGACGGCGAAACACGGTCAAGTCAAGAACAAAAGGTCAAGAGAAAGAACGCTACGACAGCCGGGCGAGGTGAGAGGAGTGGATCTCCAGGGCTGTCAGGTTTCAGGGCTAAAGGTCAAACCCACGGACACGATGTCGGCAGACGAGATGGTCGCGCGCTACGGTTCATCCCGGGCTACTTCGTCCCTGGTGACACGTTCCTTACCGGCAGGTCCACCCGGAGCGAGCTGACCCCCCAGGAACTGCAGATCGCCCTGCGGCTCACCGAGGGCCGGACAACACGGGAAACCGCCGCGGCACTGTTCCTCAGCCCGAAGACAATCGAGTACCACCAGCGCAACATCTACCGCAAACTCATGGTCGGGTCACGAAGCGAGCTCATGGCCGCAATGGCACGACTCCGCTGAACCCGCGAGCGCCGCCAGCCGCACGGCCCGGCCAACGAGAATCAAAATTCATCGCATGGCGTCTGACCCAGGATTCGCCTCAGCGGCACTGAATCCCACCGTAGCCTGGGAAATCGACCGTACCGGAGCGCGCGACGCCTTAGGATACGAGTCGCTGCGCCAAAAGGGGGTAGATCATGTCGTCCCGTGTTGAGCCAGTCGAGGTGTCCGGCGCGTCGTTCGATATGCCGGTGTGGCTACCGGCCACCGGCGCAGGCCCAGGCCTGCTGCTGCTCCAGGAGATCTTCGGCGTGAGTGATTACATCGAGGCAGTCGCTGAGGACCTCGCCGCCCTGGGCTACGTCGTCGGCGCACCGGATCTGTTCTGGCGGCTCAAGCCCGGGCACCGCGCTGAGCATGACCAGAACGGCCTCACCGAGTCGCTGGAGCTTGCGTCCCGCTTCGACGCCCAGCAGGGAGTCGCCGACGCAGCCGCCGCGCTCAACCACCTGACCGCGTTGCCTGAGGTCGGCGGCGGCATCGGTGTCATCGGGTTCTGCCTCGGCGGATCCATCGCCTACTTCCTCGCCGCGCAGGGTCGGCCGGACGCTGTCGTCTCGTTCTACGGCGCGGCGGTCCCCGGCAACCTGGATGCTCTCAGCCAGATCCAGAGCCCGCTTCAGTTCCACTTCGGCGGGAGCGACCCCTACATTCCGCGCGACCAGGTCGCGCGGGTTGAGGAGGCTGCGGCGGCTCACCCGAATGTGGAGATCCACGTGGAGGAGGATGCCGGGCACGCATTCCACAACCGGCTTGCCCCGATGTTCCACATGGCGGATCCGGCGGCCCGTGCATGGCAGCACACAGAAGAATTCCTGCGCCGCAACCTTCCCATCCGGCAGAAGACCCCCTGATCGCGCATCGCTTACCACGGGTGCCAACAAGGCGCCTCGGACTGGTCGGTCCCACGACCACCATCCGGCCACCCCGCAGCGCCCGCCACGCCACCACCGCCGCCCGGCTCTGGGCCGAAGCCGAACGCCTCACTGGCGCCTCCCTGCCCGGCCCCGGCGACCGGACCGAGGTTATCGGCCCACGCGATCCGAGCATGAAAGACTCACCCTCATGACAGCGCTGGCCTCGGCGGCCGAGGTGGTCGCGCTCGCCGAACATGCCGTGAGCGGGGGAACCCGCGCCCTTGCTGCCGCCGGTGGTCCCGAGATCCGCCAGGTGCTCGCCTACGACCTCGCCCACACAGCGGCGGCCACCGTGGCCGCGCGCTCGATGCTCGACTACGGCGCGAAAGGCGACGTCGAGCTCCAGCTCACGTGTGTGTTCGTCGCTGACGTCCTCAGTGACCTGGCCGCTCGGATCGCGGGACGAGAAGCCGATTGGGGGCTCACTCCCGAATGGATGACACCAGCGGTGAACTTCCTCCAGACATACCGTCAGCCCGAGCGCCTGGCCGAGATGTGCGGCCAGGCCGGGCCGCGACACCTCGACGAGGACTTCCAGCTGGTCCGGGAAACCTTCCACCGATTCGCCGAGGAGCGTGTCCGCCGGCACGCCGAGCGAGTGCATCGGCACAATGCCGACATCCCCGAGGAGATCATCGAGGGCCTCGCGGAGATCGGTGGATTCGGTATGTCGGTCCCGGAAGAGTACGGCGGCTACGCGTCAGGCAACGAGAGCGACTACCTCGGGATGGTGGTCGCCACCGAAGAGCTCGGCTGGGGTTCGCTCGGCATCGGCGGGTCCCTCATCACGCGTCCCGAGATCCTGACCCGGGCCCTCGTCCATGGTGGGACCGAAGCCCAGAAGCGCGAGTGGCTCCCTCGACTCGCCAGCGGCGAGGTCATGGTGGCGGTCGCGGTGACCGAGCCAGAGCATGGTTCCGACGTTGCCGCGCTCACGACCTCGGCCTCGCGAACGGGCGGCGGGTGGCTCGTGAATGGCGTGAAGACGTGGTGCACGTTCGCGGCGCGGGCGGACGTGCTCATGCTGCTCGCTCGGACCGATCCCGATGTCTCCAAGGGGCATCGGGGGCTCTCCATCTTCGTCGTAGAGAAGCCACAGTGCGACGGCACGGGCTTTCTCCTGACCCAGGACCGCGGTGCCAGCTTCCGGGGAGTTGCACCTGGAAGGCTCGAAGGACGGCCGATCGACACCATCGGCTATCGAGGCATGCACTCGTACGAGCTCGCGTTCGAGAACTGGTTCGTGCCGCAGGACAACCTCATTGGCGAAGAGACCGGCGAGGGCCGCGGCTTCTACCTGCAGATGCAGGGATTCGAGAACGGAAGGCTTCAGACTGCAGCGCGTGCTCTCGGGGTGATGCAGGCCGCCTACGAAGCTGCCGCCGAGTACGCGACCAACCGGGTCGCATTTGGCTCACCTATCCTCGACTTCGAGCTCACACGAGCGAAGCTCACAAGGATGGCCGTGATCATTCAGGCGACACGGCAATTCGCGTATCGCGTCGCGCGACTGATGGCACGGGGGGAAGGATCGCTCGAGGCTTCCATGGTGAAGGCTTACGCCTGCCGCGGCGCGGAGTGGGTCACCCGCGAGGCGATGCAGATCCACGGGGGCATGGGCTACGCCGAGGAATTCCCGGTGAGCCGCTTCTTCGTCGACGCACGGGTGCTGTCGATCTTCGAAGGCGCGGACGAGACGCTGGCGCTGAAGGTGATCGCGCGGCGCCTGGTCGAAGGACTCGATAGAAGCAGAGCAGAAGTTGTCGGCTGACGGCGCAGCCAGAGCTCGCTGGTGATGGCCAGGGCACGCCGTCGGCCCGGGCGTGACGGTCATGACGGGGACCGATGTGTTCGGGACCATCCCCCAGGAGGTTGACCTGATGACGCGGCTTGGGCTCGCGCCGCGCGATGCGCTGGCCGCGGGCCACCACCGCGGCGCGCAGCTACCTCGGCTCTGGTGCACTGGGCGACGGCGCTAGCCCGAGTTCCGCACGGATGGCCGCGGTGTGCTGGCCGAGCGCCGGGATCGCGCCCATCGCTGCCTCGCGGCCGTGCACGGTGACCGGGGGCAGCAGCGCCCGGACCCGGCCTCCCGGGGAGTCCACTTCGCGCCACCGGTCTCGCGACTCCAGCTGGGGATGGGCGGCGAACTCCCCAGGTGTGCGCAGGCGGGCGCTGGCGATGCCGGCGTCGTCGAGCAGCGCGATCAGCTCGGCGGCGGGGACGGCCTTCAGCGCGGCCTCGATGATCGGCGTCAGCTCGCCGTCGTGCGCGACGCGGTCGGGGTTGGTCGCGAACCGGTCGTCTGCGATGAGGTCCGGGCGGCTCAGGATCCGCTCGCACAGCACCGCCCATTCGCGGTCGTTCTGCAAGCCGATGAATACCTGGCTGCCATCGGCGGCGGTATACGGGCCGTAGGGCGCGATGGAGGCATGACGGGCGCCAGTCCGGCGGGCGGGCTGCCCGCCGTAGACGCTGTAGTAGAACGGCTGGCTCATCCACTCGCCGAGCGCATCGAGCATCGCGACGTCGAAGCTGGACCCCTCGCCGGTCCGCTCCCGCTCGTAGAGCGCGGTCAGCACGCCGGTGTAGGCGTACATCCCGGCCGCGATATCGGCGACCGAGATCCCGGCCTTCGCGGGCTCCTCAGGTGTTCCGGTGACCGACAGCAGCCCGGCCTCGCATTGCACAAGCAAGTCGTACGCCTTCTTATGCCGATATGGGCCATCAGGGCCGTAGCCGGAGATCGAGCAGGTGATCAGCCGGGGCTGGCGCTTCCGCAGTTCCCCCGCGCCGAGCCCGAGCCGCTCAGCCGCTCCCGGCGCCAGGTTCTGCACGAGCACATCGGCGCGGGCGAGCAGGGCGCCAAGGACCGCCTGGCCGTCCGCGGACTTGAGGTCGAGCTCGATGCTCTCCTTGCCCCGGTTCAGCCACACGAAGTAGCTCGACTGGCCGTGGACCGCGAGGTCATAGCCGCGGGCGAAATCACCGTCACCTGGCCGCTCGATCTTGATCACCCGGGCGCCGAGGTCGGCGAGCTGGCGGGTGGCGAACGGGGCCGCCACCGCCTGTTCCAGCGCGACCACGGTGACGCCGTCCAGTGGGAGCATCCGCGCTTCGTCCCTTCCGTCGGAGTTCACAGCCTGCAGGCCAGCGCTGCGCTCCAGGTCTCAGGTGCCGGCGGTGCCGGGCGTCGATACTTTGGCGCTGACCTCCCCGGAGCGTTCGGGCAGGAGCAGCAGCGCCCCGGCAAAGAAACACAGCGCACCTATTAAAGTGCCCAGATTCGACCGCTCGGCGTTGTGCAACTGGCCGGTCGCCGGGTTGATGTAGCCGGCCACAGCGGAGACGCCGAAGGCTACGGACCCGATCAGGTTGGCCACGGTGATCCACCATGACCACGACTGGGGGCGCCAGCCGAACCAGCGGTGGCAGACCTCGAACCAGGCCAGCGCGCTGGCAACCAAAAAGCAGATCGAGCCAATGGCATCGGGTCGCCACACGTGCTGGTTTGCGGCCTGCGCGGTAAGGTCTATCCGCATCGCGTTGCCGGTGCTGACGTTGAAGTAGAGCGTCCCGGCAAGTTGCACCGCCGTCGCCCACCAGTCGATCCTCCGTGGCTGGAAGACGAAGAAGCGGCGGCGGGTGGAACCCGGCGCCTGCGGGGCGGCGTCCACCGCCTCCCGGTAGGTCAGAAACGCAGCCGAGGTGAAGAACAGCGAGCCGACGAAGAAGGTCACCGCATCCCACCGGGTACCGACGGCGCTGGCGTAGGCGGGGACCGCGCCAAGGGCGAACAGAAGCGACCCCACGGCGAACAGGACGGCGATCCACCATCCCCGGGTCTTAGGCGCCCACCACGTCGAGCCCGCGGCCGACGCCTCCGTCAGGTGCTTGCGATGGCGGCGGGATTCCCAGCGAACCGCGAGGCCGTCCTCGCCCACGTGGTCGACGAAGGTCACGAAGGGGCCGATGCGGCCGTGGCGGCCTCGGTCCTTCACGGACATAGGCGCGTCCCATCTGATCGGTTCGATCTTCCCAGATGGCTCAGTCAGACATCTGGTTCCTCCGGTGGCAGAAGATGGCAGCGCCGTCGCCCTCACGCAGCCGACGGCCCAGCCATACGTAGGTGAACCCGGGGACAGGGGGATGTCGCCCGGATCTGCCGCGGGCAGACTTTGTGCTCGAACGAGGAGGACAGAGCCATGGTGACAACACGCAGGAGGAGAGCCAAGAATAGAGGAGAAGCGTTGAACGTGTCCCTGCCACCACCGGGCAAATTACCACAGCGTCCCTGCACCTCGGTGCGAAGAACTGGGCAGGTGCCGCTCGACAAGGGACACGGCGATCGATCGAGCCAAGGCCAGTTGTGTGGGAGCGCTGTGGACCCGGCGCACCGAGGGCCAGGACGCACCCTGCTCCGCCCGTTGCCCACGTGCATGCCGGACCGCCCATGATCACGAGGTGTGCGCTGGCGGCCGGAATGTGGTTTATTTGCAGTTGACGGTCAACATTCGGCTGCCGCTCGACATCTGCGCACCCGAGCGGCGGGGAAGTGAGACGAGATGACAGTCAAGGACGTACCGGCCCCACATACCGAAGAGGCGCCGGGTGCCATGCTCTCGCGCCGCCCCGCCACGACAGCGCGGCGGTCGCAGGCGGCGAGCCGCCAGCGCCGGACGATCATGCTCGGGATCGGGCTGGTGGCGGCGGCACGTCTTCCGCGGGACCGCCGCTTCCAGCAGCACGTGATCTTGTTCGCGATCGCGGCGGCTGCCGTGACAGGCCTTACGCGGGAGGGCTCGACTGACTCGTTCACGCGCCTGACGGCTTGGACCGAACGGCAGTATCTGCGCCAGGTTAAGGGCCGAGTTGAGGCCCTGCAGGCAGCTAAATAACGACGGCTTGCAGTTAGGTAACGACGGCTTGCCGGATGAACCCCGGGTATGGAGACACCTACCGCGGCGACGTCACCTGTTTCGAGCGTCTCTACGGAGAGACATTGATCGATCTGAGCCCGGAGGAAGGGGCGGACGGCACGACCCATGACATCGCTCACCGGCTTGCCTGACCTGGCCGGACCCGGCTCGCCGGTGCGGGCGCGGTCGCGGCACGACGCAAAGGATCAGGGGCGCCCGGCGGTGAACCTGCTCGCAGACCCTCGCGTCCGGCTCGGTCTCGGCGCGGTAGCGACGCTCATAACGGCCACGTGGGTACGCAGCGACCGGGTGGGACGGCGGGAGGCCCGGGCATTCCGGGCCGTCAACGGCCTGCCCGACGGGCTCCACGTCCCCTTCTGGATCGTCATGCAGCTCGGCACCCTGGGCGCGGCGCCCACCGCGGCCGGCGCCGCATGGCTGGCCCATGACCGCAAGCTGGCATTGCGGCTGCTCGCCGGCGGATCGACCACCTGGGCGCTGTCCAAGCTGGTCAAGCAACAGGTCGGACGGCCGCGCCCGGCCGCGCTCGTCCCCGGTGCGCGCTGCAGGGGCCCGGAGGCCTGCGGGCTCGGGTACCTGTCCGGGCACGCCGGAGTTGCCACCGCCCTCGGCGTCGCCGCATTTCCCCGGCTCGGCGCCACCGGCCGCGCCATCACCGCGACGATCGTGCCGATCGTCGGCCTGTCGCGCGTCTATGTCGGCGCCCACCTCCCGCTCGACATCGTCGGTGGCGCGGCACTCGGCCTCGCGGTCGACGCCGCTGTCACCTGGTTGGGCGGGCCGGCCGCCCGCGTCAAGCATCATGGAGACTCTGGTCGCACGCGGTCGGGGGTGCTGGCCGACGGCGGCAGCGGTTCTTCGGCCGCACCGCCGCGGGTCGCGCGCTAAACCAAGATCAGATCACGGGCGCGGACGGGTTCCAGCCCGGAGCCGTTAGGGAAAATGACCGTCTCGCTATGACATCCAGCGGCTTGCGGCCGACCGGATCAAACCCGGGTCACGGCAGCGGCGCGCTCCTCGCTGAGTTCGTGCGGTGCCGGGTCTGGTTTGTGTGCCAGCCTGCTTGGCCACCACATCCACCGGCCGACATCCAGGTTCAGCGCGGTAACCAGCACGGACCGCACGATGATCGTGTCGAGCAGCACGCCGAACGCGACCGCGAAACCCAGCTCGGTCAGGAACGTCGACGGGATCGTGGCGAGTACGGCGAACGTGCCAGCGAGCACGAACCCGGCTGAGGTGATCACCCCGCCGGTCGCGGCGAGCCCGACGAGCGCGCCGCGCCGGGCGTCGCGCCTGTTGGCCTCCTCCCGCACGCGGGTCATCAGGAAGATGTTGTAGTCGATGCCGAGGGCGACCAGGAACACGAACACGAACAGCGGGAACGCCGTATCAGCCCCGCCGAACCCGAACACGTGGTTGAAGAAGAAGGCGCTGACGCCGAGGGCGGCGGCGAACGACAGCACCACCGTGGCTGTCAGGATCAACGGCGCCACCAGCGCCCGCAACAGCAGCCCGAGGATGACGAGCACCACGACGAGGATGAGCGGGATGATGACGTTACGGTCGTGCCTGGACGCGTTCGCCACGTCCAGGTTGATCGCCGTCGTGCCGCCGACCAGGGCGTCGGCGCCGGGTACCGCACGGACGGCGGACCGCGCCCGGTCGATCGTGTCGTACGCTGCCTGGCTGTCTGGCTGCGAGGTCAGGGTTCCCTCGAGGTAGGCGTGACCCGCCCGGACCGCGGGTGGCGTCACGCTGGCGATCCCCGGCGTGGCGGCGAACGCGGACCGCAGCGGCGCCGCTGCGTCTTTGTTGCCGATGACGACGACGGGCTGGCCCGCGCCGGCGGGGAAGTGCTGGGCGAGTACGGTTTCACCGATCACCGAGTCGGGATGCCCGCGGAAGCCTTGCGCGTTGGTCAGGCCGCTGGCCTTCAGGCCGGTCAGCCCGAGCGCCATGATGCCGAGAACCACCGCGGTCGTGATCCATACCCGCCGCGGCCGGGGTGCGATGCTCCAGCCGACCCGCGCCCACAGCCCGCGGGCTGTCGGCTCGGCCGAGCCGTAGGTCGGCTTGTACGGCCAGAAGACCCCGCGGGGGAAGGTCACGAGCAGGGCCGGCAGCAGGGTGAGCATGGAGAACGCGCCGACCGCAACGCCGATCGCAAGCACCGGCCCCAGGCTCTTCGTCGACTGCAGGTCCGCGGCGAGCAGTGTCAGCAGCGCGATTATGACGGTAGAAGCGCTCGCGATGATCGCCGGGCCCGCACGCCGCAACGCCTCCGCCATCGCCGCGTGGCGGCGGTCGTGCCGGCGCAGTTCCTCCCGGTAGCGCGCCACGATCAGCAGCGCATAATCCGTGCTGGCGCCGAAGACCAGCACATACAAGATGCCGGCGCTCTGCGCGTTGACCGTCAGGCCGGCGTGCGCC
>CAVQKF010000001.1:0-53303 GCA_963712955.1 uncultured Actinomycetota bacterium | reverse complement strand
ACCTCGCCGTCGTCGAGGTCGACACGGATGGCTGTGCGGCGCTGCCGCGGGCCAGCGCGTCCGCCGGGATCGGGATGCCGGTCTTCGCCTTGGCCAACCCGGGCGGGCGCGGGCTGCGGGTGACGTTCGGGTTCGTCTCTGGGATCGACCGTACCTTCCGCGGCCCCCGCGGCCGCCGGATTACCGGCAGCATCGAGCACACCGCTCCGCTGCTGCCCGGTTCCTCGGGCGGCCCGGTGCTAGATGGCGAGGGACACCTGCTCGGCATCAACACCAACCGCCTCGGCGAGGGCTTCTACCTGGCCATACCAGCCGACGAGGCGCTGCACGGCCGGGTCGATGCGCTGCCCGCGGCGCAGTCCGCGGCGCCGCTGCGGCTTGGGATCGAAATCGCCCCACGCCACGTGGCCAAGCGGCTCCGCCGCGCCGTCGGCCTCCCCGACAGCGAAGGCCTGCTCTTCTGCGAGGAGCGCGGGACAGCCCGGCCGCACGCGCCTGCTCACAGGGCGACCTGATCGTCGCGGCCGCAGGCCGGCCGGTACGCACCAGCGACGACCTGTTCGATGTGCTCCAGGCGGGGGCGCTGGCAGCATCGAGCTGACGTCGTGCGCGGCAATGGCGAACGGACAATTCACGTGGTGTTCGGCGACAGCAGCCAGCCCGGCGGGCAAGCCTCAATTCCCACAGCCGGGAGTTGCGACTGCCACGTGGAGCGCGCCGTCACCTTCCCGTCCTGAGTTACGTGAGCAGCCCGCCACTGAGTCGTCATCTTCTGCTACGACTATGCCATGGATGACGCTGCCATTTCCCAGCCTGTCCCGGGCGCCGACGACGATCTCAGCGCTGGGGCTGCCAGCCGGTTCGTTGCCGGGACCGGCCTCGTCGGATTCGGCCTGCGCAGCCCGCGTGGTCGGGCACATGACCTCGGGCGAGATCACCACACGCCATGGGCGTGGTGCACGGCGGTGTCTACACCACCGCCGTCGAATCCGCCGCCAGCATCGGCGCCAGCCTGGCGGTGCGAGACCGGGGGCAGTTCGCGGTGGGTGTGCACAATGCGACCGATTTCCTGCGCCCCGCTACCTCGGGCCGCGCCGAGGTTATCGCCGAGCCCCTGCAACAGGGCCGTGTCCAACAACTGTGGCTCGTCACCATCACCGACGAACACGGCAGGGCGCTGGCACGTGGCCAGCTGAGGCTGCAGAACGTTCCGCTCCCCGGGCGCCGGTACAACCTGACCAACGCCCCCGCCCGGCGGCAACAACCCGGCTCCGTCGCGTTCCCAGTTCAGACGGCGCCGGGTATCGGGGTGGCCCAGGATGGGGCGGCCGGGTCGCGCAGGTCGGCGCCGATGACCGCCACGCCGGGGCCGGTCGTGAGCGTGGAGTGGGCGATCACCATCGGGTCGTTGTCGGCGTGCACGACCCGCGCGGCCTGCTGGCCGACCTGGTGCACGTTGCCGCGCGTCCGCGGCCGGTGCCCAGAGTGGAGACGCCGGGATTATCCGACCACTCCGGGCCGTCGCCGGCCACGTTCATCTTCAGTTCCTGGGCCACCGAAATCGGCACGTACCGGGCAGCGCCTTCTGTTCTGCGTGGGCGCATCCCGCGCGTTGCCGCGCCACAGCATGACCAGCCCGCAAGAATCACTCAAATAGCGGAATGTCATTGGCCCGGAGTGGCGATGATGACAGATTGGAATAGCCGCCAGCCCCACGACGGCGCTTAGCCTGGCACCCCCGGTGAGGAGGCGACCATGCCCGGCGGATGGCTGTGCCCCGCGTGCCGCAAGACGCTGCTGTCACGGTACAACCCCATCTGCTTATGCGGGCCCTGCACCCGGGGCGCCCGGACGCTGCTGGAAGGTGAAGACGGGTACGTGGCACCGACGTGGCTGTGGGACTCACCGCCATGCGTGACTCGGCGCCAAGCTCGACCGGCCCGCGGCTGTCGCGGTCTTCCGCGCCGCCGCTGGCCTTTCCCAGCACGAGCTTGCCTACATCACCGGCTGGTCGCAGAGCACCTTAAGCTTGTTCGAAACCGGCCATCGCGAGACCCTCTACCATATCCGTGCGCTGCTGCGTTTCGCCGACGCTGTCGACATGCCACGCGAAGCGCTGCTGCCCCTCGTGCTCGGCCGGGCAGACACGGCGCTGCCGCGTGACTGGCTAGAGGACGTCACGCTGGCTGGCGCTGTCGGCGTACTGGAGGACGTGGGCGTGGATGTAGACCGGCGCACCTTCGGCGGCATCGCCGCCGGGCAGCGGCGGCCGCCGCGTTTCCCGAGATCACAGTGCCACGCAAGGTCGCGCTTCCCACGTCCGGTACCTGCGGACCTGCGTGGACAACCTGGAACACGCAGGATCAGGTGGTCGGTGGCGCAGTCCTGCTCAGACAGGCGCTTCGGCAGTGGCAGCGCGCTCGTCGCATGCTGGACGAATCTGACTATTCCGGAGCAGTCGGCCACGATTTGCTTGGCGTTGCCGGAGACCTTGCCGCTTGCGTTGGCTGGCTCGCCTTCGATGCCGCAAACGTGGCGCTGGCGCGGCGCATTTACTCGGACGCATTGCTGCTGGCCGGGCAGCGCAGGTCACCCGATCCTGAGCGCCACATGTACTGGAGAAGTCTTCGATGCTGTCCTCCTTCATGGCCCGCACAGGCGGGACCAGCAGGGGACTCGCCCGCGAGGGCCTGCGACTGGCCGACCAGCGGCCGACATAGCACGCCACGAGCCGATGCCAAGGCTGCATGCGCTCATCTCGCTTCGGCGCGCGGACGCCGCGTCCCTCCTGGGCGACAAGGCTGCGTTCCTCAGCAATCACGCGTGCGCGGCAGGAACTCGATCGCGGCGCAGGGGCCGACGATCCGGCGTGGATCCAGTTTGTCGATGAGTCCGAGGTCGTCACGCATGATGCCGTTGGACACCAGAACCTTGGAGACCCGGTTACCGCATCAGAACTCCACCGGCAGAGTCTGGAGGCGCCAGGGTCTATCACCTCGTAACCGTGCCTGCGGTCAGGCCCAGCTTGCTGGTGCGCTTGCAGAAAGCGGTGATGTATCCGGAGCCCTGAGCGAGGGACTGGACGTACTGCCTGCGCTCTCGAGTGGCAGTGACGTCCATTCGGACGTTGAATCATCTTTGCCCGGTGCGTACCGCAGCAGAGAAATCTGCAGCTAAGGAATTCTGCATGCGCTTCGATGCGGTCGCGCGCCAGCTTGGAGCGTGACCTCACCGCAGCAGAAGGGGAGAGCGTGGCCGATTCAGATGTTTCGCCGCTGCGACTCCCAGGGAGCCCGCGCTGTCCGCGCCACAGTGGCACTCATCCACCGCGACGCGTATGCCGACGCGATCGCATCGGGAGACCCATTTGAATCTCACGAAACGTTTATGCAGCGTTTCGATGCCCATACCAGGCACCCGTCGCTCGACCTAGTGATCGCTTATATCGGCGATGAACCAGTGGGCCAAATCTGGGCTGGCCCGAGCCGCTTAACGACGCCGTTCGCGCAGCCCGCCACGGCTGGAGAACCGGAGCCCGGACTGGCTGACGAGAGCGGCAAGGGGACCTTTTCCCTAGCTGAGATCATGGTTCGGCAGGCATGGACAGGCCACGGAATCGCGCATGCGTTGCACAATCAGCTTCTCGTGGCCCGCACCGAGGGGTCCGCGGAACTGTACGTGCGCCCAGACAACGTCACGGCGTACCGCGCCTACCTGAAATGGGGCTGGCGCAAGGTCGGGAAACGCGGCCGAACCTGCCGGACGCGCCAGTTTTTGACGTTCTCGTCCTTCCGCTGCCGATCGCGCGGTGACGGAGCTGGTGACGGAGCGCCAGCCAGTGCGCAGTCCCTGGAGGCAGCACTGCCGGGAGCCCGCGGAAGGCTACAGGTCGTAGCTTCCGTTCTTGATGCGATTCAGGAAGGCCCTCCATTCGGCCGCATCAAGGGTGATGTGGCCACCGCCGGAGTTCTTGGAGTCGCGCACCGCAACGGCCGCGCCGATCCGGGCGGCTTCGACGCAGTCGTTCCGGCCCGTGCTATGGCTGGATTTGCGCCATGCGGCGCCATCAAAGGTCGGCGGCGTGGGCATCGTCATGCTGCGTCCTTTGCTAGTTCGCGGATCATGGCAACCGATTCGTCCGGGTTAAGAGCCTCCGTGATGAGGCGGGTCCAGGCGAGGTGGTAGCGGTCGAGTTCTTCCTCGGATTCTAGGTAGATGTCGCCCATCAGTCCCTCGACGTAGGCGATGGGCGGATCTTCGCCGCCTGGGAAGGTCAGGATGGTGAATTTGCCATCCATGCCCGCATGGGCCCCTGCGCTGAACGCGAGCACCTGGACAGTGACATGAGGCCGGTTGCTGACCTCAGCAAGAGCTACGAGCTGTCCGGCGATCACCTCTGGACTGCCGACCTGGCGGTGCAGAACGGCCTCGTCGAGGATGAGATGAATCTCCGGCGGATGGTCCTGCTCAAGTAGCGCCCGCTGGCGGGCGGTGCGTGCCAGGACTGTCCGCTCGGTTTCCTCGGCGGTCAGTGCCTGCCGGGTCCTGGTCATGACGGCGCGGGCGTAGTCGGCGATCTGGAAGAGCCCGGGCACGATATCGGTGTTGATCCGGATGCTGTCGGCCTCGGATTCCATGCTGATGTAGGAGCCGGTGAACACGTCGCTGTAGGCGGTCCACCAGCCGCGTTTGCGGGCGTCGCGGTTGAGCCGGATGAGGGCTTCGCGCTGGGGCGATGTGACGCCGTACAGGTCGAGCATGTCTTCGAGGTCGTCGGTGGTGATCCGGCTGCGCCCGTTTTCGAGCCGGTAGAGCTTGCTTTTGGAGAAGTCGAGCTGCCTGGGAAGCGACGTCCAGGGACAGGCCGGCGTCGTGGCGGAGCCGGGTGATCTCGCGCATGAGGCGCCGTCCCCGGACGGTCGGGCTGTACTCCATGACGTCATCTCCGCCCAGGTTCCACTTTGCTGTCGTGTTTGTCCTGACAGCATCTTGCCCTGAGCGGCATCCGTGTAACTAGTCCCGATTGCAGATTGTCATAGGTGATATGTGGTCACTGTGGGTCTGCCTGTACAGCATGTTAGCCATGCAGGTCAGCGGCGGCTGTGATGCTCAGGAAGTCACCCGAGGCGGGTTCCGCCACAGATCACCCGGGCCACCGCCCTGGCCGCACCCCGCTGATGCTACGCAGCCACGGCAATCGCGATCTGAGGAGCAGCTCACCATGACACCTCGGCGGGAAGGCCCGCTGGCCCGCCAGCACCGGGCAGGTGAGCGGCGGCGGGCAGGGACCGGGCCGCTCCCCGCCGGAAACCCGGGAGGTGCGGCATGGCTGAGCGCCTGAAGGTCGCCGCCCACGGCGCGGGCTCCAGGCCTACGGCGGTGTGCAGCCGCAGTTATCCGGGACGGGCCGACCAGGTGCCACGGGTGCGCGCGTTCCTGGCCCGGGTACTGGACGGCTGCCCGGCCGCCGACGACGCGGTCCTGATGGCCGACGAGTTAGCGGCCAACGCGGTCATCCACTCCCGCAGCGGTGAGCCGGGCGGGATGTTCACCGTGCGGGTCGAGGTGCGCGACGGGATCTGGGTGCGCGTCGACGTGGAAGACGAGGGCGGACCGACGCCGCCGCGGCTACGGACTGACGGCAGCGGCAGCGGCGGCAGCGGGAGCGGGAGCGGGAGCGGGAGCGGGAGCGGGAGCGAGGATGCCGGTGACGGCGGGGCCGGGCAAGGGCTGCGTATCGTCAGCGCGCTGTCCGGCGCGTGGGGAGTGACGGGCGACGTCAGCGCCCGCACGGTGTGGTTCCGGCTCGGCTGGGGTCACCGTTGACCGGCCCGGGCGGCTGCGGCGATGACAGCCACAGGCGGCCCGCCCGCGGCTGCGCCCCGGCCTCCCAGCGACGGCCCGCCAGACGCCCGGGCCGCGATCTGGGCGCTCGCCGGGGAACTCGAACACCGCCATCACATCACCCGGATGTACGGGCGGGCCTGCCCGCCGGCCGGTGCTTTCCGTCTGCCTGGGCGTGACCGTGTGGTGCACCGGCGGGCGGTGGCTGCGCTGGCGCGTCCTGGGCGAGACGGTGAGCTGGCCGGCCAGCGACCCGCAGGGCGCCGCGGCCAAACTGGCGCCGCTGGCGCGGTGGCACCGGCAGGCCCCGGTGCCGGGGCAGATCTGACCGCCCACGGCCAGGCAGCCACAGGTCGCCGCGCCACCCGGCCTGCGCGAGACCAGCGCGCGGCAGCCGTTCGGGATCGTGGGCATTCGCAGGCTCGTGCTGGCGATCCGGCGCGGCAGCCCACCCGGCCGGCGGCGGTCAGCGCACGCGCCAGCGCCGACGGACGCGAGATAACAGCCGGCCAGGGCGGCACCTGCTTGGTGAGCGACTGCCGCAGCGGCAAGCCGCGGGTGCTGGCCGGGACACCGGCCGCGGTGGGCAGGATCGCCTCGGTGGAGGCGGCGCTACCCGGTTGCTGTATCGGCTCCGCGCAAAACAACCTGACAGAGCCCAGAAACGTCACCGGACGGGATGGCCTGCCTTTACTCGCCACGTGACACGTTGTACTGGCCATGTGGCAACTTGTGAAGGCTTCTGGTATCTCGCGAGGCTCGGTGGCGGGCCGGACGCGCCCACGGTAGCGCAGCGCTGATCATCACCGCGTCAATGCCCATGAGGAGACTGACCTATGACCGGACCTGCTGTTCACCGTTCGGCCAGGTGGAGCTGGCCGCGACAACCCCAAGGAATGGATGGCCGGCATGTCAAGTGATCTCTTATCCGAGACACAGTCCGGCGAGGCCGACATCATCTTCTTCGGCGGCGACATCGTGACGGTCGCCGCCGCGCAGACCGAACCCGAAGCCGCGGCCGTCAAGGACGGCATCATCGTCTTCGTCGGCGACTACCAGGATGCAATTGGTCTCTGGCAGGGGCCGCGGACACAGCTGCGCGATCTGCAGGGCCGCGCTTTGCTCCCGGGGTTCATCGATGCCCACGGCCACCTTGGCGGCATCGGCCTGCAAGCCACCCTTGCCAGCCTGCTGGCCGAGCCCGACGGCGATGTCACCGGCATCGCCTCGTTGCAGGACAAGCTGCGCGCGTTCGCCAGCAGCCCGGTGGGCCGGTTCTCAAAGTGGATCATCGGGTTCGGCTACGACGACGCCATGCTCGCCGAGGGGCGCCACCCCACCCGCGAGGATCTGGATGCGGTGTCCACCACCAAGCCGGTGCTGGCCATCCACCAGTCCTTCCACCTGGGAGCTGTGAATAGCCTGGGGCTGACGGAGTTGAAGTACACCGCGGAGACACCGGACCCGGCCGGAGGCGCCATCCGCCGCCGGCCAGATGTCGAAGCCCCGCCGTTCGGCGAGCCCAACGGCGTTCTCGAGGAGACCGCCTTCACCCCCGCCTCCGAGAAAGCGACCGCAGGTCTGCCGTTGACCGCTCTCCTCACACTGTTCAGCAAGGGCGTGACGGCGGCGGCGAGCTTCGGCTTCACGACCGTTCAGGAGGGGGGCACCACCCTGGAAAATCTCGGGGCTCTGCGAGACGCCGCGGCCGTCAAGCCGTTCAAAATCGACGTCGTCGCCTATGCCCGGGCCGACGAGGCGACAAAATCACACGACGACGACCCAGTCGGAGCAAGCCAGGCCTACACGAGGGGTGTGCGGGCGGCCGGGGTGAAGATGTACCTGGACGGCTCCCCACAGGGCAGGACCGCCTGGCTCACCGAGCCCTACACCACACCGCCGGACGGCAAGGACGAGGACTACTGCGGCTACCCCACCATCGCCGACGACAATGTCGTGCTGGAGCAGGTGCGCACGGGATTCAGCAAAGGATGGCAGGTCCTGGCGCACGTGAACGGGGACGCCGCGATCGATCAGTTCATCACGGCGGTCGAGGCCGCCACCGGTGAGGCCGGGCCCGGCGACCGGCGGGCCGTCGCGATCCACGCCCAGACCGCCCGCGAAGACCAGATCGAGGCCTTCCGGCGCCTGGGCATCATCCCGTCGTTTTTCTCCATGCACACCTTCTACTGGGGCGACTGGTATCACATGACCGTCCTGGGGCCGCGCGCGAGCCGCGACCATTTCACCGGCCAAATGGGCCATCGACCGGCAGATGATCTACACGTCGCATCATGACGCTCCGGTGGCCCTGCCGAATTCGATCGCCATCTTGTCCAGCCAGGTCACCCGCGTCACCCGTAACGGCTACACCCTCGGGTGCGACCAGCGGGTGCCGGCCCTGGACGCGGTGAAGTCCATCACCATCAACGCCGCCCACCAGTATTTTGAGCAGGACCACAAGGGCAGCATCGAAGTCGGCAAACTCGCCGACCTGGTGATCCTCAGCGCGAACCCGCTGACGATCCCGCCGGAGGAAATCAAGAACATCACGGTGGTCGAGACCATCAAGCAGGGAACCACCGTCTACCCGGCCGACGAACGCGGCGACCCCGGCCAGGGCTCTCGTGCGCCAGCCGGCTACCAGTGGCATGGCTGTTGCTGACCCGCCGTTGCGGGTCCCACGGGAGGTGACGGTGACCCGGAGCGCACAGCACCACCGCGCAAAGTTGATCTTGAACGGTTTCCGGGAAGCGCCTATGCGCGGTGCCGCCCGGCGAGCGCGAGGAGCCTTCGCGCGTCGCCGCGCGCGGCGATGCGGGTGAACGCCAGGTGCGCGAAGACCGGGTCGCTGGCCGCGGCGGCATAACGTTGCCTATAGTCAGCGTGCTTCTGCCATGCCCAGGCGATGACCGACTCGTCGGGGTTGAGGCTGAACACGTTCCGCCACCGTTCCCTGTTGCCGTTCCACAGTTCAGACCGGCGAACGGCGCGGCGCAGTGTTCGCCAGATGATCTGGCGCATAACGATATGCCTGGGCAGGTCGAACCAGACCACGGTATCGGCGCGCGCCCACACCAGCGGCCTAATCCCGCTGTAGTTGCCGTCGATCACCCAGCCGTCTGCCGCCACCACCGCGGCTACCCGGCGGGCGAACTCATGTTCGGGCAATGGGAACCAGCCGGGCTGATGAAAGATCGCGTCAAGCTCCACGTACGGTACGCCCAGGCGTGCCGCAAGTTCCCTGGCCAGCGTCGACTTGCCGGAACCCGAGTTACCGACCACCGAGACCCGCCGCACGAACCGTGAACCTACCAGCCGTCTGGAGCCTGCCCTCCCCATCGCCCGCTTCCTCAGGCAGGCAGCCAGCCGGCTTATACGCCGGCCATCATGGATGGCTGATCTCAGCGGCTCTCAGCACCGCTCACGCCACGCGGCCCGGCGGAGAGGCCGGGCAGCACCGTACCATTGAGGGCGTGAGCAGACTGTTCCTTGCGTGGTCACGCGTGACTACGAACTGCGCCTTTGCATGATCCGGTCGGCCACACCCCGTGATGTGCCCGCGATGCTTCGTTTCGTGCATGAACTCGCCGCGTATGAACGGGCGGCACACGAGGTCGAGGCCACCGAGACCGACCTGCATCGTGACCTGTTCGGTCCCGGCCCCTCGGTTTTCGCACACGTGGCCGAGGACGGCAACGGCGATGTGGTCGGATTCGCGTTGTGGTTCCTCAACTACTCGACGTGGCGGGGCCGCCATGGCATCTACCTCGAAGATCTCTATGTGACACCGTCTGCCCGCGGCGCCGGCCATGGGAAGGCGCTGCTGACCGAACTGGCGCGCATCGCCACCGAGCGCGGGTACAGCCGGTGCGAGTGGTCCGTGCTCGACTGGAACCAACCTGCCATCGGCTTCTACACCACCCTGGGTGCGAGGCCCATGAATGAGTGGACCGTCTACCGGCTCACCGGTGATGCACTTCGGGAACTACCCGCCGCGCCTCGGTGATCGCGACACGATCGGGCACCTTGCCAAACGAGCAAGATGACATGAATGCGGAATGAATCAGGGTGTCCGCGAGAAGATGTAGCCGGTTAGCTATAGATTCCCGGGCTGATCTGATGTGACGGTGGTTCAGGCAGCCCCGGCGCTGGACGACCCCAGGCGGCACGCTGCCCTTCGACCCGGGGCCAATTGGCAACCACCCTGCCCGCTGCTCGCCCTGGCCCCCGGTCGGCATGCCCCCGGCCCCAGCGCTCTGCGCGGCCCGGCTGGACGGCACAACCGGCCCCGAGAGAGCCTGTCGCGGGTTCGGCACCTGGCAGAGGGCCTGGCCCGGTCCGGCAGAAACGGAGAGCCGCCGATGAGCCGCCACGCATCGCTCGACGCCGACATCCAAGCGCATCTGCTGGCTCAGCCGGCCGCATCCTTCGCGACCGCCCGCACGCAGTTTCTTGCCGACGGGATCGCGATGATCTCCTTCGTGCTGCCGCAGGCGGCCAAGGACCGGCTCGCGGTCGAGGTCCGTGCCCTGGCCGCGTCCGCGGGCCGGCGCCGTGACCTTCGGATCGCGCACACCGGCCACACCCCCCGAAGGCTTCGCACCGTCCCGGCAGCTATCATCCGTGAACGCCACGGCGAGATCACCGCACTGTACCTATCGGCGTCCTTCCAGCAAGCCCTGAGCCGCATCACCGGCGAGGAAGTACTGCCGTGCCCGTACCCTCCCGAGCAGTACGTGATCACGCAGCTCGAACGCGGTGGCGACACTCATGGATGGCATTGGGACGACTACAGCTTCGCTGCGGTCCTGGTCGTGGACTGCCCACCGCTAGAGGACGGCGGATTCCTGCAGTGCGCCCCCGGAACCTCGTGGCATAAATCCCAGCCGGCCGTCTTCCGCACCCTGGTTGACCACCCCATCCGGTCCTACGAACTCGGGCCCGGCGATATGTACCTGATGCAGACCGACACGACGCTGCATCGGGTCCATCCCCTGCTCCGCGGCACGCGGACCATCGTCAATGTCGCCTACGCAGGCCGCCGCGACCTGCGTAAGGCGATCTCGCACGACACGGTCGAGGACCTGTTCTAACACCGATTTCCACGCAACTGGCCCGGGGGCAAGGTTCACTCCACACCCAGATCACCGCCACCCGCCAGCCAGCCGACAGGAAAACCCTGCCCCGCGTCATGGAACACCTCACTCACCCCGGCGCCGTTGGCCGTGCCGGCTGCCCAGGCTCGACCTATGCCCACATCTGGACGGTCACCGTCTTGATTGGCATCGAGCCCCAGCCGCCCAATCAGGCGGTTCCGACGCGCACCCCAGCGCAATGGCTCTCATGAAGCGTGGCACGCCGCTGACGGCACCGGGGGAAGTTTAGCACGCAAACAGATCTTTGACCTGTTTTGACGGATTTACCCAACGCGCCGGAGCCGCGCTCGTTAGGCTCCCCCGATGTCAGGCGCTCCGAAGGCTGCCCGTACCCGTGCAGCTTCCCGGTGAGCGCGCCTCCTCGGAGAGGAGCCCTTTGGGCCGCCACACCAAACCATCACGCATCCGGGTCCCGCATAATGTACCGACTGCCGCCGCACCCACGCTGGCCAGCGTGGCCGCCGCTGTTTGCTTGTCGGCGCAGGCACCTGCGGCTCCGCCGGCCGCCCCGGCAGCCGCGCCTCACGCCGCGGTTCTGGACGCCGCCTATCAGCCGGGCCCCTCGCCGGCGCAGCTGGTATCAGCTAACCGGCGGGCAAGGCAGGAGAAGCCAGGTTCCGGCTGGCCGGCCTGGTACACCGTCCGGCCTGGTGACTCGCTTTCCGCGATCGCCGGGCGTTTCTATCACAGCCCTGCCGCGTGGCCGGTGCTCTACTGGCGCAACCGCGGCCAGGTCCGCTGGGCGGACATCATCCAGGCCGGGCAGGTTCTGCGCATTCCGACCAAGCCCGCCCGGATACCCCGCCCGCCGGTGCTCCTCGAGCCGCCTCCGCCGGTCCCTGCCGTCGCGGACTACACACCGCGGCACGCAAGCCCCGCGCCGGCTCCCCCACAGGCTGCTCCCGCTCCGGCTGCTCCCGTGCAGGCTGCTCCCGCTCCGGCTGCTCCCGTGCAGGCTGCTCCCGTTCCGGCCGCTCCCGCTCCGGCCGCGGCTAGCACCTACTCGGGTGGCGTGCCCGGCGGCGCGTTCGGCGAATGCGTGGTCTCCCGTGAATCCGGTGGCCAGGCCCAGATCATGAACGCCAGCGGTCACTACGGCCTCTACCAGTTCAGTGCGTCGACATGGGCTGCCTACGGCGGTAACCCCGCTGCCTTCGGGAACGCCAGCGTCGCCGAGCAGAACCAGGTGTTCGCCAACGCCCTCGCCAGCGGCGGCCAGTCCAACTGGGCGCCCTACGACGGCTGCTGACGTAGCCCGGGTGGCTGCGGGCGGCTAGCCGTGCCGCCAAGGCGTGTTTGGCGGCACGGCTAGCCGAGTGCCGGCTCATCGCCGCTGGTCGGCCTGCCCGGCCTGCACCGTCAAGGGCATGAGCGTGCGCGGCGAGCGACCGGAGGCGTCGCCGGGCTGGTGCCGGTTGCGCCAGGCAGCGCGGCGGTCAACGCCGCGCTGCCTGGCCGGGGACAGCGTGACCGACCTCAAACTAAAGGCGCCAAGGAAGTCCTGGGCCCGGCCCGAGGGCTTGCTCGGCGTGTTGCTTGCCCAGCCGGGTCAAGGCGCTGTGGAACTCCGGGTCAAAGAAGAGGAAGCTCAGGATCTCCCCATGGCTCTCAGTGGCGGAACCACCCATCAAGGTGCCGAGGATCCCCGCGTCGGAGAACTGCTTCAACCGGCCGCGATAGCGTTGCCTGAAGATCTCGTTTGCCGTGGCGCTGAGGATGCCGGTCCTGGGCGGCCCGAGGAAGAGACTCTGAACCTCGCGGTACGGTTGGCCGGCATCGCTGTGAGCCAGCGGCGGGGCGCCCGCCTTCTCCAAGGCCTCCACGAAGCGGTTGGTCTTTCGAAGTGCGCGAATGTCGTCGGCCATCCGGTCTATCAGCAACGCGCGCAGCACGACACCCGCCGTGTCGAAGACATCAGGCTCGGCAGGTCCGGCAGGCAGGGCCTGTGGGAGGTCGGGGTCGGGTGTGGTGGCAACGATGATGACTCGGTCTGCACCTAAGGCGAGCGCGGGCTTGATGGGTGCATTTTGCCTGACACCTCCATCGACGAACCATCCGTCGACCGTGAGAGGCTGGCCGATATGTATCGGCAGGAACGCCATCGGGATGGCGGCAGACGCCAGAACGTGCGGGGTGGCCAAGGTCACCGGCGCGTAGTCGATGCCACGAACGTCATCCGGAGGTGGATGCGCTATGCCTTTTCCCTGCAGGAAGACGATTGTGCGGCCGCTGCTAGGTGAAGTGGTCACGATACCCGCGCCGTGAGCCCAGCCCTCACCGCCATCCAGGTTGTCCCGCAGCTGGGCCCAATCGACCTTCTTCTCCAGCGTGCGCCGCAGAGCCGCCGTGTCCAGCAGGCTATTGAGCTGGCCGCGGCCCAGCAGCTCGGCAAGGTAGGAGGCAACATTCCGGATGGCCGTGCGCGTTAGTCCTGCGAATACGTCCGAGGTGCCGGTCGACTCCCACACCTGGAGCGTATGCTGGACAGCCTCCTGTGGATCACTGGACGCAGCAAGAAGGGCGGTATTGAGCGCGCCCGCGCTCGTGCCCAAGAGCACGATGCGTTCCCCCGCGGCTTTCTCTAAGAGAAGTCGTGGTACGAGAACTGAAAAAATCCCCGCCTCGTATGCACCGCGGGCACCCGCGCCCGCCGTCACAATTACCGTCGTGCCCACGACTCGCTCCCCCCGCTGACTGAGAGCCACGCTAGCGGCACGTCGGAGCCCCGGCAAGGCGCCTGCCCATTCGCGTGGCGGCCGGTCAGTCAGCCCGACTCGTCGGTCCAGGGAGCCCGCGCACGGGTGATGAATGTGGGCGAGGCCGCCGCCTCCTTGTCCAGCGTGAGCAGCATCGGCACGTAGACCTTGCCAGCCGGGTCGTCGGTGTCGGGTTGGAGGTCGCCGACCAGCTCGAAGCCGTGGCGGGTGTAGAGGCGCACCGCGGCCGCGTTGGTGGGCACGACCCACAGCCGGACGCCGATCGCGCCCACCGTTCGCGCCCAGTTCACCGCGGCCTCGAGCAGAGCGTCCGCCGCGCCCGTCCCCCGCACGGCCGGCGCGACCCACATTCCGGCCAGTTCACGGAACTCGGGCGCCAGCGACGGCTGGTGGACCTCGACCATGCCGACCGGATCGCCGCACCGCTCCAGCAGGAACGTCGCGTGCGCGTCACCCGCCGAGTTACCCAGCGCGCGAGCCGCCCAGTGCTCAGGGGGACGGGCGCTCTCACCCGCGACGGTCTGCCAGAAGGACTCGGGCGCATCCCTCAGTGCCGCCAGGCGGACGCCGCGCAACCGCGCGCCGTCATCCGGCGCGATCCGGCGTACGTGGACCGTCATGCTCATGTCAACGACGATCGGACCGCATCGCTTTCCCGATGGCCGCATGCGCGTTCGCTGCCGACATCGCGTCGGAGCGAGCCGACGATGTGGCTGGCCTCGGCGGCCACATGCCCAAGGCGCCGAGCGACAGACTCCGGTCATGCCGCGGGCAGCGGGGCCGGCCGCCCCGCCAGCGCGAAGCCGATCGACGACGTCGTCCATCAGCGGGTGCGGCTCGGCATCCTCGCCATCGCTCACGAGGCACGGCGGGTGGAGTTCGGCTACCTGCGCACCAACCTGGAACTGACCGCAGGCAACCTCTCCCAGCACCTCAGCGTGCTGGAAAGCGCCGGGCTCATCACCATCGAGAAGGGCTACGCCGGCAAACGCCCCCGCACCTGGATCACCCTCACCAAAGCGGGCCGCGCCGCCCTCGTCGAGGAGATCACGCAGCTCAAGCTCCTGATCAGCCGGATCGAACGCACCGGCACGTCGCGGAACTGATCGGTCATGCCCGACGGATGAGTAGACGAGTCACTGGTCAGGCCGGACGGACGCGTCGGCCGTGACACAGCCGCGGCAGCCGTTCGGGATCAAGATCCATAACGGCTTGCGCAGGGGGAACGCGTGCCTAGATGGGATCGGCCGGGGGGGAGAGCCGAGCGGGCGTAGGCCGACCGGGGGACGTAAGCATGGCCGGTCACTTCGCTTCCGTTGAAGTCCAGTTCTACGCCACCTCCGGGGCTAGGATCACGCGTTGTGAATCAAAGCGCGCCTACGCCCGAGCGTGAGCCCCGGCCCGCGGAGGAGCTCCGGCAGCGACGTATGAGCGCCTGGACGCGTCGCGCAGGGCAGCAACGGCGCGCGATCATGCTTTCCGGCGTGTTGGCGCTCGCCATCGCTGCGGGCGCATGGGTCGCCTTCGGGCCGGGCGGCCGCGCAGTCCGTCACACCCGCGCCAACGCGGTGGCGGCCCCGCACCGTGGTAGTGGGAGCCACAGCGTCCGGTTGGTGGTCGAGGCGAGCGGAGACTTGCTGATCCATACAGCAATCTTTGAGCGGGCGCTGGTCCTGGGTGGTGGCAGCCACTACAACTTCGCTCCCTTTTTCGCGAGCATCAAGCCCTACATCCGGCAGGCAGACCTTCCGCTGTGCCACATCGAGACGCCGATGACGCCGGCTCCTCCCACCGGCTACCCGGTGTTCAACACGCCGCCCGAGCTCGCCACCGCGATCCGTCAAACCGGGTGGCGAGCTTGCTCGACGGCCGCGACGCACACACTCGATCAAGGGCAGACGGGAGTCGACGACACGATCCGCGCGCTGGATCGTGCCGGGGTGCTGCACACCGGGTCATTCTCGTCGGCGGCCGGACAGAGAACGCCGCTGATCATGACAGTCAAGGGTGTCCGCGTCGCCTTCCTCGCCTACACCGAGCTCACAAATGGCATCCCCTCGCCTCATCCATGGTCGGTCAACCGGGCCAGCGCCGCGCAGATCCTCTCCGACGCGCACCGCGCACGCATGGCCGGCGCGAAGGTGGTAATCGTCAATCTTCATTGGGGCGATGAGGACGTCGTTCAGCCAAGCAGCTTCCAGCTCGGGCTCGCCGAGAAGCTCACCCGCTCGCCCGACATCACCGCGATCGTCGGCCAGCACGTGCACGTCGTCCAACCGATCCGCATCCTGGGCGGCAAGCTTGTCGTCTTCGGCGAAGGCAACCTGATCTCCAATCAGACCAGTACCTGCTGCCCGGCCGCTTCGCAGGACGGGATCATCGTGCTGCTCACGATCAGCGTGGACAGCCGCGGAGCGCGCGTTACTTTCATCCACTACGTGCCGATCTGGGTCCGCCACCCAGACTACGTGGTGCTCCCAGCCGGCAGCGCGTGGCGCACCGATCCCGCCGACGCCGCAGACCTGCGCGCATCGTATGAGCGCACGGTCGCGGTGGTCGGGCGCGGTCCCCGCATTCAGCCGATCCCAGGCCATCTGCCATAAAATGCGAAACGGCCGCCGCGCGGCTTGGTTACGAGCTTGCTCGTGATCCGGACCACAGCCGCGTTGCCCTTGCGTTTATGTGGCCTTTGGGATGACAAGCGGCCCGCTCGCTTGCGGCCCATGAGGAAGGCGCCGCAACGTTGCGATCGACCCGAGTGAGAACTCCTGGTTTCGGAACGTTAATCGCCCGGCCCGTCGGGCAGCGGCGCTCGTTGTGACCGAGCGCCACGTAAGGGGTGTTCCGCTACTTCGAATCCCGAGTTGGGCTATATTTCCCATATAGGTCCGTCGCTGTTCAGAGCGGCGTCGATGCCGTTGGCGCCGAAGGCGCCCCAGTGCCAGTTGGAGATCGGTGCCGGGTAGCCGGGGTCGATTGTTCCGGGCCCGGTTACGCCGCGGGTCACGCGGATGTACTGCGTGCCGGAGAAGAAGTAGCATTTCGGCCCGCTGTACAGGGCGGCGTCGATGCCGTTGGCGCCGAAGGCGCCCCAGCGCCAGTTGGAGATCGGTGCCGGGTAGCCGGGGTCGATCGTTCCGGGCCCGGTTTCGCCGCGGGTCACGCGGATGTACTCCCTGCCGGAGAAGAAATAATCAGTCTGCAGAGCCTCTGTGACGTACCTGCCCGCTGACCTTGGCTTTGCGCGAGGTACGGCTGCTGGCCGACTGCTTGCCGCGACCATCGTTATGCCGAGCGTCCCGCCCATAAGTAGCTTTCCCGCTTGGCGCCGCGACATTCTGGTGGTCAGGCTAGACGCGGGTTGGTCGAATCCGTCACGTTCCATTTGCTTGGATCTCCATTCACACGGCGAAATACTCTCACAGCTTCATCGCCGCCGCCGGTGATGAGCGTAGCACTGGCGCGCCTCCTGATCTACCCTCAGATCTTGCGCTGATATTGGCCGGTCCGCGCGAATTTGTTCGTACAAGATGGTTATTCAGCGGCGACTCATCGTAGTCGGGAATCTAGCCGAGCATTGTGAGCCGGTCCCGGCCAAGCCGTATGTGGTCGCGGACCCGCATCTTCGCGATGTCGGCAGGACTGCCTGGTCGCGTTCGAGACCCGTTCGTGAGTTCGTGACCCCATGCCCGCAGGGCCCGGTCCTGGCTGGAGCTCGAGGCCCTACTTGTGGCGACTACTGGTGCTACGCAAATATGGAAAGGGAACGCCCAAGAACTTAACTAAGCGGTATTTCCCGTCCTACAAGACGGTCTACGACTACTACGCCAAATGGGGGAAAGACGGCACCACCGAGTCAATCCATGACACGCTGCGCCACAAGGTGCGCGCAGCCGCGGGGCGCAGCGACTTACCGGCCTGCTGCACCGGCTCCCACCGGGTGAAATGGGCTGCCAGCTCAGAGCCCACCGGCTGCAGCGACAGGTCACGAAGTACGGCTGTCGTATGAGGCCGGGATCACGATCTCCGCGCGAGGCTCGGCTTCCCTACTTGTAGCGACTACTGGTGTTATGCCATTCGAAGCCTCCTCCCATCCATGCCTGCGCCCCCCGCAGGAAGCGTTGAAGTTCCACAGACGGGACGGCCGCGAGTTGTCGTTGACTTGCCTCGAACCCCCTTACGAAATCGTTGTGAAGACAGACGGTACGCTCGGTCGCCGCCCGGACCGAGCAGTTCTCTTCGGCGGCGATCAGCAGGACCAGGTTGAAGTCCGGTCGTTCGTCCGCCGCCTCCCTAGCTACCGAGTGGAGGTCGTTGACAATGACGGAAGCCATGCCTGCCTGCATGAGAGCGCGGTGGAATGACCGCTCGCAGAAGAGATTTGCGGGGAGCTCGTAGCCACCAACGATGTCGATGAGTGTCATGGATGTGTAGAAGCTGTCGTGCTGTCGTGCTGCGAGGTAGCGCCATACGGGGGGCAGTGTTTCAAGGTATCGCCATGCCGCATAGGCGGTCCAGCTCACGTACATCTGGAATGTGGTGCTGCACGCCCGCATGACCTGAGAGGGGGTGGCGTGACGTGTCAGGTGGGCGGTGGCCGAGTTCAGCGCGACGAGAACAGGATCGGCCTGCAGCGCCTCGTCGAGCTGCCGCGTGTAATCCCCGGCGGGTGGCGGCGGGTCCATGGCTGACATCACCAGCGCGAGACGCGGGGGAAGCTCTGTCGGGGTGGCCCCGAGCGGGGTCTCGTCGGCGTAATAGTCGTCGGCCGCCCACCACGCAGCATTCATCTGAGCCGCGACAAGCAGCATGTCGGGGTCATCGCTGTCGGGATGGGTGAGCATGGCGAGCCGCCCGAACCCGGTGTCGCGGAACTTGTCGATCTGGGTGGCATAGATCCCGACTCTCTCGGCCCACGACACCAGGCGCTGGTTGACCTCATCGGCGAGGTCATCGTCAATTCGCGCGGTAGCAGGGCAGTAGAGCGACGGGTACGACCCATCACCCCATTCCCGTTCTACGTATGGCAATGGCGCGTAAATGTCCCTGCGTACGAGATCGGAACGGTATACCGCCCGAAGGCCGATCCCGGTCGTCGATTCCAGAGCCCGGGCGATCTCGGAGGGCGCGGCGGTGACAGGGCCGGCAGAGGTGCAGGAAGCGTACGCGTCCTCATCTGGCGCGGACGTGTCATGCCGGGGCGCACTTAGCAAACGGCACGCGGAGGTCCCCAGGCCAGACGGCCCGGCCAGCAGCCGGGCCAGGTTGTCCGCCCCGGAAGGTACCCCCACGTCCGCCACGTCGGGGATCGCCCTGACCGCCGCACCAGGCATCGGGTTGGCCGCTGCGGACGTGGGTAGCCTGGCAAGCTCATGCCCGTCGAACTCGTACGTCATCATGTTCCTTCCTGGCTGCCCGGGGCACATCTACTGGGCGCTGGCGGGGACACTCAGTACGCCTGGGAGCCACGGTGTGTAGGTGTCGGGGTGAGCGGTGATCTCTGCGTGCAGCGAGTCGGGGCAGACCCAGGCGTAGTCGGATACCTCGGCTTCGTCAGGTGCCGGGGTACCGCTGGTGAGGGTCGCGACGAGAACGTGGTCCCATTCGCGTTCGACGCGCCCGGAGCCAGGGTCGGCCGCGTGATAGCGGAATATGCCGATCTCGGCGAGCGGGGTGGTGTGGTCCGGGGTGAGCCCGAGTTCGGCGGTAAGTCGCCGGGCTGCGGCGGTGGTGGCGTCCTGGCCGGGCGCGGGGTGTCCGCAACAGGTGTTGGACCAGCGGGAGGCGAAGCGGGTCTTGACCGCGGCGCGCCGTTGCAGCAGCAGACGTCCGGCGCGGTCGTAGAGCAGCACCGAGAACGCCCGGTGGCGCCGGCCGGGCGCGGTATGCGCTTCGGCGACCGAGCAGGCGCCGATGGCAGTGCCGGCCTCGTCGACCAGCTCGACAAGCAGATGCTCGCGCCCGGTCATGACTCCCCGCGAGGACATGAGCGTCATGGGCCGACGTAGTCGGCGGCGATGAGCAGGTAGTGGAAACTGCCTTCGCCATAGGCGGTAAGGAACGGCTCCTCGATACCGGTGGCGACCGGGGATTTGGCCCGCAGTTCCCAGTAGGGGATGGTCTGGGCGGTGAGGTCGATGACGTTGATCGGGACGAAGTTGCTGGCGGCCAGGGCCTTGAAGTAGGCGCTGCGCGGGTGGATGTCGCAGGTGTAATGCTGGTCGATCTGGCTGACCGCCTTGGAGCGGCCGCCGGTGACGTCACTGTAGCAGCCAGTGATGCACACGTAGCGGCCGCCATAGGAAAGCAGGCGGGCGAACTCACTGAAGAGCTGGTCCAGGTCGACGTACATCGTGGTCTCGTTGGTCCAGATCCCTTGCAGGGATCCGGTGTCGAAACCGGTGTCGAGCATGTTGCGGAAATGGAACCGCACCTGATCGGTCACACCCCGCTGGCGGGCCTGGGCGTTGGCGAATTTGACCTGGGCTTCGGAGATGGTGACACCGTCGACCTGGCAGCCGAACCGCTGGTTGGCCATGAAGCTGGTGCCGCCGCGCCCGGATCCGCCGTCCAGCAGCCGGTGGCCGTGCTCGATGTAACCGAGGTGGTCGAGCAGCAGGTCGGCCTGCGCGGTCTCCAGCCGGTGCATCTCGGCGATGATCGCATCGTCGCGGGTACCCGCTGGCTCGTCGAGCACAGCCGCGTCATAGTCGCCGATGCCGTAGTGGTGGTGGTAAAGGCCGTCGACTTCACCGAGCCGGATGTTGACTGGGTCCTTTTCGCTGTCCCAGTACGCGGCGACGGAGCGCTGGTAGGCGCTGCGCAGCACTGGCTGATTCATGTGGCCGACAGCGCGCTCGGTGGCGCGACGGGTCGCGGTCATCAGGGCAACTCCTCACGGTCGTGGTCCGGGCCAGGTCCGGCGGCGCGCGTCTGCTGGCTTTCAGACGGGTCGGTAAGCGCGCTTCTGGCAGCTCAGTGCTCGGGGCAGCGTGGTAGCGGGCCGTGGTGGCGTGCCATTCGCGGTTGCCGCCTGGCGACGCCCACACGCTTCGAGGTGGCCTCGCGGCTGCGGAGTGCCGGCGAAGCCGAGCGCTGTGGCCCGGTTTGGAGGCGCTGGCCAATTCGTCGTGGCTGGCGGCGCTGCGGTCGATCGCCTCGCGCAGCGAGCAGTACACCCCGCCAGCGCGCATGTCGAGGCGGCGAGCAATCGGTCCGGGTCGTCAGTGTCGGGGTGGGTGAGCATGATCAGGCGCCCTGGACTGGCAGCCCGCGCTTGCTCGAGCCCGGTAGAGCCCCATCTGCTCGGCCCAGTCGATCAGCGCAGCATCGACCTCCTCCCCCAGAGCCGGGCTGTCCCTCATCGGGGAGGGCAGTACGGCTGCGGAACCGAGCCACTACCCGCGACGCCGTCCCGGAACGAGCAGCGTGGTACCCAGCCCGGTGGGACCGGTGAGCACCCAGGGCCCCCGCATCCCGCGGCGTCGCCGTCGCGCCACAGGCGATGAGCGCGGGAGCCGCGAACGGATCCGGGCCGCCGCAGCGCCCAGCCCGGTCGGGCCGGACACGAGCGGGCGAACCGTCGGCGCGGATGCGGGTGGGAGGCCTTGTCCGGGCTGGGGCCTGGCTGGGGACCGATAAGGGCAGGTCGGCCGGGGCGGGATTGCTCAGGGTGGACAGCGGGGCGGCAACCATGCCGGCCAGTTCGCTGGCGGCCGGGGGGGCCGTCATCCGGGACAGCAGCGACACGTCTCACCCTTCCTTTTCGCACTCGTGGGCGCGGTCAGCTGAACGGGCGGGAGACCTCGACGTTCTGCAGCACGCCGAGCGCGTCGGGCACCAGCACCGCCACCGAGTAGTAGGCGCTGACCAGGTAGGAGATGATGGCCTGGTCGCTGACGCCCATGAAGCGGACGTTCAGGCCCGGCTCCTGCTCGTCCGGGATGCCCGTCTGGTGCAGCCCGACGACGCCCTGATCCTCTTCGCCGGTCCGCATCGCGATGATGGACGAGGTCCGCTCGCCGGTGACCGGGATCTTGTTGCACGAGAAGATCGGCACGCCGCGCCAGGCAAAAACCTCGCCCCCCGGCACCTGCGTGCTGTTCGGGTAGATGCCGCGCTTGCTGCATTCCCGGCCGAACGCCGCGATCGCGCGCGGGTGCGCGAACATCAGCTTGGTGCTGCGCCGCCGGGACAGCAGCTCGTCGAGGTCGTCGGGGGTGGGCGGGCCGGAATGGGTCTGGAGCTGCTGGGAGTAGTCGGCGTTGTGCAGCAGCCCGAACTCCGGGTTGTTGACCATCTCATATTCCTGCCGCTCACGCAGCGCCTCGATGGTCAGCCGCAGCTGCTGCTGCACCTGGTTCATCGGGTCGTTGTACAGGTCGGCCACCCGGGAATGCACCCGCAGCACGGTCTGGGCCACGCTCAGCTCATACTCGCGCGGGGCAAGCTCGTAGTCGGCGAAGGTCCCCGGCAGGCCCGGCTCGCCGCTGTGCCCGGAGGCGATCGCGATCTCGGCCTCACCGCGCTTGTTCTGCGGCTGGCCAGGCGGCCTCCTGGAACTGGCTGACCTGCGCCTGCAGCGCCGGCGACTGGCCGAGGATCGCCTGGAACTGCGCCCGCGGCAGCGCCAGCAGCGTCGTGTCCGTCACCGCCACCGCGGTTTGGTCCCAGCTGGCCTCGGCCACCAGCCCCGGGTCGCCGAAGTACCCGCCGTCGGCCACCACGCCCAGCTCCGTGTCCGCGCCGTACGCCCCGTCGCCGGCCCGGTTCACCTTGCCGTGCGCCACCACGTAAAACGTGTCGGCAGGCTGGCCGCGTCCGGCGATCACCGAGCCCGCCGCCGCCTGCCGCTGGACGAAAGCCGCCGCCAGCGAGCCGAGCACCGCCTCGTCGGCCAACCCGGCCAGCAGCGGGATCTCGCGCAGGCTCGGCGGTACCACGGCGGCCTGGTCCGCGGTCTGCGCCACGGCCACCCTGCCACCGCCCACCACATAGGTCAGCCGGCGGTTCACCCGGTACGTCCCGCCGGAGACCTGGACCCAGGGCAGCATCCGCAGCAGCCACCGGGAGCTGATCCCCTGCATCTGGGGAACGGTCTTGGTGGTGGTCGCCAGGTTACTCGCGGCGGCCGTGCTCAGGCTCTGCTGCGGCTGCTCCCGCGCGGCGTCAGTTCCTGCCTCTACGGACATTGACTCTCCCCTCTATAGATCGCGAATGCTCTGATCTTTTCGCAGGAGAGGGCGGGCTCATATACACTGTATTGACAAGTAAATGTAACTTAAAGAATCCTAAATATTACTTCAGCAGGCATAGCCAAGTATCGCCTGCATCCGATAAGGCAATTCGTAAACATGCAGGTCCCGGATGGGTGTTTTGTGCCCGACGCGACGGAATGTAAACATGCAGGTCCCGGATGGGTGATTTGTGCCCGACACGCACGGAATGACCGTGATTCTTGCGGCGGACGGGGAGTGCAGCCGACGCCGTCGCCTGTTTGTGCACGCCATGAACGCCCGCGCCGCGGCGTTGCTGGCGTCGAGCACCTGGTCAAGGCCCTGATCGTGGTGGCGCATGCGTGTTTCACGCAGGCGGTACCAGCATCCTGGTCAGCGCCGTCCAGGCACCCCGGATGAACGCGATCTGCGGGCGCCTCGCTGGCACCCCGCGCCGCGAAGCCCCCGGCCGGATGCTCATCCTGAACGCGGCGCACCTGCGCGCCGTCCCGGCCGGCCGGATACCAGGCGCACTACCACACGGCCCGGCCGCACCAGAGCATCGCCCAGCGCACCCGAACGACGATCATGACGCTCCCCGCATCGCCGTCACCGACCCCGGCACCGAACGGATCCGCCGAAGACCCGTCCGGGGGCGGACTGATCAACCAATACACGCACACCGCCTGACCCGTCGAGAACCCGCAGGTCACCGGGCCGAATCATATTTTCGAGCGGGACAGGGACAGATCTCCGGTAGTTAGTTCGGGCACCACCCCGCGACCTGTATAGTTGCGGCGACAATCGTGTCAGAAAATATGCAACTTTTGCAGATAGCGCTACCAATCGGTAACTGGAACCTCTTCTTGGTTTGGCGTCGATGGCCGAAAATATTCGGCGAGATCGGCATGGAACCATGTGAAAGTTCTATTGGATCTTGAACGCGAACTCGGAGAAAGTACCCCTGAGTTGCTCAGCTATGGTTCACCAACTGCCGGAGATCTGAGATCTGAGCCCCGCTGCTCGCACGGGACCGCCACTCGTTCTAACCGTGTACCCCCAACTGTACCCCCAACTGTCACCGGACCGATAGCCGCCTCATCCATGGCGAGAAAGATAACCGGACGGCGGGCAGAAGGGAAGCCGGGAATCGAACTGGCGAATCATCCACACCACACACGGGCGCGTCGCGGTGAAAATATGGAAAGGGAACGCCCAAGAACTTAACTAAGCGGTATTGCTGTGCGGATAACGCCGCTTCCAGGTACTCGACACCGATCGGGCTGCTTAGCTCTACTGCCCACACGCTTTAGCTCTACTGCCCACACGCTGCCCGGACCGCAGGTGCAGCGGCCCGGGCAAGCTGGCATTGATGCCTAACCTCCCACAACATGTGGAGCGCCGACCGCGTACAACAGCGCCATTAGGCCTGCAAGCGCGGCCACAACGCGGACTGCCGTGATCTTCGTCACTAGCTCACCTCCTTCCCGCGTCGATGAGCTGCCGTGGTCTCCTCAGCGTGCCTGGAATCAGCGCGCGCACGGAGCCAACCCGTGCGGGATTCCGTTGGGAGCGGTGCGGCCGGAGACGTCGGGGTGATCTGGCCTGTGCGAACACGATCAAGCCGCATGGCTGCGGCGACGGTTATCAGCACCCCGAGCCACAGGACGACATCCCCGGGACTCACGACCGCGTGCAATAACCGCAATGGAATCACGTCACCGAGCGGCTGCAGCCGGGTGGCCGACGTGGCACGGACGTGCTTGTACATTTGGCCTCGTTCGAGCGTGGAGTTCACTAATGCGCCCGGCGTGCCTGCTTGCCAGGAAGCCGCTGTGGATACCGGCATGCCATTGTTGGCGACAACAACTGCTGCATTGAGTGCCCAGCCGAGGCCGACTATGGCCAGGCCGATCCGCAGGCCGCGATTACGCTGTACGGCACCGCTTCGCAACAGCCACGAAGCGGCGGCTGCGTAGCTCAGCCCAAGTAGGACGCGGTGCCCAGCCCCCGCCGGATCAACGCGGAGGACTGGCACATATTGGCTGAGCTGCAGCGCGAGGGCAAGCCACAAGAGCCACGTGGATCTCATCCGCAGTCGCGTGATCCCGGCCAGCCGACCGCCACTTATCCGGCCCAGGATTACCGCAAACCCAAGCCCAGCGACGTACGCTTCCAGCATCTGCTGATCCGATTCCCGACGATGGCTTCGGCTGATCATCGGCCAACGGCAGTGTAAGCGCTAGCTTCAGCGGCTGAATAGGAGCTTACAAGATTACATCGAGTCACCGCCCGCGCTTGAGTAACTGACCCACGGGCAAACTTACGACTGGGTAGCTTTGCCCCGACTCTGGGTACCCGGCGGTGTTCGCGGTGCTATGCGGCGGTCGGAAGGTGTCGGCGAACTGGCCGTGCCATCGGGGGCATCCGAGCGCCGTCGTTTGCCGGTGGTCGCGCTCGTCGTCGTCACGCAAGTGCAGATCCGATCCTCTTGGCCGGTTCCGCGATCCCGGCACCACCGTGGCAGCGGCCGATGAGTTCGCCGCGGCGGTGGAGTCTTACTACTCGCATGCATCCGCAGACGGCCTGCAGCGGCCCCGGCCGGCGGGCCCGGAGAATGTCATACCCCTGTGGTGTAGTCGAAGTATCAACCTGTCGAGGAGGTCTGCGATGCACCACCTCAGTATCAGTGCCGTCGGCCCGGAGGCGTCGTCCGTGCCGGTGTTGCGGCGGTGTCCCGGCACCGTGTGCCTCTTCGCGAACAACGCCGGCGACACGTTTCTGGGAGGGCCAGATGAGGCTCCTGCAGGGTGACAGGGACGCTGGCGAGCGGGCCGGCGACGTGGCCGCGGGCAACGCCGGCACCAGCCTCGCCGGGACTGCCACGGCGCCCACGGCGATCAGGGCCGAGCGCCTGATCCGCGAGTTCGGCGGGATGACCGCCGTCGACGAGCTCGATCTAGACATCCGTCGCAGGGAGATCTACGGCTTCCTGGGGCCCAACGGCGCGGGCAATCCCGTTACGGGATTGAGGCGCTCATTGCCCGTGGGAGCGACCGCTACGCGCCGGAAAATCAGGCCTCGTGATGCCGATGGAAATCAGAACGTGATCTGAATACACTGAAGACATGAGTGCAGAGCCTTCCGACGCGGTGACGTTCTCCGACCTGTCCCGCAACCCGCGTGCAGTGGCGGAGCGAGCTAGGCAGCTGGGCAGGCTGCGGATCACGCACCGCGACACCCAGGACTTCTACCTGACGGCCGCGGACCGGGAGGAGGAACGGGACGAGAACCTCGTGACCGCCGCCCGGGTGTTCGCCGCACTGGCCCGCAGCGAGTCCGGCGAGCGGGCCGTCGCCTCGGCTTTGGCCGAGGTGTTCCCGTGGGTCCGTCACCTGACAGCCGCCGAGCGCGGTGACTTCGCAGAGGAACTGATCGCCGCGCTGTCTGATGCGGCCGAGCTGGCCATCGACCGCACAGCACACGAGGCGATCGCCGGATGGCGGGCCACCGCGCGGATCAAAGCGGACGAGAGCCTGTACCCGCAGGCCCTCACTCCGACCCAGGGCGACTTCGGCCCGGTCCAGGCCCTCGGGTGAGCCCGCGCCGCGGGGACCGGGCCACCGTCCCGCCACCGCAGGATCAATGGGATGTCCGGTTCGGCACCAGCGACGCTGCGGACGGATGGGAGGAACTGTGCCGCCACGCCCTGCCGAACACCCGGCGATGCCTGGAGACTCTCCGCGCCAATCCGCGGTCGGGAGCAGGGCACGACCGCCAGCACCGGCTCCGCGGCGACCTGGCCACCCACCGGCACAACGGTCGCGATATGGAGCAGTGGGAGTACGAGGTGACCAGCGGCGGCCGCGTCCGCTACGTCATCGACGACGGCAACCGCACGGTGTGGCTGATCTACGCATCCCCGCGCCATCCCAAAGACACCGACCACTGAGCGCCGCAACCGGATCACCAGCGCGCAGATCACCATTATTCGTGGCACTCCAAGGCGCTCGATCCGCATGCCGCAGCCGAGCAGAACGGTAGTTCCGGCAACCGTGGTGGTGGCCCGGGAATGATCGCGAGGCTTATCGCGCCTGTCACCGCTTGTCCGTCCACGGGGCCGGTCTCAGGAGCGTCTGTCAGCTCAGGAGCTGAGCGGCACGGTTGTCGGTTTCCGCTGGTCAGGCGGCACAGGATGCGCAACGACGCCGGCAAGTCGACGACGGTCCGCGTGCTGTGCACCTTGCTGTCACCGACCGCAGGGCGGGCCGTCGTGGCCGGCTACGACGTGGCCACCCAGCCGGAGAAGGTCCGCCTGCGCATCGGCGTGGCGCTGCAGGAGGCGGCGCTCGATGCCAAGCAGACCGGTATCGAGCTGCTGCGCCTGCAGGGCCGGCTGTATGGCTTGCCGCGGGCCGACGTCGACAGGCGGCTGGCCGAACTGGGGCAGCTGATCGACATCGGGGATGCGCTCGCCCGGCCTATCAGCACCTACTCGGGCGGGATGAAGCGCCGGCTGGATCTTGCGGCGGCGCTGGTCCACAACCCGGACATGTTGTTCCTGGACGAGCCGACCACCGGCCTGGACCCGGTGAGCCGGGCGCGGATGTGGGACGAGGTCCGCCGGCTCAACCGCGAGCTTGACATGACTATCTTCCTGACCACCCAATACCTGGAAGAGGCCGACGAGCTGGCCGACCGGGTCGGCATCATCCACGGCGGACGGCTGGTCGCCGAGGGCACCCCGGACGAGCTCAAGCGCAGCGTGGGAAACGACGTGATCGTCGCCCACGTCGACGGCAAAGCCGACGCCTCCCGCCAGGCCGTGCAACCACTGGCCGGAGTGCGGAGCGTCGAAGCGCGGGGCGAGGAACTGATCGTCACGGCCACCGATGGCGCCGCACGATCGGGGCGGTCGCCGTCGCCCTCAGCGGCGTCGCGCCCGTGCGTCACCTGACGTTGCGCACGCCGACCCTCGACGACGTCTTCCTCGAGCTGACCGGCAACCTTATCCAGCCGGCGAAACCGCAGAACGTGATCTGGAGCGACGAGACCTTGCGGAGGCTAGGTCATGACCACTGTGGACATCACCACTGCCGGTCCGGATCACCGGGCCCGCATCCACGCCCGTCCCTCCCCTGCGCTGCGCGATGTCGCCTCGATCGCCGGGCGGGCGCTGCGTGCGGTCCCCCGCGAACTGGAGACGGTCATCCCGCCGATCTTCATCGCGCTGTTCTTCTTCGTCGTCAACATCGGCACCCTGCAGCACCTCACCGAAAGCCACCTCAAGGGCTTCGACATCAAGGCCTTCATGCTGCCGACGGCCATCCTGCTCGGCGTCACCGGCGTCTCCCGAGCCGGAGCGCTGGTCCTCGATATCCAAAGCGGCTACCTGGACCGGCTGCTGCTCACGCCCGTCCGGCGGCTGGCCATCCTCATCGGCCACATGGTCGCCGACGTCGCCATCGCGTGCACGCTGATGGTGCCGATCCTGGCCCTGGCGCTCGGTCTGGGTGTGCGGCTTCACTCCGGGCCGGCCGGCGTGGTGGTGTTCCTTTTGATGGGCTGCGCCTGGAGCCTGGCGTTCGCCGGGTTCGGCTACGCCATCGCCCTCAAGACCGGTAACCCGGCCGCAGTAAACTCCAGCTTCCTGCTGTTCTTCCCGTTCCTGTTCATGACCTCCTCCTACGTGCCCCGCACCCAGCTGAGCGGATGGCTGGGCAGCATCGCCACCTGGAACCCGGTGACCTACGTCCTTGACGGCCTGCGATCTCTGGTCACCCAAGGATGGCAATGGGACTCTCTGGTCAAGGCCGCCGCGGCCATCGCCGCCGTAGGCCTGGTGAGCATGTCGCTGTGCCTGGCGGCGCTGCGGGGCCGGACCCGCCGCGGGTGACCAGGCGTGGGCTCACGACCAGGGCTCAAGACGCCACGCATAAGCAGAGGAGACGACGATGCGACTGACCCTGCACACCTTCCTCACCCTCGACGGTGTCATGCAGGCGCCCGGCGGGCCGGACGAGGACCGTGACGGCCACTTCCGGCATGGCGGCTGGTCTTTTCCCTACGGCGACCAGGACTTCGCAGCGGCCATGGCCGGCTGGTTTGCCCAGGCCGATGCGTTCCTCCTTGGCCGAAAGACGTATGAGATCTTCCGCGGCTACTGGCCGCAGGTCACCGACGCCGACGACCCGATCGCGAGCAAGCTCAACATGCTGCCGAAGTACGTGGCATCGTCGACCCTCGACTCTGTCGACTGGCAGAACTCTTCGCTGCTCGGCGGCGACGTCACCGCCGAGGTCGCCAAGCTCAAGACGTGGCCGGGAAACGAGCTGCAGGTACATGGCAGCGGAGGGCTCGCGCAGACGCTTATCGAACACGACCTCGTCGACGAATACCGTCTGCTCTTTTTTCCCGTGCACCTTGGCTCCGGCAAGAAGCTCTTCCGCGACCGCGCAAAAGCGGCGGCGCTGCGGCTCACCCGCGCCACGACCACGGGCGCCGGTGTCATCATCGCCAGCTACGAACCAGCCGGGCCGGTGCGGCACGGCTCGTATGAGCTCGACGGGTCCTAGGGCCGTCGCCGGCCCGGCGCGCCGAGCAGACATCGTCGCGAGCACCAGCCGAACCGTGCTGAGGGTGAGCGTGCGCAGGTTGGCCCGGAAGTCGTTGAAGTTCGCGAAGATCGACGCACCATAGACAAGGGGCGGCAGGAAGACGTCTTTGCGGACGCCGCCGGGTCAGCCTGCGGCGAAGAAAGCCCGCAGTTCCCGGGCGACACGTTCCGGATGGCCGCTGTTGTCCGGAGCCAGATGTCCGCAACCCTGCGAACTCGATGTGCCTGGCCTTGGGGAGGATCCCGGCGAGAGCGTCGAGGGTGGTCTTGAGGTAGGCCGGGCTCTTGCTGCCGCCGAGCAGGAGCACCTCCGCGGGGATGGCCGAGAAGGCCGGGAGCCTGCCTTCGGTCTCGGTGACCAGCTGGGCGTCGTAGTGCATTGGGGGCACAAGTTCCCGCAGCGGGACATCCCCGGGCCCGGTCGCTGCGGCGTCCTGGGACGCATTCTGACTCGCGGCCTTCCGCAGCGGCCACAGCAAGAAGCGCAGCATGGCCTGCCGGGCAGGACTGCGGCTGGGCAGCTGGCCGCCAGAGCGTACGCGGCTACTGTTCGCATTGGCTCGCGCAGCCCGGTTCAGCAGCACCTCCAGGAGTGCCCGCGGCACCAGCCGGAGCACTGGTGGCGCCGTCCGGGTGCCCCGGATCGCGGTGATCGCCGCAGAGCCCAGCCTGCCCGCGGCCACCTCCCGGTCATAGCGAGCGACCCAGCTAGTGGGCGTGGAGTGATTG
The DNA here is from genome assembly GCA_963712955.1 of uncultured Actinomycetota bacterium. Lineage (GTDB taxonomy): Bacteria > Actinomycetota > Actinomycetes > Streptosporangiales > Streptosporangiaceae > DATFVJ01. The sequence continues at coordinate 23,023 of CAVQKF010000001.1, read as the reverse complement.
ACCGACAGGGGCGGCTCATAGACGGCGACCCGGCGGATCGCGGGCAGCACCAGTGCCGCCTGCAACGCGATGATCGCCCCGGAACTCAGCCCGAACAGGCTGGCCGCACCGGTGGCGCGTGCGAGCGCGTCCACGTCGGCGCACTCCGCGTCAATGCTGTAGTGCTCCCCGGGCGGCCCGCTCAGGCCGCGACCGCGGCGGTCCGGTACGTATACGGTGAACGCATCCGCCAGCGCTCCGGCCAGCCTCATCAGGTTCTGCGCGGCCTGCATCCCCCCATGCAGCAAAATGATCCCCGGCCCGTGGCCGGCCTGCCGGTACCCGATAATCGTGCCATCACGCGAAGTCACCGTCCCAGTCACATACCGGGGCCAGCCTCCCTGCTCGTTCATCGGGCATGCCCGGCCAGCCCGCCCGGATCCCCGCACCTCGCCACGCGCACAGAATCTCACGGTGGCCGCCACACCGCAGGCGGCAATCCCGGAAGCTAGCCGCCGCGGGCAGCGCGGCGCCGTTTCCAACCGCCGCGCCTTCCCACGTGCGCCGGCGGTCCGTTCACGATCCTCCGCTTCTTCGAGCCCGGCCTCCTAAGAGGGCTGCCAGAAACGCCCGGTGCGCGTCACCGAGCGCGCGCGTGCCGGGCACGGCCCTGATCCGGTTCTGGCCCGCTCGGGACGCACGCACGGACCACTGCAGGTAGCCGGGTAGCCCAGCGAGCGCCGAGCCCCCGCCTGCCAGCCACATGACGGGCCGTGCTCCTGCCGAGTTCACGCCGGGCAACCCGCTGGAGGTGCCGTCACCGGCGGCACGCTCGCCTCGGCACAGGTCACGCAGGAGGCGGGCAACACGACCCCGGATGTGGCGGACAGTGCGGACGACGGGGAGCCAGGCGAGGCGGCCTGACCAGCGTCACGTTTACAGATCCGTTTACAAACAACATGCCAGAGGCCCCTTCCATGATCGGAAGGGGCCTCTGGCCTTGGTAGCGGGGGCGGGATTTGATGAACCCGCGACCTCTGGGTTATGAGACATACGACGCGCGTCTTCCTCGCCTCCGGTGGCCCGGTAAGTCGCTGACCAGAGCAAGAAGACGAGGATCGTCTCGTGTCCTCGCACTGCCTCTCCCCTTTTCGCACGGTCTCGTTAGCGAATCCGTTAGCACGTCCACACCGTGACCTGCAGGGTTCCTGCCCTCCCCGTGCAACCTCCGAAGGAGGACCAGCCGACTCCGATAGCCTGGTGACAGTCGCAGGGACAAGACAGGAGCCCTCGACATGCCGGACAGCGACACCGGCCACGCCAGACCCCTCGTGACTCCCCTGGCTCGCCGACTCGGCCCATGTTCATCCGCCACGACCTTGCCGATGACCCTGGCCGGGAGGGTAGCAACGAGATAGAATTACTCTTTAGTTTGCAAGTCGCTGGCTTCAGAGAGCCAGGCGAGAACCCAAAAAGGAATTACCACGATGTGGGTGGACAACGACCTAACCGTGCTTGCCGGTGGAACCCCGGCCTCAACGCCATCGACTTTCGGCGCCAGTGCACTCGATGGCTACTCGCAAGGCGACAACAGCCAGCACGTCAATTTCATTGACGGCAACGGGCACGTCCACGAGTTGTACAGGAATCCGAATCCGTTAGCCCAGTGGGTGGACAACGACCTAACCAAGCTTGCCGGTGGATCCCCCGCCTCAATCGACAGTGCACTCGATGGCTACTCGCAAGGCGACAACAGCCAGCACATCAATTTCATTGACGGCAACGGGCACGTCCACGAGTTGTACAGGAATCCGGATCCGGCAGCCCAGTGGGTGGACAACGACCTAACCAAGCTTGCCGGTACAACCCCGATCGTCGGCATCAGTGCACTTCATGGGTACTCGCTAGGCGACAACAGCCAGCACATCAATTTCATTGACGCCAACAAGCACGTTCACGAGTTGTACAGGAATCCGGATCCGGCAGCCCAGTGGGTGGACAACGACCTAACCAAGCTTGCCGGTGGAACCCCGGCCGTCGGCATCAGAGAACTCGATGGGTACTCGCAAGGCGACAACAGCCAGCACATCAATTTCATTGACGCCAACAAGCACGTTCACGAGTTGTACAGGAATCCGGATCCAGCAGCCCAGTGGGTGGACAACGACCTAACCAAGCTTGCCGGTACAACCCCGGCCGTCGGCATCAGAGAACTCCATGGGTACTCGCAAGCCGACAACAGCCAGCACATCAATTTCATTGACGCCAACGGGCATGTCCACGAGTTGTACAGGAATCCGGACCCAGCAGCCCAGTGGGTGGACAACGACCTAACCAAGCTTGCCTTTGGAACCCCGGCTGTCGGCGGCAGTGCACTCGATGGGTACTCGCAAGGCGACAACAGCCAGCACATCAATTTCATTGACCGTAACGGGCACGTCCACGAGTTGTACAGGAATCCGGATCCGGTAGCCGAGTGGGTGGACAACGACCTAACCAAGTTTGCCGGTACAACCCCGGCTGTCGGCGGCAGTGGACTCGATGGGTACTCGCAAGGCGACAACAGCCAGCACGTCAATTTTATTGACCGTAACGGGCACGTCCACGAGTTGTACAGGAAGCCGTGAGCCCGAATCATGCCTCTCGTTGTATCGGATGGAACCGCACTACCGGTGCATCTCAGTGGCTTGATCGAGGGTCGGGCCGGGGTCGCTGACCCTGCCCCCATGGCTGCGGCAAAGTTAGGCCTACTGCACGAGTCGGGCGGCTCCGCCCTGGCGCCTCGAGAGTAAACGCGACCTCCCCGTCGATCCCGGCGGTCTTGCGCACCAGCATTGCGCTGCTATCGTTTCGCGAAGTCCGCGGGCCGACTGCTGCAAGAGGAGGTCGCGTCGAATGGTTACACGGGTCCTCGCCGAGGGCGAGGCTGCCGGCCGGCTGGCTGAGCTCGGCTTGAGTGTCGAAATCGTCGAGCGTGTTGTGCGCCGGGCCGAGGCTGAGGCCAGCACGTGCACGGCGCTCGACCCGCCGATCATGGAGGGTCTGACGCGCTGGGGCCGCACCAATCGGTACCTGCGGGAAGAGCTCATCCCGGCGGGTTGGGATTTCGACAACCCGCGCAATCTGCCCCGGACGATCCATCCCAGCGGCGGGTTCGCGGTTGTTGCGACCACTGGGGATGAGCTGACCGGGCTGGCGGGTCTGTTGCCGACGACCAAGTATGCCAAGGGCTACGCCACGGTGCAGGCTGTCGAGACCAACGAGCAGCTCGCGCTCGACTTCGGTGACTTCGATCACCCCGATGACGGTCAGGCCACCCGCACCGGCGACCTGCTGACCTGGTTCATGCTGTTCCACGTCGATGAGGACGGCTTCCGGGTAGAGCTGTCGCTGCCCGATGCCATCGTCGATGGCCGCATCACGAGCTGGGCTGAGCGGATCATCCTGCCTGCGTTCCCGCGCGACGATGACCGTCTCGCTGGCCTCATTAGGCTGGGCGGTGATGGCCAGGACGAGGGCATCGTCGTTGCGGTCAATCGTCGCTAAGCCTCGTCTGGAAGGACTGACAGCGATGTTGAGCCCGTCGCGGCTGGTGATCGCCCGTAAGCGGCGTGGCCTCACGTTGACGCGGCTGGCGGAGTTGACCGGCCTGAGCACGCGCAGTATTTCCCTGTACGAGAACGGGCACCAGGAGCCGTCCGGAGAGACGCTGCTTCAGCTTGCCGGTGTTCTCGATATCTCGCCAGCGTTTCTCGGCGCGCCCGATATGGACGAGATTCCCGAGGACGCGGTGAGCTTCCGGGCGCTGAGCAAGATGACGGCCAGGCAACGCGATCGCGCGCTGAGCGTGGGCCGGATCGCGCTGCTGATCAACGACTGGATTGACTCCCGGTTCCAGCTGCCAGCTGCGGACATCCCCAGCCTGACGGGTCATGATCCCGAATCCGCGGCTGAGGTGGTTCGTGCCCGCTGGGGACTCGGCGAAAGACCGATATCGAACGTGCTGCACCTGCTCGAAGCCCACGGCGTGCGGATCTACTCACTGACAGCCGAGAACGATGAACTAGATGCGTACTCGCTTTATTGGCGTACCCAGCCGTTCATCTTCCTGAGCACGAGCAAGACCGGTGAGCGCGGCCGCTTCGACGCCGCCCACGAGCTGGGCCACCTCGTTCTCCACGGCGAGCACCAAATGCCCAACCGCCCCGCCGCTGAGGTAGAAGCCAACCGCTTCGCGGCGGCCTTCCTGATGCCCCGCGCCAGCGTGCTGGCCCAGGATCTGCGCGACGCCACGCCCCCGCGTATCTTGCAGGCGAAGCGGATCTGGAGAGTAGCCGCCATGGCACTTACCCACCGGCTGCACGAACTAGATCTCCTGACCGAATGGGGCTACCGCACTGCCTGTGTTCAGCTCTCAAGACTCGGATACCGGCGCTGTGAGCCCAAGGGCATCCAGCGCGAGTCGTCGCAAGTGCTTGCCAAGGTCTTCCGCTCCATGCGCGAGGAGGGCAAGACGCCGGCCACGATCGCAGCGGCCATCGGCATCACACCTGACGAACTTCAGACCCACGTCTTCGGCCTCACCCTCACCTCCGTGACCGGCGGCCGGCGCGACGCAGCGAAGCCCACACGAAGTGGCCTGCACCTGGTTCCACCAGCCGATCGATAGCAACGATGCCGGGACGGCCAGGCCAGACACGAGCCGAAGTGCTGCGGGTCTAAGGTCCCTGCTGTGCGGGCCGTTGGCCCTGTGGCGGGCTCGGTGGCCCGCGGCATGCCGAGGGTGGGTTTCGGCGTCGCCACGGGAGTCTGATCACGGTGCCGTGCGGCGCCACGATGGCGTCGCCCGTGCTGTCACCCCGCCAGCCCGTCCGCGCCGAGGCCGTCCTGGGCGTCACGAGCACGCTCTGACCGTCATCGGTCTCACTATGTGGGGACTTACACCGCCCTGGCGTCTCAGGCTCCGTGAGAATGCCATAGCGTCCCTCATCAGGCCGAATCGGTGGGCTATGTCACCACCTTAAGGTAGCGGGAGTGAGTGACGTGTTTATGGCCAAGCAAAAACGGTTATTGAAAGTGATCAGAAGGTTCGGGAGGAGCCGTTAGGTGGCAACTCCAAAGTGGGCTGACGCCGCCCCTTCCGGACGGGTGAACAGGAAGACCGGAGGGAGCGATCAGAACGTTTTCTCCCAGACCGCCCAAGCCCTCTAGGCGGTCTGGCTCAAGTTAAAGCCTCCGCTCGCCCCGTTAGTTAGTAAAGACCCGAACTCGGGCACGCGAGAGGACTCAAGCGCCCGCCCGCGCGCGCGATGCTCGCCTCGAGCTACTCTGACGCCCCTGAATGCGGCGCCACATCCGCGCGCCCTGCCTTCATCTCTTTCCTTGGATGGCAGGCATGTGTCGGTGGGCGGAAGCCGAGCGCGCATTGACGCGCCTGAGGGAAGGTTTCCTTTGTCCCTGACGAGGACTTTCAGTGGCATTTCCCTTAAGATCACCCTCGTGGTCGCCGGCTCGGCGATCGCCTTGCCGGGCGTCGCGTCCGGCACCGGGGCCAGGCTGCCCGCTCGTACCGCTAGCCGGTCCGCCAGCCTCACCCATATGGCCGGTCCGGCCGGCGCAGCCCGGACATCCGGCTCCGTCAGCCCAGCCAGCGTCATCGGCACCGTTTCCGGCTCACCCAGCACCGTCACCGTGGCGGCCACCGCGGCACCGCACGATCGCACGCCGCGGCAGATCGCCAGGTCACTGCTGGACCGTTTCCACTGGCGTCGCTGGCAGTTCCGGTACTTGAACCTGCTGTGGGCCAGGGAGAGCGGCTGGGACCGCTACGCGTCCAACCCATGCTCGGGCGCTTACGGGATCCCGCAAGCCCTCCCGGGCAGCAAGATGGCCAGCGCTGGCCCCGGCTGGCAGTCGAACGTGCGCACCCAGATCCTCTGGGGCATGCGCTACATCACGGGCCGCTACCGCACCCCGTACCGCGCTTGGCTGCAGGAGTGCCTGTACGGCTGGTACTAGAGGGCATGGGCGGAGTAGTCCGTGAAGGTTGACTCAGGTCTGGTGTTTTCGGGTCGCGCTGGTCAGCGTGATGTGGGCCGTGCTCGCATTACAGCGCCATCTACAGCGCACCTGACCTGCTCATACGCACTTGGCGTCCACGGTCACATGCATCGGCGTGGCGAGTCGCGGCGGTCGGCCACTCTGACCGCAGGTCCCTGCGTGAGCTTGCGTGAACCGCTCTGGACCGGCTCTGGACCAGTGCGCTGCGACCAGAACTGCCACCGGTACTTGTACGTCAGTTGCTCGGCCAGCTGTTCTGCAGTCTGAGGGCTCACCTTAGGCGGGTGATGCTCGGCGGCATGGACCCTTGCCAGCATGATCGGGTGGGCCGCTGTCCGGCGCGAGAGCCCGTGGGTGGTGCGACGGCTCTCTTCGGATCCGGGCAGTTCCAGTGAAACGCCTTCGGGCGGAAGGAGTGCAGGGTGAGCGAGTCCTTCAAGGGAACTATCAATGTCGACATCAGGGATTCGGTTCCGGACTGGGAGCCGTTCGAACCGCCGAAGGCTCCTGATGGCGCGCCGAATGTGGTGTACATCGTGCTGGACGACGTCGGGTTCTCGGCGATGTCCTGCTATGGCGGGCCGATCGGGACGCCGAACATCGAGCGGATCGCTGCTGATGGGGTCCGTTACACACAGTGGCATACGACGGCGCTGTGCTCGCCGACTCGCTCGTGCCTGCTGACGGGGCGTAACCACACGCGCAACTCGATGGCGTGCATCACCGAGGCCGCGGTCGGGTTCCCGAACGCCAGCGGGACGGTCCCGCCGGAGAACGGCATGCTGCCGGAGATCCTCGGCGAGCTGGGCTGGAACACCTACATGGTGGGCAAGTGGCATCTGTGCCCGACCGTGGAGATGAATGTTGCCTCGACGCGGCGGAACTGGCCGTCCGGCCGGGGGTTCGAGCGGTGGTACGGGTTCCTGGGTGCCGAGACCAACCAGTGGTATCCGGACCTGGTGTACGACAACCATCCGGTCGACCAGCCGAAGTCGCCGGCCGAGGGTTATCACCTGACCGACGACCTGACCGACAAGGCGCTGGAGTTCATCAAGGACGCGAAGGTGATCGCGCCGGACAAGCCGTTCTTCCTCTACTACGCCCCCGGTGCCTGCCATGCGCCGCATCAGGCCCCGAAGGACTGGATCGAGAAGTTCAAGGGTCACTTCGACATGGGGTACGAGGCGATCCGGGAGCAGACGCTGGCCCGGCAGAAGCAGCTGGGGATCGTCCCGGCCGATACCGAGCTGCCGCCGATCAACCCGATCGGCACCCCCGAGACCCGCACGGGGCCGAAGGGCCAGCCGTTCCCGCCGCTGGACGTCACCAAGCCGTGGGACTCGCTGACCGCGGATGAGAAGCGGCTCTTCTGCCGGATGGCCGAGGTGTACGCGGGGTTCCTGGCGCACGCCGACCACCACATCGGCCGGCTCCTTGACTACCTGGAAGAGTCCGGACAGCGGGACAACACCATGGTCATCCTGGTGTCGGACAACGGGGCCAGCGGCGAGGGCGGCCCCAACGGGTCGGTCAACGAGAACAAGCTGTTCAATGGCATGCCCGATGACATGCAGTCGGCTCTCGCGATGCTCGACGAGCTGGGCGGGACGAAGACCTACAACCACTATCCGAACGGCTGGGCGATGGCGTTCAACACGCCGTTCAAGATGTGGAAGCGGTACGAGTTCAACGGCGGCACCGCCGACCCGTGCATCATCTCCTGGCCAACCGCCACGCCCGGCGCCACCGCCGGCAAGGGCCAGCTACGGTCCCAGTACCACCATGCCATCGACATCGTCCCGACCATTCTCGAGACCCTGGGCGTCGAAACTCCAGCGACGATCAAGGGCCACGTGCAAAGCCCCTTCGACGGTGTCAGCATGCGCTACAGCGCCGAGATGGAATCTGTGCCATCGGCCAGGAAGACCCAGTTCTATTCGATGCTCGGCTCCCGCGGGATCTGGCACGACGGCTGGAAGGCTGTCACCACGCACCCGACGATCAGCGGCTGGAGCCAATTCAACGATGACACCTGGGAGCTGTACCACGTCGACGAGGACCGGGCCGAGCTGCACGATCTGGCGGCCGAGCATCCGGAGAAGGTTCGGGAGCTTGTCAACCTGTGGTTCGCCGAGGCTGGCGCCAACAGCGCGTTCCCGCTCGATGACCGGTCCCCGCTGGAGATTATCCTGACGCCGCGGCCGCAGCTGACCTCCCCCCGCGACCGGTATACCTACTATCCCGATACCGCCGAGGTACCCGAGGCGCAGGCGGTCAACATCCGGAACCGGTCCTACTCGATCGGGGCGCTGGTGGACATCCCAGTTGCCGGCGCTGCGGGGGTGCTGTTTGCCCAGGGGGCGCGGTTCGGCGGGCACTCCCTGTACGTGAAGGACAACCGGCTGCACTACGTCTACAACTTCGTTGGCATGATGGAGCAGAAGGTCGATGGGACCGAAGACGTGCCCGTGGGCGAGAACCTGATCCTGTCGGCCTCGTTCAACAAGGACGGCGAGGACCCGCCGGGCGTGGCTACCGGGATCCTGTCTCTTTACCACGGTGAGAAGAAAGTGGGCGAAGGCCGGATCAAGACCCAGCCAGGGAACTTCAGCCTCGCCGGCGAAGGTCTGTGCGTCGGCCGGGACAGCGGCGAGCCCGTGACCGACGACTACCCGGGCGATCACCCGCACAAATTCACCGGAGGCACGATCAACCGGGTTGCTGTCGACGTCAGCGGGGATCCATACATCGACCTTGAGCGTGAGGCCGCGGCAATGCTCGCCCGAGAGTAGGCGGCGGTCGGCGGTACGGCAGTTCCGGCCCGATGGATCATGGTTGCTGTTCGGCACCCAGTGCGTGAGCATCCTGCCTCGCCACGAACGGTCCGGTCTCGGCCATCCGTCCCGATGGGCGCGACCCGATCCGAGGAAGACCGGTGTCAAGGGTGCCCGAAGGGCATCACGCCAGTGACGCGCGAAGCGCGCCCTTGACGCTGGTCTTTCGAGACTTCATCCTGGTGCGCCGGGAGACATCCCAGGCGCTTGAATGTCAAGCAGCAGTCTTGATTTCCTGGCTGGCGTACTGCGGCCAGGCTGTCGCCTCGTCGTAGAGCATGCGGGGTAGTGGAAGGAGCGAACTGTCCGGTTCTGTCAGTGGCCGCGGGTACTGTGACCAGGTGCTCTCGTCGTTCCACCCGGCCGTTCGTACCTGGTTCGAGCGCCGGTTTCCAGCCGGGCCAACCGCGCCCCAGGCTGGCGGCTGGCCGCGGATCGCGGCAGGCGCGCACACCCTGATAGCGGCGCCGACCGGCTCAGGTAAGACTCTGGCGGCATTCGGAATATGCATCGACCGGCTGTACCGAGCGCACGAGGCGGGCATCGATCCGGGCGATGGCCCACAGGTCGTCTACGTATCCCCGCTGAAGGCGCTTGCGGTCGATATCCGCCAGAACCTGGAGACGCCGCTCCGCGAGATCGGCGAGGTCGCCGCCGAACTCGGGCTTGACGCGCCCGAGGTCCGCGTGGCCGTCCGGACCGGCGACACGACCGCATCCGAGCGCACCGCCATGCTGAGGCGCCCGCCGAACTTCCTCGTCACCACCCCGGAGTCGCTCTATCTCCTTGTCACAGCGGATCGGAGCCGGGCGATGCTCCGCGGGACCCAGGCAGTGATCATCGATGAGATCCACGCCGTCGCCGGGAACAAGCGTGGCGCGCATCTGGCCCTCACGCTCGAGCGTCTGACCCACGTAGCGCAGCGGCCCGTGCAGCGCATCGGCCTTTCCGCGACACAGCGCCCGATCGAAACCGTCGCCCGGCTGCTTGTGGGTGCCGGGCCCGGCCGTGAGGCCCCCGATGGTTCCCCCGGTTGCGCGATCGTCGACGTCGGGCACCGCCGTGAGCTCAATCTCGCACTCGAACTCCCCGACGACGAGCTTGGCGCTGTCCCCTCTGCCGAGCAGATGGCCGAGATCCTCGATCTCATCGCGTCGCACGTAAGCGAGCACCGGACGACGCTGGTTTTCGTGAACACCAGGCGGATGGCCGAGCGCGTGGCGCACCAGCTGGGTGAGCGGCTCGGGGAGGACCAGGTGGCCGCTCACCACGGGAGCCTGTCCCCCGGCAGGCGCCAGCGGGTCGAGTCCCGGCTGCGCTCCGGCGACCTCAGGGCCCTCGTCGCGACGGCTTCACTCGAACTCGGGATCGACATCGGGCCGGTGGAGCTGGTGTGCCAGATCGGCTCGCCGCGCAGCTTCGCGACATTCCTCCAGCGGGTCGGCCGCTCGAACCACACCCGGACGGGGATTCCCGCGGGGCGGTTGTACCCGACGTCGCGTGACGAACTCGTCGAATGCGCGGCGCTGCTCCGCGGCGTGGGTTCGGGCCGGCTCGACGCCCTCCAGGTGCCCTCCCATCCGCTCGACATCCTGGCCCAGCAGGTGGTGGCCGAGTGCGCCGCCGCCGAGTGGCTGGAGGACGACCTGTTGGAACTGGTGAGGCGCGCGGCCCCGTTCTCTGCCCTGCAGAAGGAAGATTTCCGCAGCGTCGTGGAACTCGTGTCCGAAGGTATCCACACCGGCCGCGGACGCCGGGCCGCGTACGTGCACCGCGATCGGGTCGCGGGCCGTCTTCGGGGCAGGCGCGGCGCCCGGATCGCTGCGCTCACCTCGGGCGGGGCCATCCCAGAACTCGGCGACTACCGCGTGGTGGCCGAGCCGGACGCAACTCCTGTCGGGACGGTGAACGAGGACTGGGCAATCGAGAGCATGGCCGGCGACGTGTTCCTGCTCGGCACGACATCCTGGCGGATCCGCAGGGTGGAGCCGGGCACGGTCCGGGTCGTCGACGCCCAGGGAGCGCCACCGTCGGTGCCGTTCTGGCTCGGGGAGGCCCCTGGACGCACGCGGGAACTGTCCGAAGAGGTCTCCAGCCTCCGGCGGGCGGTCGCCGCGGCGCTCGCGGCGGGTGACGAGCATGGCGCCGGCCGCTGGCTCGAGGAGGAATGCGGAATCGACCAGGCCGCGGCCGGGACAATCATGGCCTACCTGGGCGCCGGGCTTCAAGCGCTCGGAACGCTCCCGACAATGGACACCATCGTGCTCGAGCGGTTCTTCGACGAGAGCGGTGGGATGCAGCTTGTCGGGCACACGCCCTTCGGCGCCCGGCTGAACCGGGCTCTCGGGCTCGCCCTGCGCAAACGATTCTGCGTGACCTTCGACTTCGAACTCCAGGCCGCGGCGAGCGATGACGCCATCCTGCTCTCGCTCGGGCCACAGCACAGCTTCCCGCTCGATCAGGTGCCGAGGTTCCTCGCCTCGAAGACGGTGGAGAACGTGGTCAGGCAGGCGGTCCTGACCTCGCCGATGTTCCAGGCGCGGTGGCGGTGGAACCTGAACAGGTCCCTGGCGGTGCTACGGATGCGGGGCGGCCGCAAGAACCCGCCCACGATCCAGCGAATGGAGGCCGACGACCTCATGGCGGCGGTGTTCCCTTCCCTCGCCGCGTGCCAGGAGAACGTCGCGCCCGGTCCGCTGGAGATCCCCGATCACCCGCTCGTTCACCAGACGCTCGAGGACTGCCTGCGCGAGGCAATGGACATCGACGGCCTGAAAGAGCTGTTGGAGGGGATCGAGTCCGGCCGTGTCACCGTCGTTGTGCGCGACACCACCGAGCCGTCGGTGCTCGCTCACGAGATCTTGAACGGACGGCCCTTCACCTTCCTTGACGACGCTCCGCTCGAGGAACGCCGCAGCCGGGCGGTCCAGCTCCGCAGGGGCCTGCCGGTGGAGGTTCGCGACCTGGCCAGGCTCGATCCAGCCGCCATCGAGCGCGTTCGTGCACAGGTCCAGCCGGACCCGCGCGGCCCGGACGAACTGCACGACCTGCTGATGACGGTGGTAGGGCTCCGTCCCGCGGCAGACTGGCGCCACTGGTTCGACGCGCTCGCGACCGGCGGCCGCGCCGTGGCCGTTGGCGCGCCGGACGGGGCTTTGTGGTGCGCCGTCGAACGGCGGCCCCTCCTCGAAACGCTGTTCCCTGGCTCGCCCGTGGCGCCCGATCACCGCTGCCAGGTCGCGGCCGTGGCGATCGATGAGGACGCCGCCGCGGCGGAGATGCTTCGCGGCCACCTCGAGTGCAGGGGTCCTTCAACGGTCACCGAATTGTCGCTGGTGACAGGGCTGGCGCAGACCGCCGCGCTGCGCGGGCTTGCCCGCCTCGAACAGGAGGGTTTCGCGATCCGGGGACGCTTCACCGCGCCCGAGGGCAGCGAGGAGTTCTGCTCCAGGCGGCTGCTGGCCCGGATCCACGCTTACACACAGCAGCGGCTGCGGCGGGAGATCGAGCCGGTGACGGCGCAGGATTTCATGCGGTTCCTGCTGCGCTGGCAGCACGTGGCCCCGGGCACGAAGCGAGAAGGCCGCTACGGCGTGCTCGGGGTGGTCGAGCAGCTTCAGGGCTTCGAGCTTGCGGCCGGCGCCTGGGAAGACGCCATCCTCGGCGCGCGGCTGGATGGCTACCGTCGCGAATGGCTGGACGACCTGTGCCTGTCGGGTGAGGTCACCTGGGGGCGGCTGTCGGTGCGTGGCGGCGAGCCCGACGAGGTGCCGAGGCGCAGCGGGATGACCCCGTCCAGGGCGACCCCGATCACCCTGACGATCCGCGCCGACCTGCCCTGGCTGCTCAGGGCGGCGCGCGGTGAGCGCAGGCCCGCGGAGCCAGGCCCCGGCCGCACGCGCGACGTGCTCGACGCGCTCCGCGACCGCGGCGCGCTCTTCCAGCCTGACCTCGCCAGCGCGACCGGCCGCCTGCCCGCCGAGGTCGAGGAGGCTCTGTGGGACGGGGTGGCCCGTGGGCTCGTCACGGCGGACGGCTTCCGTGCTGTCAGGTCGCTGCTGCGCCGCCGGAGCCTGGCCACGGCGCCGGAGCGGCGCAGACTGCGGCGCGGGCGCGGCGGCCTCGCGGCCGGATCGGGCGGGCGGTGGTCACTGCTTCCTGATTCAATGCCCGCCGGCGATCCTGACGAGCTGGCGGAGGCCGTCGCGGAGCAACTGGCCGCCCGGTGGGGGGTGGTCTTCCGCGACCTCGTGGTGCGGGAGAATCTCGCCGTGCCCTGGCGCGACGTCCTGTGGGCATTTCGGCGCATGGAGGCACGAGGAACGATCAGGGGCGGTCGCTTCGTCGCCGGGTTCAGCGGCGAGCAGTTCGCACTCCCTGAGGCGGTGGACGCCCTCCGCTCGGCAAGAAAACTTAAGCGCACCGGCGAGCAGGTAACGCTTTGCGCCGCAGACCCCCTCAACCTCGCGGGAATCGTGCTCCCGGGTCCGCGCATCCCTGCGCTCCCGACGAACTCGGTCACCTACGTCGACGGCGCCCTGGCCACGGATGACGCGCACACCACGCCCACGGCCAACAGCCGGCCGGTACTGAGCGCCTGAGCATCCGGCCCGCCTGAGCAAGCGGAAAGCTGGCGGGGATTTCGACATGGCCGTGTGGCTGGGCGTGAACATGTGATCACGAGATCAGCAGCAGAGCCGCCTTGGCACGGTGGAGTGCGGCTGCGGACTCGCCTAGCATGGGTCGGAGTTTGCGCACCCGAACGCAATAGCTTCTTCCCTGTTTTCAGGCAGACTCGTCAGGAGGCGCGCATGGCATTGGGTTATCTACTCGGCGGCGGTGTCGGCACCGAGCCGCGCGGCGTGGAGTTATACCATGCGTACCCGACGATGCGGAGCCTGTACGAACAGGTCGCGCAGTGGACCGGCCTGACAGTCGGACAGCTCCTGGACGGCGAGTTGCCCACGGCGCCGGAGGAGCGGCAGAGCGCCGGCAACATACGAGAGACTGCCGTGGCGATCGCGGTACACGACGTGCTCGCGGACCACGGCCTGCACCCCTCGGCGGTCGGCGGTCTGAGCCTCGGCGCCATGACGGCGAGCTGCCTAGCCGGTGGGGTGGACCGCAAGGTGCTGTTCGAGATGCTCGCGCACAGTCGGCACACCCCCGAAACCCCCCCCGAGGCACCAGAGCAGGGGATCGCGCTGGCTTTCGTCCCCGCCGACGCCGACGCCGCCTTATACCGCGGCGAGTGGCGGTCCGGCGTCTACTGGTCGGGTGACTTCGGCCCGACCGTGGACGGCTCCGCGCGCATCTTCATGCTTTCCGGCGAGCGGGTGGCACTGGACAAGCTGGCCGCCGACGTCCCGGAGGGCACCATGGTCGCGCTGCCGGACCGGCCGATCGCCGTCCACTCGCCGTTGCGCGGTCACTTCCGCGACTTCATGGCGCCCTACATCGACGCGATGGCCTTCGCCGCACCCGAGCTGCCGCTGCTGTCCTGCCTGGAACGCAAGGTGCTGACCACCGCGGAAGACGTCCGCGACCTGTTCCACAGGAACGCCACGGACCCGATCAGCCTGGTGGACATCTACACCGGGCTGAAGGACGAGGGGGTGCGCCTGGGAGTGATCGTGGGCGGGTCCATCCCAGACGGCATCCTAAGGTTCCCGTTTCCGGTGGTGCACCTCGACCGGCCCGAGCACATCCAACAGGTGCTGGCCACCGTCTATGACCTCGGAATCGACCTCTCCGTGGTGCCGACCCCGCTGTGACCGCCGCGACGCCCGCCCGCTGTGGTGCCGACCTCGCTGTGACCGCCGCGAGGCCCGGCCGCCGTGGTGCGGAGTGCGACGCGCTGATCAGGGACTGGCTCGCCACCGACCTGGACCAATGGACCCGCAAGGTCGTCCAGCGGCACTTCGACCCCGACGCCGGCAGCCCGTACTGGCTGCGGCGCGCAGCCGAGCTGGACTTCGACCCGCACGACATCAGGCGCTACGACGAGCTTGCGGCATTCGGCCCGTTCCCGGTGGAGGTCCTCAGGGGCCAGGACCCGGCGGACCTGGTCCCGCTCGCCGTCCCCCGCCCGCTGACCGGACGGATCTGGGACACCGGTGGCACCACCGGCACCCCCAGCCGGGTCTTTTACACCCCCGACATGCTGCTGCACCGCGGAGCGTGGCGCAGGTGGTCCTTTGTCAGCGAGGGCTTCGCACCCGATCGCACGTGGCTCCAGGCGACACCCACCGGTCCGCATCTGATCGGCAACGGCGTGTGGGAAGCAGCGGAGCTCTACGCGGGGCAGGTGTACGCGATCGACATGGACCCGCGGTGGGTCAAACGACTCATCCGCGCCAGCCGCCTGGCGGACGCCGGCGAGTACACCGCCCACCTGCTACAGCAGATCGTCGAGGTGCTCGGCCAGGGCAGGATCCACTACCTCAACACCACTCCCGCGATCTTCCAGGTGCTCCAGCACCGGTTCCCCGACCTCATCGGCGCCCTCGACGGGGTACGCCTGAGCGGCACCCAGATCAGTCCGGACATGTACCGCGACTTCGTAGCCGCCCTGCGGGGCGGGATCTGCGGCCGAACCTACGGCAACACATTCGGCAACGCGGCGGGTCTGCCCGTACGGCAGGACGCGGAGCTGCTGCCGTACGCGCCGAACTACCCACAGGTGACGATGGCCGTGGTGCGCAGGGACGACTGGTCCGCCACCGTGGACTACGGAGCAGCGGGACAGGTGCGGCTCACCGTGCTGCACGAGGACCTCTTCCTGCCGAACATCCTCGAACGCGACCAGGCGCTGCGGTACGACTGCTCCGATGAATGGCCGTGCGACGGAGTTGCCAATGTCCGCCCGCTGCAAAGGACGTCGTCGGCTCCCGAGGGGCTCTACTGACGAGCCCGTGACCGCCTGACCGCCAGGCACCCGACACGGCCCAGCGGCCTCCGAAGCCGCCCCCCGGCGGCTCCCCTCCAGCGGCCAGCCCGCGCCGTCGGCAGTGTTCGTCATTCAGCCACCCCCGTGTACTTTCACCGATCCTCTCCCCTGACCCGCTGGCCAGCGAACTTCTTCAGGCATTCAGTGACCCGGCCGACAACCGCCCGCTGCTGCTGGACCAGGTAGAAGTGGCCGCCGGGGAGGATCTCCAGCTCGAACGCGGCGGTCGTCTCCTCGGACCAGGCACGGGCCTCGTCCATGGTCACCATCGGGTCCGCATCGCCGATCATCGCCACGATCGGGCAGTTCAGCGGGTCCCCGGGCGCGCGCCGGTAGGTCTCGACAGCCCGGTAGTCGCTTCTCAGGGCGGGGAGGATCATGCTCAGCACCTCCTCGTCGTCCAGCAGCGCCGTGTCAGTGCCGCCCAGCGCCTTGACGTGCCTGACCAGCTCGGCGTCGTCCCGCTGGTGGATGGTCTCCATCCGCTGCCGGGAGGGGCCACGGCGCCCGGAGGCGAACAGGACCGCCGGCGGGCGACCGGCACGCTGAAGCCGACGTGCCAGCTCGAAGGCTATGACGGCCCCCATGCTGTGCCCGAAGAGCGCCAGCGGCCGGTCGACCAGCCGGCTCACCACCCGGAATATCTCGTCGGCCAAGGCGTCGCTCGACTCGAGCGACGGCTCCGTACGGCGGTCCTGCCTGCCCGGGTACTGCACCGCGAGAACTTCGACGTCCGGTGCCATCGCGGCCGAGATGGGGAAGTAGAAGCTTGCCGAGCCCCCCGCCTGCGGCAGGCAGAGCAGGCGGGAACCGCTGCCCCGCGAGGGGTGGAAACGTCGGATCCACAGGTCGGACTCCGTGCCGGACGGCGCTGCCATCGATTCCTCATCGTCAGAAGGGGGCTGGGATTGGGATTGGGATTGGGATTGGATTGGGATTGGGATTTGGACGGGCCGGGAGCGCCTGCCGCCCTGGTGCTGCGCAGCATAGCTGTTGGGGCAGGGAACGCGTCGAGGTGCGGCCGCCGGGCGGGCGAGGGTGCGCCAACCGTGGCAGGAGGGCCTCCTGCCTGATGACGGGCATAGAAGGAGGCCGAGGACGCCCGGCCAGGACCGGTGAATCGCCGTGGACCATCAAAAGAACGTACACGGCGAGGACGAGCGACGCAGCAGGCCCGAGGAAACTGGGTCTGGGCGGTGCGGGTGATTCAAAAGTGACTAAAAAGCCGTGCGGGATAGTGCGCTGCTGCCGCCCGGATCCGCCGCGGCGCGTCCTGACCCGTCCTGACCTCCAGCTACGGGGTGGCCAGCGTGGAGATCCCCGGTTACGCGACCGCTGCTTTCTATGCCGCCGGCGATGGCGTAGATCCTACGGTTGCCGGGGATGATTGCGTCGCTATCGGACCCGGCGAAGCCGTTCCGGTCGTCAATAGGCGGTGGCTGGCCTGCTGCTGTCGTTCTCTGGAGTGCGGTGGCGGGCTTTGGTCCCAAAGAGCATTAACTCCCGCGCATCTTCCGCCCTGCGGCAACAAATAAGTACTGCGTGGCAATCACAGGTGCGCACACCATCGTATGGTGCCGGAACATGGGGAATGTGGATCTCATTACTGACCGGTAACAGGGGCCTCTACCGGAAATCTGTTGGTGACGGCCCAGCACATTTCCTCCGGCGAGTGATGGTCGCTCGCTTCCTGGACCGGTGTCTTGCCGACGATGGTGGACGACGGTCCCGCATCGGCGCCACGGCCGTCACCGGCCTGCTATGCTCCCTGCCCTGTGATGGCCCAGGAATCCGTGGCCCCGGGGAGAGCCAATCCAAGCGTTAGGCAGATGTAGCCGTTAGGTAGGGCCCGGCTTCGGCGCGTGTTGTCACAGATCTGGCATACCCGCTGGCAGGTGGATGTGCATCCTTGATCATGATGTCTGATCGTCTGAGATCATCGGGTCGCGGAGCGGGCATGCCCCGGGTTTCGCCGGATCGGCCGGGATCGAAGGCCACGACCCTGCCTGACCTGCGCGGGGGGAGGCGCTGGCGCCAGGTTCGCTCTCCCGGGCTGAACCGGCCGAGTAGATCATTGTCGCTGGCAGGTCTTCAGCGCCCTATGGTCAACCACAAAACGCAGTGGTGTAATCGCCCTGCGGATGTGGTGCGGGCGGGTCGGTCTGCTGGCGGTGACAAGGGAAGACAGGGATGCGCGGTAGTGGGAAGTCGGGATGGGCGGTAGTGGGAAGTTGGGTTCCACCGGTGCTGCGGCGGGTGACATCGCCGATTCCCAGCCGACGACATTCACGATGGATCCGGTACTGCGCACACCGGTGCCGGGCGTGTCAGTGGCAAAGCCGCCCGGCGGCCGATCACGTCACCGGGCTGCTGGAAGGAGCAGCGCCCGCCACCGCCTGCGCTGCTCGGCCCGCAGCCGCCGGCCAGCACCTGCCCGTAGCCGCCGCGAACTCCCCGGCAGCCAGCCGGCCCGGAGGCCCGCACCCGATCGCGGCTAGCGGCACCGCAAACCCAGCAAGTCCCCCTTCAAGTCCCCCTTAAAGGAGGATCCATGACGACCTCGGCGTTCCCCGACCAGAAAGCGGCCCGCATCTTCCAGGCCTTCGACACCGACGGTGACGGCTTCATCGAACAAGGCGACTTCGAGCTGGCCGCCGCCCGCCTCGGTGAGGAGTTCGGCCAGAAAGCCGACTCGCCGGCCGTGCAGCAGCTGACACAGCTGCATGTACAGCTGTGGCAGCAGCTTGCCCCCCTCGACACCGACCAGGACGGTCGCGTCAGCCTGGCCGAATACCAGGCCGCGTCGTCGGCTACCAAGGCGCTGGATGATCCTGCCACCTTGATTCAGGGGTACAGACCCGTCTTCGAGGCGATCACGCAGATCGCCGACGCCGACGGTGACGGGAAGCTGACCCAAGATGAGTATGCGCGCTTGTCCACCTCCCATTTGGGGCTGGCCGAAGATCAAGCCCGCGAGGCGTTCAGCCGGCTCGACAAGGACGGCGACGGCTTGATCACCATCGATGAGATGGTGGAAGCCCTCCACGACTACCACCTCAACGACGCTCCCGACTCGGCCGGAAGCTGGCTGCTCGGTCCACCCGAGCCTGTCTAACCCTGGCTTTTCACCGCGGGCCTGCGCCTGACCGGCGTGCCAGCAGTAGAGGTGCTCCTGACCTGGGACGGACAAGGGTGTCCGAAGTCCAGTGGTACCCAGGTCGAGGAGCACCTCTCGGTGACTGGCGACTTCCGGGTGCTGGCGGGCCAGCAGGAGCTGTTGGGCCCCGTCGCCTCGGCGCCGACCGCCTGGCGGGCGCTGCACCAGACCGCTGCTCGGGCCACGAAGGCCACCGCCACGGCGGCGGTGAACGCCGCGCGGCGCCGCGCGTGCGCGTGCTGGCGAAGCTGGGTTTCCCCGTGCCGGTCGGTCACTGGCTGAAGGGCCAGATAGCCCCGGCGGGCTAGCCCTCGACGGCGACCTGGCCCAGGCCGAGGCTACGACCACCCGCTACCGGATCCTGCACACCGCCACCCGGCTGACCTACGGCCGACGGCACCGGCTATGTCAAGAACCTGGCACTGGTGCTCCGCCATCGCCGTCGCCCGGGACCGGATCACCGCGCTGCTCCAGGCCCGTGATCAGCACGCCCGCAGTCCCGCCGATCCGGAAGGAACAAAGCCCCAGCCCACGGAACCCCGCCGCCCGGCGCGGCAGCCTGCCTGGCTCGGGAGTCGGCTGCCGCGCGAGGACTTGGCGAATCAGACCCCCATCCCCGGCCACGGTGCTGGCCCGACTCATCGCGAAGGAGCCGTGAAGCACGATGGCGCACGGATCCGGCCCTGGTACGCCGGTGCTGTGGACACTGTCCGGGAGCAGCAGAGCCGGGCTGGCGGCGCGGGCGAGGAGCCTGCGCAGCCACCTGGTAACCCGGCCGGACTGGCGGCCCGCGGACGTCGGCTGCTCGCTCGGCGGCAGGTTCTCCACCGGACCGCACCGGGCCGCGATCGTCGCGCAGGATCGGGACGGCTTTCTGGAGCGGCTGGCGGCGCTGGCGGACGGCCGTGTCCTGCCCGGTGTGCTGGAGGGTACGGCGGCGGCCAGTGGGGCGGCGTTCGTCTTCCCCGGGCAGGGCTCGCAATGGCCCGGCATGGCCTTGGAACTGCGGGAGTGCGCCCCGGTGTTCCGGGCTCGGATGGACGACTGCGCACAGGCGCTGGAGCCCTTCATCGACTGGTCGCTGCCGGAGGTGCTGAGCGGGGCGCCGGGCGCGCCCGCGCTCGATCGGGCCGATGTCGTTCAGCCCGCCCTGTTCGCGGTGTCGGTCTCCCTTGCCGCGCTCTGGCAGTCCTACGGGATCCAGCCGGGCGCGGTGCTGGGGCACAGCATGGGCGAGATCAGTTCCGCGGTCGTCGCCGACGCGCTGTCCCTGGACGACTCGGCTCGCGTGGTCGCCCACTGGAGCCGGCTGCAGGCGACCCTGGCCGGCCGTGGCGACATGGTCTCCGTGATGGCGCCCGCCGAACGGGTACGCCCTCTGCTGGACCGCTGGGGCGGCCGCCTGGTGGTGGCCGCGGTCAACGGCCCGGGATCGGTGGTCGTCTCGGGTGACGCGGACGCCGCCGCGGAGCTGGCCAGCGAGTTCGGCACGCTCGGTATCCACGCCCGGAAGGTAGCGGTCGGGCTGGCCGCGCACTCGCCGCACATCGACGAGATCCTGCCCGCGATGCGCGCGTCGCTGGCTGGCCTGCGGCCCCGGCCCGCGCGGCTGCCCTTCTACTCCGGGCAGACCGGCGGACTGCTGGCGGATCCGGTGCTTGACGCCGGCTACTGGTGCCGCATTCTGCGCGGCACCGTGCGTTTCGACGAGGCGGCCCGGGCTCTGCTAACGGACGGTCACCGGATGCTGCTGGAGGTCAGCCCGCATCCGGTGCTGACCTCGGCGCTCCAGGAAACCGCCAGGGACTGCGGTGCCGAGGCCCGCGTCCGGGGCTCCCTGCGCCGGGACCAGGCAGGACGGCACCGGCTGCTGATCGCGCTTGGAGAGGTGTTCGTGGACGGCGTCACCCCGGACTGGACGGCGGTGGCCGCGGAGTCCGGCGGCCGGCCGGTCGAGTTGCCCGAAGAGCCGGCTGACGAGCCGTCAGACGAGTCGGCAGGCGAGTCGGCAGACGGTGCGGGGCCGGGCGACGGGCCCCTGGAGGACTCGCGGCGAGGCGGGCCGCCGCTGCGTGAGCGGCTCGCCGGGCTGCCCGAGGCGGAGCAGCGGGGCATCGTGCTCGAACTGGTCCGCCATGCGGTGAACGAGGTGCTGGGGCGGGCCGACCCGGTGAACCCCGAGCAGACCTTCCTCGATCTGGGTTTCGACTCGGTCGACGCACTGGAGATAAGTAACTGGCTCGGCGCGGCGACGTCCCTGCGACTGCCGGCCACAGCGGTGTTCGACTACCCGACGCCGATGGCGCTGGCGGAGTTCGCCAGAACCGAGCTGACGGGTGCTCCGCTGCCTGCCGCGCCATCCCCGGCGGTGGCCGCCGACCGGGACGACCCGGTGGTGATCGTGGGGATGGGCTGCCGCTACCCGGGTGGGGCCGATAGCCCGCAGGGACTGTGGGCCCTGGTGTCCGAGGGCACCGACGCGGTGTCGGAGTTCCCCGCCAACCGCGGCTGGGATCTCGCCGGGCGCTACGATCCCGACCCGCGCAGGCCGGGCCGGTACTCGCAGCGGGCGGGCGGCTTCCTGCACGACGCGGATCTCTTCGATGCCGGGTTCTTCGGGATCAGCCCGCGTGAGGCGCTGGCCATGGACCCGCAGCAGCGGCTGCTGCTCGAGACGTCCTGGGAGACTTTCGAGCGGGCCGGGATCGACGCGGCCGCGCTGCGCGGCAGCCGGGCCGGGGTCTTCATCGGCGCGATGACGATGGACTACGGCCCTGGGCTGGCGGCGGGCTCGGAGGTCGAGGGCCACCTGCTGACCGGCAACGCCGGCAGCGTCGTGTCCGGGCGGCTGGCGTACGTCTTTGGCCTGGAGGGCCCGGCCGTCACGGTGGACACCGCGTGCTCGTCGTCCCTGGTGGCACTGCACCTGGCGGCCCAGTCGCTGCGGAACGGGGAGTGCTCGCTCGCGCTGGCCGGCGGTGTGACCGTTATGGCGACGCCGGGCATGTTCATGGAGTTCAGCCGACAGGGCGGCGCTGGCCCCGGACGGGCGCTGCAAGGCATTCTCCGCAGCCGCCGATGGTTTCGGGCTGGCCGAGGGTGTCGGCGTGCTGGTGCTTGAGCGGCTTTCGGACGCCCGCGGCAACGGCCACCAGGTGCTGGCGGTGCTGCGCGGCAGCGCCGTCAACCAGGACGGCGCGAGCAACGGGCTGACCGCCCCGAACGGCCCGTCCCAGCAGCGGGTGATCCGGGCAGGCGCTGGCCGCCGCCGGGCTGTCCGCCGCCGAGGTGGACGCGGTGGAGGCGCACGGCACCGGCACCAGGCTGGGCGACCCGATCGAGGCGCAGGCGCTGCTCGCGACCTACGGCCAGGGCCGCCCGGCGGACCGGCCGCTGTGGCTGGGCTCGCTGAAGTCCAACATCGGCCACACCTCAGGCCGCCGCCGGCGTCGGCGGGGTGATCAAGATGGTCCTCGCCATGCGGCACGGGGTGCTGCCGAAGACCCTGCACGTGGACGAGCCGTCCCCGCGGGTCGACTGGTCCGCCGGGGCGGTCGCGCTGCTCACCGAGGCGCGGCCCTGGGATTCCGGCGGCCGGCCGCGCCGGGCCGGGGTGTCCTCGTTCGGGGTCAGCGGCACCAACGCGCATGTGATCCTCGAGCAGCCACCAGCGGCCAATCCCGCCGCCGCGCCCGGCACCACGCCCGGCACCAATCCCGCCGCCACGCCCGGCACCACGCCCGGCACCACGCCCGGCACCACGCCCGGCACCACGCCCGGCACCACCCCCGGGCCGGGCGTGGCGGCGGTGCCCTGGGTGCTGTCCGCGGCAAGCCCGCAGGCCCTGCGGGAGCAGGCCGCACGGCTGGCGGCGCATCTGGCGGACCGTCCCGGGCCCAGTCCGCTGGATGTGGCGTTCTCGCTGGCCTCGGGGCGGGCGGCGCTGGAGCACCGGGCGGTGCTGGTCGGCGACGGGAAACAGCTGCGGGCGGGGCTGGCCGCGCTGGCCGCGGGCGCGGCCGCGGCGAACCTGGCCGAGGGCGT